>NZ_JAUYTP010000016.1 GCF_030695125.1 Allobosea sp. | reverse complement strand
CTTCTCGGTGGTCGCCGCATTCTCGGCGTTCTGCTTCACGTTGGCCGCCATCTCCTCCATCGAGGACGAGGCCTCCTCGGTGGACGAGGCCTGCTCGGTCGAGCCCTGCGAGAGCTGCTCGGCGCTGGCCGAGAGCTCCTGGGAGCCGGCCGACATGTTCTCGGCCGCCGTGTTCACCTGGCCGACGACCTCACGCAGCTTCTCGACCGTGCCGTTCAGGGCGGTGACGAGATCGCCGACCTCGTCATTGGACTGGACCTTGGCAGTCTGCGTCAGGTCGCCCTCAGCGACTGCATTCGCCAGGGTGACCGCTTCGCCGATGCCGCGGCTGATGCCGATGGCGATCCAGGTGGCCGCCGCGAGGCCGATGAGCGCAGACGCAGCCAGGATCGCGACGAGGAGCATTTCTGCGAAGGATGCGGCGGCCGTCCCGGCAGCGCCCATTTCATCCATGCGCTTCTCGACATAGCGCGCATAGGCCTCCACGGTGGCCAGCGACTCGCCCAGCGCCTTGCGGCCGTCGCTGCGGCTCAGTTCGGCCGCGCGGATGACGCCGCCCTCGCGGGCGATGTCGACGGCGCGGAGGGCGACGGCCTCGACCTGGCCGACCCGGCTCTGCAGCGTCTCGGCGGAGATGCCGACGGCTTTCACTCGCTCGGCTGCCATGTCGGCCGCGCGCTTCAGCCTTTCCATTTCGGCCAGCGCCGTCCGGCGGCGCTCCTCGAGGGCGGTGAGCGAGGTCGCGGTGAAGGTTTCCACCAGCGAGCGCAGCATCCGCGCCGTCTGGTAGCGGGCTGCGACGACCTGGCGCGCAGCCTGTTCGTGCTCGACCGAGCCGCGGCTCTTGTCGAGATCCGCCAGCAGGCCGTCGAAGGCTGCATTCTGCGCGGCGAGCACGGCCTGGCCTTCGGTTTGCCAAACGGCATCCGCCCGCGTCGCGGAGTTCAGCTTCGCATTGCGGATGACAGTGTCCTGCACCTCGTTCAGCGCCTTGGCCGTGGCCATGACCTGGTCCATCAGCCGCTTGCCCTGCTCGGACGCGGAGGCATGGATGTCCCCGCTGAGCTGGGTGACCTTCTGGCGCCGTGCGATCAGCTCGGCCGCGGCCGCTTCGAGCTCGGCTTCCGAGGAGGCGATGATGGCGTTCTTCTCGGCACGAACCTGGCCCTGGAGCTCATTCTGCAATTCGCCGAGCTTGACGATGCGATGGCCCTGGCCAACGATTTCCTGCTGCGAGCGGTCGAGCGCGGCGAGTTGTTGATAGGCCACGCCACCTGCGACCATCGACAAGCCGATGATCCCACCGAACGTCACGAACAGTTTGGCCTTGATCGAGAAGCGCATCGGAAGCCCCCTTCGCCCCAGCAAGTGGGAAATCGGATTCAGCCCAGAATCCGGGACATGTCGGGAACGATGACGAATTCATCGCTCCATTTGGTGATGAAACGGATGAACTCGGGCCGCCAATGGCTGCCGAGACGCGGCGTCTGCTGTGTGTGCCGCGTCGAGACCTCGGTGACCTCGTAGACCTTGTCGGCGAGCAGCCCGAGCGTGACGGGATCGCCGTCGATCTCGACCTCGACGACCACGATGCGCGTGTCGGCGGTCTGCTCCGTCCTCGGCATGCCGAAGCGGATGCGCAGATCCGCCAGCGGAATGACGTTGCCGCGGACATTGATCAGCGCCGGCAGGAAGGCGCGCGCCCCGGCGACGCGCGTCACCGGCACCGGATCGATGATCTCGCGGACCATGTCGGTCTCGACGGCGAAGATCTCGTTGCCCAGCCCGACCATCAGCACCTGGAGATCGGTTTCGGCGACGGGCGGAGCCCCGGCATGGGCGCCCTGCGGGCCCTGCATCTGAACCTGGTTCATCACGCGGCCTCCGGCGTTCTGTCGCTCTCGGCCCGGGCCTGGCCGAGCGTCACGAGCTGGGCGACGTCCATGATCAGCGCCGCCGAGCCATCGCCGAGGATGGTCGCGCCGGAGAACATGGTGACGTCGGAATGCAGCTTCGACAGCGACTTGATCACCGTCTGGTGGCTGCCGATGATCTGATCGACGACGAGGCCGACGCGGGTGTCGCCGATCGAGGAGACGATGACCTTCTGGTGCGGATCGGCCTGGCCTTCCGCGTCGAAGACGTCGCGCAGGCGCAGGAAGGGCACGAGCTCGCCGCGGACATTGAGGAAGCTGCGGCCCTTGGCGCGGGCCTCGGCTTCAGCCGTCAGCTCGATGCACTCCTCCACCGCCGAGAGCGGGATGATGTAGCGCCCCTCGCCGACCCGGATCAGCAGGCCGTCGATGATGGCCAGCGTCAGCGGCAGGCGCAGCGTCACCGAGGAGCCGTGGCCGGGGATCGTGGTCAGGTCGATGGTGCCGCGCATCGCCTCGATGGTGCGCTTGACCACGTCCATGCCGACGCCGCGGCCCGAGAGCGCCGAGATCGTCTTGGCGGTCGAGAAGCCCGGATGGAACAGGAACTGATGGATCTCGTGCTCGCTGAGATTGGCGCCGGGCGCGATCAGCCCGTTCTCCTCGGCCTTGGCGCGGATGCGGGCGGTGTTGAGGCCGGCGCCGTCATCCTGCACGGTGACCAGCACCTGCGCGCCGACATAGCGGGCCGACAGCTCGATGCGACCCGTCGCCGATTTCGAGGTGCGGGCCCGGTCGTCGGCATTCTCGATGCCGTGGTCGATGGCGTTGCGGATGAGATGGACCAGCGGATCGGCGAGACGCTCGATCATGGTCTTGTCCATCTCGGTCTCCTCGCCGATCGTGACGAAATCGACCGGCTTGCCGAGATCGCGCGAGAGATCGTGGACGAGGCGGCGGAAGCGCCCGAAGATGGAGCCCATCGGCACCATGCGCACGCCCATGGTGGTGTCGCGCAGGCCCGAGGCCAGGCGCTCGATCTCCTCCGCGATCGCCTTGATCGCGAGATCGGTGCCGGAATGGGCGATCTGGCTGAGGCGGGCCTGGGCGATGACGAGTTCGCCGACACGGTCCATCAGCTCGTCGAGACGCTCGGCCTGGACGCGCACCGTGGTGCCCTTGTCCTCGGCGCGGCGGTTGAGCTCGGCTTTTTCGGGGGCGGCGGCGGCCGGTTTGGCCGCAGGCGTGACGGCCTGCGCCGCGGGCGCGGCCTTCGCCTCGGGCGCGGGTTCGGACACGGGGCCGGGCGCCTCGCCAGGCATCGACATGTCGAGCCCGAAACCGGGCCGCCCGGCTGTGGCGAGCGGGGTGATGACCAGCTTCATCTCGTCGCGGACGAACATGAAGACATCCTCGATCTCGTCCTGCGAGCAGGTGCTGTCGAGCGTCACGGTCCAGGAGATCAGGCAGCTCTCGGGCTCCAGCTCCTCGAGCACCGGCACGGCGCCGAGATCGGCCTCCACGGTGCAGGGCCCGAGCGCGCGCAGGTCGTCGAGCAGGACGAGCGGGTTGGTGCCGTTGCGCAGGATTTCGGGCTCGAAGGCGATCTCGATGCGCCAGCCGGTCTCGGCCGGCCCGCCGGAGGCAGATGCGTCGGCGGCATCCGGTTCGTCGGCCGTCGCCACAGCCTTCGCGCCGGCCGAGCCGCCGCCGATCAGGCGCTGCAGCTCCTCGACGATCGCCTCGCCGATGATCGGGTCGGTGGAATCGGGATCCTCGATCAGCGTGCGGATGTAGTCGCGCGCCGAGAGCGACACCGTGACGATGTCGTGGTTGGCGTCGATCTTGCCCTTGCGGATCAGATCGAAGGCGGTCTCGAAATCATGGGTGAAGGCCGCGACCTTGTCGAAGCCGAACATCGCGCCCGAGCCCTTGATCGTGTGCAGCGCCCGAAAGGCGGCGTCGATCAAATCGCGATCCTGCGGCGTCTGGCCGAGATCGAGCAGCACCGTCTCGAGCGAATCGAGCAGCTCGGCGGCTTCCTGCCGGAAGATTTCCGTCGGATCGAGTTCCATCAGGCCCTCACGAGTTTGGCGACAACGCCGAGGAGCTGCTCGGGCTTGAAGGGCTTGGTGATCCAGCCCGTCGCGCCGGCGGCCTTGGCCTCCTGCTTGACGGCATCGTCGGATTCCGTGGTCAGGAACACGATCGGCACGCCCATGAAGGCCGGCAGCGCACGCAGCGCCTTGATCATCTGCATGCCGTTCATCACCGGCATGTTGAGGTCGGTGATGACGAGGTCGAAGCTCTGCGCCTTGGCCTTGGCCAGGCCCTCAGCGCCGTCGCCGGCCTCGACGACAGTGTGCCCGGCCGGGCCCAGCACGAGCTTGATCATCTGCCGGACGCTCGGCGAATCATCGACGGTGAGGATGGTGGCCATGGTCAGATCCCGGACAGTTCGGAAGGCACAGTGCCGGGCGGCGTCACGCCGGCCCGGTGGAAGGCGGAAGCGACGGCGTCGCTCGTGCCGGTGAGGGCGAAGGGCAGGTCGCGGGCGGCGCAGCTACGCTGCGCGCTGACGATCATCTGCACGAAGGTGATGTCGACCTGTTCGATGACGGAACAGTCGACCTCGATCGACTGAGCAGACGCGATCAACGCGGCCAGCGAAGCCGCCGTCGACTTTGCATGACGCAACGTACAGTCCGGCCCTGGACTGATTTGCGCGACATTGCTCGCGTTTTTACTGACCATTCGATTCACCCGCACACAACGAAACCAATAAAACGCCGCCTACATAACGAGTATTATGATCGTATTGATTTATAATTCACTTAAAGTTCTCGTTTTTTGATTTAATCTATTTTAGACGTCCCTGCGCCGCCGGAGTCGGTCTTGCGCCGTGGGAGTCGGGCCGGCCGCCCCCGTCAACGCTCCGGTAACCATGATCGGGCGAATGGGTTTTCGTGGTTGCCGCTACGTTAACCCGATCGTGGAGCGGCGCGCTTCGGGCTCAGCTCAGCGGCGGCGGCGCGTCTCCGAGGGCTGTTCGCCGAAGGCCTGCCGGTAATCGACTGCGAAATGGCCGCGGTTGACGAAGCCCCAGTGCCGGGCGATCTCCTCGATCCTGCGGGTCGATTGCGGATCCGACAGTTCGGCCCTGACCCGCCCCAGCCGCACCTGCTTGATGTAATCATGCGGCGAGATCTGCCTGTGCCGGCGAAAACCCTCCTGCAGCGAGCGCAGGCCGATACCAACGGCATCCGCGACGTCCTGGACCGTCAGGGGGCCGCTGTCATGGGCATCGATGAAGGCGATCGCCCGCCGGATCTGCCAGGGCGCGGGGGCCGCCGCCGAGCGCTCGAACCAGGCGGAGTAGCGGTGCGGAAAGCGCTCCAGGATCAGCATGATCAGGGAATCGCGCAGCATCCGCGCGGCGTGGGGCGCCTCGGAGATGGCGCCCTCGCCACCCAGGCAGGCCGCCATCGCGGCCATGATGCCGGACAGCGCAGCGCCCGTGCCGGAACCGACCTCGAAGGTGGTCGCAAGGCCGAGCTGCGCCGTCACCGGGCGCTCGAAGGCGTCCTGCAGGGTCCGCGCGACCTCTTCGGCATGGACCGTGAACGTGGAATGGATGCTGCCTTCGGCATATTCGCCGCCTTCGGCCAGCGCCGTGTTGAGGATCAGACCCCGGCCCGGCACGGCGGCGAGCGTCTCGCGGCCGACCGAATAGAAGCTGCCCCCGCTCGCCACGATCCGCAGGGTCAGATTGTCATGCGCGTCGCCGCGCTTGAGCCTCATCCCGCCTGGGTAGGAGGCGTGGACGAGATGGGCCCGAGCCAGCGCATGACCTGTCAGCTTCGCCTCGAAAGGTTCAGTCGGCAGCGGTTCGAGCAGCAGATCGCGGCGCAGAAGAGCGATGAGCCAGGCTTGGGTTTCGCCGACATCGCGGCTGACGAAGCGGTAGGGCGCCTCCGCCTCGGGCGGCCCGGTCGGCGCATTGTCGAGGGAACGTGGCGGCAAGGTGGTCACGATCCCATTTGATGGAGATGACGCTGGGTTATCAAGCCCATGCCTCGGATGGTGGTCATGCATGGTCGTCCGGGGCGGGCACGCCGCAACGGGCTCGAAAGAATGCTGCTGCCTGGTCATGAACAATGAGATCGCCGACGGTGTTGTTCCCCTCGCCCCTGGAGAGACGACGGATGACACCCCATGACGGGCCGCGCATGTCGCGCGGCGCACCGACCGCAACGGCGGCCGCAGTCGGCAACTTCTGGCGCGAGGCCGGTCCCGGGCGCTGGTTCGCGAAGGATGAGGCCTTCGACACGCTGTTCCGGGAACGCTTCATGCCGCTGCATCTTGCGGCGGCACGCCGCGAGCACGACGGCTGGAGCGACACGGCCGAGGGTTCACTCGCGCTGATGGTCCTGCTCGACCAGTTCCCGCGCAACAGCTTCCGCGGCACGGCCCATATGTACGCCACCGACCCGCTTGCGCTGCATTTTGCCCGGCGCGCGCAGGCGATGGGCCATGGCGCCGCCATCGAGCCGGCGCTGCGGCTGTTCCTGCACCTGCCCTTCTGCCATTCCGAGAACCTTGTGGACCAGGACCTCTCGGTCGCACTCAGCACGCCGCTCGGCGGCGAGGCGGCCGAGCATGCGGAGGGCCATCGCGCGGTGATCCGGCGCTTCGGGCGCTTCCCCCACCGCAATGCGCTGCTCGGGCGGGAGACGACGCCGGAGGAGGCCGCCTTTCTGGCCGAGGGCGGCTTCGCGGGCTGAGGGCGATCAGTCCTCCGGGATCAGACCGGCGGCCGCGCCCGCCTCCAGCGCCGCGGCGCTCTCGTCCTTGAGCCCGACGCCGGTCAGCGCGCGGCGGAACCCCTGGTCGATCAGCCAGGCGAGCTTGAAGGCCGCCTCGGCAAAGCCCAGCCCGCCAGGGCGGATGTTCGAGATGCAGTTGCGCGCCTCGTCGGTCAGGCCGATCCGCGGCGCGAAGGTGAGATAGGCGCCCAGCGAATCCGGCGAGGACAGGCCGGGCCGTTCCCCAATCAGCACGAGGACCATGCGGGCGCCCAGCGCCTGGCCCGCGGCGTCGCCGAGCGCGACCCGCGCCTGCGAGGCGATGACGATCGGGGCCAGCGAGAGCGAGTGGCGCCGGAGGAAAGGCAGCAGCGCCTCGACGAGCGGCGCGGCGTTCTGGTGGATGGCGGTGGAGGACAGCCCGTCGGCGACCACGATGGCGAGATCGAACCGCCCACGCCGCGCGTGCGATGCGGCCAGGCTCTCCGGCGACAGGCTGCGGCCCCAATCCGGCCGGCGCAGATAATCCGCGCGGGAACGAGCCGCGCTTTCGACGGCCAGCGTCTCGATGCCGAGCCTGGCGAGCGCAGCGGCGACCTCCTCGGGCCGGAAGGGCGCATGCACCGCGTCGCGCGCCTGGGCATGGGCGAGGCCGAAGCGCAGCACCTCGCGCATCGGCAGCGAGGCGCCCGTGCGCCCGAGCGCGATGCGGGCGGGGGTCAGCCGCGCGAGATCGGCGAAGCGGCCTGGGGCCGGCGGCTTCTCCGGCCCGCTCATGCGGCGCGGTCCTGCATCGCCGCGAGCAGCGCGGGCCCGCCCTGCCCGGCACTAAGACGACCCGTCGCGTCGGTGATGTCCATGCGCAGCAGCCAGTCCTCGAATTCCGGGGCGCGCCGCAGGCCGAGCACCTCGCGGATATAGAGCTGGTCGTGGAAGGAGGTCGATTGGTAGTTCAGCATCACGTCGTCGGCCCCGGGCACGCCCATGATGAAGTTGACGCCAGCCGTGCCCAGCAGTGTGAGCAGCGTGTCCATGTCGTCCTGATCGGCTTCGGCATGGTTGGTGTAGCAGATGTCGCAACCCATTGGCACGCCCATCAGCTTGCCGCAGAAATGGTCCTCCAGCCCGGCGCGGATGATCTGCTTGCCGTCATAGAGATATTCCGGGCCGATGAAGCCGACGACCGTGTTGACCAGCAAGGGCTGGTAGGCCCGGCAGACGGCATAGGCGCGCGCCTCGAGCGTCTGCTGGTCGACGCCGTGATGGGCGTTGGCCGAGAGCGCGGCGCCCTGCCCGGTCTCGAAATACATGAGGTTGTCGCCGACCGTGCCGCGCTTCTGCGAGCGGCCGGCCTCCAGCCCCTCCTGCAGCAGCGCCAGCGTGACGCCGAAGGAGGCGTTGGCGGCTTGCGTGCCCGCGACCGACTGGAAGACGAGATCGACCGGCGCGCCCTGCTCGATCAGCGCAATCGAGGAGGTGACATGGGTCAGGATGCAGGCCTGGGTGGGGATGTCGAAGCGGGCGATGACGCCGTCGAGCAGGCGCAGGAGCTCGCCGATCCGGGCCGTGCTGTCGGAGGCCGGGTTGATGCCGATGACCGCATCGCCGCAACCATAGCGCAGCCCGTCGATGGTCGAGGCGAGGATGCCGGCGGCATCGTCGGTCGGGTGGTTGGGCTGGATGCGCACCGCCATCCGCCCGGGCAGGCCGAGCGTGTTGCGGAAGCGTGTCACGACGCGGCATTTGCGGGCGACGAGGATCAAGTCCTGGTTGCGCATCAGCTTGGAGACCGCGGCTGCCATCTCCGGCGTGATTCCCGGTGCGAGCCTGGCCAGGACCGCCGTCGTCGCGGCTGCCGAGCAGAGCCAGTCGCGGAAGGCGCCCACCGTCAGCGAGGCGATCGGCGCAAAGGCCACCGCGTCATGGCCGTCGATGATCAGCCGCGTGACCTCGTCGGCCTCGTAGGGGATAAGCGCCTCGTGCAGGAAGGTGCGCAGCGGCAGGTCGGCGAGCGCGATCTTCGCCGCCATCATCTCTTCCAGGCTGTCGGCCGCCAGCCCCGCCAGCCGGTCGCCCGAGCGCGGCGGCGTCGCCTTCGCCATCAGCTCCTTCAGATCGCTGAAGAGATAGCTGCGCGTGCCGATCGCGACGCGATACCCCATCGACACTCTCCCGGGCGGACGGCCCCACGGCCGCGCCGCCATAACAACCATTCGGGAGGGTCCAAGCAAGCGGCGGGCCGTTGGATAAGGCATTCGCCCTCACCCTCCCTCCAGCAGAGCGGGTCATCCCGGACGCAGCGCAGCGGAGATCCGGGATCCATTCCTGAGCGCATGCTGGAGAGGTTCCGGAATGGGTCCCGGGTCTCCCTCCGGTCGCCCGGCATGACTCGCGTATTTCACGCTCGCCGCGAGCCCGGAATCCCGCAGGCGTGAGGGCTCTTGCACAGGCCGTTCGCACTGACGCGCCATTGCCGCCACAGGCCCCGCCGCTTATCCGTTGCCTCCGAAGCGGGAGCAGACCCGCCTGTTGACCGAGGGACGCCATGGCCGAACCCGCCCAGACCGACCGCCGCTCCATTGGCCGCTTCGACTATGTCGTCATCGGCGCGGGCTCGGCGGGCTGCGTCGTCGCCAACCGGCTGTCGCGCGATCCCACGTCACGCGTGCTGGTTCTGGAGGCCGGCGGACGGGACGATTGGATCTGGTTCCACATCCCGGTTGGCTACCTCTTCGCCATCGGCAATCCGCGCGCCGACTGGCTGTTCAAGACCGAACCCCAGGCGGGCCTCGGCGGCCGGGCGCTGGCCTATCCGCGCGGCAAGGTGGTCGGTGGCTCCTCCGCGATCAACGCCATGGTCTATATGCGCGGCCAGGCGGCCGACTACGATGGCTGGCGCCAGCACGGGCTTTCCGGCTGGGGCTGGGGCGACGTCCTGCCGTATTTTCTCGCGCATGAGGACCATATCGGCCCGGGCGAGAGCGGGGTGCATCGAAGCGGCGGGGAATGGCGCGTCGAGCATCCGCGCGTGCGCTGGGCGATCCTCGACGCCATCCGGGAGGCAGCGGCCGAGGCCGGCATCGCCAAGATCGACGACTTCAACACCGGCGACAACGAGGGCTCCTCCTATTTCCAGGTCAACCAGCGACGCGGGCGCCGGCTGAGCGCCTTCAACGCCTTCCTGCGGCCGGTGCTCGACGCCCGCGAGAAAAATCTCAGGCTGGAGATGGGCGTGCTGGTCGAGCGCGTCGTGATCGAGGACGGCCGCGCGACGGCGGTCGAGTTCAGCCATGGCGGCGAGAAGCTGCGGGCCGAGGTCTCGGGCGAAGTCGTGCTCTCGGCCGGCGCGATCGGCTCGCCGGCGCTGCTCGAGCGCTCAGGGATCGGCGACGGAGCAAGGCTGCAGGGGCTGGGCATCGCGACGGTGGCGGACCTGCCCGGCGTCGGCGAGAACCTGCAGGACCATCTCCAGATCCGCCCTGTCTACAAGGTCGAGGGTGTGCGGACCCTCAACAGCGACTACGCCAAGATCTGGCGCCGGCCGCTGATGGCGCTGCAATATGCGGCGATGCGCAGCGGGCCGCTGACGATGGCGCCCTCGCAGGTCGGCGCCTTCGCGAAATCCTCGCCAGAGCAGGCGACCGCCAATCTGCAGTACCATTTCCAGCCGCTCTCGCTGGATTCCTGGGGCTCGGGGCTGCACCCCTTCGACGCCTTCACCGCCAGCGTCTGCAATCTGCGCCCGACCAGCCGCGGCCATGTCCACCTCAAGACGCCCCATGCGCAGGACGCGCCCGCGATCTCGCCGAACTATCTCGACACGCAAGCCGACCGGCAGGTCGCGATCGACGCGATGAAGCTGACGCGCCGCATCGTCGCGCAGGCCTCGCTGTCGCGCTTCCGGCCGCAGGAGCATCTGCCGGGCCCGGCGGCGACGAGCGACGAGGATTTGCTGGACGCCGCGGCGCGGCTGGGGACGACGATCTTCCATCCCGTCGGCACCGCCAAGATGGGCCGTCCCGACGATGCCCGCGCCGTGCTCGACGAGCGGCTGCGGGTGCGCGGGGTGGCGGGGCTTCGCGTGATCGACGCCTCCGTCATGCCCGCGATCACTTCGGGCAATACCGCCAACCCGACCATGATGATCGCCGAGAAGGGCGCGGCGTTGATGCTGGAGGATGCGAAGGCGGTGTGAGTCTCCTTCGGTCACGGGACACCTGCGCTCGTCACACAAGCGCGAGTCGTCCCGGGCGACCGGCAGGGAGACCCGGGACCCATTCCGGAACCTTTCCGGCAAGCGCTCCGGCATGGATCCCGGATCTCCGCTTCGCTGCGTCCGGGATGACCCGCGCTTGATGGGAACGCCCCAGAACTGCTGGGATCGCGCAGGATTAAGTCAGTGCGACGGAAGCCGGTGAACTCTCGGGCGATGCAAGGACGACGATGACCGAGCTGCCGCCCCGAGACGAGACACGCGGCCCCCTCGCCCGCCTCCTCTTCGCCATCCTACGGGCGGTGCTGACCGTCGTCGTCGTCTTCGACGAGATCGCCCGGCCGCTCTACCGGCCGCTGGTCGACTGGGTGGCGTCACTGCGGATCGTGGCGCGAGCGGAGGCCGTGATCGCGCGTCAGTCGCGGCTGGCGATCCTGGCGCTGCTGGCGGTGCCCTTCGCGATCGCCGAGCCGCTGAAGCTGCTCGGGCTGGTGATGATGGCCGATGGCCGGTTCCGGACCGGCCTCATCGTCTTCGCCTTCGCCCATCTCGTCAGCTTCCTGCTGGTCGAGCGAATCTACCATGCCGGCCGGGAGAAGCTGCTGACCTATCGCTGGCTCAACTGGCTGATGACCCTGCTCGACCGGCTGCGGCGCCGGGCGCTCGACTGGGTCCGCAGCAGCGCGGCCTACGCCTTCGCGCGGCGGGCACGCGACGCGGCGCGGGCTTGGTGGCGGGGGCTGCGGGCGTAGGCTTTATCGATCTTCGACGAAACACGCCGTCATCCTGGACCAGCCGCGCAGCGGCGCAGGCCGGGATCCATCATCGGGCGCCGTCCTGCCCTACGATGGATCCCGGGACGACCTTCGGTCGCCCAGGATGACGGCGCGGTTGGTCGATCGTGACGAGCCTTAGACCACCTGATTGCGCAAGGTCGTCTCGCCGCGCGCAAGCCGGGCGAGGTTGTCGACCAGCAGATCGACGACATTGGTCTCGTAGGCGCGGGTCTCGCCAGCGCTGTGGGGCGTGACGATGACGTTCTTCATCGCCCAGAGCGGTGAGGCCGCCGCCAGCGGCTCCTCGACGAAGGTGTCGAGGCCGGCGCCGGCGATGCGGCCTTCCGACAGCGCGGCGACCAAAGCCTTCTCGTCGACGACCTTGCCGCGCGCGACATTGATCAGCAGCGCGCCGGGCTTCATCGCCGCCAGCGCCGCAGCGTCGATCAAATTCTCCGTCTCCGGCGTCAGCGGGCAGGTCAGCGCGACGATGTCGGCCTGCGCCAGCACCTCGTGAAGCTGATCGGGCCGGACGATCGCCTCGATGTCGGGATGCGGTTCCGGGCTGCGGCGCACGCCGATGATCCGCAGGCCGAAGGCGGCCGCCAGCGTCGCCAGCCGCAGGCCGATGCGGCCCAAGCCCACAATGACCAGCGTCTTGCCGCCGAGTTCGTCCTCGCGCCGGGCGCGGTCGCCGATCATCGGCCGCCAGGTCGCGGCGGTCTGGTTGTCGCGGGCGAGGTGGATCTGGCGGGTCAGGCCGAGGATCAGCGCCATGGCGTGCTCGGACACGGCCCGCTCATTCGCTCCCTGAGCGCTCGCCAGCCGAATGCCAGCCGCCGCAAAAGCGGCCTTGTCGTACTGGTCCGTGCCGGCACTGACCGACTGGACGAAACGCAGCTTGGGGCAGGACGCGATCAGCTCGTTGCGCCAGAGACCCGACACCACCACGACATCGGCCTCCGGCGCCCGCGCCTTCAGCTCGTCGAGCGAGCGGACCTCGAAGCTTTTGGCGGCATGGCCGCGCGTCGCGAATTCGGCCTGCAACTGATAGGCGGCATGGGCGAAGCAGATGGTCAGGTCGCTTCCGGTCGGCAGAGCAGGCATCAAAGCAATCCTCGGGGGGTGAGACGGGCGGCGGCCACCTTAGCCTGCCGCCGCGGCTTCCCGCCACGGCGCAGACGCAGCGCCCGCCGCTCAGCCGCCATGCGGGAAACAGGCCAGCGCGGCCTCGAGCCGCGTCCAGCCCTGCGCATCGCCCGGCAGGCCGAAGCGCAGCCGAGTCGGATCGGCCTGGAAGCGGCGTACATAGAGCCCGTGGGCGCCGAGATGGGCGAAGAGCGCCGGCGCATCGGGCGTCGCGAGCAGCCGGAACAGAGCGGTGCCGCCGATGATCTCGCCCCGCGGGGCGAGCAGCGCGTCGAGCCTCGCGGCGTCGGCGGCGCGCGCGGCGCCGGCCTGCGCCCGCCACTCGGCATCGGCGAGCGCCTGCGCGCCGATCGCGAGTGCGGGACCGGCCACGGCCCAGGGGCCCATCGCGTCGCGCAAAGCGTTCACCAGATCCGCCTCGCCGACGGCGAAGCCGAGCCGGACACCGGCCAGACCATAGGTCTTGCCGAAGGAGCGCAGCACCAGCGTCGCGGGCGGCAGGGCCGGGACCCGGCTCGCCTCGGGCGCGAAGTCGCAGAAGGCCTCGTCGACGATGAGCAGACCGCCGCGGGCGGCGCAGCGTGCGGCGAGCGCGGTCAGCGCCTCCTGCGGCAGCAGGCGCCCATCGGGGTTGTTGGGGTTCACCACCACCACCGTCGCGGCGTCGTCGGCCTGCGCCAGCGTGTCAGCCTCGACGACCGTGGCGCCCATCTTCCGCCAGGCGAGCGCATGCTCGGCATAGGTCGGCCCCAGCACGGCGACCGGCCGGGCCCCGACGCGATCCGGAACGACCCGTGGCAGGAGATCGATCAGGATCTGCGTGCCGGGCGCGGCGACGATGCCGGCATCGACCGGCACGCGATAGGCGTTTCGCGCCGCCACCAGCAGCGCCGCCTCGTCATCGGCGGCGGGCAGGCGCTGCCAGAGGCTTAACGGCAGCGCGGGAAGCGGATAGGGGATCGGGTTGATCCCGGTGGAGAGATCGATCCAGGGCTCGGGCGCTTCCGGAAACAGCGCCCGCGCCCGGCCGAGATCGCCGCCATGCCAGATGCCCCCGGTTCCCATCGTTTCGCCCATGGCTTTTTCTGATCTCTGGCCCGACACACTGCTTCTGCTGCTGGCCGCGCTCGCGATCGAGGCCGCGGTCGGCTATCCGCAGCGCTTGTATGCGCGGATCGGCCATCCCGTCACCTGGATTGGCGCGCTGATCGCCGGGCTCGACCGCCGGCTGAACCGGGAGACGGCCGGCTTCGCCGCGCGGAAGGCGGCAGGCGTGGCCGCGCTCCTCATCCTGCTCGCGGTGACGCTGGCCGGGGCGCTCGCGCTGACGGCCCTGTGCCGCCTGCTCGGGCCGGCGGGGCTTTTGCCGCTGGCGCTGCTCGCCTCGACACTGCTGGCGCAGCGCAGCCTGCACGAGCATGTCGCGGCCGTCGCGCAGGGGCTGGAGACGGGCGGCCTCACCGAGGGGCGCAAGGCGGTATCGATGATCGTCGGCCGCAATCCCGACAGCCTCGACGAGGCCGGCGTTTCGCGCGCCGCGATCGAGAGCCTGTCGGAGAATTTCTCCGACGGGGTCGTGGCGCCGGCCTTCTGGCTCGGGGCCGCCGGCCTGCCCGGCATCATCATCTACAAGGCGATCAACACGGCCGATTCGATGATCGGCCATAGGACGCCGCGCCACCTCGCCTTCGGCTGGGCCTCGGCGCGGCTCGACGACCTCGTCAACCTGCCGGCCTCGCGGCTGACCGCTCTGCTGATCGTGGCGGCTGCGGCGCTCGACCGCGATGCCGATGCGGCGGGCGCCTGGCGGGCCGTGCGCCGCGATGCGAACCGCCACCGCTCGCCCAATGCCGGCTGGCCGGAAGCGGCGATGGCGGGCGCGCTGGGCCTGAGGCTGGCCGGGCCACGCATCTATGGCGATGTCACGGTCGAGGATGGCTGGATGGGCGATGGCCGGGCGGAGGCGACAGCGGCGGACGTCCGGCGGAGCTTGCGGCTGTATCGCAAGGCTTGCGGGCTGCTGTGGGGGTTGGCGGGGTGTGGCGCGCTGATAGCGCTGCTACTGTCGCGGGGGTGAGCAGGCTGGCTTACGGCTGGCCGCTGATTGCGCTAAAATCAGTCCTGAGGCCGGATGGGAAGGCGATCATGGGCACGCATGTGACGATCGACGACGACGTCGTCCGCGCCGCCGAGAAGCTGGCGCGGGAGCAGGACCGCACCGTCGGGGAAGTGATCTCCGATCTGGCCCGGCGCGCCCTGCCGGCGGAGCCGGAGATCACCTACAGAAACGGCTTCCCTCAACTGCCAAGCCGCCCCGGCGTCGTGGTCACGTTGGAACTGGTGAACGCGCTTCGCGATGAAGAGCCGTGACGTATCTGCTCGACGTCAACGTTCTGATCGCGCTCATCAACCCGTCTCACGTTCATTCCTCGGTTGCACATGACTGGTTTTCGTCCCGTGCCAAAGAGTCATGTGCGACCTGTCCGATCGTCGAAAACGGCGTAGTGCGCATCCTTGGTAACCCGCGCTATCTGTTTGCGCCGGCACAATCATCACCTGCCGGTGTCGCGCGGGTTCTGAGTGAACTCCGCTCCATTCCCGGACACGTTTTTTGGCCCGATACGGTCAGTCTGTTTGACGACGCGATCGTCGATCTCTCACGGCTGCGCCATTCAAAAGAGGTGACCGATACCTATTTGCTGGCGCTTGCGTCATCCAAAGGCGGGAAGCTGGCGACCTTCGATGCGCACATCGCCACCGCAACAGTCCGTGGCGGCGCCGACGCGCTTCACCTCATCCCCACCGCCTGAACGCCCCCTCAAAACTCGATCCCCTCCTGCGCCTTCACGCCGGCGGTGAAATGGTGCTTCACCAGCGTCATCTCGGTCACGAGGTCGGCGGCCTCGATCAGCTCCGGCTTGGCGTTGCGGCCGGTGACGACGATGTGGAGATCGGGCCGGCGGGCCTGCAGCGTGGCGACGACCTCGGCCAGCGGCAGGTAATCGTAGCGCAGCGCGATGTTGAGCTCGTCCAGCACAATCAGGCGGATGCTCTCATCCGCCATCAGCTCTTTGACCTTGTCGAAGGCGCGGGTGGCGGCGGCGATGTCGCGGGCCTTGTCCTGCGTCTCCCAGGTGAAGCCCTCGCCCATGGTGTGCCAGGCGATCTGATCGCCGAAGGCGTCCAGCGCCCGGCGCTCGCCAGTCTCCCAGGCGCCCTTGATGAACTGCACCACGCCGACGCGCCAGCCATGGCCGAGCGCGCGCAGCATCAGCCCGAAGGCCGCCGTCGACTTGCCCTTGCCGGGGCCGGTGTTGACGATCAGCAGCCCCTTCTCGAGCGTCTTGGAGGCGACTTCGGCGTCCTGCAGCGCCTTGCGCTTTGCCATTTTCGCCTTGTACCGGGCGGCGTCTTCGGTCTCGTTCGTCATCGTCGTTCTCACGTCACGGCCTGTTCATTTCACCTGCATCGGCAGGCCGGCGACCATGAAGACCACGCGTCCGGCCCTTGCCGCAATCGCCTGATGCAGCCGGCCGGCCTCGTCGCGGAAGCGCCGCGCCAGCGCATTGTCGGGCACAATGCCGAGCCCGACCTCGTTGGAGACGAGGACAACGGGCGCTGTCGCCTGCGCGCAGGCCTCGAGCAGCGCGCGGCCTGCGGCGGCGGTGTCCTGCTCGGCGAGGATCAGGTTGGTCAGCCACAGCGTCAGGCAATCGACCAGCACGGGGCGCCCCTCGGGCAGGCCCCGGATCGCCCCGGGCAGGTCGAGCGGCGCGTCGAGCGTGATCCAGTCCGCGGGCCGGCGGGCGCGGTGCTCGGCGATGCGGGCCGTCATCTCGTCGTCCCAGGCCTGGGCGGTCGCGATATAGGCCCAGGGGGGCGCCAGCGCCTCGATCAGCGCTTCGGCATGGCGGCTCTTGCCCGAGCGGGCGCCGCCGAGGACGAGGGTGAGGTGGGGGATGTTCACGCGCAGCGACCTCCGCCGTCATGCTCGGGCTAGCCCCGAGCATCTCTTGCAAGAGATAAACGAGACATGGGATTCTCGGGTCTACGCTTCGCTTCGCCCGAGAATGACGGCGTCCTGCATTGCACAGCCTCTCGCACATGGCTAATGATCGTCCCCGACGGTGCCTCCGCGAGGAGGTGAAAAGGGAACGCGGTGCGATGCCGCGGCTGCCCCCGCAACTGTAAGCGGCGAGTTCCGCGCCATCGGCCACTGGGAGCGATCCCGGGAAGGCGGCGTGGAATGACCAGACCCGCGAGCCAGGAGACCTGCCGTCGACAGTGTTCCTATGGGCCCATCGGACGGGGTGTTCCGACGGCGGCTGTGTTCGCGTGGCGATGGTCACGCGGCTCCGTCCTTGGGAACGTTGGCCGGTCGCAAGACCGGCCGCCTTCTGACGGAGACCGGAACCATGACGCTGCGCAACCGCCTGACCCTCGCCTTCACCGCCCTGCTCTGCAGCCCGGCGCTCGCCCACCACCCGATGGGCGGCAGCACGCCTTCGACACTGACCGACGGGCTGCTGTCGGGCCTCGGCCACCCCATTCTCGGGCTCGATCACCTCGCCGCGCTGGTCGCGGTCGGCCTCGTCGCCTCGCGCTACGCGTCCGGCGCACTGCTGCTGCCCGTGCTCTGGATCGCTGGCATGGGCTTAGGCGCCTTCGCCCATATGAACAGCATCGATCTGCCGGCCGGGGAGATGCTGGTTGCCGGCAGCCTCGTGCTGATCGGCGCCATCGGCGTGCTCAAGCCTTCGCTGCCGCTGCCGGCTCTCGCCGTGCTCTTCGCCGCCGCCGGCTTCGCCCATGGCCACGCGCTCGCTGAATCGATCATCGGCGCCGACACCGCCGTGGTCGGTGCCTATCTCATCGGCCTCGTCGCGATCCAGGCCACCATCACGGTCGGCACGATCCTGCTGGTGCGGCGTCTGTTCTCGATGCCCGCAAACCTGCCGGTTCGGGCGGCCGCCGCCGCCATGGCCTGCATCGGCCTCGTCTTCCTGATCGCCGCCCTGCCCGCGACGGCCTGACGCCGGCTCGATCATGAGCACGTCCCTGCAGCAGCCGCGCCCGGAAACGGGCACGGCGCCCGTCCGCATCCTCGTCTGCGCGACCTGCCGCGCCGCCGGGGGCGACCCCGACGCGCCCCGTCCCGGGGCCCTTCTCGCCGCCGGCCTTCGCGACGCGCTCGACCCCACGCTCGATACCGCGGTCAGCGTCGAGACGGTGGAGTGCCTCTCCGTCTGCAAGCGCCCCTGCACGGTGGCGCTCAGCGGCGAGGGCCGCTGGACCTATGTCTATGGCGATCTCGACCCGGCGACGGGCGTCGAGACGCTGCTCACCTTCGCGCGCCAGTATCGCGAAGCCCCGGACGGCATCGTGCCCTGGCGCGAGCGCGCCGAGGCGATCCGCAAGGGCGTGGTCGCGCGCCTTCCTCCCCTCCCGATCGCGGGTTCCCGATGAATTCCCTGACAAAGACCCCCTGCACCATCATCACCGGCTTCCTCGGCGCCGGTAAGACGACGCTGGTGCGCCATCTGCTCGAGAACGCCGAAGGCAAGAGGCTCGCGGTGCTCGTCAACGAGTTCGGCGATCTCGGCTTCGACGGCGAATTCCTCAAGGGCTGCGGCATTTCCGGCTGCACGGAAGAGGACGTCGTCGAACTCCCCAATGGCTGCATCTGCTGCACGGTGGCGGATGATTTCGTGCCGGCGCTGGAAAAGCTGCTGAATCGGGCCGACCCGCCGCAGCACATCCTGATCGAGACCTCGGGGCTGGCTCTGCCCAAGCCGCTGGTCCAGGCCTTCAACTGGCCGGCGATCCGCGCCCGCGTCACAGTCGATGGCGTGATCGCGGTGGTCGACGGGCCGGCGGTGGCCGAAGGCCAGTTCGCCGACGACCCCGAGGCGCTCGCCGCCCAGCGCGCGCAGGACGCCTCCGTCGACCATGACAACCCGCTGGAGGAGGTCTTCGAGGACCAGATCCTCTGCGCCGACCTGATCCTGCTCAACAAGAGCGACCTGATCGACACAGCGACGCGCGAGCGGGTGAAGGGCGAGATCGCCGCGCATCTGCCCAAGGCGATCAAGATCGTCGAGACCCGCCATGGCACGATCGAGCCCGCTCTGATCCTGGGCCTTAGCGCCGCGGCGGAGGCCGACCTCGCCTCGCGTCCGTCTCATCACGGCGATGGCGAGGACCATGAGCATGACGATTTCGATTCGGTCGCGCTGGCGCTGCCGGCCGGCCTCGCGCCTGAGGTGCTGTCAGCCCGCCTCGGCAAGGCGGCCGAAGCGCAGGGCGTGCTGCGGCTGAAGGGCTTCGCCGCCGTGCCGGGCAAGCCGATGCGGCTCGTCGTGCAGGGCGTCGGCCGCCGCGTCAGCCATCATTTCGACCGGGCCTGGACCGAGGGCGAAGCGCGCGACGGGCGTCTCACCGTGATCGGGCTCAAGGGCTTCGACGTGACGGCGGTGGAGGCTGCGCTCGCCGGCGCCTGAGCGGCGGCCCTTTCGAAAGCCAGGCATGCATCTGCTCCCGACCAGCGAGATCAGGCTCGACGACGGCGAGGACGCCGTCGATCTCGGCTTGGCCGTGGGGGATGTCGTCGTCCTGTCCTTCGCCGACAGCGATCTCTCCGCGCTGGCGGCGGCGGCCGGCAGCAGTGATCTCACTGTCCGCCTCGCCTCGCTGCGGCGGCTGCGACACCCGCTCTCGGTCGATCTCCTGATCGAGAAGACGGTGGCCAGGAGCCGTTTCGTCCTGGTGCGCTGCCTCGGCGGGCTGGACTACTGGCGCTACGGCATCGAGCAGCTCAGCGAAACCTGCCGCGCGAGGGGCATCGCGCTGGCGGTGCTGCCCGGCGACGACCGCGACGACGCGCGGCTGGCAGAGTACGGCACCGTCCCGCCGGCCTGCGCCCGTGCCATCCTGTCCTACTTCCACGCCGGCGGCGGGGCGGAGAACATGCGGCGCCTGCTGGCGGTGGCGGCGGGGTATCTGCGACGGCACGGCGCCCCCTCATCCGGCCCTGCGGGCCACCTTCTCCCGCGAGGGGAGAAGGGCGAAACGGCGCCGGCAACTCCCTTCTCCCCTTGCGGGAGAAGGTGGCAGCGCGAAGCGCTGACGGATGAGGGGGCGCCGTGCCCTCACATCCCTTTGCGCGCCCCCCTGCCCCTCCCGTCCCTCTTCGCGCTCGGCGCCAACGCCGCGCCGATGCCCTGGTGCGAGGCGCTCGCCGCGCTGCCCGACCGGCCCTTCGTGCCGATCCTGGTCTATCGCTCTTCCGTCAGCGCCGGCGACACGGCGATGGGCGAGGCGCTTCAGGCGGCGCTGGCCGCGCGCGGCATGGCTCCTCTGATCCTGGCCCTGACCAGCCTGAAGGACCCCGCTGTCACCGCCGAACTCGCGGCGCTGATCGCGACGCGGCGGCCGGCGGCGATCGTCACCACCACCGCCTTCTCCGCCCGCGAGGGCGCCGATTTCGTGCTCGACGGCGCCGATTGCCCGGTGTTTCAGGCGATGCCGGTCGGCAGTGCCCGCGACGCCTGGGCGGCCTCGCCGCGGGGGCTGTCGGCGACGGACCTCGCCATGCAGGTGGCGCTGCCGGAATTCGACGGGCGGCTGGGAACCATTCCCGTCGCTTTCAAGGCCGAGACCGCCGATCCCGCGACCGGATTGGTGACGCGGCGACTGGTGCCCGACGCGGATGGCATCAAGGCGCTCGCCGACCTCGCCAGCGGCTGGATCGCCCTGGCGTCCAAGCCGGCTGCCGAGCGTCGGCTGGCGCTGGTGATGTCGGATTATCCCGCGCGCGGCGGCCGGGCAGGCTTTGCGGTCGGGCTCGACACGCCGGCGAGCGTCGGGGTGATCCGGGGATTGCTGGCGGAGGCCGGATATGGGGTCGATGTTCCCTCCGCCGTCATCCCGGACGCAGCGAAGCGGAGATCCGGGATCCATTCCGGAGCCTTTGCCGGACAGGTTCCGGAATGGATCCCGGGTCTCCCTCCGGTCGCCCGGGATGACGGCGCATGTGATGAGGAGGATGCGGGATCAGGGCTGATGGCCGCCCTCACCACCGGGCCGGCCGACCTCACCCTCTCGCTCGACACATACAGGACCTGGCTCGCGACGATCCCCGAAGCCGCACGCAACGCCCTCCTCGCCGCCCATGGCGAACCCGAGGCTGACCCCGCTTGCACCGACGGCACCTTCCGGTTCCGCGTCGCCCGTGACGGCGCTCTCTCCATCGCGCTGCAGCCGCCGCGCGATGCGACGCCTGACCGGAAGGCCCGTTATCACGACCCCGACGCGCCGCCTTGCCATGGCTATCTCGCCTTCTACCGCGCGCTGCGCGAGACGGCCGGCATCGATGCGCTGATCCATCTGGGCACCCATGGCACGACCGAATGGCTGCCGGGCAAGGCGGTGGCGCTGTCGTCCTCCTGCTGGCCGCGGCTGGTCACGCAGGGGCTGCCGGTGGTCTACCCTTATGTGGTCGACGATCCCGGCGAGGCGGCGCCCGCCAAGCGGCGGCTCTCGGCGGTGACGCTCGGCCATCTGCCGCCACCGCTGGCGGAGATCGGGGCTGGCGGCGAGACGGCGCTGCTGCGCGACCTCGTCGAGGAGTTCAGCCAGGCGCAGGTTCTCGATCCGCGTCGCGCCGACATTGTCGCCAGCGAAATCCGGGCGCGGGCCCAGGCCAGCGGGCTGGCGGAATCCTGCGGCGTGACGTCCGATCTGCCGATGAGCGAGGCGCTGACGCGGCTCGACGCGCATCTCTGCGACATCGCCGAACTGCCCTTCCGCGACGGCTTACATGTCTTCGGCCAGTCCGCGCTCGACCCCGGTTCGGCGGAGAGCGAGCGCGAGGGGCTGCTGCGCGCGCTCGACGGGCGTTTCGTGGTGCCGGGCCCCGCCGGCTCGCCGCATCGCGGCCGGCCCGACGTTCTGCCGACCGGGCGCAACCTCTCGACGCTCGACCCGCGTGCGATCCCGACGCGGGCGGCAGCGCGGCTTGGGGCGCTGGCGGCGCAGGCCGTGATCGCGCGGCATCTGCAGGATGAGGGCGAGCCGCCGCGCCGCATCGTGATGGATCTATGGGCCTCGCCGACGCTGCGCTCGGGCGGCGAGGACATCGCCCATGCGCTGGCGCTGATGGGCGTCGCGCCGCTCTGGGACGATGCCTCGACGCGCGTCACCGGTTTCGCGATCACGCCGCAGCCGAAGCTCGAGCATCCGCGCATCGATATGACGGTGCGCATCTCGGGGGCCTTCCGCGACACGTTCCCGCAGCAGGTCGCCCTGCTCGACGCCGCCGCGCGCGCGGTCGCGATGCTGGACGAGCCGGACGACTGGAACGAGCCCGCCGCCGCGCGGCGCCGCGGCGAGGCCGGGGCGCGGGTGTTCGGCGCCGCGCCCGGCCGCTATGGCGCGGCCGTCGCCGACCGCGCGCTCGACGGCGACTGGACGACCCGCGACGAGCTGGGCGCGGCCTATCTCGCCGCCTCCAGCCATGCCTATGGCGGCCCGGAGGGTGTAGCCCATGCCGATGCCAGCTTCTCCGCCCGCATCCGCATGGCCGACGCCTTCGTGCATGTCAGCGACACCGCCGGGCGCGACATTTTGGAAGCCTCGAGCGCCGCCGACGTCATCGGCGGTCTCGCGGCCGCGGCACAGTCGCTCGGCGCGAACCCCTCGCTCTACAGCCTCGACAGCTCTAACCCGGAGACGCCGAAGGCGCGCACCGTGGCGGAGGACATCGCCCGCATCGTCCATGGCCGGCTGACGCATCCGCGCTGGATCGCCTCTCATCTCGCCCATGGCTGGCGCGGCGCGGCGGAGCTCGCGGAAGCGATCGACACGCTCTTCGTCTTCGCCGCCAGCACGGATGCCGTGTCGGACGGGCTGTTCGACGCGGTCTTCCAGGCCTGGTGCGCCGATGCCGCGGTCTGGAGCGCGATCGAGGCCGCCAATGCCCCGGCCGCCGAAGCGATCCGCGCGCGGCTGGCGGACGCGGCGCGGCGCGGCCTGTGGACCAGCCGGCGCAATTCGGTGGGGGCGTTTCTGGCGGGCACGCCCGCGACGCGAGAGGCGGCGGAATGAACGCGCCTTTCCCCGAAGCCCTGCGGCGCGGCTGGTGCCCGAGCACGCTCAAGCCGATGGAGACCGGCGATGGCTGGCTGGTGCGGCTGCATCCGCCCGGCGCCTGCCTGACGCCGGCCCAGCTGCGGCGCATCGCGGCGCTGGCCGCCCGGCACGGTAACGGGCTGATCGAGATTTCGGCGCGTGGCAACATGCAGCTGCGCGGGGTGACGGCGGACAGCCATCCAGCGCTGGTCGCGACGCTGCTGGCGGAGCGGCTGGTCGACGAGCATGAGGGCGACGGGCCGCAAAGGCTCACGCTGGTCTCGCCGCTGGCGCACCCGCCACATCCTTCCGGGGCTTCGCGGAGCGACCCGATCGACGCGCTCGCCCTCGCCGCCGCCATCGAGGCGCGCGGGCGCGAGATCGCCGGCCTGCCGGCGAAGTTCGCCGTCATCGTCGACGGTGGTGACACGTCTTCACTCGAGGCCTTCGCGGGAGACATCCGCATCGTCGCGACCGCGCCGGGGCGTGTGGTGATCGCGCTGGCGGACCGGCTCTGGTTCGGCCCCGTCGCCGAAGGCGACGCAGGAGCCGCCGTAGCCCAGGTGATGGCCCGCTTCGCCGCGCGACGGGCGCAGGCGCCCGACGCCATCCGCCGCATGGGCGATCTCGGGGCCACGGAACTGGCGGCGCTCTGCGATCTCCCCCTGACCGAGCCGCCACCCCACCGCCCCGCGCCGCGGCGGGCCGGGCTGTTTGCGCTTCACGCGAGCCATGCCGCACTGATCGGCCTGCCCTTCGGACGAGTGGAGGCCGCGGCGCTCGACCGTCTCGCACAGGCGGCCGAAACACTGGGCTGCCCGGAGATCCGCCTCTCGCCCTGGCGCGGCCTCGCCTTCCGAGGGCTGTCGGAAGCCGATGCGACGACCCTGCTCGAGAGCGCGGCGGCGGAGGGCCTGATCACGCGGGACGACGACCCGCGCCTGTCGGTGCAGGCCTGCGCCGGCGTGCCCGCCTGCAGCCGGGCGGAGGCTCCGGCGATGGCGGATGCGGCGCGGCTCGCCCCAGTGCTGGCGCCCGACCTCGCCGCGGGGCTGACCCTGCACGTCTCGGGCTGCGTCAAATCCTGCGCCCGGCCGGGCGCCAGCGATCTGACGCTGGTCGGCGAGGGCGGGCGCTACCGCGTCGTCATCGGCGGCGGCGCACGGGACGGCGCCGTCGCCACCCTTGACCTTTCCGCCCTGCTGACGCGATTGCAGCGCGGACAGGACCTTCATGCCCGCCTGAGCGCGGCGGGCCGGCTTTCAGGACCGACCAAGTGACGACGGGTTACGACTATATCCGCGATGGCGGGGCGATCTATGAGCGCTCCTTCGCGATCATCCGGGCCGAGGCCGATCTCTCGCGCTTTGCCGGCCGGGCCGCCCATGTCGTGGTCCGGATGATCCATGCCTGCGGCATGACCGATCTGCCTGACGATGTGGAGATGTCGCCGGATTTCGCGGGTGCTGCCGAGGCCGCGCTGAAGGCCGGCGCGCCGATCCTCTGCGACGCCAAGATGGTCGCCAATGGCGTGACGCCGTCCCGCCTGCCGGCGCGCAACCCGGTGATCTGCACGCTCGACGATCCCCGCACCGCGCCGTTGGCCGCCGAGATGGGCACCACGCGCTCGGCCGCCGCGATGGAGCTGTGGCGGCCGCATCTGGCGGGTGCGCTCGTCGTCATCGGCAATGCGCCGACCTCGCTGTTCCGGCTTTTGGAGATGCTCGATGCCGGTGCGCCCAAGCCGGCCGCCGTGATCGGCATCCCTGTCGGCTTCGTCGGTGCGGCGGAATCGAAGCAGGCGCTGGCGCAGGACGGGCGCGTGCCCTTCCTCGTCGTGCATGGGCGGCGCGGCGGCTCGGCGATGGCGGCAGCCGCCGTCAACGCGCTGGCGCAAGAGAAGGAGTGAGCCGGTGAGCTTTGAGCCGGCCAAGCACCCTTTGGGAAAGACACTGCTGTTCGGCGTGGGCCTGGGCCCCGGCGACCCCGACTACATGACCGTGCGCGCCCGCGACATCATCCTGAGCGCCGACCGGCTGGTGCATTTCTGCAAGCGCGGCCGGCGCGGCCATGCCCGCATCACGGCCGATGCCGTCGTCGGGCCCAATGCCGCCCGCGAGATCGCGCTCGCCTTTCCGGTAACGATCGAGGTCCCGGTCGAGGACGAGGGCTATAGTGGCCCGATCACGCGGTTCTACGATGAATCCGCGGCGCTGCTCGCCGCCGAGATGGAGGCCGGGCGCAGCGTCGCGGTGCTCTGCGACGGCGACCCGTTCTTCTACGGCTCCTTCATGCATCTGTGGCGGCGGCTTTCGCATCGCTTCCCGACCGAGGTGGTGCCGGGCGTCACCGGCATGGCCGGCGCCTGGACGCGCGCCAACGCGCCGATCACCTGGGGCGACGACATCCTGACCGTGCTGCCCGGCACGCTGCCGGAGGCCGAGTTGGTGCGGCGCCTCGCCGACACCGACGCCGCCGTGATCATGAAGCTCGGCCGCAACCTGCCGAAGGTGCGTCGCGCGCTGGAGGCCACCGGCCTGATCGAGCGGGCGATCTATGTCGAGCAGGCGACGATGGCCGGACAGGCGATCATCCGCCTCAGCGAGCGCGGCGACGCGGAGGCGCCGTATTTCTCGATGGTGCTGGTCCCCGGCGAGGGGCGGCGGCTGTGAGCGGCTCCCTCACCATCGTCGGCCTTGGTCCCGGCCCGGCACAGTGGCTGACGCCCGCCGCGCAGGCGGCGATCGACGCCGCCTCCGACCTGATCGGCTACGGGCCCTATCTCGACCGCATCCCCGCACGCGGTGGCCAGACGAAGCACGCTTCCGACAACCGCGTCGAGATCGACCGCGCCACCCATGCGCTGCGGCTGGCGGCGGCGGGGAAGACCGTCGCGGTCGTCTCCGGCGGCGACCCCGGCGTCTTCGCCATGGCGGCGGCCGTGTTCGAGGCGCTGGAGGCGGGCGAGCCGGCCTGGCTTGCCCTGCCGATCGCGATCGAGCCCGGTGTCACCGCAATGCTGGCAGCGGCGGCAAAGGCCGGCGCACCGCTGGGCGGCGATTTCTGCGCGATCTCGCTTTCGGACAACCTCAAGCCCTGGGAGGTGGTGACCGCGCGGCTCGAAGCCGTGCTCGCCGCCGATCTGGTGACCTGCCTCTACAACCCGATCTCGAAGGCGCGGCCCTGGCAGCTCCGAGCGGCGCTGGAACTGGCCGCCCGCCATCGCGAGGCGCGGACGCCGGTGATCTTCGCCCGCGCCGTCGGGCGGCCCGGCGAGGCGTTGCGCATCCTGACACTGGAAAAGGCCATCGCGGCGGCGTCGACCGCCGACATGGCGACGCTGGTGATCATCGGCGCCTCGAGCACGCGGCTGATCGCGCGGCCTGGCGAGGCCGCGCCTTGGGTCTATACGCCGCGCTCGGTGACGAAGAGCCCCTGCGCCACCAGCCAGGGCAGGACCTGATCGATATGGGCGACGGTCTCGACATCCGGCTTGGGCGGGCGGGCGACCATGATCACCGGCAGGCCGAGCCGGCGCGCAGCGACGAGCTTGCCGGCCGTGGCGTCGCCGCCGGAGTTCTTGCTGACGAGCAGCTCGATGCGCTTCTCACGCAGCAGCGCCTCCTCATCCTCGGCGCGGAACGGGCCGCGCTGCTGGATGACCTCGACATGGGGCACGGGCAGGCGATCGCCGATCGGCTCGATGGCGCGCACGAGATAATGATGCTGCGGCGCCTCCGCGAAGACCGGAAGGTCGAGCCGGCCGATCGTCAGGAAGACGCGACGCGGCGCCTCGCCCAGCGCAGCCGCGGCAGCCTCCATGTCGGGCACGTCGCGCCAGTCGTCGCCCGTTTCGCGATGCCAGGGCGCGCGGCGGATGGCGAGCAGCGGTACGCCTTCGGCCTTGCAGGCATGCTCGGCATTGAAGGGCATGATCGCCGCGAAGGGATGCGTCGCGTCGATGACGGCAATGATGCCCTCGTCGCGCAGATACTGCCTGAGCCCCTCGACGCCGCCGAAGCCGCCGACGCGCACGGGGAGATTCACCGGCCGGGGGTCGACGGTATGGCCCGCCAGCGAGATGATGGCGCGGATTTCGGGCGCCTGCTCGGCCAGATGCTGGTCGAGCGCCGCCGCTTCGCCGGTTCCACCGAGGATGAGCACGGTCATGTCCCCAGTTACGCTTGAAACCGAGAGCCTGTCGAGCGGCGAGGCTGCGCCGGCGCCCTGGCTGTCCCTGATCGGGCTGGGCGAGGACGGCCCGGCCGGGCTTTGCGCGCAGGCGAAGGCGGCGCTGGCGGAGGCCGAGATCGTCTTCGGCGGCGAGCGCCATATCGCGCTGGTCGGTTCCGTGCCCGGCGAACTCAGGCCCTGGCCGCAGCCCTTCCGCAATGCCCTGCCGCAGATCCTGGCGGAGCGCGGCCGCAAGGTCTGCGTGCTCGCGACCAGCGACCCGTTCCATTACGGCATCGGCAACAGCCTGAGCCGGGCGATCCCGGCCGAAGAGATGCACGTCATCCCGCAGATCTCCTCCTTCTCCATGGCCTGCACCCGGCTGCGCTGGCCGCAGGAGGAGTGCGCGCTGGTCTCGCTGCATGGCCGCACGCTGTTCCGGATCGTGCCGCATCTGCAGCCGCAGGCGCGCATCCTCGCCTTGTCCTGGGACGAGACGACGCCGCGGGCGGTGGCCGAACTGCTGACCGCGCGCGGGATGGGGGCGAGCCGCCTGACCGTGCTGGAATCGCTGGGCGGCCCGCAGGAGCGCGTCCGCGAGACCCGCGCCGATGCCTTTGCCTTCGACGACGTCGTGCCGCTCAACCTGATCGCGGTGGCCGTCGATGCGGGCCGCGATGCGCGCGTGCTGCCGCTGGCGCCGGGGCTGGACGAGGAGTGGTTCGCCCATGACGGGCAGATTACCAAATCCGAGGTTCGCGCGATCACGATCTCCGCGCTCGCTCCGCGCGCGGGCGAGCTGCTCTGGGATGTCGGCGCCGGCTCGGGCTCGGTCGGCATCGAATGGTGCCAGCGCCACCCGCGCAATGCAGCCATCGCTTTTGAAGCCAAGGCGGAGCGCATCGAGCGGATCACCCGCAACAGCCTCGAACTGGGCGGGCTGGCGGTGAAGGTCACCGGCGAGGCGCCTGCGGGCTTTGCCGGGCAGCCAGGGCCCGACGCCGTCTTCATCGGCGGCGGACTGACGGTCGAGGGGCTGTTCGAGGGGGCGTGGGCGGCGCTCAAACCGGGCGGGCGCCTCGTCGCCAATGTCGTCACGCTGGAGGGCGAGGCGAAGCTTGCGGCGCTGCATGCGCTGCATGGCGGCTCGCTGCGGCGCATCGCGATCGACCGGCTCGTCCCCGTCGGCGGCAAGCATGGCTGGCGGCCGGCGATGCCGGTGACGCAGTGGCGGGTCGAGAAGCCGTGAGGTCTTTGCCCCGTCACCAATTCCGCGTCGTCGTCCCGGGCGGAGCGAAGCGCAGACCCGGGACCCATTCCGGAGCGTTTGCAGGAGAGGTTCCGGAATGGATCCCGGGTCTCCCTTCGGTCGCCCGGGATGACGCCGTGTTGGGTTGCCAGAGGACGACTAGACCATGACCGGCCGTCTCGTCGTCGGACTGGGCCTGCGCGCCGGCACCAGCGAGGGCGATATCCTCGCCTGCCTCGACGAGGCCCTGGCGATCGCTGGGCTGTCGGGCGAGGCGACGCCGCGAATCGCGACGCTGGCGAGCCGGATGGGAGAGGCAGGGCTGAACGCCGCGGCGGCCAGGCGGGCCGCCGAGCTCGTCGGCGTGCCCGACGAGGCGCTCAAGGGCTTCGAGGCCAGTTGCGCGACCCGCTCGACGCGGATCGCCTCGCTCTACGGCGTCGGCTCGGTGGCGGAAGCCGCCGCGCTCGCGGCCGCCGGGCCGGGCGGGATGCTGGTGCAGCCGCGCATCGCCACCGCCCGCGTCACCTGCGCGCTGGCCCGGAGTGTATCGTGATGCACCCGAGCCAAGTCGTCTTTCCGGGGCTTCGCGACGCGAAGAACCCGGAACCCACGACCGGGATCGGCCCTTCAGCGTTGCGTCGTCACATCCCTCACCCGGTCATGGGTTCCGGGTTCAGGCCTGCGGCCTGCCCCGGAAAGACAATGTTGCGGCACACCGTGCGGACTCCTTCATGACCATCCATTTCATCGGCGCCGGGCCCGGCGCGCCCGACCTCATCACGCTGCGCGGGCGCGACCTGATCGCGGCCTGCCCGGTCTGCCTCTATGCGGGCTCGCTGATCCCCAAGGCGATGCTCGACTGGTGCCCGCCGGGCGCGCGCATCGTCGACACGGCGCCGCTCGATCTCGACGCCATCATCGCCGAGATGCAGGCAGCGCATGAAGCCGGGCAGGATGTGGCGCGGCTGCATTCCGGCGATCTCTCGATCTGGAGCGCGACCGGCGAGCAGATGCGCCGGCTGGATGCGCTCGCCATCCCCTACAGCGTGACGCCGGGCGTGCCGGCCTTCGCGGCCGCCGCCGCGACGCTCAAGCGCGAGCTGACCCTGCCGGGGCTGGCGCAGTCGCTGGTGCTGACGCGGACCTCGGGCCGGGCTTCCGCCATGCCGGAGCGGGAGCGGCTCGCCACCTTCGCCGCGTCCGGCGCAACGCTGGCGATCCATCTCTCGATCCATGTCATCGAGCAGGTGGTGGCGGAGCTGTCGCCCTTCTACGGCGAGGCCTGTCCGGTCGCGATCGTCTTCCGCGCCTCCTGGCCGGACGAGCGCGTGCTGCGCGGAACACTGTCCACGATCGCGACGCAGGTGCGCGAGTCCGGGCTGGAGCGCACTGCGCTGATCCTGGTCGGCCCGGCGCTGGCGGCCGAGGATTTCGGCGAGAGCGCGCTCTACTCCACCGGCTACGACCGCCGCTTCCGGCCTGGGGGCGGGGTATGAGAATGACCGCCCAACCCCGTCATTGCGAGCGCAGCGAAGCAATCCAGACCGGCTCGCTCGACGCCTTCCTGGATTGCTTCGTCGCTTTCGCTCCTCGCAATGACGGAGGAGCCCGTCCATGACCGCGCCCGGCCTCATCATCGCCGCGCCGCGCTCCGGCTCGGGCAAGACCACGATCACGCTCGGCCTGCAGCGGGCGCTGACGCGGCGCGGGCTCGTGGTGCGCGGATTGAAATGCGGGCCTGATTACATCGACCCCGCCTTCCATGCCGCCGCGACGGGCGCTCCCAGCGCCAATCTCGATTCCTTCGCCATGCCCGACGCGCTGCTGCGCGCGATCGCCGGCGATGCGGCTGATGGCGCCGACCTCGTCATCGCCGAGGGCTCGATGGGGCTGTTCGACGCCGTGCCGGGGCCGCAGGGGCATACCGGCGCGAGCGCCGACATCGCCGCGCTGCTGGGCTGGCCGATCGTGCTGGTCATCGACGTCTCCGGTCAGGCGCAATCGGCCGCGGCGATTGCGCTCGGCTGCATGCATTACGACCCGCGCATCACCATCGCCGGCGTGATCCTCAACAAGGTCGCCAGCGAGCGTCATCGCCGGCTGGTGGCGCAGGGGATGGACAAGATCGGCCTGCCCGTGCTCGGCGCGCTGCCGCGCGAGGCCAGCCTGATCCTGCCCGAGCGCCATCTCGGGCTGGTGCAGGCCGGCGAGACCGCCGATCTCGAGGCGCGGCTCGAGGCTCTGGCCGATGCGGTGATGGCGGCGGTCGATCTCGACGCGGTGAGTGCGGTGGCCCAAGCCACTCGCTTGCCGGCGTCTCCGATGGCGATCCCGCGCCTGCCGGCGCCGGGCCGGCGCATCGCGATCGCGCGTGATGCCGCCTTCAGCTTCGTCTATCCGCATGTCGAGGCGGGCTGGCGGGCGGCGGGCGCCGTGCTGGTGCCGTTCTCGCCGCTGGCGGACGAGCCGCCGCCGGAGGATTGCGATGCCTGCTGGCTGCCGGGCGGCTATCCGGAGCTTCACGCGGGTCGGCTCGCTGGCGCCGGCCGCTTTCTTGCCGGCCTGCGCGCCTTTGCCGAGACACGGCCGGTGCATGGCGAGTGCGGCGGCTACATGGTGCTGGGGCGCACCCTGATCGATGCGGACGGGGTCTCCCATGCCATGGCCGGGCTGCTCTCGGTCGAGACCTCCTTCGCCAAGCGGAAGATGAACCTGGGCTATCGCCGGGCCATCCTCGAAGCCGATGCGCCGCTCGGCGCGGCCGGCACCAGGCTGACTGGCCACGAGTTCCACTATGCGACGATCGTCACGCAGGGCGAGGACCCGCCGCTGGCGATGGTGACCGACCCGCATGGCTCGGCCCCGGCCCCCGCCGGCAGCCGGCGCGGCCATGTCACGGGCTCCTTCTTCCATGCGATCGCGGTGGCGGGGTGAGCGTGATGTCACCTCCACGCCTCCGCAGCCCTCATCCTGAGGAGCCGCGCAGCGGCGTCTCGAAGGATGTTCCAGGAGGCTCCCGCGCAAGCTGGAGCATCCTTCGAGACGCGCTGCTGCGCAGCGCTCCTCAGGATGAGGGCTGAGGGGGATGTCCAACTCCCCTCCCCGCTTCGACGAGGCCTTTGCCGCGCAGTTCGCCGAGCTCCTGGCCTGGCGGCGCGATGTCCGGCGATTCCGGCACGATGCGCTCCCGGACGGGCTGGTCGAGCGGCTGCTGGCGCAGGCGGAGCTGTCGCCCTCGGTCGGCCATTCGCAGCCCTGGCGCTGGGTTCGTGTTAGCGACGAGGGCCAGCGCGAAGCGGCCCGAGCCAGCTTCCAGCGCTGCAATGCCGATGCGCTGGCCGATTACGAAGGTGAGCGGGCGCGGCTTTATGCGACGCTAAAGTTAGAGGGGATGCGCGAGGCGCCCGAGCAGATCGCGGTGTTCTGCAACCATGGCACGGCGCAGGGGCACGGCCTTGGCCGCCAAACGATGCCGGAGATGCTGGATTATTCGGTCGTCGCCGCGATCACGCAGTTCTGGCTGGCGGCGCGGGTTAAGGGCATCGGGGTCGGATGGGTCTCGATCCTGGAGCCGGATGTGGTGCGGGAGGCGCTGGGCGCGCCGCCGGACTGGAAGCTGATCGCCTGGCTCTGCGTCGGCTGGCCTGAGGCACAGAGCGACGTGCCGGAGCTGGTCAAGGCGGGCTGGGAGCGCGGGCGGTAGCGCTTGCTTCGTTTCAGTAAAAGCGCCCGTCATCCCGGACGCAGCGAAGCGGAGATCCGGGATCCATTCCGGAGCGCTGCTCGGTGAGGTTCCGGAATGGGTCCCGGGTCAAGCCCGGGACGACGGCGCGTTTTCTGCAAAACGCGCCGCTATCTGACGACTAGACCGCGACCTTGAACGCCGCGCCCGTCTTCGCCGTGATCTCGTCGAGCGTCACGCCCTCGGCGAGCTCGATCAGCGTCATGCCGCCGCCGTTCTCGTCGATCGAGAAGACGCCGAGATCGGTGATGACCATGTCGACGACGCCGGCACCGGTCAGCGGCAGATCGCAGGCCGCCAGCAGCTTCGGCGATTCGGAGCCGTCCTTGTTCTTGGCGACATGCTCCATCACCACGACGACCTTCTTGACGCCGGCGACGAGGTCCATGGCGCCGCCCATGCCCTTCACCATCTTGCCGGGGATCATCCAGTTGGCGAGGTCGCCATTCTCCGCGACCTGCATGGCGCCGAGGATCGAGAGGTCGATATGGCCGCCGCGGATCATCCCGAAGGAATCGGCCGAGGAGAAGAAGCTCGTCGTCTTCAGTTCGGTGATGGTCTGCTTGCCGGCGTTGATCAGGTCCGGGTCCTCGTCGCCCTCATAGGGAAACGGGCCCATGCCGAGCATGCCGTTCTCGGACTGGAGCTGCACCGACATGCCGTCGGGGATGTAGTTGGAGACCAGCGTCGGAATTCCGATGCCGAGATTGACGTAGAAACCGTCCTTCAGCTCCTTGGCAGCGCGCTGGGCGATCTGTTCGCGGGTCCATGCCATGTCGAAGACTCCTCGGCGTTCAATCTTACTCTTGAGCCCTCATCCTGAGGAGCCGCATTGCGGCGTCTCGAAGGATGCTCCAGGAGGCTCCGGATCGGTCTGGAGCATCCTTCGAGACGCGCCACTGCCTGGCGCTCCTCAGGATGAGGGCTCGCGAAAACTGCTCTGACTCAGGCCGCGCGCTTGCGGACGGTGCGCTGCTCGATGCGCTTGACGCTCTGGGGCGTGTGGACGATCCGCTTCACGAAGATGCCGGGCGTGTGCATGTGGTCGGGGTCGATCTCGCCCGCCTCTACCAGATGCTCGACCTGAGCGATGGTCATGCGCGAGGCCGATGCCATCATCGGATTGAAGTTGCGCGCCGTCTTCCGGTAGACAAGGTTGCCTTCGGTGTCGCCCTTCCAGGCATGGACCAGCGAGATGTCGGCGAAGATGCCGCGCTCCATGATGTAGCGCTCGCCGTCGAACTCACGCTCCTCCTTGCCCTCGGCCACCAGCGTGCCGACGCCGGTCTTGGTGAAGAAGGCCGGGATGCCGGCGCCGCCGGCGCGGATGCGCTCGGCCAGCGTGCCCTGCGGGGTGAATTCGAGCTCGAGCTGGCCGGAGAGATAGAGCTCGGCGAAGAGCTTGTTCTCGCCGACATAAGACGAGATCATCTTCCGGATCTGGCGGGTCTCCAGGAGGATGCCGAGGCCGGCGCCGTCGACGCCGGCATTGTTGGAGACGAAGGTCAGATCCTTCGCGCCACTCTCGCGCACGGCCTCGATCAGGACATCGGGAATGCCGCAGAGGCCGAAGCCGCCGGCCATCAGGGTCATGCCGTCCTTGATGACGCCGGCCAGCGCCGCCGTGGCGTCAGGAAAAACCTTCTTCATCGCATCGCCTTTTGCCGAGAATGGATGTCGCCGGAGAGCTCGCCTCAGAACTAGCCGAGCGGGCGGCACGGTGGCAACTCCCCGCGGGGCGGAGACGGCGTCATGCGACGAAGGGACCATCATCGCCGCAAGACGCGACGCGGGTGGCGCCGCGGCTTGCGGGGACGTCCGGAAGGTGTCGTTTCGCCGAACGCCGGCGAGACGTCAGCGGCGGAAGCCGCCGCCGAGCGCGCCGCCGATGGCGCCGCCGACGATGGTGCCGAAGATGGCCGCGCCCGCCGCGCTGTTGCCCTGGCCGGCGCGCTCGCGCTCGAGGTCGCGGCGGATCACCGGATCGCGCTCATAGGCGACGCCGCCGCGGTTCCGGACCTGCGGCTCGGCGGGCTCGCGGGCGACCGCGCGTGTGGCGCGCGGGGCCGGCGCGGGCCTGGCATCCTCGGCCAGCGCGCGCTGATAGGCCGGCTCGGTCTGGGCCCGCAGCGCCTTGAGCTGCATCGGGGCGAGGAAACCGGTGGCGGTGAGCGCGCGGGTCGTCTGCCACTCCTTGATGGCCGCGCGCTGGCTTGGCCCGAAGGTCGGGCTGGCCTTGCCGGGCTTGAAGCCAGCGAGGTTCAGGCGGCGCTGCAGCTCGCGACGGTCCTTGGCGGTTAGCTTGAGCGCAGCTTCCGTTTCGGCGCTGCCGAGCTCGCCCTTCATCGCCTCGTCGGCGACCGCCTGGCCGGTTTCGCGCGATGTCGGCAAAGCGGCCAGCGCCGCAGACGACACGGCCGCAGCGCCCGCCGCCGCCGGCAGGGCCGCGACGGGGACCGCCTCGAGCCGGGCCAGGCGGTTCTTGGCGAAGGCCGCGAACTGGCCGGTCGGGAAGGCCTCGAGATAGGCCTTGTAGTCGCCCGCCGTGTTGCCGCGCTCGGCAGTCTCCCACATGCGGATGTCCATCTGGGCCCGGTCGAGCCCCATCGGGGCGGCGACCGCCGGCATCGGCACGGCATTGTCGATCGCCTTGATCGTCACCGAGGGATCGACCGCAGCGAGCTTCAGCGTCGGGTTCATCTTGAACTCGCCGATGATCGACGAGTTGGTCCAGGGCTTCTGCTTCTTGCCGGTCGATTCCCAGACATCGGCCCGGACCCGGTCCATCACGGTGGTGATCGACACCTCGGGCGTCTCGATGTGCTTCAGCAGCGCCGAGGTGAAGGGGCTGTTGCCATCCTTCTCGCCGTCGAGTGCGGTGGCGCGCGGATCGGTCGCGAAGGCGATCAGGATGCCTGAGGCCGACTGCGTCTCGATCGCCGTCAGGCCGCGCGCGACCGAGCGCGACCGCGCCGCGAGCTGCGTCGTGAAGGGGTTGTCGCGGCAGGCGTCGAGGATGAGGATGTTGACGCGCTCGTCGCGCTGCATCTGGCGCAGGATGAGCTGGACGTTGACGGCGCGGAAATCGAGATCGGCCTCGGTCTTCAGCGAGGCGTCGACCGGGATGAGGTAGTTGTCGTCACCGACCGCGATGCCATGGCCGGCATAATAGACGACGCCGGCCTTGGAACCGTCGAGCTTCTGGGCAAATTCCCGGACGATGCCGGTCATCTCGTCCATCTTGAGGTCGTAGCCCTCGACGACCTCGAAGCCGAGGCGCTTGAGCGCGGCCGAGATCGCGCTGGCGTCGCGCTGCGGATTGGCGAGGCGGGGCACGGCCGTATAGGCGCTGTTGCCAATGACGAGGGCGACGCGGCGATCGGGCGAGGCCTGCGCGGGCAGGGCCAGCGACACTGCAGCGAAACCCAGAAGGCCCGCCGCGACAGCGCGCGCGAGCCTGCGCAGGTTGGCGAAGCGGGCGCGACCGTCGAAACCAAAAGCGAAGCTCAAGGCACCCTCCCTGATCGGTCCGCCATCGACTGATGAGCCCGATTGCGCGCCGGCGGAAGCGCGGAACCGGAGGACGCCGCCACGAGACGGCCGCAAGATCGCCAGGAAACAGTCTGAAACATTACTCCAAACCGCCCTCCGCGCAAAGCCCGTTTCCTGCCTTATCCGCCCTGTTGGTCGCGCCTCGCGCGACATCGGTTCACGCCGAAGCGCAACAAAATCCTGCATTCGCGCTGCATCGCCTCTCGCGACGGCTCATTCAACCGTCGGGCGCGCGCACCGGAGCGGCGGGAAAGGCGTCTCGCCCCCTCTAAGACGAAGGGATGAGCCTGTCTTCACAAGGCCGTTTGCGCCCGCTGCGGCGTTGACTCGGGCTGCGAGCGCGGTGCAGCATGCCGGTAAGGGAGAACGGTCATAACAAAGAAAGACCAAGAGATGATCGCAAGCGTCGCGCATGGCTGAGGATATTATTTTATCGACCTCCGGTCTAACCAAGGAGTTCGGCGGATTCTCGGCCGTGAACGGCGTGGATCTGCAGGTCAAGCGCGGGACGATTCATGCGTTGATCGGCCCCAACGGCGCCGGCAAGACGACCTGTTTCAACCTGCTGACGAAGTTTCTTGCGCCGACCCGCGGTTCGATCGTCTATAATGGCCGCGACATCACCCGCGAGAAGCCCGCCGAGATCGCGCGTCTCGGGCTGGTGCGCTCCTTCCAGATCTCGGCGGTGTTTCCGCAGCTGAGCGTCAAGACCAATGTGCGGATCGCGCTGCAGCGCAAACGCGGCGATTCCTTCGATTTCTGGCGCTCGGAAGAGGTGCTGAAGCCCCTCGACGAGGAGGCGCTCCGGCTGGTCGAGGCGGTCGGGCTCGCCGCCTTCGCCGAACTTCCCGCCGTCGAGCTCTCCTATGGCCGCAAGCGCGCGCTCGAGATCGCGACCACGCTGGCGCTCGACCCCGAGATGATGCTGCTCGACGAGCCGATGGCCGGCATGGGCCGCGAGGATGTCGAGCGTATCGAGCAATTGATCCGCAAGGTCTCGCAGAACCGCACCATCCTGATGGTCGAGCACAACCTCTCCGTCGTCGCCTCGCTGTCGGACCGCATCACCGTGCTGGCGCGCGGGCAGGTTCTGGCCGAGGGCGACTACGCCCATGTCTCGAAGGATCCGCGCGTGATCGAAGCCTATATCGGTTCGGGAGTGGGCCATGCTCACTGAGACCGCACCTGCCGCCTCACACACCGCCGCTGCCGCCCCCATGCTGAAGGTGCGGGGGCTCGAGGCCTGGTACGGCGAATCGCATGTGCTGCACGGCATCGATTTCGACGTCGCCCAGGGCGAGGTGGTGACGCTGCTCGGCCGCAACGGCGCCGGCAAGACGACGACTCTGAAGTCGATCATGGGCGTCATCGGCAAGCGCAAGGGCTCGGTCGTGCTGGAGGGCGCCGAGACGATCGGGCTGCCCTCGCGGGCGATCGCCCGGCTCGGCATCGGCTATGTGCCCGAGGAGCGCGGCATCTACGCCTCGCTCAGCGTCGAGGAGAACCTGATGCTGCCGCCGCGCGTGCGGCCCGGCGGCCTCTCGCTCGACGAGATCTTCACGCTCTTCCCCAACATCAAGGAGCGCCTGAAGAGCCAGGGCACCAAGCTCTCCGGCGGCGAGCAGCAGATGCTGGCGATCGGGCGCATCCTGCGCACCGGCGCGCATTTCCTGCTGCTCGACGAGCCGACCGAGGGGCTCGCCCCGGTCATCATCGACCAGATCGGCGCCACCATCCGCAAGCTCAAGCAGCAGGGCTACACGATCATCCTGGTCGAGCAGAACTTCCGCTTCGCGGCGACGGTGGCCGACCGTCACTATGTCGTCGAGCAGGGCAAGGTGATCGACATGATCGAGAACGACCAGCTCGACGCCAATATCGACAAGCTGCACGGCTATCTCGGGGTCTGAACCCGCCGCCTGGCGGATTCGAAGGCCCCCAATCCGATCCATATCGGACATCACGTCGAAAACGACGCCAATCTCAGGGAGAAACAGATCATGAAGCTCAAGACATTTCTGACCACGACCGCCTTCGCCGCCCTGATGGCGGCGCCCGCACTCGCCCAGCAGATCAGCATCAAGGCCGGCGTCCTCAACGACCGATCCGGCCTCTATGCCGACCTCTCGGGCGAAGGCTCGGTGATCGCCGCCCGCATGGCGGTCGAGGATTTCAAGGCCGCCGAAAAGGGCATCAAGGTCGAGATCGTCTCGGCCGACCACCAGAACAAGCCGGACGTCGGCTCGACCATCGCCCGCACCTGGTACGACCAGGATGGCGTTGACCTGATCCTCGACGTGCCGACCTCCTCGGTGGCGCTGGCGGTCAACCAGATCACCCGCGAGAAGAACAAGATCCACATCAACTCCGGCGCGGCCTCCTCCGATCTCAGCGGCAAGGCCTGCTCGCCCAACACGGTCCACTGGACCTATGACACCTATGCGCTGGCCCAGGGCACCGGCGGCGCCATGGTGAAGGCCGGCGGCGATTCCTGGTTCTTCATGACCGCCGACTACGCCTTCGGCCATGCGCTGGAGCGCGACACCGCCGCGATCGTCACCAAGAACGGCGGCAAGGTGGTCGGCGCGGTGCGCACCCCCTTCCCGGGCACGGACTTCTCCTCCTTCCTGCTGCAGGCCCAGGCCTCCAAGGCCAAGGTGATCGGGCTGGCGAATGCCGGCGGCGACACCATCAACTCGATCAAGCAGGCCGGCGAGTTCGGCATCGTCGCCGGCGGCCAGAAGCTCGCAGGGCTGCTGGTCTTCCTCACCGACGTACATTCGCTCGGCCTCGCCACGGCGCAGGGGCTGGTGCTGACGGAGTCCTTCTACTGGGACACCAATGACGGTACCCGCACCTGGTCCGATCGCTTCGCCAAGGCCAATGGCGGCAAGAAGCCGACCATGGTCCAGGCCGGCGTCTATTCCGGCATGCTGCACTATCTGAAGGCGGTCGAGGCGGCGAAGTCGAAGGACTCCGCGGCGGTGATGGCCAAGATGAAGGAAATGCCGACCGACGACCCGCTCTTCGGCAAGGGCTCGGTGCGCGCCGACGGCCGCAAGATGCACGACATGTATCTCTTCGAGGTCAAGAAGCCGGGCGAGTCGAAGGGGCCGTGGGACTACTACAAGCAGGTCTCGGTGCTGCCGGCCGAGCAGGCCTTCCGCCCGCTCGCCGAGAGCGAGTGCCCGCTCGTCAAGAAGTGAGCGTTTGAGACAGCGTCATTCTCGGGCTTGACCCGAGAATCTCTTCGACCAGAGCGCTCTGGTTTCCGAGGTGGTCGGGTCAAGCCCGACCATGACGCCGACGACGATCATCCCGGACCGCTCGGTCCGGGATGATGGCCTCCACCTTGCCAATGCCCGCAAAGATGATCTGAGCCCCGCATGTTCGAACTTCTCGGTGTCCCGCCCCAGGCGCTGTTCGGCCAGGTCCTTCTCGGCCTGATCAACGGCTCGTTCTACGCCATCCTCAGCCTCGGGCTGGCGGTGATCTTCGGGCTGCTCAACATCATCAACTTCACCCATGGCGCGCAGTACATGATGGGCGCCTTCGTCGCCTGGATGTGCCTGACCTATCTCGGGATCAACTACTGGGCGGCGCTTTTGCTGGCACCGCTGATCGTGGGGGCAACCGGTGTCGCGATCGAGCGGCTGCTGCTCAAACGCATCGCCCATGTCGACCATCTCTACGGGCTGCTTTTGACCTTCGGCCTGGCGCTGATCATCCAGGGGCTGTTCCGCAACGCCTATGGCTCGTCGGGCCTGCCCTACCAGATCCCCGCCGAGCTGCGCGGGGGCGTCAATCTCGGCTTCATGTTCCTGCCCTGGTATCGCGGCTGGGTCGTCGTCGCCTCGCTGATCGTCTGCCTCGCGACCTGGTTCCTGATCGAGAAGACCAAGCTCGGCGCCTATCTGCGCGCCGCGACCGAGAACCCGACCCTGACCCAGGCCTTCGGGATCAACGTGCCGCTGATGGTGACGCTGACCTATGGCTTCGGCGTCGCGCTGGCGGGGTTTGCCGGCGTGCTGGCCGCGCCGATCTACTCGGTCAATCCCAATATGGGCGCCGACCTGATCATCGTGGTCTTCGCGGTCGTGGTGATCGGCGGCATGGGCTCGATCCTGGGCGCCATCGTCACCGGCTTCTCGCTGGGGCTGGTCGAGGGCCTGACCAAGGTGTTCTACCCGGAGGCGTCCGCGACGGTGATCTTCATCATCATGGTGCTGGTGCTGCTGGTGCGCCCGGCCGGCCTGTTCGGGCGGGCCGCGTGATGGCCGCTCGCCGCGACAAGACGAGGATTTGACCATGGCCGATATCGCCGCCACCGACGCCCCCGCTGCGCTCCTGCCGGGAGAGGCCGACCAGGCTACGCTGCGCCTCCACCGGGCGATCATGATCGCAATCGCGGTCGCGCTCGTGATTGCGCCCTTCGTGGCCTATCCGGTCTTCGTCATGAAGGTCCTGTGCTTCGCGCTGTTTGCGCTCGCCTTCAACCTGCTGCTTGGCTATGGCGGCCTGCTCTCCTTCGGCCACGCCGCCTATTTCGGCATGGCGAGCTATGTCTGCGCCTACACCGCCAAGAACTGGGGCCTGACGCCGGAGCTGGCGATCCTGCTCGGCACGGCTGTCTCGGGCGGGCTCGGCCTGGTCTTCGGTGCGCTCGCGATCCGCCGGCAGGGCATCTATTTCGCCATGATCACGCTGGCGCTGGCGCAGATGGTCTATTTCTTCTCGCTGCAGACGCCGCGCTTCACCGGCGGCGAGGACGGCATCCAGGCGGTGCCGCGCGGTCATCTGTTCGGGCTGATCAACCTCGCCGACGACCGCACGCTGTACTGGCTGGTGGCGGCGATCTTCATGGCCGGGCTGCTGGCGATCTACCGCATCATCCATTCGCCCTTCGGGCAGGTCTGCAAGGCGATCCGGGACAACGAGCCGCGCGCGATCTCGCTGGGCTACCGGGCCAACCAGTACAAGCTCGCCGTCTTCGTGCTGTCGGCGATGCTGGCGGGGCTCGCCGGCTCGACAAAAGCGATCGTCTTCCAGCTGGCGTCGCTGACCGACGTGCACTGGTCAATGTCGGGCGAGGTCGTGCTGATGACGCTGGTTGGGGGGCTTGGCACGGTGTTCGGGCCGATCGCGGGTGCGATCGTCATCGTCTCCATGCAGAACTACCTCGCGTCGCTGGGCGCCTGGGTCACGGTGGTGCAGGGCGTGATCTTCGTGATCTGCGTGATGACCTTCCGCGAGGGCCTCGTGGGCGTGATCTCGAAATGGATCCGGAAGCCGCTTTAGGGTTTTGGCTCCCGCGGCAGACGCCGTCATCCTGGGCGAGCGAAGCTCGACCGGGATCCATCATAAGCCGCCGCCGAACCCTATGATGGATCCCGGCCTTCGCGGCTTCGCCGCTCGCCCAGGATGACGGCGGGGGGCCGGGTAAGAAGCCCCCACCCTACTTCACCAGCTTGAGCACCTCGCGAAAGCGGGGATGCTCGGCGCTCTTCAGCCATTCGAAGATCACCATCTCTGTGGTGACGATCTCGGCGCCGCGGCGCTCGAGCCGGCGCAACGCGGCGTCCTTCGACTCCGGCTGGCGCGAGCCGCTGGCGTCCTGGACGATCGCGACCCGGCGGCGATGGGCGAGCAGGGACAGTGTCGTCTGGCCGAGGCAGACATGCGCCTCGCAGCCGCACAGCACGAGCTGGCCATCGCCCGCCAGCGCCTCCAGGAAGGCGCCCTCGGCACAGGCGTCAAAGCTCATCTTGGCGATGACGGGGCCGGCGCCCGCCAGCTCCGGGACCGTGCCGCCCAGCCCCGCCGGATTCTGCTCGGTCATCACGATCGGCACGCCCAGCAGGCCGGCCGCCGCCACCAGCCGCTGCGCATTGGCGACGAGGCGCGCGCCGTCATGGATCGCCGGCATCAGCCGGGCCTGGAAATCGATCACCACCAGGGTGGAGTCGCCGATGTTGAGGAGAGGCATGGCAGGGGTTCCGTTTCAGGGGCCGGGCTCATGCCACCCTCGTCTTCTAGAAGGTCGCCGGTCGCACCGAAAGCCCCGGCCGGCTCACCGCCGCGGGGTTTCGGGCTGACGTGCGAATCCGAGGGGATGCGCGGGGAGAGATGGCGTCGCAGTCGACGGCTGCGTGCCGATGTCGATGTCGAAGTCGAAGTCGAAAGTGTCGAAGCAGCGCCAACAGCCGCCACCTCGCCCCGCGCGCGGTTGTCTGATGGTCCCGGCGTCGTGTTTTAAGTCCGGCAAAGGACGGGGCCTGCCTGTTCGGCCCGAACGACGACGGTCCCTCCATGGCGTCGAGCCCGCGACGGCCCTCCTCCATGAACACCGCCTCTCCCCGGCCACACGACGCCTCGCGAAGCCCCCTCGGTCGGGGAGAGCGAGGGAAGAATAGGCGCAGGTCTGGGGCGCGGGGATAAGATTCCCGGTTGTCCGCGTCATGCTCGGGCTCGACCCGAGCATCTCGTGACGAGAAGGCTCCGGCACATCTCCGGCAGGCGATTCTCGGGTCGCCGCTGCGCGCCGCCCGAGAATGACGCTGTGGCCCTGCCCGCCTAACCCGTCGACCCGCCGGGAAGCGGGACCTCCTCCTCGATCTCGTGATGGCCGACCGCGCGTTCGAGTCCGTCGGGACCGCGGACGCGGTACTGCTCCTCCTTGTTGTCGCGCGGCGGCATCAGCCGCGTGATCTCGAAGGGGCCGGGCCGGATCTGGTTGTGGAAGCCGGCCGTGAGGTTGACCATGTCGCCTGGCTTGTAGGGGGGACGCGCCATCGTCTCAGCTCCGTCCCGAGACGTCGGCCGCGGTGAGGCGGTGATAGCTCGCCTTGTGGCGGCCATAGACGCTGGCGGCCGCCCGCAGGATCGCGTCGCGATGGCTGTCGAAGGTCGCCAGCATCTGCGCCTCGCCATCGTCGGGGTCCGCGCCGAGCTTGCGCAGGGCGTCGATCTCGATCTGGAAGGCGATCTCCAGCGAGGCGTCGGAACCCCAGAAACTGACGCAGGAGCGCCCGGCGTCAAAACTGCGGACGGGATTGGGAAAGTTCAGTGCCATCATGCCCTCTTTTGGTTGTCGTTGCGGTTCAGGACGCCAGGAAGGCGACGGGCGCGGCCGCAGCCGACAGATGGACCGGAACGGGAATGTGGGGCCGCATCGGCAACGGCGCCTCGTCGGCGCGCAGGCGGTCGTCGATCAGGTCGAGAATCGCGTCGTCGACCAGGGCGTCGAACTTGCGGGCGAAGAGGCAGGCACTCGCCATCAACTCCGGCGCATCGACGGCGGTGTAGGTGCGCGGGCGCAGCTTGATGTCGCCATCGGGCACCCAGTCGATCAGGCGCAGATCGTCGCTGACGATCTCGCCATGCTCGGCGGTGTTCATCATCACCGTCGGGAAGAAGCCCTCATCGGCGATGAAGGTGTTGCGGTAGAAGGCCTTGTAGCGATCCGCCTTCCGATCATGGCAGACGAACTCGCAGAAGCGCCGGCTGACGATCATCCACTGGTTGCCGATATAGGGCACGACGCCCGTCAGGAACGGGCGCGGGAACGGCGTCCGCACGATGCGCTTTTCGAACTCGATCACATAGCGGCTGACGCGCTTCATCGTGTCGGGCCGCAGCTTGCGCTGGTCGAGGACCTTGATGAATTCCTTGCCGCGGTTGCGCTTCAGGAAGTCCGCGATCTCGTCCTGGCTCTTGAGAGGGTAATCCTGGCCGCTGAGGTTGATGAAGAACTCCCAGTCGGCGCCCATTTCGAGCAGTTGCGCCATGCCGCGCAGCTCGGCGTCGACGAGGCTGTAGCCGCCCCAGAGCGCGTGGTGGCTCTGCAGGATCGCGCTGTTGGGGAACCCGCGCAGAAACCGGCGGATGTCGGCTTCCAGCTCCGGGCCCGAGTTCTTGTCGACATGGATCAAATAATGATTGGCGGGATCGTAGATCGATTTGAACATGCGCTTGAACTGCGCAGGATACCGGTGAACCAGAACCAGATAAGCGATCAAACGCTGTATTTCCTTAAATCGGAGACAGAAAACAAGAAGGTCGAAACGGCGCAAACAAGACGGACCACGAGCCTAAGATGCGAGCCAGAGCGGCTGCAGATGCAGGACCGCCGCGCAGCCGCGCGCGATCGAGCGCCCCGAAAGGCGCTTCCACGACATCGATCTTGTCTCGAGGCCGGCCGCGCCGGAGCCCATCAACCGCAAGGCGGCTAGCTCACGACGACCGTGCGTTGGACATGGGGAAGGCCCAAGGCGATTATAAGGCCGGGGTCGAAATAAGCCCGCCTTGGAAAGGCCACCGTTGCCGGGGCCGACCATGCTAGCGGTGACACGCCCGCCGCCCGGTCGGCTGCGGAGACACGACCATGAAGACTATCAGCGCCCATGGGGCCGCCATCCCCGCCCTCGGATTCGGGACCTTCCGGATGGAGGCCGCCGACGTGCTGCGGATGGTGCCGGCCGCGCTGAATCTTGGCTTCCGCCATATCGACACCGCCCAGATCTACCGCAACGAGGCCGCCGTCGGCGAGGCGATCGCCGGCAGCGGCGTCGCGCGCGGCGACATCTTCCTGACGACCAAGGTCTGGATCGACAATTTCGCGCCCGGTCGCTTCGAGGCCTCCGTCGAGGAAAGCCTCGCCAAGCTGAGGACCGACCATGTCGACCTCCTGCTGCTGCACTGGCCCAATGGCAGCGTGAAACTGGCCGACCAGATCGGCGCGCTCAACGCCGTGCGGGAAGCGGGCAAGACGCGCAATATCGGCGTCAGCAACTACACCATCGCCCTGCTGGCGCAGGCGCAGGCGCTCAGCCCGGCGCCGCTCGTCACCAACCAGGTCGAGTACCACCCCTATCTCGACCAGCGCCGGCTGATGGCGGCGATGCAGCAGGCCGGGATGGCGCTGACCGCCTATTATGCGATGGCCGACGGCAAGGTCTTCGTCGATCCGCTGCTGGCCGAGATCGCCGCGAAGTACCGCCGCAGCATCGCCCAGATCGTGCTGCGCTGGCTGGTCCAGCAGGAGGGCGTCGTCGCGCTGTCGAAGACGGTGAGCGAGGATCGTGCCCGCGACAATGCCGCGATCTTCGACTTCGCCCTCGATGATTCCGAGATGGCGGCGATCCACGCGCTGGCCGCCCCGGACGGGCGGGTGCTCAAGCCGGACGGCCTGTCGCCGGTGTGGGATGTCGCCGCCTGAGGCGAGGCGCGGCCGCACAAGCGGTCGGTTCCATGCCGCAGCGCATGGCCGCCAGACCGGCGCCGCTCGTCCTGCCTCTGGTGCATGACAGGACCGCCCCCTAGACTGCCCCCCTCCTCAGATGGACGGGCAGACGCGGCACCTCATGGACAAACGGGTCGAGACCCCCGCGCAATCTGCGCCGGCTGCCGCTGCGCCGCTCACCCATGAAGACATCCGCAGCATTCTGTTCGGCATCATGCTGGCGATGTTCCTGGCGGCGCTCGACCAGACCATCGTCGCCACCGCGATGCCGACGATCGGGCGGGAACTCGGCGACGTCGCGCATCTGCCCTGGGTGGTGACGTCCTATCTCCTGGCCTCGACGGCGGTGACGCCGCTCTACGGCAAGCTCGCCGACATCCATGGCCGCCGGATCGTGCTGCTCAGCGGCATCGTCGTGTTCATGCTGGGCTCGATCGCCTGCGCCATCGCGCCCTCGCTCTGGCTGCTGGTGGTGGCTCGCTTCGTCCAGGGGCTCGGCGGCGGCGGGCTGATCGCGCTGGCGCAGACCATCGTCGCCGACATGGTGCCGCCCAAGGAGCGCGGGCGCTATCAGGTCTATATCGCCGGGGTGTTCATGTCGGCCTCGCTGCTGGGGCCGGTGCTGGGCGGCGTCATCGCCGAACGGCTGCACTGGTCGGTGATCTTCTGGATCAACCTGCCGCTGGGCGCCGCCGCCTATGCGATGACGAGCTCGACGCTGAAGCGGCTGCCGCGGCACGAGCGGCCGCACAAGCTCGACCTGCTCGGCGCCGCCCTGATCACTGGCGCGACGATGACGCTGCTGCTGGCGCTCTCCTGGGGCGGCACGCATTACCCCTGGGCGTCGGCGCCGATCGGCTTTCTGGTGGCGCTGTCGCTGCTGCTCTGGCTGGCCTTCGCCTGGCGGTTGCGCACGGCCGACGAGCCGCTGATCCCGCTCGACATCCTCGCCAACCCGGTGGTGCGGATGGGCACAATCGCCGCTGGGTTCGGGATGGGTACCTTCATCGGCCTGACGATCTACCTGCCGGTCTATTTCGAGACGGTCGCGGGGTTGAGTGCCGCCTCCTCGGGGCTCGGCCTGCTGCCGCTGACGGTGGGCACCGTCATGGGCGCGACGCTGTCGGGCCGGGCGATGACGCGGCTGACGCATTACCGGCGCGTTCCGGTGGCGGGGCTTTGCGTCGCGATCGCCGGGATGGCGGTGCTCACCGTCTTGGCCGGCACGATGCCGCTGGTGCCCTTCTGCCTGCTGCTCGGCCTGGTCAGCCTCGGGCTCGGCACGATGCTGCCGGTCGCGACCGTCTCGATCCAGAACGCCGTCCTGCCGCATCAGCTCGGCACGGCGACCGGCACGGCCAACTTCTTCCGCCAGATCGGCGGGGCGCTGGTCGTCGCGGTGTTCGGGGCGATCGTGCTCGGCGGCATCGGCGCCTCCGGCGCGGGCCTGTCGCATGAGACGCTGACGCTCGGCGCGGTCGATCGCGCCACGATGGTCCGGCTGTTCCAGTATGTCTTCGCCGCGACCGTGCTGGGCTTCGCCTGCGCGCTGTTCTTCCTGCTGCGGATGAAGGAGCTGCCGTTGCGCAGCGGCGCGGCGGATGCGGCGAAAGCCGTGGCGGGCGATTGATCGAGATCGGTGCGGGTGGCCCGGCTTTGGTCTAGCATCGCCACAGGCCCGTCAAAGAACGGGCTTCTAACTCTCGACCCTACACCCCGGCAGGAGAGCCCCATGTCCGATCTCGTCGTCATCGTCTACCCGACCGAAGCCCGCGCCGAGGAGATGCGCCAGAAGATCTTCGCGCTGCAGAAGGAATATCTGATCGAGATCGGCGACGCCGCCATCGCGGTGATGCATGAGGACGGCAAGGTGAAGCTGAACCAGCTTCTCAACACCACCGCCATGGGGGCGGCGTCCGGCTCGTTCTGGGGCCTGCTGATCGGCGCGATCTTCCTGATGCCCCTGGCGGGCGCGGCGCTGGGCGCGGCCTCGGGCGCACTCGGCGGCGCGCTGACCGATTACGGCGTCAACGACGCCTTCATGAAGGATCTCGCCACCAGCCTGCAGCCGGGCAATGCGGCGCTGTTCGTGCTGGTCAAGCGCGTCACCGGCGACAAGGTGCTGGAAGCGATCAAGGGCAGCGGCGGCACCGTGCTGAAAACCTCGCTCGACCACACCCGCGAGCAGGCGCTGCGCGACGCGCTGGCGGGGGTGAGCGCGGCGGCGCCGGCGGCGGGTGGGTCGTCGACGGTGGGGTGACGAGATCTCGCGTCATGGTCGGGCTTGACCCGACCATCTCACGACCAGACGGCTCCATTGTCCCATCCGGCCCAAGATTCTCGGGTCGAAGCTGTGCTTCGCCCGAGAATGACGGCTTCCATCAATCCCGCAGCAGCTCGTTGATGCCCGTCTTCGAGCGCGTCTGGGCGTCGACCGTCTTGACGATGACGGCGCAGGAGAGCGCGGGGCCCGGCGTTCCGTCCGGGAAAGGCTTGCCCGGCAGCGAGCCCGGCACCACGACCGAATAGGGCGGCACCTTGCCGATATGGATCTGGCCGGTGGCGCGGTCGACGATCTTGGTCGAGGCCGAGATGAAGACGCCCATCGAGAGCACCGAGCCCTCGCCGACGATGACGCCCTCGACGACCTCGGAACGGGCGCCGATGAAGCAGTTGTCCTCGATGATCGTCGGATTGGCCTGCAGCGGCTCGAGCACGCCGCCGATGCCGACACCGCCCGAGAGATGCACGTTCTTGCCGATCTGGGCGCAGGAGCCGACGGTCGCCCAGGTGTCGACCATGGTGCCGCTGTCGACATAGGCGCCGATGTTGACGAAGGAGGGCATCAGCACGACGTTGGGCGCCAGGAACGAGCCCTTGCGCGCGGCCGCCGGCGGCACGACGCGGAAGCCCGCGGCGCGGAAGCGGTTCTCGCCCCAGCCGGCGAACTTGGAGGGTACCTTGTCCCAGAACACGGCGTCGCCGGGGCCGTTGGCGATGATCATGTTGTCGGTCAGGCGGAAGGACAGCAGCACCGCCTTCTTCAGCCACTGATGGACGACCCACTCCGTGCCCTGCTTCTCGGCGACGCGGGCCTGGCCGGCGTCCAACATCTCGATCGCCTGCTCGACCGCCTCGCGCACCGCGCCCTTGGTGTTGAGACCGATCTCGGCGCGGGCCTCCCAGGCGGCGTCGATGGTGGCGGCGAGATCGGTCAGCGACATGGCGTGGCTCCGGCTTTTCATCGGGAAAACGCGGGAGCGATGGCGGATGAGCGGCGCGGCGTCAAGCCGCGCGGCTGTCCGCCGGCGGCGTGCAGGCTCGGGGGAACGACAGCGCCCCGCGGCGTGTTAGAAGGGAACCTCAGCGAAGACGCCCCCGGAGGCTGCCATGACGCGTTTCACCCTGTCCCTCCTGCTGGTGCTGGCGAGCGGAGCCGCGCTGGCGCAATCGCGGCCCTCGACGCCCGAGCGGAGCTGCGCCGCCAACCGCCAGAGCGTCGTCGCCAACGGCGCGATCGTGCTCGGCACCGGCGGCTTCACCTATGACCGTTTCGTGCGCGACCGCGGCTTCTGCCAGCATGGCGACTATCTCGAACCCGCCTTCGTCCCCAGCCGCGACACGCAGGCTTGCTTCGTCGGCTATCGCTGCAAGGTCGATCTGCCCTGGGATTGAGGCCAGCCATGGGCTGCGCCCCTGTTGGCAGGCGTTGCTGCTCGCAATCCCGACGCAATTGCGGTTTCTGCTGACGCCCGGTCGCCGCCATCCAAGGATACCCGACATGAAACTGAGCTCTCTCGCGGTTCTGGCCCTGGCCCTGAGCGCCGGCGGCTGCATCACCATCGAGGAGCGGCGCGCGCTCGATGCCGAACAGTGCCGCGGCTACGGCTTCCGCACCGGGACCGATGCCTTCGCGCAATGCCTGCAGAACATCGACCTCGACCGCGCCGATGCGCGCCGGGCCTTCGCCTATCGCGATTTCAGCGGCCCCTATGGCGGTTACGGCTTCGGCTACGGCTATCGCCGCTGGTGACGGCTAGCCGTCCTGGCCCGGTTCGCCGGGCGGGGCGAAATCCCGCAATTCCGGCAGGCGCGCCTGGAGCCGGCGCAGGAACTCGACGAGCTGTCCCCGCTCCTGCGCGGTGAAGCCCTCCAGCATCAGCTGCTCGCGCGCGATGGCGACCGCGATCAGCCGGTCATGCAGGGCATAGCCGCTGGCGGTGAGCTCCAGCAACTGGCGGCGGGCGTCGCGGCCGTCGGTGCGCTCCGCGACATGGCCGGCGGCGACCAGCGTCGCGACGCTGCGGCTGACGGCCCCCTTGTCGAGGATGATGACCTCGCAGATGCGCTGGGCGGGAATGCCGGGCTCGATCGCGAGCTGCGAGATCACCCGCCATTCGGTGACGCCGACGCCGAAGCGCTCCAGATACAGCCGCGAGGAGCTGCGCGACCAGGTGTTGGAGATCGCCGTCAGGAAATACGGGACATAGCCGCCGAGATCGAGGACATCCCGCTCGCCGCCCGCTTCGGCGGTCTTGTCGCGTTTGGTCGAAGGCATGGCGCGTCCCGCAATCGGTGGCGGACATCTCACATGGGCGCGCGGGGTCGAGCAAGCGGCGCAGGCAAGCCGGCGCCTACCCTCGCCGCAGCAGATAGATGTCCATGATCCAGCCGTGGCGCGCGCGCGCCGCGGCGCGGACCCGGACGATTTCGTCGGCGACCTCACTGAGGCGACCGGCGATCAGGAGCTCGTCGGGCGAGCCGAGATAGGCGCCCCAGTAGATCTCCAGCCCTTCGGGCGCGATCTTCGCGAAGGCCTGCTCGCCGTCGAGCATGACGACGACGCTGCCCTGGCCATCCGGGAAGCCGGCCGCGAGTTTGCGCCCGGTGGTGATCAGGACCGGCTCGCCGATGGCGTTGAGCGCAATCTTGTGGCGCGCGGCCAGCGCCTGCACGCTGCTGATGCCGGGGATCACCGTCCAGTCGAGCGCGAAGCCACCCTGGCGGATGCGCTCGACGATGCGCAGCGTGCTGTCATAGAGCGCCGGATCGCCCCAGACGAGGAGCGCGCCGGTCTCGCCCTCCGCCAGGTCTTCGGCAAACCGACGCTGATAGGCGTCGGCGATGCGGCCATGCCAATCGTCGACGACGCCGCGATAATCGTCGCCGGCCTCCGCGCGCTGTGGCGTCTCGATCGTGACGCTGCGATAGGGCCCTTCGATGAAGCGTGCGCAGATGGCCTCGCGCAGATGGCGCAGCGCCGCCTTTTCCTGGCCTTTGTCGGGCATGAAGACGACATCGGCCCGGTTCAGGGCCGCGATCGCCTGGACCGTCATCTGCTCGGGATCGCCGACGCCGATGCCGATGATCAACAGTGTTCGCATCGATCCCTCGCGACGTGCTCCGGCCTTCGCCGTTGCGCGCCCATAGCATGCACCGTCACCCAGGGCAGCGTGTCACCGAGGGCAGCGCCGGACTCGGCCCGCGACGCCTACAACGCCTTGACGATCTCCAGCCGGGCGCCATGCGCCAGGGCGCGGTCGAGGCAGCGATCGGCCGGGCCGAAGAAGGAGACCGCATAGGCGCCCTGCCCGCGCCGGCCGAGATGGCGCGTCAGGCCCTCGCAGGCCTCGCTGCGCGCCTCGGTCAGCGACAGCATCTGCCGGCCGAGGCGGAACTGCGCCAGACCGAAACCGAGCCCGGGCACCGTGCCGCAGGCGACCGGTTCGAGGCCGGTCAACGCCCGGTAGCGCGCGACGGAAGCCGCCAAGTTGCGCACGGCCACCGTGATGCCGGCGACGCCGGTGACGCCGTTGGCATGGGTACGGACCTTGCCTTCCGGCACGCGCAAGGCGCGCGCTGTCACATCCTCGCAGAGGAAGGGAATGTCGGGCTCGGGCGGACGGGCGGAGCGCCAGGCGATGCGGGTGCCGTCCGGCTGCAGGCGCCCGCCGTCGATGGGGCCTTCGATCTCGATGCCGGCCGCCCGGGCGCGCGCGGTATCGACCTCCAGCCCGTCGGCCGGCAACAGCGCATAGTCGACGAGGCCGCTGCCGGCGTCGTCGAGCACCCGCCACCAGCGAAACTCCGGCACGGGGCGCGAGAAGGCGATGATCTCGAGATAGGCGCCGTCGTCCAGGACGACGAGCGCATTGCGCGAGCCGCGCGGATGCTCGCCGCCGGGCAGCACCGTGAAGCCCAGCGCCGTGTAGTCGGCCACCGCCCGGTCGAGATCGGCGACGGCGATGACGATATGGTCGATCGATTGCTTCATGGCGTTTCCTTCTGGGAACGGACACTGCCATGCCTCGGCCGGAAACGCCTGTTCGGCAAGGCGGGCCCGCGCATCGCCGGGATGTACCCGCCGGCCTTGACGCCGCCATCCCCAGGAAAAGCATTTTGCCGGATGCGACGACGGCGTGCGCATCGACTCCGATATTGATACGCTAAATTAACTGTCGGTAAGTTGAGCGACTGATTCGCGTTGGCGTTCCCCACGTTTCACAGGCGCTGTCGTCGAGGCCACCACTTGAACGCCCTCCCCGTTACCGGTTCGAACGATTGGCTGGCTTTGCCGGCCCGCGACGGGGGGCAGCTCCATGGCGCCGGGGCGTCGCGCCCATGGGATACCGGCCCGGCCGGGGAGATCGATCCGGCCCACCGCCTCTCTCTCGCCCAGCAGGGCTTCCTGGAGTTGCGGCTCGAAGCGGCGCTCGGCCGCCTCGCCGCCATGGAGACCCTGCTCGATGCCGAGCGGCTGCATGTGCGGCAGGCGCAGACCGCGCTCGCCGTGGCCGAGCGCAGCCTGGAGCGGCACCGCGAAGCGATCGTGGCCTCGGACCGTCAGCGACAGGAGGGCGCCGCGGAGATCGGGCGGCTGAAGCAGGCGCTGCATCAGTCCGCGATCGACAAAGTTCGGTACGAGCAGCAGATCGCCACGCTGACCACGGCCGCCGCCGACCGGGCGGCCGAGATCCAGCGCCTGAACGGGGCCGGGGCCACCGCCGAAGCCAGCCTGCGGACGGCGCGGACGCAACATGGCTCGGCGTCGGATGCGCTGCATCGCGAGTGCCTGCGGCTGGAAGAGGTGCTGCAGGGCGAGCGCCGCGACAAGCAGTTGCTGCAGCGCGCGCTCGATCTCGCCCGCGCCAACCGCCGCGCCCTGCAGGACCAGCTGGGTCAGGCACCGGTCGCCGCGCCCGTTCTCCGGCTTGCGCCGGAGGCGCCTTTGGCCGTCTCACCAGCCTCGGATGCGGCGGCTTCGGACGCGGCCGCCCGCCCGCCGCTCGCCCCCGACACGCCTGCCATTTTCACCCTCGGACAGGATGGGCCGATGCCGCCATCCTGCCCGGCTCTCACGGAGCGCCTTCATGCAGCCTGCTATTAGCGACCTCGCCAGCGTCACGACGCTGCGCCAGAGCCTTCCCGCCTCGGAGCAGTTTCTCAACGCCTCCGACAAGGTCACCGCCTTTCCCGCGGCCGCTGCGCCCCAGGAAGCCGCGCGCTACGCGCCGGCTGCCCCGGTCGCGATCACGCCGCAACGCGACTGGCCGTCGGCGCTGGCGCTGATCGAGGAAACCAGCGAAGCCATCCGGATCGCCGACCTGCGCTATGCGCAGCTCGAAGAGCGCCTGCAGCAGACGATCGCCCAGGCCGCCGTCAACATGCGCGAGCTGGAAACGCAGATCGCCAACGCCAACGAGATGCTGTGGCGCTCCGAGGAACGGGCCCGCCATGCCGAGGCGCGCGCCCTCGAAGCGGAGGGCTGGCTCGCCCGCCTGCACGACGCGGTGACCACCTCCTTCTCGCAGGCCAACCGCCCGCAGCCGCGCGACTGACCGTGGCGCAGGATGCTCCCAGTCTCAGCCGCGCGATGCTTCGCTCGCCGGGCTGGAACGAGGCCCTCGAATCCCATGCCAGAGAGCCGACGCCACGGCCTCCGGCGCGGCGCATCGGGCGGCCGCATCCGCAGGACACGCTGGCCCTGGTCGCGGGGGCAGGCGTCGCCTTCGAAAATCTGCAGCTGCAGCTGCTGAACGTGCTGCAGAAGGCGCGCAACTCGCTGCAGGAGGCGGATGCGCAGAAGGCGCAGCTCCAGGACGAGATCGCGACGCTGGCGAAAGAGAAGGACGACTGGAACCAGCGGGCCCAGACGGCCGAGGCCACGCTGGAGCGCGCCAACCAGGTGCTGCAGACCCAGCAGGCCATCCTGGAAAAGGCTCTGCTGCGCGAACGCGAGGCGGTTCAGCGGGCCTATATGCTCGAGCTGAAACTGCGGCAGGGCGGGGCGGCGGCTCGCCCGGCGTGAGCGCCTGAACCTGATCTCCGGCGCCGGCTTCCGCCCGGCGAACGGCCGATGGGGCCATTTTGGCAACGTTGGTTAAGAAACTGTTTGCAACTCAGCCGAGCAGCCGCCTGGTCTGTTGCCAGACAGGAACCCTCATGCTCTGTTTTCGTAGCGTCATCCGGGACGGCACGGTCTGGCCAGGTCCTTCGGAGACGATGCGTTCCGCCTCGGTTGAGGCGACAGTGGGGGTGGGTTCGATGATCGGTGCAAGCTTGAGGCGTTTGATGGGCGGACAGAGCGAGACGCCGGACCCGCACGGAACCCATGCCTTCCCCGCCGCCGGCTTCCCCGCACCCGAAATCGCCGCCAATGAGGCGGGGGAGCCACCGGCCGTGCCGGCGGCGGCCGCCGCCAAGCCGGGCAGCTCGCATGAAGTCGGCCAGCTGATGGCCGCGATCAGCGACCAGTCCAACGAGCTTCAGAGCGAATTCGCCAAGATCTCGAACTGGTCCGTCCAGCTCGACCTGCTGATGACGCGCACGGCGACGATGCAGCAGATCCTGCCGAAGTTCATCCAGACCTCGGAGGAACAGAGCGCGCAGATCGAGGAGCTCAGCGGCATCTGCAGCCGGCAGGACCGCGAAATCGCCGGTCTGCACAGCGAACTGGGCCATTATCGCCCGCTCGCCATGCGCTATGAGGAAGAGCTGCATCGCAGCCGCGCCACCCTCGACCAGACGCAGGCGTCGCTGGCGTCGCTCGAGGCCGAACACGGCAAGCTGCAGGGCGAGTTCAACGGGCTGCTCAAGACGCTGTCCAGCAGCGACTCTCGCATCCAGCGCCTGTCCGAGGAGCGCCAGGTCGTCGACCAGAAGCTGCTCGAAAAATCGGCTGCGGTTCAGAATCTTTCGCGCGAACTCGCCATGCTGCGCTCGGACCTCGTCGCCGCCACCGGCGAGACGGCGCGCCTGCAGCGCGACACCGCGACGCTCACGGAGAAGATGAGCAGCGAACGCGAAGCCGCCAACGAGGCGGCGGGCCATGCCCAGGCCCGCATCGTCGCCGCGCTGCAGACGATCAAGGAACTGGAGGCCCAGGCGGCCGCGGCCGCCGAGCGCGAACGCCGGGCCGCAGACGAACTCGCCCAGCGCGACAAGACGATCTATGATCTCGACATCAAGCTTTCGGCCCTGCAGTCCAAGGCCGATTTCCTGACGGGCGTGAACCAGCAGCTGCGCAGCGACCTGCGGCACCATATCGACCATGTCGGGACGCTGGAGCACTCCAACCGCCAGCTCATCGAGGCGATGTCGCGCAACCGGCAGGAGGCCGAGGACGGCGGGCCGGAGGCCTATGAGGCGCCGCGCCGTATGGCCGCCGGCGAGTAAGGCCGGCTTCGGAAACCCACGCATGTGAGGAGGCGCCGCACGGCAGCGGCGCCTCGACAATCGAGGCGCGGACCCTTTGGGCGATGTTTTCAGGCCGCCGCGAAAGCAGCGGCGATGATCGCCTGGGCCTCGTCCTGGATCTCGCGCAGATGGCCTGCGTCGCGGAAGCTCTCGGCGTAGATCTTGTAGACCTCCTCGGTGCCCGAAGGCCGGGCGCAGAACCAGCCCTCGGCCGTGACCACCTTAACGCCGCCGATCGCGGCGCCATTCCCCGGCGCCTCGTTGAGGACGGCGGTGATCGGCTCGCCGGCCAGCGTGTCGGTGGCGACCTGTGCGCGCGACAGCGTCTTCAGCACGGCCTTCTGCTCGCGACTGGCGGGCGCATCGATGCGGGCATAGAGCGGTGCGCCGAGCGCGGCGGTCAGGGCGGCATAGCGTTCGCCGGGGTCGGACCCCGTCCTGGCGGTGATCTCGGCGGCGAGCAGGCCCAGGATCAGCCCGTCCTTGTCGGTGGTCCAGCTCGTGCCGTCCTGGCGCAGGAAGGAGGCGCCCGCGCTCTCCTCGCCGCCGAAGCCGAAGCTGCCGTCGGACAGGCCCTCGACGAACCATTTGAAGCCGACGGGCACCTCGACCAGCCTCCGCCCGAGCCGTCCCGCCACGCGATCGATGATGGCGCTGCTGACGATGGTCTTGCCGATGGCGGCGTCGCTGCGCCAGCCCGGGCGATGGGTGAAGAGATAGTCGATCGCCACCGCGAGATAATGGTTGGGGTTCATCAGTCCGCCGCTGCGGCTGACGATGCCGTGCCGGTCGGCGTCGGTGTCGTTGGCGAAGGCGACGTCGAAGCGGTCCTTCATGGCGATCAGGCTGGTCATCGCATAGGGCGAGGAGCAGTCCATGCGGATCTTGCCGTCCCAGTCGGCCGGCATGAAGGCGAAGGTGGGATCCAGCGTGGTGTCGACGACGGTCGCGTTCAGGCGGTAGCGCTCGATGATCGGCGCGTAGTAATCGAGCCCGGCGCCGCCGAGCGGATCGATGCCGATGCTGATCCCGGCGGCGCGGATCGCCTCCATGTCGACGACGCTGCCGAGCTCGGCGACATAGCGGTCCATGAAGCCGTGGCGGCGGGCGAGATCCGAGGCGAGCGCCCTAGCATAGGGCAGGCGCTGGATGCCGACGAGCCCGCCTGCGATCAGCTCATTGGCCTTGCGCTCGATCCAGCCGGTGGCGTCGGTGTCAGCGGGGCCGCCATGGGGCGGGTTGTATTTGAAGCCGCCATCGGCGGGCGGGTTGTGCGAGGGCGAGATCACCACGCCGTCGGCCAGGCCCGAACTGCGGCCGCGATTATGACCGATGATGGCGTGCGAGATCACCGGCGTCGGCGTGAAGCGCAGATCCGCGTCGATCATGGTGACGACGCCGTTGGCGACGAAGACCTCGAGCGCGGTCTCGAAGGCCGGGCGCGACAAAGCGTGCGTGTCGATGCCGAGGAAGAGCGGGCCGTCGATGCCGTTCTCCCGCCGGTAGAGGCAGATCGCCTGCGAGATGGCGAGAATATGCGCCTCGTTGAAGGACAGCAGGAAGGAAGAGCCGCGATGGCCCGAGGTGCCGAAGGCGACGCGCTGGGCGGGCTCGCCCGGATCGGGCCGGTCGAAATAGGCCTTCGTCAGCCCGGCGACATCCACCAGCAGGCTGGGTTCGAGCGGCTTGCCCGCGAGCGGGCTGATGGTGGGCGTCATTCCAGATCCTCGAAAGCGTAGCGGCGTGCCGGGTTCTACGACGCCCGGATGAAGCATCTGTTCCCGGGTCTGACACCTGAGGCCGGATGCGGCCGCAGGTTAGGCGGGCGATGCCGGGGCTGTCGAGCGGCGGGGTCAGGCAGCCTTCCTCAAGAGGAGCCTTCGCCTTGATCGGGATCAATGCGGCGCCGGCTGCGTTTGTCGATCAAAGCAGCAGGCCGCCAGGCGCTCCTCTCCGGAAGCCTGGACCGGCCCAGCCGAGGAAACGCAATGCAACTCCCCCATGGTGCCGTGATCGCTCTCGTCGACGGGAAGCAGTTCGAGCTGTTCCGCAACAGCGGCAACGAAGCCGACCCGGTTCTCGCCGCAATGCCCTCGCCCAATCTCGACGAGCACAACAAGGCCGGCGGCGGTGGCCGGGATTCGAGTTCGGCCAACCCGACCGGACACCAGATCGACGAGGACGCCCATGCAGCCGCGGCGACCTCCTGGCTCAACCATCAGGTCACCGGGCACAAGATCAGCCATCTCGTCGTCGTCGCCTCGCCGCGGACGCTCGGCGAAATGCGCCGCCACTACCACAAGCAGCTCGAAGGGGCGCTCGTCGCCGAGCTTTCGAAGAACCTGGTCGGCAAGAACGGGCCCGACCTCCTGGCCGCGCTGCAGAACAAGTGAGCCAGGCTGGGCGCGGCGACCCGGCGCGACCCGCGACGTCTTCCGAAGGCCCGGTCTTGACCTCGATCAAGGCCGGGCTTTCGCATGCGCGCGATAAGGGCTCCGTGACTTCGCTTCCGGGACCCTGGCCATGGCACGCATGACGCTCAACGTTCGCGAGCCCTCCAGCCGAGCCGTCGGCGCGACGAGGCTCGCCCTGGTCTGCGCCTCGTTGCTGGCGGGCGCCGTGCCGTTGTCGCCAGGTCTCGCCATGCCGGCCGACGCGCAGCGGCCCGACAATGCCGAGAGCGCCGCGATTGGCAAGCAGGTGGCGCAGCAGCATTGCGGCGGCTGCCATGCGATCGAGGCGACCGGCGCCAGCCCCAACCCGAAGGCGCCGCCCTTTCCGCTGATCGCCGAACGCTACCCCGGCGGCAACCCGGCCCCCGTCCTGATCGACGGCACCGTGGTGCGCCACCCCGGCATGCCCGAGTTCAAGCTGATCGAGCACGAGACCGACGGGCTCGTCGCCTATATCCGGCGCGTTTCGCGCCGGTGGAAGCCGGCGTCCTGACACAGGCGCGCCCCGGCCTCAGGAGCACCCCGATGATGCGCGCGAACGCCACGAGACGGCCCCCGCCCCCGATCAGCGCGCCGATCCGCCAGACGCTGATCGCGCTCGGCCTCGGGCTGCTGGGCACGGCCGGAGCGGCGGCGCAGCAGATGGGCGATGCGCGCGCCGGCCGGGCGGTGGCGGCGACCTTCTGCATCCAGTGCCATGCGATCGACGGCGCGAGCCGCGACCCCGCCCGGGTGCCGCCCGATTTCGGCGCCGTGGCCGACATGGCGTCCCAGACCGCGCTGTCGCTGCGAGTCTTCCTGCAGACGCCGCATGGCGACATGCCGCGCTACCAGCTCACCCCGACCGAGACCGACGACGTCATCGCCTATGTGCTGAGCCTGAGGGCGCGCTGAGGCGAGCGGGGCCCCTGGCCTGGCGCAACGACGCTGTTTTTAGAGGAAACACCGGGTCGCTGCGGGCTCGACCCAGGACCCATTCCGGCACTTCACCGGACGAGGCTCCGGAATGGATCCCGGATCTCCGCTTCGCTGCGTCCGGGATGACACGCTTTTCCCATGCAACCTGGCCGCCCTAGCGCTCCGGCGGGGCCCGCTGGGCGCCCGCCACGCCCGCCATCATGGCTTCGACCTCGTCGGCGCCGATGCGGCTTGCGTCGCGCAGGCGGCCGGCGATCGCGGCATGGGCCTGGCGCATCGCCGGCTGGTAGAGGATGGCGGTGGCGGCTCTCGTGCAGCGCGCGCGCAGGAGGCCTGCCTCCGGCGGCTGCAGCAGGGCGATGAAGGGCTGCATCTGGGCCAGATCATCGGCATGCGAATGCAGCTCGCCCGGATACCACTTCAGCCCCGGCCCCTCGTTCCAGTAGATCATCTCGCCGCAATGGCCGGCGCTCAGGATCGTGATCTCGACCTCGGCGCGCCGCCGATCGCCCGCCCGATCAGGCTGGAAGCCGCGGTGATAGGGCGCAAAGCAGGTCTCACCGGAGACGCCGTGCGGTGGGCGCAGCCAGGCATGGGTGATGGCGCGGCCATGATGCCAGCCGACGACGATATGGCCGGCCTCGTGAAAGGCGCAGGCCGCGCGGCGGATCGCAGGGGGAATCGCGTCGAGGCTCGGCATCATGTCCCGTGTCTGCGCCGGGCGCTGCGCGCGTCAGATCTGCGAGCGCCCGGCCGGCGTGATCGTGACCGTGCCATTGGGCCCGTCCTCGAACCAGCCCAGCGCCTTGCCGTGCTCGTAGCTCGCCACGACCGCGGTGGTCTCCCAGCCATTCATCGCCGCGATCGACAAGAGGTTGCCGGCCGCCAGCAATTCGCCCGGCTCGGTCTCGAAATGGGCGAAGACGTCCAGAGCCAGTCTCGCCTTATCGCCATCGCTCGTCGCCATCGCCTCGTCCCCTGCCTCAGGCCATTGTCGCGTACCATTGTCGCGGGCCGCGGATCACCGCGCCCCGGCTGCACGGGGCAGGATGTCCGCGCCGTCGCGCCGAAGCAACCCCGGCCCGGCGACGGCCGCAGCACCGACCGGCTTGCCCCAGGCCGCCAGCCAGTCATGCGCGCCGGCGATCCTGACGCGCTGGAGCTTGTGCAGCACGTCGTCATCGACCCAGGGCGATCCGCAGCGGGCCCGGGCATCGGCGCAGATCCGGTCGAACAGATGCGCGGTGACGAAGGTGTCGGCGCTGGCGCGGTGCAGCGTGCCGGAGGTCCTGATGCCGAACGCGGCGACGAGGCGGCCGAGCCGGTAGCTGTCGAGCCCCGGATAGACGCGGCGCGCCAGCAACAGCGTGCAGAGTGCGCGCACCGGCGCGCCGCACAGGAACGGGCCGGCCTCATAATCGAGGAACCGGCGATCGAACCCGGCATTATGCGCGACGATCGGGGACGGGCCGATGAAGGCGGCCAGCCCTGCCATGGCCGCCGCCGAGTCCGGCGCACCCGCCAGCATCGTCGTGGTGATGCCGGTGAGCTGCGTGATCTCGAAGGGCACGCGAACGCCCGGATCGACCAGCGTCGCGAACTCGTCGCCGGCGCGCCCGTCGACGATCTCGCGGGCGGACACCTCGATGATACGGGCGCCTTGCGCCGGGCTGATGCCGGTCGTCTCGAAATCGAGGACGACAAAGCGGCCTTTGGGGATGTGTTGCACGGGTCGTGAGGCTCCGCGGCCGAAAGCGGCCGACTCAACCCCGCCACGATAGCAGGTCGGCCCCAGCCCGGCGCGACGTCATGTCCCGATCGCCGGCCGCGATCCTGTCGCGCCTGTGCTAGGCTGGGCGCGGTGGCTCCGATGGACGGGGTCCTCCCGGCCCCGGCGATCCTCGCGGGGCCTGCCCCTGGCGGATTTGCGCCACCATGACGATGCGGACGAAACGATGTGGACCTTCAAGATGCTGGCGCTCACGGGGCTCGGCGTCCTCGCCGGGCTTGCCGCGATCGCGGTCGGGATCTGGATCTATGTGATGAGCACGATCGAGCAGCCGAAATACGCCTCGGTCACGCGCGACGGCGCCATCGAGATCCGCGACTACCCCGCGCTCGTCGTGGCGGAGGTGACGCGGCGCGGCGACCGCCAGGCGGCGGTGCGCGCCGGGTTCTCGCCTCTGGCCGGCTACATCTTCGCCAAGAGCCGCGAAGGCGACACCGTCAGCATGACCGCACCCGTCATCCAGACGCCGGCGCAGGCCGCCGACCAGAGTTGGCTGATCCGCTTCGTGATGCCGTCCAAATACACGCTCGAAACCCTGCCGAAGGCGGCGGGCGAGGATGTGCGCCTGCTGGAACTCCCGGCCGCACGCCGCGCCGCGATCCGCTTCTCCGGCGTCGCCACCGATGCGCTGATCGCGGAAAACGAGGCGGTTCTGCGAGCCTGGCTGGCGAAAGCGGGGATCGCGATCCAGGGCGAGGCGACCTACGCCTATTACAACGACCCGTGGACGCCCGGCCCGCTGCGGCGCAACGAGGTGCTGTTCGAGGTGGCCGGGCGGTAGGGCGCAGCTTGGAAACACCGCCCCTCATCCTGAGGAGCCGCGAAAGCGGCGTCTCGAAGGATGCTTCCGGAGGCTCGGCCCCCCTCTGGAGCATCCTTCGAGACGCGGGCTTCGCCCGCTCCTCAGGATGAGGGCTGAGGGGGGGCCTGCAACAGGCTCCCGTCGCGCCGGCGGCAAGGTCGGGATGGCGTCCGGTCGTGCCGACGGCGAAACCGATCGTCAGCGCGTCCGGGGCACTGGTGGGCAGCGGTGATAGGCGATGTCGGCCTCGCCTTGGCGGTTGATCGTCAGCCGGCCGTCGCGGCCGAGCCGCAGGGTGATCGCGTGGCGGCCTTTCAGGCGGCCGGCTCCGCCCTCCTCGACCCGCGCGATGGCGCGCCAGCCCTGATTCAGGGGTTTCCAGTTCGGCGACGACCAGTGCGAGGCCGCGAAGACGACATCTGTCGCCGTGATCTCGATCCGGAAATCGGCCGCGCCTTCGGCCGAGCAATCGGAGCGCTCCAGCGCCCAGGTGCCCGTGATCCTGTCCGGCAGCGGCTGGGCGCTCAGCCCCGTGCCCGCGGCGCAGAGCCCGACGAGGCAGGCCAGCGCGGCTCCGGCCGGGCGCCTAGGCATCGGGATTGCGACGGGAAGGCTTCCTGCGCAGGCCGATGACGACCAGGACGAGGCCGATCGCCAGAGGCGGCAGGAACAGACGCAGCGCATCGCGCGACATATCCAGTCTGACGGTCCGGCAGCCGGCCGTATTCATCTCGCAGCCGAAGCCGCTGAGCAGATACCACGCGATCAAGGTCAACAGCATCAGTGCGCCGCCGATGCCGATCAAGGCGCGTTTCATGGACCATCGCTACGATGACCGTTAGCCGTTTGCAATCGACCCTGACCGGTAGGGATATTCGCATGCGGGTGCGGATCCTGGCTTCGACGCCGAGATGGCTTTTCAGGGTTGGCCTCCTTCTCCTGCTGGCGGCCGTCGCGTCGTCCTGCGGCCGCGAGGCGGCGCGCTGCCAGACGCATCGCGTCACAGGCGGCAAAGTGACCGAATGCCAGTGAGGACCCGCGGCCTCGGGGCGGACTGCTGCGCCTCGTCCCCGCCAGGAGAGCCCCCTTCGTCAGTCTTGCGCCGCCAGGAGATAGAAGGCGGTGAGGCCCGAGCCGACCGCACCATGGCCGGCAAAGATGCCGAGCATGACCAGGAAGAGCTGCGTCTGTTCTGCCTCGGCCGCCAGCAGGCCGCCCAGGAAGCCGATATCGAAGGCGATGATCAGCAGATAGGTCGCAGCGCCAAGCAACGCGCCCAGCACCACATGGATAGGCACGGTCCGAAAACGGTCGGCGTCGCGGCGATCCGGCACTGGCCCGCTCCCTCACCACCCAGTCCTCTGAGCAATCGATTGGGGCGGTGCGTTGTTCCCCGGCATGCCACTGTCGAGTTGCGCAAAGCCGCCTCGGGCTAAACGCGAAACCCCGGCCGGAGCCGGGGGTCGGATCGCGCCGTCAGGGCGGGCGCTCAGCGGCAGATGGTCTTGTAGCCGACGATGATGGTCTCGCCGGAGTAGCGGTCGAAGCGCTTGATCGGCTTCTCGAAGCAGTCTTCCTCGGCCTCGACGAAGCGCACCGGGCGCTGGTGGCCGTAACCCGCGTGACGCTGGTCGCGATCCTCGTAGCTGCGGTAGCCGGGCTCGGCGGCGCGGGCCTGGTTGCTGACAATCGCCGCGCCGATGAGGGCGCCGGTGACACCGAGCAGAGCCCCGGCGACGGCCGTCTTGCGGCTGTGCTGCTTGACCGGCTTCACCTCGAAGCCGCGGTCGGAGGCCGACGCGCCGGAGACGAACGCACCGCTGATCAGGGCGACGGTCAGGGCAGCGGCGACGGTCTTGGTGCAAACCTTGGTGAAGCTCTTGGTCATGACGCTCATCCTCTGGCGGGGCGGCGATCCGTTCGCCGATGAATTGACCCTAGAGGCGGGCGCATCGGTGCGCTGTTCCGGCGGGAACAGGCCGCCCGATCTGGTCGAGATCGTGCCCACCGCCGCGCCGGGTGAGGCGCCGCGCCGCTACCCCGACCGCATCCTGCCGACGAACGCGGAGGCCGCGGTGAAGCTCAAGGAGCGCACGCTGACCAACCTCTACAGCCAGCGCGCAGGGCTGGCTTGCGGCGCTGCACGAGACGCGCAGCCGCCTATGGCTGGCCGGAGGAGATCGCCACCGACGAGGCGCTCGCCCGCCTGCTGGCGCTCAACCGGGCGCACGCCGCGGTGGGGCGATGAGGCCGCCGCCGCGACCGCCCCTCGCCCTCAGGCAGCCGCCTTGAACGGCGTCGGTCGCGCCGCCGCGCGATCGCGCGTCCTGAAGCCGTCCACCATCTGGTTCAGCCGGTCGATCTGCTCGGACAGGGACATCGCCGACGCCGCACTCTCCTCCGACAAGGCGGCGTTCTGCTGGGTCATCTCGTCCATCTGCGCCACGACCTGCGCCATCGCGTCGATGCCGTTCGACTGCTCGCCGGAGGCTGAGGCGATCTGCGTGATCTGCCCCGAGAGGTCGCTCGCCGACGCGACGATGTTGCTCAGCACCTCGCCGGTGGAGTGCACCAGCGCCACCCCTTGAGTGACCTCCGCGCCCGAGCTGGCGATCAGCAGCTTGATGTCGCGCGCCGCCTCGCCCGAGCGCTGCGCCAGCGTGCGGACCTCCGAGGCCACGACGGCGAAGCCCTTGCCGGCCTCGCCGGCCCGCGCCGCCTCGACGGCCGCGTTCAGCGCCAGCAGATTGGTCTGGAAGGCGATGCCGTCGATGACCGTGGTGATCTCGGCGATCTTGCCGCTTGACTGCTCGATGCGCGCCATCGCGTCGACCGCATCGGCGACGATCGCGCCGCCCTGCCCGGCGATGGACGTCGTCTGCTGCGCCAGCGCCACGCTGCGACGCGAGGCGGTCGCGCTGTGCTTGACCGACGCCGCGAGCTGCTCGGTCGTCGCGGCCGTCTCCTCCAGCGAGGCGGCCTGCTGTTCGGTGCGCTGCGACAGGTCGTTGGCGCCCATCGTGATCTCGCGTGCCGATTGGCCGATCTGCGCGGCCGTCGCCTGGATGGTGGCGACGGTCGCGCTCAGCTTGTGAACGGTGCCGTTGATCGCGCGCCGCAGCTCGCCCAGACGGCCTTCATAGGCCGTCTCGATCTCCTGCGTGAGATCGCCCTCGGCAACCGCGTCCAGGACCGTCGCGAATTCGCCCGTCGCCCGATCGACGACCTGGTTGATCAGGTTGACGCTCTCGACGAGCGTCTGCAGATCGGGCCCGACCGCGCCGGCCGCGACGCGGCCGCTGAAATCGCCCCTTGCGGCGCGCTCGACGACGGCACCGACCTGGGCGACGACCTGGGCCATCGCCTCGGCCCGCGCGCCGCGTTCGGCCGCGGTCAGCTTTTCATCGGCCTCCAGGGCGCGAACGCGATCGGCGTTCTCCCTGAACACGCCGATCGCCACTGCCATCGCCCCGATCTCGTCCTTCCGGTCCTGATGCGGCACCGCGACGTCGAGACGGCCCGCAGTCAGGGCTTTCATCACGCCTGTCAGCTGCTCGATCGAGCGGACGCTGCGGCGCGAGATCAGAGCCACCAGCGGCACCAGAACCAGCAGCAGGAGCAGCGCTTTGCCGGCGAGACTGAGCTCGAAGGCGACCAGGGCCGCCTGCCGCGGCCCGCGATCGGACAGGGTCACGACGGTAAGGGAGTCGGCGCCCGCGATGGGAAGCGACAGGCCCGACACCTCGAACGCGCGCCCGCTCAGGTTCGCGGCGACGGTGGCGTCCGCCGCCAGGGCCCCGTCGGGGATGGCGAAGGACGTGAGGTTAGGCAGCGTCGCGGCATTGACCTTGCCCTTGTAGATCAGCACCGCCTCGGCACCGGTCAACCGCTTGATCTCGGCGGCCGTGTCGGCCCTGAAGCGCGAGCCGAGTTTCAGCGTGCCGATGCGCTGCCCGCCGAAATTGATCGGCTGGACCGATTCGGTCGCCACCTCGCCCGACGAGGCCGAGACCGCCAGGCCGCTGGCCGACTGGCCTCCGATCGCCCGGCTGACCAGCGGGTCCTTGCTCTTGTCGTCGCCGGCGCTATTGGGGTTGTGGCCGCGCATGATGACGACGCCCTTCGCATCGGTGACTTCAAGCGTGCCGATGACGGGGTCGAGCTGCCTGATCTGGGCGAAGAGGCGCACGAAAGTCTCGCGCAGCCTGGCCTTGTCGCCGCTCTGCACGGCCGCCACGACCTCGGGGTGCGTCGCGTAGATCGAGGCGTAGGTTTCGACGCGATGGCCGATCTTGGCCAGCACGTCCTGAGCGCGACCGCGCGCCGCCAAAGCGTCCTTCGACATGTCGAGATCGGCATCGGCCCTCAGCGCGAAATGCGACAGCACGAGAAGCACGGCGCAGCACGCCACACACAACGCGACGACAAGGCCTGCCGCCTTCGCGCCCAAAGACTGAAATTTCGGCACTTTTTTATTTCCCCCCGGAAAAGCAAGCAACCGGTTACAGCACGAGCGTTAACAAGCCTTACGCAGCGTCATCCGACAGACGTCGCCGGGCTACACGTGCTACGCGCATCGGCCGCCGTCTTGGGGACAGCTTGGCACTACTGCCGGGAATACACTGCGACCACTCGACGCCTCCTCCTGCGCGCATTGCCCAGGACGCGCGGAAACGTTGTGTGGGGCGCCCTCAAGGCCACGGGATGGCGCCGTGGGCTCCGCGTGATCGCGTGGTGCCGCTCCGACGCAATGCGCCCCGAATCTCTCAGATGGGCTTGCCAGCGTCTCCCAGCGTCTCGCTCAGATCCGTACCCGACACGACCAGCCGGCGCAGTTCCTCGGCGAGGATGTCGTAGACCAGACGGATGCGGCGGCTGGTCTGCACCTCGCGATGCGTGACCAGCCAGAGCGGCACCGGAACGCGCGACAGCTCCGGCAGAAGCACCCTCAGCCCCGGCATGCGCGCCGCCGCGACGTCGAGGACGACGCCGATGCCGAGCCCCCGACGCGTCATCTCCCAGAGCGCCGACGCGCTGTTGGAGACGACGGCGCACTGCTCCGGCCCAACCCGGAGCCCCTGAAGCTCCATATGGCTGACGAATTGCTCGACCGGATCAAAGGCCAGGACTGTCGCGCCGCTGAGGTCCGACACTTCACGCGGCATCCCGTGACGCGCGATCCAGGTGTCTGATGCATACAGGTGCGCGTTCAGCTCGCCGATCAGACGCCCGATCAGTTCTGGCTCGGTGGGGCGGACATGGCGGATGGCGATGTCGGCCTCGCGTCGCCTGAGATCGCTGAGCGCATCGGTCGCGCTGACGACGACGGTGACCTGGGGCACCTCCTCGCGCAGGCGCTCGACGATGCCGGGCATGACATGCGTCGCGACCGCATCCGTGACCGACAGGCTGACGCGGCCCGACAGGTCGGACGCCTGGCCGGCGGCGCTGAGCGCCAGCGCCTCCGCCGCAGCGGCCATCTGGCGGGCATGCTCCAGCAGGCCCGCCCCGCCAGCCGTCAAGACGAGCCGTTTGCCGACCCGCTCGAACAGGGTCACGGCCAGCTGCTCCTCGAGGGCGGCCACCTGCCGCGACAAGGTCGGCTGACTCAAACCCAGCTTGCGCGATGCCGCAGACAGCGACCCGGTCTCGGCTGTCGCGCGGAAGGCCCGAACCCAATTCCAGTCGATGCCGTTCATACACTCCTGAATATCGGATCTGCAGAATACGGCAAATCCAAATATCGCGACCTGTGCGATGAGAGGGGCCGATGGAGCCCAGCATGCCGACCCGACGCGAGCCCGAAGACGATGTCGATGCCGTGTTCTGGAACCGGACGGCGCGGGCCTATTCCCGCCACGCGATCAAGGATCTCGCCGGATATGAGCGCACCCTGTCCGCGACGAGGGATCTCGTCGGCGCCACGGATCGGGTTCTGGAGCTCGGCTGCGGAACCGGCCAGACGGCCCTGCGGCTCGCGCCCTCGATCGGTCATATCACCGGGACGGACATCTCAAGCGGGATGATCGCCATCGCCAACGAGCGCAAGGCCGCGGCGGCGTGCCCGAACGCAAGGTTCGTGGTCACGGACGGACGCAGCCCGCTCTGGCCGGACCCGCCGTTCGACGCGGTGCTGGCCTTCAATCTCCTGCATCTGATCAAGGACCGGCCGCGCTTTTTCCAGTCCGTGGGGCGGGCTTTGAAGCCAGGCGGCCTGTTCATCACCAAAACCCCCTGCCTGTCCGAGATGAACGCCGTCATTCGCCTCGCCATTCCGCTGATGAGGCTCATCGGCAAGGCGCCGTCCTTGTCGTTCTTCACCGCAGACGAACTGGCGAGCGAACTGACCGCCGGCGGCTTCTCGATCATCGATCAGGCCCGCCATGGGTCGGGCCGCACGGATTTTCGCGTGTTCTTGGCCGCACGGAAGGCGGACCCATGAGCGCCGCCCGATCCGCCCGCCCCGGCGTTCGCACCTTCGTCTGTCGCTCGGGCAGGCGGGCGGCGCCGTTGGACGAAGCGCGATGTCAAACCCTGTTCATCACGACCGACGAGGACCCGCCCCGATGAAGACCATGCTGTCGGCCACGACACTGATCCTGTGTTTGGGCGCCACGCCCCTCCTGGCCCAGAGCTGCGAAAGCAACTTCCGCGTCGAGGGCACGCCGATGCTCACCGCCCTGAATTTCCGGACCTCGCAGAGCTTCGCAGGTGTCGACAGGGACAGGGCGATCGGCAATCTGCGGAGCGCGATGCTGGCCGAGGGATTCATTCGGGTCAGCGTCGATCGCTCCGCCGGGGCGCTGACGGCGTTTCAGGAAACCTCCGGGTCCGGCCGTCCGCAGACCCTTCGCGTTTCGGCGCGCAAGGCCGGCAAGGGCACCCGGGTGGATGCGGTCTTCATGATCCAGGCGGGCCAGCTGGCCGATGCTGCGACCGTTCGCGGCTATCTGTGCAGGGTCGTCTCCGCTGCAAGGGACTGATGGTGTGAGACCCGGCGAGGGCAAACCTGCCACCGTCGCGGCGCGCCCGACACGCTTCGAACACGTGCTCCCTGCCGCCTTGGGCCCTTGCTCAGTCCAAATCCCTCGTTGCCCCCCGCGCCGCGATCGGCTATTGCCCTTTCACGGATTGCGCCCGTAGCTCAGCTGGATAGAGCGCTGCCCTCCGAAGGCAGAGGTCACACGTTCGAATCGTGTCGGGCGCGCCATTTCCTAAGCTCTTGAGATATCTCGGTTTTAGGCCTTGGACCAACTCCTCAGAAACCATCAGAATCCTTGGCTGTCACAGCGTTTGTCACACCTGTCACGGGGTTCTTATGGCTACGATCCGCAAGAGGGGTAACAGTTGGCAGGCACAGGTCAGGCGCGAAGGCTCGCCAGCCGTGACCAAGAACGTCCCCACGAAGGCTGCTGCTGCCGGATGGGCTAGAGGCCTTGAGGCTGAGATTGACACCGCCGACCTATCCCCCAGCACTCGTGATCTCCGCACGATGAAGATCGGGCAGTGCGCCGGGTCATGCAATCGGATCGTTCGCCTTCGTGAGCGAGTGCCCCCTGCGATTGTGCGGTGAATGTCCGCTTTCCGACAGCGGTCGAACTGAAGCGATTGGGGCATCTCGCCAAGCTTTGGCCGCAGGCTCTAGGCGGCAGCCGATGCCAACTCCGATACGGCGACGTCGATCGGTACGGGCCGACCGAGCCAGTATCCCTGGCCCTTGCTGACGCCCAGCAGCTTCAGGGTCTGCAACTCGGCCTCGCGCTCGATCCCCTCGGCCAGGATCTGACAGCCCGTCTCGCGAGCATAGAAGATCAGCGCGCTGGCGAGCGCCCGTCGGGCCGGATCGCCATCCACGTTGCGCGTGAGCGACATATCGAGCTTGATGATGTCGGGTTTCAAGCGAACGATGTGCTGCAGTCCCGAATAGCCGGCCCCCGCATCATCGACCGCGAGGCGGACTCCCTGGCTCCGAAAGTCATCGAGCTTGGCCAACAGTCCTTCGTAGTCATTCACCAAGCCATGTTCCGTCACCTCGATCACGAGACGATGCGGGTCAAGCCGGCTGACGATGTCGCCGAATTCTGCTGCCATCACCGCTTCTGCGGAGGCATTGATCGTCAGGTAGATGTGGCTCGGTAAACGCCTGGCGTGATCCAGAGCCGCCTCGATCGCCGCCAGTTCCAGGGGCACGCCAAGGCCGACCTCAGCGGCTTCGGCAAACCATTTGTCCGGCGAGCGCCGGGGCTCCTGAGAGAAGCGCGCGAGGCACTCGAAGCCGACAGCGCGATCGCTGGCGAAATCCCAGATCGGCTGGACGTGGATGTCGAAGGCGCGGTTGTCGATGATCTGGGCGATCTGGGCGTGCCGTGCATCGCGATCTCGGCTGCTGCGCCGATCCTCATCGATATGGTGGGCGGTGATGTCGGCGAAGGCGCGCATGACCTGCAGGTCGCGACCATTCAGCGAATGGTTGGCATGCGGGCTCAGGCAACAGAACATGCCGAAGACGGAACCGTCAGACAGCGTCAGGGGCACGCTGACATGGGCGCCGATGGGAACAGCCTTGGTGATCGGCATGGATGCGGCGAGGGGAATGGCGGAGGTATCGGGGATCAACTCCGGCAAACGGCCCGCCAGGATATGGCGGCAATAGACATCGTCGAGCGAGCGCGAATCGCCCGGCTTGATCAGCGCCTCCAGGCCGGGAGCGTCGACCGCCCTGAAGACGGACTCGTTTCGCACGAATTCCGACACATAGGCGACTTCCATGCCCAAATGCTGGCGCACCGACTGAAGCACGCGGTCGATCATAAAACCGTCGGACCGGCTCGCCGTTTCTGTGCCGTTTGCGAGGCAGGCAAGGATCGACATCGACACGTCCTTCGTTGGCAAGACTTTATTCGTCGCCGCCACTGTGCCGGGTGGTTACCTAAGGGGACGTAAAGGCTTGCTCCTGGGCCTTCGGCCATCGAGCCGCCGCGTCACGGCGAATGTCTGCGTCACGATAAGAGGCCAAGCGCTGCTCTTGGCGCGCCTCCACCGGCGATCTGCTATCCTGACAGGCGAGACCGGTCTCGGCACGGGCCGAGCGACATCTATGAAGCAGATCGCGTTGGCCCCCCTCATGCCGGCGGCATGGTCGGTCTCGGCCGGCAGAGCTGGCAGGATACGTCGAGGCAGGCCGTAAGTCCGGGATTGCTCGCGCTCATCGCGCCGCATTCGGGCCTATGATGGTGCCTGCGAGGCCGTCGCCGCTGTCGAACGCCGCCTCCACCCGCGGCCCGATGCACCAGTCGCCGCAGGCGCCGAGACGTGCAGACGGGTCCCAGAAGAACGGCTCTCCCGCCGGCTGCTCGACAAGCGCGTAGCGCCAGCGATGCGCCGCGATGAAGCTCGGGTCAGCCGTTTCGCCCGTGAGCTCGCGGAAGCAGGCATGCAGTGCCGCAGCCGCCCGCTCCGGCGTCTCCTCCAAGCTCGCGCGCGACCAGGCCGGCGTAGCATGAACGACGATGGCGTCGCCGCTGGGGTCGCGGCCGGGTTTGGAGCCGTCGCGGGCGATCCAGGCGATCGTCGCGTCTTCCGGGCGAACACGATCCTCCGAGAGCTTGGTGCGCGCCGCGAAGCCGAGCATCAGCGCCCAGCAGGGCGCGTAGGTCGCGCGTCTCGCGCCGTCCCAGTTGCTGCCGGCCGACATCAGCAGCGGCACGGCCTGGGGTGCCGGCACCGCCACAACGACGCCGGCGAACACGCCGTTTCCGTCCGTTGCCGCCGGCCCATCGGTCGTCGAGACGCTCCACCCCATGGCTCCACGGGTCAGCGAGGAAACTGTGCAGTCGGTCACGATCGTTGCTTGCGGGGCCAGCACGCGCGCCGGCGCGCTCATCCCGGGCACGCCGACATGATCCTCGCCCCAGCGCGCGACCAATCCTTCGGCCGTGAGGTTCTCGACGAGGGACAGAAATCGCTCACCGCGCGCGGTGAAATATTGCGCCCCATGATCGAACCGGAAGCTGCCGGCCCGTCGGGTCGCCATGCGCCCGCCGAGGCCGCGGCTCTTGTCGAACACGGTCACCGATCGACCGGCGTCGCTGAGCCGGCGTGCGACGGCAAGCCCAGCCATTCCGGCGCCTATGACGGCCCAATGCTCACTCATTGATCGATCCCCAGTCTGTCTTGCCTACGTGTGCGTGGTCAGGGCGGATCACGGGAGCCAATCAGACGACTGCAATCGGGATTCCAGGCAGGCAAAAGGCATGTGTGCCGCATTCGCACCATTCTACGACGCGTCAGGCGCGCTCGGCGTCCGGTCGGTTCGGTTCGGGCTGCATCGCAGCGACCCTCGCGTTCAATGCGGCCAGTTCGTGTTCGATGCGGCGCAGTGGGGCGCAGGGACAGCGTTCATTGCATCCGCTCCGGCCGGTCATCGGCCGCGTCGCTCTGGCGCCTGACATCCTTGCCGGCAACGCTGGCGGCCGCCGTCTCCAGAAAGCGCCCTGCCAGGGTCTCGTCATTCACGATCCTCGACAGGAGCAACGCGCCGACCATGGTCGACAGCGTGACCATCGCCTCGTCTTCGCGCCCCTCGCCGAGCCATCCCGTGACCATGTCGAGATAGCCGAGCATCCCGGCCTCGAAGGCGGCCTTGACTTCGGGACCCTGCCGCGCCGCGTCGGAACCCAACGCCACAATCGGGCAGCCATCGGCGCGTTCGGCGGAGTGGCCCTGGCTGAGATAGAACTCGCACACCGCCCGCAAGCTGTCGTCCGGCCGCGCCGCCGCCGCCTTCGACCAGCGCTCGGAAACGCTCTCCAGCGCGCGACGCGTCGCAACAGTGACCAGCTCGTCCTTCGACGCAAACTGCTTGTAGAAGCCGCCCTGTGTCAGGCCGGCTCCGGCCATCAGGTCCTTCAGGCCGATCCCGTCGAAGCCATTCTCGCGAAACAGCCGGCTGGCCGTCTCGATCACCCGCTCCCTGTTCTCCGCCGCCTGTCGTCGAGACACCCGCATGCCGGACCTCACAATTAGATTGCGCTCGAACTCTATAAACGATATAGATGTCGAACGCAATCCATTTCGGTGTGGTTCATGTCTCGACAATCCAAGCTCGCTTTGGCGGCGGGCGCCATGACCCTCGCGGCCGCGGGTGTCGGCGGCGCGATCATGCTGGTCGGGCCGCGATCCGCAGCCTCCGTGAAGGTGGACCCGCGCCAGGATGCGCCGACCGTGCTCATCTCGGTCGCCAGTCCGGTGGTGCGCGCGGAGAGGCGCTTCACCGGCGTCATCGCGGCGCGGGTCCAGAGCAATCTCGGGTTCCGCGTTCCCGGCAAGATCGTCGAGCGGCTGGTCAATGTCGGGCAGGCGGTGAAAGCCGGGCAGCCGCTGCTGCGGATCGACGAAACGGATCTGCGATGGGCGCTGACCGCCAAGCGCAATGCCGCCGTGGCGGCACGCGCCGTCCTGACCCAGGCCACGGCGGACGAGGCGCGGTACGCGGTCCTGGTCAAGAACGGCTTCGCCGCCAGCCCCCAGCGCTACGAACAGGCCAAGGCGGCGCTGGACACCGCGACCGCCCAGGCCGCCGCAGCCGAGGCGGAGGCGAAGGTCGCCGAGAACGAACTCGGCTACGCCGTGCTCGTCGCGGATGCGGACGGCGTCGTCGTGGACACGTCGGGCGAGCCGGGCCAGGTCGTGGCCGCCGGGCAGGTCGTGATCCGGCTGGCCAAGGCCGGGCCGCGAGAGGCGGTGGTGGCGTTGCCCGAGACGATACGGCCGGTGATCGGCTCACCCGCGCAGGCAACGCTCTACGGTTCCTCCGGACGGAGCATCCCGGCCCGGCTGCGGCAGTTGTCGGACTCCGCCGATCCGCAAACACGGACCTATGAGGCCCGCTATGTCCTCGACGGCGATGCCAGCGCGGCACCGCTCGGCGCGACCGTCACGATCGGCATCGCGGCAAGCGGGCCGGCAGCCGACCTGGAGGTGCCTCTTGGGGCGGTCCTCGACGACGGCAGCAGAACCGGCGTCTGGCGCCTGGACGACACGGGGTCGCTCGTCACCTTCCAGCCGGTGCGTCTCGTTCGCGTGACCAGCGAGACGGCCATCGTCTCCGGGCTCGAGGCCGGCCGTCGGATCGTCTCGCTGGGAGCGCATCTGCTGCGCGAGGGCCAGCCGGTCAGGCCATTCTCCCCTGTCGAGGCGGCCCCGCGATGAGCTTCAATCTCTCAGCCATCGCCGTCCGCGAGCGGGCGGTGACCCTGTTCGCGATCATGCTGCTCATGGCCGCCGGGGCCTATGCTTTCGTCAAGCTCGGGCGTGCGGAGGACCCGAGCTTCACGATCAAGACCCTGACGGTCACAGCCGTCTGGCCGGGCGCGACGGCCCGCGAGATGCAGGATCTGGTCGCCGAGCCCCTGGAGAAGCGGCTCCAGGAACTGGCCTGGTATGACCGCGTCGAGACGACGACGCGGCCGGGCTTCGCGTATCTCACCGTCAACCTGAAGGATTCCACCCCGCCCGGGCGGGTGCAGGAGGAGTTCTACCAGGCCCGCAAGAAGCTCTCCGACGAGGCGCGGAACCTGCCGCCGGGCGTGCTCGGCCCCTTCGTCAACGACGAATACGCCGATGTCAGCTTCGCCCTCTACGCGCTCAAGGCGAAAGGCCTGCCGATGCGGGAGCTGGCCCGGCAGGCGGAGGTCATCCGGCAGGATCTCCTCCACGTCCCCGGCGTCAAGAAGGTCAACATCCTGGGCGAGCGTCCCGAGCAGATTTTCGTCGAGTTTTCCCATGAGCGACTGGCGACGCTCGGCATCTCGGCCCAGGACGTCGTCTCGGCCTTGCAGCGTCAGAACACCGTGACGCCGGCGGGCTCCGTCGAGACCAAAGGGCCGCGCGTCTTCATCCGCGTCGATGGCGCCTATGACAGCGTTCGCGCCATCGCCGACACGCCCCTCGTCGCCGGCGGGCGCACGCTGAAGCTTTCCGACATCGCCGATGTCCGGCGCGGCCATGAAGATCCGCCGGGCTTCATCATCCGGCACCATGGGGAGCCGAGCCTGATGCTCGCCGCCGTCATGCAGGACGGCTGGGACGGGCTCGCGCTCGGCAGGGCGCTCGAGGCCAGGACCGCCGCCATCGGGCAGGCGCTGCCGCTCGGCATCTCGCTGGAGAAGGTGACCGACCAGGCTGTCAACATCGCCTCGGCCGTGGACGAGTTCATGATGAAGTTCGCGATGGCGCTCGGCGTGGTGCTGCTCGTCAGCCTGCTCAGCCTCGGCTGGCGCGTCGGCATCGTCGTGGCGGCGGCGATCCCGCTGACGCTGGCCGTGGTGTTCTTCATCATGCTGGAGACCGGTCGCTTCTTCGACCGGATCACGCTGGGCGCGCTCATCCTCGCGCTCGGTCTCCTCGTCGACGACGCCATCATCGCCATCGAAGTCATGGTCGTGAAGATGGAAGAGGGCATGGATCGCATCAAGGCGGCGGCCTATGCCTGGAGCCATACGGCGGCCCCGATGCTGTCAGGCACGCTGGTGACCATCGCGGGCTTCCTGCCGGTCGGCTTTGCCTCCTCGACGGCGGGCGAATACGCCGGCAACATCTTCTGGGTCGTCGGCTTCGCCCTGATCGTCTCATGGATCGTCGCGGTGGTCTTCACGCCCTATCTCGGCGTCAAGATGCTGCCGGATATCAAACCCGTCGCCGGGGGACACGCGGCGATCTACGACACACCGAACTACCGTCGCCTGCGCAGGCTCATCACCTTCGCGGTCGACCGCAAGGTCCTGACCTGCACGGTCGTCGGCCTCGCCTTCGCCGTGTCCGTCGTCGGCATGGGCGGCCTGAAGCAGCAGTTCTTCCCGACGTCCGACCGACCGGAGGTGCTCGTCGAGGTCCGTCTCCCGGAAGGCACAAGCATCGAGACGACGACGGCCGCGGTCGCGAAGATCGAGCGCTGGCTCGACGAGCAGCCCGAAGCCAAGATCGTGACGAGCTATGTCGGCCAGGGCGCGCCGCGGTTTTTCCTGGCATTGTCGCCCGAGCTGCCGGACCCGGCCTTCGCGAAAATCGTCGTGCTGACGCCAGACGCCAGGACGCGCGAGACGCTGAAGCAGCGCCTTCGGCAGGCCATCTCGCAGGGGCTGGCGCCCGAGGCCTATGTCCGCGCGACGCAGTTCGTCTTCGGTCCTCCGTCGGTGTTCCCGGTCGAGTTTCGCGTGACGGGTCCCGATCCCGCGCAGCTCTATGCGATCTCGGAGAGGGCTCTGGAGATCATGCGCGGCGTGCCCGACGTCCGGGAGGCCAACCGCGACTGGGGCAACCGCACGCCCATTCTGCGTTTCGTGCCGGACCAGGACAGGCTCAATCTCATCGGGCTCTCCCCCGCCCAGGTGGGCCAGCAACTTCAGTTCCTGCTCACCGGCGTCACCGTCACGCAGGTTCGCGAGGGCATCCGGAATGTGCCCGTCGTCGCGCGCAGCGCCGGCCCCGAACGCCTCGATCCGACACGGCTCGCGGATTTCTCGCTGATCAGCCGCGAGGGGCGCCAGATACCGCTCGATCAAGTCGGGCATTCGGAGATCCGCTTCGAGGAGCCGATGCTGAAGCGCCGTGATCGCGTGCCCACGATCACGGTGCGCTCGGAGATCAACGAGGCGACCCAGCCGCCGGAAGTCTCCAAGCAGGTCCTCGCCGCGCTCCAGCCGCTGATCGCCTCGCTTCCGGCGGGCTACCGCATCGACATGGGCGGGTCGATCGAAGAGGCGGCCAAGGCCAATGACGCGCTGGCGAAGATCTTCCCGCTGATGATCGCCATCACCCTGATCGTGGTCATGCTCCAGGTCCGGTCGTTCTCGATGATGGCGATGGTGCTGTTCACGGCGCCGCTCGGCCTGATCGGCGTCGTTCCGACGCTGCTCGCCTTCAACCAGCCCTTCGGATTCAACGCGATCCTGGGCCTCATCGGCCTGGCCGGCATCCTGATGCGCAACACGCTGATCCTGACCGACCAGATCGAAGAGAACAGGGCCGCCGGGCTGGACGACTACCATGCGGTCATCGAGGCGACGGTGCAGCGGACGCGACCCGTCATCCTCACCGCGCTGGCCGCCGTCCTCGCCTTCATCCCTCTGACCAGCTCGGTGTTCTGGGGCTCGATGGCCTACACCCTGATCGGCGGGACCGCCGTCGGGACCGTGCTGATCCTGCTGTTCCTGCCGGCGCTCTACGCCGCCTGGTTCAGGATCTCGCCGACCCCGGCCGAGCGGAGGCATGCGGCGCAGCCGGGCCACGGCCCGTCGCCCGCAACGGTGCATGGCACGTCGCTCGAACGACCCGCCGACCATCAGGCGCGGCAGGAGCAACGAGCGATGGCATGATGCGGATGGGCGTTAAAGGATCGCTTCGTGACGGTATAGGTCACGGCCCACGCAGGTGATCCCGAGTTGGCGTCACTCGCTGGCTTCCCGATCCCGGTATGCTGCGCTTGGCGCAGCATCGCTGTAAGCCTGAGGCGCGACCAATACCGCAGTAGCGGCGGCCGTCTCCGGCGGGCGGCGCCGACCCACTGACCCGTTGCAGACTTTCGTTTCGCCGGTGACGGCAACATTCTCGTCGTCAGCAAGGACAAGTTCAGCTCGCAGGATATGGTCATCCGCTACGTCGTCACAGACAACGGCGACTCTTATGGCGTCGGCATTTCGACGATCGGGAGCGACGATCCCACCGAACTCTGGGAGAAGCTTCAGCCGGGCTGCCAGTATCATATCCGCTATGTCGATCAGAGCCGTTATCCCTATCCTCGCGCGAGGGGGATGAGCGGGCTTTCGATAGCCGGCGCCACAAAGCTGGATTGCCCGGGCCTGCGAACCGAACCGGCGAGACCGGCGCCGTCGGCCCAGGAGCTTCTCGACAAGATCATGGGCGGACAGAAAGCGCCTCCGCCCTAGAGCGCCCTGCTTTCACATGGACGCATGTCCTGCGCTTGGAAGGTGATTTGCGCATTCTTCCGGCCAGGCGAGGTGGAGCAGGTCGTCGAGCTTGAACTGAGGTTCGAGCCACGCCGTGATTCCGGGGCGGGCCCTCAAAACCGCCAGATCAGCGGCACGTAGAACACCGCCATGACGAAGAACCAGATCATCAGCGGCAGGCCAAGCTTCCAGTAATCGCCGAAGGCGTAGCCGCCCGGGCCCATCACCATCAGGTTGGTCGAGGTCGCGATCGGGGTCATGAAGGAGGCCGAGCCGGCGATGCACAGGCTCATCAGGATCGGCCGGGGCGAGACGCCCATGCTGGCTGCGGCGGCCATCGCGATCGGGATCACCAGCATGGTGGTGGCGGTGTTGCTCATGATCTGGCCGAGGCAGGCGGTGAGCAGGAACAGGCCGGCGAGGAAGACCGTCGGCCCGCCGCCACCGGTCAGCGCCACGAGCTGGCGCGCGACGAGATCGGCCGCACCCGACTGCACCATCGCGATCGAGAGCGGCATCATCGCGCCGATCAGGATGATCGTGGTCCAGTGGATGGCGCGATAGGCCTCCTCGACCGAGAGGATGCCGGCGCCGATCAGCGCCAACGCGCAGATGAGCGCGGCGACCGCGGGCGGCACGAAGCCGGTCGCCAGCAGCAGGACCAACGCCCCGAGCGCGGCCAGCGCGACGCCGGCGCCCGCCCCCATCGGCACGGCCTGGCGGCGCACGAGATCGGGCGAATTGACGACTAGCACATCGGCATCCGCCAGCCGCAGGTCGAGCGCCTTCCAGCTGCCCTTGAGCAGCACCGTGTCGCCGGCCCGCAGAAGCGGGTCCGCCGGATCGAGATCGACGCCGCCGCGCTGGACCGCGAGCACGATCAGATCGCCGCCTTCGGTGGTCATGCCGGGATGCACCGCCTTGCCGATGAAGGCCGAGCGCGGCGGGATCACGACCTCGGCCAGCCCCGTGCTGCGGTTGAGCAGCGCACCGGCCGCGTCACCGTCGTCAGTCTCGTCGCGCGGCGCGAGATGCGAGGCCGCGCAGAGCCGAGCCACCGCCCCCGCCTCGCCCTTGACCAGGAGGTAGTCGCCCTCGCGGATCGGCTGGTCCCCGCGCGCGATGCCCGATGGTCCGGCCTGAACGCTGACGAGGTCGATCGTACCCTCCTGCTGCGACAAGGCCAGTGCGGCCGGAAGCGTCCCAATCAGGTCGGAACTCGCCCGCACCCGCAGATGGAAGAAGCCGTCGGTGAGCCCGTAATGCTCGACCAGGGTCTGCGCGTGCTGGCTGAAATCGGCGGGCAGTCGCGCATTGCCCTGCGCCGGCAGCAGGCGCTTGCCGAGCAGCAGGATGATCAGCATCGTGCCCGCCAGCAGCGGCAGGCCGACGAGCGCGAATTCGGCGAAACCGAAGCCGGGCAGGCCGTTGTCCTCGAGCGCCTCGGAAACCAGGATGTTCTTGGGTGCGCCGGTCAGCAGGATGTTGGCGCCGGCATGGGCCGAGAAGGCGAGCGGCATCAGCAGCAGCGTCGGCGATTGCCGCAGCCGGATCGCCGCGAGCACCACGACCGGCATCAGCGCCGCGACCGCGCCGCCGCCGCTGATCAGCGCGGTGAGCGCGCCGGCGGCGGCCATGATGATGACGAGCAGGCGGTTCGTGCTCTCGCCGGCCTTCGCGATCAGGATCTGCCCGGCCCAGGCGGTGACGCCGGTCTTGTCCAGCGCGGCGCTCACGATGAACAGGCTGGCGACGAACATCACCGCGCGGTCGCCGAAGCCGGCCATCGCTTGTTCCAGCGTGACGACGCCCAGCGCCCAGAGCGACAGCGCCGCCCCGATCGCGACCACCACCACCGGCAGCCGGTTCCAGGCGAAGAACGCGATCGTCACCGCAACGACGAGGGCTGTGCTTTCGATCGCGTTCACGGAAGCGCGTCCAGGGCTTTGATGCGGGATTCCGGGCTGCCAGTCATCATCATGCCGCCATCAGGAAGCCGCCGCCAAGCCAGATGACGAGTGCCAGCAGCACGAGCCCGGCCGCGGGCCAGAGCCGCAGTTGCCCGTCGAGCCGTTCGATCGCGGCCGGCAGGCGGGCGAGACGCGGGGCCTGCCGCTCCGCCAGCACCAGAATGTCGCCCTCCGGCACGCGGTCGGCCAGCCCGGCGAAGCGGTTCGCGGCGATGAAGACCACGACGCCCAGCATCATCGGCCAGACGAGCTTCCAGAGTGAAGGGAGGCTCCAGGCGCTGGCGAGCGCGCCGCCCGACAGGGCGGGATAAAGCCACCAGGGGATGAGGAGCGATGCGGCGGCGATGGCGAGCCACGGCAGGGTTTCGCCCGGCGGGGCGCTCGATGGCGGATTGTCGGCCGTCTCGCTGACCATGACGGCGATGAAATGAAGCATCAGCATCGTGCTGCCGGCCGCCGCGAGCGAGACCGCGATGCTGAGCAGGCCGTAACCCAGCATCGGCTTGACCGCGAGCTTGGCGAGCGCGCCGCTGGTCAGGGGCAGGCCGGCGAGGCTGAACGCCAGAAGCGCCGTCAGCAGCAGCACGGGCCACCGGCGCGACCCGCCCGAGGCGAAGGCGACGCCGACGGCGAGGAACAGTCCGCCTTTCACCAGCGTGTGATGCACGCCGTAATAGGCCGCCAGACCCGGCGCAGACGCATCGCCCGCCGCCAGCCCGGCGCCGAGGATGGCCGCGACGAGGCCCATCTGGCTGACGGTCGAATAGGCCAGGATCGTCTTGGGGCGCCGCTGCGCCACGCCGAGCGCCGCGCCGCCATAGGCCGTCAGGATGCCTGCTATGGCGAGCACTGCGCCCCAGGCCGGCAGCGGGGCCTCGAACGGCAGGAAGCGGATCAGCCCGATGACGCCGGCCTTGACCAACACGCCGCTGAGCACCGCCGAGGCCGGCATCGGCGCGGCCGGATGGGCGAGCGGCAGCCAGACATGCAGCGGGATCAGCCCCATCTTGAGGGCGAAGCCCAGCATCAGCAGCGCGATGATTCCGTCGCGCATCGGCGAGCCCGGCAGCGCCGCCACCGCATCGCGGATCAGCGGGTTGGGATCGGGCTGTCCGGCCGCGAGCATGACGAAGGCGAAGAGCAGGAAGGCCTCGCCCAGCAGCGCCAGCACCATGTAGACGAGGCCGGCCCGCCTGGCTGCGTCGGTCTGCTCATGCGCGACCAGCCCATAGGCCGAGAGGCTCGCCAGCGTGAACAGCAGGTAGAATCCGGCGATGTCGGCGACGATGAGGACGCCGAGGCTGCCCGCCAGCGTCAGCAGCCACCAGACGCAGAACCCCGTCAGCCCCGGCTTGCCGCGCAGATAGGAGGCGGCATAGGCCCCCGCCGCGCTCCAGAGCAGCGCCGCGCCGCCGAGCAGGATCGCACCGGGCGGGTCGAGCGCCAGCGCCATCCGGAACGGCACCGGGAAGGCGATGGCCGTGCCGGCCGGCAGGAGCCCGGCCGCCAGCAGGGCCGGCATGGGCGCGAGCCAGAGCAGCCCCGGCATGCGTGTCCGGACGGCGCGCGACAGGCAGGCGGCCGCCAGCGCCAGCGGCGCGAGGAGCGCGGTGGCCAGCAGCAGGCCGGCGGCGCTGGTTGCGAAACTCATGGCGACACCGCCAGGGCGCTATCGGGCCTGCCGATCTGCAGCAGGCCGACGGGCTCGAGCGGCAGGAAGCCGAGCGCCACGGCCAGGATCGCCAGTACCAGCGGTATGAGCTCGAGCCGCAGCGGGATCGGCTTGCGCAGCAACAGCGGTTCGGCAGGCGTCGCGAGAGCCCTGTCCATGACGCGGAAGACATAACCGCCGGCAAGCAGCCCGCCGGCCAGAATCGTCAGGGCGAGCCAGAGATGCCCGCCGATGGCGGCGGCCGTCAGGAGCAGGCATTTCGCGATGAAGCCGCCGCTCGGCGGGATGCCCATCAGCGATAGACCCGCCAACCCGAAGGTCGTGGCCGTCAGCGGCAGGACACGCCCGAAGCCACCGAGATCGCGGATGCGGTCATGCCCGACGGCTTCAGCGACGATGCCCGCCGCCATGAACATCGCCGCCTTGGCCAGCGCATGCGAGGTCAGCTGCAGCGCCCCGCCGGTCCAGGCGATGGTGCCCCAGGGCGCGGTCCCGTCGCCAACTCCCGCGAGTGGAAAGACGATGAACAGATAGCCGATCTGCGCCACGGTCGAATAGGCGATCATCAGCTTCAGCCGCTCCTGCCGCAGCGCCATGACGCTGCAGAACAGGATCGAGGCCGCGCCGAGCACCGCCAGCACCTGCCCCGCGACGGCGGCCGCCCCCGGCGGGGCGATGTCCGCGACCAGCCGCAGGATCAGGAACACCGGCGCCTTGATCACCAGCGCCGAGAGAACCGCGCTGGCGGCAGCCGGCGCCCCGGCATGGGCCGGCGGCAGCCACAGATGCAGAGGAAACAGCGCTGCCTTGGCGAGCAGGCCGGGGATCATCAGCGCCAGCGCGATCGCCATCGCCGGGCCGTGATGGCTCGCGCTCGCGATCAGCCGGATGTCGAGCGTGCCATAGGCGCCGTAGAGCAGGCCGGCGCCGAGCAGATAGAGCATCGAGCCGAGCAGCGCGAACATCAGGTAGCGCAGGGCTGCGGCCATGGTCTCGCCGCGCCCGTCGAGGCAGACCAGCGGCACGGCGGCGAAGGTCAGGAGTTCGAGCGCGACATAGAGGTTGAACAGGTCCTGCGAGACGAAGACGAGGTTGAGACCGCTCCACAGCCCCATCAGCAAAATCCAGAAGCTCGTCGCCAGGCGCCCGTCGGCGGTTGCGAGGTCGAGCCCGAACAGCTCGCGCGCGAACAGACCCGTCGCCGCCATGACGACGGCGGTGACCGCCAGCATCATCACCGACAGCCCATCGGCGCGCAGCGCGATGCCGAGCGGCGGCTGCCAGTTGCCGAGCACATAGATCAGGGCGGTCTGGCTGCGCACCAGCTGGAGGCCGGTGGCGAGCGCCACAACGAGGCCGAGCGCCAGCGCGATCAGCGCCACCAGACGGGTGTGGCGCTGGCCAATCACGAGCATCACGAGTGCGGCCGCCGCGGGCAGCATGACGGCCAGCACCAGCAGCAGGCCACCCGGTGTCGCGGCATAGGCCGGCGTCATGCGTCGCTCCGCGGCGGCGTCGCCGGCGTCGTGGCGTCGAGCGATGCGCTCCCGGTCAGCGACGCCAGACGCCGCAGCAGCGCGACCGCCAGGGCGGTCGCGGCGAAGGCGACGACGATGCCGGTGATCACCATGGCCTGCGGCACCGGATCGCCGCCGAGCCCCATCGCCGCCCCGCGGCGCGCGACCGCCCCGAAGACGAGGAAGATGCCCGCGCCGAGGATGTTGAAGCCGATGATCCGGCGCAGCAGATCGGGATGGCTGACGATGCAGAACAGCCCGATGCCGACGAGCGCGGCGCCGCACAGGCCAAACAGCGACGCCGATGTCAGGGCCAGCGCGCTCATGATGCGGGCGCTTTGTCCGGCGGGCCGGCCACGAGCAGGGCGAGCGTGCCCGCGATCGACAGCGTCAGCGCCGCCTCGATGCCGACGATCAGCGGCTTGGCGATGGCCTCGGGATAGGACAGGAACCCTTGCGCGGCCGCGACGCCGAGGAAGCCGACCAGCACGAACAGCGCCGGCCCGCCCGCGAGCATCACCCGCAGCGCTCTCGCCTGCGTCGGTGGCGCCGGGCGCAGGCCGGCCAGCATCACGAGCAGCGCCATCGCGGCCAGGATCGTGCCGGCCTGGAAGGTGCCGCCGGGCAGATCCGCGCCGACCCAGACCTGATAGACCGCGATCAGCACGCCGAAGGGCGGCAGCACCCGCGCCAGAAAGACCAGCGGCTCCGGGATGATCGCCGGGCGCAGCTGCGAGGCCCCGCCCCAGGCGCCGTCGCGGCTCAGCGACCAGACGCCGACGAGCGCGAGGATCAGCACGATCTTCTCCAGCAGCGTGTCGATGGCGCGATAGGCCAGCAGCACGGCGGTGACGGGATTGCCGAGCCCCGTCGTCTCCAGCGACGCGACCGCCTGATGCGCGAGGCTCGGCGCTGGCCGGGGAAAGGCGAGCACGACCGCGCCCAGCGCCAGGGTGACGAGGCCGCAGGCGATCGCCGGGGCGAGCCAGCGCCGCGGCTCGGCCCGGGCCCTCGCCTCGGGAGGGATTTCGCGCGCGAGATGGGCGTGGGCGCGCAGCAGGAGCATGCCGGTCAGGCCGCCGCCGATCGCGGCCTCGGTCAGCGCGACATCGACCGAGGCCAGCCGCGCCCAGCCGATGCCGAGCAGCAGGCCGAAGGCGATGAAAGCCAGGATCGCGCCGCGGCTGTCGCGGGTGACGACGACATGCAGCGCCAGCGCGATCAACCCGGCGACCAGCGCGATGTCGAAGACGAGGCTCATGCCTGCGGCTTCCGGCGGGCGGCGATGCCGGCGATCAGCTGGCTCGCGGTCGCGGCCGAGAGCTGCGCCAGAAGCCAGATGCAGACGAGCTTGACCCCACCCATCAGGCTTGTCTGCAGCGGCAGCAGTCCGAGCACGATCAGGCCGAGACCCAGATTGTCGGCCTTGCTCAGCGCGTGCAGGCGACTGAGCGTATCGGGAAAGCGCAGCAGCCCCAGCGTTCCCGCCAGGAACAGGATGGCGCCGGCGACGACGCAGACCAGCGTGAAGACGTCAGAGAGCTCCATCACGCGGGCTCGTCCGGTTTCGCGGCGTCTCCGGGGGGCTCGCCCTCCCCCAGCGTGAAGGCCGCGCAGGAGAAGGCCGACAGCAGGACCAGCAGCAAGGCGACATCGGCCAGCGCCGGCTGCGCCGTGGCCGCGCCGAGCAGGAGCAGCGTGGCGGCGCCGCCGGTGCCCAGCAACTGCACCGCCATCAGCTTTTCGATCGCGATCGCGGAGCGCAGCACGATCGCCAGCCCGGCGGCGCTGGCCAGCAAGACGAAGAGGGCGATGAGGGTCAGGCTCTCAGGCACCGGAGCGATCTCCCGGCAGGATGCGCAGGAAGGCCGCCTCGTCGGCAGCGAGTTCGGCCGCGACGGGTGCGTCGCTGTCCAGGCAATGCACACGCATCTCGCCGCTCGCCGCGCAGGACACAGGCAGCTTGCCCGGCTGGAGGCTCATCACCGCGCAGAGCGCGCCCTGCGCCATTCCTGATCGCAGGCCGGCGCGGTAGGTCACGATGCCCGGCGTCATCGCGATGCGCCGGGCGAAGGCGCGCCTGGCGACGTCGAGCCCCGCCACAACCGCCTGCGGCAGGAAGCGCAGGACGAAACGCAGCAGTCCCGTCGGCGACAGCCGGCTCTCCGGCGGCCAGAGCGGGATGCTGGCCCAAGTCGCCGCCGCCGCCGCGATGAGGCCGACTGGCCAATCCTTGGAGGCCGCGCCGATCAGGACGAGCCAGAGCCCAAAGAAGAGCAGGCCTCGTCCCAGCAAGCTGGGCCATGAGAGGGTCTGGCGCGGTGATGCCGGCGCGGTCATGACGACAAGAACCTGTCGGCCGGCGCGCAGCGCTGCGATTCAGGCCTGCGCGAGCGGCGAGCCGAAGACGAGGCGCGAAGACAATTGGGCGCTCCACTGTACGAAGACGATTTTTGTCTTTGCGTCTTCATGGAAAAACGCGATCTCTTGCCTGATTGCGCAGTATCATCTTGCATTTCGCTCTGCCGTCAGGCTAGCATCCGGGGTTCGGGCGAGCATCTGCCGCCTGTCTCAGTTCTGTGCCCGCCGTCCCATTTTCGGGTGGGCCTTTTCGGGTCGCATCGATGGTTGCTGAGTGTCGTCTGGAAGCGCCCGCCCTCTTGCCGGGCAGCGGCACGGATCGTGCCAGGCCTTGCGCAGCGGCGCCCGGCCGATGCTGATCGAACCGCGCCGCGGCGACGCCGAGGACGACGCCAGCAGCACCAAGACGCATTCGCTGCTCGCCATCGCCGGGACGCTGCTGGGCGAGATCAACCTGCCCAAGCTCGCCCTGGCCTGGATCATCCTGGCGCTGGTGCCCGGTATTCTGCTCGGCGTCGCGCCGCTGGTGGTCACCGCCTGGTATGACGACGTAGCCGACCGTATCCTGGCGCTGGCCGGCATCGGGCCGTTCCTCCTGCTGGGACTTGTCGCCGCGATCGGCTGGTTTGGCCTGCGGCCGCTGCTGCGGGCCGTCGAGCGCAGCTTCTGGTCGCTGATCTCGCTGGCCGTCCAGCCCGGCTATGTGCTCGCCCGCGAGGGGCTGCGCCATCTCGCCGAGCGCTTTCTCTCCGTGGATGCGAGCGAGGACAGCCGCGCGCGGTTGCGGGGGCTGACAGCCTTCGCCGCGGGTGCCGGTGCTGCGCTCGTCGCGTTGGCGATCACGGCGTCCGTCTGGCCGGCGACGCGCTGGTCCGGCGAGGTCGCCGATCTCGCCTACCCCTTGCGGCTGGTGCGGCCGGCGCTGGCCAACACCATCGCCGTGATGAGCGTCTATTTCGCCGGGGCCGCGCTACTCTGGGGCATTGCCGACGGAACGATGAGCCAGCCGCGCGGGATCGGGAAATTCGACGAGGCCGCCTCATCCGACAGGATCTGGCGGGTGGCGCATCTGTCGGACATCCATGTCGTCGGCGAGCGCTATGGCTTTCGCATCGAGAGCGGCCGGGCCGGGCCGCGCGGCAATGATCGCCTGCACCTCGCACTGGAGCGGCTGGCCGCAATCCATGCCACCACGCCGCTCGATCTCGTGCTGATCACCGGCGACATGACCGATGCCGGCCGCTCGGCCGAATGGGGCGAGTTCCTCGACGCGCTCGCCCGCCATCCCGACCTCGCGGCGCTGACGCTGATCCTGCCCGGCAACCACGACGTCAACATCGTCGACCGGGCCAATCCGGCGCGGCTCGAATTGCCTGGCAGCCCCGGAAAACGCCTGCGCCAGATGCGGACGCTGTCGGTGACGGAAGCCGTGCAGGGCGCGCGCGTCCATGTCGTCGACAAGACGGCCGGCCAGATCGGCCAGACGCTCTCGGAGCGGCTGGCCCCGCATCGTGCCGCGATCGCGGCCTTCGCCGATGCGGGGGGCCTGCGCCTGTCGCGGGGGCTGTCGGCGATCTGGGAGGCGTCCTTCCCGATGGTGCTGCCGCCGGCCGAACCGGACGGGCTCGGCGTCGTGCTGCTGAACTCGAATGCGGAAACGCATTTCTCCTTCACCAACGCGCTCGGTCTCGTCGCGGAGGAGGACATGCAGGCGATGCTGGCGGCGGTGGCGCAATATCCCCGTGCCCGCTTCATCGTGGCGCTGCATCACCACCCGGTCGAGTATCCGCAGCAGGCCAAGGCCTTCTCCGAGCGGATCGGCACCGCGCTGATCAATGGCAGCCGCTTCGTGCGGCTGCTGAAGCCGCAGGCGCACCGGCTCGTCGCGATGCATGGCCACCGTCATATCGACTGGATCGGCCGATGCGGCCCGCTGCGCATCGTCTCGGCGCCCTCCCCGGTGATGGAGGCGACGAATGACGAGCCGACCGCCTTCTACATCCACCGGCTGGGTGCGCGCGCGGATGGCGGGCTGGCGCTGATGGCGCCGGAGCGGGTCGAGATCAGGCCCGCGCTCGGCGCTTGAAGCGATCCCTTCGTCATTGCGAGCGCAGCGAAGCAATCCAGAAGGGCTCGCTCGACGTCCTCTGGATTGCGTCGCTGCGCTCGCAATGACGAGGGGGCTGAGCGTAGGCGTCCCTCAAACCTTGACGACGTCGTTGGCCGGGATCGGTTCGGGCGCGCCCGAACCGAACAGCTCCGCCACCCAGAGGCTCGCCGGATGCTGGGCGCAGAAGGTCAAGAGCGCGATGGTGAGGGGCACGCCGATGAAGGCGCCGAACACGCCCCAGAGATAGGCCCAGAAGAACACCGAGAACAAAACCAGCGTCGGTGACATCGAGAGCGCGCTGCCGGCGACGCGGGGCTCGATATAGCTGCCGACGATGAACTGGATCAGGTTCAGGCAGGCGAAGACCGCGACCACCGCCTGCCAGGAGCCGAACTGTGTCATGGCGAACAGCGTCGGGAAGACGGTCGCCACCAGCGGTCCGAGGAATGGGATGTAGTTCAGCGAGAAGGCGATGAAGCCCCATTCCGCCGCCAGCGGCAGGCCCACGGCCGTGGCGAAGCCCCAGACCAGCACGCCGGTGATCAGGCTCATCACGGTCCGCACCAGCATGTAGCGATGCAGCTTGGCGGCGGTCTGCGTGCTGCCGCGCAGCAGCACGTCGCCGACAAGGCGGTTGCGCATGCCCTTGAGCTTGCGGCCGAAATCCTCGACCTCGAGCAGGCCGAGGATGACATAGACCAGCACCACCAGCCAGAAGCTCATCGTGGTGTTGAGACGGCCGCTGATCGTCTGCGCCATGCGCAACATCCAGGCGACGTTGAAGTTCTCCGCCCAGAGCCCGGTCACGGCGATGCCATGGCCTTCGAGCCAGAGAGCCGCCTGGTCGTAGAGCTGCTGGAACCGCGTGGCATCGGCCGCGATCCAGCGCCCGACGCGGCCGAAGGCCCAGACGATCAGCGAGCCGAAGGCGAAGAAGGCGAGCACCATCACCACGATGCTGATCGCCAGCGCCAGCATGCGCGGCAGGAAGCCCTGCAGGCTGCGCTGCAGCGGCCAGACCAGCGCGATGATGAACAGCGCGAACGCGACGGGTGCGAAGACGGAGCTGGCGACGGACAAGGCCGCGACCACGAGGATGATCGCGATCAGAACCTGCGCGCCCTGGTGAATCCTGCCGCTGGTCATTCGTGGTCCTGTCGGTTGCTGCCCGCGCGGAGCTTGGGCGAAAGAGCTGCGCCGTCATCCCGGACGCAGCGAAGCGAAGATCCAGGATCCATTCCGGAGCATTGATCGGAGAGGTTCGGGAATGGATCCCGGGTCTCCCTCCGGTCGCCCGGGATGACCGGCGCGGTTATCCCGAAGATCAAGCGGTTGAGGGGGGTCACACGCCCTGCGTCAGTTCGTCGAGATCGAGTGTCGAGCGCTGGCCGAGATCGTCCTTGTGCGCTCTGTAGAAGGCTTCCGCCGACTGCCGCCCCTCCGCCCGCAGCATGGTCAGGAACTCCCATTCCGCGTTGAGCTTCGAGGAATAGCCGAGCTCCGCCATCCTGTCGCTGGTGACCCGGTGGATCCGCATCCCGGCCCAGCGCGCGCCCTCGCGATCCCGGGGGTTGGCGCTGTTGCGCAGCAGCGCCATCATCCTGAGTTCCTTGAGCAGGACGCTGTTGAAGGAGACCTCGTTGAGGCGGTTGAGGATGTCGCGGGCGGTGGTCGGCGTGCCCGGCCGCTCGACCGGGTTGATCTGGACCAGGATGGTGTCGAGTGCATCGCTCTCCTGGATCAGCGGCGTCATCGTCGGGTTGCCGGAATAACCGCCGTCCCAATAGCCGTCGCCGTCGATCTCGATCGCCTGGAAGAGCGTCGGCAGGCAGGCCGAGGCGAGCAGCACCTGCGGCGTGATCTCGGCGTTGCGGAAGACCCGGCCGCGGCCGGTGCGGACATTGGTGGCGGTGACGAAGAGCTTGATCGGGCCAGCCGCCAGCGCCTCGAAATCGATCACCTCGGCCAGGATGTCGGCCAGCGGGTTCGCCCCGCCGGGATTGAGGCTGTAGGGCGAGACCACGCGGGACATCATGTCCATCGCGACGAAGAGCGGCGAGTTGTCGAGCGTCCAGCGCCCCAGCAGGACATCGAGCGGGCTGCGCTGGAACGGGCTGAAGCGGGCGGCGTCCGAGGTCTTGCGCCAGAAGGCCTCCAGCGCCTGCCGCGCGCCCTCGCGGCCGGCCTTGGCGAAGCCGGAGGCCAGCACGGCGGCGTTCATCGCGCCGGCCGATGTGCCGGAGATCGCGCTGATCGTCAGCCAGTCTTCCTCGAGGATGCGGTCGAGCACACCCCACGTGAAGGCGCCATGCGCGCCGCCGCCCTGCAGCGCCAGATCGATCACCAGCGGCTGTCGCGCCGCCCGGGCTCCCTCGGTCCCTGCCGCCGTCTTTGCTGCCGTCTTCGCCGTCCTGCTCACCCGCACCCCCTCGCCACCTTGCGTCCCGGCCCGATCATGGCGATTTCACCAGCCCGGAAAAGCCCGCCACCGCCAGCAGGCTCAGCGCCCAGCCGACGATCGCCTGAAGATAGAAATAGCTGATCGCGACCCGCCCGTGACGGCCCACCGGATCGGGCCGCCAGAAGGATTTCTGCCCGAGATCGAGCACGGGCAACAGCGTGTCGAGCGAATAGAACCACGGGTTGAACTCCGGATAGCTCGACGCCTCGCCCTGCTCGCGATAGCAGGCGAGCTGCGTCTGGCCCGGCGCGGCGCGCCCCTGCGTGGCTTGCGGCGGCGCGCCGAGCAGCCTTTGCTGGGTGCGTTCGACACCGCAGAGCGTCCATTCCGGCGCGCGCAGCACGACCGCGCTGTTGGGCTTGAAGGCGCCGGCCCGCTCCGCCATCCCGAAGATGCCGACGCCGACGAGCCAGAACAGGATCAGCCAGACGAAGGCGAGCAGCGGCTGGCGGCCATAGACCAGCGTGGCGGCGAGGAAGCCGTCGGTCAGCGTCAGCGCGGCGCGCCAGAGCGGGCTCTTCGCCCGCGCCCGCCGCGCGCGTCGCTGCAGCCGCTCCTTGACGATGAGGACGGCGCGGGCATCCTCGCCATGGCCCATCTCGCGAAAGACCGCGGCGAGCTGCTCATAGGGTTGGGGCCAGAAATCCTCGCCCCAGCGTTCGGGGGTCTGTCGCGAGAGCCAGTCGAGCCGGCTCGCCGCATCCACGGGCGCGGCGATGAAGGCGCCGTAGCGGCAGCGGTTGAGCAGCAGGTCACCGGCCGCCGGCCAGGACGCCACCTCGTCATGGATGGTGCCGATCGAGGCGCCGGTCATCGACAGCGCGCCCGCGACGGAGGCTTCGCCGCGCAGGAAGAAGGCGCCCTTGATGGCGCAGCGGCTGATGTCCAGCGCCATCGCGCCGGCATGGGTCAGCGCCGCGCCGCTGGCATCGAGATCGCCGCCGATCACCGAGGCCACGAGCCTGACCTCACCATCCGCCCGGGCCTTGCGCAGAACGACGCTGCCGCCGATCTCGGTTTCCGTGCCATCGACTGCGAGGCTTTCGACGCCCTCGATGACCACACCCGAGCAGTCTAGATCGGCCGCGATCCGCGCGCCGGCGATGGCGAGGCCGCCTCGCAGCGTCGCCCCTCTGAGCAGAAGGTTGCGCAGCTCGATCGCTCCGGCGTCGATCGCATGGCCGCCGGCGACGCGAAACGTCGCGCCGTCGCACTCGAAGTTTCCGCCGAAGCGCGACTGCGCCACGTTGATCTCGCCCGTTACCTGCGCGCCGCGCAGATAGACCCCTCCGCGCGCCTCCAGCCGTTCGGCCTCGAGACCGGGCAGAGACGAACCGTCCAGAAACAGGCGGTTGATGATCGCCGCGCGCAGGATCGGCGTCGCCTCGAAATGGCAGTCGATCAGGCCGATGTCGCGGAAGACATGGCAGGCTTCGAGATCGAGGGTATCGACGATCCAGGCGCCGGTGATGCGGACGCCCTTTTCATGCGGCCGGCAACCCGGTTCGCCGCCGAGCATGAGGAACCGCAGGAAGGCGGCTCTGACGACCCGGCTCGGGTCCGGCGCGGTGGGCCGGCTGCCGTCACCGAGGCGGTCATAGGTGCCGCTGAGCAGGCGGGCGACGACCTCCTCCTCGGCCGGCAGAAGCGGCTGGAAGTCGGCGAGCCTGGCGGTCGCGAGCGCCCATTGCGCCCGCTCCGCCATCGGGCCGCCCACCCCGGGCGCGATCATGTCGTTGCCGGCGTCACCGTCTCGCCGGGGGCCGCGGCGGCGAGCGCCTCGCGCAGTGCCGCTTCCTTGGTCTCGTCGAAGGAGGTGCTCATCAGCGTGCCGCCGCTGCCGCGCAGATCGGCCAGGACCTTGTCGGTCGTCATCTTGCGGATCAGCAGGAACAGCCCGGCCGTGCTCGGCTGCAGCGCGGCGGCCGCATCCTTCATGAACTGGTCGTTGATGCCGACATCGGTCAGCTTGCCGCCCAGCGCGCCGGAGGCCGCGCCCAGCGCCGTGCCCAGCAGCGGCGCCATGAAGATGAAGCCGATCAGCGTGCCCCAGAGCGCGCCCGAGGCCGCGCCGGTCGTCGTCAGGTTGATCAGCTGGTTGAGCTTGATCTGGCCGGCCTGGTCCTTGACCACGACGACGGCGTCGCCGAGCTCGATCAGATATTCGCGCTGCATCGCCAGGATCTTCTGGCGGACCTCCTCGGCCTTCTGCTCGGTCGGGAAGGCGATGAAGACCAGATCGCTCATGGGAGATGTCCTTCGGTTGAACGGGACGGTCGCCGCAGCGGCGGCGATCGCGTGATGGGCGCGTCAGCCCGGCGCCCTGGCGGCAGCGGTCGCCGCGCTGCGCGCGGGAGGCAGCGGCGCGACGCGCTGGCCCGGATGCAGCGCCTGCACGCCGGCCGCGACGATCATCTCGCCCGGGACGAGCCCCTGCGAGACGACGACGTGGTCCGGGTCGAAGCGCAGGATGTCGACCGGCCGCAGGCTGACCGTCGAGGTCTTGGGATCGACGATCCAGACGGCGGGCGAGGCGCCCGACCGGGTCAGCGCCTTGGCGGGGATCGACATGATCACGGAGGAGGTCGTCTCGACCGATCCCACCACGGTCGAGCCCAGCCGCATCGCCTCGGGGGGATCCTGCAGCCCGACCCGGACCTGGAAGGTGCGGGTGACCGGGTCGGCCTGCGGCGCGATCTCGCGGATGCGGCCGACCGCGCTGATGCCAGGCGCCTCCGCCAGCACGACGCTGACGAGGGGATCGCCGGTCTTGGACTCCAGCAGCCGCGCCGGCACGGCGAAGACCGCGTCGCGGCCATCCTCGCGGGCGATCTGCAGGATCGCCTGCCCGGGCTGCACGACCTCGCCGGGCTCGGCGCTGCGCACCGTCACGATGCCGGCGACGTCGGCGCGCAGATCGGTGAAGCCGAGCCTGTCCTGCGCCTGTTCGAGCTGCGCCTCGGCGTTCTCCAGCGCCGCCTGGGCGGTTTCCTGCGCCTTCTGGGCGGCATCGAAGCGCGGGCGGGTCGTGAAACCCTGGTCCATCAACCGCTCCTGGCGCTCGAAAGTGCTGCGCGCAGTGACCACCTCGCCCCGCGCCGCCTCCAGCGCGGCGCGGGCGGCCGCGACGGCATTGGTCTCGATCGTCCGGTCGAGCTTGGCGACGATCTGGCCAGGTGCAACGCGATCCCCGACATTGACCGGCCGCTCGGCCATGCGGCCGGCGATCCGGAAGGCGAGCGACACCGTCTTCTCGGCCTGGATCTCGCCGCTGAGTTCGACGCCCGCGGCGAGCTTGCTGGCCTGGACCTGGACGACCTGCACCGGCCGACCGGCGCTCGGGGCCGTTTTTTCGGCGCTGTCGCAGGCCGCAAGCGCCAGCAGCAGCGCGAGGGCGCCCAGGCGCGGCAGGGCGCGTGGCCGGCGGGGCGAGGGTGGAGTGCCAGGATGTCGGGTCATCGCGCAGGCGCTCCCACGGTCTCGGGTGCCACGCCCTTCGCCTGGTCGGCGGCGGGCGAGGCACCGCCGAACACGGTGACGTAGAGCACCGGCAGCAGGATCAGCGTCAGCACGGTGGCGACGAGCAGACCGCCCATGATCGCGAAGGCCATCGGGCCCCAGAACACGGTCGGCGCGATCGGGATCATGCCGAGCACCGTCGAGATCGCCGTCAGCATGATCGGCCGGAAGCGCGTCGAGGCCGCGTCCATCGCAGCCTGGGTGATGCTCTTGCCGTCGGCCCGCTCCGCCTCGATCTGGCCGATCAGGATGACCGCGTTCTTGGTGATGATGCCGATCAACGCGAGCACGCCGAGCAGGGCAACGAAGCCCAGCGGCTTGCCGGACAGCAGCAGCGCGCCGACGACGCCGATCATGCCGAGCGGCGCAATGCTGATGACGATCGCGAAGAGCTTGAAGCTGCGCAGCTCCGCCATCAGCACGGTGAACATGATCAGCAGCATCACCGGCACGACCGCGATCACCGAGGCCTGCGACGTCGCGCTCTCCTCGACCGTGCCGCCCGTGGCGATGCCATAGGCCGGCGGCAGCGTCTTGCGCAGCGCCTCGATGCCGGGCGCCAGCGCGCTGACGACGGTCTCGGGCAGCACGCCGGGCTTGATGTCGGCGGCGACCGTCAGCGTCGGCACGCGGTCGCGCCGCCAGATCAGCGGCGCGTCGAGATCGTAGCTGAAGGTCACGAATTGCGAGAGCGGCACGGAGCGCCCGCCCGGCAACGCCACCTGCATCGTGCGCAACGTGTCGAGCGAGATGCGGTCTGACCCTTGCGCACGCACGACGACGTCGACGAGATAGATGTCGTCGCGCAGCTGCGTCACCACGGTTCCCGAGACGACCGTGTTGACGATGCCCGCCAGCGCCGCCGAACTCAGGCCGAGACGCCGCGCCTCGTCCTGGTCGACGCGCAGGCGCAGTTCGCGCGAGGGCTCGATCCAGTCGAAATTGACCTGGTCGGTGCTCGGATTGGCGGCGACGACCTGCGCCAGCTTCATCGCGATGGTGCGGACCTCGGCGATGTCGGGGCCGGTGACGCGATACTGCACCGGCCAGCCGACCGGGGGGCCGAGTTCGAGCGGATAGACCCGCGCGATCAGGTTGGGGAATTCGGTGGCCAGCCTGGCCTCGAGCTTCTTCTGCAGCCGGTCGCGGGCGGCGACGTCCTTGGCGACGATGACCGCCTGGTTGAAGAAGTCGTTGGGAAGCTGCGCGTTCAGCGGCAGGTAGAAGCGGATCGCGCCGCGCCCGACATAGGTGCTCCAGCGCGCCACGTCGGGATCGTCCTTCAGCGCCGCGTCGAAGCGCTTCACCAGGGCCTCGCTGGCATAGATCGAGGCGTTCTGCGGCAGCGTCATGTCGACGAGCAATTCGGTCCGGTCCGAAGCCGGGAAGAACTGGCGGGGCACCAGCGGCAAGGCCAGGATCGAGGCCGCAAACAGCCCGATCGTCACCGCTATCGTCAGGAACCGCACCCGGATCGCGCCCGAGAGCAGGGACCGGAAGCCGCGTTCGACCGGTCCGGGTCCGGCGGCCTTGCCGGAGGCTTTCGGCGCCGTGAGCAACGCCATGCCGAGAACGGGCGCGAAGATCACCGCGACGAACCAGGACACGACCAGCGCGATGCTGACCACCGCGAAGAGCGAGAAGGTGTATTCGCCGGCCGAGCTAGCGGCGAAGCCGATCGGCACGAAGCCGGCGATCGTCACCAGCGTGCCGGCAAACATCGCGACCGCGTATTTCTCGAAGGCGAAGGTCGCCGCCTTGGCTTTCGGGTCGCCCGCCGCCAGCCGGGTCACCATCGCATCCGTCGTCGTCATCGCGTCGTCGACGAGCAGGGCGAGCGCGATGATCAGCGCGCCCAGCGAAATCCGCTGCATATCGATGTTGACGACGTTCATGATGGCGAAGACGACGGCGAGCGTCAGCGGGATCGACAGCGCCACGACGAGACCCGGCCGCACGCCGAGGCTGATGAAACTGATCACGAGGATGATCGCCACCGCCTGCCAGAGCGAAGACATGAAGTCGGCGATCGCCTCGTCGACCGTGACCGACTGATCCGCGACCAGTTGCGGCTCGATGCCGACCGGGAGATCGGCCGTGATCGCGGCCATCGCCTTCTTGATGTTGGCGCCGAGCGCCAGGATGTCGCCGCCCTCGCGCATGGCGATGCCGAGCCCGATCGAGGCCTGGCCGTTGACGCGGAACATCGGCTGCGGCGGATCGGCGAAGCCGCGCTTCACCGTCGCGATGTCGGCCAGCCGCACCATCCGGTCGCCGACGGGGAAATTGACGTTGAGCAGATCGGCTTCCGACTGGAAGGCGCCCGACACCCGCAGCGAGAACTTCTCGTCCTGCGTCTGCACCACGCCGGCCGGCCGCACGACGTTCTGCGCCTGCAGCGCGCCGAGCAAGGCCGTGCGGTCGATGCCGAAATTGGCGAGTTCGCGCACCGAGAACTCGATGAAGATACGCTCGTCCTGCGCGCCGATGACCTCGATCTTCGAGACGTCGGGGACGAGCAGCAGCCGCGAGCGGGCCGCCTCGACATGGTCGCGCAATTCGCGGCCGGTGAAGCCGTCGGCGGTGAAGCCGTAGATGATGCCGAAGGTGTCCCCGAAGCGGTCGTTGAAGAAGGGTCCCACCGTGCCGGCCGGCAGGGTGTGGCGGACATCGGCGACGAGGTTGCGGACCTTGAACCACGTCTCCTGGACGGCATGGGCCGGGACGTCCTGCTTCAGATTGACGAAGATCGTCGTCCGGCCCGGCGTGGTGAAGCTGCGCACGAAATCCAGCCCCGGCGTCTCCTCGATCTGGCGCTCGAGCCGCTCGGTAACCTGGCTGAGCGTGTCCTCGATCGTCGCGCCGGGCCAGGCGGCGACGACCACCATCGACTTGATGACGAAGGCCGGATCCTCGTTGCGGCCGAGCTTGACGAAGGCGAGCACCCCGGCGGCGACCGCCACGATCATGAGGTAAATCACGACCGAGCGGCTCTTCAGGGCCCATTCCGACAGGTTGAAACTCATCGTGCCTCGGCTCCGGACAAACGCACGCGCTGCCCTTCCTTCAGGAGGTTGGCGCCGGCGGTGACGACGATGTCGCCCAGCGCCAGCCCCTTGCCCACCAGCGCAGTGGCGGGGTCGCGCGAGACGAGCTCGAGCTTGCGCAGCGAAACGGTGAGCGCGGTCGGGTCCACGACCCAGACGCCTGTCGCCGGCCCCTGGCCGGTCAGAGCGGTCGCCGGGATCGCAATGCCCGACGCCTCACCGCCGCGGACCGCGCCGGACACCGCGGTGCCGAGCCGGAAGGACGCCGGCGGATTGGCGAGCCCCACCCGGACGCGGAAGGTCCGCGTCACCGGGTCGGCCTGCGGCGCGACCTCGCGGACATGGCCGCGCACGCTGACGGTGGGATCGCTGGCGAGCGAGACATGGATGTTGGCGTCGGCGGGGATGGCGCGGATCGAATCGGCTGGCACTTCGAACACCGCATCGCGCCCGTCGCGCCGCGCCAGCTGCACGATCATCCGGCCCGCCGCGACGACCTCGGCCGGCTCGGCGCCGACGCGTGTGACGACGCCCGGCGCATCGGCCTTGAGCGTGGTGAAGGCGACGATGTCCTCGGCCGTCCTGACGCGGGCGCGGGCCGCCTCGACCTGGGCGCGCGCGGCGGTGCGGCCCTGCTCGGCGGCCTCGAAATCGGCCTGGGTGGTGACGCCGCGCGCCAGCAGATGCTCCTGCCGCTGGTACTGGTTCTCCGCCTTGCGCAGCGCGCCCTCGCTGGCGGTCAGCGCCGCGCGCGCCGCGCGCAGGTCGTTGAGTTCGTTTTCCGGATCGAGCCGCGCGACGACCTGGCCCTCGGTCACGGTCGCGCCGATGCCGACGAGGCGCTCGGCCACCCGCCCGCCGATGCGGAAGGAGAGGGAGGCCTGGTCCTGCGCCTCGATATGCCCGCTGAAGCCGAGATCGGCGATCTGGCGCGGCGCCTCGACCGTGGTGGTGCGCACCGTGCGGATGGGCGGCGCGGGTGCGGTCTCGGCCTCGCGCTGGCAGCCGCCGGCCCCGACGAGCAGGACGGCGAGCAGAGCCGGGGCGGTGAGCCGGGGCGCGCCGGCCGCGCGCCGAGGCTCATCCGCGCCGCGTCGGCCAAGGCCTTCGCCGGAGCCAGACCACCCGTCCCGCCGCTTCAAGTCTGGCCACTTCAAGGCTTGCCCAGTCCGATCTCGCATCAGTCGTTCACTCGCCTCGCGACTGTCCGTTGCGCGCCGCCGACGAGGGTTCTCGCCCTGCTGCGCCCGGCGGGCGTCATCGCGCCCCGTTGTCCGGCGTCCAGCCGAAGGCTAGCAACACCGCCTCCGGGCCGGATCAGCTCAGAATCCCAAATCTGGTCTGTTCATCCCATTCTCCCGCCGGGGTTCGCAGGCGATGCACGGGACCCGCTCGGGGCACGGCGCGAGCGGGATGCCGACAGCGGCAGAGCCCGAATGCTGGCGGGCGAGCTGCTCGCGCTCGCGCAGTTCCGTCGGGCTGCAGCCATATTCCCGGCGAAAGGCCCGGCTGAAGGTCGAGTGATCGCGAAAGCCGGCCTCGTTGGCGATGGCGTGAACGGACAGCGGCTCGCCGGGCGCCATGAGATCGCGCCGGGCCTGTTTCAGCCGCTCGCGGTTGATGAAATGGGCGACGCCGCCATCGCCGTCGAGCAGGCGGTAGAGCTTCGAACGCGACATCGCGAGCAGGCGCCCGAGCTGCGGCGGCCCGAAATCGGGCGAGGCCATGTGCCGTTGCACCATCAGGCGAGCCCGCTCGACCATGCCCGAGGCGAGCGAAGGCGGGGCCAGCGCGCCATGGCCCCCGCCGGGCTTGTCCTGCACCTGCCGGTCCAGGACCTCCCTGTCCTCGACCGGCCGTTCCGGAGCCGAGACTTCATGGGCCGGTATGATGCACGCCTCGACCAGGGCCCGCGTCGCGATCGCCAGCCGTTTCGCCTGTTCGCCTTGCACATGGCAGGACTGCTCGACGAGTTGCTGCAGAAAGCCCACCAGCAGCGCACCGGGTCCCGTTTCGGTTTCGCAGAACCGCAAGGCCGTTGCCGCGCCGGGAAAAGCGCCTTCGAGCCATTCCCGGGGCATGAGCAGCGACAGCAGCTCGGCATCCTCGCCGAGGCGATGCGAGGACCGCTCCAGGGCCGCCCGCGCCGCGCCGGCGCGGGGCGAGACGATCAGGGTCGGCCACGCCCCGCCGCTCTTGCTCCGCAGCAGGGCGACGCAGCCCTGGCGCCGCGTCGATGGCGAGGCCAGCGGCCCTTCCGTCGACGAGCCGGCGTGCCGGATTTCGCGGATCAGCGTGAGATCACCGAAGGTCCATTGGGTGAAGACGGCTGGCTCACGGAGCGTCCGGGTCCTGGCGGGCTGGACGGCCCGCTCCAAGGAGCTCTCGATCCATGTCGCCCGCGGATAGGCGGGATGGTCCGGCGGGACCGCGACCGATGCGATGAAAGATCCTGCTGCGCAGGGGGGCCGAGCGCTTGCGGACGTTGCCATGGTCGCCTCCGTGTTGCGGATCGTCGGGTCGGCTGTGTCTTTCCGAGTGTCTGGCTTCGACTGTCATCCGGCCTGCCTTCCGGACCTTGATCTGGCTCAATATTGTCAAGATTGCCTGACACATGCAATCGACCCTGCGTCATCTCCTAGCGTGTCGTGGCCGCATCGAAGACGCGGATCGGGGCGGTGATCAACAGGCCGGCGGCGGAGCCGACCGTCTCCAGCGCCGTTCCGGTGCCCGTCACGTCCGAATCGGTGATGACCTGTCCCTCGATCAGGCGGTTACCGATCAGCCGGACGATTTCGGGGCTCGAGGCGTAGGTGTCGTGGTTGACCCGGTCCCCGGCCTTGATCGCGCTGATGTCGACGACGGTGATGCCCTTGAGGTCGCCGAGCTGCGTCAGGTAGTCTTCGCGGGACAGGTCGATCGCTCCCAGCCGGGTCGCGCCGCGCGCGAGAAACTGCGAGAGCTGCAGCGCGCGGTCGTTCTGCGAGGCGAAGATCGTGATGTTGGGGCGCCGCGGACCCATATCCTCAATCTGACGCCGGAAGACTCCGACATCGAGATCCGGCGACGCCAGGATAAGGTTGTTGATCTTGGCGGGGACGCCGCCGCTCTTGAGCGCGACCTGCTTGAGCGCCTCGACGGCGAGCCAGGCTCCCATCGAATGGGCCAGGACGACGACCTCGCCGACAGCCGGGCTTTTCGTCGCCATCATCAGGACCTCGGCGAGATCGGAGCGCGAATAGGAGGCATTGTCGAGGTCGAGCCGGTAGTCGAGCAGGCGCCCGCGCGACGGCCATGAGAACAGGATCGGCGCAGCATTGGCGTCCGAATCGTGGGCGAGCTGCGCGAAACGGAAGACGGCCCGGTCGAAGGGCGTGTTGAAGCCGTGCACGAAGATGAAGGCGCGGCGCTTGCGACCGCCGGCCGAGGCGAACCAGCGCGGCAGATCGGATTTCTGCAGCGAGGTCGCCGCGCTGACCGTGAAGTCCGTCTCCGGATTGCCGGGCACCGACCGCGGAACCTGAATCGTGCCGGGCTCCCGGTTCCGCGGGATCGAGACGACGATGTTGCTGAAGGAGACGCCCATGCCCCGCTCGCCATCATAGAGCACGCCGGGCTCGTCCGAGACCGCCCGCGTCGTCGCGGTGAGCATGTCGAGCTTGTCGGTGTTCGGTATGGGAGCGACGGTCTGGAGCAGTCCGCGCGGTGCGGAGGCGCAGGCCGCCAGCAACAGGCCGGTGGCGAGGATCGCGGCGATGCGTGCCCCCCGGCCGCGGACAGCGATGCGTGCCGATGCCGGCCTCATGGCCGCCCCCCGTCGCCGGCCTGTCCCGGGACGCAGCGTCGCGTCGTCGGTTGCTGTTCCGGCATGAGGCAAGACTCCGAACTCTTCATCGACCGGGCGGAACGTCCCGCCGGACACGTTGCGTGCATCCGGGACGGTTCCGGCCAGGCTGGCCGGGCTCGCAATCCGCTTGTGACGCTGCGGTATTGAAGCGACGTAACGGTTCGAAGACAAGCCTCGCCGCCCTGCTTTCGTCACGATGCGGTGGACCGACCACAGTCTCGCCCGCTTCTCGCCATTTTGGGACAGCGGGCCCAAGCTTTGGGATTCTGGGCCGATGCCCTGACGGCGCATCCCACTAAGTTCGGCGGCAGGTTTCCGCTAGGGTCATCGTCCCGGCGGTTCGTTCGTTTTCGCCGGGAGCCGATCCCGGCGCCGGGGGTAGGCCGATATGGCGATCGAAAGCACCGCACCCAAGACCACGATGCAGCGCTTCCTCGACGGGGTCGAGAAGGTCGGCAACATGGTGCCGCATCCGGTGGTGATCTTCCTGATCCTGATCGGCATCGTCATCGTGCTGTCGGCCGTGTTCAGCCTGTTCGGCGCGCAGGTGTCCTACGAGCGCATCAACCCCGAGACCCACAAGATCGAGATCGCCTCGACGGCGATCCGGAGCCTTCTCAACGCCGAGGGCATCCGGTTCATCTACTCGTCGCTGGTCCCGAACTTCATGGCCTTCACCGCGGTGGGCCTGATGATCGCCGCCATGATCGGCGCCGGCGTGGCGGAAGAATCCGGCCTGGTCACCGCGCTCATCCGCAAGCTGGTGATCATCTCGCCGCCCGCGGCGCTGACCTACATCCTGGCTTTCGTCGCCATCACCGCCAGCATCGCGGCCGATGCCGGCTATCTCGTGCTGATCCCGCTCGCCGGCATCGCCTATCTGGCCGTCGGGCGAAACCCGATGGCGGGCCTCGCGCTCGGCTTCGCGGGCGTGGCCGGCGCGTTCACGGTCAACATGCTGATCAAGCCGCTGGACGCCGTGCTCGTCGAGTTCACCAACGACGCCGCCCGTCTCGTCGATCCGGCCCGCACCATCGGCCTGGCCTCGAACGTCTGGTTCTCGTTCGCGTCGGTCGTCGTTCTGACGATGACCATCGCGTTCATCACGGACAAGGTCGTCGGCCCGAGACTTGGAGCTTACGATCCCAAGAAGGCCGCGGAGGGAACGACGACGGATCAGGCGGCGCTGTTGTCGGAAGCTGAATCCCGCGGCCTGCGCTTCGCCGGCTTCGGGCTGCTCGGGCTGATCGCGGTGTTCCTGCTGTTGACCGTTCCCGCCGGCGCGCCCCTGCGCAACCCGACGACCGGCGAACTGATCGGCAATTCACCGTTCATGAACGGGCTGATCGCCCTGATCATGCTGATTTTCCTGACCAGCGGCTGGTGCTACGGCATCGGGGCCGGGACGGTGCGCACGCTGACGGAGGTCATCGCGGCCATCGAGAAATCGATCAAGGGCCTCGGCGGCACGATCTTCCTGTTCTTCATTCTCAGCCAGTTCGTCGCCTATTTCACCTACACGAACATGGGCACGGTCATGGCGCTCAGCCTCGCCGGGGTGCTGCAGTCGGCCAATATCGGCGCGCTTCCGCTCTTGCTCGGCTTCATCGTCGTCGTCGCCATCATCGATCTGCTGCTGACCGGGGCCATCGCCAAATGGGCGATCTTCGCGCCCGTCTTCGTGCCGCTGCTGATGAAGCTCGGCGTCGAGCCCGAAGCGGTGCTCTCGGCCTACCGCATCGGCGACAGCCCGATGAACATGATCACGCCGCTCAACGCCTATTTCGCGCTCGTGGTCGGCCTGATGCAGAAATACGACCGCAACGCCGGTGTCGGCACCGTGGTGGCGCTGATGCTGCCCTATCTGGCCGGCATGTTCCTGGTGTGGACCGCCCTGTTCGTGATCTGGAAAACGCTGGGATTGCCCTGGGGCCTGTGAGCCGTCGTGTCGAACCCTCGAAGCAAGCCAGGCCCGGTCGTCACAACGGGCCCTCAACTTGGATGGATGTCATGAGCAACGCCACCATTCCCCTCGATGTCGAGGCGGCGATCGACCATCTGATGAACTTCCTCTCGGTCGAGGGCGTGACGGGCGAGGAGGCTGCGATCGCCGCCGCCGTCAGCGCGGCGCTGATCAAGATCGGCGTGCCGGCCTCGGCGATCCGCTACGACGACGTCAACAGCCGCATCCCGCTGCCGACGCAGACCGGCAACCTGATCGTCGAGCTGCCCGGCACGAAGCCGGGGCCCCGCCTGCTGTTCTCGACCCATCTCGACACCGTGCCGCTCTGCGCCGGTGCCAAGCCACGGCGCGAGGGCGACCGCATCGTCTCCGATGGTACGACGGCACTCGGCGGCGACGCCCGCACCGGCGTCGCGCTGCTCGTCGTGGTCGCGGAGACGCTGATCAAGAACAAGCTGCCCCATCCGCCGATCACGCTGCTGTTCACGGTGCGCGAGGAAAGCGGCCTGCATGGCGCCCGCGAGCTGAACCCCGCGGACCTCAAGAGCCCGGCGATGTGCATCAATGTCGACGGGCAGTTGGCCTCGGAGCTGATCATAGGCGCGGTCGGCCAGGAGAACTGGGAGGTCGAGATCACCGGCCGCGCCTCCCATGCCGGCGTCGCGCCCGACAAGGGCATCTCGGCGACGATGGTCGGCGCCATCGGCCTGACGGAAGCCCGCGCCGCCGGCTGGTTCGGCAAGGTGGTCAAGGGCGAGGCCTTCGGCAGCAGCAATATCGGCATCTTCGGCGGCCGGGACGGCAAGCCGGCCGGCGATGCCACGAACGTCGTCACCGACTATGCCTTCCTCAAGGGCGAGGCGCGCAGCCCCGAGCTGAGCTTCGCCACCCAGATCGTCGACGGGTTCGAGGCGGCCTTCGCCAAGGCCAAGGCCGCCGTCACCGACCATGAAGGCGCGACCGCCGAAGTCGTCTTCAAGCGTGCGGCGGCCTACCCGCCCTTCAAACTGGGCCAGGACAGTCCGGTGGTGAAGCGCGCCACCAGGGCGCTCGGGATGCTCGGTATGGAGCCGACCTACATCTTCTCCAATGGCGGCCTCGACGCCAATTGGCTCGACAAGGCGGGCGTCCCGACGATCACCATCGGCGCCGGCCAGGCCGAGATCCACACGATCAAGGAGTTCGTGAAGCTCGACGAATACGAGAAGGGCTGCCGGCTCGGCATCCTGATGGCGACGCTCGAAGACTGAAGGACCGCTCGGGCGGTCGCCCGGTCGAAGGCCCAACGAGGAGCTGACGCGTGAGCCCCATTGCCTATACCGCCCTGATCATCGCCGCGGCCGTCGTCCTGTTCGTCACGAACAGGGTGCCGGTCGTGCTGGTGGCGATGGGAACGGCGCTGTCGCTGTGGGCGACCGGCGTCCTGACCCTGCCTCAGGCGCTGGGCGGGCTCGGCGACCCGGCCGTGATCTTCATCGCCGCGCTGTTCGTCGTCTCTTCGGGGCTGGAGGTCACCGGCGTCACCGCCTGGGCCGGCCAGCTCCTGATCAAGGGAGCGGGCGAGGACAGCCGCACGCGCCTCCTCCTGCTCACCATGGGCCTCGTGGCGCTGCTGACGGCGCTGATCAGCGTCAACGGCGCGGTGGCGGCCCTGCTGCCGGTCGTCGTGGTCATCGCGGTCCGGCTGAAGCGCAACTCCTCGCAATTGCTGATGCCGCTGGTCTTCGCCGCCCATGCCGGCTCGATGCTGGCGCTGACCGGCACGCCCGTGAACGTGCTCGTCTCGGAAGCGGCGTCCGATGCGGGCGTCGGCGGCTTCGGCTTTTTCGAATTCGCGCTGGTCGGCATTCCGCTGCTCGCCGGCTCCATGGCGATCATGATCCTGTTCGGCCAGAAGCTGCTGCCGGAGCGCAACGGCGCGACGATGCCGGCCGATTTCAGCCGCCATGCCAAGACGCTGGTCGAGCAGTATGGGCTCGCCAGCGGCATCTATCAGCTGCGCGTGCGCGCGACCTGCCCCTATGTCGGGCAGCCGGCAGCGGCGATCGATCTGTCCGCCTATCCCGGCCTCCAGCTCGTCGCGATCCAGGAGGGCGAGAGCGCAAGCCCGCTGCGTCGCCAGGCGATCGCGGAGGGCGACCATCTCCTCCTGCGAGGCGATGCCGAAGCGGCCGCGACCTTCGCCGCGACGCTCCACCTCGCCTTCCGCGACGAAAGCGCCACGACCGGCGCCGGCGAGGAGACGCTGTTCAACAAGCGCTCCGGGCTCGCCGAGGTGGTCATCCCGCCGCGCTCGGGCCTGATCGGCGAGAGCGTCTTTCCGGGCATGGTGACCGAGAGCGGCGACCTGATCATCCTCGCCGTGCAGCGCTCCGGCAACGAGATCGCCGCCAGCGCGACGGGCGAGGCCGGCGGCATCGTGCTGGAGGCCGGCGACACCATGCTGCTGCAGGGCACCTGGAAGGCGCTGGACACCCATCTCGACGATCCCGACGTGCTGGTCGTCAGTTCACCTGAACTCGTCCGTCGCCAGGCGGTGCCGATGGGCCCCGGCGCCAAGCAGGCGGTGATCATCCTGTTCGGCATGGTCCTGCTGCTGGCCACCGGCATCGTGCCGCCCGCAGTGGCGGGCCTGCTTGCCGCTGGCGCAATCATCCTCAGCGGCATCATGAGCGTGGAGCAGTCCTACCGTGCGATCAGCTGGACCACGGTCATTCTCGTGGGTGCGATGATGCCGCTCTCGACGGCCATGGTCGAGACCGGCGCCGCCAAGCTCCTGGCCGAGCGGCTCGTGCTGATGGTCGGCGATGCGGGGCCGATGGCGCTGCTGGCGGGCCTGTTCATCCTGACGGCGGTGATGGGGCAGCTGATCAGCAACACCGCGACCGCGCTGATCGTGATCCCGATCGGCGTCGCCGCGGCCGCCAGCATGGGCATCTCGCCCAAGCCCGTGCTGATGAGCACGGCGGTCGCGGCGGCCGGGGCCTTCCTGACCCCGATCGCGACCCCGACCAACCTGATGGTGATGGGGCCGGGCGGCTACGCGTTCAGCGATTACTGGAAGCTCGGCCTGCCCCTGCTGATCTGGTTCTTCATCGTCTCCGTTTTCATCGTGCCGCTGATCTGGCGCTTCTGACAGGGCGATCGTCGACCCGCCCTGTTTTTTGGGAAAGGACACGACAATGTGGGTTCGTGCAGGGCTTCTCACCACATGGCTTCTCGCCGCGGGGCTGGGCTTGGGGTGTCTGTCGGCGGGTGATGCCGTCGCTGCGCCCGTGGCCTCGATGCCAGGCGTGACCACGGAAAGCGGCGTCGAGCAGGCCAACTGGCATCGCCGTCGCTGCTGGTGGGAGACGCGCCGTTTCCGCGACTCGCGCGGTCGCTGGCAGACACGCCGGGTCCAGGTCTGCCGCCGCTGGTGATCGGCCACCGGGCCGCGCTCGCAACACAGGGCCTCCCGCCTGCGCGCAGGCGCCCGTTGCCGTAGATGTCGCCGAGATTTCGGGCCGCACGACCCCTGCGTTCGCGGCACGATGCCGCGCATGTCACTTCTGCGGCCGCCGTGTTACCCTTCGGCATTCGATATGCCGGGGGGCCTCATGATTCCAGTCCGCTTCACCACGACCGACCTGCCCATCCGGGAGCAGTTCGATGCGTGGCAGGGCTGGTTCGACGGCGTCTTCAGCATCGCGCTGAACGAGAGCGAGGTCGGCTTCGAAGCCAGCAGCATCGTCTGGACGCTCGATGAATTCGGGCTGAGCAAGGTCAAGGCACCGGCGCTGACGGCGGTGCGCGACACCGCCTTGCTGCGCTCGAACCCGATCGACCATTGGGTGATCACGCTGGGCCAACGCCGGACGATCGGCTCGGGCGGGGCCGGGCTCACCCTCGATGTGCCGGGCTCAGTGCCCTATGTGGCGTCGCTCGGCCGCGAACTCGTCAGCCAGCGCTCCAGCGACGAGCGGCTGCAGCTCTATCTGCCGCGCGACAGCTTCCGCGAGCTGGCGCCGCTGCTGGACGCGGCGCAGGCGCAGGCGCTGGACACGCCGCTCGGCCGGCTGCTGGGCGACTATATCGGGTTGCTGCAACGCAGCTTCGGGGAACTCGACGCCGCCGACATGCCGCGGCTGACGAACGCCCTGCGCGCCATGGTGCTGGCCTGCACCGGCCCCTCCGCCGACCGCCTCGACCTCGCCTCGAGCCAGATCAACCTGACGCGACGCGAGAAGGTCCGGCAGTTCATCGATCTGAACCTGCGCAATGCCGCCCTCGACGCGACGCTGCTGTGCCGCGAAGTCGGCATGTCGCGCACGCAGCTCTACCGGCTGTTCCAGGACGATGGCGGGGTGGCCCGCTATATCCGGCACCGGCGCCTGCTGCGCGGCTATGCCGACCTGTCCGACACGGCCAATGGCGCCAGCATCAATGCCATCGCCGATGCGCTGTGCTTCGAGGACGCCTCCAGCTTCAGCCGCGCCTTCAAGCAGGAATTCGGCCTGAACCCGCGCGATGTGCGCGCGGCGGCGGCTGCCGGCCTGCTGCTGCGCGTCAAGCGGCGCGAGCCCGGCGCGGAACAACCCCGCACCCTGCGCGAGTGCCTGCTGCAATTCTGACGCGGCTCGACGCCTCAGCCCAAACTGTCGGCGGCGATGGCAGCGCAACAGCCGAGATTCGCGACCACCGCTGCGCTGATGAGCGCAAAACGGTTGCAGAGAAGGGTGGCTGGCCCGATTTTCCGAGGAGTCGGGAACGATTCGCGAAACCCGACGTTGATCTCGAGCCGCGTCATGCGGCGCAAAAAGGATTTGCCATGAACAGGTCGTCGTTCCTTGCCCGCATCGTCGGCCTTGCTGCTCTCGCAGGCATCGGTCTGGCCACGCCCGCCGCCGCCGCTTCTCCCGAGGCGCTGCCGGCCGCGACCGCGCTTCAGCTCGACGAGCAGGACGTCGCCTTCACGATGACCGCAGCCAAGCAGCGCCGGCTGTACATGATGCAGGAAACCACGCGCCAGCAGCGCTACGGACGCAACGGTTACGGGCGCGGTCCAGTCTATGGGCGCGGCCCGGGCTATGGCCCGCGTCCCGGCTACGGCCCCCGCCCCGGTTACGGCCCGCGGCCCGGCTATCGCCGTTACGACCGTTTCTGATCGCTTCTGATTGCTTTTGACCGCTTCCCCGTCGCGACGGGGAACAACGGGATGTCCTCCTCCCCGCCGCAGCGCCTGACGCGCATCGGCGGGGATTTCTTTTGGCCTGGCCCTTGCGCGGGGCAGGGCTTTCTCGGGGTCAGACCGCGCGCCGTTCCGGGCGCCCCCGGGGAATCTGAGAGCTGGATTCAGAGAACCTGACTCAGGAACAACCGCGTCCGGTCAAAGCGCGGGCTGGCGAAGAAGATCTCGGGCGGCGCCTCCTCGACGATCTCGCCCTGGTCCATGAAGATCACCCGGTCGGCGACCTTGCGGGCGAAGCCCATCTCATGGGTGACGACGAGCATCGTGATGCCGCTCTCGGCGAGCTCGACCATCGTGTCGAGGACCTCGTTGATCATCTCGGGATCGAGCGATGAGGTCGGCTCGTCGAACAGCATGATTTTCGGCCGGACGCAGAGGGCGCGCGCGATGGCGACGCGCTGCTGCTGCCCGCCGGAGAGCTGGAGCGGATATTTGCGGGCCTGCTCGGGGATGCGGACGCGGGCCAGGAACTCCATGGCGAGATCCTCGGCCTCCTGCTTGGGCATCTGTCGCACCCATGTCAGCGCGAAGGTGCAGTTCTCCAGCACGGTCAGATGCGGGAACAGGTTGACCGACTGGAAGACCATGCCGATCTCGCGGCGGATGGCGTCGTTCTCGCGCAGGTCCCGGCCATAGGCGCGGCCATGGATGCGGATCGTGCCCTCCTGATGCCGCTCCAGCTGGTTGATGCAGCGGATCATCGTCGACTTGCCCGAGCCCGAGGGGCCGCAGACGACGATGCGCTCGCCCTCGCGCACCCGCAGGTCGATGTCCTTGAGCGCATGGAAGGCGCCGAACCATTTGTTCACGCCGACGAGCTCGACCGGAAGCTCGCCCGAAACCGCATCGGTCATCGGCGCTCTCCCGCCGAGAGGCGCTGCTCGAGGTTGAGGCTGTATTGCGACATGGTGAAACAGACCACGAAGTAGATCATCGTGATGAAGAAGAACGGCTCAAGGAAGAGCCCGAGCCAGCGCGTATCCTCGGCGACGGCGCGCGACATGCTCAGCAGATCGAACAGGCCGATGATCGAGACCAGCGTCGTGTCCTTGAACAGGCCGATGAAGTTGCCGACGATCGTCGGGATCATGATCTTCAGCGCCTGCGGCATGATCACCAGGCCCGTCGCCTGCCAGAAGCCGAGGCCCATGGCGGAGGCCGCCTCATACTGGCCGCGGGGAATGGCCTGCAGGCCGCCGCGGATGACCTCCGCCATATAGGCCGAAGCGAACAGGCAGACGGCGACGATCGCCCGCAGCAGCTGGTTGACCTCGACGCCGACGGGCAAAAACAGCGGCAGCATGGTGTTGAACATGAACAGGATGGTGATCAGCGGCACCGAGCGGAACAACTCGATGAAGACGGTGCAGAGCAGGCTGATCAGCGGCATGCGCGAGCGCCGCCCCAGCGCCAGCACGATGCCGGCCGGCAGCGAGAAGGCGATGCCGATGCCCGAGATCACCAGGGTCAGGAACAGACCGCCCCAGACCCGGGTCGGAACGAAGGAGAGCGACAGCGCCTGCACGGCGATGAACGCGACGACATAGAGCGCCAGGAGCGCCGCGAGCTGCCCGTTGCGCCGCGCCGCGTCGCTGCCACCGCCGGCGCCGAGAGCGGCCACCGCGAAGCGGCTGAAACTCAGCCCGCTGACGGTTTCGGTCGCCGCCGTCAGCAGCGCCCAGAGAAAACCGGCGAGCCCGAGCGCGATCAGCGCGCTCCAGATCACGCCCTTCTCCCCGCCAAGAAAAAAATACGACACCAGCAGCGGAAACAGCAGCACCAGCGACAGGCCGATCAGGGCCTTGGACTGGACGCGGGGCAGCCAGAGCGGAAGGGCCCAGAGCACGAGGACCAGCCCGGCGAGATTGATCCGCCAGACCTGGTCCTTCGGGTAGAGCCCGTAGATGAGGTTGGGGATCCAGGCGATGACGCCCGGCCAGCAGGCGCCAGAGCGGCCGACCTTGTCGAGGCATTCGCGCCGGTTGGCGGCCTCCCAGACGGCATTGCCGACCGCCCAGGTCAGGATCGTGTCGAAGAAGGCGTAGACGATCCAGATGCCCAGCACGGTGACCAGCGCGTTGGGAATGCTGGAGAACATGTTCTGGCGGACCCAGCCCTGCACGCCGAGCGTGCTGGCGGGTGCGGCGCGCGGCGGCCTGGGCCGGAAGATCTCGGCGGGCGGCTGGCCGGCCAGGGGGGTGTCGCGGCTGACGACCTCGCTCATCGCTCAGCGCTCCCTGATCAGGATGGAGCGGTTGTAGCGGTTCATCGCCAGCGACACCGCCAGGCTGACCAGGCAGTAGAACCCCATCGTCATGGCCACGATCGGAATGGCCCGGCCGGACTGGTTGAGCGAGGTGTTCATGAACACGCTGACGAGATCGGGGAAACCGATCGCGATCGCCAGGGACGAGTTCTTGGTGACGTTGAGATACTGGCTGATCAGCGGCGGAATGATCACCCGCAGCGCCTGCGGCAGGATGATCGAGCGCATCGTCCGGCCGGGCGGCACGCCCAGCGCTCGCGCCGCTTCGGTCTGGCCATGGCTGACCGACTGGATGCCGGAGCGCACGTTCTCGCCGATGAAGCAGGAGGTGTAGATCGAGAGCGCGATGATCAGCGCGCAGAAGGAGGGCGGGATGTTGATGCCGCCGACGAAATTGAAGCCGCGCAGTTGCGGCATGTCCCATGACACCGGTGCGCCCGCCACGAGGGTCGCCAGCAGCGGCGGCCCGATCAGCAGAGCCAGGACCGGCAGCAGGACCGGCCGGATGCGGCCGGTGTTTTCGCGTTCCCGGCGGACGAAGCGGGCCCAGACCACCGCACCGACGAGGCCCAGCCCCAGCGCCGCCAGCACGACACCGAAGCCGTCGGCGATCACGGGCGCGGGCATGTAGAGCCCGCGGTTGTTGAGAAAGAACGCATCGAGCCAGCCGGCGCTGTCGCGCGGCCGCGGCAGAAGCGTGAAGACGCCGAAATACCAGGCGATGATCTGGAGGAGCAGCGGTGTGTTGCGCAGCACCTCGATGTACCAGCGCGCCACGTTGCGGATGACCCAGTTGTTCGACAGCCGCGCCAGCCCGACAAACAGGCCCAGGATCGTCGACAGCACGATCGCGACGACCGCGACCAGCATGGTGTTGGCGATGCCGACCATGAAGACGCGCAGATAGGTGTCGCCCTCGCGATAGGGGATCAGGGTGAAGCCGATGCCGAACCCCGCGGAGACGCCGAGAAAATCGAACCCCGCCGACATGTCGCGCTGCGACATGTTCTCGATCGTGTTGCTGACGAGGTACCAGAACAGCAGCACGACGGCAGCGAGCGTCACCGCCTGATAGACGACCGAGCGGACCGTGGCGTTGTTGAACAGGGCGATCAGACGCGCGCCTGCGCCTGGCGGGGCCGGACTGTCGAGAAGGGCCATGGGGACCTCGCGCCGTTGGGCTCATGCGGCCGCTGACGGGCCGTCGCTGGCAGCCGTGACGATGGCGGTGGCGAAATGACCGGAAGCCACTCCCGTTCCCGCGGCGCGGGAACGGGAGTGGCCGTCAGGACCAGCGCGACCGGGCGAACGCCGGGATCACCGGAACGGCATCGGGTAGAGGATGCCGCCCTTGCTCCAGAGCGCGTTCAGCGAACCGTCGCGGGGAATGTTGACCGGCGTCTTGACGCCGACGCTGCGCTCGTAACTCTCGGCGTAATTGCCGACATGCCTGAGCACACGGACCATGAAATCCTTGGGCAGGCCCATGCCCTCGCCGATATTGCCCTCGACGCCGAGCAGGCGGCGGATGTTGGGATTGGCCGACTTCGTCATTTCGGCGACGTTGGCGGAGGTGACGCCGAGTTCCTCGGCCTCGATCATGCCAAACAGCGTCCAGCGCACGATGTCGCCCCAGTTGGCGTCGCCATGGCGCACGACGGGGCCGAGCGGCTCCTTCGAGATGGTCTCGGGCAGGAGCATGTGGTCATCGGGCTTGGCCAGCGACGACCGGCGCGAGGCGAGGCTCGATTTGTCGTTGGTGTAGGCGTCGCAGCCGCCCGACAGATAGGTCTCGACGAGGACGTTGATGTTCTCGTTGGTGACCGGCTTGAAGGTCATGTTGTTGGCGCGGAAATAGTCGGCGAGGTTGAGTTCGGTCGTCGTGCCGGTCAGCACGCAGACGGTGGCGCCGTTGAGTTCCTTGGCCGATTTGATGTTCGAGGCCTTGGGCACCATGAAGCCCTGGCCGTCGTAGAAATTGACGCCCGCGAATTCGAGGCCGAGCTGCGTGTCGCGCACCGCCGTCCAGGTCGTCGTGCGCGAGAGCACGTCGGATTCGCCGTTGGCGAGCGCGGTGAAGCGCACGGCCGAGGTCACCGACTGGTATTGGACCTTCTTGGGGTCGTCGAAGATCGCCGCCGCGAGTCCGCGGCAGATATCGACGTCCATGCCCGACCAGGTCCCGTCGGCGGCCAGCGAATAGAATCCCGGCGTGGAGGGGCCGACCTGACAGTTGAGGGCGCCCCTCGCCTTGATCTGCGCGAGCGTGGCCTGCGCTGAGGCTTCCGCGGAGAGCCCTATGGTAACGGTTGCAACGCCCAAAAGGGCAAGCAGGCTCCTCAAACTTGGCTTCTTCATCGGTCTCGTCCCCTCTTTTTGATTTGTGCAGGCCAGTTCGGGTGGTCGCATGGTCAGGCAAGGCCTATGCCAATCGCCGGATTGTCTCGGATCCGGGCGCAGGCGCGTCTCGTGGCGACGGCGGGCGGTGCCGGACGAGAGCCGCCCTATCGCACCGGCCTTCCGGCCGTTTAGAACAAGCGTGTTCGACAAAACGGAGCCAATCAACATGACAAAAAAAGTGGCAGTCGTCACGGCCGGTGGCAGCGGCATGGGCGCGGCGACGGCGCGCCGTCTTGCCGCGGATGGCTATGAGGTCGCGATCCTGTCCTCCTCGGGCAAGGGCGAGGCGCTGGCCAGGGAGTTGGGCGGGCTCGGCGTCACCGGCTCGAATCTGTCGGGCGACGACGTCAAGCGCTTGGTCGACCTGACCATGGAACGCTGGGGCCGCGTCGATGCGCTGGTCAACAGCGCCGGCCATGGACCGCGCGCGCCGATCCTGGAGATTCCCGACGAGGACTGGCAGCGCGGGCTCGACGTCTATTTCCTCAGCGCCGTGCGGGCGATCCGGCTGGTGACACCGATCATGCAGGCGCAGAAGGCGGGAGCGATCGTCAACATCTCGACTGCCTGGGCCTTCGAGCCCGATGCGATGTTCCCGACCTCGGCGGTGGCGCGGGCAGGTCTCGCCGCCTTCACCAAGATCTTCGTCGACAAATATGCGCCCGACAACATCCGGATGAACAATGTCCAGCCCGGCTGGATCGACAGCCTGCCGGCGACCGACGAACGCCGCCAGCGCGTGCCGATGGGGCGCTATGGCACGAGCGCCGAGATCGCCGGCACGATCGCCTTCCTGCTGTCGCCCGATGCCGGCTACATCACCGGCCAGAACATCCGCGTCGATGGCGGGATCACCCGGTCGATCTGACGGGCCGGTCAGCCGGTCCTAACGGATGTCGCGGGCCGTCAGCCGCGGCCAGTTCTTCTCCGAGCGGGCGAGGTATTTGGCGGTATCGCCTGACCAGGTCTCCCGCACGCCGAGATCGTAGTTCAGGTAGAGCCGGCCCTCGACGATCGACCAGGCTTCGGGCTCGATCTTGACGAGATAGCCGCGCGAGGTGCCATAGGCGCAAAAGCCGCCATAGGCCGGCTTGTAGCGCTCGGGATCGGCCAGGAAGAGGGCCTTGTTGGCGGCGCTGGCGAAGTGCCAGGTCGCGCCGCCATTCATTACCGCGTGCTCGGCCGAGCCACGGCGCGGGCCGCCCTCGCGGAAATAGGCGACGGGGTCGTAGCCGCGGATCGCGACGCCCGCCGGCGAGCCCAGCGTGTTGACGGGGCGGCCGGCCGCAGCCAGCACCGCGCCCGGCAGGGCGAAGGCGGCGGCGATGACCAGCAGGCCGCGGCGGGTAAGCGCAGGCGCGCCGGGGCGGCCCAAGGCCTCGTTGGACGTCTCATTCGGCATGGTGAGATCTCCGGCGCTTCAATGCGCGATGGCGAGCGGGGTCGCGGCGACGGCCAGCGCTGCGGCGAGGCCCGTGCGGTTCGTTGCCAGGCGGGCGAGACGGCGGCTGGCAAAGGGATTGTGCCCGCCGCGCCGGGCGAGGCGCTCGCGCAGGACCTGCGAGGCGCGATCATGCGCGCCCGACCGGATCAGGCTCTCGATATAGGCCTGCTCGAACAGGTCGCGCTGGGCATGGCTGCCGCCGATGGCGACCAGGCCGCCCCGCGCCGCGCCGAGCAGGCGGGCAGCCTCGGCATAGTCGCGCTCATGGAAGGCGATCAGGCCGAAGGCGGCAAGCGAGCCGCTGCGGGCGGCGGCGCGCCGCTCGCCGCTTTGATGGCCCCTTGTGTCGTCGACGAGGCTGCGGGCGATCTCGGCGGCCGCGCCCCGACGCCCGGCGCCGAGCAGGGCGAGCGCATAATGCAGATCGGCGAAGACGAGCCTGCCGTCGCCGACGCGACCCTCGGCCTTGGCCGCAAGTTCCTCCCAGCGCGTGCCGACATCGACCCCGGCATAGCCGAGCCGGGCGAGCAGCGCCGCGCCATTGGCGATGTCGCGGTAATCGTCGGTCTGCTCACCCCGGATGCCCTCGTCATAGAGGCGCAGCACCTCGGCGGTCTCGCCGCGCTCCAGCCGGAACAAGGCGAGATGCCAGGTGATGTGAAAACGGAAGTTGTTGGCATGGGACCAGTTGCGCGCGTCGCCAAGCCAGGCGACGCCCTCCTCGGTCCGGCCGGTCATCTCCAGCACATGGGCGACCGCATGGCGTCCCCAGGCGTCGCGGGGAGCGAGTTCGACTGCGCGACGACCGGCAGACTCCGCCTCGCGGTAGAAGCCGCGCTCCTCCAGCGCGAAAGCGTAACAGCCCGAGACATAGCCAGCGAAGGGGTGAGCCACCGAAAACCGCGGCATGAGGCGGCGCAGGGACGCCAGCATCTCGCCCTGGTCCCCGAGCATGAAGCGGATGCCATGCGAGAGCTTGAGCGCCAGCACATCCTGGGGGTGATCGCCTAGCACGGCCTCGAGCGTCTGCGCCGCCCGGCGCGGCTTGTCCGCGAGCCAGAGCGCGAGCGCATCGACGAATTTCGCCTCCCGCGTCGTGACCGGGCACTCCGTCATGGCGCGGCGGGCGGTCGCCAGGCAATCGCGCGCAGCGCCCGTCAGTTCCGGCCGCGCCAGCGTCAGCAGCATCAGGCCCTTGGCGGCATGGGCGAGCGCGAAGCCGGGATCGGCCGCGAGCGTGCCCGCGAGATGCTGCGGGGTCGAAGCGGCATGGGCGAGCATCGCCTCGAGCGTGTCGTTCCAGGCCAGCCTTGCCGCATCGTTGGCGACGCTGATCGCGTCGCCCGAGAGATCGTGGAACATGCGTTCAAACTCCATCGCGCCGGCATCGAAGGCTTCGGCTTGCGAGTGACTTCGCAACGGCGCGATCAACCGCCGTTCAACTCGCTTCACGCAGCCGTGAAGCGGCGGGGACAGGCGCATCGGCGGGCGGCCTGGGCGCCACCGGATGCCCCGCGCCCGACCAGGGCGAACGCTTGAACCAGGCGACGACGCAGGCAACGCTGAGGATCGCGCCGAAGCCGGCGAGGTTTAGCAAAGCGACCACGGCGCCGCCCTGCCCGGCCATGTCGGCCGCCGTGCCGGCCAGCCGCGCCAGCACGATGCTCGCCAGGAACGCCGCCAGCGATTGGCGCCCGATCAGGATCAGCAGATGCCCGACCCCGCTGTCGAGCCGTGCCCGCCAGGGCTCGATCAGGCTCAGCACGAGATAGGCCAGCGCCAGAAAATGCAGGATGCGCAGGGGGTGGAGCTGGCTTTTCTCCGTTTCGCCGGGGAGCACCAGATCGCGCAGGCCCTGCCCGGACGGCCAGTGCGCCAGCAGGCCCCAGAAGGAGAAGGGCACCGAGACGGCAACGATAATCGCCGCGGCGATCACCCACCGCCGCTGGCGCAGGGGCGGCACAGGCAGCCATTTCATCGCGATGAAGAAGCCGATGAAAAAGATCGCCTGCCAGGCGAAGGGGTTGAGGAACCAGCCGGCGCCGTTCCAGGGGTTGCCGGTGAGATTGAGCCCCTCCGTCCAGACCAGCGCATAGAGCAGCGCCGCCATCAGGAAGGGCAGCGCCGGATGCCAGAGCCGCAGCGCCATCGCCACCGGGATCAGCGCGAGGATGACGAGGTAAATCGGCAGGATGTCGAGGTAATCGGGCTGCCAGGTCAGCGTCACCAGCCCCAGCAGAGCGCGCTCGGGATCGGCGACGAGCGGGCCGAACTGCGCCGCCAGATCGGCCCGGCCAAAGAGGCTGTCGATGAGGGCTGCCAGCGCGATGAGCGCCACGACGAGGCTGATATGGGCCCAGTAGACCTGCCAGAGTCGATAGAGGATGCGCGCCGTGCCGAGCCACCAGCCACGCCGCACGAAGGTGCTGCCAAAGGCGAGCGCGCTGGCAAAACCCGAGCAGAACACAAAGAGTTCGGCGCCCGAGGAGAAGCCGAAGCGCGCCGGAATCCAGGCGTTCCAGCTGTTGGCCGGCACATGCGCGATAAAGATGATCAGCATGGTCAGCCCGCGAAAGACGTCGAGCCGTTCGTCGCGGGGCCTCTTCACTTTGGGCGCCGGCTCGCCCATCAGAACGCCCCCTCATAGGCAGCCGCATCGATGCGGCAGGCGAGCACGCTGAAGCCCGGGCGGGCGAAGGCGTCCTTGGCCTCCCGCGCCAGCGTCGCGGCATCCGAGATCGTCGCGCCGTGGCCGCCCATCGCCTGCGCCACCGCAGCGAAATCGCTGGCGCCGAAATCGACCCCGGCGCGGGCCAGCCCCATCTGCTTCTGCTTCAGCGCGATCAGTCCGAGGCTCTGATCGACCAGGACGACGACCACCACCGGCAGCGCGAGATCGCGCAGGGTCGCCAGTTCGCCGAGCACCATTTCGAGGCCGGCATCGCCGACGAAGCACAGCGTCGGCTGCCCGCTGCCCAGGGCGGCGCCCGTTGCCAGCGGCAGGGCGCAGCCCATGGTGCACAGGCCGGTCGATTGCAGCAGCCGGCGCGGTCCGTCGCAGGACCAGACCTGCGAGAGCAGGATGCGGTGCGCGCCGGAATCGGCCGTCGCGATCGTGGCGTGCGGAGCCACCGCGCGCAGGGTGTCGAAGACCGCATGGGGCCCCCAGGCCGAGGGCGCGGCGAAGGTGGCGCGAAGATCAGCGCGGGTCCTGGCCGGCTCCCGGTCAGGCCATGTCGCCGCGGGCGGGAGGCCCTCGCCGAGGCGCTCCAGGATGGACCCGACCTGGCCTTCGAGCAGCAGCGTCGCGCTGTGCATGCCATGCGGCAGGGCCTGCGCGACGATGTCGATCACCGGCTTGTCCGCCGGCCAGGGGTGACGCCAGCCCTGGCGCATTTCGATGGGGTCGTAGCCGGCGAGCACGATCAGATCGGCGGCCTCGATCAGCGGGCGGACCAGCGCATCGGCTTTCGGGGACAGGCCGACGCCGCCGATGACGCGCGGATCATCCTCGCGGACCAAGCCCTTACCCTTGTAGGTTGTCAGGAGCGGCGCGCCGGTTCGGTCGAGGAAGCGGCGCAGCGCATCCGCCGCGTTCTCGTTGACCAGATCGAGCCCGGCCAGCACCAGCGGCCGGCGCGCCGCGGCCAGCATCGCGCGGGCGACTTCGAGATCGGCTGGGATCGACGCGGCCGGCGCCATGGCGGCCGCTGCGGGCGATGGCTTGGCGCGCGCTTCTGCCACCGCGATCGGCAGATCGATATGCACCGGCCCGGGCCGGCCGGAGCGCGCGATGGCGAGCGCCTTGTCGATGACGAGCGCCTCCGTCCCCGGCGCCGCGCGGAAGCTCGCCTTGACGATCGGGCGCAGCAGCGCCTGATGGTCGAAGACCTGGTGGGTGTAGCTCTCGGCCAGAGCCTGATCGACGCAGCCGGTGATGAAGAGCAGCGGCACCCGGTCCTGCTGGGCATGGGCGATCGCGGTCACGGCGTTGCTGACGCCCGGTCCCAGCGTCGCGACCAGAATGGGCACGGCGCCGGTGACATGCCAGAGCCCTTCCGCCATGAAGCCGGCGGCATTTTCGTGCCGGGCGAGCTCGAAGCGGATGCCGGCGCGCCCGAGCGCATCGACCAGCGCCAGCACCTCGCCGCCGGGAATGCCGAAGGCATGGGTCGCGCCGGCCGCCTTCAACCGGGACGCGATCACGTCGGCGCCGGTGGGCTCGGCGACGAGGCCCGCGGGCAAGGGCGTCTGGATGGTCATGCAGGCGGTCTCCCTGGCCGGCGCGGCGGCTTTGCTCAGGACAATCGCGCCGCCGGCCCCAAAGGTTACCGCTTCACGGAAAGGTGATCCGTTGCCCGTCGCTCCGGCCCCATCGTCCGCAGCCAAGCCCGCTCGATCCAGGCAGGATCGACCCCGTGCCCGCCCTCGTGCAGGCAGAGTTCGAGCGGGGCATCGCCCGGCGCGGCGAGCGCGCGGCAGGACAGGCCCGATGGCTGCGTCGGAATGTCGGCGACCGTCACGGCCGGGGCCGTCGGCGCGAGAATGGCCAGGCTCCTGAAGACGTCGCCCTGGCGAAAGCCGTTGCGCAGGGCGCGGCCGGCGAGCGGCACGGTCATGTCGGCCGTCCCGTGCATATGGATCAGCGGGGGGCGTGGCGAGGCGCAGGAGGCCGGCAGCGGCTCCCAGAAGGCGCCGGCGACCGGGGCGAAGGCCTTGAAGCGGTCAGGCATGCGGCAGGCGAGATACCAGACCATCGAGCCGCCCTGCGAGAAGCCGCTGGCCATGATCCGGCTGGAATCGACGGGAAAACGGCTGGAGACATCGTCGAGAACCTGCGCGACGAAGGCGAATTCGTCGCGGTGGCGGCCGGGCGATCCGGGATAGGACCAGGTCTTGCCGGCGCCGTCGGGCGCAATCAGCGCGACGCCGAGGCGCGAGGCCAGCGCCTGCAGCCCGGCATCGGCCAGCGTCTCCTCGGCCGAGCCCTGCCAGCCATGGAAGAACATGATCGCGCCGCGCTTCTCACCGTCCGCCGGGGGCGGCTCCGGCAGGATCAGGCGGTAGCGACCATCCGCGACGGTGCAACCCCGCTCCGCCGGACAGGCGTCGCGTGGCTGGGCGCTCGCCCCCGACGTCCAGGCAGCCAGGGCGAGCGCGGTCAGCAGGAGGCGCGTCATCGAACCGGACCTCATCAGCGGACCCCTGCCCTCGCGTCGGCCACATCAGGCGCATGGCCTGACCGAGAGGACGCCGAGCCCGACCTTCTCACGCTAAAGCCGATCTCCGTCGCCCGCGAGCCGCGCTCGCCGGCTTGTGAGCGGACTTGCGCCGTGGCAGAGGGCAACACGCTCTCTGTCCGCTCGCTGGAACGCCCCATCCGTGTCGCTCGACGATCTCGAAGCCGCGCTGCGCCCCGCCTTCCTGGCGGGCCTGGCGGGAGACGCCGCCGCCTATCGCCGCTTCCTCGACCTGATCGGCGGGCGGCTGCGCGGTTACTTGCGCGGACATCTGGCGCGGGCCGGCCTCGCCGGCGCCGACGAAGCGGAGGACGTGCTGCAGGAAACCTTGCTGGCGCTGCACCTGTCGCGCCACACCTATGACCCGGCGATCCCCGTCTCGGCCTGGGCGCATGCGATCGCGCGCTACAAGCTGATCGACCATCTGCGCCGCTCCGGCCGCCATCGCGGACATCTGCCGATCGACGACGAGGCGCCGATCCCGGTGGCGCCGACCGGGCCAGCGATCTACGCCAAGCTCGACATCGAGCGCGCGCTGGCGGGTCTGCCCGAACGGACGCGCGGCCTGATCGACCGCGTCAAGCTCCAGGGCGGCAGCCTGGCCGAGGCGGCCAAGGCGGCCGGCATGACCGAGACGGCCGCCAAGGTCGCGCTGCATCGTGGCCTGAAAGCCATGGCGAAGATCCTCACCCGGCGCGGCACGCGGCCGCCCTGAGATGCCCACCGATAAGCCGCGTAACTTTTTCGCGCGCGTTTGCGAACTTCCGTGATGCGACCAACCCCGTCCGTTCGAGCTTGCCATGAAAACCGATGATCTCGTCGCCCTGCTGGCGACCGATGCCGGGCCTGTCGACACCGCCGGCCTGACCCGCGGCACGGCCCTGATCGCGCTCGCGGGGCTGGTGCTGACGTCGGCGGCGCTGGTCGTGATGCTCGGGCTGCGGGCCGATCTCGCCGCCGTGCTGGCGACGCCTCCCGTGCTCGCGAAATTCGCCCTCGGCGGGGCCGTGGCCGGCTTTGCGCTGGTCGCCTTCCAGCGCAGCCTGCGGCCCGGACGCGCCGCATCGGGCGTGCTGGCGCTCGTGTTGCTGCCGCTTGCGGCGATGTTCGCCTGGGCGCTCGCGACCTTGACGGGGCGCCCCACCGGCGACTGGACGGGGCTCGTCTTCGGCAAGACCTGGGGCGCCTGCGTCGTCTTCGTGACGCTCTACGCCATGCTGCCCTTCGTGGCCCTGCTCGCCTTCGCGCGGCGCGGCGCGCCTGTGAATCCGCGTCTGTCGGGGCTCGCAGCCGGGATCGGAGCGGCGGGGCTGGCGACCATCGCCTATGCGCTGCACTGCCCGGAGGATGCCGTGCCCTTCATCGCCGCCTGGTATCCGCTGGCGATGGCTATCGCGGCGGGCCTGGGCGCCCTGGCGGGGCCGCGCCTGCTGCGCTGGTAGCAGCCGACCGGCGCGCTGGTCTCAGCCCTTGCGGGCCGAGACGATGAAGCGGTCCTGGCTCGCCCGTTCGAGGCGCTGATGCAGCGGCATGAAGCGGCCCTGCGCGCGGTGGATGGCGCGCAGGTCGCGGTCGATCACCACGTCGATGAAGCCGGCTTCCCGCAAGAGGCGCGCGACCTCCTCGGGCCGGCAGCCTTTCGCGAAATAGACGCGCGAGACGATCTCGTCATGCGCAGCTTTGTAGGGCGCGGGGGGCTTGGGGGCGGCCAAGCGGCGGGCCAGCGCCGCCAGCAACCGCAGCGCCCGGCCGTTGCCGGGGCGCGGATTTGTCATGTCGACATCGACGATGGCGACGCGGCCGCCGGGCTTGAGCACGCGATGCCATTCGCGGAAGGCGGCCGGCGGATCGGGCAGTGTCCAGACCAGATGGCGGGTCGCCACGGCGTCGTAGCTCTCGGAGGCCTCCAGCGTGTCCTCGGCGTCGCCGGCATAAAGCCGGATCGGCTTGCCGACCGTCTTGGCCCGGGCGCGGGCGAGCATTGCCTCCGAGAGATCGAGCCCGGTGACGGCATAGCCGAGATCAGCCAGCAGGAGCGAGATGACGCCGGTGCCGCTGGCGAGGTCGAGCGCCCTCGCCGCCGCCGCAGGGCGACCGAGATGGCGGGCGAACAGCGCGAGCCAGGCCTGCCGCTCCGCCACCGAGAAGATCTCGTGGCCGGGCATGGTGTCGAAGGTTTCCGAGCGCATCGACCAGAAGTCGCGGATCTCGTCCTTGAGGCTGAGATTGTGGTGCAGGGTTGTCATGGCTGGCGGCTTCGTCCGCTGATGCGATGCCAGGGGAGAACCACGAAAACGAGCCCGGGCGCAAGTCACACCGGCGCATATCTGGTGTCGATCGCACGAATACTATCGAATACGACGCGTCGCGTTTTTGTTTATAATAATTCCAGAAGATAAATCTTGACCGGGCCGGGAGACGGACCTAGGAGCCGGCGACTTCTCCCGGAGGTCTCCCCCATGTCTTTCCTGCGCGCCTTTCTGCGGCCGGCCGCCATCACAGCGGCGCTGTTCGTCGCCACCGCCCCCGCCTTCGCCGACAAGGTCTCCGTCACCGACGTGCTCGGCCGCACAGTCTCGGTCGAGGCGCCGGTCCAGCGCGTCATCCTCGGCGAGGGCCGGCAGATGTATTTCGTCGCCGCACTCGACCGGGACGGTCCGTTCAAGCGCGTCGTCGGCTGGCGCGACGACCTCTCCAAGGCCGATCCCGACAGCTACAAGCAGTATCTGGCGCGCTATCCGCAGATCGCCAAGTTGCCGAGCTTCGGCGGCATGAAGGAAGGCGCCTTCGACATCGAGCAGGCGATCGCGCTGAAGCCCGACGTGCTGTTCCTCAATGTCGAGGCCAAGGTCGCCAGCGACGAGGCGAGCCTGGTCGACAAGCTCGCCGCGGTGGGCATCCCCGTGGTCTATGTCGATTTCCGCGAGAAGCCGTTCCAGAATACCGAGCCGTCGATGCGCCTGATCGGCAAGCTCTTCGGCAAAGAGACCATCGCCGAGGACTTCATCGCCTTCCGCGCCGGCGAGATCGCCCGCGTGACCGAGACACTCGCCAAGGTCCAGGGGCTGAAGCGCCCGCTGGTGATGATGGAGCGAGCCGGCGGCTATTCCGATGATTGCTGCATGTCGTTCGGCAGTGAGAATTTCGGCAAGATGGTCGAGATCGCCGGGGGCAAGAACTTCGCCTCCGACCTGATCCCCGGCACCTTCGGCACCGTCAATCCGGAAGCCGTCGTCGCCGCCAATCCCGACGTCGTGATCATCACCGGCGGCAACTGGGGCGCCTATGTGCCCGGCGGCGCCTGGGTCGGGCTCGGGCCCGGCACCGACATGGTCGAGGCGCGCCGCAAGCTCGCCAACCTCGCCAAGCGGCCGGCCTTCAGCCAGACCAAGGCGGTCAAGGACGGGCGCGTCCACGCGATCTGGCACCAGTTCTACAACAGCCCCTATCAGTTCGTGGCGATCCAGGAGATCGCGACCTGGCTGCATCCCGAGCTGTTCAAGGACCTCGACGCCAACGCCACGCTGAAGACGCTGCATGAGCGCTTCCTGCCCCTGCCCTATGAGCCGGGCTACTGGGTCACGGTCGCCGGCAAGTGACAGCGCAGGTCAGCCAGACGCCGGTGGCCACGACAGCCGCCCGCCCGGCACTGCCAGGCCAACTCGCCTATCGTGCGCTGACGCTGCGGCGGCGGCTGATCCTGCTCGGGATGTTTGGCCTGCTGCTGGCGAGCCTCGTCGTCGACATGATGCTGGGGCCGGCGCGCTACAGCGTCGGGCAGGTGCTGGCGACGCTGCTGAACCCCTCCGAGGCGCCGGCTGCGCTGCGCGTCGTGATCTGGGACATCCGGCTTCCGGTCGCGCTGATGGCGGTCGTCACGGGGGCCTCGCTGGCGATCGCCGGCGCGCAGATGCAGACGATCCTGAACAACCCGCTCGCCAGCCCCTTCACGCTGGGCATTTCGGCGGCGGCGAGCTTTGGCGCGGCGCTGGCGCTGGTTTTCGGCGTCGGGCTGCTGCCGGTCGCGGCCGACTACATCGTGCCGATCAACGCCTTCGTCATGGCGATGGGCGCCGCCATGCTGATCCATGTGCTCAGCCAGTCGCGCGGCGTCACCACCGAGACGGTGATCCTGCTCGGGATCGCGCTGGTCTTCACCTTCAATGCGCTGCTGGCGCTGCTGCAGTTCTTCGCCTCCGAGCAGGCGCTGGGCGCGGTCGTGTTCTGGACGATGGGCTCGCTGACCAAGGCGAGCTGGCAGAAGCTCGCCATCACCACCGCGGTGCTGGCCTTCACGCTGCCCTTCTTCCTGCGCCGCGCCTGGGCGCTGACGACGCTGCGGCTGGGCGACGACAAGGCGGCGAGCTTCGGCATCAATGTCCGCCGGCTGCGGCTGGAGATCATGCTGCTGGTCAGCCTGCTCGCCGCCGTGCCGGTCTCCTTCGTCGGCACGATCGGCTTCATCGGGCTCGTCGGGCCCCATATCGCGCGCATGGTGATCGGCGAGGACCAGCGCTTCTTCGTGCCGGCCTCGGCGCTGGCGGGGGCGGCGATCCTCTCGGCCTCCTCGGTGGTGTCGAAGTCGCTGATCCCCGGCCTGATCTTCCCGATCAGCATCGTGACCGCGCTGATCGGCGTGCCGTTCTTCTTCAGCCTGATCATGGCGAGCCGGAAGCGGTCATGGTGATGTCAGCATGATCCATCTCGCTCTCAAAGATGTCGGCGTCTCCTATGGAACGCGCCTTGTTCTCAGCGGCGTCGACGCGGCCGATCTGCATGGTGGCGAGGTCGTCGCGCTGATCGGCGCCAATGCGGCCGGCAAATCGAGCCTGTTCCGGCGCATCGCCGGGCTGGCGGGCGGCGAGGGCAGCGTGACCATGGGCGGCGAGAGCCGGATCGCCGGCCGTGCCGCGCCGCGCTGCTGCTACCTGCCTCAGGACACGGCGGTGAATGCGGTGCTCAGCGTCTATGAATCGATCCTGCTCGCTCTGAAGCAGGGCGGCTCCTGGTCGGTCAGCGACGCCGAACTCCAGCAGATCGACGGCGTGCTGCGCGACCTCGAAATCGAGGATCTCGCCTTCCGGCCGCTGAGCGAGCTCTCGGGCGGCCAGCGCCAGCTCGTCTCGATCGCGCAGACGCTGGCGCGCGAGCCCGATATCCTCCTGCTCGACGAGCCGACCAGCGCGCTCGACCTGCACAGGCAGTTCGAGGTGCTGAGCCTGGTGCGCCGGCTGGCGCGCGAGCGCGGCATGCTGGTGCTGGTCTCGATCCACGACCTCAACCAGGCGCTGCGCTTCGCCGACCGGGTGATGGTGCTGGCGCAGGCGCGCCTCATCGCGATGGGCGATCCGCGTGCGATCGTGACCCCGGCCCTGCTCGACCAGGTCTATGGCGTGCGCGCCCGCGTCGAGACGCTGGCGGGTGGCGAGCCCTATGTGCTGGTCGAGGGATCGAGCCGTCAGGCCGGCTAAATCAAGCGAGCGACTTAGCCGGAGCGTTCACCCCTGCGGCGGGCCCCGCTCGTCGGGACGGGCGAGACGCCCTTCCTCGGCCTTGTGGAAATACTGCGCCGCGACCAGCCAGCCCTTGAGCGGCTGCAAAGGTGGAATGCAGGTCAGCAGGATCAGCGGCAGCGTCGTGACCAGATGCACCCAAGTTGGGGGATTGTAGGTCAGTTCGAGCCAGAGCGGGAAGGCGGCCGCCGGCACGCAGACGAACATCATCACGAAGAAGGCAGGCCCGTCCGCCGGGTCTGCGAAGGAATAATCCAGCCCACAGACCTCGCAGGAGGGGCGGATCTTCAAGAAGCCCTTGAAGATATGGCCCTTGCCGCAGCGGGGACAGCGGCCGCGCAGGCCGGTCTGGAGCGGCGACAGAGGCGGCCACGACTCGGCGGACATCGAATTCTCCTCATACAGATGCCGCAAAAATGGGCATGGGCCCGACATGGGCGCCACCATCCCCAAAGGCAATCGCCTCGCACGCATCGCCGGACTGCATCGGCGAGGCGCCACGCGGTCTTGCCGGAAACAACGTCAAATTGCCGTGCGCGATCCCCTGAAGCGGGGGGACGGGACGGTTTGCCGCAGCCGGCTCAGATGTGGATGGCGTGGCCGAGTGCCTTGAGCGCCGCCTCCTGGAAGCCTTCGCCCAATGTCGGATGGGCGTGGATCGTGCCGGCGACATCCTCCAGCGTCGCGCCCATCTCGATCGCCAGGCCGAAGGCGGTCGAGAGTTCCGAGACGCCGCAGCCAACGGCGTGGATGCCGAGCACCAGCCCGTTCTGCGCTTGGGCGACGATCCTGACGAAGCCCTGCTCGCCATCGCGGGTCATGGCGCGGCCATTGGCAGCGAAGGGGAACTGGCCGACCCGGACCTCGTGCCCGGCGCGGGCCGCCTCGTCGGGCGAGAGGCCGACCGAGACGATCTCGGGATCGGTAAAGCAGACGGCGGGGATGGCGCGCTTGTCCCAGGCGCGTGGCAGGCCGGCTGCGATCTCGGCCACCATCTCGCCCTGCGCCATGGCGCGATGCGCCAGCATCGGCTCGCCGGTGACGTCGCCGATCGCGAAGATGCCGCGCATCGAGGTCTCGCAGCGGTCGTTGATGCGGATGAAGCGCCCATCCATGTCCAGTACAAGCTCCTCCAGCCCGATCCCGGACGTGACGGGGGCGCGGCCAACGGTGACGAGGATCTTGTCGGCTGCGATGCGGCGCTCCTGCCCGTCGGCCGTCTCGACCAGCAGCGCATCGCCCGAAAGCGCAACGCCGCGCGCCTTGGCGCCGAGCAGGACCTCGACGCCGAGGGCGGTCAGCCGCTTGGCAACGGGTGCCGTCAGCTCCGCATCGTAGAGCGGCAGGATGCGGCCTTGCGCTTCGACGATGGTGACCCGGCTGCCGAGCTTGGCGAAGGCGATGCCGAGTTCGAGCCCGATATAGCCGCCGCCGACGACGGCGAGACGCTGCGGGACTTCCGCAAGGGACAGCGCCTCGGTCGAGGAGATTACGGGTCCGCCGAAGGGCAGGAAGGGCAGTTCGACCGGCCCGGAGCCGGTGGCGATGACAATGCGCTCGGCGCGGATCACCTTCGGGCCCGTTTCCGTGTCGACCACGACCGTCTTGCCATCGCGGAAGCGGGCGCGGCCCTGGACGATCTTGACCTTTGCCTTGCGCAACAGGCCGCCAACGCCGTTGTTGAGGCGGCCGACGATGCCGTCCTTCCAGGCGACGGCCTTGGCGAAGTCGAGCGCAGGCGCACCGGCGGTCAACCCGAAGGGCGTCTTGCCGGCGGCGGCGTGGGCGGCCTTCTCATACTCCTCCGCGACATGGATCATCGCCTTGGAGGGGATGCAGCCGACATTGAGGCAGGTGCCGCCGAGCTTGCCGGCCTCGACGATGACGGTGTCGAGGCCGAGCTGCCCGGCGCGGATGGCGCAGACATAGCCGCCGGGCCCGGCGCCGATGACGAGGAGCTTGCAGGTGATCTCGGTCATGATGCGGCTCCGCCGGGAAAGGGGACAGCTTTCCATTGCAAACGCGCCGTCGTCCCGGGCGACCGGAAGGAGACCCGGGACCCATTCCGGAACGGTTCAGGCATGGATCCCGGATCTCCGCTCCGCTGCGTCCGGGATGCCCCGGTGACGTTGATCAGCACAAATCCCACCGCATCACCCATCGATGAACAGCGTCGCCGGGTTCTCCAGCAGCTCCTTGAGCCGCTGCACGAAGACGGCCGCGTCCCAGCCGTCGACGACACGGTGGTCGAAACTGGAGGAGAGGTTCATCATCTTGCGCGGCACGAAGGTGGTGCCGTCCCAGACCGGGCGGACCATCATCTTGTTGACGCCGACGATGGCGACCTCCGGATGGTTGATCACCGGCGTCGTGGCGATGCCGCCCATGGCGCCCAGCGAGGTGATGGTGATGGTCGAGCCGGTGAGCTCGTCGCGGGTGGCGGTGCCCTGCCGGGCGCGCTCGGCGATGCGGTTGAGCTCCAGCGCGCAGCCGAAGATGTCGCGCGCCTCGGCATGCTTCACCACGGGGACCATCAGCCCGCCCGGCGTCTGCGTGGCGATGCCGAGATGGATGCCGGCATGCTGGCGCACGATGCCGGCCTCGTCGTCATAGAGCGCGTTCAGGTTGGGCTGCTCGGCCAGAGCCTTGGCCATGGCACGCATCAGGAAAGGCAGCAGCGTCAGCTTCGGGCGCTCGGGCGTCGGCTTCTTGTTGAGGACGGCGCGCAGATCCTCCAGCGCCGAAACGTCCACCTCCTCGACGATGGTGATGTGCGGAATACGCGCCTTCGACAGCGCCATCTTCTCGGCGATCTTGCGCCGGAGGCCGACGACCTTGATCTCGCTGATGCCGGTCTTCTCGGCGAGGCCGGGCTTGCGCTCGGCTTCGGGCCCGCGCAGCAGGAAGGCGTCGAGATCCTCGTGCAGGATGCGCCCGGCCGGCCCGGTGCCAGCGAGCTGTCGCAGGTCGAGGCCGGCCTCGCGGGCCTTGAGTCGCACAGCCGGAGAAGCAAGAGGCCGTTCTCCGGGCGCGCGCCGCGGCAGGGCCGGGGCGGGAGCGGAGGCGCCCGAGAGCGTCTTGGTGGGCCTCGGCACGGTCATGGCGCGGGGCGGTTCGTCAGCCGTCGGAGGCTTCGCGGGAGGGACGACCGGCACCGGTGCGGAAGCCGGGGCGTGTTCACTGGCCTCGGCGTCCGCCGGCGCAGCGTCCTCAGCCGGCGCGTCCTCCGCTCCGGCCTCGCCCGCAACCTTCAGCTTCACCAGCGCCGAGCCGATCGCGACCGTGTCGCCGATCTCGGCGCCGATCCAGGTGACCTTGCCGTCGACCGGGGCCGGGATCTCGACGGTCGCCTTGTCGGTCATCACCGCGGCGAGCAGATCGTCCTCGCGGATGATGTCGCCGACCTTGACGTGCCACTCGACCAGCTCGGCCTCGGCGATGCCTTCCCCGACATCGGGGAGCTTGATGATGCGCTCGGCCATCAGCGGCTCTCCATGATCTCGCGCAGCGCCTGGCCGACGCGGGCGGGGCCGGGGAAATAGGCCCATTCCTGGGCATGCGGATAAGGCGTGTCCCAGCCGGCGACGCGGCGCACCGGCGCTTCGAGATGGTAGAAGCAGTTTTCCTGGACCAGCGCGGCGAGTTCGGCGCCGAAGCCCGAGGTCAGTGTCGCCTCATGCAGGACCATGCAGCGGCCGGTCTTGGCGACAGAGGCGGTGATGGTGTCGAGATCGAGCGGGACGAGGGTCCGCAGATCGATCACCTCGGCATCGATGCCGGTCTCCTGTGCCACCGCTTCCGCGACATGGACCATGGTACCGTAGGTGATGATGGTGACGGCCGATCCTTCTCGGCGGATCGCGGCCTTGCCGAGCGGCAGGGCAAAATGCCCCTCGGGCACCTCGCCGAGTTCATGCTTCGACCAGGGCGTGACCGGCCTGTCGTGATGGCCGTCGAAGGGGCCGTTATAGAGGCGCTTGGGCTCGAGGAAGATCACCGGGTCGGGATCCTCGATCGCGGCGATCAGCAGGCCCTTGGCGTCATAGGGGTTGGACGGCACCACGGTCTTAAGGCCGGCGACATGGGTGAAGAGGGCCTCGGGGCTCTGGCTATGGGTCTGGCCGCCGAAAATGCCGCCGCCGGTTGGCATGCGGATCACAATCGGGCAGGTGAAGTCGCCATTCGAGCGGTAGCGCAGCCGCGCCGCCTCCGAGACGATCTGGTCATAGGCCGGGTACATGTAGTCGGCGAACTGAATCTCGATGCAGGGCCGCAGGCCGTAGGCCGCCATGCCGATCGCCGTGCCGACGATGCCGGCCTCGCTGATGGGCGCATCGAAGCAGCGGTTGACGCCGTATTTCTGCTGCAACCCATGGGTGCAGCGGAAGACGCCGCCGAAGAAGCCGACATCCTCGCCATAGACCACGACATTCTCGTCGCGGCCCATCGAGACGTCCATGGCGGAGCGGATCGACTCGATCATCGTCATGCGGGGCATGAGATGCTCCTCCCGTCATTGCGAGCGAAGCGAAGCAATCCAGCCGGCCCGCTCGACGTCCCCCTGGATTGCTTCGTCGCTGCGCTCCTCGCAATGACGGCGTGATGCTCGCGTGCCGAGGCCATCCTCACACCCCCAGCTGCTGGCGCTGGCGGCGCAGATGCGGCGGCAGCTCGGCATAGACGCCCTCGAACATGTCGCGCGCCGAGGGCTTGCCGCCGGAATGCAGCGTGCCGAAGCTCTCGGCCTCCTTCTGCGCGGCGATCACCGTCTCCAGGATCTCGGCCTGCGTCTGCGTGTGGCGCTCCTCGCTCCAGGCGCCGATCGCGATCAGGTGCTCCTTCAGCCGAAGCAGCGGATCGCCCAGCGGCCAGCCGTCGGATTCCTGCTTGGGCCGATAGGCGGAGGGGTCGTCCGAGGTCGAATGCGCGCCGGCACGGTAAGTGACGTATTCGACGAGCGTCGGCCCGAGATTGCGGCGGGCGCGCTCGATGGCCCATTGCGCCGCGGCGTAGACCGCGAGGTAGTCGTTGCCGTCGACGCGCAGAGCCGGGATGCCGAAGCCCAAGCCGCGCGCCGCGAAGGTGCCCGAGCCGCCACGCGCGATGCCCTGGAAGGTCGAGATCGCCCATTGGTTGTTGACGACGTTGAGGACGACGGGCGCCTTATAGGTCGAGGCGAAGACGAGCGCGGCGTGGAAATCCGATTCGGCGGTCGAGCCGTCGCCAACCCAGGCGGCGGCGATCTTGGTGTCGCCCTTGATCGCGGAGGCCATGGCCCAGCCGACAGCCTGGACGAACTGCGTGGTGAGGTTGCCCGAGATCGAGAAGAAGCCGCTCTCCTTGGAGGAGTACATCACCGGCAGCTGGCGGCCCTTCAGCGGGTCGCGCCCGTTGGAGTAGATCTGGCACATCATGTCGACGAGCGGATACTCATGGGCGATCAGCAGCCCCGCCTGGCGATAGGTCGGGAAGTTCATGTCGCCGTCCGACAGCGCGATGCGGAAGGCGCAGCTCACTGCCTCCTCGCCGGTGTGCTGCATGTAGAAGGAGGTCTTGCCCTGGCGCTGGGCCATCTGCATGCGCGCATCGAAGCTGCGCAGCGTCATCATGTGGCGCAGGCCCCGGATCAGATCGTCGGGGCTGAGATCGGGCACCCAAGGGCCGACAGCCTGACCCTCGCGATCCAGCACGCGGATGATCGAATAGGCGAGGTCGCGAATGTCCTTGGGGTCGACATCGACCGGCGGGCGCTCCACCGAGCCCGCCTTGGGGATCACGACATGGGAGAAGTCGGGCTGCTCGCCTGGGCGGGACGCCGGCTGCGGCACGTGAAAGCGAAGGGGTGTGTCGGTCATGCGCTCCGTCCCTGATCCGCCATATCGTCCGGTCGGCCAGCATTCCGCCGTCCGGGCCGGACGGCAAGCCGTCCGTTTCCGCGGGGCTTTGGTCGCAAGCGGCGACGCATCCCTCTTGCCGTCAGGCTAGCCCGGAGCCGGCGGAGATTCCTGTCGAAATCAGTTGCGTCCGGAACCGTCTACGGAAATATCTTCTGTCTTCTACTCACAAAGCAGGATGATGTTCCGTGATACCGCGCAACCGCCGGAGCGATGAACCGGATGCCACCGATCTGCGGATTCTCTCCGCGCTGCAGGAGGACGGCCGTCTGACCGTCAATGCGCTCGCCGAAAAGGTCGGGCTTTCGCCCTCGCCCTGCTGGACCCGGGTGAAGCGGCTGGAGGAGAGCGGGGCGATCGAGAAATACGTCGCGGTGCTCGACCAGAAGGCGCTGGGCTTCGGCAATGTCGTCTTCGTCGAGATCACGCTCGACAAGCATGACGACAAGATCCTCGACCATTTCGGCGAGGCGCTGACCCGGATTCCGGAGGTGGTCGAGGCCTATCTCGTCACCGGTGAATACGACTATCTCGTCAAGGTCGTCGTCAGCGGCACCGACCATTACGAGCGCTTCCTGCGCGAGACGCTCTACCGCATCCCCGGCATCCGCCAGACGCGCACGACCTTCGGCTTGCGCACGCTGAAGCGCGCGATCTCGATCGACCCGCTGAAGATGCCGCGGCCGTGAGGGGATTGAGCCCGCCCGAACCCGCGAGGTCGTCCCGGGCTTGACCGGGACCCATTCCGGAACCTCTCCGTCAGCGCTCCGGAATGGATCCCGGATCTCCGCTTCGCTGCGTCCGGGATGACCCGCGTTTCAGTCGGACAACAACGTGCCCGCTATCCCAGCACGAACCCCTCATCCGCAGCCGCCAGCGCCACCGCCGCCTCCAGATCGGGCGCGGCCGCGGCGTGGATGGTGAACAACCCCTCGCCGGCCGTGACGTCGTCGCCGACCGCGCGCAGCAGGTCGATGCCGGCGCTCTTGTCGAAGGGGGCGCCGGCGCGGCGTGCGATGCCGGCGATGCGCCAGCCGTCGATCTCGCTGATCCGCCCGGCGCGGGGCGCGCGCATGGTGTGGGTCAGGGCGGCGGGCTTCGCCACGATGTCGCGGCGGCCCTGCGCCGCAATGATGCCGTCCAGAGCGGCGCGCGCCGCGCCCGAGGCAAGGAGTTCGGCCGCCCGCGCGCGGCCCTTGTCCCGGGTGCCGATGGCGGGGTCCCAGGCGAGGATGCGGCCGGCGAAGTCGAGCGCCTTCTCGCGCAGATCGGCCGGAGCCTGCGCATCGCCCTCCAGCACCCAGAGCACGTCGCGGACTTCGAGCGCAGGCCCGATGCCGCGCCCGATCGGCCCCGCACCGCAGGTGGCGACCGCCTCGACATGCAGGCCGACGGAACGCCCCACGCTCTCGAACAGCGCGCCGAGTTCCCGAGCCTCCGCCTCGCTGTGGAGCTTGGCGCGGCGGCCATAGGGCAGGTCGACCACGACATGGGTCGAGCCGGCGGTGAGCTTCTTCGAGATGATCGAGGCGACCGACCAGCGGTTGGAATCGATGCCGAGCGGGCGCGTGATCGCGTTCATCACGTCGTCGACGGCGGAATGGTTGAGGCGGCCATTCCAGGCGATGCAGGCGCGCGCCTGCGCCACCGTGCGGCGGACATCGTCCTCCGTCAGATCGACCCTGGCCAGCACCTCCATCGCATCGGCCGTGCCGGCGGCCGAGGTGATGGCGCGCGAGGAGGTCTTGGGCATGGCCAGCCCATGGGCGGCAACGATCGGCGCGACGATGAGCGTAATCCGGCTGCCGGGGATGCCACCCATCGAATGCTTGTCGACGACGATCGGCTCGTCCCAGCGCAGCGGCGTCGAGAACCCGGCGCGCACGCTCGCGAGCGCCGCGACCTCGGCATCGCTGAGCGAGCGTGTCGCGGCGACGAGGAAAGCCGAGATCTCGCCTTCCGGGTAGCGGCCCTCGACGATGTCGCGCAGCAGCATGGCATAGTCGGCGGCAGCGAGTTCGGCGCCCTGGATCTTGGCGCGCAGCGCATCGCGGCTGTGCTGCGGCGGCGTGCGCGTCAGCGTGATCTCGCTGCCTTCGGGCAGGCCAAGCTGCGCGAAGGCCTCGCGCGACAGGCCGATCTCGTGCGGCTGCAGCAGCCAGCCGGGCTCGACGACGTTGACGCGGGCGCGGATGCTGCGGCGGGTTCCATCCCGCTCGATGGGGCCCGCCACATCGACCTTGCCCGGCCCGTCGAAATCCGCGACGCCGATGAGGCTGTCGCGTGGCAGATAGGCGATGCTGTCGCGCCAGCCATCGATCGGTACGGGTTTGAGCGAGAGGCGGCGCGTGGCGGCGTCGATGGCGGCGAGGAAATGCTCGATGCCCTCCTCGACCGTTCCGTCATTGGAGACGGTGATGGTCTCGATGCCATCAGGCCATTGCGGCGGCTTGCGGGCGAGCCGCGCGGCGATGTCGTCTGCCGTCTCGCGCCCGCGGGAGGCGAGGCGGCGGGCGAGCGTCTCGGGCGAGGCGGTGACGTTGATGATGATCAGCCGCGGCACGGCGCCGGCGAGCGTCTCCAGAACGCCGCGCGAGCCATTGGCGACGATGTGGCGGCCGGCGAGAAGCTCATCCCGCAGCCCGGCGCGCAGCCCGTAATGCAGCCCATGCGCCTGCCAGGAGACCAGCAGCCCGCCGGCGGCCGCGAGCGCGGCGAAACTGGCCTCGTCGATCGCCTCGTGATCCTCGCCGCCGGCATCGGCCGGGCGGGTGATCAGGCGACGCGCGAAGCCGAAGCGCCCACCCTGCGCCAGGGCCCGCCGGGCCCCGTCCATCAGTGTATCCTTGCCGGCCCCGCTTGGCCCGACGACGACGAAGAGGATGCCTGGCCGCATGGAGTTCCGGTCGCCTTCAGGCCTCGTCGAGCCCGATGTCCACGGCGGGCGCCGACTGGGTGATCTTGCTGGTGGAGATGTAGTCCACGCCGGTCTCGGCGATGGCGCGGATCGTCTCGTAGCGGATGCCGCCCGAGGCCTCCAGCTTGGCGCGGCCGGCGACATAGGCCACCGCCTCCTTCATCTCCGGCACAGGCATGTTGTCGAGCATGATGACGTCGGCACCGGCGGCGACCGCCTCGCGCACCTGCTCCAGCCGGTCGCACTCGACCTCGAGCTTGGTCAGGACAGGCAGCTTGCGCCGGGCGCGCTCGACCGCCTGGGCGATGCCGCCGCAGACGGCGATGTGGTTGTCCTTGATCATCACGCCGTTATCGAGCCCGAGGCGATGGTTCAGCCCGCCGCCGCAGGCGACCGCGTGCTTCTCCAGCATGCGCAGGCCGGGCGTGGTCTTGCGGGTGTCGATCAGCCGGGCGTTCGTGCCCTTGATGATGTCGACATAGCGCGCGGTCTCGGTGGCGATGCCGGAGAGCCGCTGGACGATGTTGAGCGCCGTGCGCTCGGCGGTGAGGATGCCCTGGGCCGGCCCCTCGACGAGGATCAGCGTCGCGCCCTTCTCGACGCGGTCGCCATCCGCGGCCTCGACCTTGACCGACAGCCGCGGCTCGTAGCGGGCGAAGACGGCGGCCGCGACGTCGATGCCCGCCAGCACCATCGGCTCGCGGGCGTTCATGCGGAAGGCGCCGGTTTCCGTCGGCTCGATCATGAGCTGGACGGTCAGGTCGCAGGAACCGATGTCCTCGCTCAGCCAGAGGTCGATCAGCCGCTGGGTGGTGAAACGGTCATACATGCTCAGCCCCTGCCCTGTGCCCCGCCAGCTCGCGCAGGCTTCGCCATGGGGAGCGAATAGCACGGCCTCCCCGATTTGATGACTGTTTGTGTACCAACGATGCGAAGCGAGCTTGCACGTGTCAAGCAGCGATTGGAACGATGTCTTGCGAGGACTGCCGCCCAGGCGTCCGGCACGACGATTTCAGCGAAAAAGGGGCTGCTGTCGCGTGCAGGTTGTAAAGATTGACTGACGCATACGTGGCCTGATCGAGCGACGAACAGCATTGACAACCCGTATGCACACCAACAAACTCTGGCTCGTGCTGCGCAAGTCAGCATTCGACAAGGCGGCTTGAAGCCGCCGGGGAACGGCCGCTACGTCATATCATCCGCCGGCGGCATCGGCCGGCGGTCTTCGGTCGCGCGGCCCGCTGTCGGGCCGTGGCCCGACACCGAGCTGGGAGGATGACCATGAAGAGACTGGCTTTCGCATCGCTGGTGGTGGGTGCGCTGGCGCTCGGGGGGGGGCTCGCCGCTGCGCAGACCGCTCCCGCCAAGAAGATCACCCTGACCGGCGGATCCGTCGGCGGCGCCTGGAGCGCCATCGGCAACGCCATCGGCGAGACGATCCGGCGCGAATCGCCGGGCGCCTCCTTCGGCTACGAGCCTGGCCGTGAGGCTGCCAACATCCAGCTCGTCTCGACCGGCAAGGTCGAGCTCGGCATCGCCCATGCGCAGCTGATCAAGCGGGCGCAGGCCGGCGAGGAGCCGTTCAAGGCCCCCGTGACCAATCTGCGCGCCATCGCTCTGATCGACCCGCAGGCGGCCGTGCAGATCCTCGTGCGCGAAGACGCCGGCATCGAGAGCTTCGAGAGCATCCTCGCCGCCAAGAAGCCGGTGCGGATCGCGCTCAACCAGCGCGGCACGCTGATGGCCGTGACCGGCGAGGAGGTGTTCAAGGCCTATGGCATCACCGCCAAGGACATCGAGGGCTGGGGCGGGCGCATCCACCATGTCGATTACAATGCCGGCCTGGAGATGATGAAGAACGGCCAGGTCGACATCATCATCAACATGCTCGCCTTCCCGTCCGGCCAGATCAACAGCGCGACCCGCGAGATGAAGGTCAAGATGCTCGGCATCAGCCCGGAGGCGAGCGCCAAGCTCGGCGCCCTGCTCGGCACGGCGGCGATCACGGTTCCCGCCGGCACCTATCCGTTCCAGCCCGCCGCGATCCCGACGGTCACGGGCAGCGTCGTCCTGTTCGCCTCGACGGAGATGAAGGACGAGGATGCGGCCCTGATCGTCAACGGCATGCTGAAGCATTTCGACTATCTCAAGCAGGCGCATGCGACGCTCGCCCGTCTGGAGCCGGTCAACCTGACCCAGGTGGCCCCGCTCGCGCTCCATCCCGGTGCAGAGAGCGCCTTTCGGAAGGCCGGCGTATTGAAGTGACGGCGGCCACCGCGCCCGCTCGCCGCCGCTGTCCCGAGGTACGCCGATGCCCGTCCTGCTGAAGCTGCTCGCACCGGGTCGATCGCGCCGGCTCGACGGGCCGGAGCAATGGGCGGTTCATCTCATCGGCGTCGCCATCGGGCTCCTGCTGCTGGCGATGGCCTTCGGCTGGTACGTCAAACGCGAGATCGCGCTGTTTCTCTTCCTGGGCGGCGTGCTGGCGCTCGCCTTCCTGACGACCACGGCCAACCCGCTGCGCCCGACCGGCCGCTCCTGGCCGGCCTGGGGGCTGACCGCGTTGTCGGTGCTGTGCTGCGGCTATTTCATCGCGATGCAGCCGGTCCACGAGATGCGGCTGCCGATGATCGACGAACTCTCCCGCCTCGACATCGCCGCGTCGCTGGTGCTGATCGGCCTGGTGATGGAGGCGACGCGGCGCTGCATCGGCATGATCCTCGTCGTGCTCGTCGCGACCTTCCTGGCCTATGCGATCTTCGGCAACCGACTGACGGGTTCTTTCGCCCATCGCGGCTTCAACGCGCAGGAGATCGTCGACCACCTCGTCTTCTCGACGAACGGCCTGTTCGGGCCGGCGCTCGAGGTCGCGGCCTTCCTGGTCGTCGTCTTCGTGATCTTCGGCGCGCTGCTCGACCGGATCGGCGGCGCCGATTTCTTCTACGACGTCGCCAACAGCCTCGTCGGCAAGCAGGTCGGCGGCGCGAGCAAGGTTGCGGTCGTGTCGTCGGGCCTCTACGGCTCGATCTCGGGATCGCCGACGGCCGATGTCGTCACCACCGGCTCGTTCAGCATCCCGCTGATGATCAAGACCGGGGTCAGCCGGACCTATGCGGGCGCGGTCGAATCCGCGGCCTCGACCGGCGGGGCGCTGTTGCCGCCGGTGATGGGCTCGGCCGCCTTCCTGATGACGGACTTCACCGGCATCCCCTATGCGACGATCGCCCTGTCGGCGCTGATCCCGGCGCTGCTCTACTACCTGTCGGTCTTCCTCGCCGCGCATTTCAAGGCACATCGCGACGGGCTCCAGCCGATGTCGGAAGGCGAGACGCCCTCCATCCTCGCCGTGCTGCGGCGCGACTGGGCCTTTCTGCTGCCGATCGGCCTGCTGGTCTGGGGCGTGCTGAGCCTCAACCGGCCCTCCTTCGCCGGGGCCATCGCCTGCGCGGCGCTTCTGCCCGTCGCGCTGCTGCGGCAGCCTAACCCGTTGCGGCTCGCCCGGACGCTGTTCTTCGGCCTCAGCGACGGCATGCGCGGGATGATCGGCGTCGGCGTCGCCTGCGCCATCGCCGGGCTCGTCGTCGGCACGCTGTCGATGACGGATCTGACCGGCAAGATCAGCTCCGGGCTGTTTCACATGTCCGGCGGCAGCCCGATCCTGACCATCCTCGTCGCCGCCATGGTCATCATCGTGCTGGGCATGGGCATGCCGACCCCGGCGGTCTATGCGCTGTCTGCCGTGCTGGCGGCGCCCGCCCTGATCGCGCTCGGGATCGCGGTGCTGCCGGCGCATCTCTTCATCGTCTACATCGCCTCGATGTCGGCGATCACGCCGCCCGTGGCGGTGGCGGCGTTCGCGGCGGCCTCGATCGCCAAGGCCAATCCGGTGATGATCGCGATCGTCGCCTGCCGGATCGCGATGGTCGCCTTCCTCCTGCCCTTCGTCTTCATCTATCAGCCCGCGCTGCTCCTGATCGGATCGACCGAGCAGATCGTGATCTCGGCCGGCACCGCGGCGCTGGGCGTGCTGGCGCTCAACGCGGCCTTCGAGGGCTATTTCATCGTCATGCTGGACCGCGTGAAGCGCGCCCTGCTGCTGATCGCGGGGGTCTGCCTGTTCCTGCCGATCGCGACGACCGAAATCGTCGGATCCGTGCTGCTCGCCGCCGTGACGGTGTGGCTGTGGGCCGGCCGCAAGGCCGCGCCGCGGATGCCGAGGATCGCCTGACGCGATCAGTTTCCGAGATCGCGCGCGACGCGGAAACCGGCAACCTGGTCGCGAATGCCGGGCTCGCTGACGATGCGGGAATCCAGCGTGCGCGCCGCCGGCGGATCGGCCCATGAACCGCCCCTGAGGATTCGGCCCTCCTCCTCGCGGCAGATCGGCGGCGGGAAGGGCTGGCCCGGCACCGACGGGTCGGGCGGGCAGGTGTCGACCCACTCCCAGAGATTGCCGCTGAGATCGCCGAGCCCCCAGGCGCTGGCGGCGAAGCGGCCGACGGGTGCCGTATTGCGGAAACCGTCGCGGCATGGCGCCACCGTCCAGGACGGGTTGGCCAGCTTGGCGGTCTCGTCGGCGCCGTTGCCGATGGCGCAGAGGCGCGCCGGGTCGGCCATCTCCTTGGCCGAGGCTGCCGCGACATGGTGCCATTCGGGGTCGGTCAGAAGCCGGTAGCGCTGGCCGCTGCGCTTCGACAGCCAGGCGAGATAGGCCTTGGCGTCGCCATGGCTGATGCAGGCGACGGGGTCGTCATCGGTCTGCGGGAAGCCCGGGTCCTGCCAGGACAGCGTCGGGTCGAGCTTCCAGACGGGCGCGCGGACATGGCAGCCGAGTTCGACGACATGGCCCGACTGCGCCACGAAGGCACGGTACTGGGCTTTCGTGACCTCGAAGCGCCCGACTGCGAAGGGTTGCGGCACGGTGACCTCGACGAGGCGCGGCTTGGCGCCGGTCGAGAGCTGCATGCGGACATCGCCATCGGGCACCAGCACGAGGTCCGGGCAATCGGCGCAGTCGCGAAAGACTTCGCCAGATCCCGGCTTGACCCAGAGCCGCGTGCTGCCGGCCGCGAGATCAATGAAACCAAGGGCCACCAGCCGCGCCGTGATCCGCGCCTTATCGACCCCGGCGGCCAGCAATTCGAGCAGCGCCGCGCGGTCGGTGGTGGCAGCGATGCGCTTGGCCATATCGGCGGCGGGATCCGGCGGTGGCGCGACCGGGATCAGCTTCAGCGTGGGAACGGGAGTGCCCGCCGGGGGCAGGCCTTGCTGAGCCCGAACCGGACCCGCCGCCGTCAGCAGACCCAGCGCGGCGACACCCGCGAGCCATGCCGGGGCGGCGCCGGGCCGGCAGCGCTGCTGCAAGCCCGGCGCCTGGCGAGCCGCGCTCATGCGCAGGGCGCGGTCTTGAATTCGACGCGGCGATCGACCGCCGTGCTGGCGTCGTCGCGCGGCAGACCGACCAGCGCCTCGCGAAAACCGACGCCGGAGGGGCGCAGGCGCTGGGCAATGCCGGGCGCCTGGCCGGCCATCAGCGTGGCGATGCGCTCGGCACGGTCGCGCGAGAGGCGGTCGTTCAAGGCTTCCGGGCCGGTGCGGCTGGCATGGCCGACGACATCGAGGCAGACGCCCGCCTTGGTCGCCCGTGTCGCGATCTCGCGCAGCCAGTCGGGATAACGGGCCGACAGCCTGCGGTCGGCGTTGAAGGCGGTCGAGTTCGGCTCGAACAGGAACTTGACCCCGAGCTGCCCGAGCGAAAAGCCGCGCTCGACCATCTGGCCGAAGGTCTGGTCGGCCTCGCTGGTGGCGCCGAGCGCCGCATAGGAGAGATAGAGCCCGTTCAGCACGCGCAGCTGGTCGCCGCCGGGCTGCTGCTTGGCCTCCTGGTAGAGATCGCGGGCGCGGGCATGGTCGCCGGCCTCGTAAGCCGCACCGGCCTCGCGGATGCGGGCTGCGGCGCCGAGCTGGTCGAGATAGGCCGCCGACACCGGCGTGCCGGGCTGCGACTTCTGGCAGGCCTCGATATAGGCCCGGGTCGCCGCATCCAGCCCCCAGACCGGGGTGTCGGCATAGGACGCCGCCGGGGCGATATCGACATCGCCGACGACGGAGCGGGCGACGCTGCGGGCATAGACCGTCTTGGCCTCGCGCTCGACCAGGGCAAAGCAGATCCAGAAGGCGTCGCGCTCGCCGCCGGGCTGGCCGGCATTGTTGATGGTGTTGAAGGTGCCGATGAAGACGAAGCGGGCCTTGGCGACGTTTTCGGGCGTGAAGGCGAGGATCTTCACATGCGGGTAGCGCTCGGCGACCAGCGCCGCGATGCGCCTGTCGAACCCGCGCGTCGCGGCCGACTGGATGCCGGTGACGCCGTCGATCAGCGGATCGATGACCAGCGTGACCTCGCCGCCGCTGGCGGGAAGCTTGGCGAAGAGATCGGTCGCGGCCTTCATGAAGGCCTGTTCGAGCGGCACCAGCGCCGGAGCGCGGGCCGCGGCGACGGGCTGGGCGATCGCGGCCGGCGCGCTGCCGACGGCGGCGAGAGCCAGCATGACGGCGGTCGTCAGGCAACGAAGGGTCATGCGGCGGCTCCGGCGAACACCGTCGAAGTCCTGCTCTGCGCCCGGACGCCGACGAAGATGGATCGAGAACTGGACCATAACGTGATCTCCTTTTTTCGAGCAATCCTGCGGCCCGGTGCTGTGCCGAGCGGAGGCGCCATGAGAAGAGATTGCATCGATATCATCGCGATGACTGTCCCCCGGGGAACAGCGGCGCAGCCGACCCTGCGGCATCAGCCTGCGGATGACGAGGTGAAGACCGCGATCTCGCCCAGGCCGCGCAGTTCGACGCGGCCGAGCGGGCGCACCAACGCCGCGCCGCAGCGCTGGCCCGCCACCGGCCCGATGCAGATCGACGAGCCCAGCTCCTTGTTGAGGGCTTCGAGCCGCGCCGCCGTGTTCACTGCATCGCCATGGGCGGTGTAGTCGAGCTTGGCGCCGACGCCGACGTCCCCGACGATCGCGATGCCGGTCTCGATGCCCTGCCGCGTCCGGCCGAGCCCGATCGCCGCCGCGAGACCGTCGGCGCGATAGCGTTCCGTCCAGTCGAGGATCTCAACGGCACAGGCCAGCGCGCGCCGGGGATGGTCCGGCAGGTCCAGCGGCGCGTTGAAGAAGGCGTGGACGGCGTCCCCGACCAGCTTGTCGACCATGCCGCCATGCTCCCCGACGATGCGGGTAACGCCCTCGAAATAGCCGTCCAGCACGCTTACGAGCTGTTCGGGCCCGCTGTCGCGCGTCGTCTGGGTGAAGCCCTCGATATCGGTGAAGAGCGCGGTGATCTCGCGCCGCTCGCCCGACAGCTTCAGGCTGGACGGGCTGGCAACGATGCGCTCGACGACGCCCGGCGCCAGATGCTGCTCGAAACGCCGGCGCAGGCGGGCTTCGCGCAGACGCGTCTCGGAGAAACTGGCGAGCGAGGTCGCGAGGAAGGCGAGCAGCCCCGCAAGCGCCGGCAGCAGCGGGTCGAAGAGCAAGTCGGCCGCCGCGAGCGCCATGGCGAGGCCCAGCAGCGCGACCAGGAGCGCCGCCATGACCAGCGTGGCCATCGCCGGGCGCAGGCGGCGGGCGAGCCCGACCGCGGCGACAAGGACCAGCAGCGCGGCCAGGACTTCCATCGCAAAGGCTCCAGCGGGACGCTGCGGCACGACGCCGGCCGCGAGCTGGCGGATCGCATCCGCCTGCAGAAGCGAGGACGGCGTCAGCGGATCGCGTGCGCTCGCCCGCAGGGCCCCGAGTTCGGGAGCCGCGCCGCCGATCAGGACGATGGCGCCCGCCAGCGCCGCGAGATCGGCCTGGCCCAGCAGCAGATCGGAGGCGCGCAGCGTCACGGCTGTGCCCGAACCCGGCACGAGACGCAGCAGACCATCGGGCGGGAGCGGACGCGTCAGCGCGCCGATGCCGAGCCGCAGCGGCGCGGGCGACAGAAGGTAGCCCGAGGCGCCCGAGGCCAGCCGCAAGGCCTCCAGCGCCAGCCCCGGGCGAAGACGATCGTCGACCGCGACGAAGAGCGGCACGCGCCGCACCAGACCATCCTGATCCCCGGGCAGCGACAGCGTGCCCGAGCCCGCTGCCTGCGCGGCCAGCGCGGGCGGCGGGCCGGTGGCGCCGCTTTCGCGCCAGAGCGATGGCAGCATGACGCCGTCCCGGCTCAGCACCGGCACCTCAGCGACCGCATCGCGCCCGCGCGGATCGAGAACCCAGCCGAGCGCGACGGGGCCCGCGCCGGCCGCTTCGGCCAGCGCCTTGTCGCCATCCTCCAGCGTCGGCGCCAGCGCGGCGAGATCCGCCCGCCCGGTGGTGAGCGCCAGCTGGCGCGCGAGCGCGGCCGGCGAGCGCGTGTCGTCGCCCGCCAGCAGGATATCGAGCGCGATGGCGGCAGGCCTGGCCTCGGTCACCGCCGCGATCAGCCGCGCGATCGTCTCGCGTGGCCAAGGCCAGGGGCCGACGGCCTCCAGGCTGGCGGTGTCGATCGCGACGAGGGCGATTTTCGTGTCCGAGGCGGCGATGCGACCGCCGGAAACAGCGCCCAGCATCGCGTCGAAGAGGCGCTCCTGCGGCCATTCGCGCCAAGCGGACGGCGCCGCCAGCGACAGCAGCACGACGGCGAGGCCGGCGATCAGCCCCGCGAGGACCGGGCGCGACAGCGCGGGCCGGCGTTCAGCCATCGCCGATGCCGGCCAGCTTCGCCAGCAGGTCGGGGTCGCAGAAGATCCGGTCTGCAGTGCGGTGGATCGCGCCCGCCTGTTCCAGCGAGCCCAGCGCGGCATTGACCTTCGGCCGGCTGGCGCCGAGCAGCTGCGCCAGCTCGCCCTGCGAGAAGGCCATGTCGAGCGGGACGCGCTTGCCCGGCGCAGGCTTGCGACCCGCCAGCCCGACCAGGAGAAAGCGCGCCAGCCTGACCTCGATCGAATAAAGCGCGATGCCTTCGAGCTGGTCTGTGGTCTGGCGCAGCCGGCGGCACAGGAAGGCGATGATGCCGGCCGACAGGGCGGGATAGCGCGCGACCAGCTGCTCGAAGGGCGCCCGTCTCAGACTGTAAGCCAGCACCGCCGTCAGGGCGACCGCGTCGGCGCTGCGCGCACCGCCGTCGAGCACGGCGATCTCGCCGAGCAGTTCGCCGCCGACGGCGTGGCGCACGCTGAGTTCGCGCCCGTCCTCCGTCGTGACCGCCAGGCGGACCCGGCCCTCGGCGACGAGGATGAGGCGGTCGCCGGCATCGCCGCGGGCAAACAGCATCTGGCCCTGGTCGAAGCGCTGTTCGCGGAACTCGGCGGCGCAGGCGAGCAGCGCCTCGGGCGACAGCCGCGCGAAGATCGCGGCCTCGCCCAGCATCGCGGCGATGGCGGCCTGGTCCATCTCAGGCGATCTGCGCCAGGGCGTCGCGGATGCGGGCCTCGCCCCAGGCCCGTGCGGGTGTCGGCGGTGCGCCCCGGCTGGCGATGTCCGTGCCCTCGCCCGAGGTGAGCACGACCTCGCGGCCGCCGGCCCGCACCGCGACCTCGCCGCGGGCGACGAAGACGCCGAAGACGCCGTTGCTGGGCCCGGCAAAGAAGCGCGTGCCCCGCACGGCGATCAGCCCGTAGGACGACCGCACCCGGATGCGGCCCGTCTCGCTGCCGGGCGGCTTGTCGACCAGAAGCGCGCCGGCGCCGAGCGTGATGGTGCCGCCGGCATCGACGATGAAACGGTCGATGGTGATGCGGGCGTTCTCGCCGAGACGCAGCTCCGTCGCCCGGCCGAGCCGGAAACCGGCGCGAGCGCCATCGCCGGTTTCGACGCGGTCGCCGACGAAGACCGGGCCGTCGGCCGAAAGCCTGCGGCGGGCCTCGTTGCGTTGGGCCATGGCGTCCCCGCGCAGATCGGTCACCAGCCCGGCCGCGGCCGGTCCCCCGGCCTGTGCCAGCGCCGCGGCAGGCAAGCCCGCGATGCCCAGCAGCGACGTCGCCTGCAGCAGGCGCCGACGATCGATCGTCGCGGCGCCATCATCCCTTACCCCGCCCTGCGTCATCTGGATGCCTTCGCCTCGTCGTCCCGGCCGTGCCCGTCCCGGCCTCAGCTGCATCTTCCCCATGATCTCGCCCATGCGGTCAAGGCATGCCTGCAAGACCACCGCATGCGCCCCGCCAGGGAGACCCCCGACATGATGGTCGCTGCGGCCGTGTTTCGGGTTCATTCCCGCTCTCGCGCTGCACAATATTGCCGTTCGCCCTGCGCCGACTGCGTCTCGCCCCCGCCGTTGCTGCCATGGCGGGCGCGCTCCGCCTGCGTCATCCTCGCGACGTTGACCGGCCGCTGCGTGCCGGCTTTGAACGAGGGCTGCCGATGATCCAGGACCATCCCGACCGGACCAGCGGCGCCCAACTCGTCGTCACCACCGCCGACGGCGCCTCGCTGCGCGTGCTGGTGGAAGGGCGGGGACGGCCGCTGCTGCTGGTCACGGGTCTCGGCGGCAGCGCCGGATTCTGGACCGGCAGCGCCGAGGCCCTGGGCCGCTCCTTTCGTGTGGTCCGCTTCGATCAGCGGGGAATCGAGGCCAGTACGCGCGGAAGCGCGCCCTGCAGCATCGAGGAACTGGCGCGCGACTGCCTGAGCGTCCTCGACGGGGCGGGGATCGAGCGTGCCGTGGTGCTGGGGCATTCGACCGGCGGTTGCATCGCCCAGTCGCTCGCGAAGCTGGCGCCCGCACGGATTGAGGGCCTGATCCTGAGCGGTAGCTGGCTGAAGCCGAGCCGCTACATGGCCGGCTATTTCGGCGCCCGCCGCGAGATCCTCGCCAGCCATCCGCAAGCCTATGCCGCCAGCTCGGTGTTGTGCGCCTATCCGCCGGCCTGGATCGAAGCGAACTGGCACATCTACGAGGCTGCGCTCGCGGCGGCGCCGAAAACGGCTGCCGCGCAGGCCGTGATGCGCGAGCGCATCGATGCGCTGCTCGCCTTCGACGGCGCCGCGCAGGCCGGATCGCTCGCCATGCCCACCCTGGTGCTGGGCGCGCGCGACGACATGGTCGTTCCGGCCTTTCTGCAGGAGGAACTCGCCGCCGCCCTGCCCGGCTGCAGCAAGACGATGCTCGACACCGGCGGCCATCTCTTCCCGATCTCGCGGCCCGACGCGTTCACCTCCACCATCGCCGACTGGATCGGCCGGCTCGCCTGAAGGCGCCGCGACGCCGTGGGCCCGCGTCGAATTGGCCCCTAGCCAGGGCGCGGGGTTGGACTATTCCCGGAGCGAGGCCCGGGCGCAGAACCGTCGGGGCTCTGCTCCAACGAGGACATCCATGCACGCCGTCGTCCGTTTCGCGCTACTGGCCACCCTGATCGCCCCCGTCATGGCCCTGCCCGCCGCCGCCCAGGATCTCGCTGCCGGCGAGCGCTCCTGGAACAAGTGCCGCGCCTGCCACCAGATCGGCGAAGGCGCCAAGAATATCGTCGGCCCGCAGATGAACGGTTTGTTCGGGCGCGTGGCCGGCTCGGTCGAGGGCTACAGCTATTCGGCCGCCAACAAGAATTCGGGCATCACCTGGGACGAGGCGGTCTTCGCCGACTACATCAAGGATCCGCGCGCCAGGATTCCCGGCACGAAGATGGTGTTCGCCGGCATCAAGAACGAGAAGGAGATCGTCGATCTGACCGCCTTCCTCAAGCAGTTCGGCGCGGACGGCAAGAAGCTCTAACATCGCAGCCGGCTCCGCCCCGCCGGCGATCGATGCGCGGCGGGGGTATGCGCGGCGGGTGCGGGTGACTGTTCCCGCCCGCGCGCATCGGCAGCATGATGGCGTCCAGCCCGGCTCGGCTCGAGCCCGGTCGTGATGCGCCTCAGGAGCTCCGCCCATGCCGCTCGACCCCGCCCTTCGTGACCGGATCCTCGCCTCCGTCGAGGCCGGGTTCGCCGAGCAGATCGCCTTCACGCAGGAGCTGATCCGGTTTCCCTCGCTGCGTGGCGAGGAGCATGCCTGCCAGGATTTCGTCTTCCGGGCCCTGAAGGACCGCGGCTTCACCCTGGACCGCTTCAAGATGGACGAGGCGGCGATCAAGGCCCATCCGGGCGGCGCGCCGTTCTCCGAACATCACTCCGACGCGCCGATCGTGGTCGGCATCCATCACCCGCGCGCGGAGACCGGGCGCTCGCTGATCCTGCAGGCGCATGTCGATGTGGTGCCGACCGGCCCCGTCGACCAGTGGACCCATGCGCCCTTCGACCCCGTGATCGATGGCGACTGGCTCTATGGCCGCGGCAGCGCCGACATGAAGGCCGGGCACGGCGCCAATTTCGCCTGCCTCGACGCGCTCAGGCGCATCGGCCTGCAGCCAGCGGCAACGCTGTATCTGGAATCGGTGGTCGAGGAGGAATCGACCGGCAACGGCGCTCTGATGACGCATCTGCGCGGCTATCGCGCCCAGGCCGCGCTGATCCCGGAGCCGGAATACGAGATGCTGGCGCGGGCCAATGCCGGCGTGATCTGGTTCCAGTTCGAGGTGCGCGGCGTGCCGGTTCATGTCCGCGAAATGGGGGCCGGCGCCAATGCGATCGACGCCGCCTACCGGGTGATCGCCGCGCTGCGCAGGCTCGAGGAGGAGTTCAACGCCGAGAAGGCCGGCCGCGCGCATTTCGAGGACCAGGCGCATCCGATCAACCTCAACATCGGCAAGATCGAGGGCGGCGACTGGGCCTCCTCGGTGCCGTGCTGGTGCCGGGTCGATTGCCGCGTCGGGCTCTACCCCGGCGTCACAGCGCAGGAGATCGCGCAGCGCATCGAGGACTGCATCCGGGCGGCGTCGCGGGCCGACAGTTTCCTCGCCAACAACCCGCCCAAGGTGACCTTCAACGGCTTCTGGGCCGAGGGCTATGTGCTGGAACCCGGCAGCGAAGCCGAAGCCGTGCTCGGCCGCGCGCATCAGGCCGCGCTCGGCAAGCCGCTGCAATCCTTCATGACGCCGGCCTATCTCGATGCCCGCGTGCATGCGCTCTACGACGAGATTCCGGCGCTCTGCTACGGCCCGATGGGCGAGGCCATCCATGCCTTCGACGAGCGCGTCAGCCTCGCCTCGCTGAAGCGGATCACCGGGTCGATGGCGCTGTTCGTCGCGGAATGGTGCGGGCTGGAAACCGTGCCCGGCTGAGCGCGGCCTCTCTGCCGCATGCCCCTTGTTTCACCGGCCCGAGCCCCCAAATGCAGCATGTCGGCGTGTGGAATGCTCTTTCCATCTTAGCGCTTCGGCGCAATATCTGTATCGCTGACTGAATGCGCCGAATCGGTCGCGTCGGCGGGCTATGGAAAGGGAGGGCACGACCCAGCGATGAAGAAGTCGAAGCGTCCCCCCGGAGAGATCCGGGCGCAGATCGCGGCCATGCCGGTCCGTCGCCTCGCAGGCGGCGCGCCGGAAGTCATGCTCGTGACCTCACGCACGACCCAGCGCTGGATCGTTCCCAAGGGTTGGCCGATCAAGGGGCTGACGCCGGCGGAGGCCGCGGCGCGGGAGGCCTTCGAGGAAGCTGGCGTCATCGGCCGGATCCTGCCCGAACCGGCCGGCCGCTACACCTACTGGAAGCGGATGTCCGACCACTTCATCCTGTGCGACGTGACGCTGTATCTGCTCGAGGTGGACCGCCAGCTCGACACCTGGCCGGAGCAGGCGCAGCGCCGCAGCCAGTGGTTCAGCCTCGACGATGCCGCCGATCTCGTCGACGAGCCGGAACTCGCCACCGCGCTGCGCAACGTCACGCTGGCGCTGGCCGCCTGAACGGAAACGGCCTGCCGTCGGCTCAGCCGCCAGGCTGCGGCGCCGGCAGGAGTTCGTCGCGCGCCTGGCGCGCCCTGGCTTCCTTGGTCTCCAGCAACCGGCTCTCGCGTAGCGCATTGGCGCTCTCCAGGATCGGGTAGCCGATCGAGGCGATGTGGCCGTGGATCCGCTTGAGATCGCGGATGATGTCGAGATGGATGGCGCTGGTCTCGATCGATTCGGGGCGGCCGCTGCGCAGCCGCTGGAAATGGCTTTCGGTCGCCTGCCGCTCGGCATCGCGCATCGTCGCCTTCTCGGCGAAGAGCTGCCGCGCCAGCGCCAGATCCCGCGTCGCGAAGACGTTGAGCGCGAGCGCGAGCCCCGATGCGACGCGCTGGTGGAAGCCGCGGATCTCCGCAAGCCCCTCGGCCGAGAAGGCATAGCGCTTGCGGATCTTCTTCTCCGCGAGTTCGCGCAGGTTCTTGTCGATGATGTCGCCGATATGCTCGAGATTGGTGATCAGCGTGATGATTTCGAGCAGGCGGCGCCCTTCCTCATCCGTCAACTCGTTGCGCGAGACCCGCACGAGATAGAGCTTGATCGCCTCATGGATGGAATCCACCCCGTCATCGGCCTGCGCGATGGCGCGCGACAGCTTGAGCTCGTCCTTCTCCAGCAGCGTCATCGTATCCCGCAGCATCGTCTCGACGCGATCGCCGAGATGGAGCGCCTCGCGCATCGCGCAGGCCAGCGCCTCGGTCGGGCTGTCGAGCACGTTGGGGTCGAGATAGCGTGGCGCGACCGCGGTCTCGGCCGTGTCCTTGTCGGGCATCAGGCGGCCGACCAAGGCGGCAATGGGGGTGACGAAGGGCAGGAACAGCAGCGCACCGATGAGGTTCAGCGCGACGTGGAACTCGATGGCGAGGCGGATGTCGGGCAGGGGCAGCGCCAGCAGCCAGCCAGAGAGTGGGCCGACGAAGGGCAGCACCATCAGTGCGAGTATGAAGCGCGTCACCAGATTGGCGACAGCGGCCCGGCGCTGCGCCATGGGAGCGCCGAGCTGGTCGAGCACAGGAATAAGGGCGTTGCCGAGATTGGCGCCGATGACCAGCGCCACAGCGGTGGCCGGCGGGAACAGCCCGGAGGCGGCGAAGGTCGCGATCAGCAGGATGATGGCGATGCTGGAGTGGGTGAGCCAGGTCGCCGCGACCGCAACGAGCACGGCCAGCAGCGGCTCGTCGCCCAGCGCGCCGAGCAGGGTCCGGAAGGTCGGCGACTGCGCCAGCGGGGCGGCCGCCGCGTTGAGCTCGATCAGCGAGAGCAGGATCAGGCCGATGCCGACCAGCACGCGGCCGATGTTGCGGGCGCGGTCCATCGCCTCATGGCCCAGATACAGCGCGACGCCCAGCGCCAGGCACAGGCCCCACAGCCAGCCCAGATCCAGCGAAATGACGAAGGCGGCGACCGAGGTGCCGAGATTGGCGCCCAGCAGCACCGCCAGCGCCATGGCCGGGGCGATGAGCTTGCGTCCGGCGAAAGAGGACACCAGCAGCGACGTCGCCGTCGAGCTCTGCAGGACCATCGTCACGGCGACGCCGCTGCCGAAGGCCGCGAAGCGGTTGCGGGTGAAGCTCTGGAGTGCCTGGCGCAGCGACGAGCCGAAGGCGCGCATCGCGCCCGTGCGCACCAGCCTGACCGCCCAGATCAGCAGCGCCACGCCACCGGCGAGGTGGATCAGGATCGCGGTGGCGCTGTCGCTCGTGCTCGTCATCGTCGGGGCTTTTCTCCGGGGTCGAGCCCCACGCTAACGAACAATCCTGTCTTTTTCATTAGCCAACTCAACACTCATGGGCGGAAAAAGTGCTGATTTTACGGCAGCCCAGTCTCATTTTTTCAGCATTCCGGCGCGGCCGGGCCGTCAGATCCCAGCGGAGGCGATCATCCGTCCGGCCCGCGACCGGTCAATCACCGCGAGGCCGGCAGCTGATGCCCGTCATCGCCTCCAGGTCCCCCCTGAGTGCGGGCGTGCAGCACAGCACGGGGTTGCCCGTGGCAATGCCGTCCCCGGCGAAGAAATCGCTCACCGCGGCGCCCGCCTCGCTGGCGATGACCAGCCCCGCCGCGACGTCCCAAGCGTTGATGTGGAGTTCGGCATAGGCCTCGCTGCGGCCGATGGCGACATGGCAGATGCCGAGCGCGCCCGAGCCCGAGCGCTTCATCGCCGCGCCGGCCTTGTAGCCGCGCTCGATCACCGCGAGGTAGCTGGCAGCGGGCACGCGGGTCGACCAGCCCAGTTCGACAGAGGCGCGGTTGATGTCGCTCGCGCCGGAGACCCGGATCGGCTGGCCGTTCATGGTGGCGCCCTGCCCCCGGCGCGCGGCGTAGACCTCCTCGAGAGCGGGTGCCGCGATGACGCCGATCTGCGGCACGCCGTTGCGCAGGAAGCCGATCGAGATGCACCAGTTGCGGTCGCCGCGGGCGAAGTTCGCCGTGCCGTCGATCGGGTCGATGATCCAGACCGCGTCGGACGCCTGCCCCCCACCCTCCTCGCCGATGATCGCGTCGGTGGGAAACAGCACGGCAAGGCGCTGGCGCAGGAAGTCCTCGACCGCGCCGTCGGCCACCGTCAGCCAGTCCTGCGCGCCCTTCATGGTGATGCCGAGGCTGTCGCTCCGGTTGAAATAGCCGAGCGCCATCCGGCTCGCCTCGCTGACGAGGCCCAGCACCGCATAGTAGCGCAGTTCGAGATCGGCCGGGGTCATGTCAGGCCTCCGTCAGCGAAACGGCGACCGGCAGCCCGGTCCTGGCGGATTGCGTGGCCGCGTCGGCCAGAATCTGCGCCTTCAAGCCGTCCAGACCCGAGGGTGTCGGCGCCTTGCCGCCCTTGCAGGCCGTGAAGAAGGCCTCGAGTTCGGCGCGGTAGGCGGCGGCATAGCGTTCGAGGAAGAAATTCTGCACGGGATCGGCGCGGAAGCCCGTGCTCGTGGCGCTTTCGACCGTCGTCTCGTGGATGTTGCCGGCGCGCAGCATGCCCTTGGAGCCATGGACCTCGATGCGCTGGTCGTAGCCATAGGTGGCGCGGCGCGAATTGGAGATCTGCGCGATCCGGCCCGAGGCCGTCTTCATCAGCACCGCGGCGGTATCGACATCGCCGGCCTCCCCGATCGCGGGATCGACCAGCGCCGCGCCGAGCGCGAAGACCTCGACCGGCTCTTCGGCGAGGAGGAAGCGGGCCATGTCGAAATCATGGATCATCATGTCGCGGAAGAGCCCGCCGGAGCGCTTCACGTAGTCAACGGGTGGCGGCGAGGGATCGCGCGAGATCACGCTGACGATCTCGATCGCGCCGGCCTCGCCCGCCCGCAGCCTGGCCTCCAGCGCAGCGAAGCTCGGATCGAAGCGGCGGTTGAAGCCGATCATCAGCGGCTGGCCCGATCGTTCGACCGCAGCCAGGCAGCGGCGGATGCGGGCGGCGTCGAGATCAACCGGTTTCTCGCAGAACACGGCCTTTCCGGCGGCGACGGCAGCCTCGATCAGATCGGCATGGGTGTCGGTCGGCGTGCAGATCAGCACGGCGTCGATGCCGGAATCCGACAGGATGGCTTCGGCGGTCGCCGCCTTCGCGCCGCTGGCGGCGGCGAGCGACGCCGCCGCGTCGGGCATGGCATCGGCGACGGCGACGAGCTCGGCGTCCGCGCGCGCCACGACGTTCAGCCCGTGGATCCGGCCAATCCGGCCCGCCCCCAGCAATCCCACCCGCATTCTCGTCGATCCCGTCGTCATCTTGTCCGTCCTGTCGTCTGTCCTGTCGAGGCCCCGATGGCGGCCATCGTCTCGGGGCGCAAGGTCTCAATCATGCGCGCCCAGAATCGTCTGGTCGAAATCGATGTTCGCGCCGGTCATCAGGCCGGACTCGGCCGACGCCAGATAGGCGACGGCGCGCGCGACCTCGCGCGGGTCGATCAGGCGACCGAAGGGCTGGCCGGCGGCGGCTGAATCGAGCCAGCCATCCTGCGCGCCATGGCGGCTGCGCATGATCGCGTCCTCGCCAGGCGTCGCCATCCAGCCGATGTTCAGCCCATTGACGCGGATCCGGTGCGCCAGCAGCCCATAGGCGACGTTTTTCGTCAGGGTCGCCAGCGCCCCCTTGGAGATGCTGTAGGCGGAGAGGAAAGGCTGGCCGCCATGGGCCGACATCGACTGGATATTGACGATGGCGCCGGCGATCGCCTTCCGGCGCATCAGCTCGGCGGCATCCTGGATCAGGAAGAAGGGCGCGCGCAGGTTCACCGCCATGATGCGGGCGTACAGCTCGGGCGACGTTTCGAAGATCGTGCCGCGATCGGTGTCCCCCGCCGCATTGACGAGGATGTCGAGGTGGCCGAAGGCCTGTTCGGCCGCCGGCACGACCGACCGGACGGCGGCGAGATCCGAGAGATCGGCGACATGGAAGCGGGCGTCGCAGCCGGCCGAGGTCAGGCTGGCGGCGACCGCCTGCCCCCGCGCCCGGTTGCGGCCAGTTAGCAGCAGGCCCGCCGCGCCCCGCGCCGCAAGTTCGCGCGCGATCGCCTCGCCGAGACCCTGGCTGGCGCCAGTGACGATCGCAACCTGGCCGGCGAGAGTCCGGCTGACCGATTCGACATCAGACACCTGAGCAGCCTCCCGGGCAGCGGCACGTTTCTTTGATTTTAGACGGCGATGGAATAATCGTTCCATTTTTTGGGTCGGCAAGTCAAGCGATCCGACCCTGAAGGCAAGCTGGCCCAGCCGGCTGCCTTGACAAGCCCGGCTGGTTTGGGCGTCCCTCCAGCCGCGCCGGAAACGGCCCTCACGGAGCGAATTTCGCGATCATGGCGACAGGCAGCAGGGCATATCCGAATCGGGCGCGGTTGTCCGCGCCGGCCTTGGCGATCAGCGGCGAGGCTTCGGCCCGCGCCTGGGCCGAGCGAGGTTGAGCGCAGCGCGTCGCGCGCAATCCTTAGCCTTCCAGCCCGCAATCCCCGCCTCAGCGCAAGCAAAGGGCCGCTCTCCCGGCGGCATCAGCCATGACCGAAACGCCCCTGTACGCCCGCAGCGCCATCCTGACGCTGTCCTGCCCCGACCGCCCCGGCATCGTCTCAGCCGTCTCGACACTGCTGTTCGACGCCGGCTGCAACATCCTCGACGCGCAGCAGTACAACGATGTCGAGACCGGCCAGTTCTTCATGCGTGTCGTCTTCGCCCGGCTCGACGCCAGCCGCCCGCATGAGGCGGTCGCGACCGCCGTCGGCGATCTCGCCCAGCGCTTCGGGATGACGTTCACGCTGCGCGAGCGTGCGACCAAAAAGCGCGTCATGCTCCTGGTCTCCAAATTCGACCATTGCCTGACCGACCTGATCTATCGCTGGCGCATCGGCGAACTGCCGATGGACATTTCGGCCATCGTTTCCAACCATGGCCGCGAGCATCTCTCCTCGACCGATCTCGGCGACCTGCCCTTCCATCATCTGCCGGTGACGCGGCAGACCAAGATGGAACAGGAGGCGGCGATCTGGCGGCTGGTGCAGGAGACGCAGACCGATCTCGTCGTCCTCGCGCGCTACATGCAAATCCTGTCCGATGGATTTTCCGCCAAGCTGCTTGGCCGCTGCATCAATATTCATCACTCGTTCCTGCCCGGATTCAAGGGCGCCAAACCCTATCACCAGGCCCATGAGCGCGGCGTGAAGCTGATCGGCGCGACCGCGCATTACGTCACGCCCGACCTCGACGAGGGCCCGATCATCGAGCAGGATGTCGAGCGCATCTCGCATCGCGACACGCCCGACGATCTGGTGCGCAAGGGCCGCGATATCGAGCGGCGCGTGCTGGCGCGCGCCGTCCTGCACCATCTCGAGGACCGGGTCGTCCTCAACGGCAAGAAAACGGTCGTGTTTCCGGATTGACCGGCATAAAATTGCGGACAGCCCGCTGACCGCGGCACAATCATCCATTTGCGGCGGATTCAGGCCCTGCGCCCTGCGATGGGCGCACATTTGCTCTGCGCCGCACAGTTGACGCTTTCGTTGGCACATGGCTTGCTGAGGGCGACCGAGAGGGAAAACGGCGCAGCAAGCGCCGGAAAACCGGCAATGAGCTTATGAGTGGAGACATCCCCATGAAAGACCAGGAACTGGGCCAGTTGATCGCCCGCGTGAAGGAAGGCGCCCTGTCGCGGCGCTCCTTCATCAAGAAAGCGGCCGCCGTCGGCCTTGCTGCGCCCTTCGCCAATCAGTTGCTGGCGTTCAACGGTGTCGCGATGGCGAACGCCTCGCTGCCCTACAAGCCGACCAAGGCGGGCGGCGGTGGCCCGCTCAAGATGCTGCTCTGGCAGGCACCGACGCTGCTGAACCCGCATTTCGCCAGCGGCACCAAGGACCAGATCGCCTCGCGCGTCTTCTTCGAGCCGCTCGCCGGCTGGGACAAGGAAGGCAATCTCTTCCCGCAGCTCGCCGCCGAAATTCCGAGCAAGGCCAATGGCGGTCTTTCGGCCGACGGCAAGGAAGTCATCTGGAAGCTGAAGCAGGGCGTGAAGTGGCATGACGGCAAGCCGTTCACGGCCGACGACGTCGTCTTCACCTGGGAATACGCCGCCGATCCGGCGACCGCCGCCTACACCACCGGCGCCTACAAGGACATCAAGGTCGAGAAGGTCGACAACTTCACCGTCAAGGTGATCTTCCAGAACCCGACGCCGTTCTGGGCCGACGCCTTCGTCGGCGTTGCCGGCATGATCATCCCCAAGCATCTCTTCGGCGAGTACAAGGGCGCCAAGTCCCGCGAAGCTCCGGCCAATCTCAAGCCGGTCGGCACCGGCCCCTACAAGTTCGTGGAGTTCAAGCCCGGCGACATCCTGACCGGCGAGCGCAATCCCGACTATCACGTCGCCAACCAGCCGCATTTCGATACGCTCGAGGTCAAGGGCGGCGGTGACGCCGTTTCGGCGGCCCGCGCCGTGCTGCAGACCGGCGAATACGATTATGCCTGGAACCTCCAGGTCGAGGACGAGGTCCTCAAGCGCATGGAGACCGGCGGTCGCGGCAAGATCAGCGCCGTGGTATCGGGCGATATCGAGTTCATCATCCTCAACACGACCGATCCGTGGACCGAGGTCGATGGCGAGCGCTCGAGCATCAAGACCAAGCATCCGACCCTGTCGGATCCGAAGGTCCGCGAGGCGATCAACCTCCTGATCGACCGCGACTCGATCCAGAAGTTCATCTATGGCCGCGGCGGCATCGCCACGGCGAGCTTCGTCAACCAGCCGGCCAAGTTCAAGTCGACCAAGCTCAAATACGAGTTCAACATCGACAAGGCGAACAAGATCCTCGACGACGCCGGCTACAAGCGCGGTTCCGACGGCATCCGCGAGAAGGACGGCAAGAAGCTCAAATACGTCTACCAGACCTCGATCAACGCGCCGCGCCAGAAGACGCAGCAGATCATCAAGCAGGCCTGCCAGCGTGCCGGCATCGACCTCGAGCTGAAGTCGGTGACAGCCTCGGTGTTCTTCTCGTCGGACGTCGCCAACCCTGACACCTACACCAAGCTCTATGTCGACATGGAGATGTACACGACCACGCAGCCGCAGCCCGATCCGGAGCGCTTCCTGAACCAGTTCGTGTCCTGGGAGATCGCCAACAAGGAGAACAAGTGGCTGGGCCGCAACGTCTCGCGCTACTCGGACCCGGCGGCGGACGAAGCCTACAAGGCCGCCCAGAAGGAGCTCGACCCCGACAAGCGCGCCGCGCTCCTGATCAAGGTCAACGAGATCTTCTGCGAGGCCCATGTCATCCTGCCGCTGCTGTCGCGGACCCGCGTGGCCGCGTCGCTGACCAACCTGATGCATGATCACAGCGGCTGGGACGTCGATACCTGGAACCTCGCGGCCTGGTATCGCAGCTGATATCGATGGGGGCGGGCATCCCGGCGTGGCCTAACGCTGCGCCGGGACGCTCCGCCCCCTCTTCATTTTTTGACGAGGCGGACAACGCCGGTGGCCTCGCGACCGGCGCTTCACCAATTATGGCGGCGCAAGACCGCATGCGAAAAGAGTTTGTTTGATGGGCGCTTACCTGCTGAGGCGATTGCTGATCGCTATTCCGAGCCTGCTCGGCATCAGCCTGATCCTGTTCACGGTGCTCGCACTGGCGCCCGGCGACCCGTTCTCCGAGATGGCCACCAACCCCAACGTTCCGCCGGAAGTGCGCGAGGCCCTGCGCGCGAGCTTCGGCCTGAACGACCCGATCATGGTGCGCTATGTACGCTGGCTCTCCAACATGGTTCAGGGTGACTGGGGCTTCTCCTTCGCCAGCCGGATCAACGTCGACGATCTGATTATGCAGCGCGTCCCCACCACGCTGTTCATCGTCGGCTCGTCGCAGATCCTGGCGTTGTGCATTGCCCTGCCGGTCGGCATCTACGCCGCGACGCGGCCCTATTCGATCTTCGACCAGGTCGCCAACACGCTCGCCTTCATCGGCTTCTCGCTGCCGACCTTCTTCACTGGCCTGCTGCTGATCCTGATCTTCTCGGTGACGCTCGACTGGTTCCCCTTCGTCTACCGCTCCGATCTCGCGGCGACGGGCTGGCGCTGGTACTGGGAGATGTTCCGGCAGGCGATCATGCCGATCACCGTGCTCGGGCTGTTCCAGGCGGCCTCCTACACCCGCTATGTCCGTTCGGCCGTGCTCGACGTGATCCGGCTCGACTATGTCACCACGGCGCGCGCCAAGGGGCTGGGCGAGAAGACCGTGACGCTGCGCCACATCACGCGCAACGCACTCATCCCCGTCGTCACGCTGATCGCGCTGCAGATGCCGGCCGTGTTCGGCGGCGCCATCGTCACCGAGCAGATCTTCCGGATTCCCGGGATCGGCTCGCTCCTCATCGACGCGATCCTGGCCAACGACACCCCGGTCATCATGGCCGTGACCTTCGTCTTTGCCTGCCTCGTCGTCCTTTTCAATCTCATCGCGGATATCCTTTATGGCTGGCTCGACCCTCGCATCTCCTTCAGCTGATCCCGTGTCGGGCCCGGCTCAAACGAGCGCCGCGACCTCGCCAGGGCGCGAGACGTGGAAGCGCTTCCGTCGCCACAAGCTGGCGATGGCGAGCAGCTTCGTGCTCGGCACGCTGATCCTCGGCGTGGTCGTCGGCCCCTGGCTGTGGCCGGTCCCGATCAACGAGATCGATTTCACGGCGCAGTTGCAGACGCCGTCGTGGAAACACCCCTTCGGCACCGACGATCTCGGGCAGGATCTGCTCGCCCGCATGATCTATGGCGGGCGGATCTCGCTGGCTGTGGGGCTCGCGGCGATGGTCGTCGCGACCTTCTTCGGCATCCTGATCGGCGCGATCGCCGGCATGTCGCGCGGCGCCGTCGACAACTTCCTGATGTGGGTGACGGACCTGTTCCTGTCGCTGCCGCAGCTGCCGCTCCTGCTGCTGGTGATCTATTTCTTCCGCGAGCAGCTCAAGGCGGTGTTCGGCGTCGAAGGCGGCGTGTTCATCCTGATCGTCATCGTCATCGGCGGGCTGAAATGGATGCCCGTGGCACGGCTTGTGCGTGCGCAGTTCATGTCGTTGCGCGAGAAGGAGTTCGTCGAGGCCGCGCGAGCCCATGGCGCGACCAAGTTCCGGCAGATGGTCCACCACATTCTGCCCAACGCGATCGGCCCCGTGATCGTGGCGGCCACGATCGAGGTGTCGTCGGCGATCATCGCCGAATCGACGCTGTCGTTCCTGGGGCTGGGCTTCCCGCCCGACATTCCGACCTGGGGTCGCCTGCTGTTCGATGCGAAGGACCATCTCGATTCGGCGCCGCACTGGGCGCTGTTTCCCGGCGCGGCGATCTTCCTGACCGTGCTCTCGATCAATTTCATCGGCGACGGACTGCGCGACGCCCTCGATCCACGTCGCGTCATCTGACCTTAAACTCCCGGAAGGCATTCGCATGACCACTCCCATCCTGTCCGTCAGCAACCTCAGCACCTCCTTCCGGGTCGAGGGCGCCTGGAAGCAGGTCGTCCGCAGCGTCTCATTCGACATCGCGCCGAAGGAAACCCTCGCGGTCGTCGGCGAGTCGGGTTCGGGCAAGAGCGTGACGGCGCTCTCGATCATGCGGCTGACGCCCCAGGGCTCGAGCAAGATCGAGGGCTCGATCAAGCTCGCCGGCCAGGAACTGCTGACGCTGCCGGAGCCGCAGATGCGCCGCATCCGCGGCAACGACGTCGCGATGATCTTCCAGGAGCCGATGACTTCGCTCAACCCGGTGCTGACGATCGGCTTCCAGATCGCCGAGGCGCTGATCCTGCACCGCGACATGTCGCGCGCGGAGGCCGAGGCCGAGACGATCCGGCTGCTGGAGAAAGTCCGCATTCCCGCGGCGAAGTCGCGCTTCCACGAATATCCGCACCGCTTCTCCGGCGGCATGCGCCAGCGCGTGATGATCGCGATGGCGCTGGCCTGCAAGCCCAAGCTCCTGATCGCCGACGAGCCGACCACCGCGCTCGACGTGACCATCCAGGCGCAGATCCTGCAGCTGATCAAGGAGTTGCAGGAGGAGGAGGGCATGTCCGTGCTCTTCATCACCCACGACATGGGCGTCGTCGCCGAGATCGCCGACCGCACGGTGGTGATGTATAATGGCCAGGCCGTCGAGACCGGGGCGACCGAGGACATCTTCGCGCGCGCCAAGCACCCCTACACCCGCTCGCTGCTCTCGGCCGTTCCCAAGCTCGGCTCGATGGAGGGCCGCTCGCGGCCGATGCGCTTCCCGGTCGTCGACCGCGCTACCGGCGAATCCGACATTCCCGAAGAGACGCCCGACACCGTGAAGTCGGCCGAGCGGCCGGTGCTCGAAGTCTCGAACCTGACCACCCGCTTCGAAATCCGCTCCGGCCTGCTCAGCACCGTGACCGGCCGCGTCCATGCGGTGGAGAACGTCGCTTTCAGCGTGCAGGCGGGCGAGACGCTGGCGCTGGTGGGCGAATCCGGCTGCGGCAAATCGACGACCGGCCGCTCGGTGATGCGCCTGATCGAGCCGCAGGCGGGCTCGGTGCTGCTCGACGGCGTCGATGTGCTGAAGCTCAACCAGACCGATCTGCGCGAGCAGCGCAAGCGCATGCAGATGATCTTCCAGGACCCCTTCGCCTCGCTCAACCCGCGCATGAATGTCGGCGCCGCCATCGCCGAGCCGCTGCTGATCAACAAGCTCGCGACCCGCTCGGAAGCGCGCGACCAGATCGCCGAACTGCTGCGCCGCGTCGGGCTTCAGCCCGACATGGCCAGCCGCTTCCCGCACGAGTTCTCGGGTGGCCAGCGCCAGCGCATCTGCATCGCGCGCGCGCTCGCCGTCGAGCCGCGGCTGATCGTGGCGGACGAGGCCGTGTCGGCGCTCGACGTCTCGGTCAAGGCGCAGGTGGTGAACCTGATGCTGGAACTGCAGGCCCGCATGGGGCTGGCCTATCTCTTCATCTCGCACGACATGGCGGTGGTGGAGCGCGTCAGCCATCGCGTCGCGGTGATGTATCTCGGCGAGATCGTCGAGATCGGCCCGCGCGAGGCGATCTTCGGCAATCCCCAGCACCCCTACACCAAGCGGCTGCTCGCCGCGGTGCCGATCGCCGACCCGACGCGGCGCCACGAGAAGAACCCGGTCTCCAACGACGAGATCAAGAGCCCGGTGCGCGCGCCCGACTATGTCCCGCCCATCCGCCAGTTCCGCGAGGTCTCGCCGGGCCATGCCGTGATGATCTGGGGCGAGGAGTGGGAAAAGAAGACGATCGAGGCCGTCGCGGCCTGATCTCGTCTCGACGCGTGCCGGTCGCTCGCGAGAGCGCCGGCCTGCTTGTTGATTCGGGGGGGCTTCGGCAGCGGGGCCCCCGAATGGTTCAGCCAGACTCCCGTCATCCTGGACCAGCCGCGAAGCGGCGCAGGCCGGGATCCATCATGGGGCGATGTCGCGCCTTATGATGGATCCCGGTCGGCCTGTGGCCGCCCAGGATGACGGTGGTGGTTCAGATCGACTCGACCCACCAGACGCGGCCTCACGCTTTCGGCAGATCCGGCACGCGATAGGCCGTGGTCGACTTGATCCGCTCCATCGCGAAGCGCGAGGTGACGTTCTTGAGCGGGATCGTCTCGATCAGTCGCTTGTAGAACAGGTCGTAGGCCGCCATGTCGGCGACGACGACCCGCAGCATGTAATCGACATCGCCGGCCATGCGGTAGAACTCCATGACCTCGGGCATGGCGGAGACCAGCTGCGCGAATTTCTCCAGCCAGGGCCCCGAATGGTCCGCCGTCTCGATCTGGACGAAGACCGTCAGCCCCAGGCCGATCCTCTCCGGCGCGACCAGTGCGACGCGCTTGAGGATGACGCCTGACTGTTCGAGCTTCTGGATGCGCTTCCAACACGGCGTCTGCGACAGCCCGACCCGATCGGCGAGTTCGGCGATCGAGATGTCGGCGTCGGCCTGCAGCACCGTCAGGATTTTTCGGTCGATCGCGTCCATGCTGCAATTCTCACCGAAAAGAGAAGATTTAAACTGATAGCCCCACCAACGGCGGATCAATCATCTTTTTAGGCTCTACGCCTTGTATTCTGGTAGAAAATCCTTTTCTCCCTCTGTCAAGAGCGCCTGTTCTGGCGCGGTCGTGGACGAGGATTTGACCGATGGATCGCCGCCAGTTTCTGCTCGCCGGCTCCGGCCTGATCGCTGCCGCCCCCTTCGCGCCCGCGCTGGCGCAGGCCCCCGTCGCGGCCCGGATCGGCTACATCCCGATCATCGGCACCGCTCCGGTGTTCGTCGCCCAGGGCGAGGGCTGGCTGAAGGAGGCCGGCATCGCCGCGACCTTCACCGTGTTCGAATCCGGCCCCAACATGATCCAGGCCTTCGCCTCGGGCACGATCGACTTCTATGTCGCCGGCATTGCGCCGCTGGCGGTGGCGCGTTCGCGCGGCGTCGATGTTCGTGTCGTCGCCGCGACCGCCGTCGCCGAGAACGTCTTCGTGGCGACGCCGGCCCTGGCCAAGTTCTTCACACCGGGCACCGCGCCTGCCGCCGCCTTCAAGGCGCACAAGGCCGCGACCGGCAAGGCGGCGCGGCTGGCCACCCAGCCCGCCGGCTCCGTGCCCAACACCGTGCTGCAATACTGGCTTTGGGAGGTCGCCAAGGCCGAGAAGGGCGATGTGGAGGTGGTGCCGATGGGGATCGACGCGACCCAGCAGGCGGTGCTTGCCGGCGCCGTCGAGGGCGGCATCGTGCGCGAGCCGGCGCTCACCATCGTCCAGTCCCGCAACCCGGGGATCAGGCTGATCGCCGGCGGGCAGGAGCTGTTCCCTGGCCAGCCCGGCACGGTGGTCGCCGGTTCGGGCGCCTTCGTGACCAAGAACCCGGAGGCCGTGCAGAAGCTGGTCGACAGCCTGGTGCGCGCTGCCGCCCTGATCGCGAAGGACCCGGACAAGGCCGCGCCCCATATCGGCGCCGCGCTCGGCAAGGGCATCGTCGACCCCGCCCTGATCCGCAAGGCGCTGGTCTCGCCGGCCTCGACCTTCGAGATCGATCCGCGCAAGATCATCGAACCCTCGCGCGCCATGCAGGCCTACCAGGTCAAGCTCGGCTCGCTGGAGAAAGAACTGCCCTTCGACGGTCTGTTTGAGACGCAGTTTTTCGAGCGGGCGGTGAAGGCGGGCGGATGATCTCACCGGTCTTCTGCAGAAACATGTCGTCATCCTGGGCAAGCCGCGAAGCGGCGCAGGCCCGGGATCCATCTTAGGGCTACGTCGCACTCGATGATGGATCCCGGACGACCTGCGGTCGCCCAGGATGACGGAGCCCGATGTGACCGTCATAGAGGTCTACCCTTGCAAACCCTCCGGGCGCCCGCCCTCGCCTTCCTGGGCCTCGTCGCCTTCCTGCTGCTGTGGGAGGCGATTCCGTTCTTCGAGCTGGTCAACCCGGCCTTCCTGCCGGGGCCGAGCGCGCTGCCGCGTGCGTTTCTGTCGGAGATCCGATCGGGCGCCTGGCTGTCGGCGATCCTGGGCTCGCTGGGGCACTATTTCACCGGGCTGATTGTCGGGTCGCTCCTGGGCGTCGGGCTGGGCGTGCTCGTCGGCATGTCGCGGATGGCGGAAGAAGCCACCGCCTGGGTGGTGCGGGTGCTGCGGCCGATTCCCGGACTCGCCTGGGTCCCGTTCGCGATCATCTGGTTCGGGGTGAATCCCTCGGCGGCCGTCTTCATCATCGCCATCGGCGTGTTCTGGATCGTGTTCTTCGCGGCCCAGGGCGCGATCCGCGGCGTCGACCGCGACCTGATCGAGGTGGCGGACGCCTTCGGCTTCACCTCCTCCTGGCAGCGGCTGAGCAAGATCCTGCTGCCGGCGGCGATGCCCGGCATCCTCGTCGGCGTCAGGACGGCGCTGGGGCAGGCCTGGATGGCGGTGGTGGCCGCCGAGATCTTCGGCGTGGCGGGCGTCGGTCAGCGCATGATGCAGGCCTCCAGCCTGCTCGCGACCGACATCGTCGTCGTCTACATGCTGACCATGGCCGGGCTCTACGGGTTCCTCGACACCCTGTTCGTCGCCTTCCAGAAATGGGTGCTGCGTTGGAAAGCGTGATCGACAAGCCCGTCATCGAGATCCGGGGCCTCTCGCTGACCTTCACCCGTGACGGCGAGGCCACCGAGGTTCTGCGCAGGCTCGACCTCTCGGTCGCGCGCGGCGAGTTCCTGGCCATCGTCGGGCCGTCCGGCGTCGGCAAATCGACGCTGCTGCGGGTCATCGCAGGCCTCGCGAAGCCGAGCGCGGGCGAGGTCGCGATCCATGCCAGCGACACGACGCGACGCCCCGTCGCGCTCGTCTTCCAGGATTCGCGGCTTCTGCCGTGGCGCAAGGTCGCCTCCAACGTCGCCTTCGGACTGGAGGGGCAGACGCCGCGCGCCGAGCGCCTCGCCAAGGCGCAGGAGACGCTCGATCTCGTCGGTCTGGGGGCGCTGGCGCAGCGCTGGCCGCATCAGTTGTCGGGCGGCCAGCGCCAGCGCGTCTCGCTGGCGCGTGCGCTCGCCGTCGAGCCCGAGATCCTGCTGATGGACGAGCCCTTCTCGGCGCTCGACGCGCTGACGCGGGAAACCCTGCAGGACGAGCTGATCCGCGTCTGGCAGCGCACGGGCAAGACGGTGCTGTTCGTGACCCACGACATCGACGAGGCCGCCTACCTCGCCGATCGGGTGGTGATCCTCTCGGGCGCACCCGGGCAGATCATCGCCGAGCATAAGATCACCGAGCCGCACCCGCGCCGGCGCGGCGGGGCGGCGGAAGCCGACATCGTCAGGGCGATCCGTCTCGGGCTCGGCGCGGATACGGTCAGCGACGGCGCGGCGATCTGAAGCGGAGAGCTTCCGCCCTAAGTCCTTAGCGCAAGGAACCCGATCGTCATCCTGGGCGACCGCAGGTCGTCCCGGGATCCATCATAGGGCGGGACCTTCGCCCGATGATGGATCCCGGCCTGCGCGGCTTCGCCGCTTGTCCAGGATGACGTGGCGTTTCCCTGCCAACCTATTCGGATCAAGGCCTCGCCGTCGGCACGCCCTCGCGGATCTTCTTCGAGAAGTCGGGATCGTCGAGCGAGATCGCCCGCGCCCGCTCGCCGATGCGGGCCTGGCGGACCAGTTCGTCGAGCGGGATGTCGCTGCGGACCGCACCGATGCGCTGGAGATAGCCGGGCAGGAAGCCCGAGAGCAGCACGCGCGGATCGAGCGGCAGCGAGAACTTCCAGGCCGGGGCGACGGAACCGACCAGCGTGTAGACCACCGTGGTGCAGTTGGTCGTCAGCGTGTTGTACCAGCGCGGCCTGCCCGCCAACTCGTTGACGTCGGCGACATAGGCCAGCAGGACGTCGCGCGCCTGCGCGGGCGTCGCGGCGATGCGGAAGAGCCGGACATCCTCCTTGCGGGCATGGCTGCGCAGGCCGACGAGATCGCGCTCGGGCGCCGCGACATAGGCCATCTCGTAGCTGCGGAAGAAGCCGGCGAGCGCCGACCACTCCTCGCCCTTCTCGCGGCGGACCTCGATCGAGAAGGTCAGCGGCGGCTGGTCGGCGAAGGGGAAGCTGACGAGCAGATGCGCGATCGCCTCGCCCGACCAGTAGGAGAGAAACAGGTCGATGCCCTCGACCTTGCTCAGATCGTAGCGGCGGGTTTCCCAGCGCTCGTCATAGTCCGTTTCGGTGCGCCAGTTGAAATTGCGCAGGTTCGAGACGGTGAGCGTGTCGCCCTCCCGGGCGATCGCGGGCAGGCGCGCGAGTTCGGGGATCCAGGCACGGTCGTGCGACGGAGCCAGCCCGTTCCACCAGCCGAGCAGGCCGAGGAAAAGGACCGCAAACGAAAGCGGCAGGCGCGCCGCGCCGCTCCACAGGCCAATGGCGCCGGCGAGCCCCGCGATGCCGAAGCCGATCGCGGCGACCGTGCCGGTCGAGCCGGGCAGGCGGAAGATCAGCAGGCCCGCGGCCCAGGTAGCAGCGCCGAGGATGGCGAGCGTGGCGAGGAGGCGGAAGAGGATGATCAGGATGGGCACAGCGTCACCGCCCCGACGTTTGAGATGCGGCTCGCGGGGACACCTTCCTTACAGGAGAGGGGTTCCCCGCGCCATTGCCGGATGCCGTGAGGCCCTCACGCCGCCAGCGAATTGACGGGCGCCGCCGCCTTCACCGCGTCGTCGACATGAGCCTCGAACTTCTCGAAGTTCTTGGCGAACATGCCGATCAGGTTCTTGGCCGTCTCGGCGAAGGCGGCTTTGTCCTGCCAGGTCTTGACCGGATAAAGGATGTGCGGCTCGACGCCGGGAACGGACGTGGGAACGGCGAAACCGAAATAAGGATCCCGGCGGAAATCGGCGCGGTTGAGCGAACCGTCGAGCGCCGCCGTCAGCAGGCGCCTCGTGACGCGGATCGGCATGCGCCGGCCGGTGCCATACTGCCCGCCGGTCCAGCCGGTGTTGACCAGCCAGCAATCGACGTGGTGCTTGGCGATGAAGTCGCGCAGGAGGTTGGCGTATTCCGAGGGGTGCCGCGGCAGGAAGGGCGAGCCGAAGCAGGTCGAGAACTCCGGCTCGACGCCGACGAGGCCGCGCTCGGTGCCGGCGACCTTGGCGGTGTAGCCGGAGAGGAAGTGGTACATCGCCTCGGCGGGTGTCAGCTTGGCAATCGGCGGCATGACGCCGAAAGCGTCCGCCGTGAGCATGACGATGTTCTTCGGCACGCCGGCGCGGCCCGTGCGCGAGGCGTTGGGAATGAAGTCGAGCGGATAGGCCGAGCGGGTGTTCTCGGTCTTGCTGCCGTCGTCGAAATCGACCTCGCGGGTGATCTCGTCCATGACGATGTTCTCGAGCACCGTGCCGAAGCGCAGCGAGGCGGCGTGAATCTGCGGCTCGGCCTCGGCCGAGAGCTTGATCGTCTTGGCGTAGCAGCCGCCCTCGAAATTGAAGATGCCGTCCTTCGACCAGCCATGCTCGTCGTCGCCGATCAGCGTGCGGTCGGGATCGGCCGAGAGCGTGGTCTTGCCGGTGCCGGAAAGGCCGAAGAAGATGGCGGAATCGTCCTTCGCGCCGACATTGGCCGAGCAGTGCATCGGCACCACGCCCTTGGTCGGCAGGACGAAGTTGAGATAGGTGAAGACGGACTTCTTCATCTCGCCGGCATAGGCCGAGCCGCCGATCAGGACGATCTTGCGGGTGAAGTCGATCGCGATGACCGTCTCGCTGCGGCAGCCATGGCGGGCCGGGTCGGCCTTGAAGCTCGGCAGATCGACGATCGTCATCTCGGGGACATAGGCCGCGATCTCTTCCCGGGCCGGGCGGATCAGCAGGTTGCGAATGAACAGCGAGTGCCAGGCCATCTCCGTATAGACCCGCGCCTTGACGCGGTGGGCGGGATCGGCCCCGCCATAGAGGTCCTGGGCGAAGAGGTCCTTGCCTTCGGCATGGGCGACGAAATCGGCGAGCAGCGTTTCGAACTGCTCAGAGCTCATCGCATTGTTGTTGTCCCACCAGACGGTCTTGTCGGTCAGGGCGTCGCGGACCGTGAACTTGTCCTTGGGCGAGCGGCCGGTATGGGCGCCGGTGTCGGCGACGAGCGCGCCGTCCCGCGACAGGGCGGATTCGCCGCGCGCCAGCGACTCCTCGTAGAGCCGCGCCGCCTCGAGGTTCCAGAACACGGTCTTCAGATGGCGAAAGCCGAAGGTTTCCGCCCCCTGGGCGGTGTTGAACGGACCGATGGTTTTCACAGGAACCTCCCGAGGCGCAGCCCTGAAGACGGCCGCCTGATCTGCAAGACTGCGCGAGCCGGGGCTGGCGCGGACGAACCTGAACGCGTTCGATAACCGTCCCTTAAGGGTATGATGACGCCGGCTCAAGTGACGGCCAAGGCCCCTACCCGAACATTCTCACCTAAATCGATTAAATCGAATCAACGTGGTAAATCAGGGGGCTAGGCCGGCTGCCGCGCCTTGATCGCCAGATCGACCAGGATCTTTCGCATCGCGCCGGCGTCGCTCACCGCGGCTGGAAAGGCCAGCCGCAACACCGTGTCGCCGCGCACCAGATCGGCGCCCTCGGGGTCGAGCCCGGTGAGGCGCCAGTCGCCATCAGCGGCACCGAGCAACCCGGTCGCATAGGCGCGGATCGCGTCGGCATGGTCGGCGTTCATATGCGCGATCGCCTCCTCCTCCATCGCGGCGATGGCCTCGGCTGCGTGCGCGTCGCTGAGGAGGTCGCCCGCGCCGAGTTCATAGGCGCGTCCGAAGCCGCCATTCAGGCTGGCGCTGTCGAGAGCGAGCGCGAAAAACGAGAAATCGCCAAAATCGGCATAGAGCGCCGCCTTCGGCTGGCGCGCCAGGAAGCGGCGGCGGATTCGGGCGCCGGCCTCGCTCGCGCGCTCGATCTTGCGGGCGTGCAGCTTCAGCGTGATGCGGGCATGGGCCAGCGGATCGCCCTTGCCGCCCGGCGCCAGCAGCAGCGAGCAGCGCGGATCGGCCTCGAGATTGCCGGTATGGGAGGACAAGGCCGAGATCAGGATCAGCGGCGTGCCGTCGCCGTCGGTGGCGAGGCTGACGAGGCTGGCGGAGGGGTGCCCGTCGCGGCCGAGCGTCGCGAGCGACCCGGAGCGGGCGCTGCGCAACAGCTGCCTGCCGAGCGCGCGGGCCTGATCGTCGGTCGGGCGGATGAGGTCCTTGCGCTCCTCGGCCTGGATCGGTGTCTGCGTCATGGAACCTATCGGCCTTTCGGGTCTTTACTGTCGTTAGGACATAGGCAAACCGCCCTGCCGTCGCTAGATTGTGGCCACGGTTTAGCCGCTCTCTCGCGGGAGTGGACATTCGCTATTGCAACGCGGCCAAGAGACAAAGAGCTGATGCCAACCATTGCGCTGGTCGATGACGACCGCAACATCCTGACCTCGGTGTCCATTGCGCTCGAAGCCGAGGGCTATCGCATCATGACCTATACCGACGGCGCCTCGGCGCTGGACGGGCTCAAGCAGAACCCGCCGGACCTCGCCATCTTCGACATCAAGATGCCCCGCATGGACGGCATGGAGCTGCTGCGGCGGCTGCGCCAGAAATCCGACCTGCCGGTGATCTTCCTGACCTCGAAGGACGAGGAGATCGACGAACTGTTCGGGCTCAAGATGGGCGCCGATGATTTCATCCGGAAGCCCTTCTCGCAGCGACTCCTGGTCGAGCGGGTCAAGGCGATCCTGCGCCGTGCGGGCGCCAAGGACCCGGCGGCGGCGCCGCGCAGCGAAGACGCCAAGGCGCTGGAGCGCGGCCTGCTGCGCATGGACCCCGAGCGCCACACCTGCACCTGGAAGGGCGAGCCGGTGACGCTGACCGTGACCGAGTTCCTGATCCTGCAGTCGCTGGCGCAGCGGCCCGGCGTGGTGAAGAGCCGCAACGCCCTGATGGACGCCGCCTATGACGACGAGGTCTATGTCGACGACCGCACCATCGACAGCCACATCAAGCGGCTGCGCAAGAAGTTCAACCAGGTCGATGTCGATTTCGACATGATCGAGACCTTGTACGGCGTCGGCTACCGGTTCAAGGAAGGCTGACGCCCCGGATGGCTTCGTCGCTGCGCTCGCCGCACTGACGGGGACAGGATACGACCTGCGCGATGGCAACGATCAACGACGAGCGCAGGGCGGAGGACCGCAAGCGAGAGCGGGCGCCGACATTGCGGCAGCGCCTGCGGGGGCTCACGCGGCGCAGCCTGCGGGCCGTGTCGTCGGGGGCGGCGTCCAGCCTGACGCGGCGCATCGTCGTGCTCAATCTCGGCGGCCTCGTCGCGCTGCTGGTCGGCTTTCTCTACCTCAACCAGTTCCGCGAGAGCCTGATCGAATCCCGCGTCCAGAGCCTTCTGACGCAGGGCGAGATCATCGCCGGGGCGATCGCGGCCTCGGCCACCGTCGAAACCGACGCGATCACCATCGACCCCGACAAACTGCTGCAGCTCCAGGCGGGCGAGAGCGCCGGCATCGCCGAAGACCCTCTCGATTTCTCGATCAACCCCGAAAAGGTCGCGCCGCTGCTGCGCCGGTTGGTGACCCCCACCAAGACGCGGGCGCGGATCTACGACCGCGACGGGCTGCTGACGCTCGATTCGCGCAGCCTTTATTCGCGCGGCGACGTGCTGCGGCTCGATCTGCCGCGGGTCGGCGAGCCCGACGAGGCGCCGCTGCTGGAGCGGACCTGGAACCTGCTTCGCAACCGGCTCGGCCGCCCCGACGTCCCGGCCTATGACGATTTCGAGAACGCCAACGGCCGATCCTATCCGGAAGTCGCGCGCGCGCTCAGCGGATCGCCGGCGAGCATCGTGCGGGTGAACACGCGGGGACAGACCATCGTCTCGGTGGCGGTGCCGGTGCAGCGTTTCCGCGCGGTCAAGGGCGCGCTCCTGCTGTCGACGCAGGGCGGCGACATCGATGCGGTGATCGTCTCCGAGCGCTATGCGATCTTCCGGGTGTTCGCGATCTCGGCAGGCGTCATGATCGTGCTGTCGGTGCTGCTCGCCGGCACCATCGCCGAGCCGATCCGCAAGCTCGCCGACGCGGCCCAGCGCGTGCGCAGGGGGGTGAAATCGCGCGAGCAGATCCCCGATTTCGGCAACCGGCATGACGAGATCGGCCATCTGTCCGGCTCGTTGCGCGAGATGACCAAGGCGCTCTACAGCCGCATCGAGGCGATCGAGAGTTTCGCCGCCGACGTCGCCCATGAGCTGAAAAACCCGCTGACCTCGCTGCGCAGCGCGGTGGAGACCCTGCCGCGGGCGAAGAACGACGAGTCGCGCGGGCGGCTCATGGCGGTGATCCAGCATGACGTGCGCCGTCTCGACCGGCTGATTTCCGACATCTCCGACGCCTCCCGGCTCGATGCCGAACTCGCCCGCAACGATTCCGGGCCGGTCGACCTGGCCCAGGTGCTGGAGGCCGTCGTGTCCGTGCAGAACGAGACGCGCCGCGAAGGCCAGCCCCGGATCGAACTCGTCAGCGAGCGGCGCCGGCCCGGCGGGCGCGACGGCTTCATCGTGCTCGGCCATGATTCCCGGCTCGGGCAGGTTCTCGTCAACCTGATCGACAACGCCCGCTCCTTCTCGCCGCCCGACAAGCCGGTCCGCGTCCTGCTGACGCGCGTCGCCGACCAGGTCCTGATCACGGTCGAGGATGAGGGGCCGGGCATCGAGTCCCATGCGCTGGAGCGGGTGTTCGAGCGCTTCTATACCGACCGGCCCCATGACGGCTTCGGCCAGAATTCTGGGCTCGGGCTGTCGATCTCGCGCCAGATCGTCGAGGCGCATCGCGGCACGATCCGGGCCGAGAACCGGCTGGGACCGGCCGGTCCCGATGGCGAGCAGCCGCGACTGGGCGCTCGCTTCATCGTCAGCCTGCCCGCTCTTCAGCAGACCGCCTGAGCCGATGACACGCGACAGCACGATCCATGGGACGACCGTCGCGATCGGCGAGGCCGGGGTGCTGATCCGGGGCGCGTCCGGATCTGGGAAGTCGGTCCTGGCGCTCGCCATGATTGCGCAGGCGCAAAGCGCAGGCGGTTTCGCGCGCCTCGTCGCCGACGACCGCACGGCGCTGCAGCCACGCGGCGGGCGCCTGCTGGCGCGGCCCGTCGCGCCACTCGAAGGGCTGATCGAGCGCCGCGGGCTCGGGCTGACGCCGGAGCCCTACCAGCCGGCGGCGGTCGTGCGCCTGATCGTCGATCTGAGCGGCGCCGAGCCGACGCGCATGCCGCAACCGGAGGATCTCGTCGATCGCCTGGGAGGAATCGACCTGCCGCGCCTCACCGTGATGGGGCGCGCGGGCGACGAGCGCCTGGTACTGGCGGCCCTGCGGCTGTTCACGGATGCCGGCTGATGTTTCAGCCAATGTTTCAAATGCGACAAGTTTTCATCAAGCCGGCTTGCCTATCCTTCGCACCTGCCGCATAAACCGCCACCTTGTCCGGGCGCCGAAAGCGCTCTTCGGTGCCATATTGAATGATCGGACTGGTCCTCGTGACGCATGGGCATCTGGCCACGGAGTTCCGTGCCGCGCTCGAACACGTCGTCGGCCCCCAACAGCATCTCGCCACCATCGCCATCGCGCCCGATGACGACATGGAAAGCCGTCGCCGCGACATCATCGCGGCCGTCGAGGCTGTCGAGACCGGCAAGGGCGTCATCGTCCTCACCGACATGTTCGGCGGCACGCCCTCCAACCTCGCCATCTCCGTGATGGAGCCCGGCCGCATCGACGTCGTCGCCGGCGTCAACCTGCCGATGCTGATCAAGCTCGCCAGCGTGCGCGAGGAGAAGACCCTCGACGAGGCCGTGACCAGCGCGCAGGATGCCGGCCGCAAATACATCACCGTCGCCAGCCGCGTTCTGGCGGGCAAATAGGGGCGGTCCGTGGACGACAGGCAGGACATCGAGGATTGTGACTGCCCCGAGGTCGAGATTCCCGCCGGCGCGATCTATGGCGAGTTCCAGATCGTCAACAAGAAGGGGCTGCACGCCCGCGCCACGGCGAAATTCGTGCAATGCGCCTCGTCCTTCGACGCCGACGTCACCGTCACCCGCTGCGGCGAAACCGTGGGCGCGACCTCGATCATGGGCATCCTGACGCTCGGCGCCGGCATCGGCTCGACGATCACGGTCGTGGCCAAGGGTCGCGAGGCCAAGGAAGCGCTGAAGGCGCTGGAGACCCTCGTGGCGGACCGCTTCGGCGAGGGCGAGTAAGTCCGGGCCGGCTCGCGGGGGCGGCGTGCCGCCGACGCTGTTTCACGTCAATCCCATACAAGAGCCCACAATCAGGTCGCGCAGCTGTCGTCCGCGATATGACCAAACGTCACTAAAGCGACAGACAACTCCCTTTCGATCGATCACATAAAGACATCTTTATATCTTTGATTGCCTTTGGGCGTGGGCGCTGCTATGGACCCGCCCGTCATTCGAAGACCATTTGGAGCACGCCCCGTGTCGAAAACCGATTACATCGTCAAGGACATCAGCCTCGCGGACTATGGCCGCAAGGAAATCAACATGGCCCAGGACGAGATGCCGGGCCTGATGGCCATCCGTGAGGAGCACAAGGGCAAGTTCCCGCTCAAGGGCGCCCGCATCGCCGGCTGCCTGCACATGACCATCCAGACCGCCGTGCTGATCGAGACGCTGAAGGACCTCGGCGCCGATGTGCGCTGGTCGTCGTGCAACATCTTCTCGACCCAGGACCACGCCGCCGCCGCGATCGCCGCGACCGGCACCCCCGTCTTCGCCATCAAGGGCGAGACGCTGGAGGAGTACTGGGAGTACGTGCTGAAGACCGCCACCTGGAGCGATGGCGGCACGCCCAACATGATCCTCGACGATGGCGGCGACCTGACCATGCTGATCATCCTCGGCGCCGAGGCCGAGGCCGGCAAGGCCGCGTTCCTCGACAAGCCCAGCAATGACGAGGAGACCATCTTCTTCGCGCTGATCAAGCGCGAGCTTAAGGCCAATCCGGGCTGGTTCACCAAGACCCGCGACGCAATCAAGGGCGTCTCGGAAGAGACCACCACGGGCGTCCACCGCCTGTACGAGCTGGCCAAGGCCGGCCGCATGCCCTTCCCGGCGATCAACGTCAACGACTCGGTCACCAAGTCGAAGTTCGACAACCTGTATGGCTGCCGCGAGTCGCTGGTCGACGCGATCCGCCGCGGCACCGACGTCATGATGTCGGGCAAGGTCGCGGTCGTCGCCGGCTATGGCGACGTCGGCAAGGGCTCGGCCGCTTCGCTGCGCCAGGCCGGCTGCCGCGTGCTCGTCACCGAGATCGACCCGATCTGCGCGCTGCAGGCGGCGATGGAAGGCTACGAGGTCGTGACCATGGATGACGCCGCCCCGCGCGCCGACATCTTCGTGACCGCGACGGGCAACCTCGACGTCATCACCGTCGACCATATGCGCGACATGAAGCACCGCGCGATCGTCTGCAACATCGGCCATTTCGACTCGGAGATTCAGGTCGCCGGCCTGAAGAACTTCAAGTGGGACAACGTCAAGCCGCAGGTCGACGAGGTCGAGTTCCCCGACGGCAAGCGCATCATCCTGCTCTCGGAAGGCCGCCTGGTGAACCTCGGCAACGCCACGGGCCACCCGTCCTTCGTGATGTCCTGCTCGTTCTCGAACCAGACGCTGGCCCAGATCGAGCTCTGGAACCATCACGCCAAGTACGAGAACAAGGTCTACACCCTGCCCAAGCATCTCGACGAGAAGGTCGCGGCGCTGCATCTGGCCAAGGTCGGCGCCAAGCTGACCGTGCTCAACGATGCGCAGGCCAAGTATCTGGGCCTGGCCCCGACCGGCCCGTTCAAGCCCGAGCTCTACCGCTACTGACATCCGGCGAAAGCCGCGTGGCAGGAGGCCCGGCGTTCGCGCCGGGCCTTTTTTGTTTGTCGGGCCCCGAGTCTTTTGGGCATCAGCCGCTACTAATAGCCCCCGGGGGCGCCCCTGCCCCTACTGCTTGACGACTGGCGCATCCTCGCCAGCGCCACCGAAAAATCACCCGATTTACCGGCGATTAAGCACTTCCTGCCGGACTCCACGGATGATTAGAGTGACGCTGATTCGGGTCTCCAGCGCCTCTGCGCGAGCCGCATCGAAACACAGTGATCAGTATCGTGGCAGGCGTGCGTCGGGGCCTTTCTGAGGGACCTCATAGGACGGCGCATCGCCGTTCGCCGCCCATTTGCGGGCATAACGAACCCGGCGGCCCGGCGCTGCCCAAGGAAGATGGACGCGGGATGAAACGGTCGAGCCGACAGGAACGAAGCAGCGGTGGCTGGCGCGCGCACGCGCTTCTGCCGGGCCTCGCGGCCAGCCAGGCTCCGTCGTCCGCGATGGCCCAGGCCGAATGGCTGGCTCCCTTGCGGCCCGATCTGTTCAGCACCGGGGCTTTGTCGATCGTGCTGGCGGGGCTGACCGTGTTCGCCGCGACAACGTCTCTGGTCTATGTCCGCGAGCGGGCCCGCTGGCACCGGCGGGAAGCCGCGCTGGCCGGCGAACTGGAAGCGACGCGGGGGCAGCAGGACCGGCTGGCGGCGCTCCTGGCGACGGACCCGCAGGTCGTGGTGAGCTGGACAGGCCGTCATGCCGACCCGGTCTTCGAGGGCGACAGCGGTTTCCTCGGCGCGCCCGGCGCCACGCTGGCCCTGGCCTATGGCGCCTGGGCCCCGCCCGCCGACGCCAAGAAGCTCGAACTCGCCACGGATGCGTTGAAGGAGCGCGGCGAGTCCTTCGGCTTCACGCTGCGCAGCAAGACCGGACCCTTCATCGATGTCGAGGGGCGCCCCGTGGCCGGCCGCGCCGTCATCCGTTTCCGCGAGGTCTCCGGCGAGCGCGCCCAGGTGATGGCGCTGCGCGGCGACCTCGACCGGCTCGGCAGCGAACACAAGGCCCTGGCGGGGTTGCTCGCCGGCCTGCCGCAGCCGGCCTGGACGCGGACGCCCGAAGGCCGGTTGAGCTGGTGCAACGCCGCCTATGCCCGCGCGGTCGAGGCCACCGATGGGACCGAGGCGGTCAAGAACGGGCTCGAACTGCTCGATCGCAGCGAGCGCGAGGCCGCGGCGCGGGCGCGGCGCGAGGGACAGGCCTTCTCCGCCCGGGCCCCGGCCGTGATCGCCGGACAGCGCCGCACGCTCGACATTCTCGAACTGCCGACGCCGACGGGTTTCGCTGGCCTCGCCACCGACATGAGCGAGCTCGAGGCGGTGCGCACCGATCTCCAGCGCCAGATGGACGCCCATGTCCGCACGCTCGACCGGCTCAAGACCGCGGTGGCGGTGTTCGACGCCTCGCAGCGGCTGGTCTATCGCAATTCCGGCTTCGACACGCTCTGGTCGCTCGACGCCGGCTTCCTCGACGGGCTTCCCAGCGACGGCGAGATCCTCGACCGGCTGCGCTCGGAACGACGTCTGCCGGAACTCGGCGACTACCGCAGCTGGAAGGCCGGCGTGCAGGCCGCCTACACCTCGACGCGGGCCAATGAGGACTGGTGGTATTTGCCCGATGGGCGGACCATCCACGTCGTGTCCAGCCCGAACCCGCAGGGCGGCGTGACCTATCTGCTCGACGACGTGACCGAGCGCTTCACGCTGGAATCGCGCTTCAACGCGCTCTCCCGCACGCAGCGCGAGACGCTGGATTCGCTGCGCGAGGGCGTCGCCGTGTTCGGCTCGGACGGCCGGCTGAAGCTGTCCAACCCGGCCTTCGCCCAGTCCTGGAAGATCGAGGCCGACCTCGCCGGCGCGGCTCCGCATATCGACGAGGTCGTGCGGCTGTGCCGCCCGCTCTTCCCGCAGGACGAGATCTGGGGCGAACTGCAGAGCGCCGTCACCGGCGTGCGCGACGCCCGCGAGGATTATGTCTGCCGGATGGAACGGCGCGACGGCACCGTGCTCGACTGCGCGGCGGCGCCGCTGCCTGACGGGGCGACGCTGATCTCCTTTGCCGACGTCACGGCGAGCGTGAATGTCGAGCGGGCGCTGACCGAAAAGAACGAGGCGCTGGAGAAGGTCTCGCGGCTGCGCGAGGATTTCGTCCACCACGTCTCCTATGAGCTGCGCTCGCCGCTGACCAACATCATCGGATTCGCCCAGTTGCTGGGGACCGAGGCGGTCGGCGCGCTCAACGAGAAGCAGCGCGACTACACCTCCCACATCGTCCGCTCCTCGGGCGCTCTGCTCGCGATCATCAACGACATCCTCGACCTCGCGACGATCGACAATGGCGCGCTGACGCTGGAGCTCGAAGAGGTCGACGTCGCCGACACCATCGCCCAGGCGGCGGCGGGGCTGCATGACCGCCTGACCGACAGCAAGCTCGACCTCAAGGTCGTGATCTCGCCCCAGGCCGGGCCCCTGCGCGCCGATGGCAAGCGGCTGCGCCAGGTCCTGTTCAACCTGATCTCCAACGCGATCGGCTTTTCCTCGCCCGGGCAGACGATCACGGTCAGCGCCACGCGTGACGAAGGCCATGTCCGCCTGACCGTCGCCGACCAGGGCCGCGGCATCCCCGCCGAGGTCAAGGAGAAGGTGTTCGACCGCTTCGAGAGCCATTCGCTCGGCTCCAGCCACCGTGGCGTGGGGCTCGGCCTCTCCATCGTGCGCTCGATCGTCGAGCTCCATGGCGGGCGCGTCGAGCTCGATTCGGCGCCCGGGCGCGGGACACGGGTCACCGCGGTGTTTCCCTCCGCCGGAATCCCGATGTCGGATGCGGCGGAATGACCGAGGACGCGCGGAAAGCCGGCACGCACCGGATGGTGCTGGCCGATGAGGCGGCGACGCTGCGTCTGGCGGCCGACCTCGCCGCGATCCTCAAGCCCGGCGACATCGTCGCGCTGTCGGGGCATCTGGGAGCCGGCAAATCGCTGCTGGCGCGGGCGATCCTGCGCGAACTCGCCGACGACCCAGGGCTGGAGGCGCCGAGCCCGACCTTCACCCTCGTCCAGAGCTACGAGACGTCGCGCGGCACCGTGCTCCATGCCGATCTCTACCGCGTGCGCTCCCCCGACGAACTCGACGACATCGGCCTGGTCGAGGATCTCGACCGGCTGATCCTGCTGGTCGAATGGCCCGATCGCGCCGGCTCGCGCCTGCCCGGTGGCCGTCGGCTCGACATCGTGCTCGACGTCGACCCCGAAAATCCCGAGACCGGGCGCATCGCCGACCTGTCGGGCGGCGTGCTCTGGCGCCAGCGCCTGTCGATCGCGGTCGCGACGCGGCTGCTGATCGACGAAGCGGGCTGGGACGATGCCCGCCGCGACTACATGCAGGGCGATGCGTCGAGCCGCGCCTATGAGCGCCTGACCCGGGCGGATGGCAGCAGCGCCGTGCTGATGATCTCGCCGCCGCGGCCCGACGGTCCGGCGATCCGGCTCGGCAAGCCCTACAGCGCCATCGCGCATCTCGCCGAAACCGTGGACGCCTTCGTCGCGATGGACCGGGGCCTGCATTCGCTGGGCTATTCCGCGCCCGAGATCTACGCGCAGGACCTGACGACCGGGCTGCTGCTGATCGAGGATCTGGGCAGCGAAGGCGTGCTCGACGGCGCGGGGGCGCCGATCCCCGAGCGCTATGAGGCGGCGGCCCGCCTGCTCGCCGACCTGCACCGCCACACCCTGCCGACGATCCTGCCGGTGAGCGAGGGGCGCGACCATGTCGTGCCCGATTACGACCGCGCGGCGCTGGCGATCGAGACCGAGTTGATCCTCGACTGGTATGCGCCCCATATCGCGGGCGTCACCCTGCCCGCGGTGACGCAGGCCGAGTTCTCGCGGATCTGGAACCGGCTCTTCGACGAGATCCTGGAGGCGCCCGGCACCTGGACGCTGCGCGACGTGCATTCGCCCAACCTGATCTGGCTGCCGGACCGGCACGGTCATGCCAAGGTCGGGCTGATCGACTTCCAGGATGCCGTGATGGGCCACCCGGCCTATGACCTTGCCTCGCTCGGCCAGGATGCGCGCGTCGATGTACCGGCCGCGCTGGAACTGCGCCTGCTCGCGGCCTATGGCCAGGCCCGGCGGGCCGACGATCCCGATTTCGACCTCGGCGGCTTTGCCCGCGCCTACGCGATCCTCGGCACGCAGCGCAACACCAAGATCGCCGGCATCTTCGCGCGACTCGACAAGCGCGACGGCAAGCCGGCCTATCTCAAGCACTTGCCGCGGATCGAGGCCTATCTGCGCCGCAACCTCGAACACCCCGCGCTGGCCGAGCTGAAGGGCTGGTACCAGGCGCATCTGCCGCGTCTGTTCGAAGCGGGCTGAGGTTTTCGCAAGCGATTACCACCCCCTCTGCCATCATCCGGACAAGCGGCGCAGCCGCGCCGATCCGGGATCCATGCCTGAACCGCTCCGGAATGGATCCCGGGCCTCCCTCCGGTCGCCCGGGACGACCGCCGCGAATGTCTGATAGGTTCGCGCGATAGAGGAGATTCGCGTGACGCAGGCCCCTTCCCAACCGATCCGCCGCGCCATGGTGCTGGCGGCAGGCCTCGGCAAGCGGATGCGGCCGATCACCGACACGCTGCCCAAGCCGCTGGTGGCGATCGGCGGCAAGCCGATGCTCGACCATGCTCTCGACCGGCTGGCGCAGGCCGGCGTCGAGGAGGCGGTCGTCAATGTCCATCATCTCGCCGACCAGATCGAGGCGCATCTCGCCGGCCGAGCGAAGCCCCGCGTGACGATCTCCGACGAGCGGGCGCTGCTGCTGGAGACCGGAGGCGGGGTGAAGAAGGCGCTTCCGCTGCTGGGGCACGAGCCCTTCTTCCATGTGAACTCGGATTCGCTGTGGAGCGAGACGGGCGGCTCCGCCATGCAGGCCATGGCGCAGGCCTGGGACGCCAGGCGGATGGACATGCTGCTGCTGCTGGCGCGGCGCGAGGGCAGCATCGGCTTCGACGGACGCGGCGATTTCTTTCTTGATGCGCACGGGCTGCTGACACGGCGCGGCAGCGCGGATAGCGCCCCTTACGTCTATGCCGGCGTCGCCATCATGAAGCCCGATCTCTTCGCCGACACGCCGGAGGGGCCGTTCTCCCTGAACCTGCTGTTCGACCGCGCCATTGCGGCCGGGCGACTGCATGGGATCGTGCTCGACGGGCAGTGGCTGCATGTCGGCACGCCCGACGCAATCGCGCCCGCGGAGGCTGCCTTCGCGGCGGCGCGACGCGCGCCTGCGCGAGCCGATGCCTGATCTCAACCTTTTCACGATTCCCGCCGGTGCGCCGTTCCTCGACGTGCTGGCGCAGGCGATGCTGGCCGGGCGCTTCGGCGCCGTGCATGACCCCGACGATCCCGCCGCCATAGCGCGGACGACGCTGTACCTGCCGACGCGGCGGGCGGCGCGGGCCTTTGCCGCCTGCCTCTCCGACAAGCTCGACGGCCGGCCGCTGCTGCTGCCCCGGATCATGCCGCTCGGCGATGTCGACGAAGCCGAGACCGCGCTGATCGGCACTGGAGCCTTCGCCGCGGACCAAACCGTGCCGATCGAGCCGCTGGCGCGGCGGATGATCCTGACGCGGCTCGTGGACGCCTGGGGCCGCAGCGCCAACCGTAGCCATCTGCGGCTCGACCCTTCGGAACCGTCGCTGGTGCCGGCGACGCTGGCGGAAGCCTATGGGCTGGCCGGCGACCTCGCCGCGCTGCTGGACCAATTGCAGACCGAAGGAGTTCCCGTCGAACGGCTGAAGGCGCTCGACGCGGCGCGCTTCGACAAAATCTGGCAGCTCAATGCGAGTTTCCTCGCCATCCTGGGCGAGGCCTGGCCGGCGATCCTGAACGAGCGGGGCGCCTGCGACCCGGCTGATTTCCGCAACCGCATGCTCGCCGCCGAGCGCGAGCGGCTATTGTCGGGCGCGGTGACCGGGCCGATTATCGCCGCCGGCTCGACCGGCACCGTGCCGGCCACGGCGCGGCTGCTTGCCGCCATCGCGCGCCTGGCCAACGGGGCGGTGGTCCTGCCCGGCCTCGATCTCGATCTGCCGGACGCGGCCTGGGACGCGATTACCGCCGAGCCCGCGCCCTCGCATCCGCAAGCCGCCCTGCACCATCTGCTCGAGACGCTGCAGGTGACGCGCGAGGACGTCGCAAGCCTGGCTGAGCCCGATCAGCCGCGCGCTGCGCGCTCGCACCTGCTGCGCGAGGCGCTGCTGCCGGCTTCCGTCACGCAAAGCTGGGCCGATCTGCGCGAGCGCCTTCCCGCCGAAGAGGCGGGGCTGGGCTTGCGCGATCTGCGCCTGGTCGAGGCGGCCGACGAGCGCCAGGAGGCGCTGACGGTCGCGATCGCCCTGCGCGAAACGCTGGAGGAGCATGGCGCGCAAGCGGCCCTGATCACGCCCGATCGCGGCCTGGCCGAGCGGGTGACGGTGGAACTCAGACGCTGGAACATCGCGGTCGATGATTCCGCCGGACTGCCGCTGGCGCGCTGGCCGGCTGGCTCGCTGCTGCGGCTCGTGCTGGAGGCCGCTCTGGCGCCGATGACGCCGGCCGCTTTGGTGCCGCTGCTTGCCCACCCGCTCTGCCGGCTCGGGCTTTCCCGCGAGGATGTGACGCGCGGCGCCAGCGCACTGGAGATCGGGCTGTGGCGGGGCGAGGCCGTCGGCCGCGGGCTGGCGGGGCTGCATGAGCAGCTCGGGCGCTGGAACGAGCTGCTCGGTGCGCGCCATGCGCCGGGCCCGCGACGCCGCCTCAGCGAGGCGGATGGCGCGGCGGCCTCACAGGTGCTGGCGGCGCTCGGCACCGCACTGTCGCCGCTGCTGGAGGCGCTGTTCCTGCAGGAGCCCTCGCTGTCGGGGGTGACGCAGGCCGCACGGGCCGCCGTCGAGGCGCTCAGCCGCGACGAGGACGACCGCGCCTGGGCCTTCGCCGGGCCCGATGGCGAGGCGCTGGCCGGGCTGTTTGACGATCTCGGTGCGGCGCAGGCCGAGATGCCGATGGGAGGTCGGCCGGCCGATTTCGTCGCAATCCTCGACGGGCTTCTGGCCGAGCAGGTGGTCCGGCGCAGCGGCGGCGGCCATCCGCGCGTCAAGATCTGGGGTCTGCTCGAAGCCCGCCTGCTGGAGGCCGACCATATCGTGCTGGGCGGGCTCAACGAAGCGGTCTGGCCGCCGCAGACGAAGACCGATTCCTTCATCAACCGGCCGATGCGGACGGAGCTGGGCCTGTCGCCGCCGGAGCGGCGCGTCGGCCAGACCGCGCATGATTTCATCATGGCGCTGGGCGCGCGCCGCGTGACGCTGACCCGCGCGCGCAAGGCGGGCGAATCCGAGACCATCGCCTCGCGCTTCTGGCAGCGGCTGAAAGCGGTGACGCCCGAGCCGGTCTGGACCCGCGCGATCGAGGAGGGCCAGCGGCTGACCGCCCTGGCGTCGGTGCTTTCGGCGCCCGCGGATGTTCGCCCGGTCCAGCGCCCGGCGCCGAAACCGCCGCGCGCGCTGCAGCCGCTCTCGCTCAGCGTCACCGATGTCGAGACCCTGTATCGCGACCCCTACCAGATCCATGCGCGCCGGATTCTCAAGCTCGACGCGCTGCCGGCCCTGATCGAGGACCCGACGGCGCAGGATCGCGGCACTCTCCTCCACGACATCGTCGCCGATTTTGCGCTGGCCTATCCCGAGCAGTTGCCGGCGGACGCGCTCGGACGGCTGATCGCGATCGGCGAGCGCAAGTTCCAGCAATTTGCCGATGCGCCGGAGGTGCGGGCCTTCTGGTGGCCGCGCTTCCTGATCACGGCCGGGCACTTCATTGGCTGGGAGGGTGAGCGGCGGGGGCTGATCGCGCGTGTCGGCGTGGAGCTCGCCACGGGTGCGGAGTTCGCGCTCGCCGACGGCGCCCGCTTCCGGCTCAGCGGCCGGGCCGACCGGATCGAGCTGACGCGCGAGCCCGCCCTGCGGATCATCGACTTCAAGACCGGTGCGCCGCCGAGCAAGGCGCAGGTCGAGAAGGGCTTTGCGCCGCAGCTCACGCTGGAGGCGGAGCTCGCGGCACGCGCCGGTTTCCCGCCGCTCGCCGGGCCGACGGCGGTCGAGGCGCTGCTCTATCTCAAGCTGCATCATGATCCCAAGGGCTGGGCCAGGGACAAGCCGCTCACCTTCGACGGCGAGAGCCTGGCCGATGTCGCCGCGCGCCATCTGGAGCGGCTGCTGGCGCATCTCGACGCGCTGCGGAGCGGGCGCGAGGCCTTCGTCTCGCGCCGGGCGCCGGACTACATCAAGTTCGCCTCGCCCTACGACCATCTCGCCCGGGTCAAGGAATGGGCGGCGGCCTCCGACAGCGACGAGGGGGGCGAGGCATGAAGCCCGGCTGGATCGTTCCGCCGCTGACCGACCAGCGCCAGGCGCTGGCGGCGAACCCGCGCCTCAGCGCCTGGGTCTCGGCCAATGCCGGCTCGGGCAAGACGCATGTGCTGGTCAACCGCGTGCTGCGGCTGCTGCTCGACGACGTCGCGCCCGGCCGCCTGCTCTGCATCACCTACACCAAGGCCGCCGCGGCCAACATGGCCAACCGCGTCTTTGCGGCGCTGAGCGCCTGGGCGACGCTGCCCGAAGACGCGCTGGTCGCGACGCTGGCGAAGCTCACCGGCGAGGCGCCGTCGCTGGCGCAGCGCAAGGCGGCGCGACGCCTGTTCGCCCAGGCGCTGGAGACGCCGGGAGGCCTGCGGATCGAGACCATCCACGCCTTCTGCACGCGCGTGCTGCAATCGGCGCCATTCGAGGCGAATGTGCCGCCGCGCTTCGAGGTCGCCGACGATCTCGCCCAGGCCGAAATGCTGCGCGCGGCGCGGCGCGAATTGCTGATGGCGATCGCCGCCGACCCGCAAGGGGCCGAGGCCGGAGCGCTCGACCTGCTCGCCCGGCAGGCCGCGCAGGACACGTTCGAGGCGATCATCCAGGAGGCGCTGCGCCAGCGGGCCCTGTTCAGCGATACCGAGGGCCGCGCGCGCGACCAGGGCGAGATGCGCGATGGCATTGCCACCGTGCTGGGCATCGCGCCCGATCTGGCGGCGGAGACGGTGCGGGAGGGCTTCCGGGAGGATCTCGCCGGCATGGCCGATCTCGCGATCCTGGTCGAGGCGCTCGACGCCGGCAGTCCGACGCGGCAGAGCTTCGCCGCGACGCTGCGCGCCCTGATCGCCCGCGCCGATGACGGCGATCCGGTCGCCTTCTGCCGGCGCGGCTTTCTCACGGAGGCCGGCACGGTCAACAGCAATATCAGCGGCCGCGGCAAATCCGCCTTCGAGGGCGCCTTGCTGGCGGCGGTCGAAACCCTCGCCGCGCGGCTTTGCCACGCCATCGACCAGCTCAACGCCATTGCGATCCGCGACCGCAGCCATGCGCTGGCCCTGCTGGTGACGCGGATGCTCGCCTCCTATCAGCGCCAGAAGAGCGAGCGCTCGCTGCTCGATTATGACGATCTGATCGCCAGGACGCGCTCGCTTCTGACCCGGGTCGAAGCGGCCTGGGTGCTCTACAAGCTCGATGCCGGCATCGACCACATCCTGCTCGACGAGGCGCAGGACACCAGCGACGCGCAATGGGCGATCCTGCGCCAGCTCGCCGAGGAGTTCAGCGCCGGGGGGCGCGATCAGGGTGGCACGCCGCGCACGGTCTTCGTCGTCGGCGACGAGAAGCAGTCGATCTACGGCTTCCAGGGCGCGGCGCCGGCCGCCTTCAACACGCAGAGGCGCCAGCTCGGCCAGCGCATCACGGAAGCCGAGCAGCGCTTCGAGCCGATCAGCCTCAACACCTCCTTCCGCTCGGCGCCCGACATCATGCAGGCGGTGGATGCGGTGTTTGCCGTCCCTGAGCATGCGCGCGGGCTGGTCTTCGACGGCTCAGAGCGGCCCGAAACCCATGACACGGTGCGCCAGGGTGCGACGGGCTGCGTCGATCTCTGGCCGCTTTGCGCCAACGACACCGGCGAGCCGCCCGATGCCTGGACGACGCCGGTCGATGCACCCGAGCGGCGCAGCGGCACGGCCAAGCTCGCCCAGCGGATCGCGACGACGCTGGCGACCTGGATGCGCCGGGGCGTCGACGATCTCGGCCAGCCCTTCTCGCCGGGCGACGTGATGATCCTGCTGCGCCAGCGCGGCGCCTTGTTTGAAACCATCGTCAAGGCGCTCAAGGATGCCGGTGTGCCTGTCACCGGGCGCGACCGGCTGACGCTTGCCGACCACCCGGCGGTCGAGGACCTGCTCGTGCTCGGGCGGACGCTGCTCCTGCCCGAGGACGACCTGACGCTGGCCACCGCGCTCAAGACACCGCTGGTCGGGCTCGACGACGACGATCTGCTGCGGCTGGCGCCGGGGCGCAGCGGCTCGCTGCGGGCCGCGCTGCGCGAGGCCGCGGCTTCCGAGCCGCGTTTTGCGGCCGTTGAAGCGCAGCTGACCGAGCTTGCCGCCGAGGCCGGGCGCTGCGGGCCGTTCCGCTTCTTTGCCGGGCTGCTGGGGCCCGGTGGCGGCCGCAATCTCGCTCTGGCGCGGCTCGGCGCCGAGGCGGGCGACGCGCTCGACGCCTTCCTCTCGGCCGCGCTCGAGCATGAGCGGCGCTACGGCCCGTCGCTGTCGGGCTTCCTGCGGCATGTCGGCGAAGCCGCGACCGATGTGAAGCGCGACCTCTCCTCCAGCCGCGGCGAGGTGCGGGTGATGACCGTGCATGGCGCCAAGGGGCTGGAGGCGGGAATCGTGATCCTCGCCGACCTCGCGCCGGAGCCCGGCGCCAAGCGGTTGCCGAAGATCCTGGCGGTCGAGCCGCCGCGCCGGCAGGCCGTGCCGATCTGGCCGCCGGCCAGCGCGGAGGATGCCCGCGCCACGACTGCGGCCAAGGCGCGCGTCATCGATCAGATGGTCGAGGAGCATCACCGGCTGCTCTATGTCGCGATGACGCGGGCTGAGGACCGGCTGATCATCTGCGGGGCGCAGGCCAAGGGCGAGGCGCCCGCCGGCAGCTGGTATGCGATGGTCGAGGCCGGGCTGGCCGCTTCGGCCCCGGGGCTCGTCGACATCGACGACGGCGCGACCCGGCGCTTCATGACCTCGCGACCGCAGCCGCACCCCGTCGGGAAGCCGACGACGGCTGCCACGCCCGAACCCGCGCCCGCCTGGCTGCGCATCCCGCCGCCGCGCGAACACGAGCCGGCGCCGCCGCTAAAACCCTCCAGCGCGCTCGCCGCGGCCGACGGTCCCAACCGGCCGGCTGAGGGCCCCTTCCTTGCGGAAGCCGCCGCGGCCGGGCGGTTCGCCCATCTTCTGTTGCAACTGCTGCCTGATGTTGTGCCCGACCGGCGCGTGGCGGTGGCCCACGCGCTGGGGCTGGCGCGCGCCGCATTGCTGGCGCCCGCGCGGCGTGACGTCATCATCGCCGACGCGCTGGCACTGCTGGCCGAACCGGGCCTCGCCGCCCTGTTCGGGCCCGGCTCGCTGGCCGAGGTGCCGGTCGCCGGGCTGGTTCAGTTGCGGCCCGGCGAGAAGCGATCCGTCTCGGGCCAGGTCGACCGGCTGGCGGTCTCGCCCGACGAAGTCATCATCGCCGACTTCAAGACGACGGCGCGCCCGCCGCGCGACGAGAGCGCCATCGCCGAAACCACACTCGCACAGCTCGCGGTCTACCGGGCCTTGATCGGGCAGATCTATCCCGGCCGGCGGGTGCGGGCGCTCCTGGTCTACACCGCGACGCTGACGCGGCTGGAGCCCGATCCCGCCCGGCTCGACGCGGTGCTGGCGGGGCTGGGCCTGGCGGCGCCGTCGCCCGCCGCCGAAACGGGCGCCGCGCTGATGGGAACCCCATGAAGCTGTTTCCACGCTCTCTGCTGGTGCGACCCCGCCTGCTGATCGCGCTCGCGGCGATGGCGGCGCTCGCCCTGCTCCTGCCGAGCGGCTGGAGTTGGACCACGCGGCTTCTCGTCGCCTGGGACGCCGGCGCCCTGCTCTACATCCTGCTGGTGTCGGGCACGATGCTCACCGAGACCGTCGCGCAGATCCGAGCCCGTGCGGAGCGGCAGGACGAGGGCGCGGGCGCGATCCTGATGATCGCCTGTCTCGCCGCCACGGCGAGCATCGCCGCGATCGGGCTGCAGCTCTCGGGTCTGGGAGGTCTTCCACCCGCCGAGCGCGGTCTGCACCTGGCGCTGGGCGGCTTCACGATCCTGTGCTCCTGGACCGTGCTACACTTCTTCTTCACGCTGCATTATGCGGGCGCCTATTACGCGGCCGATGCCGCCGCGCCCTGCCTCGACTTTCCCGGCAAGGCCGACCCCGACTATGTCGATTTCCTGTATTTCGCCTACACGATCGGCTGCACCTCGCAGACCTCCGACGTCGCCGTGACGACGCGCGACGCCAGGGGGATCGTGCTGGTCCACTCGATCCTGTCCTTCATCTTCAACACCAGCATCCTCGCGCTCGGCATCAATGTCGGCGCGAGCCTGGTCGCGGGCGGCGCGTGAGGCGGGCATGTGCCGGGGACAGGGCCGACCCTGCGCCGGACGCGCCTTGACCCCGGCCCGGCGCGTTCATAGCTTGCCGGCTGAAGGCGGCGCTGCCGTCAAAACGATATGAAAGGCCGAAAGCCATGGCGACGAGCAAAGTGACCGATGCGAGCTTCGAGGCGGATGTCCTCAACTCCGCAGAGCCGGTCGTGGTCGATTTCTGGGCCGAATGGTGCGGCCCCTGCCGCATGATCGGACCGGCGCTCGAGGAGATCGCCGGCGAGATGGGCGGCAAGGTCAAGATCGTGAAGATGAATGTCGACGAGAATCAGGCGATTCCCGCCCAGTTCGGCATTCGCTCGATCCCGACGCTGATGCTGTTCAAGGACGGCAAGCTGGCCTCGCAGAAGGTCGGCGCGGCGCCCAAGAGCGACCTGTCGCGCTGGATCGCCGGCGCCGTCTGACATCGGCCTCTGCGGTGATTGAAAAAAGGCCCGCCATCCCTGGGATGGCGGGCCTTTCTCATGGCGGTTGTGCCAGCCTTGCCGATCAGGCGCGGCGGCGCATGCCGTCGACGCTGAAGGCGCCGGGGCCCGAAGCGAAGAGGTAGAGGAAGATGAAGCAGAACAGCATGGCGGCCTCGCCGCCGTTCAGGATCGGATAGAAGCCCTTCGAGCCATGCGCCATCCAGTAGGCGAAGGCCATCAGACCCGACAGGATGAAGGCGGCCGGGCGCGTCAGGAAGCCGACGAGCACGAGAGCGCCACCGACGATCTCCAGCATGCCGGCCGTCCAGGGCAGCGAAAACGCTGCGGGCATGCCCCAGGACGGAGCAGCCGGGAAGGCGAAGATCTTCTGCGTGCCGTGGGAGATGAAGCTCAGGGCCGTGAAGATCCGCAGCAGCGCCAGGAAATACGGATCGAAGCGCTTAACAAAATCGAGCGAGGGCATGGGTCTCTCTTTCTGGTGCGGAGCGCGTGCTGGACGCAAGCGTCCGCCGCATGTCGGTTGGTCCCGGCGTTTCCATTCCCGCTGATTTTTCAAGCCTGATGACGGATTGTCGCAGATGCCGCAAGGTGGCCGGGGGGCAGAGGCGGGCTTGCAGCTTTGCAACATCTTCACGTTCCCGCGAACCGGGCCCGCGGCCGCCGCCCGGCAAGCTTAACCCCCCCTTAAAAGCGCCATGTTTAACTCCTGTTTGGACCCTTGGCCGGCTGATGGCGGCAGCGGCGATCGGCGTGACGGGGCAGGATGAACGACGCGACGAGACGGGCCGGGCGGCGCGAGCCCTCCTTCGAACCAGGACGGGGCGAAAGCCGCGACGATTTCGACATGCGCCTCTCAGACGAAGACCGCCCCTCACGCAGCCACCGCGCGCCGCAGCGGCCCGAAATCCGCAACCAGCCCCGACGCGACAAGCGCAACGGCGGCGGCGGCGGCCGGCGGCGCGGGCGCAAGGGGCGCTCGTTTCTCGGCGGATTGTTCTACTGGACGCTGGTGCTCGGGCTCTGGGGCGCCATCGGACTCGGCGGGCTCGTCGCCTATCATGCGGCGCAGCTGCCCCCGATCAACCAGCTGACCGTGCCGAAGCGGCCGCCCAACATCGCGATCCTGGCGGCGGACGGCTCGCTGCTGGCCAATCGCGGCGAGACCGGCGGGCGCACCATCACCATCGGCGAGGTGCCGCCCTATCTGCCCAAGGCTTTTGTGGCGATCGAGGACCGGCGCTTCTACGAGCATTTCGGCATCGACCCGATCGGGCTGGCGCGCGCCATGGTCAACAATCTGCGCCGGACCGGCGGCGTCCAGGGCGGCTCGACCCTGACCCAGCAGCTCGCCAAGAACCTGTTCCTGACGCAGGAGCGCACGGCGGCGCGCAAGATCCAGGAGGCGATCCTGGCGCTCTGGCTGGAGCGGACCTATTCCAAGGACCAGATCCTCGAACTCTATCTCAACCGCGTCTATTTCGGCTCCGGCGCCTATGGCGTCGAGGCCGCGGCACAGCGCTATTTCAACAAATCGGCGCGCTCGGTGACGATCGCGGAAGCCGCGATGCTGGCGGGCCTGGTCCAGGCGCCGTCCCGGCTTGCGCCCAACCGCAACCCCGAAGCCGCCGAGAAGCGTGCCCAGCTCGTCATCGCCGCGATGGCCGACCAGGGGCTGATCTCGCAGAATGCCGCCAAGACCGCGCTGGTCGCGCCCGCCGAGGCCTCCGAGCGCATTGGCGCCGGCTCGGTCAACTACGCCGCCGACTATGTGATGGACGTGCTCGACGACTTCATTGGCGCGATCGAGGGCGACGTCACCGTGCTGACCACGATCGACACAAAGCTGCAGTCCTCGGCCGAGACCATCCTGGTCGAGGCGCTGGCGGCGCAGGGCGCCAAGCAGGGCGTGAGCCAGGGCGCGGTCGTCTCGATGGCGAGCGATGGCGGCATCCGCGCCCTGATCGGCGGGCGCGACTACACCAAGAGCCAGTTCAACCGCGCGACAGCCGCCAAGCGCCAGCCGGGCTCGGCCTTCAAGCCCTTCGTCTATCTCGCGGCGCTTGAAAAGGGCCTGACGCCCGACACGATCCGCGACGACAGCCCGGTCTCCTTCAAGGGCTGGGAGCCCGAGAACTATTCGCGCAGCTATCGCGGCCCGGTCACGCTCCAGACCGCGCTGGCGCATTCGCTGAACACGATCGCCGCGCGGCTGATCAACGAGGTGACACCGCGCGAGGTGATCCGGACCGCCCAGCGCCTCGGCATCAACTCGGCACTGCAGTCCAACCTCTCTCTGGCGCTGGGCACGTCGGAGGTCACCCCGGTCGAGCTGACGGCGGCCTATGCGACCTTCGCCAATGGCGGCCAGAGCGTGCTGCCCTATGTCATCCGGGAGGTGAAGTCCTCCGCCGGCAAGGTGATCTATGCGCGGGCGGCGACGAGCTTCGGCCCGGTGATCCAACCGCAGCCCCTGTCGATGATGAACGCCATGCTGCACCAGGTGATGGTCAGCGGCACCGGTGCCAAGGCCAACATCCCCGGCTGGGAGGTCGGCGGCAAGTCCGGCACCACGCAGGATTTCCGCGACGCCTGGTTCGTCGGCTACACGGCAAGGCTCGTGACCTCGGTCTGGCTCGGCAATGACGACAACAGCGCGATGAAGCGCGTCGCCGGCAGCGGGCTTCCCGCCGAGATCTGGGGCAAATACATGAAGGCGGCCCATGCCGGCATGCAGCCGGCCCCGCTGCCGGGTGGCCTCTGGCAGGGCACGCCGCGGTCGATCTTCGATGGCGGCGCCCCGGTCGCCGGCACGCGGCCTCCGGCCAACACGCAGACGGCCGACAGCGACCGCGCCTGGGTGCCGCCCGCGCCGCAGGAGAAGAACTTCCTGGAGCGGCTGTTCGGCGGCTGATCCGTCAGGCCTTGGCGGCACGGATCGCCGCGCTCGCCCGAAACAGCACGAGCGCGGCGACGCCGATCGCCGACATCACCAGAGGCAGCGGCAGTGCGCCGCTCTTCAAGGCCTGCCCGACCAGCAGCCCGACGCAGGCCGAAAACAGCATCTGGCACAGCCCGGTGAAGGACGAGGCCGCGCCCGCCCGATCGGGGAAGGGCATCATCGCCGAGGCCTGGGATTGCGGCATGACCAGCCCGACGCCGCAGGCATAGAGCGCCATCGGCACGATGACGCCGAAAGGCCCCGCGAAGCCCGTCAGCACGCAGAGCAGCATCGCCAGCCCGCCGCCGGCGAGGCAGAGCACGCCGAGCGCGATGACGCCATCCATACCGCGCCGCCCGACGAGGCGCTGGGCCAGGATCGTACCGAGGATGAAGCCGAGCACGCCGAAGCCGAAGGAGAGCCCGTACTGCACCGGCGTCAGGCCGTGGATGCCGATCAGCACGAAGGAAGAGCCCGAGATGAAGGCGAAGAGCCCGCCATAGGCGAGCGAGGTCAAGCCGACATAGACGCGGAAGGCGCGGTTCTGGAGGAGTGTCCCGAAGCCCCGGATGATCGCCATCAGCGAGAGCGGCTCGCGCGAACGGGTGCGGATGGTTTCGGGCAGGAGGGCGATGACGACGCCGATCAGCGCGGCGGCGAAGGCGAGGGAGGCGACGAAGGTCGAGCGCCAGCCGAAGGCCTGCTGGAGCACCCCGCCCAGCACCGGCGCGATCGCCGGCACCACGCCCATGATCATGCCCATGCGGGCGAGTTCGCGCCCGGCGCGGGGCCCCTCATAGAGATCGCGCACCATCGCCCGGCCGAGCACGATCGGGCCCGACGCGCCGAGCGCCTGAACCGCACGGGCGAGCGTCAGCGCCTCGATCGAGGGGGCCAGCGCACAAGCCAGCGTCGCCACGACGAAGATGCCGAGCCCGACCAGCAGCACCGGCCTGCGGCCGAGCCGGTCCGACAGCGGCCCCCACAGGATCTGCCCACCGGCGAAGCCGAAGAGAAAGGCCGAGAGCGTCGCCTGCGCCCCGGCGACATCGGTTTCCATGACGCGGACGATATCGGGCAGGGAGGGCAGGTAGAAATCGGTCGAGAGCGGACCGAGCGCCGTCAGCATGGCGAGAACGGCGGTCATCGCCAGCGTGTCGGGGCGGAGTTTCATGCGGGTTACGGCTCGTCCTGGCTCGAAACCTCCTCGTCATCCTGGCCGAAACGAAGCGGAGCGCCGGGATTCATCATGGGGCGCCGTCGCGACCCTATGATGGATCCCGGATCTGCGCGGCTTCGCCGCTTGTCCAGGATGACGGGTTTGCCCGAGGATTAAGGCGCATTCCTCTAGGCTTCGTGTCAGGGGCTGTCGAGGCTACCCGTAGGCGTGCAGCCCTGCGCCATGGCGCTTGAGCCAGGCCTCCGCCTCCTCCGTGCGCGGGCAGAGCTTGTGCGTCAGCGCCCAGAAGCGATGCGAGTGGTTCATCTCCTTGAGATGGGCGACCTCATGGGCGGCGAGGTAGTCCAGCACCAGCGGCGGGGCCAGGATCAGCCGCCAGGAGAAGTTGAGGTGGCCCTGCGACGAGCAGGAGCCCCAGCGGCTGGTGGTGTCGCGGATCGTGATCTTGCGGGCGGGGATGCCGAGCGCGGCCGTATGCCGGGCAACCGCCGCCTCCAGATCGTCCAAAGCGGCGCGGCGCAGGAAATCCTTGATCCGGCGCGGCACATGGGCGCTCTCGCCGGCGACCGCGAGGATCGACGCGCCGTCCTTGTCCTGCGTGGCATGGGTCACGCCGCGGGCCTTCGACCAATGAACGATCCTGTGCGGCGTGCCGCGAAACGGGATCGTCTGGCCGGGCTCGAAGGGGATGCCCTGGGGGCGCTTGGCGACGCGGGCCGCGATCCAGCCGCCATGGTTCTCGGCGAAGAGCCGGCCGGTGGCGAAATCGGCGCGCTCGGGCAGGGTCAGGGTGATCTCGCCGCTCGCCTGCGAGACGCGCAGCGTCATCCGGCGCGCGCTCGCCCGCCGCTTCACCGCGACGGGATAGAGCACCCCGCCATGAGGAACCTCGATCCGCTCGGGATCGGGCTTGCGCTTGAAGAGGGAGAGCCGCATCGGCCGCGATTGTGCGGGATTCGCGGTCGATGCGGAAGGGGTCATCTGGTGGGCGGCATGCGCCCGCGGGGCAGCCTCACCCGACGGCGGGCCGGTAGAGCTTGCCGCCGCCGTCGCGGAACTCGGCCGATTTGGCAGCCATGCCTTCGCTGCGCTTCGTCTCGATCTCGGCGGCCGCCTGATCGAGCGCGGCACGCTCATTGTCGCCCATGGCCAGAACCTCGGCCCGCAGATCCTGCGTAATCTTCATCGAGCAGAATTTCGGCCCGCACATCGAGCAGAAATGCGCGACCTTGTGGGCGTCCTTGGGCAGGGTCTCGTCGTGATAGGCGCGCGCCGTGTCGGGATCGAGACCGAGATTGAACTGGTCCTCCCAGCGGAAGTCGAAGCGCGCGCGGCTGAGCGCATCGTCCCGGAGCCTGGCCGCCGGATGACCCTTGGCAAGGTCAGCGGCGTGCGCCGCGATCTTGTAGGTGATGACGCCGGTCTTGACGTCGTCACGGTTCGGCAGGCCGAGATGTTCCTTGGGCGTGACGTAGCAGAGCATGGCGCAGCCATACCAGCCGATCATCGCCGCCCCGATGCCGGAGGTGATGTGGTCGTAGCCTGGGGCGATGTCGGTCGTCAGCGGGCCCAGCGTGTAGAAGGGCGCCTCGCCGCATTCGTGCAGCTGCTTGGTCATGTTCTCCCTGATCTTGTGCATCGGCACATGGCCGGGGCCCTCGATCATCACCTGGCAGCCCTTGTCCCAGGCGACCTTGGTCAACTCGCCCAGCGTCTCCAGCTCGGCAAACTGGGCGCGGTCATTGGCGTCGGCGATCGAACCCGGCCGCAGCCCGTCACCGAGCGAGAACGAGACGTCATAGGCCCGCATGATCTCGCAGATCTCGTCGAAACGCTCGTAGAGGAAGCTCTCCTTGTGATGCGCCAGGCACCAGCGCGCCATGATCGAGCCGCCGCGCGAGACGATGCCCGTGACGCGGTTGGCCGTCAGCGGGACGTAAGGCAGGCGCACACCGGCATGGATGGTGAAGTAGTCGACGCCCTGCTCGGCCTGCTCGATCAGCGTGTCCTTGAACACCTCCCAGTCGAGCTTGACCGGGTCGCCGCCGACCTTCTCCAGCGCCTGGTAGATCGGCACCGTGCCGATCGGGACCGGCGCATTGCGCAGGATCCAGGAGCGGATGGCGTGGATGTTGCGGCCGGTGGAGAGGTCCATCACCGTGTCGGCGCCCCAGCGGATGGCCCAGACCAGCTTCTCAACCTCCTCGGCCGCGCCCGAGGTCACCGCCGAATTGCCGATATTGGCGTTGATCTTGACCAGGAAGTTGCGGCCGATCGCCATCGGCTCCAGCTCGGGATGGTTGATGTTAGCGGGAATGATGGCGCGACCGCGCGCGATCTCGCTCCGCACAAATTCCGGCGTGACGAACTCCGGCACGCTGGCGCCAAAACTCTCGCCATCGGCCAGGCGCTCGCGGGCGCCCTCCAGCATGGCGGCGCGGCCGAGATTTTCGCGATGCGCGACATAGATCATCTCGGGCGTGACGATGCCGGCCTTCGCAAACTCGTATTGCGTCGCCATCCGGCCCGTCTGCGCCTTCAGCACGGGGCGCTGTGCCGGGCAGGACGGCACGCTCTGGGCGGCAGCGGCATGGCCGTTGTCGGCTGGCGTCAAGGCGCGCCCTGGAATGGTCTCGAAGCCACGCCGGTCGAGCCAGGCGCGCCTGATCTGCGGCAGGCCCGCATTCAGGTCGACGGCCATGTCGGTCTCGGTATAGGGGCCCGAGGGATCATAGAGGCGCACCGGCGGCTCGGCATCGGTGCTCAGCGACACTTCGCGGAAGGGCACCCTGATCGCATCATCCTGTGGCGCCGGCACATAGATCTTGCGCGAGCCGGTGATCGGCCCGGTGGTGACGCCGGTCGGGGCACCGAAGGTTTTGGTTGGCTGGGAAGGCATTTTTGGATCTCCGCCTTTGAGGTCAGGAGATCCGGCGTCGAAGCGGTTCAAGCGCTGTGATGCGGTCGCAATGCGGGCATGCGCCGCGTTCCAGTCCCTCCGCCGGTATGACCCGGATCAGGTTCGATGGGTTCGGCTTGAAAAGCCGTCTCAGCCCTTGCGGGCACCCCTCGGAACGCGATCGAGGTTAGGCGGGTGGGCGGCGATGCGCAACCGCCTCAGGCGGTGATGTCGACGGCCTGGCCTTGTCCCGCAGGGAGAACGGCCTGCATCTGCTCGGCACTCTGCTGGAGAAGGGCGACGACGCTCTGATCAGCCTGCGCCTGCTGGCTCAGCATGATGGTCTGCAGCGCCTGCTGCGTGGCAGTCGCCTGCGTCGCGGCAAAGGTCTGCGCGATGGCCATGGAATCGCTCATCGGGGATCCTCCCTCGCATCGGTGATAGGCGGGGGATGTTGAGCCTTCGTGAACGCGATGCCGTGAAAGCCGGGTCTTCCCATGCAGGAAGGCCGCCTCGCGGCGGCCTTCCGTATCGAGCGTTTTGCCTGGGCGATCAGCCGCCCTGCCCCGCCAGAAGGGGTGTGATCCGCCGCAGCGTGACGCGGCGATTCAGGCGCTCGGCATCCTGGGTCGCGACCTTGAGATACTGCTCGCCATAGCCCTGCGTCGTCAGGTTTTCCGGCGGCACGCCAAAATCGCGGGTCAGGATCTCGGCCACGGACTGCGCGCGCCGGTCCGACAGCGACAGATTGTCGATCTCGGGGCCGACCGCATCGGTGTGCCCCTCGACGAGGAAGACCTCGTTCGGCGAGGCCTTCAGCGCGCGCTGGATCGAGTCGGCGATGACCGAGAGCCGCTGCGCCTGACCGGGCGCGATGTCCCAGGAGGCGGTCGCGAAGGTCACGGTGTCGATATCGACGCTGCGCATCTGCGCCCGCAGATCGGGCGAATAGCGGACCTCGTCCAGCGTATAGCGGCGCGGGATCGGCCCCAGCGGCGGGGCGACGATGGTGTCGTAGATCAGGCTTTCATCCGCCTGGTCGGCATCGACGACGTAGCGCTCGCGCGGGATGCGCAGCGCCGGTCGCTCCAGCACGACGATCTCGTCGGAGAAGCGGTCGCGCGGCCGGTCGCGGCGGGTGTTGTCGATGATCACGACCTCCCTGCCCTCGCGGTCCAGACGGGCACGCCGCAGCAGGCGACCGTTCTCGTCGGTGATGGTGACGATACGCGTACCATCGGCGCGCTCGAACACCGTGCGGTTCTCGTCGCCGCGACGCTCGGTGCGGGCCTCGAGGCCGAGATCGCGGAAACGCTGCGTCTCGTCGCGGCGGATAATGGTGCGATCATCGTCGCGGATGATGGTGCGGCCGGGTTCGCGGATGATGGTGACGTCGCCCTCGCGCCGCTCCTCGCGGCGACCGCGCACATCCTCCAGGCGGTCAGCGCCCTGCGTGGCCATGATGCCGCCGACGACGCCGGCGCCCAGGCCGATCGCGGCTGCGCCACCAAGACCGACACCGCCGCGGCGACCCTGGCGCGGGTCGCCTGCGGGAGCCTGGCTGGGAGCCGCACCCGGCGCAGCCGGCGGCACGGCCTGGGTCTGGCCGTCACGCGGCGGAGGCGGGGCTCCGGGGGCACGGCCGGAAGCCGGCGCGCCCGGCGCAGCCTGAGGCGCGGGCGCAGTCTGGGGAACTGGGGCGGTCTGCGGCTGAGCGGGCGCAGCCGACGGCGCCGGTGCGGCAGGTGCGGGGGCCGATGGCGCCACGCGCGGAACCGCGGGGGGTGCCGGCGGCGTCGGAGACTGCGGCGGGGCTGCGGTCGGCGCAGCCGGCGCGGAAACACCGGGCGCGGTCGCCGGTCCCCTGAGCGCCGGCGCCGTTGCGGGCGGCGCCGCGGTCGGCGCAACCGGCCGGTTGGGCTCCACTCCCGACGGGCGCGGCGGCGTCGGACGCACCGCGGGAACGCCATCCGCCGGCGGGATCGGGACGGGACGCGCGGCGGGGGCGCCTGGTGCGGGGTTTACCGGAGCGGTGATCGGCGGCACCGGACGCGGCATGGCCGGCTCGCGCCGGGGCTCGGGCGCGCCGGGAGCCGGCGCATCCGCGGGGGGAGCGGCCTGCGCGGGAGCACGCGGCGCCGCGGGCGCCTGGGGAGCGACGGGTCGCTGGACGGCGGGAGGCGCGCCTGCCGGCGCGTTGGGCGCGGCACCGGGGGCCGCAGGCCCGCCGGGGGCACGCGGCACGCCTGGGGCGCGTTCACGGCGCGGCTGACCGGGCTGATCATCGGCCGGGGGCGAGGCCTGGGCGAGCTCGAAGGACGAGGCGGGCGGAATGGTAGGGGCGGCGTTCGTGCCCTGTGCCAGGACGATCGCCGGGAGCATGGTCCCCACCAGTAGCCAGTTCTTATTGCGCGTCATGAGATCCGTTTTCCAGTTCAACTGCGAGCGAGAACGCGCCGAAAGCGCTGAACCCCTCCTGAACCAAAAACGGCGGAAATCCGGCCTTGTTCCTCCCCGACCGTCGCCTTGACCGCTCAGATTCCCGATTCGGCCTTCACGTAACCTGCGATCTCGGCATGGCTGGCGAACCAGACATCCGGCATCTCCTTGATGTGGGAGATCAGCTTCTCGAGGATCCAGATGCGCGAGCGGTAGGTGATGACATGCGGGTGCATGGTCAAAAGGAACAGCCCGCCTTCGTCATAGGCGCGGTCGAATTCGCGGCGGAAGATGTCGAACACGACTTCCGGCGCCGTATAGGGCCGCAGCGCCTGGAAGCGGTTCATGTTGAAATAGACCGCATCGTCGCGGATCCACTCGACCGGCAACTCGACCATGCCGGTCGGCTCGCCCTTCTCGACGATTTCATAGGGGTCGTCATCGGCGAAGAGCGAGGAATCGTAGAGCAGGCCGAGCTCGCGCTCGATCGACAGCGTCACCTCCGAGAAGTCCCAGGAGGGTGTGCGCATGCCGACCGGGCGGACGCCTGTGATCTTTTCCAGCGTGTCGGCGGAGCGCAGGTGGAGTTCGCGCTCAGCCTCGGCCGGGACCGCCGTGTTGACCTCGTGGATCCAGCCATGGAGGCCGATCTCATGCCCTTCCGCGATCACCCGGCGCTGCTCGTCGGGGTAGAGCAATGCGGTGACCGCCGGCACGAAGAAGGTCGCCTGGATGTCCTCCTTCTTCATCAGATCGAGAATGCGCGGCATGCCGACGCGGTTGCCGTACTGCCCCCAGGACAGCCGCCCGACCGACTTGCCGCCGTCGCGCAGTTCGTTGGTCTCGTGGTCGACATCGAAGGACAGCGCGACGGCGCAGCGCGCGCCGTTCTTCCACTTTGCCGGCTTCAGGTTGCGGCCGGCGCGGACGCGATCGACCTTGGCGCGCCAGGTCTCTTCCGGCCACTGCCAGGGGAGGAGTTCGGGTTCGGACATGGGTTGGGCTCCTGTTCATGCGGTTACGCGCGACGTCGTCCCGGGCGTAGCGAAGCGGAGACCCGGGACCCATGCCGGAACCGTTCAGGCATGGGTCCCGGGTCGGCGCGGCTGCCGCCGCTTGCCCGGGACGACGTCGCGGATGGACGAATGCGTCACACTCACGCCACCGGCAGCACCGGCACTGCCGCGAGAAGCCTCTTCGTGTAAGCGTCGCGCGGGTTGTCGTAGACCTCGCCGGCCGGGCCGCTCTCGACGATCTTGCCGCGATGCATGATCGCGACGCGGTCGCAGAGATGGCGGACGACCGAGAGGTCGTGGGAGATGAAGAGCAGCGTCAGGCCGAGTTCCTGCCGCAGCCGCAGCAGCAGATTGATGATCTGCGCCTGGATCGAGACGTCGAGCGAGGCGACCGGCTCGTCGCAGACGACGACGTCGGGCTGCATGGCGAGCGCGCGGGCGATCGCGACGCGCTGGCGCTGACCGCCGGAGAACTGATGCGGGTAGCGGCCGGCGAAGGCGGGGTCGAGCCCGACGGCGGCCAGCCATTGCGCGACATAGGTGCCGGCCTCGGCCCGGCCGACGAGGCCGTGGGCGAGCGGGCCTTCCGCGATGCTGTCGCCGATGCGCATGCGCGGGTTCAGCGAAGCGAAGGGGTCCTGGAAGATCGTCTGGATGCGGGTGGTGATCTTGTGGGGGCGATCACCCGCGCTCATCACCGGCTCGCCGTCGATCAGGACATGGCCGCTGTCAGGCGCATAGATGCCCGCGACCATCCGGCCGAGCGTCGACTTGCCGCTGCCGGATTCGCCGACCAGCCCCAGCGCCTCGCCGCGCGCGATCGACAGGCTGACGGCGTCGACCGCCTGCACCAGCGGCAGCGGGCGGGCGAGACCCGCCTTCTGCGCGAGAACCCGCACCACGCCCGCCTTGCGCTGGAAGCGCTTGCCGACGGTGTCGATGACGACATAGGGCAGATCGGCGCGGCGATGGCCCGACTCCGCCTGACGCGGCAGGCGCGGTGGCGGGGCCGCATCGGTGCCCGCCCCACGGGCCAGCATCGCGCCAGGCTTGGCGCGGGAGGGCAGCGAATCCAGCAGCCCTTGCGTGTAGGGGTGCTGCGGCCGGGTCAGGACCTGCAGCACGGGTCCCGCCTCGACGATCTTGCCATAGCGCATGACGCAGACATGGTCGGCGATCGAGGCGACAGTGGCGAGGTCGTGGCTGATCCAGATCAGCGCGGTGCCGAGCTGCGCGACCAGTTCCTTCATCTCGGCGAGGATCTCGGCCTGGATCGAGACGTCGAGCGCCGTCGTCGGCTCGTCGCAGATGATCAGCCGCGGCCGGTGCAGCAGCGCAATCGCGATGGCGACGCGCTGGCGCATGCCGCCGGAGAACTGGTGCGGGTAGAAATCGACCTTGGTCTCTGGGTCGGGAATGCGGACCTGGGCGAGTGCCGCAATCGCGCGCTGCCGGCGCTCAGTGCCCGTGACGCTCTCATGCGCCTCGAGCGCCAGGCCGATCTGGTCACCGATGGTCAGCATCGGGTTCAGCGTCATCATCGGGTCCTGGAAGACCATCGAGATCGCCTTGCCTCGAATGGCGCGCAGTTCATCGGGCGGCAGGCCGACGAGCTCGCGGCCTTCGAGCTTGACCGAGCCGCGCTCGATGCGGCCCGGCGGATCGAGCAGGCCGATGATCGAGAAGCCGGTGATGCTCTTGCCCGAACCGGATTCGCCGACGAGGCCCATGACCTCGCCGCGCTTCAGGCTGAAGGAAACGCCATCGACCGCCTTCACCACGCCGGCGCGGGCGTGGAAGAAGGTGGCGAGGTCGGTGACGTCGAGGAGGGGGGTGTCGGTCATCCGTTCCTCCTCCCTCCAACCACCGGGGTCATCCCGGGCGACCGAAGGGAGACCCGGGATCCATTCCGGAGCCCCACCTGCAAATGCTCAGGAATGGGTCCCGGGTCTGCGCTTCGCTCCGCCCGGGACGACGGCGCGTTTGGCGCTGGGCGAAAGCCGCTCATCGCTTCAGCCTCGGATTGACCTGGTCGCGGATGCGGTCGCCGACGAGGTTGATGGCGACGATCAGCACGATCAGGGCGATGCCGGGATAGATCGAGATCCAGTAGCGGCCCGAGAGCATGTACTGGAAGCCGTTGGAGATCAGCATGCCCAGCGAGGGCTCGGTCACGGGCAGGCCGACGCCGAGGAAGGAGAGCGTGGCTTCCAGCGCAATCGCGCTCGCCACCTGCACGGTCGCGACCACGATCAGCGGCGGCAGGCAGTTCGGGAAGATGTGCTTGAGCACGACGCGCCAGGCCGGCAGCGGCGTGGAGAGCACCGCCTCGACATAGTCCTTGCCGCGCTCGGCCGAGGCCGCACCATGCGCGGTGCGGGCGAAATAGGCGTATTGCGCGGCGGCCAGCGCCGCGATCAGCTGCATCTTGCCCTGGCCGAGCAGGGCCGAGAGGACGAGCGCCAGCAGGATCGCCGGGAAGGCGAGCTGGAGATCGACGACGCGCATGATGAAGGCTTCCCAGCGGCCGCCGAGATAGGCGGCGCCGACCCCCAGCGTGACGCCGACGGTGAAGGCGAGCGAGCCGGCGATCAGCCCCATCTGCAAGGATATGCGCAGGCCGTAGAGGATGGCCGAGAACAGGTCCCTCCCTTGCGCGTCCGTGCCCAGAATATGGGTGTAGCCGGCCGAGCCGACGAAGCCCGGCGGGCGGCGGGCATCCATCAGGACGAGATTGGCGAGATCATAGGGGTTCTGCGGGGCGACCAGCGGCGCGAAGATCGCGACGCCGAGCATCAGTACCACGACGGCGAGCGCCACGACCGCGACCTTGCTCTCCTGGAACTCGGCCCAGAAGCGCGCGACCGGAGAGATCTCTTTGCCAGAAGAGGACTTTGCGGGCGAAGAGCCTTGCTTGGACAAGGGCTGGCTCATCGCGAGCCCGCCCGGCGCAGCCGCGGATCGAGCCCGACATAGGCGAGATCGACCAGGAAATTGATCATGATGAAGACGAAGGAGACGAGCATCAGATAGGCCACCATCACCGGCCGATCGAGCGAGGTGATCGAATCGATGATCAGCTTGCCGATGCCGGGCCAGGAGAAGATCGTCTCGGTGACGACGGCGAAGGCGAGCGTCGAGGCGAATTCGAGCCCGAACACGGTGACCAGCGGGATCGCGATCAGCCGCAGCACATGCCGGCGCAGCACGGTCCATTCGGACAGGCCGGCGGCGCGGGCGAACTTGACCGTGTCCGACAGCATCGCCTCGCGGGTGCCGGCACGGGCCAGCCGCGTCATCAAGGCGAGCTTGAAGAAGGCGAGGTTGGCGGCGGGCAGCAGGAGATGGCTCAGCCCGTTGGCGGTGAGGAAGCTCCATTCGACGCCGAAGAGCGGCAGGGTCGCGCCGCGCCCGCCGGCCGGCAGCCATTGCAGTTCGACCGCGAAGGCGATGATCAGCACGAGGCCGATCCAGAAGGTCGGCACCGAGAAGCCGAGGATCGAGATCGTCATGATCGCCTTGGCTGCGAGCCCGTCGGGCCGGTAGCCGGCATAGATGCCGGCGGGAATGCCGATCAGGGCGGCGCCGCAGACGGCCGCCAGCGTCAGCTCCAGCGTTGCCGGCAGGCGCGACAGGATCAGGTCCAGCACCGGCATGCCGAAAACGAAGGAGCGGCCGAAATCCCCCTGCAGGATGCGACCCAGGAAGGTGAAGTACTGGACATAGAGCGGCTGATCGAGCCCGTAGCGCGCGATCGTGTCGAGCCGGATGTCCTGGCTGACATCAGGGCCGATCAGCACGTCGATCGGGTTGCCGATGGCGTAGACGCCGACGAACACCAGCGCCGACATCACGAGCATGACGACGAGCGCCTGCCCCAGACGGCCGAGGATGTGGGCTAGCATGGGCGCACTGCCACGGAGGAGCCGGCCCCAACCGTCATTGCGAGCGCAGCGAAGCAATCCGGAGCATGTCGCGCAAGCCCTTCTGGATTGCTTCGCTGCGCTCGCAATGACGTCGTGGCGCTCACGGCCAATCCTCCACCATCGCGGCGCGCGTCTCCTCGACGCCGACCTGCCAGAGGCTGAGCATCTCGTTGTCGGAGCGCTCGTAGCGACCCAGGAAATTGCCGTCGCCGAGGATCTCGCGCTTTTTGGTCGGGTTGGCGGCCTGGTAGAGGGCAGCGTTGAAGGGCGGCTTGACCGCGTCGGGCATGGCGACGCCCTCAAGCCGGGTCCAGGGGAAGTTCTCCATCCATGACGCGTGCGACGCCGCAGGGTCGATGGCCTTGACCGCCTCCTGAAAGCGCGGCCCTGCCCACCAATTGTGCAGCCGCACGCTGGCGTCGGTGCGCCTGCCCATCCATTCCGTCGCCAGCGTCATGATCGGCGCGTTGCCGCCATGGCCATTGACCAGCACGATGCGGCGGAAGCCCGAGCGGTAGAACGCCTCGAGCATGTCCTCCATCAAGGCGACATAGGTGCTCATGCGCAGCGAAACCGTGCCCGGATAGGCGGCGAAGGCCGGGGTCATGCCATAGGCCAGAACCGGGAAAACCGGCAGGCCGAGCGGCTCGGCGGCATCATCGGCGACTTTTTCGGCGAGGATCGCATCCGTCGCCAGGCTCAGATAGGCATGCTGCTCGACGCAGCCGAGCGGGAGGACGCAGCGGTCGTCACGCTGCGCCTGCGCCTCGATCTGCATCCAGTTCATCTGCGCAACACGCACGGCCTGATCCTTGCTAAAGACATGCGAGCGACGATGCTCTCATGGAACGCCGAGCAGCGGGGCTCCTCGACACGCCGCTCGGCCGAAAAACGGTCCGCCAGATCAGGCGGCTCTCGGTGGAGAAACGAATTGCGGGAGGACCGCTGCTCCATCATCCTCAATGCCTGCATCCTTGACTCTGCCCCTCGACAGCGTCAAGTTCCATTTGGAACTAAATTGAAGCAGGGAGGGCTTGGGCATGCGGCGTGCGCCGACGGCTCTGTCGCGGGTCGACCCGGAGCGCGAGCAGGCGCTGCGCGAACTCGATCCGCTGACCGTCACCAAGCTGTGGGACAATCCGTGCTGGTTGTCGTTCCGGCTGAACTTCGTCGCCTTTCGTTTCAACGACCCGGTCTATCGCTGGATCGAGACGCGCTACGGCCTCGTCCGGCCTGAATTCGTCGCACTCTATGCGGTCGGCCTGCGCGACGGCGTCGCGGCCAAGAACATCGTCGCCTCCTCGGGCCTGCCCAAGAACACGCTCAGCCGGTCGATCCAGAAGCTGCTGCAGCGGCGGCTGCTGCGCCGCGAGACCGACCATGACGATCTGCGCAGCTTTGTCCTGTACCTGACGGCACCCGGCCGCGCGATTTTCGAAGAAACCATGCCGCTGATGATCCAGCAGCAGACGGCCATGCTGTCGGCTCTCAGCGATGCCGAGCAGCGCCAGCTCTGCGAACTGATGGACAAGCTGGTCATCGCCTCACCGACCTGGCCCCACGATCTCGAAAAAGAGGGAACCGCACCATGACACCGACCAAGATCACCCGCATTGCCGCCCTGGCGCTGCTGCTGGGAGCCTCCGTCTCCACGGCCGCGCTCGCCCAGAACCTGACGATCGGCGTGCGCGCCGGCCCGGACTCGATCGACCCGCACTTCACCGCCACCGGCACACATGCCGAATCGCTGAAGCACATCTTCGACACGCTGACCTGGTCTGGCGACAAGCTGCAGATCGAGCCGCGTCTGGCCACGAGCTGGAAGGCGATCGCGCCCGACACCTGGGAGTTCAAGCTGCGCTCGGGCGTCAAGTTCCACGACGGGTCGGACTTTACCGCCGAGGACGTCAAGTTCTCGATCGAGCGCATCCCGGTCGTCTCCGGCCCCAATCCGACGACGATCTACACGCGGCGCGTCAAGGAGGTGAAGATCATCGACCCGCTGACGGTCCATGTCGTCACCGACGGCCCGGCACCGAACCTGCCCAACGACTTCATCCGCCTGTTCATCGTCTCGTCCAAGGCCGCTGCCGGACTGACCAAGGACAACGCCAACGAGACGTTCAATTCCGGCAAGGCCGCGATCGGCACGGGCCCCTACAAGTTCGTCTCCTGGACCCCCAAGGACCAGCTCGTGCTCGACCGGTTCGACGGCTATTGGGGCCCCAAGGAGCCCTGGGCCAAGGTCGTCCGCAAGGAGCTGCCCAATGACGCCGCCCGCGTCGCCCAGCTGAAGGCGGGCCAGGTCGACATCATCGTGCGCGCGCCGTCCTCCGACATCGCCACGCTGAAGCGCGACCCGAAGCTCACGGTCGCGACGATCGACACGGTCTATGTCTTCAACATGGAAATCGACATGCGGGACAAGTCCCCGCAGGTCAGCGCCAAGGACGGCTCCCCTCTGCCGAAGAACCCGCTGCAGGACCCTCGCGTGCGCGAGGCGATCGACCTCGCCATCGACCGGCCCGCGCTCGTCGAGATCGCGATGGAAGGCCTCGGCGCGCCGGTCAACCAGCTGGTGACTTCCAGCATCGCCGGCTTCAACAAGAGCCTGCCGCCGCTGAAGGTCGATCTCGCCCGGGCCAAAAAGCTGCTTGAGGAGGCCGGCTACCCCAACGGTTTCAAGACCTCCTTCTCCTTCACCAATGACCGCCTGCCGGGCGACCGCCAGGTCGGCACCTCGGTGGCGCAGATGCTGGCGCGGATCGGGCTCGACGTCACCGCCAATGCCCAGACGGCGGCCGTGTTCTTCCCGGCCCGGACGCGCGGCGAATTCTCGCTCGCCATGTCCGGCTGGGGCACGCTGACCGGCGAGGCCAACTACACGCTCTCCTCGGTCGTCCACTCCAACGACCCGGCCAGGAAGCTCGGCGCCTTCAACGTGCTCGGCTACAAGAACGCCGATCTCGACAAGCTGATCCAGGACGCCGCCGTCGAGCTCGACGAAACCAAGCGCAACGACCTGCTGTCGCAGGCCAATGCCATCGTCGCCAAGGATCGTCCGCGCCTGCCGATCGTCGCAGTCGGCTCGGCCTGGGCGATGCAGAAGGACAAGGTCACGATCGCCCCGCGCGTCGACGAGGACACCCTGGCGATGGACATCAAGCCCGCCAAGAAGTGACACCAGCCGCGTTCCCCTCCCCCTTTATGGGGAGGGGCTAGGGGTGGGGAGCGCAAAGGCAGCGCTCACACTCGATACGAGAGGCCCGACCCTAGTCCCATGTTCCTGTTTGCGGCCGCTCACCCGGTCGTTCGTCCCCCACCCCTTCCCCTCCCCACGAGGGAGAGGGGTTTGCGTCGAGGTTCCACACCCTGATGACCAAACCGATCGCCCTCGCCATCCATGGCGGCTGCGGCACGCTGCCCAAATCCGAAATGAACGAGGCGGAATGGGCTGACGCCCGGGCCGATCTCGCCGCCTCGCTGCGGGCCGGTTGGACCATTCTCAGCGCAGGCGGCAGCGCCGTCGACGCGGTCGAGGCGGCCGTGCGGGTGATGGAGGATTCGCCGCATTTCAACGCAGGCTATGGCGCAGCCTTCAACGCCGAGGGCGAGCACGAGCTCGACGCCTCGATCATGGACGGGGCGACGCTGGCCGCCGGCGCGCTCGCCGGCGTCAAGCGCATCCGCAATCCCGTCAGCGCGGCCAAGGCGCTGATGCTGCGCGGCGACCCGCTTCTGCTCGCGGGTACGGCCGGCGACACATTCGCAGCCCATGAAGGGCTCGACATCGTCGAGAACGGCCATTTCTCGACCGATCGGCGCCGCAAGAACCTTTCGCAGATGAAGATCCGCGAGCTGGTCGGCACGACCGGCGAGGCGAGCGAGGCTGAAAAGCATGGCACCGTGGGCGCCGTCGCGCTGGATGCCGAAGGGCATCTGGCGGCTGCGACCTCGACCGGCGGCTACACCAACAAGCCGGTCGGCCGCGTCGGCGATTCGCCGATCATCGGCGCTGGCACCTATGCCCGCGACGGGCGCTGCGCCGTGTCGGGCACCGGCAAGGGCGAGTATTTCATGCGCTACTGCGTCGGCCACGAGCTGGCGTCGCTGATCGCCTACAAGGGCCTGGGGCTGGAAGAGGCGAGCGCGACCGTTCTCGGCGAACTCACCGCCCACAAGATCGGCGCCGGGCTTGTGGCGATCGGCGCGGACGGCGGCATCGTCGCGCCCTACAACACGCAAGGCATGTATCGCGGCTGGGTGACGCCCGACGGGATCGTCCATGTTGCGACGCATGGCGATGTCGAGATCGCGGGTCGGGCCTGATGGCTGGCCGGTCGTCTTCCTCAGCCCTCATCCTGAGGAGCCGCGCAGCGGCGTCTCGAAGGATGGTTCAGGAGGTTCGCGCATTCACTGGACCATCCTTCGAGACGCGGCTTTCACCCGCTCCTCAGGATGAGGGCTCACACGCTCAGGAGCTGCTCGCATGACCACCGAACCGATCCTGATCTGGGGCGCCGGCGCCATCGGCGGCACGCTCGGGGCCTATTGGGCCCGCGCCGGCATCCCCGTGCTGCTGGTCGACATCGTGCCCGAGCATGTCGAGGCTTGCCGGACGACGGGGCTCTCGATCACCGGCCCGATCGAGGAATTCCGCCAGGTCATTCCGGCCGTGACGCCGGCCGAACTGACCGGGACCTACAAGCGCATCGTGCTGGCGGTGAAGGCCGGCGCGACCGACGAGGCGGTCGCGGCGCTCAGCCCCCATCTGGCGCCGGACGGCTATGTGCTCTCGGCCCAGAACGGGCTCAACGAGATCGCCATCGCAGCCGCCGTCGGCGCGCAGCGGACGATGGGCTGCTTCGTCAATTTCGGTGCGGACTGGCATGGCCCGGGCGAGATCCTCTACGGCAATGAGGGGGCCGTGGTCGTCGGCGAGATCGACGGCCAGATTACGCCGCGTGCGATCGAGATGCACAAGCTGCTGCTCGGTTTCGAGCCGAAGTCGATCCTGACCACCAATATCTGGGGCTATCTCTGGGGCAAGCTCTCCTATGGCGCGATGCTGTTCGGCACCGCGCTGACGGGCGATTCCATGTCGGCGAACTTCGCCGATCCGGCTCGGCTCGCGGTCTGGCTGACGCTCGGCCAGGAGGTCGCGGCAGTGGCGGCCGCGCGCGGCGTCAAGACGCTGGGCTTCGGCGAGTTCGACCCGATGGTCTTCGCACCCGGAAAGCCGGAATATCCCCAGATCGAGACCATCGCCTGGCTCGCCGACTACACCTCCAAGACCGCCAAGACCCATTCCGGCATCTGGCGCGATCTCGCGGTGCGCAAGCGCAAGACGGAGGTCGATCCGCAGATCGGCATCATCGCTCAACTGGGCGCCGAGGCCGGCGTGCCGACACCCGCGATCGAGACGCTGGTCACCCTGATCCACGACATCGAGGACGGCCGTCGGCCGCAATCCCCAGAGACCCTGAAAGTGCTGATCGACCGATGCAAATCCGTTTCGACAACCGCATAGCCCTCGTCACCGGCGCGGCCCAGGGCATCGGGCGCGCCATCGCGACCGCCCTGGTCGAGGCCGGCGCGACCGTCCACCTCGCCGATATCGACGCCGAGGGCGTGGCGGCCACGGCGGCTGCGATCGGCGCGATCCCGCATGCGGTCGATCTCGGCTCGCCCGAGGCGGCGGCGAAGCTCGTCGCCGACATCCTGGCCCAGAGCGGCCGGCTGGAACTCATGGTCCATGCCGCTGGCGGTGTGCGCGGCCAGGTCGGCCGGCCGATCGAGGCGATCTCGGAGACCGACTGGCGGGTGATCTTCGCGGCGAATGTCGATTCCGCCTTCTTCCTCGCCCAGGCGGCGGCACCCGCGATGAAGGCCGCCGGCCATGGCCGCATCGTCACCATCTCCTCGGGGGCGGGCCTGCGCCCGAGCCTGACCGGCATCCAGGCCTATTCATCCGCCAAGCATGCGCTGGTCGGGCTGACCAAGCAGTTGGCCTGGGAGTTCGGACCGCATGGCATCACCGTCAATTCCGTGGCGCCGGGCTTCGTCCGCTCCAACCCCGCAACCGAGCGGCAATGGGAGAGCTATGGGGCCGAAGGGCAGAAGCGCCTGATCGAGGGCATCCACACCCGGCGCCTCGGCACGCCCGCCGACATCGCGGCGGCGAGCCTGTTCTTCCTGAGCGAGCAGGCGGGCTGGATCACCGGGCAGGTGCTCTCGGTGGATGGCGGGCGCTCCTGAGGCTCGACAAGGGCCGCGTGCCGTTCCGCTCGACGAATGGCGTGACCGCGAAAACAAGGGAACGGTCTCCAGTCAGACGCCGTTCAGATCCGGCAGGCAATACTGCGCGCTCATGGAGGTCATCATGCGTCTCGCTGCATTTGCATTTTCATTCGTCCTGGCGGCTGTCTCGGGCGCTGCTCTTGCGATGCCAGCCGCCCCCATGCCGCTGTCGAACGAATTGACCCGCGTCCAGATGCAATGCTCGCCACAGAGCTGCATCGACCTGCGAACCGGCGTCTATACCGAGTCGACATGCGATCGGTATGGCTGCCGGCCGAGCAGCGGGCCGGTCGGTCGCGTCGGAGGCGGTCGCGGCCCGGCTTATGGCGGCGGCTATGACGACGGCTACGATCGCCGTTCGCGCCGGCAGGATTGGGATGACGGCCGTATTCGCGGAGGTGGCGGAATGGATTGCAACGCCAGCCGCTGCATCGACGGCGATGGCCGGGTCTGGGAGAGCACCTGCGATCGCCGCGGTTGCAGGCCCTTGCGGCCGGCCCGCGGACAACGCTGGTAGCTCCCATTCCGATCCGTTTTCCGGCTTCGACCAGCGACGCCGACGTGCGGCCGTCCTCTCCAGACACCTGACGGCGAACTGAACAGCCCCACTCGCTGCGCCGAGGGTGTCGGGATCGACATGGTTGCATCGAGCGAGCAGTCCGAGCACGCGATGCCAGGCAGCCTGGAAAAGGGTGGGCGCACCATCTTCGGGGACATCGGGCCGGGTCGCGATGGCGCTGGCCGGCCTCTGTTGTCGTCATCTGATCCCTGAGGCAGTCATCGGCCCTGCCTTCGGTCTTGCCCTGTGTTATTCCGGAATGCGCGCCAGATCCGCCAGCCAGGCTGCCGCCGAGGCGTCGCTGGGCGCGCGCCAGTCGCCGCGCGGCGAGAGCGAGCCGCCCGACGAGACCTTCGGCCCGTTGGGCATGGCCGAGCGCTTGAACTGGCTGGTCTCGAAGAAGCGGCGCACGAAGACGGTCAGCCATTTCTTGATGGTCGGGAGGTCGTAGGCGACCTGCTTGGCCACTTCCATATGCGGCGGCCAGTCGCCGCGCGTGGCATCGGCCCAGGCATGATGCGACAGGAAGGCGATCTTGCTGGGCCGGAAGCCGTAGCGCGTCGTGTAGAACAGGTTGAAATCCTGCAGCGCGTAGGGGCCGACGAAATCCTCGGTCTTCTGGCTCGGGCCCTCGCCATCACCCGGCACCAGCTCGGGCGAGATCTCGGTGGCGAGGATCGCCTCCAGCGTGGCCGAGGCCTCGGCGCCGAAGCGCTCCGTGCGGGCGACCCAGCGGATGAGATGCTGGATCAGCGTCTTCGAAACCGAGCCGTTGACGTTGTAATGGGACATCTGGTCACCGACGCCATAGGTGCACCAGCCCAGCGCCAGCTCCGAGAGATCGCCCGTGCCGAGCACGAGGCCGTTGTTCTTGTTGGCGAGGCGAAACAGCAGCGAGGTGCGCGCGCCGGCCTGCACGTTCTCGAAAGTTATATCGTAGACGGGCTCGCCCTCGGCGAAGGGGTGGCCGATATCGACCAGCATCTGCCGGCAGGCCGGGGTCATGTCGATCTCGGCGGCGGTGACGCCGAGCGCTTTCATCAGCCGCCAGGCATTGGTCTTGGTTCCCGCGCTCGTGGCGAAGGCGGGCAGCGTGTAGGCGAGGATGTTGGCGCGGGGCAGGCCGAGCGCATCCATCGTGTCGGCCGCGACCAGCAGCGCCTGCGTCGAGTCGAGCCCGCCGGAGACGCCGATGACGATTGTCTCGACGCGGGTGCTCGCCAGCCGCTGGCGCAGGCCATGCGACTGGATGTTGTAGGCCTCGAAGCAGAGCTCGTTCAGCCTGGCATCGTCCGAGGGGACGAAGGGAAAGCGCTCGACCTCGCGCCGCAGGCCGAGATCGCTCTCGCGGTCCGGCTCCAGCGCGAAGGCGATGCGGCGGAAATTCAGCCGGTCGCGCAGCGCATCGGCATTGTCGCCGAAGGTGTTCATGCGGATGCGGTCGAGCGCAAGCCGCTCGAGGTCGATGTCGGCGAGGATCAGCTGCGGCTCGGCCGCGAACCGCGCGGCCTCCGCCAGCAGCGCGCCGTTCTCGTAGATCATCGCCTGCCCGTCCCAGGCGAGATCGGTGGTCGATTCCCCCGTGCCGGCGGCCGAATAGGCGTAAGCCGCGATGCAGCGCCCCGAATGGGCCTTGCAGAGCGCATGGCGCCAGTCGGACTTGCCGATGGTGACGTTGGAGGCCGAGAGATTCAGCAGCACGGTCGCGCCCGCGAGCGCCGCGAAGGAACTCGGCGGCACCGGCATCCAGACATCCTCGCAGATCTCCATATGGAGGGTGAGATCGGGGACGTCCGAGGCGGTCAGCAGGATGTCGGTGCCGAAGGGCACCTCCTGGCCGCAGAGTTCGATCGAGGCGATGCCGGCGCGCTCGCCCGAGGCGAACTGTCGGCGCTCGTAAAATTCGCGATAGTTCGGCAGATAGGTCTTGGGCACGATGGCGAGGATGCGGCCGCGATGGATCGCCACGGCGCAGTTGAACAGCCGCCCCCCGACGCGCAGCGGCGCACCGACGACGGCAACCGCACGCAGCTTTCGGCTCTCCTCGACAAGCGCCGCCAGCGCGTCGCGCACGGCATCAAGGAGCGCGCTTTGCATGTGCAGGTCGTCGATCGCATAGGCGCTGAGGCCCAGTTCCGGGAACAGCACGACGGACGCACCGCCCTCATCGGCACGGCGAAGCAGCGGCAGCGTCTGCGCGAGATTGAAAACCGGATCGGCGACCTTGAGCCGCGGCGCCGCGCAGGCGAGCCGGATGAAGCCGTGGCTGTGGAGGTTGTGGAAGTTCCGATTGCCAAAGCTCATGGAGACCTCTCTCGTTCCAAGCCATCGCCAAGGCCTGGCCGCTTATTGCGCGAGCCGGCCGTTCTGAGCAAGGCACGTGCTGCTCTGGCGCGGCAGGCGCGACCTCGCCAACACCGAAACGCGGCGCTTCCCGCCCGGGCAAACCCCGGCTTACCGCTGATGTCTGCCCTGTTCCGCCAGCATTGCCGGATCCGCCGGCGTGCATTGACGCAGTATGTGAAGTCTGGAAGAAGCAGCCCTTCTTTGAGTGATTTCTGACGATCGATACCTGTCCACCAAGGGGTTAAATGTGAACTCGCCAGTCGCCCAGCGCTTCATCGAGCGGGTCGAAAGCCGAACGGCCGTCATCGGCATCGTCGGCCTCGGCTATGTTGGCATTCCGCTCGCTCTGGCTGCCTTGCGCAAGGGCATCAAGGTCATTGGCTTCGACATCGATCAAAAGCGTGTCGATGACCTCAATGCCGGCAAATGCGCGATCAAGCACATTCCGATGGATCTGATCGTCGAAGGCGTCCGCAACGGACATTTCGTCGCGACGGCCGATTTCGACCGCATGTCGGAGCCGGACGCGCTGCTGATCGCGGTGCCGACGCCGCTGACCAAGCATCGCGAACCCGACCTCTCCTATGTCGTCAAGACGACCGAAGCGATCGCCAAGCGTCTGCGCAAGGATCAGCTGATCGTGCTGGAGTCGACGACCTATCCGGGCACGACCGACGAGGTGATGCGGCCGATCCTCGAGAAGGTGACCGGGCTGAAAAGCGGCGAGGAGTTCTTCCTCGCCTTCTCTCCCGAGCGCGAGGATCCAGGCAACCCCGACTTCGGCACCTCGACGATCCCCAAGGTGGTCGGCGGCGACGGAGCCGACGCTCTTGCCATGTCGGTGGCTCTCTACAGCGCGCTCGTCGTCACGGCGGTGCCGGTGTCGTCGACTGCGACTGCCGAAGCCGTGAAGCTGACGGAGAACATTTTCCGCGCGGTCAATATCGCTCTCGTGAACGAACTCAAGGTGGTCTACGAGGCCATGGGGATCGACGTCTGGGAGGTCATCGACGCCGCGAAAACCAAGCCCTTCGGCTTCATGCCGTTCTATCCGGGGCCCGGGCTTGGCGGTCACTGCATCCCGATCGATCCGTTCTATCTGACGTGGAAGGCCCGCGAATACGACATCGCGACGCGCTTCATCGAGCTTGCCGGCGAAATCAATTCCCGGATGCCCTACAGGGTCGTGAACAGGCTCGCCGAACTGCTCGACACGCAGGTTCGCAAGAACCTCAGCGACGCGCGGATTCTGATCCTCGGCATCGCCTACAAGAAGAACATCGACGACATGCGCGAGAGCCCGGCGCTCAAGCTGATCGAGTTGATCGAAAAGCGCGGTGCCCATGTCGCGTTCCACGATCCCTTCATCCCGATCATTCCGCCGACACGCGAGCATGCCGAATTGACCGGCCGCAAAAGCGTCGGTATTGGCGCCGAGTCTCTGGCCGGGTTCGATGCGGTCCTGATCGCGACGGATCATGACGACGTCGATTATGGCACGATCGTTACCCATTCGAAGCTCGTCATCGATACGCGCAACGCCTGCGCCCGCAACGGCGTCATGGCCGCCAACGTCTTCAAGGCCTGAGCAAACCGGCGATCAACGCGACATCAAGCCAGAACAGACCCAACGAGAGCTGCCTCATGACAAGCTTCGCCCTGATCGGCGCCGCCGGCTACATCGCCCCGCGCCACATGAAGGCCATCAAGGCCGTGGGTGGCGATCTCAAGGTCGCGTTCGATCCCAATGATTCCGTCGGTGTCATCGACAGCCATTTTCCGCAGGCGCATTTCTTCACGGAATTCGAGCGCTTCGACCGGCATATCGACAAGCTGCGCCGCCGCGACGAGCGCATCGACTATGTCAGCATCTGCTCGCCCAACTACCTGCACGACGCCCATATCCGCTTCGGGCTGCGCGCCGGCAGCGACGTCATCTGTGAAAAGCCGCTGGTCCTCAATCCGTGGAACATCGACGGACTGATCGAGATCGAGCAGGACACCGGCCAGAAGGTCAACACCATCCTGCAGCTGCGGCTGCATCCTGCGATCCAGGCCTTGAAGGAACGGGTTGCGGCATCCAACGAGCGCCACGCCGTCGATCTGACCTACATCACCTCGCGCGGCCGCTGGTATCACGCGTCCTGGAAGGGCGACGAGGCCAAATCCGGCGGCGTCGCGACGAATATCGGCGTCCATTTTTTCGACATGCTGGCCTATGTGTTCGGTCCGCTGCAGTCGCAGACGGCCAATCTGCGTGAAGACGGCAGGGCCGGCGGCCTCCTCTGCTACGAGAAGGCCGACATCCGCTGGTTCCTGTCCGTCGACGCCAACGATCTGCCCGATGGCGTGAAGGGCCAGAAGACGACCTACCGCTCGATCACGATGGATGGCGAAGAGGTCGAGTTCTCGGACGGCTTCACCGATCTTCATACCCGCAGCTACGAGGAAATCCTCGCCGGCAAGGGCTATGGGCTCGAGGATGTGCGCTTTTCGATCGAAGTCGTATCGCAGTTCCGCCGCGCGCCTGTCGTGACGGCTGGCGAGAAACATCCCTTCGTCGCCAAATACGTCAAGGGCTGAGCCGTGGCCGGCGCTTCGCAGATGCAAGAGGATGCGCGCTTTCCGGGCGTCGCGATCCACGAAAGCGCCTATGTCGACGAGGGTGTCGCCATCGGCGCCGGCACCAAGATCTGGCATTTCGCCCATGTTCTCGGCCAGACGGTGATCGGCGAGAATTGCGTCCTCGGCCAGAACGTCATGGCGGGTCCGCGCGTCACCATCGGCAATGGCTGCAAGATCCAGAACAATGTCGCGCTCTATGACGGCGTCGACCTCGAGGACGATGTCTTCTGCGGCCCGTCCTGCGTCTTCACCAATGTCAACAATCCGCGCGCCTTCCTGAACCGCAAGTCGGAGTTCCGGCGCACGCTGGTCAAGACGGGGGCGAGCATCGGCGCCAATGCGACCATCGTCTGCGGGCACACGCTGGGAGCATTTTGCTTCATCGCGGCGGGCGCCGTGGTGACGAAGGATGTGCCGGATTTCGCGATGATGGCTGGCGTCCCGGCGCGCCGCATCGGCTGGATGAGCCACAACGGCGCCAAGTTGGGCGCCGATCTCGTCTGCCCCGAATCCGGGCGTCGCTACCGTGAGACGGGGCCCGACACTCTGGAGGAGGTCATCCGATGAGCGAGCGTCCCACGATCGAGTTCATCGACCTGAAAGCCCAGCGCCAGCATATCGGCCAGGCCATGGAAGACGCCATTCTCAAGGTCGTCCACGACGGCAACTACATTCTCGGTTCGCAGGTCGGCGAGTTCGAGGCAGGACTTGCAGCCTTCTGTGGCGCCAAACATGCGATCGGTGTCGCCAACGGCACAGATGCGCTGATCCTCGTCCTCGAGGCGCTGGGGATCGGCCCGGGCGATGCCGTGATCTGCCCCAGCTTCACCTTCGCGGCGACGGCCGAGGTGGTCGCCTGGATGGGCGCCACACCGGTCTTCGCGGAGATCGACGAGGCGACCTACAACATCGATCCCAAAGGCCTTGCCGCCGCGCTCGATACGGCCAGGAAGCACGGACTGAAGCCGCGCGCGCTGATCACTGTCGATCTCTTCGGCCAAGCCTGCGACTACGATCCGATCGAGGCGTTCTGCAAGCACAACGACCTTGTCCTGATTGCGGACTCAGCACAGGGCTATGGCGCCCGCTACAAGGGCCGGGTCGCGGGCGGGATCGGTGATTTCGCCACGACGAGCTTCTTTCCGGCCAAACCGCTCGGCTGCTATGGCGATGGCGGCGCCATCCTCACCAACAGCGACGCGCATGCCGAGCTGCTGCGCTCGCTTCGCTTCCACGGCAAGGGCTCGTACAAGTACGACAACATCCGTGTCGGCGTGAATTCGCGGCTGGACACGATTCAGGCTGCCGTTCTGATCGAGAAGCTCAAGGTCTTCGCCGAAGAGATCGCAAAGCGACAGCTCGTGGCCCAGCGCTACACCGAAGCGTTGCAGGGCCTGGTCAGGACGCCTGACGTCATGCCGGACTGCGTCTCCACCTGGGCGCAGTACACGATCCGGGTCGATGCCGAGCGCCGCGACGCCTTCCAGGACGCGCTGAAGGCCAAGGGGGTCCCGACCACGGTGTATTATCCCAAGCCCTTGCACCAGCAGACGGCCTACAAGCATTTCCCTGTCGCAGGGAACGGGCTGCCGATCTCCGAACGCGTGGCGCGCGAGGTCGTGTCGCTGCCGATGCATCCCTATCTCGACGAAGCGACGCAGGATTACATCATCGCAGCCGTGTGCGAGGTTCTGGCCCCGGCGAGAGAGTCGGCCGTGGTATGAGTCGACCGCGGCGGCTCGCCTATCTGTCGCTCGAGACGCCAAGGCCGGGCCAAGCCTCGCAGACGCACATTGCGGAGATCATCGCCAGCCTCAGGGCCTGCGGCTGGGACGTCGAACTCTTCGCGACGACGCAGGGCGGCGCGAGCACGCGCTCTTCGTTCCTGCGGCGGCTGCTCGACTATGCCCGCGTCCAGATCAGGCTGGCCCGCCGGCTCGGGGAATTCGACGCGGTCTTCGTCCGCTCGCACTTCATGGCCCTCCCGCTCGCCGTGCTGGCCCGATGGCGCACCGTCCCGGTCGTTCACGAGATCAATGGCACGGCGGCCGATATCGGCGTGACCTATCCGGCGCTCAAGCCGCTGGCGCCGGTGTTCTCCTGGCTTTACCGCGTCCAGTATCGCTCGGCCGCGCATTTGATCGCGGTCACCGCGGGCCTGGCCGACTGGGCAAGACGCTTCGCCGGCCACGACCGCGTCAGCATCGTGTCGAACGGCGCGAATACACAGCTGTTCCGACCGGACGGGGCGCAGGCCGGGATCGCCGATCGCTATGTCGTCTTCGTCGGCGGCCTGGTCGCCTGGCATGGCATCGACACGATGCTCGCAGCCCTCGCCGATCCGGCCTGGCCGGCCGATGTGAAGCTGGTCATCGTCGGTGACGGCATCGAGCGCGACAAGGTCGCCGCGGCCACGCGGGACCCCAGGCTCCTCTGGCTCGGCCGGAAGCCTTACGATGACATCCCTGCGATCCTGCGCGGCGCCCTCGCCGCGCTCTGTGTCATCGAAGATCAGGACGGGCGCTCCGCCACCGGCGTCGCGCCGCTGAAGCTCTTCGAAGCGATGGCCTGCGGGGTGCCGGTGATCGCGACCGACCTGCCGTTCCAGGCCGAGATCATCCGCGGCGCCGAGGCCGGCATTCTGGTCCCGACTGCCGCGCCGTCGTCCATCGCCGCGGCGGTGCACGCCCTGGCAGCCGATCCGGAGCACGCTTTGGCCCTTGGCCGCAGGGGTGCCGCCTATGTCGAAAACGAGGCCAGCTGGCGCCAGCGCGGGCGCGAAATCGACAGTGTCCTGCGCAGTTTGGTTTCGCGGGTGGGGACGAAATAACCCGCCCCCGTGCGAAGTTATCGTCAGGGCGCAATTCTCTTTCCTGACCGATCATGATAGCGCGAGCGGGGCACGGGTGTGCAGCTCGGCACCAAACTGAAGATTTGCGCGGATCTGAGATGCGTTGTTTCCTTGCCAGGCCTTCAGCGGCGCGCCGGCCTGCCCGCTGCGCTCAACCCGGGTGCGCAAGGCCGTGGTGACGACACGGATCGCGCTGGTCTGCGTTTCGCCGCTGCAGCACGACTCGCGGGTTCTGCGCCACGCGGCTTTGCTCGCCGATGCGGGCTATGACGTCCGCATCCTCGCGCAGGCCCCTCTCCCTCTGGCCCTGCCGGCTCAGGTTTCGGTCATGCCCGGCCCCGGCAGCGATAGCCGTGTGCGTTTCGGCATGGTGCTGCGGCAGGCGCCGGCGTCGCTGCTGCCGGCCAGCGCCGACCTGCTCTACTGGCTCTCCCCAACCCGTCTGGCGGCGCGGCGCGACCTGCTGCGCTTCAGGCCGGACATCGTCATCGCCAATGACTGGCGCGCTTTGCCGATCGCGCTCGCGGCCAAGCGGGCCAGCGGGGCGCATGTCATCTACGACAGCCATGAATTCGCCAGCGAGGAGTTCTCAGACAGCCGGCGCTGGCGGCTGCTCGCCCGGCGCCATGTCGCGCGGATCGAGGCTCGCCATATCCGCCAGGCCGATGCCGTCGTCACGGTGAGCGCTGGGATCGCCGATGCGCTGGCAGAGCGCTATGATCTGCCACTGCCGCTCGTGGTCTCCAATACGCCGAGCTGGCAGGAGACCGCGTTCAGGCCGACAGGCGATCCGATCACCGTGCTGTACAATGGCGCCGTCGTGCCGCGTCGCGGACTGGACGTGCTGATCGAGAGCGTGCGCCTCTGGCCGGAGGGGTTTCGCCTGATGATCCGAGGCCCTGCGCAAGGTGGGTACGACCAGCATCTGCGCAGCCTGGCCGAGGGGCTGGGCGAGCGTATTGTCTTCGCGCCCGCCGTGCCGCCCGACCAGGTCGTCTCGGCCGCCGCGGAGGCCGATATCGGCATCTTCCTTCTGTCGAACAGCACCACCCATGCGCGCTTCGCCATGCCCAACAAGATCTTCGAGTACATGCAGGCCGGCCTGATGGTGATCAGCAGCGACCTGCCGGAGATCCGGCAGGTGGTGGAGACCGCCAGCTGCGGCCTCCTGCTCGATCGCGACACCCCGCATTCCATCGCCGCCTGTCTCGCGGGCCTCGACCCGGCGCGCATCGATGCCTGCAAGAAGGCCGCGCTGAGGCGCGCCCGCGATCTGAATTTCGAGGGCGAAGGCGCCAAGCTTCTGGCGCTCGTCGCCCGGATGCCGGCTCGCGGACTGGGCTAAGGCCGGGCCCGTTACCGAAGGCCGTCGACGGGCACGACCGCCTGCTCGATCGCGGCGAACAGCCGGTCCGCCTCGGCTTCCCAGTTCAGCACTCTGGCAGCCGCGAGCGCGCGTTCTTTGCACGCGTCGATGCCGGCTCGGTCGAAGCCGTTGATCGCGGTAGCGATCGCCTCTGGCGTCACGTCCGGGATCAGGCGCCCGAGATCGTGCTGGCGCAGCAGCGCCGTCATCTCGGGCAGGTCGGAGACGCACAAGGCAAGCCCGGCCATGGTGTATTCGAAGAACTTGTTGGGCAGGACATGGACGTTCTGCTGGGAATGGCCGGGCAGCGCGAACAGGCCGACGTCGAAGCGTGCGGCTTCCCTGACCAGATCGATCATCGGCACCGGCGGCGCCAGCACCACCCGGCCGCCGAGCCCGGCCGACTCGATGCGCGACGCCAGGGCGGCGAGATAGCCGGCCGGTCCCGGCCCGCGGATGGTCAGATGAAACTCGGGGCGCCACCGGGCCACACTGTCGATACAGGCCTCCAGGCCGCGCCCGACATTGACGACGCCGTGATAGAGCACCTCGATCCGCTCGCCGGTCGGCCGGTAGGGGTGGGCCTCGTATTGCGGCATGTTGCGGATCAGAAGCGGCTTCTCGCGCAGCCCGTAGAGTTGATGCAGGCGATCCGCGATGCCCTGCGAGACGCAACTCGTCACCGCAGAACCGGTAATGCCGGCGCGCTCGATTGCGGCAATGACCGGGCGCTGCGTCAGCCGCCAGACCAGGCGCTCGGCATATTCGTCGACCGCCAGCTCATGGGTGTCATAGGCGTAGGGCACGCCTTGCTCGGCCGCGAGACGCCGCACGATCGGCAGCGCCGTCCAGTCATTGGCGAGCCAGATGTCGGGCCGGTGCTCGCGGGCGATCCGGTAGAGCCTCTCGAAGCGATCGTTGAGGGTCCAGTAGGTCGTCTCGGCATGCGCCGGATCGATATGGACGAGGACGAGGTCTTTGACACGCCTGGCCCGATGGAGGATGGCGAAAACCGGTCTCGTCAACGATTTGAACACAGCAACCGCCGCGCGGCGCTTGTGAGGCGGAATCCGATGCCAGATTGCACGCAAGCCGGAAGGCGACGGTATCGGCAGCCCTGAGCTGCTCGTTGCGGATGGGCCTGTCACCAAGCGCCCCGCAGGTGTTTCGACCAACCCGGGACCCGGGCCCGAGCCAGATGCCCGTGGCGAGGCCGCTCCAGGGTTCTCAATGTCGAAACAGGGCCATGCGGGCAATGGCGAGCGGGCTCCCGGCAATCCGAAGCCGGACACGTCCCACCCCCGGCCGTGAAACAAATCGCCCTGCCGCCGCACGCGCGGATCGTCGGGGATCGCGGAGAGACAGACCAGCCCGATAAATGGCTTCAACCCGCCAATATTCGCGCTATCCATAGAAATTACTCATTTTGAGGCCGCTATCATCGGGTCCAATACGGGATCAATACGCATGCGCAGCCAAGGCACTCGCACTGCGCCTTAGCCAACAAAGCCGTCACCGGCAACTTGCATTTCATCGTAAGGTGACGCACCAGTGGCGCCCGATGGGAGAGGCACTGACTCTCGTCATTTCGACGATCAGACAAAGGTCACTTCGTTACGGAAGTGTCTCCGGAGATATCGATAATGCTGCCAACATGGCTCAGAGAGCGTCTGCGGCCTCGGCCTCCCAGCCACGTCAATGGCGATCCGGCCCCATCCCCCGATCCTGCGGACCGCACGCTCGAAGCGACTGATCCAGGAATCGTCGAAGAGTATTGGACGGACCACAACGTCACCCTGCACCGCACCTTTGCGTCGGCAGAGGATTCCCTTGCAGATTTCTTCTGGCGGAACGATCAGTACTATCGCTATATAGAATTGATGCCGGTCTCTGGCTTCGACGGGCTGAGCGTGCTCGATTTTGGCTGCGGCCCTGGCTACGATCTTGTTGGATTCTCGACCCAGTCGAAGCCACGCCGACTGGTCGGTATTGATGTTTCCCGTTCTTCTCTCGCTGAAGCCAAGGCCAGGCTGGAGTTGCACGGTGCCGAGTTCGAGCTTTTCCATCACGACGTCGCGAATGGGCCGCTGCCAATTGCAGACGCGTCGATCGATCTTGTCCACAGCTCGGGTGTCTTGCACCACATGCCGGACATGGCGCCGGCCTTGTCCGAGTTGCGCCGCGTGCTCAAGCCGGGCGGTTCTGCGCAGTTCATGGTCTATCATCGGGACAGCCTATGGGTGCATCTCTATGTTGCCCATGAGAGGCAGATTCTGCAGCAGATAGACGCGGGCCTCGGGCTTGCCGAAGCGTTCCAGAAATCGACGGATGGCCCCAACTGTCCGATTTCGCGAAGCTATCGACAGCAAGAGTTCATCGAATGCGTTTCAAAATTTGGGTTCGAGATCGAAAGCTTCGGTGTCGCCGTCTCGGCTTGGGAAATGTCTCTGCTGGAAAAGCGCTTCGCTGCGATCATGGACGCGCGTCTTCCACGGGAAAGCCGCGAGTTCCTCGCTGGACTGCGCTTCGATGACCGCAATCTGCCGCTTGCGCGGGAGGGCGTGCATGCCGGAATCGACGGCTGCTATCGATTCAGGGCCGTCTAGAAAACGGCGAGTCGCGCACCATTGGAAGTGCAGAACAACATCAAATAAAAGAAAATAGCATGTCCAATACAGAAATTCGCCCTCGCACCGGCATAGAAATCAATACGGACTTCAATAGGCGGTTCCTGTTGATCTGCTTTTTCGACCCGAACGGTATCGCCACCGTATGGGAAAATATTGCCATCCTACAACGATACAGCCGATACAAATTTGAAATACTGAATTTGTGGCCGGGCCGCGGCGGATATCTGGCGATCCCCGCAACTGTGAATTTGGGCGATTACGCTGGGGTGATGATTCATCCCACGGCGGCTTATAATCCTGACAATCTATTCAATCTGGATAGCCTGCTCGAATTGAATTTCAGGCAGTATGACGGAATCAAAATCCTAGCGAAGCAGGATGAGCACTATAAATCGGCTGCGTTCCCCTCTTTTGTCGAGAGCAACCAGTTCGACATCCTGATGACCTGTATTCCGCTGGATGAAATATCCAAGGTTTATGGCGAAGATATATTGTCGCGCGTATCGGTTTTAAACACGCTGACAGGCTACGTCAGCGAAAAGATTCGTCATATTCCCTCCCTTCCTTACGAGGAGCGGCGGATCGATATTGCCTATCGAGGTTCGCTTCAGCCCGTCTCGTTCGGTCGTCTTGGATACGAGAAATGGCAGATTGGGGCGCAGGTGCTGGCGCATCCGTCCAGCAGCCGTCTTGCGCTCGACATATCGTCCCGCTGGGAGGACCGACTTTCAGGCATCGACTGGCTTGCGTTCCTTGGCCGGTCCCGAGCCGTGCTGGGGGTCGAGTCCGGCTCGAACCTGTTCGACTTTGACGGGAAGATTGCCGCAGCCTGCGACGAGCTCGCACGCGCCCACCCCGAGATGGATCCCTTCTCGGAGGAATTCTATCGCCTCGCCGAGCAGACGATCCTGCACTCCCACGAAGACAATGTGCGCTATGCGCAGATCTCGCCACGCCACTTCGAGGCCGCCGGCGCGCGCGCTTTGCAGATCATGTTCGAAGGCGTCTATTCTTCGATTTTCGAGCCGGGGAAGCACTTCTTTCCCTTGAAAAGGGATATGTCCAACTTCGAGGAAGCGATTGATCTGGTTCGGGATCCGGTCCGGGCCCAGCGCATGATCGACGCGGCCTATGAAGACGTGATCCTGAACGACGCCTATACCTACCAAGCCTTCGTGCAAGCACTGGACACCCGGATTACGGAGCGGATCGAACTCAAGGGCCTCTCTGCCCAACGCGCCAACAAGACATCCGAGAAGGCCAAGCCCAAGGCGCTCGTGATGTGCGCGCATGATCCGGTTGTCGATCCCCGCATCGGATGGTGGGCCGCGAGCTTCAAGGGCGACTACACAGTTTGCGAACTTGGTACCTATCGCTTTTCGGAAAAAGGCGATGCGCCGCGCGTCACGCATGTCGACGACGGTCACTCGCGTGTGCAGGTAGAGCGGACGCTCCACGGATCGCCGTGGAAATCGAGCAATGCCGAGAATGTCCTGAAGCTCGCTGGGGTGCGCGACATCGCATTGCTCGAGATATTTGCCAAATCCTCGGACGCTGAACTGCGTCGAGCGATTGGTGCACTGGATGCCGACGAGGTGGATTTCTATCGCTTCAAGGAACTCTGCCGCTATTTCGTCAACACGAACAGCGCGCTCCTGCAGGCTTCACTCAACATGGGGCGGTTCGATGTGATCGTCTGCGCCGACCTTGAAAGCCTTCCAGCCGCGATCGCTCTGAAGGGCTTGTGGAACTGCCACGTCGTCTTTGATTCACACGAGTACTGGCCGTTCTCGTATACCGATTTCCGCGCTTGGGAGAATGAATTCTGGAGCCAGCTTGAGGCACGTCTCGCAGCAAGCGCCGATCGATGCGTCACCGTTTCGGACACGCTGGCTGCGCATCTGACGTCGGAATACGGCTTACCCTTTTACAGCGTGCCGAATGCGACGCCGCTCGCGGATGCGCAAGCCCAGCTTGAGACCACTTGTTTGGATCGCGCGCGCGCAGAGGGAAGGCGACCGGAACATCACGACAAGGTCGTCTTTCTGTTTCAAGGCAACTTTGCTCCAGGCCGCGGCCTGGACCTGCTGGTCGAGGCTTGGTGCGACGTCCCCGAGGATGCCGTCCTGTACCTGCGCGGTCCGTCGAACGCGTACCGTGATACGATCGAGTCGCTTGCGCGCGAGAATGGCACGCTGAACCGGAGCGTCTACTTTCCCGATCCGGTTTTGGAGGGGGAACTCATCGCTTTCGCGCGCGCAGCCGATGTAGGGTTGATACCTTATGATTCCCGCCATTATGCCAACCGCTTCGCCTGCCCAAACAAGCTGTCGCAGTACATGGCGGCAGGGATTCCCATCCTCTCCAACACGATCGAGTATGTCGAACAGATCGTTGTCGGTGAGCAGATCGGCGATGTCGTGCCTTTCCACGACCAAAAGCGGCTCATCGCGGCGGTGGCCCGATGGACGTCCGACAAGGGCTTGCGGGATGCGTCAGGACTGAGAGCGAGACATTTCTTCGGGACGCAATTCAATTGGGACTCGGTGTCGGAGCGCATCCGTGCCGATATCGACAGGGTGGTCGGGATGGCGACGCCCGATGTGGAGCCAATTCGCTTCGGGTGGGCAGAGTCCGATCGATCTATGCAGCGCATCGTGCCTGTGAAGGCCGGTGCAATGATGAAGCCGCTTGAGGACTCGCCGCCTTCGAACAAGACGGCCGAGCAGCCTGTTGGCGCGGCGGCAGTGTCCGCTGAAAGTCGACCGCAGCGCTCAGCACTGCGCCATGTTTGGCGACTGCTTCCCCCGCCCGTCCGCTACTGGGTGGCGGACCAATTGCGGCGGTTGGTACGGTAGCCGTTAGGGAATGATTTCATGCAGGTAATCCTCACCGTGCTCGGCGCGCGGCCGCAATTCATCAAGGCTGCGCCCGTGAGCCGCGCGATCGCCGCCGCGGGCATGGACGAAATCATCGTCCACACCGGCCAGCATTTCGACGCGCAGATGTCGGATATCTTCTTCGACGAGCTCGACATCCCCAAGCCGCGCTACAATCTCAGCGTCAACAGCCTGGGCCACGGCGCCATGACCGGGCGCATGCTGGAGAAGCTCGAGGAGGCGATGCTGGCCGAGAAGCCCGACCTCGTTCTGGTCTATGGCGACACCAACTCGACCGTCGCCGGCGCCCTTGCGGCAGCCAAGCTGCATATTCCCGTCGCGCATGTCGAGGCGGGGCTGCGCTCCTTCAACCGGCGCATGCCCGAGGAGATCAACCGGGTGGTGGCCGACCATGTCAGCACCTTGCTGTTCTGCCCGACGCGCAGCGCCGTCGACAATCTCGCCCGCGAGGGCATCGTGGCGGGCGTCCATGCCGTCGGCGACGTGATGTTCGACACCACGCTGGCCGCCATCGAACGCTCCGGCGAACGCTCGCGCATCGTCGAGGCGCTTGGCCTCGCGCCGCAGAGCTACGCCATCGCGACCATTCACCGTGCCGAGAACACGGATGACGCCGAGCGTTTCGCGCGCGTCATCGCCTGGCTGGAGGCGGCCGCGCGCGAGCGGCCCATCATCATGCCCGTCCACCCCCGCACGCGAAAGCTGTTCGATGCGCGCGGGCTGGCGCCGGAGGGGGTGGTCTTGATCGATCCCGTCGGCTACCTCGACATGGCACGGCTCCTGCACAATGCGGCAGCAGTCTTCACCGATTCGGGCGGGCTGCAGAAGGAGGCCTATTTCCACCGCGTCCCCTGCGTCACGCTGCGCGACGAGACGGAGTGGGTCGAGACCATCGAGGCCGGCTGGAACCGGCTCTGGACCGGTCCCGATTATCAGCCGCGCCGGGATATCCCCGACTACGGATCAGGGCAGTCCGCGCCCGCGATCGCCGCGCTGCTGCGCGAAGCGATCTAGACCGACCTAGGCGCCCGGCGCATCGTCATCCCGCAGATGGATCAATCATGGATTTCAGTGGCAAAAAAGTAGTGGTCATCGGCGGTGCCGGCCTGATCGGTTCTCACACCGTCGACCAGCTCACGCAGACTGATGTTGGCGAGATCCTCGTCTATGACAATTTCGTGCGCGGCCGGGCCACCAGCCTCGCGGGCGCGCTGAAGGACCCGCGCGTCAAGATCTACGACGTCGGAGGCGATATTCTCCAGACCGATGTGCTGCAATCGGCGCTGGATGGCGCCGACGGCGTGTTCCATTTTGCGGCGCTCTGGCTGCTGCAATGCCATGACTTCCCGCGTTCGGCCTTCGACGTGAACATCCGCGGGACGTTCAACGTGCTGGAAGCCTGCGTCGCCCGGAACGTCAAGCGCCTGGTCTATTCCTCCTCGGCCTCCGTCTACGGCGACGCCGTCGAGGAGCCGATGACGGAAGACCACCCTTTCAACAACAAGAATTTCTACGGCGCGACCAAGATCGCGGGCGAGGCGATGGCGACCGCCTTCCATCATCGCTACGGCCTCAACGTCGTCGGCCTGCGCTACATGAACGTCTACGGCCCGCGCCAGGACTATCGCGGGGCCTATATCGCGGTGATCATGAAAATGCTCGATGCGATCGACCGCGGCGAAGGCCCGACGATTCTCGGGGATGGTTCGGAAGCCTTCGACTTCGTCGCCGTCGAGGATTGCGCCAAGGCCAATCTGTGCGCGATGCGATCGGACGTCGCGGGGCGCTTCTACAATGTCGGCACCGGGATCCGGACGTCCCTGCGGGAACTCGCCGAAAGGATCTGTCACCTGACCGGCAGCAACCAGCCGATCAACTATGCGCCGCGCAGCCAGGCGACCTTCGTGAAGAACCGGATCGGAAGCCCCAAAAGGGCTGCGGCAGAGATCGGGTTCACGGCTGAAATTTCCCTCGATGACGGGCTCCGCCGGCTGATCGAATGGCGCAAGCTCGATCAGCGCGCGGCATCGGCTTCCTGACCGCACCCGCTAGGCTCTGTCGCATGTACACCTTGAACATCCTGAAGCGCGGGCAACAGTGGAAGGATCATGTTCAGGCTTCGATCCTCGAACTGAGGCAGTCGATCGCTGAACTGTCTCAGGGGCAGAGCGATCTCAGCCAGCGTATCGACGATATCAACCTGCTTCTCGGAGAATTGAAGGCGCTCGCGCTCGCCCTGCAGGAGCGAATGGGCGACCACGTGGCGAACGCGGACAACAAGCGTTCTGTGGAACAGATCCTCGAAAGAACAGCGCGGACTCAGGCCCTCATCGACGAGGCTCTCTGCGCCAATTTCGAACGCAGGATTTTGAGTAAATATATACTAATTCCACCTAATTATTCAGTTTTCGCCATTCAGCGATGCGACGAGATTCTATTTCTTCTTGCCCCGAAAACGATTCATTCCATCAACTGCATCGACTACATCGATGCACTGGAAATTGCCTGCAAGACGGGCACTGCCGCCATCCTGATCTCGGCCGGCGCCGATGGTTCCTCCACCATCGTCCGGTCGCGTGACTTCATATCCGATCTCGCCGCGCATCCGGCAGAGGCCAAGGCCTGGCTGGAACACCGCCGTTGCAGGCTTCCGCGCAGCGCGGCGCCGGACCCGACCCTGCATCAAGTTGTCGGTGCGAAGGAACTCATCGACTTCGCGATGTCCGACGACGATCGAAAAGTGATCCATCCCTATCTGCCGCCCTATGTAAGCGCCGAGCCCAAGAGGCGCTCGGTGCTTTTTACGCGGCATTGCTATTACAACTTCTTCTACCTGGCCAAGGCGCTGCGCGCCCGGGGCTGGGACGCCGTTTCCCTGTCCACAGAGGCTGTCGATGGTCCAAACAGCTGGCTTTACCACGGGCAGGATCTGACCATTCACGACCCCGACCCCGCGAGGCACCGGGCCCTGATCGGAGAGTTCTACCGGAACAATGCCGACCGGTTCGGCATTTTCCACCATTATGGGCTTGGCGCATTCACCCTGTTCCCCGATTTCCACGACAGGGACAGCGCGTTCGGACAAATCCCCTGGGACATGGTGGAGGCGAAACGTCGCGGCGCGTTGCTCGGCTATTCCCACAGCGGCTGCCTAGACGGCGTTTCGCAATCGTCCTTCCGGAACTGGAGCCCCGACCTGTGCGAGAATTGCAACTGGGCCGCAGTCCCTGAGGTCTGCAGTGACGAGCGCAACCTCGGCTGGGGGAGCAAGCTGACCACATTGGTGGATCTGTTCTGCACAGAGACCGACCCCGGCATCGACTTCAAGGGCCATCCGAACGCCTTTCGCGGCCCGTTGACCTTCGCGAACGACCCGGACGTGTGGAAGCCCGAACTCGAGATTCCCGAGAGGTTCCGGCACGAGAAGAAGCCGGGAACGGTCGCGGTGTATCACGGGGTCGGCAACTACAAGACGCGGACCAAGAACGGGAAGAACGTCAAGGGGACACAGGCGGTCATCAACGCCATCGAACGCCTGCAGGCGGAAGGCATCGATATTGAACTCTATTTCGTCGACAACATTCCCAGCCGCGACAACCGCTTCGTGCAGGTGCAGGCGGACATCATCGTCGATCAGTTGAATTACGGCCGCTACGGCGCGCTGGCCCGCGAGGGCATGATGCTCGGCAAGCCGGTCGTCGGCCGCGTCAACAAGATCGAGCATGACGGATCGCCGGCCACGGCATGCATTCAGGAAACGCCGATCGTCCATGCCGACGAGAACACCGTGCTGGATGTGTTGCGCGACCTCGCCCTCAACAGTGCCAAGCGCGCGGAGATCGGGCGCGCCAGCCGCGAACACGCCATAAAGTGGTGGTCGGCCGACCGTCTGGCGGAACGCTTCGAGCGGGTCTACGACCATATTCGCGCGCATGGACGCCCTCCTGCGGAAGAGGATGTCCCGTGACCGGGGCCGGAAGCGGCCTCCTGAGAGCCGCAGAATGAAAGGCGCAGCGGCGCAGCGCCGCATCGTCGTCACGGGTGCGGCGGGACTGGTCGGGCGCTCGGTCGTGCAGCAGTTGGTGCGCCGTGGCGATGACGTCCTGGCCGTCCTGCGTCCCAACGTGTCCGCCAATGCTCTCCCGGCTGGTGTGTCAGCGGTCGAGATCGACCTCGGCGAAAAACCGGAACAGGCTCTGGCCGCCCTCGGGCGGTTCGATGCGCTGATCCACCTGGCGCAGGCGCCGGGCTGGCACGGATTTCCAAAGCAGGCCGGCGCGATCGCGCGAATCAACGTCGCGGCCAGCGCCGCGCTGGCCGAGGCCGCTATCGCGGCCGGCGCACGCTGCATGGTAATGGCATCCTCCGGCGGCATCTACGGCCCTTCGCCAACGCCGATCCGGGAAGAATCGCCGATCAAGCCGGGCGACGAACTGGGCTTCTATCTCGCCGCCAAGGCCGCAGCCGAAAGCCTGCTGGGATATTTCCGGCCCCACCTGTTGGTCCATGTCCTGCGGCCTTTCTTCGTCTATGGGCCCGGGCAGGCCCCCAGCTTCCTGCTGCCGCGGCTGGTGAACTCCGTTCGCTCCGGAACGGCCGTGCGCGTCGACGGCGGTACAGGCCCTGCGATAAACCCGATCTGGGTGGAGGATGCGGCGGCGGCGTTCATCGCGGCGCTCGGTTGCGACACGGCGGTGACCGCCAACATCGCCGGCCCTGATGTTGTTACTGTGCGCGAGATTGCCACCCTCGTGGCGGCCCGGCTCGGCGTGACGGCGAATTTCGACGAGACCGCGCGCGCGCCCGACAATTATGTCGCCGATACAAGCGTTATGGCGCATAAGCTCGGCGCAGCCACGACATCATTCGAGACCGGGCTGTCCGCGTTGATCGACAGGCTGCCGCCGGAGACCTGACATGCCTGCCAATCGCGCATGGGCCGACCTGCCCATCGACGAGAACATGACGCCGATCGACCTCGAAGGCATCGATCCGAATGGCTGTGCGGTCCATCAGGGCCTCGATGACATCCTCGACATTCTCGCCGCTCCGGTCAGCGGCAAGAATGTCGTCCGGGACGCGCGCGCGACGCCCGACGGGCACGAACTGGCGTTCCACCACGGCCGCCCGCTGCTGCTCCCTGATTTCGTGAACCAGCGGATCGTGGGCGACGAGGTTCGGATTGGGCTCGCGGACGCATCGGACGCCGCGCTCCAGTACATCTACCTCAACCTCGTCAAGAACTCGGGCGGCGAGCACAACACCCCCCTCTCCGATCTGTGGTATCGCCGCCATCTCCACCGGTCGCAGGTGCTGGTGCGGAGCGCGAAGGGGCTAGTGCTCGACGTAGGCTGCGACAACCCCGCGCTGAGCCGCAAGCTGTTCCCAGCCGGCGTGCGCTATTTCGGCATCGACCCTGGGCTCGGCGCCCGGTCCGAGCCCTGCCTCGTCGGCATGGCGGAGTTCCTGCCCGTCCGCTCGGAAACGCTTGATGGCGTCGCCTTCCTGACGAGCCTCGACCATGTGCTGGATTATCACGCGGCGCTCGACGAGGCCTATCGCGTGCTCAAGCCCGGCGGACAGCTCTTCCTCGGCACGCTGATCTGGACCCACCGCGCCGAGCTCATCCGCGACAACATCCATTTCCACCACTTCCGCCAACACGAGATCGAGGGTGCGCTTGCCGCCTTCCGCATCGACAGTCTGACGCGCTACGCGTGGAAGGGCGACGACCACCGCTTCGGCGTCTATCTCGTGGCTACCAAGCCGGGGGCGTGATGTCGGGGGGCAACGCAAAGGACGAAGCGTCGGAGGGCGGGAGTGGCCCCGTTCTGGTGACGCTCGACATCGACTGGGCGCCAGACTGGATCATCGAGGATATCGCAGAGCGGCTGTCGCGGGCTGGCGTGCGCGCCACCCTGTTCGCGACCCACGACAGCCCAGCCATGCGTGCGCTGGCGAAGGAGCCGCTGTTCGAGATTGGGCTGCACCCGAACTTCCTGCCGGGCAGCAGCCACGGAACAACGCCCGACGAGATCTTCGCTACGCTGAGAGGCTGGTATCCCGATGGGACCGCCTGCCGGACACATTCGCTGGTGATGTCCGAGCCGCTTCTGGCACGTATGGCCTGCGAGTTCGGCATCGAGATCGATTGCTCGGTCCATCTGCCGCGCGCATCCCATGTGACGCCGCACGAGTTGCACCTCTCGGAACAAGGGGATTCGCTCATCCGTCTGCCGCATGTCTTCCAGGACAACATGCACGCGATGGCGCGCCGGCCGTGGACAGTCGCGGGCGCGGAACTCGACACGCCGGGCTGGAAGGTGCTGAACTTCCATCCCGTCCACATCGTGTTGAACAGCGCGACGCTGGCGGTCTACGAGACCTTCAAGCGGCGTGGTCCGCTATCCTCGCTGACGCGGGACGACCTTCCGCCTGTCGACGCCAGCCTGCCTGGCACCGGCAGCCTGTTCGACACGGTGCTCGCGAACCTCTCGAAGCAGCGTTCGTTCACGGTAAGCGAACGCATCGCTCTCTGGAAAAGCGGGAGGCAGGGCTGATGCGCAGGCTGCGGATCGGGGTCATCGGCCGAACGGAGATGCTGATCGAGGCGGCGCGCCGGGCGCAAGCCGAGGGCCACGAGATCGCTCTTGTGGCGACCTGCAAGCCGTCCGGGCACGAGCTGGCGACGGTGGCAGATTTCGAGGCGCTGGCGAAGGCCAGCGGCGCGCCCTTCCTCCGCCACCGCGACCTTGCCTCGGAGCACGGACTCGATCTCGTGCGGCAGGCGCAATGCGACCTTGCGATCTCGATGAACTGGCTCACCCTGATCCCAGCGCACGTGCGGGCGCTATTCGCGCTCGGTGTTTTCAACGCCCATCCCGGTGACCTGCCACGCTACAAGGGCAACGCCTGCCCCAACTGGGCGATCCTAAACGGCGAGGAGCGGGTCGGGCTTTCCATCCACCAGATGGAGGACGAACTCGACGGCGGGGCCATCGTAGCCAAGCGCTTCCTTGCCCTGCAAGCTTCGACCACCATCGCCGATGTCTATGGCTGGCTCAGGACATCCATCCCGGAAGCATTCGGGGAGATGGTCGCGGCGGCGGCACGGGGCGAGTTGCGGCTGACGCCGCAATCCACCGCCCCGGAGGATTCGCTGCGCTGTTACCCGCGCCGGCCCGAGGACGGCAAGATCGACTGGCAGCAGCCCCTTGCCGCGATCGACCGGTTGATCCGCGCCTCGGGCCACCCGTTCGCGGGCGCCTTCGCGTGGCTGGAGGGCACACGCAAGGTGACGATCCTCGCCGCATGCCCGGTGCTTCCCCGCGAGCCTTTCCTTGCCATACCCGGGCAGGTTGCCTATGCAGTCGACGGCGATCCTGTGATCGCCGCCAACGGCGGCTACCTTAGGCTGACCGATTTGCGAGTTGACGGGTGCGTGGACGCGACTGACGCCAGGAACGCGGTCCTCTCCTCGCTGCGCAACCGCCTGACATAGAGCCAACATGCGCGACGAGAAGCAACATCTTCTGGAATTCTCGGATTTTACGGAAGAAAACTACCGCAACCTCCTGAGGCTCGCCAAGCGCAAGTACGTTTTCGCGGGCTACAAGGCTCCGCCCGCGGGGCCGCATGTCTTCTGGCGGCACGATCTCGACGCCTCCATGAACCGCTCGGTCAGTCTCGCGCAGATCGAGCGTGAGGAAGGGGTCATCGCGACCTATTTCCTGTTCCCCCGCTGCCTCTATTACAACCTGCTCAATCCGCTGACGCATGCGCTCGTCCGACAGATCATCGATCTCGGGCACGAGATCGCACTGCATTTCGACCCGACCCATTTCGGCAAGGGGCTGACGCGCGAACGGCTGATCGAGGCCATCGCCGCCGAGCGCGACCTGCTCAGGCGGGAATTCGGCGTGGAGCCGACCGCCGTGAGCTTCCATCTCTATGGCGTGCTCGAAGAGCCCATGCCCGACGACGACGAACTCGCCGGGCTGGTGAACGCTTATTCCAAGCGCCTGCGCGACACCTATGGCTATGTGTCCGACTCCAACGGCATCTGGCTGCACCGGCGGCTTCAGGACGTGCTGAGCGCGGCGTGCGAGGACCGGCTGCAGGTGCTCACGCATCCAGAATGGTGGACAGCCGAGGTCATGCCGCCCCGCGCGCGCTTACAGCGCGCGATCGACGGCCATGCCGACCTGATGGGCCGCTGGTACGACGAGACGGTCGCTCGGTCCGGCCGGCCGAATTTCCGGTAATCCAGAGCCATGTGTGGGGTCGCGGGCTATCTCAATCGCAACGGCGCGCCGGCCGACGAGCGCATCGTCGCCGCCATGCGCGACGCGCTGGCGCATCGGGGACCGGACGGCAAGGGGATGCACATCGACGGCCCGCTCGGCCTCGGCCACCGGCGTCTGTCGATCATTGACCTGCGCACGGTCGCCAGCCAGCCGATGCATTCGCCAGATGGTCGCTGGACCATCGCGTTCAACGGCGAGATCTACAATTTCCGTGAGCTGAAGGCGGAGCTCGACAAGGCAGGCTGGAGCTTCCGCACGCGATCGGACACCGAGGTGCTGCTGGCCGGCTGCGTCATCTGGGGCGTTTCCGCCCTCGCCCGCCGCATCGACGGCATGGCCGCCTTCGCGCTGTGGGACGCGCAGGAGCGCCGCCTTCACCTCGTGCGCGACCGCTATGGCGTGAAGCCGCTCTATCTCTGGCGCACGCCGGATCGGCTTGCCTTCGCTTCCGAGATCAAGGCTTTCCTCGTGCATCCCGACTTCAGGGTCCGGGTCAACCAGGCCGCGCTGCGCGAGTATTTCACGTTCCAGAACCTGTTCCGTCCCCACACGCTGTTCGAGGGCGTCGAACACCTGCCGCCGGCGACGATCCTGACGGTCGATCGCAACGGCGAGCGACGCGAGACCTACTGGGATTACGACTATTCGAAGCCCGAGCCTGTCGACGAGCAGGAGGCGGTCGCGACGCTGGAGAAGCTGATGGCGCAGGCTGTCGAGCGTCAGCTCGTGGCGGATGTGCCGGTTGGCGCCTATCTCTCCGGCGGCATGGATTCCGGCACGCTGGTGGCGCTTGCGCATCCGCATGTGCCACGGATGCAGACCTTCACGGCCGGGTTCGAGATGAGCCGGATAGAGGGTAACGAGACCCTGTTCGACGAGCGCCGCGCCGCCGAGCTGATGGCCTACACCTACAAGACCGAGCACTACGAGCAGGTGATCAACGCCGGCGATATCCGCTGGTCCCTGCCGCGCGTGGTGTGGCATCTTGAGGACCTGCGCCTTGGGATGAGCTACCCCAACTACTACATCGCCCGGCTTGCCTCGAAGTTCGTCAAGGTCTGCCTCTCGGGCGCGGGTGGCGATGAACTCTTTGGCGGGTACCCGTGGCGCTACTACCGCGTGTTCCGCTCGCTCGACCGCGACGACTATCTGTCGAGCTACTATGGCTTCTGGCAGCGGTTGACGACGGCCGACGACCGCAAGCGCCTATTCGGCGCGGCGGCCGACGACGAGGCGGAGATGTTCGACGTCTTCAAGTCGGTCTATGCCGACGCGCCAGGCCTCTCGTTCGACTCGCCTGAGGACCATATCTCGGCCTCGCTCTACTTCGAATGCCGGACCTTCCTGTCGGGCCTCCTGCTGGTGGGCGACAAGCTCTCGATGGCGAGCGGGCTCGAGGAGCGTTTCCCTTTCCTCGACAACGCGCTGGTCGACTTCGCCACGCGCCTGCCGGCGCGCCACAAACTCTCTGACCTCGAACACATGCTGACGGTGGACGAGGACGCCGTGCGCAAGAAGCTGCTGGCCGAGGATTCCTTCGCCGGCGGCAAGAGCTGCCTGCGGCAGGCGATGGCGCATGTGCTGCCGTCCGAGATCATGGACCGGCGCAAACAGGGCTTCTCGTCACCCGAGGCCTCCTGGTATCGCGGTGAGAACGCCGTCTATGTGCGCGACATGTTGCTGGGCAAAGACCTCGCCTCGACCGAATATCTCGATGCGGATTTCATCCGCGACACGGTCGAGGCACACATGTCAGGGAAGAAGAACAACCGGCTTCTCATCTGGTCTCTGCTGTCGTTCGAGCAATGGTGCCGGGTGTTCCTGGGCGGCGACCGGCCAGACAGTCGCCGATGAGCGCCATGATGCGGCCCCCCTGTCGCGCGCCAAGACAGGGAGGCTTGAGTGATCACGCCACTCATGGCATTGAGCGTCCCGTTGCGCATGCGCGGATTACCCCTCGCCGGGTGGCAACTGCTGGCGAACGGGGGGCAAGCTTCCAGCAAAGGCTGAGCGCGAGGCCCCGCCGCAAACTCCGCCCACAGGACCGATTGCCCGCTCATGAAGCCGACTGCCATCTCTGTGACGTGTTCGGGCGTCTGCAAGAGCTTTGCTCTGGTCGATGCCGGCAACGTTTGGAAGGTCGCATTCTCCAATTTCGCCGTTCTCGAGCGTTTCCATGCGCTGACGGACGTCACCTTCGAGGTTCCCAAAGGCGAGTTCGTCGGTGTTCTCGGCCGCAACGGCGCGGGCAAATCGACGCTCCTGCGCGTCATCGGCGGCGTTTATGCGCCTGATTCCGGCACGGTCAGCGTCAAGGGAAATCTTTCCGGGCTCTATGAACTCGGCCTGGTGGGAAACGCCTCGCTGACAGGCCGCCAGTACGCGGAGCGCCTGCTGACCACGCACGGCTTCAGGCGGCGCGAACGCGACGAGATGATCCTCGACATCCAGGATTTCTCGGAGCTTGGGGATCGTTTTGACGATCCTGTGCAGACCTATTCGGCCGGCATGGGCGCGCGGCTGTTCTTCGCCACCGCGACCGCAGGGCAATACGAGGTCTATCTGCTCGACGAAATCCTCTCGGTTGGCGATCAGCACTTTCAGGCCAAGTGCTGGCGGCGGTTGCGCGACCGGATTTCGCATGGCGCCTCTGGGATTCTCGTCACCCATGACTGGAGCGCCGTGCTTAAGCTCTGCACCACGGCCCACGTCATCGACCGCGGCAAGATCATCTTTTCGGGCCCCGCGGAACGCGCGTCCCGGATTTACCTCTATGGCAAGGACGCCGCCCCACAATACCGCACGGACATCGCCAAGCTTGCCGATCCGACGAGCCGCGCAATTTACCTGAACACCGGCGACGACCTCGCCTTGTCGATCCCTGTGGACGTCTTCGAGGATAGCGAGATCCGCGCGGCTTTCGTTGTCGAGCGCATGCAGCCCGGTTTTGGCTGGGAAAATGTGATGATGACGCGCTATCCGACCATCGTCGCCGCCAAGGCCGGCCGCCATCGGATCGACATCGCGGTGCAGCAGTTGCCGCTCGAGCCCGGAACTTACCAGCTCAGCGTGCAACTGGTGACGCCGGACCCTGAAAGACCCGGTCTCTTCATCCTCGTCGACAGCATCGGCTGGCTGAGCAACAACGGTATCACGCTCGACATTGCCGGAGAGGACGCGCGAGGAATCGCGCTTCCCGTTCGCTGGAGCGTCGCGGCACCATGAAGGCATCGATTTCCGTCAAAGACCTCAACAAGTCCTTCGCGCTGGCGGAAGGCGGCGGCGGGCCCGTCTCGCTGTTCGAGGCCTTGCGCATGGGCCGGAAGGAACTCGTGACGCGGCATGTCGATGCGTTGCAGGACGTGTCCTTCGACATCGGGCCGGGCGAGTGCGTCGGAATCATCGGCCGCAACGGCGCCGGGAAGACCACCCTGCTCTCGCTCATTTCAGGAATTACCGAGTCGACATCCGGCACGATCGAGGTCAAGGGCGACCTCCACGCCATGCTATCGATCGGCGCGGTACTGCGCGAGGAGGCGACCGGACGGGAAAATATCTACCTCGACGGCGCCGTCCACGGCCGCACGAAGGCCGAGATCGACGCGCTGGCCGACGACATCATCGCTTTTTCCGAGCTGGGCGAATTCATTGACCGGCCAGTCCGCACCTACTCCTCGGGTATGAAGGCACGGCTCGCATTCTCGATGGGCGCATTCATCGAGACCGACATCCTCATCATCGACGAGACGCTCTCGGTCGGCGACGCCACCTTCTCGGGTAAGGCCACGCGGCGCATGAAGGAAATGACGCAGGTCGGGCAGATCGTCGTCGTCGTCAGCCATTCGCTCTTGTCGATCGTCGACCTCTGCAACCGCTGCCTGTGGCTGGAGAACGGTCGTCTCATCATGGATGACGCGCCGGAGAAGGTGACGAAGGCCTATCTCGCCAGCGTCGAGAAGGCCGATGCCGAAGATCTGGTGCGAAAATTCGGCTCTCCGGTGCTGGCCCCCGATGTTACCGAGATCGGCCACCTGGCGGGCCTTGCCCTGTATCAGGACGGGGCTGCGGTCACGGCCTCCGCCAAGGCCTTCGCGCCAGCGGACATCCGGATCGCAGGAACATTGCAGGCCCCTGCCCCAGACACCGACCTACTCGTCAGCTTGTTGCGTGTCGATGGCAAGAAGGTCTGGAACGCGAAGCTGTCGGAGAACTCACGGGAGCCGCTGCCGAAAGGCCGTTTCGAAATCGGGATCGTCTTCGATCCGTTCGTGCTGGGCGAGAACCTCTACCGTCTCGACGCCAGCCTGATCCAGGGCGGGCGTGTCATCTCGACCCGGACGCTGACATTCGAGGTTCGGGACGAGGAAGGCCAGTTCGGCGGCAATCCGACGCTTTATTACCCGCTGACTGTTTCCGGACAGATCGAGAAAGGCGCCTGAAATGTCGATCTTCTATTTCGGCCGCAACGACATCCGCATGATCAACAGTCTGTTCCGGATGAACCTGGCCGACCGCTTTCTCGGTTCCTCTCTCGGGTTGGTATGGGCGATCCTCTCGCCGCTGCTCCTGATGAGCATCTTCGTGTTCGTCTTCACCTATGTATTCCCCGGCCGTCTGCCGGGGCGGGCGGGAACGCTGCCGTTCATCATCTGGCTCCTGAGCGGCTATGCGCCGTGGCTCGGGCTCAGCGAAGGGCTCAGCAGCGCAACGACTTCGGTTGTCGGAAATGCGGGCGTCGTGAAGAACATCGCCTTCAAATCCGAGATCCTGCCTATCGTCGGCGCGATGATGGGCGTGGTTCCACTCGCCGTCGGTCTTGTCGTTATCTTTCTGCTCCAACTCTTCGGCGGCGAGCCGATCAATGCCGCCGTGCTCGTCCTGCCGTTGATAATCCTGCTGCAGCTGTTCTTCGTGTCAGGGATGGGGCTGTTCCTGTCCGCGCTCAACGTGTTCGTGCGCGACACCGCCATCGCGCTGCCGAGCGTGCTGACGGCGCTCCTGTTCGCCTCGCCCATCTTCTATGCGCTCTCGTCCTACCCCGCGCCGATCCAGCGCTTCCTCGTCTACAATCCCTTCTACGTGATGGCGGAGTGCTTCCGGGCCCCCATCCTGCACGGCACGCTGCCGCCGCTCTGGATGCTCGTCTACATGGTGGTTGTGTCAACCGTGTTGTTCGTCGGCGGCTTGTGGTGGTTCCGCCGCCTCAAGTCCTTCTTCGACACGCGGCTCTGAGTGCGACGCATGGCCGGTCTCGTCGCCATCCACCAACCGAATTTCTTCCCGTGGATCGGCTATTTCGACAAGATCCGCCGGGCGGACGCGTTCGTCTTCCTGGACACCGTCGATTATCCCCGCTCCGGCTCCGGCAGCATGGGTTCGTGGAGCAATCGCGTGCGGCTCGCCATTCAGGGCGAGGCGCGCTGGGTCAGCTGCCCTGTGCAGCGCATGCCGCTCGGCTCACCCATTTCGGATGCCGTCATCGACGACCGTCAGCCGTGGCGTGACAAGCTCTTGAAGACGCTGGAGGCGAATTATCGCCGCGCTCCGAGGTATGGGGCCGCGCTCGCTCTCATCGAGCCGCTGATACGCGTGGCAGAGACCAATCTTGCCACCTTCAACATCGCGGCCATCAAGGCCATCGCCGCCCATCTCGGGGTGACCACCCGCTACCTGCGGCAATCGGAACTGCAGCACAGCGGCAGTTCGACCAACCTGCTGGTCTCCCTCGTCAAGGCGGCGGGCGGCGACGCCTACCTCGCTGGCGGCGGAGCGGACGGCTATCAGGAGAACCATGTCTTTGCCGAAGGCGGTGTCCGGCTGGTCATGCAGGGGTTCTCGCCGCGCGCTTATGGCGACGAGGCCCGCTTCATTCCGGGCTTGTCCGTCATCGACTACGTGATGTGGGATGGGCGTCCACTCGCTGAAGCCTTTCCGGACCCAGCCAATGCCTAACCGCCCGACAAAGACCATCGTACTGCTGACCAGCGTCGAGGGCGACCTGCTCAACGCCGTCGTGGCAGCGCTCACCCACGCGGGCGCAGGGCCCGCAGTCACGCGGACGCTGGAGGACCTGCGACAGGCGGACACAGGCACACTCGTTTCCTTCGGAACGTCCGTCATCGTCCCGCGCGACGTGCTCGAACGCTTCGAGGGCAGCGCCTTCAACGTGCATCCCGCCTCGCCGGATTATCCGGGGCGCGATCCGCATCATTTCGCCGTCTACGATGGCGTCGCACGCTATGGAGCGACCTTCCACGTGATGACAGCCAAGGTCGACGACGGGCCGATCCTCGATGTCGAATGGTTCGATGTCCCGCCCGGCTGCGCGCCTGGACCGCTGCTCGACCTCGCCAATGCCGCATCCGTGCGCCTTTTGCAGCGTCACGGGCGGGCGTTGGCCGAGGGGCTGCCGATTGTGCCGGCCGGCGGAATGCGCTGGGGCGCGCGGAAGCGGGCCCGCGCCGATTTCAGGGCGATGTGCGCGCTGACGCCGGACATCAGCGCCGAGGAGTTCCAAAAGCGTTTCGCGGCTTTCGACGGCGGCGTTTACAACAATCTGACCGTCCAGTTGCATGGCTGGACGTTCAGGATCGACAAGGCCGCCGGCCGAAAGAGCTGACGGCCGCAGCCTGCCCGCTTAGGCCGAATAGGTTCTCAAATCCGGCATGAAATGCGCGTGGCTCGTCATGCAGCGCAGGATGACGGGCTTGTTGGCCTTGGTCCACTCGACCGTCCGCCTGATCCCCTCCTCGTGGCCGACCTCCGCGGCAAAGCCGAGCTTTTCGCGCGCCTTGTCAGTCGCGGCGAAGCGCTGGCCGGAGCGATCCCAGTCGCGTGCGGGCGTCAGTGCGATCGGCGTTTCATTCCCCGTCGCAGCATTGATGCGTTCCGCCAGTTCCCGGATGGAAACTTCGGCGCCGGAGCCGAGATTATAGATCTCGCCGGCCTCGCCCCGCAGCGCGCAGGCCATCAAGCCGCGCGCCATGTCCTCGACGAAGATGAAGTCGCGTGTGGCGATGCCGCCATTCTCGACCGGCAGCGCCTCACCATGCAGCGACTTCCAGATGAAGGTGGGGGTCACGTTGCGCCAGACCGTCGCCGGCGTGCCGCGCCAGCGACCGGCGCCGAGGATTTCGCCCGGCCCATACACGTTCTGGAAGCGCGCCTTGACGAAGGGCATGCCAAAGCGGGTGAAATAGTAGTTTCCATACATCTCGCCGATCAGCTTCGAGATCGAGTACGGGCTGTCATGGAAGAGCGAGACCGGCGCGTCCTCGTCCGTCGCGGTGGCGCCATCGAAGGTCTTGGCGGCGACGGCGCAGCCGGCGGCGGAATAGACCACCTTCTTCAGGCTCTTGATGTCCTTCAACCGCTCGAACAGCTTCAGGCTGGTCAGCGTGTTGTTGTCATGGTCCATCAAGGGATCATGGATCGAGGACTGGTTCCCGTGGAAGCAGGCCAGATGATAGGCATAATCCAGGTCGTCATCGAGGTCGCGCAGGATGCGATCACTGGTGATGGGCCCGGAGACCAGATGCACGGCCGGGTCGTCGGGGACGTTGACGGCGTCGGCCGAGAGGAAGTTGTCGACGATCGTCAGTTTGCGGGGCTTCTCGCGCAGGATCTGCTTGACGAGGTTCGAGCCGACGAAGCCGGCGCCGCCGACCACCATCACGTTCTTGCCAGCGAAGCTCTCGGTCATGGATGTATCCGTTCGGAAGATGATGCGGCAGCGTGGAGGGCGGCGAAAAGGCTGGTCAAGCCTTTGAAGGCGGTGCCTTCAGATGGCTGTAGAGTGCGGTGACGCCATGATCGTCGTACCATGACAACATGCGCCGGATCGTCTGCTCGAACGAGTAGCGCGGACGCCAGCCGAAGGTCGCAATGGTCTTCGATGGATCGAGAACGACCGCCGGAACGTCGTCGGCGCCGGGCTCGACCTCGGGCACCGGCTCCTTCAGCTCGATTCCGAGGTGATCGACCACGATGTCGAAGATCTCCTTGATCGTGTGCCCCGTACCGGTCGAAACGTTGAAGAGTCCGGTCGGTGCACCATCGGCCATCACCGCATCCATGACCGAGAAAAAGTCGTCCATGTCGATGAAGTCGCGCACGGTCTTCGAGCAGAAGCAGCCCTTGCCGGCTTTCAGCCTCGTATAGAACGTCGGGATCGGGCCGATGGCGAGGCGGGGCCCGGTGACATTGGCGAGACGCAGCGAGACGAAGGGCAGGCCGGACATGGCGAGATAGTTTTCGCCGGCCTGCTTGGAGATGCCGTAGCTGGTAAAGGGGCGCGCCGGTGCGTCGGCGGGAATCGGCAGCCGATCGGGTCGGCCATAGCCGAGAGCGGTGTGGAAATTGACGAAGCGCTTGATGCCCGCCGACCGCGCGGCCTCGACGACATGGATCGTGCCCTCGACATTGGTGCGCGTATCCTCGAGCCAGTCGTCGGGATCCTTGTAGGCCGCGGCGGAATGGACGACATGGCTAGGCTTGAACGCGGCGAACAGCTTGTCGACCAGGGCGCGGTCCTGAACGTTGCCATCGACAACGGTAAGCCCCGGATGCGCCTCCGGCAGCGAACCGCGGTGACCGGTCGCAAAATTGTCGAGCACCAGGACTTCATACCCGGCTTCGAGATAACGCTCGGTCAGGTTCGAGCCGAGGCATCCGGCGCCGCCCGTGATGAGGATACGCATGCTCGCCTCAGCCCTTGGCCGGCGTCTTGATGTCGGCGCGGGCTTCCTTGAGGTGGGTGTAGCCGCCGACGACGCCCTCCTTCTCCCAACGCTCGACCGACAGCCGTGCGATCTCGTCGAGCGGTGTGAACTCGACATCGCCGAAATCGGCGAAGGTCCGAGAGGGATCGAGCAGGATGGAAGCAGCGTCGTCCGGTCCGAGCGGCTTCACTTCCGGCTCCGGATAGTCATTGAGCTTCATCGCCTTGACCACCGCGTCGTAAAGCTCGCGGATTGCGACGTCCTTGCCAGAGGAGAAGTGGTAGGTGCCGTTGCCCCGGCCGTCCGCGGCCTGGACCACGACCTTGGCGAGATCTCCCGCATAACAGAAATCGCGCCGGGCCGGCGTCACGAAGCACTTCTTTCCTTCGGCAAGCCGGCCATAGAAGATCGGCAGCGGGCCGGAGACATTGCGCGGCCCAATGACGTTGGCGAGGCGGAACGTCACCCAATCGACGCCTGCGAACTGGACATAATGTTCGCCCGCGGTCTTCGAGATCGCATAGCTCGAATTGACCGGGTTGATCGGATGGTCGAGCTGGATCGGCTGCTGCAGCGGCTTGGTGCCGTAGCAGAGGGCCGTCTGGAAATAGATCAGCCGGCCGACCTTATGGAGCTTGCAGCCCTTGGCGATGTTGGCGCCACCGACAGCATTGACCAGCGCATCGGTCTCCCAGTCATCCGGATCCTTGTAGGATGCGGCCGTATGCACGACGACATCCGGCTTGAAATCGCTGAAGAGCTGATCGACGAGCTTCCAGTCGGTGATCGAGCCCTCGACCTGCGTCAGGCGCTCCTGATCGAGAAGGTTGTCCTTCCGGCCAGTGGAGAAGTTCTCGAGCGACATCACGCTGTCGCCGCGCGCCAGGAACATATCCGCCACGGTCGAGCCGACCTGGCCGGAGCCGCCCGTAATGAAGACCTTCATGATTCTGATCCCGTAAATTGCTGGAGTTATTCGGCCGCGACCGGTGCTGGCTCGATCTCGTCGAGCATGCGCCGATAGGAGGCGGCGCGGTCGTGGAAGGTCTGCTGCCAGAGTTCGAGGCTGAGCAGACCCCAGGTCTTGCGCGAGAAGCGCTCGGCCTTGTCAAAATTGGCGAGGATCGCGTCAGAGTTGAAAAACTCGCGCCGCCGGCTCTTCTGGGTGGCGAAGATATCTGCGACCATGTCCTTGAGTTCGCCCGAAAACCACTCCTTGAGCGGCACGGGGAAGCCCATCTTGTCGCGCCGCTGCGCCAACTCCTGTGGCAGATCGCCCGAAAAGGTCGACTTGATGAAGTGCTTCATCTGGCCGCCCTTGAACTTGATGTCGGCAGGGATGGTCGCCGCAAACTCCACGACCGAATGGTCGAGCAGCGGCACGCGCGATTCCAACCCATGCGCCATCGACATCCGGTCCTCGACCTGCAGAAGGGCGGGCAGGAGGCACTTGAAATCGAAATGCGTCATCGAGTCGAAATAGGCTTCCTTCTTCACATTCCGCTCGGAGTTAAAGATCGCCTGGAAGCGTGAGAACACACCGGCTCTGTCGAGCGCCGACCAATCGACCTCATCTTCCATGTCGGAGGATCGATCGATCAGTCGGAAATAACGCTCGTCGAGCGGGCCGAACAGACCCTTGGAAAACAGTTGCCGGATCAGGGGCTTGTATTCCTGCAACACCGTCAGGTGCGGAATGATCGATTCAGGCGTCACGACAAAATTGCCGTTGCGCTGAGTACCATCGATCGAGGCTTTGATCGCCTGTTCGAGATAGGCGATCAGATAGCGCGCATACCCGCCGAAAATTTCGTCGCCACCTTGTCCGCCCAACACCACCTTGACGTGGCGGGCGGCCAGTTCAGAGACCATGTATTGCGGAAAGGACCCTGGGCCGCCCACGGGCGTGTCGAGATGGTAGAGGACCTTCTGGATATTGTTCCGGAAATCATCGGCGGTGATGTCGATCTGGTGCAACTCGATCCCGCCGTCACGGCAAGCCGCTTCGGCATACGCGCTCTCGTCGTAGCCTGGGAATTCGGTAAATTTTCCGTGGAATCCGATGCGCCCGGAGGCTTCCTCGCGCCCGGCCAGGATGCCGATCAGGCTGGAATCGATGCCTCCTGAGATATAGGCCCCAACCGGCACGTCGGAGCGCAGATGCATGCGGACCGAATCCGCCAATCGTCCACGCATCTCCTCTGCAAACCAGCGCGGCGTGTGATCCCAGTCGATGTCGTAATGAACGTCCCAATAGCGAAAAACTTTGATTTCGCCGTTCTCGACCGTCAAGGCATGGCCTGGCAGGAGCGTATGAACCTGCTTGAAAAGCGTCTTTTCGCCGATCGTGTATTGAAAAGTCATGTACTCGGCGAGCGCTTCCGAGTCTGTCGCGATGTCCGGCAGGATCGGCAGCAGCGCCTTCATCTCTGAACCGAAGTAGAGCGTGCCATCAACCACTGCATAATAGAACGGCTTGATGCCGAAACGGTCTCGCGCCGCAAAGAAGCGCTCCCCGTCCCAGAGGCCGAATGCGAACATGCCGCGCAGGTGCTTCAGGCAGTCCACACCCCATTTCGCATAGGCGGCCAGCACGGTCTCCGTGTCAGACGAGGACCGGAAAGACCAACCGGACTTCAGCTCATCCATCAATTCGAGATAGTTGTAGATTTCGCCATTGAACGTGACGACCGCGCCACTCTGCCCGACCATCGGCTGGTGCCCGTTGGGCGACAGGTCGATGATGGCAAGCCGACGATGGGCAAGGCCACAGACGTCCGATGGAGCGCGCCAAAAACCGTGACCGTCAGGGCCACGATGTGCAATCAACTGATTCATGGCGGCGAGTGCACTGTCGAGCCGCTTAATCGGCTGGCGCGTTAAAGATACCGCTCCGACGATGCCGCACATTCGGGATACTTTCTTTGGTAGCACTCAGGTTGGCGCAATTTGCCGGTCGCGCCGGCAGGCCAGACCTCGGCACGACAGCGTTTAGCAGGGCGATCGAGGCTTGTCAGCTTGAGGGGATCAATCCGCGCATCGTCACATCGTGACTCCGACACGCTCGCCCCAAATGCCGAGATTGATGATGCGCCACAGCGTGAAATCGAGCGGGCGGTCACCGTCGAGCATTTCCCTTGCCAACGCCCGAACCCCGTCCGCGTTCATCAGGCCGGGGAAGCGAGACAGAGTTTTCTCGATCCCGTCCTCGACAAGCCCTCGAAGAGGCCCGCGAAACCAGATTTGTTCCGGCGTAGCAAAACCGAGTTTGTCGCGGCGCTCCCGAATGACTTCCGGCAGGACATGGGACATCCCCTTGCGCAGGACGCGCTTGGTGTCGCCGCCAACGATTTTGTGGTCGTTGCCCAGGGCCAGATTGAATTCGACCAACGGATGATCGAGGAAGGGGACCCGCGCTTCGATGGAGTGGGCCATCGAGTTCCGATCTTCCCAATGCAGCAGCATCGCCAGATTGGAACCGTAGGTCAGCGTCATGCACAATGTGCGGATATCCGCGACGGTCGGCAAGCCGAGTTCGTCGCTGGCAAGCTGTAAAGCGCCCTTGGGGTTTCCCTTGCTGCGAATGATGTCGGTTCCCAGCCAATCATGCTGCGTCAGCGCGCGATGCTGGCTACGCAGCAACCCCGCAACCTTCGGCGGCAACAGCGGAACAAGATGATTTCGGATCTGCTCGTAGACAGAAGTGCCATGATAACGGTTGCGCTCGATGATCGTGCGTATCAACTGCCCGAACTGCCGGCGGCGCGTTAAATCTGCCATATAGTACGAAAAGCCGCTGTGGTATCCGGCCAGCTGCTCATCGGCCCCCTGGCCATCAAGCATCACCTTGACACCGACACGCTTGGCCTCCTCGAAGACACACCATTGCGCGAAAATCGACGTCGAGCCGAAGGGCTCGTCCTGGTGCCAGGTAATATCCGATGCACGTTGAAAGACATCTTCTGCTTTGGGAAAAATGAAATGCGGCTCGGTGTGAGCATGCGCGACGACCGCATCCATAAAGGGCTTCTCGTCGACACTTTTTTCAGCGTAGCAGGCTGAAACTGTATTGACCTTCGCCCCTCCTTCGCCAGAACCCATCATGCCCGACATCAGACAGACAATAGCGGACGAATCCAGTCCTCCCGAAAGACACGATCCAACAGCAACGTCTGATCGCAAGTGCAGCTTGACGGATTCAGTTAAAAGCTCGCGGAACCGTTCACCTGCCTCCTCCTCAGAGATAGACAGATCGCCCGCAACAGCCGGATACCAGCGACGCACCTTGACTTCGATCGCGCCGGCTTCGCTGGCATCAATGCTGACGCATTCTCCTCCGCGGACCTGGCTTACGCCTTCGAACATCGTCTCCGACGTATGATCCGAGATGCCGGAGCTGAGAAAATCATGCACCCGGGCTATGTTCATGCGATTGGTTGCGCTCGGCAGTCCCAGCAGCTGCTTGATCTCCGAAGCGAACGCGACGCCGCGAGGCGAGGACGTCATATAGAGCGGCTTGATCCCGTACCGGTCCCGCGCGGCAAAGAGCTTCTTGTCACGGCGATCCCAGATCAGGAACGAAAACATCCCGCGCAAACGGGGCAAGGCGTTTTCGCCCCAAAGCAGGTAAGCCCGGAGCAGAACCTCCGAATCGGATTCGCTGACGAAAACCTCGCCTTTTGCGCGCATCTCCTCGCGCAATTCGATGTAATTGTAGATTTCGCCGTTGAAGACCATCTGGTAGCGGCCAGACGCATCGCCCATGGGCTGAAGCCCCGCGTCTGAGACGTCGATGATCGCGAGGCGCCGATGGCCCAGTGCCACGGGGCCCTTGGGTGACGAATAAACCTCCCAGCCGCGCCCGTCAGGGCCGCGGTGGGCGACGATGTCGATTCTTGCAGCATCGGGCTCAAATCCGATCGACCCGAAGATTCCGCACATGAGCTTTTCTCGAAAAAATTCGTTGGATTGCACCGAATGTGCAGAGGCGGGCTTATAACGAGGCCGATCCGGTTCGTCGAGAACCGTCCAAGCCCGCAAACCTTGATCTCAAAGCCTGCCGCGTGAGCCCACGCATCTCCCAGTGGTGGCCTTTAATGCCATGACCTGCTCGCATGACTGTCAGGAAGGGCGCCGTCGTCCGGTCATTTCAATCGGCAATCGTCCGCCAGCCGAGCCGCCACTCCTTGACAGATGGCGGCCGGCTGGCTCTTCCATCCACCAGGATCGACACCGAACCTCTCTCCTGCTCCGGAGCGCCCTGGCGTGTCACTGAAATTCCTCGTCACGGGCGGTGCCGGCTTCATCGGCTCGGCGGTCGTGCGCAAGCTGATCGGCGAGACGGAGGCAAACGTCTGCGTCGTCGACAAGCTGACCTATGCCGGCAATCTCGCTTCGCTCGCGCCGGTCGCCGGCAGCAACCGCTACCGCTTCGAGCAGGTCGATATCGGCGATGGCGAACGGGTGCGCGCGATCTTCTCCGACTTCGACCCCGACATCGTCCTGCATCTGGCGGCCGAAAGCCATGTCGATCGCTCGATCGACGGGCCCGGCGACTTCATCCAGACCAATATCGTGGGCACCTTCGCGCTGCTGCAGGAGGCGCTGCGCCATTGGCATGGGCTCGACCAGGCTCGCAAGGCGGCTTTCCGCTTCCACCATGTCTCGACCGACGAGGTCTTCGGCTCGCTTGGCCCCGAGGGCTTCTTCCGCGAGGACACGGCCTATCAGCCCAACTCGCCCTATTCGGCGTCCAAGGCAGCCTCCGACCATCTGGTGCGCGCCTGGCACCACACCTATGGCCTGCCGACGGTGATGACCAATTGCTCGAACAATTACGGGCCGTATCACTTCCCCGAAAAGCTGATCCCGCTGACGATCATCAACGCGCTCGAGGGCAAGCCGCTGCCGGTCTATGGCAACGGCCTCAACGTGCGCGACTGGCTCTATGTCGACGACCATGCCGATGCGCTGCTGACGGTGGCCGCGAAGGGCGTCGTCGGCGAGACCTATAATATCGGCGGCCATAACGAGAAGACCAATCTCGATGTGGTGAAGTGCATCTGCGCCCTGCTCGACGCGTTGCGCCCCGACCCGGCCGGGCCGCATGAGCGCCTCATCACCTACGTAACCGACCGGCCCGGGCATGATGCGCGCTATGCCATCGATGCCGGCAAGATCGGCCGTGAACTCGGCTGGACGCCGAAGGAGACGTTCGACACAGGCTTGCGGCGCACGGTCGAATGGTATCTGGCCAATCCCGGCTGGTGGGGCGATATCCGCTCGGGCGTCTATCGCGGCGAGCGCCTCGGCGCGGCCTGAACGAAACCGGACGAACCCATGCTGAGCGTCGAACCGACCGCGATTCCCGCCGTCAAGATCATCACCCCGAAGAAGCATGGCGACCATCGCGGCTTTTTCTCCGAGGTGTACAACCGCGCCGCGATGGCCGAGGCCGGGATCGACCTCGTCTTCGTGCAGGACAATCACTCGCTCTCGGGACCCGTCGGCACGTTGCGGGGGCTCCACTTCCAATCGCCGCCCTTCGCGCAGGACAAGCTCGTGCGCGTGACCCGGGGGCGCATCCTGGACATCGCCGTCGATATCCGCGCCTCTTCGCCGAGCTTCGGCCGGCATGTCGCCGTCGAGCTCTCGGCGGAAAACTGGCGCCAGCTCCTCGTGCCCGTCGGCTTTGCGCATGGCTTCGTGACGCTCGAACCCGACACCGAGGTGCTCTACAAGGTCAGCGCGCCCTACGGGCCTGCCAACGACCATGGGCTGGCCTTCGACGATCCGGCGCTGGGGATCGACTGGCGCCTGCCGCTTGGCGACCTCGTGCTGTCGGACAAGGACCAACGGCACCCGCGGCTGTCCGATCTGCCGCGCTATTTCGACTGATCGGCATGCGCATCACCGTGACCGGACATTCGGGACAGGTCGTGCGCGCCATGGGCGAGCGCGCGCCACAGGGCGTCAGCGTCACCGCGCTCGGCCGGCCGGAACTCGATCTCGAACGGCTCGAGACGATCGCTCCGGCGATCCGTGCCAGCCGACCGGATGTCGTCGTCAACGCGGCGGCGTTCACCGCCGTCGATCTGGCCGAGAGCCAGGACGAGACGGCGCGGCTGGTCAACGGTGCGGCGGCCGGTGAGGTGGCCAAGGCAGCGGCTGCGCTCGGCGTCCCCGTGATCCAGATCTCGACCGACTATGTCTTCGACGGCCGGCTCGACCGGCCCTATCGCGAGGACGACCCGGTCGGCCCGATCTCGGCCTATGGCCGCAGCAAGCTCGAGGGCGAGCGCGCGGTGGCCGCCGCGACGGGCAACCATGCGATTCTGCGCACCGCCTGGGTCTACAGCCCCTTCGGCAGGAACTTCGTCAGGACGATGCTGCGGCTGGCGGAGACGCGCGACTCGGTCGCCGTCGTGGCGGATCAGTCCGGATGCCCCACCAGCGCGCTCGAAATCGCCGATGCGATCTTCACTGTGGCGCGCAATCTCACCGAGAGCCCGGATAAGGCAGCCCTGCGCGGCATCTTCCATATGGGCGCGCAAGGCGCGGCCGTTTGGGCCGACATCGCCGAGGCGATCTTCGCCGAGCGCGAGCGACTGGGGTGCTCGCCCGTGCGGGTCGAGCGCATCGCCACCGCCGATTATCCGACACCGGCCCAAAGGCCGGCAAATTCGAGGCTGGATTCCGCCAGGCTCGCCGCGATTCACCGGGTCACGCTGCCGCCCTGGCAGGACGCGCTGCGGTCCTGCGTGCGCAGGCTCCTGACCGAACACCAGACGGGATAGACGACGATGAAGGGGATCATCCTGGCCGGCGGCTCCGGCACGCGACTCCATCCGATGACGCTGGCGATGTCGAAGCAGCTTCTGCCGGTCTACGACAAGCCGATGATCTATTATCCGCTGTCGACGCTGATGCTGGCCGGCATCCGCGAGGTGCTGATCATCTCGACGCCGCACGACCTGCCGCATTTTCAGCGCCTGCTCGGCGATGGCTCCGACTGGGGCATGGCGCTGTCCTATGCGCAGCAGCCGCATCCGGGCGGTCTGGCGCAGGCCTACATCATCGGCGCCGATTTCGTCGCGGGCGAGCCTTCCGTCCTGATCCTCGGCGACAACCTCTTCTACGGCCATACCCTGCCAGAGATGATGGCGTCGGCCGCGGCGCGCCCCAAGGGCGCCAGCGTCTTCGCCTATCACGTTCGTGATCCCGAGCGTTATGGCGTGGTCGAGTTCGATGCCGCCGGCGCGGCGATCTCGATCGAGGAGAAGCCAGCGGCGCCGAAGTCGAACTGGGCGGTCACCGGGCTTTACTTCTACGATGCCCAGGTCGTCGACATCGCCGCCAGCCTCAAGCCGTCCGCGCGCGGCGAGCTTGAGATCACGGACGTCAACCGCGTCTATCTGGAGCGCGGCGAGCTCTCCGTCGCATGCATGGGCCGCGGCTTCGCCTGGCTCGACACCGGCACGCCCGACAGCCTGCTGCAGGCCTCGGAATTTGTCCGGACGCTCGAAAGCCGGCAGGATCTGCGCATCGCCTGCCCCGAGGAGATCGCCGCGCGACAAGGGTGGATTTCTCCGCTGCAGCTCGCCGCGCTGGGAGAGAAGCTCAAGAAGGGCGATTACGGTCAGTATATCCTGCGGATCGCGCGCGAACTGGCGCGGTGATGCAGGACGCGCGTGGGACGCCTCGCTGCGATGGCGTCCTTCGGGGCCGTCGCGCCGGTCAGGCCGTCGCCCGCCGCGCGATATCGAGGCCTTCCTGGAGCAGGGCGTCTGCTCCGGCCTGATCGGGCGCCTCGACATAAACCCGCAGTTCCGGCGCATTGCCGGAGGCGCGGATATGGACCGTGGTGCCGTCGCCCAGCGTGAGGCGCAGGCCGTCGCGCCGGTCGCGGGCCGCCACGCCGCCATGGCCGGCAAACGCCGCATCGCGAAAAGCGGGGTTGTCCGCGTCGAGCCTGGCGATGAAGGCGGCCGTCTTCTCCTGAGGCACCTCCTGGAGGCGATTCGATAGGGCGATGGCAAAATTCTGCTCGGCGGCGAGGCGGCTCAGCGGCTTCTGGGCGCGGGCAGTGGCCGTCAGGGTGGCGAGGATCGGCAGCATCGCGTCGCGGGTCGGCAGGGCGGCGAGGCTGACGCCCTCATGCGCGACATCCGAGCCGAGCAGCACGCCGCCATTGGCCTCGAAGCCGACCACGAGGCGCGCGCCGGCTGCCGTCGCCTCCGCCATGCCGGCGATGACATAGGGGGAGCCGACGCGGGTGCGGACCACCTGCTGGAACAGGCCCAGCCGCTCCAGCGCCGAGTTCGAGGTCACAGGCGTCACGATCGCGTCCGCACCGAGAAAGGCCGCCGTCAGCGCGCCGACGAGATCGCCGCGGAGGAACCGGCCCGCCTCGTCGGCGACCAGCGGGCGATCGGCATCGCCATCGGTCGAGACGATCGCGTCGAGCTTCTGGCTGCCGGCCCATTCGATTGCCAGCGCCACGTCCTCGGGACGCAGCGCCTCGGTGTCGACGGGGATGAAGCGGTCGGCGCGTCCGAGCGGGACGGGCGTGGCCCCGAGCGCGGAGACGAGATCGCAGATCACGTCGCGCCCGACCGAGGAATGCTGGTAGACGCCGACCGTCAGGCCCCGCAGGGCATCCGCGCCGAAGAATTCGCGATAGCGGGCCTGGTAGGCGGCCAGCGCATCGTGCCTACGGGGCGTGACGGGCTCGTCGGGGACGACAGCGAGGTTCAGTTTCGCATGCCAGGCGAGGATCCGCGCCTCGTCCGCCTTATCGATCTCGCCCTGGCGGCGGTAGAATTTGAGGCCATTGCGATCATCGGGGATATGGCTGCCGGTGACCATGATGGCCGGCGCGCCGCGCTGCGCGGCCGCGAGTGCCAGTGCCGGCGTCGGGATCGCCCCACAATCGACCGCAACCAGCCCGGCATCGACGATGGCCCGTGCGCATTGCGCCGCGATCAGCGGGCTCGACGAGCGCAGATCCCGCCCGATCAGAACCTCCCCGCCTGGCCCCGCCGCGCCGTCCTCGCCGATCACCGCGCAGAAGGCGCGGACATGGCTGTAGGCCGGCAGGCCGACGAGCTCGGTGACGAGGCCGCGCAGACCCGAGGTTCCGAATTTGAGACTCGTCATCGGGACCACCTGTCACGGGTGCGGATACGGTTCATGCCGTCGTTGCAGACGGCTTCAGGGCGCCAGGGTTCCTAATCTGACGCGGCCACCGAAGGCAACGGGGTGCCGCAAGACGATGCGCGGCCAGATCGGCCCCGCATCGTCCCCGCTCAGCGCTCGGCCGACGCCGCCCAGATGTTGACGCCGCCCTCGCCGGCATGCTGGTCGATCAGCTTCAGCTCCTCGGCGCTGAAATCAGGGCGCTTGAGGGCGGCGACGCAATCCTCGACCTGTTCGGGGCGGCTGGCGCCGATCAGGGCCGACGTGACGCGGCCGCCGCGCAGGACCCAGGCGATCGCCATCTGGGCGAGGCTCTGGCCGCGCCCGGCCGCGATCTCGTTCAGCGCCGCGATGCGCTTCAGATTGTCGTCGGAGAGGAAGCCGTCGCGGAAGGACGGCGCCTTCTTGGCGGCGCGGCTGCCATCGGGGACACCGCCGAGATATTTCGAGGTCAGCATGCCCTGCGCCAGCGGCGAGAACACGATCGAGCCGATGCCCTCCTGATCCAGCGTGTCGAGCAGGCCGTCCTCCTCGATCCAGCGGTTGATCATCGAATAGCTCGGCTGGTGGATCAGGCAGGGCGTGCCGAGGCGGCGCAGGATGGCGGCCGCCTCGCGGGTGCGCCTGGCGTTGTAGGAGGACAGCCCGACATAGAGCGCCTTGCCCTGGCGCACGGCTGTGTCGAGCGCTCCCATCGTCTCTTCCAGAGGCGTGTCGGGGTCGAAGCGGTGCGAATAGAAGATGTCGACATAGTCGAGCTTCATCCGCTTCAGGCTCTGGTCGAGGCTGGAGAGCAGGTATTTGCGACTGCCCCACTCGCCATAGGGGCCCGGTCCCATGCGGTAGCCGGCCTTGGTCGAGATCACCAGTTCGTCGCGATGCGCGGCGAAATCCTGGCGCAGGATTGTCCCGAACGCCGTCTCCGCCGAACCCGGTGGCGGCCCGTAATTATTCGCGAGATCGAAATGGGTGATGCCGAGATCGAAGGCGGTGCGACAGATCCGCCGGCCGAGATCGGGCGCGGTGGTCTCGCCGAAATTGTGCCAGAGGCCGAGCGACAGGGCCGGAAGCTTGAGACCGCTGCGGCCGCAGCGGTTGTAGGTCATCTGGTCATAGCGGGTTTCGCTGGGCATGGTCTGGCGTACGCTCCTGGCTGTCCTGTTCGAACGTGATCGTAGCCTGCGTGCGCGGGCCGCAGCAATCGTGGCGCGACGCCATCGCTGCTTGCGCGCGAGATTGCGGCGAGCGGCCATTGCCCTGTTTTGGGCGACGCTCGACTGCAGCCGTGCCGTTCTGCGGCTCGGCTGTTTCGGCGGCGACGACCTCGCCGCCGGGCTAGGGGGGCGGCGCCAGCAAGAACTGCGCGATAGCCCGAGCGGCGACATGATGGCCGTGCGCATTCCAGTGCGCGTCCGACGGAAAATCGAAACGTTTTTGTTGCTTGGCCCAATCGGCAGCAAAGACCGGGTGAAGATCCAGAAACGGCAGCCCTTGAGCCCTGGCCGTGTCCGCAACGATCGCGTTGAGAACAAGCGCTGGGCTGGAGACCACGCCTGCTTGGATGGCGCCTCGGTCTCCATCCATCACGAGATGCAGCGAAGCACCCGCACTGCGCGCCAAGGCAGAGAGCCGGGCGAAGGCGTGGTGCGTCGCAACGCGGATATCGGCTTCGCGAGGCAGCACTTCGCTGACATCGATGTTGGCCGCATAGCGCGGATCGGACGCGCGCGCCGGGCCGAGAAAAAAGTCCGCCAAGGTTTGCGGCCGCACCTGCCAGCGATACAAAAAGTACCGGGCGATCGCGGTGCGTCGTAGGAATTCCAACGCCCCAGGCCGCCAGGGCTCCGGCGGCAGTTCCCCAAGAAACCTTCCGTTGGTGATGTTGAATTTCAGGAAGCTCGACGTATAGCGCCCAGGCCGCAACACGAAGCTCTCATCGAAATCGTTATGGACCAGGACCACGACGATCCGGTCGGGACGAAAGCGTGCCACCTCGCGCTCGACCATGTGCACATACTGGCTGAGGGGCGCGCCTGAAATGCCGAAGCGGTAAGTCTCGACTGGACGCTCGCCCGACATCGCCTGCGCGACGCCTTCAACGAAACTCATGCTCACCGGAACCTGCAGAGCCTCGACGAAGCTGTCGCCGACAAAGGCGATGCGGGAGACGCCCGGCCGGCGCTCGGTCGCATAGTCGGCAAGCGGTGAGTTCCAGCCCTGTGCGTTGATCGAAAAGGGGGCCGCGATATCGTCGCGCACCCGCCAGACTCCCGTCTGGCCCGGCGCGTAGCGAACCACGTCGTTGATGAGGGCGTTGCGCGGCACGTCGCTGCCAGGCAGCACGATCCTGAAAACGAAGAATTCGCAGATCGCGAGGAAGAACAGCGCGCTGGCGACAGCAAGCCCAAGGTTGAGCATGGCTTCGCGCCGGCGCGTGAATCGGGCGGACCTCACGACTTCAGTCGAGTTCGAACGAGGACTTGTAGTCATGCATCAGTCCCGGGTTCTGCAACTCCTTGCGGAGCAGACAATCGCCGACGATCAACATCTCGATGTCCGAGCCCATGAAGCAGCGGAATGCGTCCTCCGGCGTGCAGACGATCGGCTCGCCGCGCACGTTGAAGCTGGTGTTGATGAGTACGCTGCACCCGGTCGCCGCCTTGAAGGCGCGGAGCAGTCCGTGGAAGCGAGGGTTTGTCTCGGCATGCACGGTCTGGAGTCGCGCCGAATAATCAACGTGAGTGACCGCCGGAATGTCCGAGCGAACGACATTGAGCTTGTCGATCCCAAACAAGCCTTGCTCCTCGGGTGTCATCGCGTGTCGCCGCGCCTCGACGACGTCGGCGACGAACAGCATATAGGGCGATGGGCCCTCATGCTCGAACCAACTGGAGACGTCCTCCGCAAGCACGGCCGGTGCGAACGGCCGGAACGATTCGCGGTACTTGACCCGCAAATTCAGGGTCCGCTGCATGACAGGGCTGCGCGGGTCGCCCAGAATCGAGCGGTTGCCGAGCGAACGGGGGCCAAACTCCATCCTCCCCTGGAACCAGCCGATCGCTTGGCCTTCACCGAGGGCCGCGACCGTCCTGGCGAGAAGTTCCTCCTCTTCGAGCGTCTCGAAGACGGCTCCGGCGGCGGTAAGGCGCGCTTCGGTATCGGACTGGCCGTAAGCAGGGCCGAGATAAGCGCCAGACATTGCGTCGAGCGTTTTGGGCGTTTCGCGCGCTCCGCCAAACTGGAGGTGATGCGTCGCAAGCGCAGCCCCCAGCGCGCCGCCGGCGTCTCCCGCGGCAGGCTGAACCCACAGGTTCTTGAAACGCCCATCGCGCAGAATCTTTCCGTTCGCGACGCAATTGAGCGCGACGCCACCGGCGAGGCAAAGATTCCGCTCGCCGGTCTCGATCGACAGCGCCCGCGTCATCCTGAGGACGATCTCTTCCGTGACAGCCTGGATCGAGGCGGCGATATCCATGTGGAAAGGGCGCAGCGGAGATTCAGCGCTGCGCGCTGGTTCTCCGAACAGCGCCTCGAAACGCGGGTTGATCATGGTTAACCCGCCCATATAGTCGAAATAGGTCTGGTCCAGCCGGAAGCTACCATCCTCCTTCAGGTCCACCAGGCGGTCGAGGATGGTCTGCGCGAAACGCGGCGCGCCATAGGGAGCAAGCCCCATCAGCTTGTATTCGCCGGAATTGACCTTGAAGCCGGCATAATGCGTGAAGGCGGAATAGAGCAGCCCCAGCGAATGCGGGAAGTGCAGTTCCTTGACGATATCCAAAGCCGCGCCGTTGCCGAGCGCGACCGACGTCGTAGGCCATTCGCCGACGCCGTCGAGGGTCAGGACCAGTGCGCGTTCGAAAGGCGAGGGATAGAACGCGCTCGCCGCATGGCTCAGATGGTGTTCGCAGAAGTGCAGGCGCGCCGGATCGAAGCCCGCATCGATGGCTTTGAGCTCGTCGGAGAGTAGGCGCTTCTGGAAGAGCTTCTCGCGCAGCCAAAGCGGCATGGCGGTCAGGAACTGCCGAAAGCCAGCGGGCGCGACCGAGAGATAGGTTTCGAGCAGCCGCTCGAACTTCAGGAACGGCTTTTCATAGAACACGACGGCGTCGAGTTCGGAGAGAGTGGCTTTCGCCTCCGCAAGACAGTAGCGGACGGCGTTCGCCGGAAAGACGGCGTCGTGCTTGACCCGGGTAAAGCGTTCCTCCTGTGCAGCGGCAAACGGCCGGCCATCGACCACGAGCGCAGCAGCGGAGTCATGGTAGTAGGCAGACAGCCCCAGAATGCGCATCTGCGACCCTAAAACAGGGTGTAGACAAAGGGTGCGATCGCTGAGCCCTTGGTCAGCACGAGAAGTCCGCCCAAAAGCGCCATCATCAAGACGATCGGCATCAGCCAGTACTTCTTACGAGCGAGCATGAACTCGCCGAGTTCGCTCAAAAAAGACATCGCTGCGGTCCCTCAATATTGTTTTGTCATCGGGCCTGGCGCCGTCTCTCGAGGGAGCCAGTAGCTCGCCGCCGCCCGGTCGGGCCGAAGCGGGATCGGGCGCTTGCCGAGCGCGCGCATCAAAAGCCCTATAGGCGTCATGACGACGAAAAACATCAGCCCCATCACGAGTGGATTGACGATGGCGTGAAGCAGCAGTCCAAACCGAAACCACAATCGGTTCAACGGGTCCAGCGTTCGCGGCACGACCAGCGCGGCCAAACCGAAGACTGCTACGAAACCGGCCCAGACCGCCGCCCAAGCCCACGCGCCGCGCCACAGCGCAATGGTACACAAAACAGCGAAGAAGACGGCCATGACGAGGCCGAATTGCCGCGCGGAGCCGGGCGTGAGCTTGTCTTCGCGATGCAGCGACTCGCCAGCAAGCTGGCCGGAGAGCTTCTTTCTCGCGCCGGTTCCGGAAGGGCGTAACGTCAAGATAGCTCCTGACCGATCAAAGCCGATGACTTATAGGACACTGCTCGCCATGGCAATCGGCCGCCGCAGTCAGGTCGGAACTGAGCGGAGCTGGCGCAGATGAGGTTTAGGCGCGTTTGCATGGAATATTGGAGCGGATGGCGGGGACCGAATCCACACGGCCAACCGCAGCCAACCACCTTCCGGACTTAGACCGGCCAGATCCTATCGAATTTGCACTTGCGGCAACACCGGCGCTGGCACGCAAGTCACGCATCGCACCAAGCCGGTCTGTCGCCTGAGGCAGCGTCAGAACGCCACGCCGTGGCGGGCGAGTTCCGCGCGCAGGTCGATCGGCTCGACGAAATGCACGCCCTTCATGCCGACGCTGCGCGCCGCCTCGATGTTGCGGCCGCTGTCGTCGACAAAGATGCAGTCGGCCGCCGCCAACCCGTATCGCTGCAGCAGGATCCGGTAGATCTCCGGATCGGGTTTGATGACGCCCTCATGGGCCGAGACGACGACGCCGTCGAAGCTCTGCAGGAAGGGGAAGCGGATCAGGCACTCCGCCCATTTCTCGCGCGAGAAGTTGGTGATCCCGTAGACCTTCTCGCCGCGCTCCCGCAATTCCGCGAGCACGGCGACGCTGTCCTCGATGATGCCGGGCACGGCCTCGTGCCAGCGCTCGTCATAGGCCCGGATCTGGCTTTCCCATTCCGGGTGGGCGGCGACCAGCAATGCGACGCCCTCCTCCCAGCTGCGGCCGCGATCCTGCTCGAGGTTCCAGGCGGCGGTGCAGACATTCTGCATGAACCAGGCCCGTTTCTCGTCGTCGGGAATCATCTCGCGATAGACATGAACGGGATCCCAGCGGATCAGGACATTGCCGACATCGAAGACGACGGTGGGCATCTTGGCAGGCATGCTGAGGTTCCGGTGGGTTGAGGGTCCGATCGTTCGTCCGCCTTCGTTCACGCCCTTGTGTGCAGCGCGGCGAGACAGCGATGCGAAGTCTCGCGTATCCGAGGGGACAATTGCAATCGCGGAGAGCGACATGAGCTCATGGTTGCCATGGCTGGACCGGCAGGGGCGCGTCTCGGGCCTGCGCGCGGCGGCCTTTGCGCTTGTGCTGCTGCCCGCGCTGATCCTCGCCTATGAGGCCTGGGCCGGCCAGCTCGGTGCCAAGCCCTGGACACGCGCCGTTCACGACACCGGCACCTGGGCGGTGCGGCTGCTCCTGGTCACGCTTGCGATCTCGCCGCTACGGCGGGTGCTGGACTTTGGCAAGCTGCTGGGCATCCGGCGGATGCTGGGGCTGTCCGTGCTCGCCTATGCCGCCGCGCATCTGATCCTGTACTGCATCGATCTCGGCTGGGATGTGGGTCTGATCGTCTCGGAGATCGTCAAGCGCTTCTATCTGATCGTCGGCATCACCGCGCTGATCGGGCTTGTCGCGCTCGGCGCGACCTCGACGGACGGCATGATCCGGCGGATGGGCGCCAAGGCCTGGCAGCGCCTGCACATGCTGATTTACCCGATCGCCCTGCTCGGCCTGCTGCATTTCGCCCTGCAGTCGAAGATCGACGTCACCCAGCCGGTGCTGATGTCCGGGCTGTTTGCGCTGCTGATGGTCTATCGCGGGCTGGAGCGCTTCAAGATCGCACTGACGACGCCGGTGCTGGTCGCCGCCGCGCTGGGCACCGGGCTTGCCACCGCGCTCTCCGAAACCGCCTGGTATGCGTTTGCCACCGGCGCCTCGGCCTGGCTGGTGTTCCAGGCCAATGCCGACATTCTGGTCTATCAGGAGCTGGCTTCGATGCGGCCCGGCCATTGGGTTGCGCTCGTCGGGCTCGCGGTTGCGCTGGTCAGAGCCTTCAGGGGACGCCAAAAACCAGAGCCTCGCCGCGCGCGGGCCGGCGCGCCGGCCCAGGCCGTGTCCTGACCGCAGGGCCGCCCGCCGCGCAATCGCGGTTGGCAGGTGCGGCCTGAGGTTCTAACCCTATGACATGCCTGACGATCCCAATGCCCAGCCGATAGCCGACGTCGCCCAGGCTGAACTGGCCTCGGACGGCGTCGCGCCGGACCCGGAGCGCAATTCGCCGTTCCTGCCGCTGCGCCAGCCGATCTTCAGGGCGGTCTGGTTTGCCAGCCTCGCCTCGAATTTCGGCGGCCTCGTCCAGATGGTCGGCGCCTCCTGGATGATGACGGCGATCGCCGATTCGCCCGACATGGTCGCGCTCGTCCAGGCTTCGACGACCCTGCCGGTGATGCTGTTCTCGCTGGCGGCGGGCGCGATCTCCGACAATTACGACCGGCGCCGCATCATGCTGACCGCGCAGGGCTTCATGCTCTGCGTCTCGATCCTGCTGGCGCTTTCGGCCTGGCTGGATGTGATGACGCCCTGGCTCCTGCTCGGCTTCACCTTCCTGATCGGCTGCGGCACGGCCTTAAACAACCCGGCCTGGCAGTCCTCCGTCGGCGACATGGTGCCGCGCAAGGACGTGCCGGCGGCCGTGACGCTCAACAGCGTCGCTTTCAACATCGCCCGCAGCGTCGGCCCCGCCATCGGCGGCGCGATCGTGGCGGCGGCCGGCGCGGTCGCCGCCTTCGTCATCAACGCCTTCAGCTATATCGCCCTGATCACCGTGCTGGCGCGCTGGAAGCCGCCGCACGTCGAGCGCGTGCTGCCGCGCGAGACGCTGCTGATCGCGATGGGCGCCGGCGTGCGTTATGTCGCGATGTCGCCCAATATCCGCAGCGTCATCCTGCGTTCGTTCGCCTTCGGCTTCGGCGGAATCGTGGCGCTGGCCCTGCTGCCGCTGATCGCGCGCGACCTGGTCCAGGGCGGCCCGGTGGTGTTTGGCGTGCTGCTGGGGGCCTTCGGGGCGGGCGCGGTGATCGGCGCCTTCATGAGCGCGCGTCTGCGCCGCATGCTGACGACCGAGGCGCTGGTGCGCGCCACCTTCGCGGCTTACGCGACAGCCGCCGCGATCATCGGTGTCAGCACGACGATGTGGCTGACCATGCCGGCGCTGGCGGTGGCAGGCGCCTGCTGGGTTTTGACGCTCTCGACCTTCAACGCGACGGTGCAGCTCTCGGCGCCGCGCTGGGTCGTCGGCCGGGCTCTGGCGATCTACCAGATGGCGGCGTTCGGCGGGATGGCGGCGGGAAGCTGGGCCTGGGGCCAGGCGACGCTGCATTTTGGCCCCGAGCAGGCGCTGCTGCTCTCGGCCTTCGCGCTTCTGGCCGGCGCGGCGCTCGGCCTGCGCTACCAGTTGCCACCGCTGGAGGCGCTCAATCTTGATCCGCTCAGCCGCTGGCGCGAGCCCAAGGTCGCCGTCGATATCGAGCCGCGCAGCGGACCGGTGATCGTCACGATCGAATGGCTGATCCGCGAGGAGGACGTCGTCGAGTTTCTCAAGGCGATGGCGGAACGCCGCCGGATCCGCCGCCGCGACGGCGCCCGCCACTGGACGCTGCTGCGCGACCTGACGGACCCCGAGCTCTGGGTCGAGCGCTACGACACGCCGACCTGGGTCGAATATGTCCGCCAGGCGCAGCGGATGACGCTGGCCGACGCCGATATCGGCGAGCGCGTCAGGGCCCTGCACAAGGGGCCCAACCCGCCGGTCGTCCACCGCATGATCGAACGCGAGACCGCAACCCTGCCGCGCGGCCTACCCCCGCAGCATCCCCCTGAGTCGATGGGGCACGACAGCTGAGGCGGACGGCTTCAGCCGACGATCCAGAGCCCCGCCAGGCCAAACAGCCCGACGACGATCCGCCACCAGGCGAACAGCGCAAAGCCGCGCTTCGAGACGAAGTCGAGAAAGCTGCGCACCACGATCAGCGCGGCGACGAAGGCCGCGACGAAGCCGATGGCGATCAGCGTGACGTCGTCGAAGGTCAGCGTCTTGTAGCTCTTCAGCAGATCATAGGCGAAGGCGCCCGCCATGGTCGGCATCGCCAGGAAAAACGAGAACTCGGCGGCGGCGCGCTTGCTGGCGCCCATCAGCATGGCTCCGACGATGGTCGAGCCCGAGCGCGACACGCCCGGGATCATCGCCAGGCACTGGAACAGCCCGATCTTCAGGTACATCGACAGCGGGAACGTCGTGGCGTCCTGATGCTTTTCCTCCAGCTCGAGGTCGTCGACGACCAGCAGGACGAGGCCACCCGCGATCAGCGTGCAGCAGACGATGAAGGGGTTGAACAGCACGCCCTTTATGAAGCCGTGCAGCACAGCGCCGATCAGTGCGGCGGGCAGGAAGGCCACGAGCACGCCGATGACGAAGCGCCGTGCGGCGGGATCGCTGGGAATGCGCAAGGCGATGTCGAGCAGCCGGCGGAAATAGACCAGGGTGATGGCGAGGATCGCGCCGAGCTGGATCAGGACCTCGAAGGATTTGCCGTTGGATTCGAAGCCGAGGAAATGTCCGAGCAGCAGCAGATGGCCGGTCGACGACACCGGCAGGAACTCGGTCAAGCCCTCGACGATGCCGAGGATGAGCGCCTCGATCAGATTTTCCATGGACGGCTCTTTTCTCTCGGGGCGTGCGCGGCGTCGCTTAAACCCCGAGCAGCGATAAGCCCAGCTCTTTGCGAATTGGTTACCAAATCCCCAACCCGTTCACGGGGTTTTGCGCTCAATCTCGCCTGGCGGGTTGTGACGCCACGGTCGCCGTTTTATAGCGGGCGCCCGGCGCATATCGGCATGCGTTTGTCCGGCGGCCCTGCTTGCGCCCCACCTGCCTGTTTCAAGAGTGCCATGGCGACGCTGCATCATTATCCGCTATGCCCGCATTCCCGCTTCATCCGGCTCGTGCTCGGTGAGTTTGGTATGGACGCCACCCTGGTCGAGGAGCGCGTCTGGGAGCGCCGGCGCGAGTTCCTCGAACTCAATCCCGCGGGAACGACGCCGGTGTTTCGCGAGGAGAACGGGCTGTCGGTTCCCGGCGCCGGCCCGATCGCCGAATATCTCGACGAGACGCGTGGGCTGGCTCTGGCCGAGCGGCGCCTGCTGCCCGAAGGTCCCGGCGAGCGGGTCGAGGTTCGCCGCCTGCTCGACTGGTTTGGCCTGAAATTCAACGAGGAGATCACCGCTCCGCTCGTGCTGGAGAAGGTGATGAAGCGCTTCATGGCGCGCGACGAGGGCGGCGGCCCGCCGGAAATGAGCGCGATCCGCGCCGCGCGCGCCAATGTGCGCTATCATCTGCGCTACATCGCCTGGCTCACCGCCAAGCGGAACTGGCTGGCTGGCTCGGAACTGAGCTATGCCGATCTCGCCGCGGCGGCGCATCTCTCCTGCGTCGACTATCTCGGCGACGTGCCTTGGGAAGAGGACGAGGCGGCGCGCGCATGGTATGCGAGGATCAAGTCGAGGCCGAGCTTCCGGCCGCTGCTGAGCGACCGGATGCCGGGCATGGCGCCGAGCGCCCATTACGACAATCTGGACTTCTGAAGACCGAGCGCCTCAAGCAGGCGGTCATCGGGCGCGCCCTCAGCGAGGGCTTCTCCGTCGCGCGTGTCGCCTCCGTCGACGCCATTCCCGATGCGCCCGCCCGTCTCGCGGCCTGGCTGGCTCAGGACCATCATGGCGAGATGGGCTGGATGGAGGAGCGGACGGCGCAGCGCGCCGACCCGCGCCAGCTCTGGGCCGAAGCCAAATCGGTGGTGATGCTGGGCATGAGCTATGCCCCCGACAGCGACCCGCTGGCGATGCTGGGCCAGCCCGACAAGGCGGCGATTTCGCTTTATGCCCGCCGACGCGACTATCACGACGTCATCAAGGGCAAGCTGAAGAGCGTCGCCGGGCTCCTGGCGGCCCAGGGCGGCGTCGATGTGAAGGTCTTCGTCGACACCGCGCCGGTCATGGAGAAGCCGCTGGCACAGGCGGCGGGGCTCGGCTGGCAGGGCAAGCATACCGTCCTTGTCTCGCGCGAGCACGGCTCCTGGCTGTTCCTCGGGGCGATCTACACCACCGCTGATTTGCCCGTCGACGAGCCCGAAACAGACCATTGCGGCTCCTGCACGCGCTGCCTCGACATCTGCCCGACCGACGCCTTCCCGGCGCCCTACCAGCTCGATTCACGGCGCTGCATCGCCTATCTGACGATCGAGCATCCCGGCCATATCGACGCAGAGCTTCGGCCTGGGATCGGCAATCGCGTCTTCGGCTGCGACGACTGCCTCGCGGTGTGCCCCTGGAACAAGTTCGCGGAGGCCGCGCACGAGACGCGGCTGTCGCTGCGCGACGAGATCGAAGGGTTGCAGCTGACGGAGCTCGCCCGCCTTGACGACCCCGCCTTTCGCACGCTGTTTGCCGGCACGCCGGTGAAGCGCACCGGCCGCGACCGCTTCGTCCGCAACGTCCTGATCGCGATCGGCAACAGCGGCCGGCATGAGCTCGCATCGAGCGCGGTGTCTCTGCTCCGCGACTCCTCGCCGCTGGTGCGGGCGATGGCGGCCTGGGCGCTGATCCGGCTCGATCCGTCGCAGGGCCGTGCGCTTGCCGGCGAGGCGCTCGCGATGGAAAAGGATGAAGACGTGCGCCGCGAATGGCTCGCACTGAGGCCTGCACCGGAATTGCCCGCATGAAGCTCCTCATTCTCGGTGTCGGCTACTCGGCCGGCTTCTTCGCGCAGGCCGCCCTGGCCAAGGGCTGGCAGGTCACCGGCACGGTGCGCTCGACCGAGAAAGCGGAGCGCCTCGGGCGTGCCGGCCTCCGCATGCTGGTTTTCGACGGAACGACCGTCTCGCCCGCACTAAGCGCCGCCATTGCCGAGGCGGAGGCTGTGCTGGTTTCGGTGCAGCCGGGCGAGACCGGCGATCCAGCCTTCCAAACGCTCGGCCCGGCCCTGGAAGCGGCGCCGGCTTTGCGCTGGATCGGCTATCTCTCGACCATCGGCGTCTATGGCGACCATGGCGGCGCCTGGATCGACGAGACGACCGCGCCGATCGCCGGTTTCCGCTCGCAGGTCAGGCTCGGGATCGAGCGCGACTGGCTGGCGCTGGGCGCGCGGAGCGGCACGGCCGCGCAGATCTTCCGCCTCTCGGGGATCTACGGGCCCGGCCGCAACCCGATCGTGAAACTCCGGCAGGGCACGGCGACGCGTCTGGTCAAGCCCGGCCAGGTCTTCAACCGCATCCATGTTGACGACATCGCCGGCGTGCTGATGGCCTCAATCGCGGCGCCGCGGCCGGGCGCGGTCTACAACGTCACCGATGACGAGCCGGCTCCGCCGCAGGATGTCGTGGTCTTCGCAGCCCAACTCGCCGGCATCGAACCGCCGCCGGAGACGCCGTTCGATCCCGCGAAGCTGTCGCCCATGGCGGCGAGCTTCTATGGCGAGAACAAGCGGGTCTCGAATGCGCTGGTGAAGCGTGAGTTCGGCTACAGCTTCCGCTACCCGACCTATCGCGAGGCGCTGCCGGTTCTGCTGGCCGAAGGCGACTGACGCCCCCTCGCGTCACTCACGCCGCGTAACGCTGCCCCTCATCGCCGTAATAGGCGACGTAGCGCTGGTCGATGGCCGCCACGGGGAGGATCACCAGCACGTCGGTGGTACCGAACTGACGATCGACCACGGCGCCTGTGCCGAAGCGCGCGCCCAGCCGCAGATAGCCCTTGATCAAGGGCGGCATCTGCTTGAGCGCGAGCTTCGCATCGACCATCTGCGCCGGCAAACGATCCATCTCGACATGGTGGGCGCCATGGGCCGCCGCTCGCCATTCCCCCTGCGAACAGGCATGGTGGTGCAGGAAGCTCAGCGGCAAGGCGAGTTTGTCGGGGTCGGTGCCGTCGAAACTGGCGCAGCCGAACATCGCATCGATGCGGTGGTGGCGGATATAGGCCCAGATGCCGTGCCAGAGCAGCTCGACGGTCTTCTTGCTGCGATAGGGCTCGAGCACGCAGGAGCGGCCCAGTTCCAGGAACTGCTTGCCCGGATGACGCGCGATCATCGGCGCGAGATCGAACTCGCCCTGGGTGTAGAAGCCGCCGAGCCTGGTCGCGGCGCCCTGCCGCATCAGCCGGTAGGTCCCGACGATCTTCGGCTTCACGCCGCCGAAACGACCGCGCGCAGCATGGTCGATGACCAGGAGGTGGTCGCAGGCCGCATCGAAACGGTCGGCGTCGCGGCGGAACATGCGGGAGACCGCGTCGGGCTTGGCCGACATTTCCTGGTAGAACACGCGGTAGCGCAGGCGCTGCGCCCGCCAGATCTCGCTGGCGCCGCGCGCCAGCCTGACCTCGAGCGAGCCGCTGCGCCCGAGCGTCCCAGCCAGCGGATCGGGCGTCGCCGGCTGGCGGCCGAGGCGCCGGATGGTATCGCCACCCATCAGCATGAGCGGCGACAGCCGCGAGAACAACAGGCTGCCCGCCGCGCCATACCGAGCCGGCTCAACCGATTGTCCGGGGATGTCGGGTGCCATGCGCGTCTTGTCCCCCATGCCGCCTTAGCTGGCAACACGAAGTATTTGCGCCACGCATCTGACAAGTTCGCGACAGAACTGCGTCGAAGTGGTGACGCAGCGCTAGGCGGAGCGGCTGAGGCTCTGCGACCCGGCGACGCGGTCGAGCCAGCGCTGCAACGCGGCGCGCTCCAGCGGTTTGGCCAGGCAGTCATCCATGCCGGCGGCGAGCGCGGTCGCCCGGTCGCCCTCGGCGACATTGGCACTGACGGCGATCAGCGGCAGCGCGGCCTGCTCCGGGCAAGCGCGCTCCCTCTCCCGGACAGCGCGGGCCACCGCCAGGCCATCGAGCTCCGGCATGCGAATGTCGAGCAGGACCAGATCGAAGCGAGGGCCCGTGCCATCGAACGCGGCCTCGATGGCCGCGAGCGCCTGGCGCCCATCGTGAGCCCAGATCGCGGCACAGCCCAAGCGCTCCAGCGTGCGCGTCGCCAGAAGGGCGTTGATCTCGTTGTCCTCCGCCACCAGCACGGTGAGGCGCGGGCTCGCGGTCACCGACAGCCGCGCGCCCAGGACCTCGGGCGGCGACGCCATCGGCTCCGGCCGGGGCGACAGCCGCTCATAGAGCGAGCGGGCGCGGACCGGCTTGACCAGGAAACCGGTGAAACCGGCTTCACGCGGCGAGCCGAACTGCCGGCGCTCCAGCGGCGACAGCATGATCAGGCAGTCCGCCACGCCTCCGCTCCGCGCGGCGTTGGCAAGCGCGACGGCGGGTTGGCGACCGAACGCCTGGTCGATCAACGCAGCGTCCCATGGCGTTCCCGATTGCAGCAGTGCCAGGGCCGCCTCGGCATCGGCGGCGAGCGTGGCCCTGCCGCCCGCGGCCGCGATCGTCTCGCGCAGATAGCCGGCGGCGAAGGGCGCGCCCGAGACGACCAGCACGCGCTTGTCACCCCAGTCGGGCAAGGCGGGGGCGACCGCGTCGTCCGGCGCCGGCAAGGGCAGCACGACCCGGAACACCGAGCCACCACCGGGCCGGTCATCGACGCCGACGGACCCGCCCATCAGCATGGCGAGCCGGCGCACGATGGCGAGGCCCAGCCCCGTGCCTTCATGCCGGCGTGCCGGCGAATGGTCGGCCTGCTCGAACTCCTCGAAGATGGCCTGGCGCCGGCCCTGGGGAATGCCCGGGCCGGTGTCGACGACGTCGATCGCGATCATGCCATCATGGCGACCGATGCGGATGCCGACGCCGCCGGTTTCGGTGAACTTGATCGCGTTGCCGACGAGGTTGAGCAGGATCTGACGGAGCCTGTCGCGGTCGCCGACCAGATGGGTCGGCAGATCGGGTGCCAGCAAGGCGGCGAGCTCGAGGCCCTTGGCCTGGGCGCGCGGCGCCATCAGTTCGGACACGGCCTCGACGAGCAGGCCGAGATCGAACTGCTCGCTGGCGAGTTCGAGCTTGCCGGCCTCGACCTTGGCGAAGTCGAGAATGTCGTCGACGAGGCCAAGCAGCGCCTCGCCCGAGGTGCGCAGCGCGCGGACATAGGTCGCCTGCTCGGGATCGAGCCCGGTGTCGCCCAGCAGATCGGCCATGCCCAGGATCCCGTTGAGCGGCGTGCGGAATTCGTGGCTGACGGTGGCGAGGAAGCGCGATTTCGCGTCGTTGGCGCTCTCGGCGCGGGCGCGGGCCTCCACCAATTCCTGCTCGGCGGCGATGCGGGCGGTGATGTCGCGACCGACACGCTGCAGGACAGCGGTTCCCAGCGCGACCGGCACGACCGTCTCGACCCAGGAGATCCAGCGCTCGCCTTCGGGCGTCGCGAGGCATTCGTCGAAGACGCGCGCGCCGCCATCGAGCGCCAGAGCCGGCCGGGAGGCGACGACGTGCGGCTGGGCGGTGGAGCCGACGATCTCGGCCTCGTCACGCCCGAGCAGCGTCGCATAGGCGCCGTTGGCGTAGACGATGCGGGCGCCGTCCCGGCGCACGATCAGGTCGCCCTGCGCTTCGATCAGGCTGCGGTAATGCTCCTCGCTGTCGGCCAGCGTCCAGAGCCGGTCGTTCAACGCCTCAACGTCCCCGGCCAGTTCCGCCGCCTGGCGGACGATGCGATCGCGTTGGCGCAGCAGCATCAGCACTGCGACGCCTGCAAACAGCGCCAGCAGCACGACCGCACCAGCCGCAAAGGAGGATGACGAGAAATCCATGCCGCCACCCTAGCAAGGGCGCGTTGAAGAAAGGTTGGGCGAAAGCGCGAATGCGAGGGGTCGCTTGCGGCAAAGCGTTAACCAAACCCGGCCTGTCCGGACGCGCCTCAGGCCGCCTCAGGCCGCTTCAGGCTGCTTCAGGCTGCTTCAGGCTGCTTGGGCCATCTGGTCGCCGCGCGAACGATAGGACAGGGCCTCCGCCAGATGGATGCGGCCGATCTTCGCCTCGCCGTCGAGATCGGCCAGCGTGCGGGCGACCTTGAGCACGCGATGATAGGCGCGCGCGGTCAGGCGCATCGCATCGGCGGCCTCGCGCAGCAGGGTGAGCCCCGCATTGTCGGGCCTTGCGATCTCGTCGAGCACCTGGGCCGGGCATGCGGCGTTCGTGGCGATATGGGCCAGGCCCAAAGCCTCGAAACGCGCCGTCTGCAGCCGGCGCGCGGCCGCCACGCGGGCTGCGACCTGCGCCGAGCCCTCGCTTGCCGACGGCAGGATCAGATCGGAGGCTGTCACGGCGGGGACATCGATGGTGATGTCGATGCGGTCCAGCATCGGGCCGGAGATGCGGCCCTGGTACTGCGCCATGCAGCGCTCATTCTGCTGGCGCCGGCAGGCGAAGCCGGGCTCTGTCGCCTTGCCGCAGCGACACGGGTTCATCGCCGCGACGAGTTGGAAACGAGCCGGGTAGACGGCGCGGTGATTGGCCCGGGAGATCAGCACGTCGCCCGTTTCCATCGGCTGGCGCAGCGCGTCGAGCGCCTGGGCCTGGAACTCGGGCAGCTCGTCGAGGAATAGCACGCCATGATGGGCGAGCGAGACCTCGCCGGGCTTGGCCTGGAGACCGCCGCCGACGAGCGCCGCCATTGAGGCCGAGTGGTGGGGCGCACGGAAGGGCCGCCGATCGGTCAAGGCGCCGTCGGCGAGATGGCCCGCCACCGAGAGCACCATCGAGACCTCGAGCAGTTCGCGCGGGCTAAGTGGGGGCAGAATCGAGGGCAACCGGCTCGCCAGCATCGACTTGCCGGCACCGGGGGGCCCGTTCATCAGGAGATTATGACCGCCGGCAGCGGCGATCTCCAGCACGCGCTTGGCGCTTTCCTGGCCCTTGATGTCGGCAAGATCGGGCAGCGGACCGGATTGGCGCGCGACCGCGGGCTCGGGCCGCGCCATCACCTGCGTGCCCTTGAAATGGTTGGCGAGCTGGATCAGCGAGCGCGGCGCAAGAATGTCGATATCGGCCGCGGCCCAAGCGGCTTCCGGACCCGAGGGATGAGGGCAAATGAGTCCCTGCCCCCGGCCATAGGCCGCGATCGCAGCCGGCAGAACGCCGGCAACCGCCGTGATCGAGCCGTCGAGCGCGAGTTCGCCCAGCACGGTGTAGCCCGCCAGCGCATCAGTGGGGATCGCGCCGATCGCCGCCATCACCGCGAGCGCGATCGGGAGATCGTAATGGCTGCCCTCCTTGGGGAGGTCGGCCGGGGCGAGGTTGACCGTGATGCGCTTGGCCGGCAGGGCCAGGCCCGAGGCGATCAGCGCGGCGCGCACCCGCTCCTTGCTCTCGCCCACCGCCTTGTCGGGCAGCCCGACCAGAATGAACGCGACGCCGCCGGGCGTGACCTGGACCTGGACATCGACGGCGCGCGCCTCGATGCCCTCGAACGCCACCGTCGCGACCCGCGTCACCATCAGCGCCACCCCATGCCCGCGGGAAGGCTAGCTCAGCTTCAGGTGCGACGCAAGAACAGATCGGGAACCTACACTGCGGCTGGCACCGCCCGTCTGGCCGCGACCTGACGCAGCAGCACCGGCGCGGCAATGACGAGGCCGATCAGAACGCTGGTCGGCGTCGCCAGGATCATCGGCAACGCGGCCAGGGCAATGACGAGGCGCTCCCACATCCGCAGCGGCGCCAGGAACCAGCCGGCGAAGGCCGCCGAGAGCAGGGTGATGCTGGCGATGCAGGAGGCGGTCGAGCCGACGAGCTCGGTCCAAGTGAAGCCAGGCGCCATGATCAGCATCGAGGGCGAGAACACGAAGACGAAGGGCACGAGAACCTTGCCGAGCGCCAGCCGGAATGCCGTGTTGCCGGTCTTGAACGGATCGGCACCCGCCATGCTCGCGCCTGCATAGGCGGCGATCGCGACCGGCGGGGTGATGTCGGCGAGAACGCCGTAATAGAACACGAAGAAATGCGCCACGAGCGGGTTGACCCCGAGCATGCCGAGCGCGGGCGCCGCCACGGTGACCATGATGATGTAGTTGGCCGTGGTCGGCACGCCGCAGCCGAGCAGAATGCAGACCAGGCCGGTCAGCACGAGCGTGAAGAACAGCGTCGCGCTCTTGAGTTCGAAGGGGAAGAACGGGATCAGGTCGGAGACGCCGCGCGCCCATTGATCAGCCAGCGAGGTGACGATCCAGGAGATCTTGAAGCCGACGCCGGTCAAGGTCACCACGCCGACGATGATGCCGACGGTCGCCGCCGCCGCGCCGACACCGATGGCGTATTTCGCGCCGAGGATGAAGGCGTCGATCATGTCGTCGACGCGCTTGCGGCCTTCCGTCGACTTCATCAGCACGCCATGGGCCATGACCAGGAAGGCGGCCGCCGTAAAGGCGAAGTTGACACCGGGCACGCGCAGGAACTCGGTCGGCGCGGCCAGCCCGATCGCCAGCGCGAAGACCATGGCCGAGGCGGCGCGGTGATGCGCGAGGCCAACGAGCATGCAGCCGGTGATGCCCCAGAAGGCGGCGAGATAGGGGGTGTAGCCGGTGAACAGCACCATGATCAGCGCAAACAGCGGCGCGATCGTCGGCCAGTCGCGGGCGAAGACCTCGGAGAGCTTCGGCGCATCGGCATCGGTCATGCCGCCCATGCCGGTCTTGCGAGCCTCGAAATGCACCTGCATCAGCACGCCGTAGAAATGCATGAAGGCCGGGATGATCGCGGCGATGATGATGGTCGCGTAGGGCAGGTTGAGGAACTCGACCATCAGGAAGGCGGCGGCGCCCATGATCGGCGGCGTGATCTGGCCGCCCGTCGCTGCGGTCGATTCCACGGCCGCCGCGAAGTGGCGCTTGTAGCCGAGGCGGATCATCATCGGGATCGTCAGCGAGCCCACGGTCACGGTGTTGGCGACCGACGAGCCCGAGATCATGCCAAACAGCGCCGAGCCGAAGATCGAGACCTTGGCCGGCCCGCCGGCATAGCGGCCTGCCACCGCCGCGGCGACGCCGAGGAAGAGCCGGCCCAGCCCGATGCGGGTGGCAAGCACGCCAAACAGCACGAAGTGGAAGACGTAAGTGGCGACGACGCCGAGCGCGACGCCATAGACGCCCTGGCTGGTGAGATAGAGATGGTTGATCAGGTTCGACCAGGTCGAGCCCGGATGCAGGAAGATGCCGGGAAACCAGTTGCCGAAGATCGCATATGTCATGGCGAAGAGCGCGATCATCGGCAGGCCCCAGCCGATGGCGCGGCGCGTCGCCTCGATCATCAGGATGATGGTGATCGACCCCATCACCACGTCGAGCGTCGAGGGGTTGCCGATCCGGAAGACCATGTCCTCGAAGATCCAGGGGACATAAAGGCTGGAGACCGCCACCGCGAGCGCGAAGATCCAGTCATAGAGCGGCACGCCGCCGGGGCTCCAGAGCGAAGAGTCGTGGACCGTGCGACCCTGGCTCTTGCGGGCCGAGAAGACCAGGAAGATCAGCCCGAGCACGAAGGCGAGGTGGATGCCGCGATGCGTCGTCTCGCGCATCAGGCCAAAGCCGGCGGTGTAGTAATGGAAGGCCGAGAGCGCGAGCAAAAGCCCACCAACGAGCAGCGCGGTGCCGTGCGGCACCTTGCGGAACTGCATCTCGGGATCGAGTTCTTCCTCGAGCTTGGCGAGTTCGGCGGCGGAAGGCTGGCTGGTCATGGGGATGGTCCGCTTGTTGGGGCATCAATACACGCGCGCCGTCATCCCGGGCGGAGCCCTCGGGTCCGATCTTCGATCGGCCCAAGGATGAACTCCGCGGAGACCCGGGATCCATGCCGGAGCGGTTCAGGCATGGATCCCGGATCAGCGCCGCTTCGCGGCTTTTCCGGGATGACGGCGCGCTTGGTGTTAGCGGTTGGTGCCTGCTTACTTCAGCAGGCCGGCTTCCTTGTAGAAGCGCTCGGCACCAGGATGCAGCGGCACGCCCAGCAGGCCGTTGAGCGCGGTCGCCTTCTGGATCGCCTTGCCCTTGGCGTGGCCGGAATCGAGCGCGGCGCGGGCCTTGTCGCTCCAGAGCGCCTTGGTGACGGCATAGACGGTATCGGCCGAGATCTTGGACGAGGTCACCCAATGGGCGCCGACCGCCACTGTCTTGACCGCTCCGACGTCCTTGTAGGTGCCGGCGGGAATCTCGTCGACGGCGAAGAAGGGGAAGTCCTTGGCGAGCTTCTCGGCCGCCGGGCCGGTGATCGGCAGGATGTCGATGCCCGAGCCGGTGGAGGCGAGCTCGGAGATCGCTGCCGCCGGGAAGCCGCCGGTGAAGAAGAAGGCATCGACCGAGCCGTCCTTCATCTTCTCCGCGGCCTGGTTGGGCTTGAGATATTCGGGGGTGATGTCCTTTTCGCCGATGCCGAAGGCGGCCAGGATCGCCTTGGCGTTGAGCAGCGTGCCGGAGCCGGGCTCGTCGAGCGAGACCTTCTTGCCCTTGAGGTCGGCGACGCTCTTCACATTGGAGGCCTTGCGCACGACGAGATGGACGCTCTCGGGGTAGAGATTGGCGATCGAGCGCAGATCGGTGACCTTGGGCTTGCCCTCGAACACGCCCGTGCCGGAATAGGCCCAGAAGGCGACATCGGCCTGGACGAAGCCCGATTCAGCCGCGCCGCCGACGATGGCGTTGACGTTGGCGACGGAGCCGTTGCTGGCGACGGCGGTCGAAATCAGCTGCGGCGGCGACGAGATCGCGTTCGCGATCAGACCGCCGATCGGATAATAGGTGCCGGCCGTGCCGCCCGTACCGATGCGGAAGAAGGCGGGGGCCTGGGCGAGCCCCATGCCGGCAGCGAGTGCAACACCGCCGAGGGCCAGGCCGGCTGCGACGAAAATCCTACGCGTCTTCATGTCTGACACTCCCATTGAAAGCCGGAGTGTTCAGGGCTTTGGCCGCGGGATCAAGGCCATGCCTGGCAATCCCCCAGCGTTTCGTCAGCCGACCGCGCAATATCGTGGCTTTTTTGCGATTTGAGCCCGACGGTCGGCGCGGGGGCGGATCCAGGACCGGCGCCGTGGCGCTCCGCCGCCCTCACTTGCTCGCTTTGGCCTCGCCCGAGATCCGGTCCGTCCAGGCCATCAGCACGCCGGACACGACAAAAACCACATGCACCACGACATACCACATCAGGTCGCGGTCGCTGGTGCCCTTCACGTTCATGAAGGCCTTGAGCAGCTGGATCGCCGAAATCGCGACAATGCAGGAGATCAGCTTGAGCTTGAGGCCCGAGAAATCGATCTGCGACATCCAGGCCGGCCAGTTGCGGCTGGTCCCGATATCGATCTTGGCGACGAAATTCTCGTAACCCGAGAAGATCACGATCACGATCAGCGAGCCGGTGAAGGTGAGATCGATCAGCGCGAGCACGCCAAGGATAACCTCGGCCTCGGTCGCGGTCAGCACATGGCTGATGAAATGCCAGGCCTCCTGCAGCGCCTTGATCAGCAGCCCCGCCAGGGTGACGACCAGCAGCAGGTAGAAGGGCGCGAGCAGCCAGCGGCTTGCCGACAGAACCGTGCCAAGGCCCCGCTCGGCGGGGCCGGCGCGATAGACCGTCTCGCCGTCGTCAGCCTTTTCGCCCACCATTGCCGCCCCCCATTCCCTGTGCCGGTCCGCATCTGGCATGCCCCTCCCGATGCGGCAAGGCGTCCCGGCTATTGCGCCGCGACGCCGACGCCGATCGGACAGGAGACGCCCGTGCCGCCGAGGCCGCAGTAGCCGGCCGGGTTCTTGGCGAGATATTGCTGGTGGTAGTCCTCGGCGTCATAGAAGGCAGGCGCGTCCACGATCTCGGTGGTGATCGGGCCGTAGCCGCGCTGCTGCAGCGCCTGCTGGTAATCCGCCCTGGACCGCTCGGCGACGGCGCGCTGCGCCTCATCCTGCAGATAGATGCCGGAGCGATACTGCGTGCCGACATCATTGCCCTGGCGCATGCCCTGCGTCGGGTCGTGGCTTTCCCAGAAGGTTTTGAGCAGGCTCTCATAAGGCAGGACCGCCGGGTCGAAGACGACTTTCACGACTTCGTTATGGCCAGTGCGGCCCGAGCAGACCTCCTCATAGGTCGGGTTGGGCGTGAAGCCCGCGGTGTAGCCGACGGCGGTGATCCAGACGCCCTCGCCCATCTGCCAGAATTTGCGCTCCGCGCCCCAGAAACAGCCCAACCCGAAGACCGCCACCTGCAGGCCGTCCGGATAGGGGCCGGCCAGCGGCCGCTTGTTGAGAAAATGCCGCTCGGCGGTCGCGATCGGGCCGGCGCGGCCTGGGAGCGCCTCATGGGCCTCGGGGAGGGCCGTCTTCTTGCGCTGGAAGAACATGTCGAGCTCCGTAGCTGGTTGCGGACCCCGATATAGGCATCCCCCCGCGCTGGCGACAGGCGCGCGCGGCGCTCAGCCGCTTCACCGTCGCGTGACGATGCCGATTTCGGGATCGGGCGCGGCGCCGAGTTTCAGCAGCAGGAACCCGAGCAGCAGTGCGAGGAGCGCAGCCGGCGAAAGCAGCAGGTTGATCAGCACAGGGTCCCACAACCAGGCCGGCAGGTTGCGCTCGACCAGGGGCTGGAGGGCCTCGCTGCGGAACCCCGTCAGCGTCGTCAGCGCCAGGCTCACCGGTGTGTAGTGCAGGCCGGAATTGGCGATCGAGCGGGCGCCGTCGATCACGAGCGAGACGAAGCCGGCTGCGACGAGCAGATAGCCGAGAAGCCGCAGCAGGAACCGCACCATCCGTTCTCCCGACCGACCCGCCGCCCGATCGACGGGTTCGCGCCCTCCATGCGATGGCCGACGGGGCGAACCGCCTCGCTTGTGGCCATCGATCTCTCCCCCGATTTGCCCCTTCGCCCTGCGCTTTGCAACCACGGCCAAACCCGATTTCGCCCGATCTGTCGATCGTCGACAGATCGCCCTTGAAAGAAGCCGGCTCGGCGGTCATAAGCAGCGCGCCGGACAGGTGGCCGAGTGGTTGAAGGCGCACGCCTGGAAAGTGTGTATGCGGGAAACCGTATCGAGGGTTCGAATCCCTCCCTGTCCGCCACACCTCATCTTTCCAGTCCATCGCGCGATATCGTGCGGTTCCGCTCATCTGCGGCGTGTTGATGTATGGCGGTGTCTTCGGCCTGCCGGTCGCCACCACGACGAACTAGGGCGGTGTGCCGCTCTCCTTCATGCTCTCCTTCGTCGGGCTGGCGCTGGGTTTCCCGCTCGGCGTGGCACTGGCACTGGCACGCAGCTCCAAGCTGCCGGCGATCCAGGTCATCGCCATCATCTTCATAAAGGTCGTCCGCGGCGTGCCGCTGGTCTCGATCCTGTTCATGGCCTCGGTGATGCTGCCGCTGTTCATGCCGGACGGGCTGACGGTCGACAAATTGCTGCAGGCGCAGATCGCGATCATCATCTTCGCTGGCGCCTCTATCGCGGAAACGGTGCGTGCCTCGCTGCGCGACACGAACTGGCAGGGCATCGCCGTGATCGAGGGCTATGTTTTCGCGGCACTGGTCTATGCCGTGTTCAGTTACGCGATCGGTTCCTACAGCCGCTACCTCGAACGCCGGCTGAAGACCGACCACGAACGCAGCGCGCCCGGCGGGGGACGGGGGCCGCAAGGTCGCCGCCTTTGCTTTTCGGATAGGCGGCGGCGGCCGTCTCGCCTAGATACGGGGCACGCCTTCGGGCGTGGCGCGTCGCGGACATTCCTCCGGGCGCCTTGCGCATGGATCTCCGGATGCCCACCGCCCCTTCCCCCGCCCTGCCGACCGCCGACGCCTTCGACCTCCTCGTGATCGGCGCCTCCTATGCGGGGCTCGCGATTGCCGCGGCCGCCCGCGAGGCCGGCTTTGCCGGCCGCATTGCGCTGGCGGGCGACGAGGCCGAGCTGCCCTATCAGCGGCCGCCGCTGTCGAAGGGTTTCCTGCTCGGCAAGGCCGGAGCCCATCTGCCGCTGAAGGCGGCCTCCTTCTTTGCCGAGGCCGGCATCGCCTTCCTGCCGCGCCGCCATGCGGTGACGCTCGACCGCGAGGCTCGACAGGTACACTTCGCGGACGGCTCGGTGCTGGGATACGGGCAGCTCGCACTCGCGACCGGCGCGCGGGCAGCGGTGCTGCGCTGTGAGGGCGCCGCTCTGGACGGCGTTCTCGCCCTGCGCTCAGTCGACGACGCGCATTCGCTCAACGCGCGGCTCGCGGCGGCGCAGGCGATCGTGATCATCGGCGGCGGCTTCATCGGGCTCGAGGTCGCATCGGCGGCTGTCACGCTGGGCAAACAGGTCACGGTGGTCGAGGCCGGGTCGCGGCTGATCGGCCACGCCGTCGCGCCAGAAATCTCCGCCTATATGCAGGGCGTGCATCAGCGTCAGGGTGTCGCCATCCGCCTCGACACGCGCGTCGAGCGCATCGAGGGCGAGGGCGGCAAGGTGACGGCGGTCCTCTGTGCAGACGGTTCGCGCCTGCCCTGCGATCTCGTGCTGGCGGCGGTCGGGGCCGTGCCCAATGTCGAGATGGCCGCGACTGCTGGGCTCGCGCTCGATGACGGGATCGCGGTCGACGCCTTCGGGCGGACCTCCGACCCGCTAATCTTCGCGGCCGGCGACTGCACCAGCCACCCGAATGTCCATGCGCGGCGGCGCCTGCGGCTGAGTTCGGTGCAGAACGCCAATGATCAGGGCCGCGTCGTCGGCGCGACAATCGCCGGCCGGGCGGAGCCCCATGCCGCCGTGCCCTGGTTCTGGTCGGACCAGTACGACGTCAAGCTGCAGATGGTCGGCATCGGCGTTCCGGGTGGCACCACCGTGCTGCGCGGCTCGCCGGCCGAGGGGCGCTTTTCTCTGTTTCGCTACGATGGCGAGCGGCTTGCGGCGATCGAGAGCATCAACCGGCCGGCCGACCATATGATGGGCCGGCGCCTGATCGCGGCCGGCGTCTCGCCGACGCCGGAGCAGGCGGGCGACCCCGCCTTCGACCTGCGCTCGCTGGCCTGACCACCCAAGGCGGGTAGGCGCCGGCCCAGCCTTGAAAATGCCGCTTGCAAGGCAGGCGGAATGGGAGTGGCATGCCGCAAGGGCAGACGAGCCCTTGCGATGGAGACGACCATGTTGAGGAATGCCATCCTTGCCGGCGCTGCCCTGTTGGCGTTGACGGCCCTGCCGATCACTCCCGCGGCGGCCCTGACGATGAAGGAATGCAGCGCCAAATATCAGGACGCCAAGAAGGCCAACACGCTGAAGGGCCAGAAATGGAACGACTTCCGCAAGGCCCAGTGCGCCGATGACGACGCCGACGAGGCCGAGGCCGCCGCTGCCGTGAGCGAGCCGGCCAAGCCGGCCGTGACGCCCGCCAGCGCCCCGGCGACCACGGCGGCCAAACCCGCCGCGACGGCGAAGGCGAAGCCCGCCGTGTTCCCGAAGGCGGTGGCGTCGAAATACAACGACCTCACGGCCGGCAAGGCACGCCTCAAGACCTGCGCCGACCAGTACAACGCCAACAAGACCGCCAACGCCAATGGCGAGCTGAAGTGGATCGAGAAGGGCGGCGGCTACTGGAGCCAGTGCAACGCCAAGCTGAAGGGCTGATTGGGCGGCAGCGGGCTCCGAACCAGCACCGTCATCCCGGGCTTGCCCCGGGATCCATCGGAGGGCTCCGGCGCCCTATGATGGATCCCGGATCTCCGCTTCGCTGCGTCCGGGCTGACGGCGCGGATGGCCCCACGATCTGAGCGTGCAGTCAGCCCGCGAGCGAGGCCCGCGCATGACGGTATTCGGCCAGCAGACGCGCGCCCAGCTCGGCTGTGGTTGGCACGTCCTCGATCGCGCCGACGCCCTGGCCGGCCGACCAGATCGTCTTCCAGACCTTGGCCTCGTTGCCGAGATCGAGCTTGCCGTGGGAGACCAGATTGTCGGGGTCGAGCCCCGCGGCCTGGATGCTCTCGCGCATGAAGTTGGCGTTCACGCCGCTGATGGCCGGCGTGTAGAGGATGTCGGCGGCCTGGCTGCGCAGCAGCATCGCCTTGTATTCGGGGTCCGCCATGCTCTCGGTCGTGGCGATGAAGCGCGTACCGAGATAGGCAAGATCGGCGCCCATCATCTGCGCGGCTGCGATCTGGGCGCCTGTCGAGATCGCACCCGCCAGCACGATCGTGCCGGCAAAGAAACGCCGGATCTCTGAGACCAGCGCGAAGGGGCTCATCGTGCCGGCATGGCCGCCGGCGCCGGCCGCGACCGCAATGATGCCGTCGACGCCGGCCTCGGCCGCCTTCTGGGCATGGCGCAGGCTGATGACGTCGTGGAAGACCAGTCCCCCATAGCCATGCACGGCCTTGACCAGATCGGGCACCGCGCCAAGCGAGGTGATGACGAGCGGCACCTTGTGCTTGGCCGTGATCGCCAGATCCGCCTCCAGCCGCGGATTGGAGCGGTGGACGATGAGGTTGACGCCGAAAGGCGCGGCATCGGGCACATCCGCGAGGCGCCCCTCGATCTCGGTCAGCCAGGCGGCGTAGCCCTCGCTCGTGCGCTGGTTCAGCGCCGGGAAGGTGCCGAGGATGCCGGCCTTGCAGGTCTCGACCACGAGATCGGGGCCCGAGACGAGGAACATCGGAGAGGCGATGGCGGGCAGGCGCAGGCGCCCGGCAAGCGAGGCAGGTAGCGGCACGGTCTTACATCTCCCCAGCTTCGGTTTCTTGACCCCGGTCGTATCAGCGCGCGCGCGCGCGGGAAACCCGTTGCAGAGCGAGGATGCACCCGGGGAGCTTGCCAAACGCCGCAGGCTGCGCGAGTGCGGATATGACAGGCCGACAGAAGCCGGCCGAGCCTTGGGAGACCGACGTGAGCAACCCGAACCAGCGCGATTTCGAACTCCCCGGCCGTTCCGTGGTGATGGGCCGGCGCGGCATGGCCGCGACCTCCCACCCGACCGCGACGCTCACCGCGATCAATATCCTCCAGGCCGGTGGCAATGCGATCGACGCGGCGGTCGCCGCCTGCGCCGTGCAATGCGTGGTCGAGCCGGGCTCGACCGGCATCGGCGGCGACTGCTTCGTGCTGATGGCTCAGGGCGGCAGCGACAACGTCCTCGCCTATGACGGCTCGGGCCGCGCGCCGGCTGCGGCGACGCTCGACTGGTATCGGGAGCAGGGCTTCAGCGAGATTCCGCGCCAGTCCCCCCATGCGGTGACGATTCCGGGCTCCGTCGAGGCCTGGGCGACGCTGGTCAAGGACCATGGCCGCCTGCCGCTGGCGCAGCTCCTGCAGCCGGCGATCGATCTGGCGCGGGACGGCTATGTGGTGGCGCCGCGCGCCGCCGCCGACTGGGCCGGACAGGCCGCGCTGATGGCGAAGGACGAGCCGACCGCGCGCGTCTTCCTGCCCGGCGGCCGGGCGCCGCTGGCCGGCGAGATCCACCACCAGCGCGAGCTTGCCGCGACGCTGCAGGCCATCGCCGAGAACGGGGCGAGCGCCTTCTATGAGGGAGAGATCGCGCAGGACATGGTCGACCGGCTGCGCGAGCTCGGTGGCCTGCATACGCTCGAGGATTTCCGCGAGGCCAAGGGCGGTTACGTCACGCCGATCCGTACCCGCTTCCGCGGCCATGACGTGTTCGAGTGCCCGCCCGCCGGTCAGGGCGTGATCGCGCTGATGATCCTCAACATTCTCTCGGGCTTCGAGCCGGGCGACGACCCGCTCTCCGCCGATCGGCTGCATGTCGAGATCGAGGCGTCCCGGCTCGCCTATTCGGTGCGCGATGCGGTGCTGGCCGACCCGAGCCAGAGCAAGGTCCCACTCGACTGGCTGCTCTCGGAGGAGCTGGCGGCGCAGCTGCGCAGCCAGATCGACCTGAAGCAGGCGATCAAGGAGCTGCCGAGCTTCGCGCCCACCGAGGTGGAGCATGCCGACACCGTCTATATCAGCGTCGTCGACGGCGACGGGATGGCGGTGAGCTTCATCAACTCGGTGTTCCACCCCTTCGGCGCGGCGCTCGTTGCGCCCAAGAGCGGCGTGCTGCTGCAGAACCGCGGCCAGGGCTTCGTGCTCAAGGCCGGCCACCCCAACGCCATCGCGCCGCGCAAGCGCCCGCTGCACACGATCATCCCCGGCATGATGCTGCGCGACGGCAAGGTCTGCCTCTCCTTCGGCGTGATGGGCGGCCACTATCAGGCGATGGGCCACGCCCATCTGGTCAGCAAGCTGCTGGATTACGGGCTCGACCTGCAGACCGCGATCTCGCTGCCGCGCGTCTTCCCGCGACCGGGGCAGGTTGCGATCGAGGCTGAGAAGACCCTGCCGGCGGCGGTGAAGGCCGAGCTGGAGCGGCGCGGCTTCACCTTCACCGCGCCGGGCGCGGCGATCGGCGGCGGCCAGGCGATCGCGATCGATCCCGTCACGGGCGTGCTGTCGGCCGGCTCCGACCACCGCAAGGATGGTTGCGCGCTGGGCTGGTGAGTTTGGCGCTCACCATGATCAGGCCGTCATCCCGGGCGACCGCAGGAAGACCCGGGATCCATGCCGGAACCGTGCCGGAATGGATCCCGGATCGGCGCCGCTAACGCGGCTTGTCCGGGATGACCCGCGTTTGGAGCGGAACCGGGAGAGCGTTGCCGCTCAGTCGTCCATCTTCAGCGCGGCGATGAAGGCTTCCTGCGGGATCTCGACGCGGCCGAACTGCCGCATCTTCTTCTTGCCTTCCTTCTGCTTGTCCAGAAGCTTGCGCTTGCGCGAGGCGTCGCCGCCATAGCACTTGGCGGTGACGTCTTTGCGCAGGGCGCGGATGGTCTCGCGGGCGATGATCTTGCCGCCGATCGCCGCCTGGACGGGGATCTGGAACATGTGCGGCGGGATCAGATCCTTGAGCTTCTCGCACATGGCGCGGCCGCGGGAATCGGCGCGCGAGCGGTGGACCAGCATCGAGAGCGCATCGACCGGCTCGGCATTGACCAGCACCGACATGCGCACGAGGTCGCCCTCGCGGTAGTCGGTGATGGCGTAGTCGAAGGAGGCGTAGCCCTTCGAGATCGACTTCAGCCGGTCGTAGAAATCGAACACGACCTCGTTCAGCGGCAGGTCGTAGACGACCTTGGCGCGCGCGCCGACATAGGACAGGTCGGTCTGGACGCCGCGGCGGTCCTGGCAGAGCTTCAGGACCGAGCCGAGATACTCGTCGGGGGTGAAGATCGTCGCCTTGATCCAGGGCTCCTCGATCGTCTCGATCTTCATCACGTCGGGCATGTCGGCGGGATTGTGCAGTTCCAGCACCGTGCCGTCGCGCAGGTTGAGACGGTAGACGACCGATGGCGCGGTCGAGATCAGGTTGAGGTTGAACTCGCGCTCCAGCCGCTCCTGGATGATCTCGAGATGCAGCAGGCCGAGGAAGCCGCAGCGGAAGCCGAAGCCCAGCGCAGCCGACGTTTCCATCTCGTAGGAGAACGAGGCGTCGTTCAGGCGCAGGCGGCTCATCGCGGCGCGCAACGTCTCGAATTCCGCAGCGTCGACCGGGAAGATGCCGCAGAACACCACCGGCTGCACCGGCTTGAAGCCTGGCAGGGCCTGGGGCGTCTGGCGCTTCTCGTCGGTGATGGTGTCGCCGACCGCGGTGTCGGCGACCTCCTTGATCGAGGCGGTGAAGAAGCCGACCTCGCCGGGGCCGAGTTCCTTGACCTCGGTCATCTTCGGCTTGAACACACCGACACGGTCGACGCCATAGGCGGCGTTGGCGCGCATCATCCGGATGGTCATGTTCTTCTTGAGCACGCCGTCGATGACGCGCACGAGCACGACGACGCCGAGATAGGCATCATACCAGCTATCGACGAGCAGGCATTTCAGCGGGGCCTCGCTGTCGCCCTTGGGGGCCGGCAGCTTCTGGACGATGGCCTCCAGCACGCCCTCGATGTTGATCCCGGTCTTGGCCGAGATCGCGACGGCCTCGGAGGCGTCGAGGCCGATCACGTCCTCGATCTGCTGCTTGATGCGCTCGGGCTCGGCGGCGGGCAGGTCGATCTTGTTGAGGACGGTGACGATCTCGTGGCCGGCGTCGAGCGCCTGATAGACGTTGGCGAGCGTCTGCGCCTCGACACCCTGCGAGGCGTCGACGACGAGCAGCGAGCCCTCGCAGGCCGCTAGCGAGCGCGAGACCTCATAGGCGAAGTCGACATGGCCGGGCGTGTCCATCAGGTTCAGGATGTAATCCTTGCCGTCCTGCGCGCGATAATCGAGCCGGACGGTCTGCGCCTTGATGGTGATGCCGCGCTCTTTCTCGATATCCATCGAGTCGAGCATCTGCTCGCTCATGTCGCGCGCCGCCACCGTGCCGGTGGTCTGGATCAACCGGTCGGCCAGCGTCGACTTGCCGTGGTCGATATGGGCCACGATCGAGAAGTTGCGGATGTTGTCGAAGGACTTCGTGCTCATGCGCGGGCCATAGCAGCGAAGCTTCATCCCGCCAAGGGTTTGCGGCGTCGCGGATTTGGGGCGTGGGCGGCTATTGCGCCGCGGCCATCTGCGGCTCGTGGGCGGCCGGCTGCCGCGCCCAGGTCAGTGTGCGGTAGTCGAAGCCGGCCTCCAGCGTCGGCTTGACCACGGCGAAATAGGGCGAGATGTCGAAATCGCGCGGCATGTAGAGCGAATGGTGGCGGATATGCAGGATTTCCTCGAAATCCGCCTCGTCCATCGCCTGCGCATATTCGATCGTCGGCAGCACGGGATAGCGCGCCGCCTCAAAAGCCTGGGCGATCAGGGTCGAGCAGATCGCCCGCGTCGGATCGCCAGAGCCGAGCGCAATCATGCGCCGGCGCCAGGATTTCGGCGCCCAGGGCAAGGGAATCAGCCAGCGCATCAGATCGAGGATGTTCTTGAGATCGTACTGGCTGCCGAGCCGGCCGAGCACATAATCGACGACGATGTCGCGGCCTTCCGGATCGAGCGCCTGGGGCCGGCAGATGCGGGTGCCAAAGGCGCCGTATTTGGAGAGCGGCGAGAGCACGCAGCCGACATCCATCTCGACCTCGGCCAGCACCAGCGGCTCGCCCTCGTCGGTGAACTGACCAGTGTCGCCGACATAGAGCGCCGCATGCGACCAGGTTGATTGCGTCAGGTATTTGATCGCGGCCGAGACCTTCATGCTGCCTTCGACGAGGAGGACGTCCCCGGGCTGCAACGCCGCCTGCAGCCGCGCGAGCGCCCTGGCGTCCGCCGGGCGTGGTTCCGGCCTGCCGCGGGTGATGAAACCGACGACGGAGCGCCCAAGCCATTCGAGACCGCGATTCATCGCCGTTCCCTTCGGTCGTTTCCCCTCGACCAGCGCCCTTTCGGGCGTCGTTTCAGACATTGAAGCGGAAACCCCTGAGTTTTTGGCAAAGGCGGCGCCGGTCGCGGCGACAAGCTGCAAATGTGGTGAAATTGGCGTTGACGCCGCTTGCCCGAGGCTGGCCAGCCGCCGGCAGAGGCTTGCATTATCCGATATCATGGAATTATTCTCTGATGATGGATGATGAAGCCACGATCGATCTCGACCGGCGCCTGGGCGCCCGCATCAAGGCGCTGCGCCAGACCCGCGATCTGACGCTGGACCAGCTGGCGCAGCGCTCCGGCGTCAGCCGCGCGATGATCTCGCGGGTCGAGCGGGGCGAATCGAGCCCGACCGCCACGCTTCTGGACCGGATCTGCACGGGACTCGGCATCGTGCTGTCGGCCCTGTTTCGCGATGAGCACCAGGCCGGGCCGCTGGCACGGCATGCCGAACAGCCGGTCTGGACCGATCCGGCCAGCGGCTATGTCCGGCGCAATGTCTCGCCGGCCGGAACAGGCTCAGGCGTCGAGATCGTCGAGGTCGAGATGCCCATGGGCGCCCGCGTGCTGCTCGATGCACCGCGGGGCGGCTTCCGGCTCGACCAGCAGATCTGGGTTCTCGCCGGCGAGATCGTCATCACTGTGGGCGGGCGCGAGCACAGTCTCTGCGCAGGCGATTGTCTCGCCATGCTGCTCGACGGCCCGATCGCCTTCCAGAACCCGGGCGAAGGCCCGGCACGTTATGCGGTCGTGCTCACCGCAGCCGACAGCCGGGGTGGACGACCGACATGACCGAGACCGACGACATCATCTTGCGAAACGACATGGCGATCCTGCGGCTCGACGCCGCGCAAGCGCAAGGAGCCATCCCGGCGCTCGTCGACATCCTCGCGGACGCGGTGGCGGGCGGCGCGTCGGTGGGCTTCATGGACTGGAACGGGCCCGCCGACTACGCCGCGTTCTGGGCCGGCGTTGTCGAAGACGTTGCGGCGGGGCGGGTCATTCTCTTTGTCGCGCGATTGGCCGGAGAGATCGTCGGCACCTGCCAATTGCAGCTCGTCGGCAAGCCAAACCAACCGCATCGCGCCGAAATCGCCAAGGTGCTGGTGCATTCCCGCGCGCGGCGGCGCGGTCTCGGCGAAGCGCTGATGCAGGCGGCCGAGGCGGCGGCGCGACGGGCCAACCGCGACCTGCTGGTGCTCGACACCGACGAGAACGGCGCGGCGCGCCGGCTCTACCAACGCCTCGGCTGGACCGAACTCGGCACGATTCCGCGTTACGCCCTGATGCCGGACGGGCGCGACTGCGGCTCGACCTTCTTCTACAAGCAGCTTGCTTCTACAAGCAGCTCGATTGAGGACGCTCAGGCCTCAGGTTGCGCCTGGCGGAAATAGGGCTCGACCTCGCCCTTGAGCTTCACCGTCATCGGATTGCCGAAGCGGTCCTTGGCGGTGCCTGCGGTCAGGCGCACCCAGCCCTCGCTGACGCAGTATTCCTCGACATTTGTCTTTTCGACGCCCTTGAAGCGGATGCCGATGTCCCGCGCAAGCAGTTCCTCATTGTAGAACGGGCTGTTGGGGTTGGAGGAGAGGCGATCGGGGAGCGTGTCGGTCATGGCGGGAGCCTCGAGAATCGCGTGTCGGGAGGCGGCAGGGCCGCGTTAGCGGCACAGGTAGCGCGATCCGGCCTCGATGCCAAATCGCCGGGCTTCAGCGGCCGCCAGCCTGTTCGATCAGGCGCGCGATCGCCTGCTGGCCGCGCTGGCGGGCATGAGCCAGAGGCGTCACGCCATCCTTGTCAAAGAGGCTTGGATTGGCGCCGGCGTCGAGAACCAGCCTTGCGACCTGCTGGTGGCGGGGACCGCCATCGCCGAGGATCACGATCTCCAGCAGGCAGGTCCAGCCGAGATCGTTGATATGATCGAGGTCGATGCCGCTGGTCAGCAGGAGCTTCACTGCCTCGACATGGGCGCGCTCGCAGGCCGGGATCAGTGCATTGCCGCCATAACGGTTGCGGATCGACAGGTCCGGCCGGCGCGGCAGCATTGCGGCGATGATCTCGGCCCGGCCCAGCGCCCCTGCAAGCAGCCAGGGCGTGTCCCGATTGGCGGCCTGCGTGTTCGGGCTTGCCCCGGCCTCGAGAAGAATCTTTGCGACGGCGACATGATCACCGGCGACCGCATGCAGAAGTGCGGACCGGCCCTGTCCGTCCTGCGCTTCAAGCGGAGCGCCTTCGTGGAGCAGGCTTGCGACCTCGACCAAACGTCCAGCTGCCGCGGCCTCGATCAGGGCGGCACCAGTGGCCAGGGCGGGACTGCACGTCATCATCATCCCCAGCGCGAACCCGCATAAAGCCCGGATCGGCTTCACCGCTCCCCATCCAGCAACCGGCCGACGACCTTGGCCGTGTAATCGACCATCGGCACGATGCGGGCATAGTTCAGCCGGGTCGGGCCGATAATGCCGACGACGCCGACGATGCGCTGCTCGGAATCGCGGAAGGGGGCGGCCACCATGGAGGAGCCCGACATCGAGAACAGCTTGTTCTCGGAACCGATGAAGATGCGCACGCCATCGCCCGCCTCGGCGCGCGAGAGCAGGTCAATCACGTCGGTCTGGGTCTCGAGGTCGCCGAAGAGCAGGCGGATGCGCTCGAGATCCTCCTGCGCCTTGAGGTCCTCCAGCAGATTGGCCTGGCCGCGTACGATCAAATGACGGTCGCTGGTGGGGCCGGAGGCGGTGGCGATGCCGCTCTCGACCAGCCGCGCCGTCAGCGAATCGAGTTCGCTTTCCATCTGGGCGCGGTGCTGGGCGATCTCGGCGCGCAATTCGCCGAGCGTCTTGCCCATGATGCGGGCATTGAGGAAATTGGCGGCCTCCGTCAGCGCCGAGGCCGGGAGGCCCGGCGGCAGCGCCAGAAGCCGGTTCTCGACCGTGCCGTCATCGGCGACCAGCACGACCAGCGCACGCGTCGGGTCGAGCCGGACAAACTCGATATGTTTGAGCCGCGCATTGGCCTTGGTGGTGACGACGACGCCGGCGCCGCGCGACAGCCCCGACAAAAGCGCCGAGGCCTCGGTCAGCGTGCCGTCGAGCGTGCGCCCGGTGGCAGCGGCCTTCATCTGCGCCTCGATCCGGGTGCGTTCGTCCGAGGTCAGGTTGCCGACCTCCATCATCGCATCGACGAAGAAGCGCAGGCCTCTCTCGGTGGGGAGGCGGCCCGCCGAGGTGTGCGGCGCGTAGATCAGCCCGGCCAGTTCGAGATCGGTCATGACGTTGCGGACCGTCGCGGGCGACAGCGCCATCGGCAGCAGGCGTGCGATATTGCGCGAGCCGACCGGCTCGCCCGTGGTCAGGAAGCCGTCGACGATCTGGCGGAAGATCTCGCGCGAGCGCTGATCGGTCTCGATCAACCCGCTCGGGGATTCGGGGCGCGGCGTATGGGCGCTCATTTCGGGCGGAAATGCGGGTTCGACATGCTGTGATTGTCGGCTTCGGCTTTCGGGGGATCAAGCGAAAACGCGCGCGGCCAGCGCCCAACCTTGCCCCGCCGGACCCAACCGCCTACAAGCCGCCATTCTCTCAGACATTCAGGATACCGCCATGCGACCCTCCAAACGCGCCGCAGACGAGATGCGCAAGGTCACGCTCGAACGCGGCGTGGTGCGCTATGCGGAGGGCTCCTGCATGGTCTCGTTCGGCGAGACGAAGGTGCTCTGCGCCGCGACCGTCGAGGAAAAGGGGCCGCCCTGGCTGCGCGGCACCGGCAAGGGCTGGGTCACCGCCGAGTACGCGATGCTGCCGCGCGCCACGCATGAGCGCAACCGCCGCGAGGTCACCTCGGGCAAGCCGTCGGGCCGCACGCAGGAAATCCAGCGTCTGGTCGGGCGCAGCTTACGCGCCGTCGTCGATCTGACCGCGATCGGCGAGCGCCAGATCGTGGTCGATTGCGACGTGCTCCAGGCCGATGGCGGCACCCGCACGGCCTCGATCACCGGCGCCTGGGTCGCGCTGCACGATGCGCTGAAATGGATGGAGAGCCGCTCCATGCTGAAGGGGTCCAACCCTCTGAAGGACCATGTCGCGGCGATCTCCTGCGGCATCGTCGCCGGCAATCCGGTGCTCGATCTCGACTATATCGAGGATTCCGGCGCGCAGACCGATGCCAATTTCGTCATCACAGGCACCGGCGGCCTCGTCGAGGTGCAGGGCACGGCCGAGGGCGCGCCGTTCTCCGAGGAAGAACTGATGGCGCTGATGCGGCTCGCCAAGGGTGGCGTGAGCAAGCTCGTGGCGCTGCAGAAGGCGGCGGTGGCCTGATCGGCCTTCGTTTGCCTCGTGAACCTGTCGCCATCCCGGACGCAGCGAAGCGGAGATCCGGGATCCATCCTAGCGTGCGACGCCCTCCGATGGATCCCGGGACAAGCCCGGGATGACGCTGCGTTTCCGAGCCAGGAAGGTCTGGACCCGTGATTGAACACCGCCTCCTCACCGGCAAGGTCGTGATCGCGACCCACAACAAGGGCAAGCTCGTCGAAATGCGCGAGCTGATGGCGCCCTACGGGATCGAGCTGGTCTCGGCCGGCGATCTCGGCCTGCCCGAGCCCGACGAGACCGGCTTCATGTTCTCGGAGAATGCCGCGATCAAGGCGGTCGCAGCGGCGAAGGCGTCCGGCCTGCCGGCGCTGGCGGACGATTCCGGCATCTGCATCGATGCGCTCGACGGGGCGCCGGGGCTGTTCTCCGCGAACTGGGCCGGGCCGGGCAAGGATTTCAAGCCAGCGATGGCGCGTGTGCTCGCCGAGATGGCCAAGCGCGGCGCGACGGCCCTAGAGCAGCGCCGGGCCCATTTCGTCTCGGCGCTGGTCATCGCATGGCCGGACGGCCATGAGGAGCTGTTCGAGGGGCGGGTTTACGGCACGATCGTCGACGCGCCGCGTGGCACGGGCGGATTCGGCTACAACCCAATCTTCCAGCCCGATGGTTACGACGTGACCTTCGCGGAGATGTCGAGCACCGTGAAGAGCGGCGCCGACGACGCCCTGTCGCACCGGGCGCGTGCGTTCAAGCTGCTGGCGGCCGCCTGCCTGCGGAAGCCGAATTGACCGGCGTGGCCGCCCTGGCCGGGACGTCGCCCATCCTGCATCCAACGGCGGATGCGGGCTTCGCCGTCTATGTGCATTGGCCCTTTTGCCTGGCCAAATGCCCTTATTGCGACTTCAACAGCCATGTCCGGCTGCAGCCGCCCGACCAGGCGCGCTATGTCGCGGCCTTCCGGCGCGAACTCGCCCATCGTGCCGCGCTGGCGCCCGGCCGGACCGTCACCTCGATCTTCTTCGGTGGCGGCACGCCCTCGCTGATGGAGGGGCGGACCGTCGGCGCCATTCTCGACGCCATCGGCGAGGCCTGGGCGATCGACCCGCATTGCGAGGTCTCGCTCGAAGCGAACCCGACCAGCGTCGAGGCCGGGCGTTTCGCCGATTTCCGCGCGGCCGGCGTCAACCGCGTCTCGCTGGGCGTGCAGGCGCTCAACGATGCCGATCTCAAGGCGCTGGGGCGGATGCATTCGACGCGAGAGGCGCTCGATGCGGTGGCGATCGCGCGCCAATATTTCGAGCGCTACTCCTTCGACCTGATCTATGCCCGCACGCCGACGCAGACGCCGGCCTTGTGGCGGGAAGAGCTCGAACTGGCGATCAGCCACGCCGCCGAGCATCTGTCGCTCTACCAGCTCACCATCGAGCCCGACACCATGTTCGAGCGGCTGTACAAGGCCGGCAAGCTCGCGATCCCCGACCATGAAGCCGGCGCCGTGCTCTACGAGATCACGCAGGAGATCACGGCCAAGCATGGGCTGCCGGTCTACGAGATCTCTAACCATGCCCGGCCCGGCGCGGAATGCCGGCACAATCTCGTCTACTGGCGCTATGGCGAATATGCCGGAATTGGCCCCGGCGCCCATGGACGGCTCGTCACAGCCGAGGGACGGATGGCGCATTCGACCGAAAAGAGCCCCGAGGCCTGGCTCGCTCGCGTCGAGGCTGAAGGGCATGCGCTGGTCGAGAACGAGCGCCTCGATACCGTGGCTCAGGGCGACGAATATCTGCTGATGGGCTTGCGTCTGGTCGAGGGAATCGACCCCGCCGTGTTCAAAGCGCTGTCGGGACGGGCGCTGAACGAACGCCGCGTCGCGAGCCTGGTGCTGGACCGGGTTTTGACCCGCAAGCCGGGTGGCAAGCTTGCCTGCACGCCCGAAGGCGCGCTGGTTCTGGACGCGGTGGTGGCGGATTTGGCGGCGTAGCGTGTAAAGCATCGCTTTACGGACCGAGCCTCGGCTGCTAAATTGTCCGGCGATGCGAATCCGGAACGTCAGGCACAAGGGCTTGCGCCGGCTGGTCGAGGCGGACGATGCGTCCGGTCTTCAGCCGCAAGTCGTCGACAAGCTGAGCAAGATGATCGCGTTTCTGCAGGACATGCAGGGCCCCGACGAACTTCGTTTGGTGCCGACCTGGAAGGCCCATGTGCTGACGGGCGATCGGAAGGGTGTCTGGAGTCTGTTCGTGACGAAGAACTGGCGCCTGACCTTTCGGGTCGAGCAGAACGACATCGAGATCATCGATCTGGACTATGAGGATTATCACTGATGGATGATGGAACCCGACCCACCGAGGGCTACCGGCTGAAACATCCGCCGCATGTCGGAAGCTTCCTCAAGACCGAGATCATCGAACCCGCCGAATTGTCGGTGACGGCTGCGGCAACAGTGCTGGGCGTTACGCGCCCGGCGCTTTCCGCACTCCTGAACGAGCGCGCCGCGCTCTCCGCCGATATGGCGCTGCGTTTCGAGAAGGCCTTTGGCCTCTCCATGGATACGCTGATGCGCATGCAGAACAGCTTCGACATCGCCCAGGCCCGCAAACGCGCGGGCAGCATCGACGTCAAGCCATTCGTGCCTGCCCCGAAAGCCGCCTGACAACCAGCCGCTACTGCGTGCGCGGCCCGAGATCGCGCGGGGCGGCGTTGATCGTGACGATCTGGCCGTTGCGCAGTTCGAGGACGGCGAGCCCGCGGTCGATCTGGCCGTCGGGGCGGAAGCGGAAGACGCCATCGGCGCCGGCGAAGCCCGAGGCGTTGGTCAACACCGATTCCGAAAAGCGCTGGGACCCTTGCGTGCGCGCCAGCGCGGCCGCCAGGGAGACCGCGTCATAGGCCAGCGTTGCGGTGCGCGTCGGGGCGCTGTTGAAGCGGGTCTGGTAGCGGCCGGCGAAGGCGTTGAAACCGGCGGTATCGGGCGAGGCGAACCAGCCGCCCTGGATCGCCGGCACGCGCGCGACATTGGCGTCGTTCCAGACGCCGGTGCCGAGCGGCTTGACCTTGGCCGGGTCATAGCCGGCCTGCTGGAGCGCCAGGCCGAGCGCCGGCATGGTGTCGGCGGCGGCGGGCACGAACAAGGCGTCGGCCTGCTGCAGCGCCGGAGTCAGCCGCGCTGCGGCGGCGTTCATCGAATTCTGGTCTGGCGTAAAGCGCTCGATCACGACGACGCGGGCGCCGCGGGCCGCAACCGCCTGCTGGAACGCCGCTTCGACGACCTTGCCATAGGCCGTGTCGGGCACCATCGCGGCGAAGGATTTGCGGCCCTGCTGCGAGGCATAGGCGATGACGCGGTTGACGTCGTTCTCGGGCGGGAAGGACAACAGATAGACGCCGCGCCCGGCGACGTTGGTGTCGCTGGAGAAGGCGATGACCGGGCGGTTGGCGCCGCGCGCGACCTGGCCGGCCGCCTGGACAGAGGGCGCGAAGAGCGGCCCGATGATCAGCTCCGCGCCTTCGCGCAGCGCCTCCTGCGCGGCGGCCTGGGCGCCGTCGGGCGTGCCGCGGTCGTCCTTGACCAGCAGCGTCAGGTCGGCGTTGGGGAATTCGGCCAGCGCCATCTCGGCCGCGTTCTTCAGCGAGTTGCCGACGACGGCGCCCTGCCCTTCCGCGGTCAGCGGCAGGATGAGACCGACCTTGACCTTGCCGGTGCCGATCGTCTGGCCCGTGCTCGGCTGCGGCTGGCCGGATGTCGCGGCGCTGTCGAAGCCCGGCAGCCCGCTGGGCCCGCCGCTGCAGGATGCGAGCGCGAGGCAAGCAAGCGCGGCCAGCGAAGGCAGGCTTCGCCGCCGGACCGGTTCGATGAGCCGATGACGCAACACGGGCGATCTCCAGATCTCGGGCCGGACCGGCCGATGAGCCGTCCGGCGGTGCAGTCCCCCGACCGAGGGACTCTCCTGCCAGCGCGGCATGGTATTTTCAAGTTGTTAACTCTGTGTTGCACGCCGCAGCCGACATGACGGCCGGGAGCCGCGATGGCGCGCAGCGCATAGCTGTGGCAGGTTCGCGCCGATGTCGAACGCCCCCACGCCAGCGCCGCGCGCAACCAGCTACACCGCCTTCGGGGTCAGGGCGGAAGCCGAGCCATTATCGCCGGGCCTCCATATCGTCGCGACGCCGATCGGCAATCTGCGCGACATCTCGTTTCGGGCGCTGGCGACGCTTGCCGCGGCGGACGCGATCCTGGCCGAAGACACCCGGACCTCGAAGACGCTGCTCGTGCATTACGGTATCTCGACGCCGCTCTACCCCTATCACGAGCACAACGCCGAGCAGATGCGGCCGAAGATCCTCGCCAAGCTGCGCGAAGGCGGCAAGCTCGCTCTGATCTCGGACGCCGGCACGCCTCTGGTCTCCGATCCCGGCTACAAGCTCGTGGCGGAACTCGTCGCGGAAGGGCTGCCGGTGACGGGGATTCCGGGCCCCTCGGCCGTGCTGGCCGCGCTGGTGCTGGCGGGACTTCCGACCGACCGCTTCTTCTTCGAGGGTTTTTTGCCGCCCAAGGCGGCGGCGCGGCGCGGGCGGCTGACCGAACTCGCCACCATTCCGGGCACGCTCGTCTTCTTCGAATCGCCGCGGCGGCTGGCCGAGATGTTGTCGGATGCCGCCGCCGTGCTGGGCGAGCGGCCCGGCGCGGTGGCGCGCGAGCTGACCAAATACTACGAGAATGTCCGGCGCGGACCGCTTTCGGCGCTCGCGGCCCATTACGAGGGCGAGGAAGAGGCCCGCGGCGAGATCGTCGTGATCATCGGCCCGCCCGGAGCCGAGGAACTGGCGCCGGCCGGGGACCTCGTCGCCGAGCGGCTGCGGGCGGCACTCGCCGTGGTGTCCCTGAAGGAGGCCGTGGCCCAGGTCGCGGCCGAGACCGGCCAGCCGCGCCGCAAGGTCTATGCGCGCGCGCTGGAGCTGACCCGCGAGGAGCCTTGACGGGGGGCCGGACCGGCGAGACCCGCAGCCGCCGGGCGCGACGCTCCGGCGTCACCGGCGCACGGGCGGAGTGGCTCGCGATCCTCTGGCTCGCCGCCAAGGGCTACCGCCCGCTCGCCCGGCGATTCGGCGGCAAGGGCGGCGAGGTCGACCTGATCGTGAAGCGGGGGACAACGATCGCCTTCGTCGAGGTGAAGGCGCGCGGGGCGATGGGCGATGCGCAGACCGCGATCACGCCGGAGAAGCACCGGCTGGTGGAGGCGCGGATCCGGCAGTGGCTGGCGCGCAACCCCTGGGCGATGGAGCATCATCTGCGCGCCGACGCCGTCTTCCTTGCCCCCCGGCGCTGGCCGCGCCATGTGCCAGGCGTGTTTGAGCTTGTCTTGTGACGCAAGGCACGCCACTTGCCGATGCGGGCCGCGTGGGCCGATAAGGACGCGCACTCGACCGTCGTCCGCCTCATCGGAGCGCACACCATGACCCTCACCGTCGCCATCCAGATGGACCCGATCGAGCGCCTGCGGGTCGCGGGCGATACGGGCTTTGCGCTGATGCTCGAGGCGCAGGCGCGCGGGCACACGCTGTTCACCTACACGCCCGACAAGCTGTCGATGCGCGACGGCACGGTGACGGCGCCGATCCGCCCCGTGACGGTGCGCGACGTCGAGGGCGACCATTTCACGGCCGGCGCCGAGGTGCGGACCGATCTGTCGACGCTGGATGTCGTGCTGCTGCGGCAGGATCCGCCCTTCGACATGGCCTATGTCTCGACCACGCATATGCTGGAGCGCATCCACCCGAAGACGCTGGTGGTCAACGACCCCTTCCATGTCCGCAATGCGCCCGAGAAGATTTTCGTCACGCATTTCCCGGAGCTGATGCCGCCGACGCTGATCACCCGCGACAAGGCCGAGATCGAGGCCTTCCGCGACGAATTCGGCGAGATCGTGATGAAGCCGCTCTACGGCCATGGCGGCGCGACGGTGTTCAAGACCAGCAAGGACGACCCGAATTTCGGCTCGCTCTACGACCTCTTCGCCAATCTCTTCCGCGAGCCCTGGGTGGTGCAGGCCTACATCAAGGAGATCTCGGAGGGCGACAAGCGCATCATCCTGATCAATGGCGAGGCGGCGGGCGCGGTCAACCGCGTGCCGGCGGTCGGCGATCTGCGCGCCAACATGGTGCGCGGCGGCGCGGCAAGGCCGACCGACCTGTCGGCCAAGGAGCTCGAGATCTGCGAGGCGATCGGGCCTTCGCTGCGCGAGCGCGGCCTGCTGCTCGTCGGCATCGACGTGATCCATGGCAAGCTGACCGAGATCAACGTCACCGCGCCGACCGGCGTACGCGCCATCAAGAAGCTCGGCGGCCCCGATCTCGCGGCGCAGCTCTTCGACGTGATCGAGGCCAAGGTCGCCCATCGCTGATGAGGCGGCCGCCGCGCCGCGACGGGACCCGCTATCCGGCCGTTGTGCCGTTCAGGCTGTTGGTCTCGTCCCAGCCATAGCGCATCGTCTCGAAGCGCATCGTCAGCACATCGACCAGCAGGAGCCTGCCGACCAGCGGCTCGCCGAAGCCGGTGATGGCGCGGAGGACCTCGAGCGCCATCAGCGAGCCCATCACGCCGGGCAGCGCGCCGAGGATGCCGGCCTCGGCGCAGGTCGGCACCGTGCCCGGCGGCGGCACGTCCGGAAAGAGGCAGCGCCAGGTCGGATTCGGGCGGCCGTCTGCGCCCGTCTCATGGGCGCGGATCGTCGTCAGCGAGCCGTCGAAGCGGCCGAGCGCCGCCATGACGACGGGCTTGCGCTCATGGAAGCAGGCATCGGAGACGGCATAGCGCGTCGCGAAATTGTCCGAGCCCTCGGCAACGACGTCGTAGAAGGCGATCATCGCCCGGGCGTTGTGCGGGTCCAGCCGCGTGACATGCTCCTCGACCACGACATGCGGGTTCAGCCGCTTGACGAAAGCCGCCGCCGCCACGGCCTTGTGGGCGCCGATGTCGTCCGTGCCGTAGATCGTCTGGCGCTGCAGATTCGACAGCGAGACGATGTCGTCGTCGACGATGCCGATATGACCGACGCCGGCCGCGGCGAGGTACTGGATCAGCGGCGCCCCGAGGCCTCCGGCACCGACGACCAGGACCCGGGCGCGCTTGAGCTTCTGCTGGCCGGGGCCGCCGATCTCCGGCAGCACCAGATGGCGCGCATAGCGCTCGACCTCGTCCTCGTTCAGGCTCATGGGCGCAGGGTTAGGCCGATCCCGCGCCGGGGGCAATCGCAACCGCCGCACTGACGACCCTTTGAAGACGCAAGTCCCGATCCGAGCTGTGGGACCCGCTTGGCCGCGCCCGAAAGCCATGCCATCGTGAGGGCCAGATGGAGCGACCAACGCTCCCGGACATCGACAGGGGACCTCGTATGCATCTCAAAACGCTCGCGCTGGCGCTGGCCGGCGTCGCCCTCTCGGCCGTCGTCGCGATGGCGCAGACCGCGGTGAAGCCGGCCATTGTCTACGACAAGGGCGGCAAGTTCGACAAATCCTTCAACGAGGGCGTCTTCGCGGGCGCGGAGAAGTTCAAGACCGAGACCGGGGTCGAGTTCCGCGACTTCGAACCGACCAACGACGCGCAGATCGAGCAGGCGCTGCGCCGCTTCGCCCGCGACGGCCATTCGCCGATCATCGCGGTGGGCTTCTCGCAGGCGACCGCGCTGCAGAAGGTCGCGGCCGAGTTCCCGGCGCTGAAATTCACGATCATCGACATGGTCGTCGACCTGCCGAACGTGCAGTCGGTGGTCTTCAAGGAGCATGAGGGCTCCTATCTGGTCGGCCTGCTCGCCGGCATGGCGTCCAAGACCGGCAAGGTCGGCTTCGTCGGCGGCATGGACATCCCGCTGATCCGCAAATTCGCCTGCGGCTATGTCCAGGGCGTCAAGGCGGCCAAGAAGGACGCCGAGATCTTCCAGAACATGACCGGCTCGACGCCCGCCGCCTGGAACGACCCGGTCAAGGGCGGCGAGCTCGCCAAGTCGCAGATCGACCGAGGCGCCGACGTGATCTACCACGCCGCTGGCGGTACCGGCATCGGCGTGCTGCGCGCGGCGGCCGACGCCGGCAAGCTCGGCATCGGCGTCGATTCGAACCAGAACGGCCTGCAGCCCGGCAAGGTGCTGACCTCGATGCTCAAGCGCGTCGACGTCGCCGCCTATTCCTCGTTCAAGGCGGCCCGCGACGGCAACTGGAAGGCGGGCATCTCGGTGCTCGGCCTGAAGGAGGACGGCGTCGGCTGGGCACTCGACGACGCCAACAAGGCGCTGATCACGCCCGAGATGAAGGCCGCCGCCGACAAGGCGCGCGCCGACATCATCAGCGGCGCCGTGAAGGTCCACGACTACATGTCGGATTCGAAGTGCGCGGTGTGAGGCCTTTGGCGTCGCACGACATCCGGACGTCATTCTCGGGCGCAGCGAAGCGCGGACCCGAGAATCTCCGGCAAGAGATGCTCGGGTCAGGCCCGAGCATGACGCTTTGGGCTCACGCTTCCGCGTCATGACGGCACCGACCCCCGCCATCGCCCTCACCGGCATCTCGAAGCGATTCGGCCCGGTGCAGGCCAATCGCGACGTGTCGCTTTCGGTGGCGGCCGGCTCGATCCACGGCATCGTCGGCGAGAACGGCGCTGGCAAGTCGACGCTGATGTCGATCCTCTACGGCTTCTACGAGGCCGATGCGGGCGAGATCGCTGTGGCGGGCCGGCCTTGCGTCATCCGAACGCCGGCGGACGCGATCGCGCTCGGCATCGGCATGGTCCACCAGCACTTCATGCTGGTGGAGACGCTGAGCGTCGTCGAGAACGTCGTGCTCGGGGCCGAGGGCGGCGCCTGGCTCAGCGGCGGCGTCAAGCGGGCGCGGGCCGAACTGGCGCGGCTGTCGGAGCAATTCGGGCTGGCGATCGATCCGGACGCCATCGTCGGCGATCTCTCGGTCGGGCTGCAGCAGCGCGTCGAGATTCTCAAGGCGCTCTATCGCGGCGCGCAGATCCTGATCCTCGACGAGCCCACGGCCGTGCTGACGCCGCCGGAGGCCGACCAGCTCTTTGCCCTGCTGCGGGCGCTGCGGGAGCAGGGCAAGACGGTCATCCTGATCACCCACAAGCTGCGCGAGATCATGGCGATCACGGACCGCGTCTCGGTGATGCGGCGCGGCGAGATGGTCGCGCACCTGGCGACGCCCGAAACCTCGCCGCCGGAGATCGCGGAGGCGATGGTCGGCCGGCGCGTGCTGCTGCGCGTCGAGAAGGAGGCGCGGCCGCGCGGGGCGAAGGTGCTTGAGGCGGTCGGGCTCGACATGGTCGACGCGCGCGGCGTCGCGCTGCTTTCAGGGATAGACCTGACGCTGCATGAAGGCGAGATCGTCGGCATCGCCGGCGTCGCCGGCAACGGCCAGAGCGAATTGCTCGAGGTGCTGGCCGGCCTGGCCCAGCCCTCGCGCGGCGTCATCCGGCTGAACGGGCAGGTGCTGACCTCGGCCGACCGCAATCCGGCGCGGCTGCGCAAGCTCGGCCTGATGCATGTGCCGGAGGACCGGCTGCGGACCGGGCTCGTCACCGCCTTTCCCGCCGCGGAGAACGCGATCCTCGGCTATCAGGACGATCCGGTGCTGGGGCCCGGTCCTTTTCTGTCACCGGCGACGATCGCCGCTCGGGCGCGGGACACCTTCGCGGCCTATGACGTGCGCCCGCCGGACCCAGGCCTGAAGACGGCGAAATTCTCGGGCGGCAACCAGCAGAAGATCGTGCTCGCCCGCGAGATCGAGCGGGCGCCGAAGGTGTTGCTGGTCGGCCAGCCGACGCGCGGGGTCGATATCGGCGCGATCGAAGCCATCCACCGCCGGCTGATCGCCCTGCGTGATGCCGGCGTCGCGATCCTGCTCGTCTCGGTCGAGCTCGAGGAGGTGATGGCGCTGTCGGACCGGATTCTGGCGATGTGCGGCGGGCGCATCACCGGCGAACGGCTGGCGAGCGAAGCCGACGAGCGCGATCTCGGGTTGCTGATGGCCGGCGTGACGGAGCAGGCGGCGTGAGGGTGCGGCATGCGCAACGGACGTCATGCTCGGGCTTGACCCGAGCATCTCTTGCCGGAGATTCTCGGGTCTGCGCTTCGCTTCGCCCGAGAATGACGGTGGACACGCCATGAGCGCCGCCCCGATCGAACTGCCGCGCTGGGCGGACACGGCGCTGGTTCCGCTGGTTTCCGTCGCGGCGGCGCTGGCCGTATCCGGGCTCGTCGTCATCGGCATCGGCGAGAGCCCGCTGGAGGCGACCGCGCTCCTGCTGCGCGGCGCGCTCGGCTCGGCCGAGGGCATCGGCTTCACGCTCTACTACACGACGAATTTCATCTTCACGGGGCTCGCCGTCGCGGTCGCCTTCCATGCCGGGCTGTTCAACATCGGCGGCGAGGGCCAGGCCACAATCGCCGGCATCTTCGCCGCGCTGGCCTGCCTCTGGCTGGCGCCGCTGCCCGGCCTGCTGCTGGTCCCGCTCGCGATCCTGGCGGCGGCGGCGGGCGGGGCGCTCTACGGCTTCATCCCCGGCTGGCTCCAGGCCACGCGCGGCAGCCATGTCGTGATCACCACGATCATGTTCAACTTCCTGGCGGCGACGCTGACCGTCTATCTGCTGGTGGAAGTGATCGGCAAACCCGGCTCGATGCAGCCGGAGACGCCGGAATTCGCCGCCCATGCGGTCCTGACCCCAATGCACAAGCTGCTGGCGCCGCTGGGCATCACCCTGCCCTCGACGCCGCTGAACAGCGCCTTCCTGCTGGCGCTCGCCGCGCTCGTCGCCGTCTGGGCGCTGATCTTCCGCTCGCGGCTGGGTTATGCGATCCGCACCGTCGGCGCCAATCCGAGAGCCGCGACTTACGCCGGCATCTCGCCCGCGCGCATCACCATGGTCGCCATGGCGATTTCGGGCGCGCTCGCCGGCGGGCTCGCCGTCAACGAAGTGATGGGCGTGCAGCACCGGCTGCTGCTCGATTTCACCGCCGGCTACGGTTTCGTCGGCATCGCGGTGGCGCTGATGGGGCGCGGACACCCGGTCGGCGTGGCGCTGGCAGCGCTGCTCTTCGGCGTGCTCTACCAGGGCGGGGCGGAGCTCTCCTTCGACAAGCCGAGCATCACCCGCGATATGGTGGTGGTGATCGGCGGAGTCATCATCCTCTTCGCGGGTGCGCTCGACGGGCTGTTCCGGCGGGCGGTGGCGCTGCTGCTGCGGCCAGGGCGGGTGGCATGAGCGCGCGACCCCTCCTGTCATTCCGGGGCGGCCCGCAGGGCCGAACCCGGAACCCACGACCGGGTGAGCCCGGCTGCAGTGGCTTCAACCATTCGCGCCCCGTCGTGGGTTCCGGGTTCTTCGCTGTGCGAAGCCCCGGAAAGACAGGGAGGGGCGGCTGACCATGGACGCGATCGCCACCTTCGCCGTCGTGCTCGACTCCGCGATCCGTCTCTCGGTGCCGCTGCTCTGCGCCGCGATGGCTGGCCTCTGGTCGGAGCGGGCCGGGGTCGTCGATATCGGGCTCGAGGGCAAGATGCTGGTCGCCGCCTTCGCCGCCGCCGTCATCGCCGCCCAGAGCGGCTCGGCCTGGGCGGGACTCGGCGCCGGCATCCTCGCCTCGGTGATGCTGTCGCTGGTCCACGGCTTCGCCGCGATCACCTGGCGCGGCAACCAGATCGTCTCCGGCGTCGCCATCAACATGCTGGCGGCGGGGCTGACCGTGATCCTCGGCAATGCCTGGTTCGGCCAGGGCGGGCGCACGCCCACGCTGGAGGGCGCCGCGCGCTTCGGCGAGATCACCCTGCCGTTTGCGCAGACGCTGCGGGAGCAGGTGCCGGGCTTTGGCCTGATCTATGACGAGGTGGTCTCGGGCCAGTCCGCGCCGGCCTATCTCGCGCTGTTGGCGGTCGTTCTGACGGCCCTGGTGCTGAAGCGCACCCGTTTCGGCCTGCGGCTGCGCGCCGTCGGCGAGAACCCGGCGGCTGTCGATACGGCGGGCATCTCGGTGGCCGGGCTACGCTATGGCGCCGTGATCATCTGCGGCGTGCTGTGCGGGCTGGGCGGGACCTATCTCGCCGTCTCGCAATCGGCCGGGTTCCTGCCGCATATGACCGCCGGCAAGGGCTTCATCGCGCTCGCCGCCGTGATCTTCGCCAATTGGCGGCCCTGGCCTGCGCTCTGGGCCTGCCTGCTCTTCGGCGGGCTCGACGCGGTGGCGATCCGGCTGCAGGGCGTGGCGCTGCCTGGCATCGGGCAGGTGCCGGTGCAGGCGATCCAGGCTTTGCCCTATCTGATGACGGTGATCCTGCTTGCCGGCTTCATCGGCAAATCGACGCCGCCCAAGGCCGCCGGCATGCCTTATGTGAAGGAGCGCTGAGCCATGGCCGGAAGCACCGAGGCGATCGATTTCGAGGCGCTGTTTGCCGCTGCCGCGCGGGTGCAGACCTTCGCCTATGCCCCCTATTCGCGCTTTCGCGTCGGCGCCGCGATCCTCGGCGAGGACGGCGTCGTCTATCCCGGCTGCAATGTCGAGAACGCCGCCTATCCGTCCGGAAGCTGCGCCGAGCAGGGCGCGATCTCGGCGATGATCGTCGGGGGCGGCCGACGCATCCGCGCGATCCTCGTGGTCGGCGACGGCGACGAACTGGTGACGCCCTGCGGCGCCTGCCGCCAGCGCATCCGCGAATTCGCCGCGCCGGAGACGCCCGTCGCGATCGCGGGGCCCGGCGGCATCCGGCAGATGTTCTCGCTGGCGGAGTTGTTGCCCGCCTCCTTCGGACCGGACAATCTGCGCCGGTGACGCTGTTCTTTGTCGTGTGGCCGAACGCCTTTGTCTTTGACCGACGTGTTTCTGCAGCCTCATCCTGAGGAGCGGACGACAGTCCGCGTCTCGAAGGATGCTCGCAAGCGTACTGGACCATCCATCGAGACGCCGCTACGCGGCTCCTCAGGATGAGGGCTTTAGGGGATCGTAACGGAATGAGCATCGACACCGCCTTCACGGAAGCGGCCGAGGCCGTCCGCGCCCATGGCGCGACGGGTCCGATCGACTGCGCCATCGTGCTGGGCACCGGGCTCGGCGGGCTCGCCGACCAGCTGGAGGATGCGATCCGCATTCCCTACGCGGCGATCCCCGGCTTTCCGGCGGGTGGCGTCTCGGGCCATGCGCGGCAGCTCTGCATCGGCCGGCTCGAGGGCAGGACGGTGCTGATCTATCAGGGCCGGGCGCATTACTACGAGGGCGGCGACCCGGCGGTGATGCGGGTGCCGCTCGGCATGCTCTGCGAGCTTGGGGCGCCGCCGCTGATCCTGACCAATGCCGCAGGCTCGCTGAAGCCGCAGATGCCGCCGGGCAGCCTCGCTGTCATCACCGACCACATCAATCTGAACGGGCCGAACCCGCTCGTCGGCGACGCCGGCGACGGGCGCTTTGTGCCGATGGTCGACGCCTATGACCCGGCGCTTCGGGCGGGCCTGGCGCGCGCCGCGGCGGCCGAGGGGCTGTCGCTGGGCGAGGGCGTCTATATGTGGTTCTCTGGCCCGAGCTTCGAGACGCCGGCCGAGATCCGGATGGCGCAGGTGATGGGCGCCGATCTGGTGGGCATGTCGACCGTGCCTGAGGTCATCCTGGCGCGGCGGCACGGCTTGCGCGTCGCGGGACTGTCGATCGTCACCAATATGGGCGCGGGCCTGCATGGCGGCGCGCCCCATCACGACGAGACCAAGGAAGTGGCCGGCCGGGCGGCGGCCGACCTCGCCCGCCTGCTGCGCGCCTTCCTGAGGAGCCTGTGATGCCGGCATCCACCCTCGCGACTGCGCGGCGGGCTTTGTCCCTGCTCGACCTGACCGATCTCTCCGACAATGCCGACGAGGCGGGGCTGGCCGCGCTGTGTGCGCGGGCCGTCGGTGCGCCGGGCCCGGTCGCGGCGATCTGCATCTGGCCGCGCTTCGTGGCGCAGGCGCGCACGATGCTGGGGAGAGCGCCTGTCAAAATCGCGACGGTCGTGAATTTCCCGCAGGGCGACGCGACGGGCGCCGAGGTGCTGGCGGAGACGCAGGGCGCGGTCGCGGCGGGAGCCGACGAGATCGACCTCGTCCTGCCCTGGCGCGCCTTCCTCGCCGGCGACGCAGCGGGCGCCGAGGCCATGGTCCGCGCCGTCAGGGAGGCCTGCGAGGGCCGGACGCTGAAGGTCATCCTCGAAACCGGGGAGTACCCCGATCTCGACCGGGTGCGCGCCGCCTCCGAACTCGCCATCGCGGCCGGAGCCGATTTCATCAAGACATCGACCGGCAAGACCACGCATTCGGCCAGCCTGCCGGCGGCCCGGACGATGCTGGAGGTCATCGCGGCGAGCGGCCGGCCGGTGGGCCTCAAGCCCTCGGGTGGGATCCGCACGCTCGCGGATGCCGCGGGCTATCTGGAACTGGCCGACGCCATCATGGGGCCGGACTGGGCGAGGGCCGAGACCTTCCGCTTCGGCGCGAGCGGGCTGCACCAGGTGCTGGTCGACGCGATCGCGGGCGGGGCGTCGGGCATGGCGAGCGGGTCATACTGAGATGAAGCTGACGCAGGAAATCATCGCGGCCAAGCGCGACGGCGCCGAGCTGCCCGAGGCCGACATCCGCCAGATCATCGCCGGCATCAGCGACGGCGGCGTCAGCGAGGGGCAGGCCGCCGCCTTCGCCATGGCGGTGTTCTTCCGCGATATGAGCGCCAGGGAGCGCGTCGCGCTGACGCTGGCCATGCGCGATTCCGGCACTGTGCTGAACTGGGACGATCTGCCCGGCCCCGCGCTCGACAAGCACTCGACCGGCGGCGTCGGCGACACGGTCAGCCTGCCGCTGGCAGCGGCGGTGGCCGCCTGTGGCGGCTATGTGCCAATGATCTCGGGACGGGGCCTCGGTCATACCGGCGGCACGCTCGACAAGCTCGATGCGGTGCCCGGCTATGTCACGCAGCCAGACAACGATCTCTTCCGCAAGGTGGTGCGAAGCGTGGGCTGCGCCATCATCGGCCAGACGGCCGATCTCGCCCCGGCCGACAAGCGGCTTTATGCCATCCGCGACGTCACCGCGACGGTCGAGGCGATCCCGCTCATCACCGCCTCGATCCTGTCGAAGAAGCTCGCGGCCGGGCTGCACGGGCTAGCGATGGACGTGAAATTCGGCTCCGGCGCCTTCCTGCCCGACCCCGCCAAGGCGCGCGCGCTGGCCGATGCGCTGGTGAGCGTCGCCAATGGCGCCGGGCTGCCGACGACGGCGCTTCTGACCGACATGGACGAACCGCTGGCGAGCGCGGCCGGTAATGCGCTCGAAGTCTCCTATGCGCTCGATCATCTGACCGGAAAGCGGCGCGAGCCGCGCTTCCACGCCGTCACGGTCGCGCTTGGCGCCGAGATGCTGATGCTCGGTGGGCTCGCCACCGACATCGACGACGCTAAGGCGAAGATCGAGGCGGCTTTCGCCAGCGGCGCGGCGGCTGAGCGGTTCGCGAAGATGATCGCGGCGCTGGGCGGGCCGGCCGACCTGCTGGAGAAGCCGGAGCGCCATCTCGCCCGGGCGCCGCTCGCGCGGCCCGCCTTCCCGGCGGCTCCCGGCATCGTCCAGGCGATCGACACGCGCGGCGTCGGGCTGGCGGTGGTCGCGCTCGGCGGCGGGCGGACGCGGCCGCAGGATGCCATCGACCATGCCGTCGGCATCGTCGATCTCGCAGGGCTCGGCGAGGCGGTCGGCCCCGACCGGCCACTCGGCATCGTTCATGCACGCGACGAGGCCGGCCATGCCATGGCCGAGAGGCGCTTGCGCGAGGCCTATCGCCTGGGAGAGGGTGCGCCGCAGCGCGGCGCGCTGATCGCCGAACGGATTACGGAGAGTACGAACGCATGAGCCTGCTGCTGGCAATGACGGGATGGCATGTCGAGGATTGGCGCGCGCGCTTTGCGGCGCTGCTGCCGGATATGCCGGTGGTGATCCTGGGGGAGCCCTTCGACCGGCGCTCGGTGCATTACGTCGCGAGCTGGAAACATCCCGAGGGCAGCCTGTCGGGCCTGCCGAACCTCGCGGCGGTGTTTTCGCTGGGCGCCGGCGTCGACCATCTCTTTGCCGATACGCGCCTGCCGGAGGTGCCGATCGCACGCGTGGTCGATCCCGACCTGACGACGCGGATGAGCGAATATGTCGTGCTGCACTGCCTGCGCTATCTGCGCCAGCAGCCGCGCTACGACCGTCAGCAGATCGACAAGAGTTGGGAGGACGACCGCAACCAGCCGGCCGCGCGCGCCGTGCGCGTCGGCATTATGGGGCTCGGCGAACTCGGACAGGACGCCGCCCGCAAGCTCAAGGTGATGGGTTTTGATGTCGCCGGCTGGAGCCGCTCGCCGAAGACGATCGACGGTCTCGCGACCTTCTCCGGCAGCGACGGCATGGTGGATTTCCTTGGCCGTACCGACATCCTCGTCAGCCTGCTGCCGCTGACGCCGGACACGCGCGGCCTGATCGACGCCAAGCTGCTCGCCGGGCTTGCCCAGGGCGGGCGCCTCGGCGGGCCGTTCCTGATCAATGCCGGCCGGGGCCGGCTGCAGGTCGAGGCCGACATTCTGGCTGCGCTGGAAGCCGGCACGCTGAAGGGCGCCACGCTCGACGTGTTCGAAACCGAGCCGCTGCCGGCGGAGTCGCGGCTCTGGGCCCATCCCGCCGTAACCGTGACGCCCCACAATGCGGCGATGTCGGAGCCCGAGGCGATCGCGACGCTGATCGCCGCGCAGATCCGAAGGCTCGAGGCCGGCGAGCCGCTGGAGCACGTCGTCGACCCCGCGCGCGGCTACTGAGCCGCGGGCGCCTTCTTGAGGAAGGTCTTGAACGCCTCGGCGTGATCGGGGTGCCAACGTGACAGCGGCGGGCGGTTCTCGATGAGGTCGCCCATGGCCCAGGCCATGCGCTTCTCGTCGAGCGCGCGCGGCGTGTCGTTGTCCGGGCAGAGGATGTAGAAGTCGCCCTCTTCCAGCCGCTCCAGCATGAAGGCGACGGTCTCGTCGGGCGTCCAGGCGCCGTCGGGCTTATCGGTGCGGCCCCGCGCCGTCAGCTCGGTGAAGACGAAGCCGGGGATCAGCAGATGGGCGCTGATCCGGCAGCCGGCGCGACCGCGCAGATCGTGCTGCAGGGCCTCGGTGAAGGCCTTCACCGCCGTCTTCGAGACGTTGTAGGCGGGGTCTCCGGGCGGGGTGGTGATGCCCTGCTTCGAGCCGGTGTTGATGACGAGGCCGGGCTGACCGCTCTCCAGCATGGCCGGCACGAAGACCTGGGTGCCATGGATGATGCCCCAGAGATTGACCGCGAGGATGCGCTGCCAGTCCTCGGCCGGCGAGAACAGGGCACTGCCGGGCTGGATGCCAGCATTGTTCATCAGCACATGCACGGCCCCGAAACGCCCCATCACCTCGTCGCGCAGCGTCTCTAGCGCGCCGCGGTCGGCAACGTCGAGCGGCCGGGCGAGCACGGGTATGTCTGCGCCCGCGAACTCCGCCAAGGCCAAAGCGAGGGTGGTTTCGTCGCGATCGGCCAGGACGACGGTCATGCCGCGCCGAACGAAGGCGCGGGCCGCCGCCAGACCGATGCCGGAGGCCCCGCCCGTGACGACTGCCACATGGCCGGGGCCAAGAACTTCCATCGCTGTCGTCGTCATGTCGAACCTTTCGGGGTGCGCGAACGGCAAGTGCCGCCGTCATGTCTGCGGCCGTCCTGTCACCCGATGCGGGCGCGATGATGGCGCGGAACCGGATCGCAGCGATCGCCCCAGGAGGCGCCGAAATCCACAGCCGCCCGAGGCCGCATGAGGCGATGGTTGCAGATTTTGGACCTTGCCTGCCGCATGGCGAGCGCTAGACATTCTCGGAAACGCATCGCGAGACCTGCCCCGTGACCCGCTTCTCTGGCCTGCCCCGTCACCGCTTCGCCGCCGTTCTCATCATGGCCGCCCTGCTCGGGGCCTGCCAGGCGACGCCGCAGCTGACGCTCGCCTCGTCACCCGCCTATTCGCCGGAATGGTGCGCGGCCGCGAAGTCGCTCGCCCCCAACTCCGGCTCGAACCTGTTCGCCACCGGGCGCTGCCATGAACTGGGCATCGCCGGCTTCCCCAAGGAAGAAAACCTCTACCTGTTCTACTACACGCAAGGCGCGCGCTGGGGCAGCCTGCAGGCTGCGGAGGCTCTGGCACGGCTCGGCCAGCCGGTGCCCGATGCCGATCTCCAGGCCGAGGCGCGCGACAGAGCCGACCAGCGCCGGGCCGATGCGGCCATGGCCGCCGCGATCCGCGGCAGCGTCAACCCGCCCGGCCCGCCGCGCCCCTCGCCGCTGCCGATGACGCCGACGGTGCGGATCCCCACCACCACGTTCCAGCCGACCCGCATCCAGCCGACGCCAATGCGGCCGGCGCCTTCCATGACGATCCCGACACAGTCGACCCAGCAGCAGGGCCGGACCACGACGCAATCCCGGCGCGAATGCACGAACGGCGTCTGCAAGACGGTGACGACCACCTGCATCAACGGCAGCTGCACCACGACCAGCCAGTAGCGCTTTCGCCTCAGGCGACGCGCTTGTCGGGGGAGTCGCAGAGATCGTTCAGCAGGCAGCGCCCGCATTCGGGCCGCAGCGCCTTGCAGGTGTAGCGGCCGTGCAGGATCAGCCAGTGATGCGCGTGGCGGCCGAAGGCCGCAGGCACTGCCTTCTCCAGCCCGAGCTCGACCTGCAGGACGTTCTTGCCCGGCGCGATGCGCAGCCGGTTGGCGACGCGGAAGACATGGGTGTCGACGGCGTGGGTGATCTCGCCGAAGGCGATGTTGAGCACGACATTGGCCGTCTTGCGGCCGACCCCGGGCAGGCTCTCCAGCGCCTCGCGCGTCGTTGGAACCTCGCCGCCGAACTGCGCGATCAGCTTTTCGCAAAGCGCGATGACGTTCTTCGCCTTGGTGCGGAACAGGCCGATCGTCCGCACATGGTCGCGCACGACATCCTCGCCCAGCGCCAGCATCTTCTGCGGCGTGTCGGCGATCGCAAACAGCTTGCGCGTGGCCTTGTTGACGCCGACATCGGTCGCCTGCGCCGAGAGCACCACCGCGACCAGCAGGGTGAAGGGATTGACGTAGTCGAGCTCGCCCTTCGGCTCGGGATTGGCGGCTTCGAAACGCGCGAAGATCTCGCGCACGCCAGCGGCGCTGCGCGCACGCGATTTCGTGATCCGCGCAGGCGCAGGGGCGCGGCGCTTTGGCCCAGGCTTGGCCCTGTTTTCTTGCGTCATCGGGGCGTTATAGTCGCGCCATGGACCTCGGCAAGCGCGTTTCAACAGGGCCGGACGACGACGCCCCGGCCGCCGCCGAGCGGCCGGTCTTCGACGCGACGATCAGGCCGCACCGCTCGCTCGACCGCAACGCCTTCCGCATCGTGATGACGCTGATGTGCCTCGCCGCGATCGCGTCCTCGATCCCCTTCATGGTGCTCGGCGCCTGGCCGGTGGCGGGCTTCATGGGGCTCGATGTCGTCGCGCTCTTCATCGCCTTCCAAGTGAATTTCCGGCATGCGCGGGCCTTCGAGCGCGTCGTCGTGACGCCGCTCGAAGTGCGTCTGCGGAAGGTCTCCCATCAGGGCCAGGAGGCGGTCTGGCGCTCCAACCCGGCCTGGACCAAGCTGGAACGCCAGACCGACGAGGATTACGGGCTGCTGGGACTCGACCTCGTCTCGCGCGGACGGCGCGTCGCCGTTGCAGCCGCTTTGTCGCCGGGCGAACGTGAGGGCTTTGCCGACGCGCTCGGACGCGCCCTGGCGACGGCGCGGCGCGGGCCGGATTACGAGCGCCTGCCCTGATCCGCTGTCAGATGCTGTTGGGCTGAGCCCGCTCGAACACGGCTTCCACTTGTAGTCCCGTTCCGCTCATCAGCAGATAGAGGCGCGAGCCTTGGTTGACCAGCCGCAGGCGGAAGAACTTCCCCGAGTGAGGGCTGGTTCCGCCCGGCCTCCAGCGCCCGCCGCCAGCAGCCGTGGCCAGGTCGTCCGCCGGCTCTGCCCGGACGCTGCCGGACCAACCGTTATTGGCCCTGACGTCGAATGACGCATCGCCTTTTGCAATCTCGATCTGGCATGTGCGGCATTCACCTGCATTCGATCGCACTTGCCGCCAAACACCGACGATACTGCCGTCCTGAGCTTGGCTCGGGGTCTCCAACAAGCATGCGGCGCCCAGCACTACGAGCAAGATTGCCGACCGCTTCATCTGCGTGAATCTCCGGCGATGTCGGGCCTAAACTGGCAACGTTCGAAGATGAAGCCAACCGTCTTTTGACGACCACGTTAACGGTCCATGACGATCAAGCCCGGATGGTGCGACCATGTTCCGGAACAGCGCAGCTTTCGGGTGGAGGCCGTGCCTGGCGCCGCCTAGTGTCACCGCATGATCGATGATGCGAAGGTGCCGGCGATGAACGCTCCTCTCCAGAAGCTCGACGCGATGAAGCCGACCCGCTTTTCCGACGCCGTGCTCGCGCGTGCGGCCGAGGCGATGCCGGCGGCGGCCGCGTTTCCGACGGTCGCACCCGGCTCCGACTACGACACGGTTCGGCGGATCCTCGCCTACATCACCGAGAACTGGCGCGCCCAGCCGACGATCGAGGCGATCGCGGAGGCCGCCGGTGCGACGCCGACCGATGTGCACCACCTGTTCCGGCGCTGGTGCGGGCTGACACCCAAGGCCTTCCTGCAGGCGATCACGCTCGACCATGCGAAGGGTTTGCTCGGCGCGTCGGCCAGCGTGCTCGACACGGCGCTCGAAGTCGGTCTGTCGGGGCCAGGGCGGCTGCATGATCTCTTCGTGACGCATGAGGCGATGTCGCCCGGCGAGTGGAAGGCCGGCGGCGGCGGGCTCGCCCTCGCCTACGGCTTCCATTCCTCCCCCTTTGGCGAGGCGCTGATCGTCGCGACGCCGCGCGGGCTGGCCGGGCTCGGTTGGGTCTCCGATGGGCTCGACGGCGGCAAGGTCGTCGGCGGGCGGGCGGAGGCGCTGGCGGACATGATGCGGCGCTGGCCCCATGCCGCATACCGCTTCGACCCGCAGGCGACGGCGCCCTATGCCGCACGCATCTTCGATCCCGCCGCCTGGTCGGCGGAGACGCCGCTGCGCATCGTGCTGATCGGCACGGATTTCGAGGTCCGGGTCTGGGAGACGCTGCTGCGGATCCCGGTGGGCCGGGCGACCACCTATGGCGCCGTCGCCAGCCGGATCGGGAAGCCATCCGCCTCGCGGGCGGTCGGCATGGCCGTCGGCAAGAACCCGATCTCCTTCGTCGTGCCGTGCCATCGCGTCATCGGGAAATCGGGCGCGCTGACCGGCTATCACTGGGGGCTGACGCGCAAGCGCGCGATCCTCGGCTGGGAGGCCGGGCAGATCGCCACCGGATGAGGTGGCGGCGCCGGTCGGACCAACGCACCCCCTGCGCCGTCAGCCGCGCGCGATCTCGGCGAAGCGCACCGGCAGCGCGAAGCCGTGACCCAGCGGGTCGTCGGCCTCGATGGTGAAGGTCCCCTCGCCCGCGAAATGGCCGGTGCCGCCGACCGCGACGGTGACCGCACCGGCCGACGGCCCCGCCAAGGGCGCGACCACGCGGCCGGTGAAGGTGCCGCCGGTGATGCTGCGGAAGCGGCGGGTCGCGCCGGTCTCGACGAAGCCCTTGGCATGGTCCAGCGCCATGCGCGCCGTGACGCCCGAGCCCGTCGGGGAGCGGTCGATCTGGCGCTCGGCAAAGATGCAGAGGTTGAAGCTTTCCTCGTCGGCTTGAGCCTCGTCGGTGATGATCGTGCCGTAAAGAAAGCCGAGATCGGGCTCGGTCGGATACGTCACCGGCAGGCTGGCGCGCAGATGGTCGGTGAGGGCGGCCGCCGCATCGGTCAGGGTTGCGACCGGCGTTTCGAACAGGTCGAGCCCGAAGCGCGAGGCTGGGAGGATGCAGTAGAAGGCGCCGCCATAGGCGATGTCGGTGACGACCTCGCCATAGCCCGGCAGCGTGACGACGAGATCGCGGGCGAAGACGAAGGCCGGCACGCTCTCGAAGACGACGCTCTCCACCCGGCCGTCGCGCACCGAGCATGCCAGCCGCAGCAAGCCGCAGGGGGCCTCGATGCTGAAGCGCGTCACCGGTTCGACCGCCGGCACCAGCCCATGCTCGATCGCGTAGCGGCCGAGCGCGATGGTCGCGTGGCCGCACATGGTCGAGTAGCCCTCGTTGTGGGTGAACAACACGCCGAAGGCGGCCTCCGGGTGGGCGGCCGCGACGGGGATGACACCATACATCCCGGCGTGGCCGCGCGGTTCCAGCATCATGGCGCGGCGCAGATGGTCGTGGTTCTCGCGCGCGTCGCGGCGCTTCTCCAGGATCGTCGCGCCCCTGAGCAGGGGGTAGCCCCCCGTGACGATGCGGACCGGCTCGCCGCAGGTGTGATAGTCGAGATAGCGGATCTGCATCGGACCTCCCGTCAGACGGCAATGCGGCGCGGCGGATCGCAGCCGGGGCGGGTGCAACTGTCAGCCGCCACTGCGCAGGCGAAGTCGAGCGCCGCCTGGAGATCGTCGCGGCCGGCCCCAGCGAAGCCGCGTCCCAGCAGCCCCCGTGCCGCCAGTACGGCGACGAAGCCGCCGATGAAGGTGTCGCCGGCCCCGATCGTGTCCGACACCGTAACGGGGGCGGCGGCCGCGGTGAGAGGTGCCCCCGGGCCGTGACAGACGGCGCCGTCGGCGCCTCTCGTGATGAGAACGAGCGACGTGCCCCAACCCCGCCAGCGCGTGACGACACCCTCGACCGGCTCGCCGGGATGGAGCCAGGCCAGATCCTCGAGGCTGGCCTTGACGATGTCGGCGAGGCCGATGCGGGCCTCGATCAGCGCGCGGGCGCGATCCCGCTCCGGCAGGACCGAGGCGCGGATGTTGATGTCGTAGCTGACGGTGGCGCCGGCGGCGCGGGCGCTCGCCGCCAGGATCGCGGCAGCCTCCCCGGACGGCCCGGTGGTGGCGCCGAAGGAGGCGGCGTGGAGATGGACCACGCCCGGCGGCATCACCCTCAGGGCGCAGGCCGCCTCCGCATGGGCCGTGCCCTCGAGATGAAGCGCGAATTCCGGCGTGCCGTCCGGCCCCAGCGGCGAGACGATCGCAACGGCGGTCGGGCGCGCGCTGTCCTGGACGAAGCGCCTGTCGATGCCCTCCGCCGCCAGCGCGGTGCGGAAGCGCCGGCCGAGCGCATCCGTCGAGAGCGCGCCCGCATAGGCCGGCCTCGCCCCGAAACGGGCTAGCGCCAGGGCCGCGTTGAAGGCCGAGCCACCGAGCACGGCCTCGTAATGGCGGCCCTCGGCGTCGCGCGGAATGAAATCGCCGATCGCCTCGCCGACGACGAGGATCTCGCCTGGGCTCACAGCAGCCCGCGCTTCGCCAGGCTGCGCATCAGATGCGAGGCGCCGAAGGTCCAGGGCTCGCAATGGTCGGTGCGCTGCATGCGGTTGACCAGCGCGCCGAGTTCCGGGGCGGCGATGGTGACGATGTCACCGTATTTGTGGGTGAAGCCGCCGCCGGGCGTATCGCGGTCCTTGATCGGCGCGAACATGGTGCCGAGATAGAGCGCGGCGCCGTCCGGATACTGGTGATGCGGGCCGATCATCTGGCTGGCGAGATCGGCGGGATCGCGGCTGATCCTGGCGATCGACGACGCGCCCTCCAGCGTGAAGCCATCCTGCCCCTCGACGGTCAGCGCCACCGTGGTGTTGCGGACGTGGTCGAGCGTGAAGCCGGCATCGAAGAGGCGGATGAAGGGCCCGACGGCGGCCGCGGCGTTATTGTCCTTCGCCTTGCCCAGCAGCAGCGCCGAGCGGCCCTCGACATCGCGCAGATTGACGTCGTTGCCGAGCGTGGCGCCGACGATGCGGCCGTCGGAGGCGACGACCAGCACGATCTCCGGCTCGGGATTGTTCCAGGTCGAGGACGGGTGCAGCCCCGCATCGAAGCCGGTGCCGACGGAGGACATCGGCGGCGCCTTGGTGAAGATCTCGGCGTCGGGCCCGATGCCGACCTCGAGATACTGGCTCCAGGCGCCCTGCCCGATCAGCACCTCCTTGAGGTGCATCGCCTCGGGCGAGCCGGGCTTCAGCTTCGAGAGATCGTCACCGATCAGCTTGCCGATCTCGCTGCGGATGGTGGCGGCGGCAGCGGGGTTGCCCCGCGCCTTCTCCTCGATGACGCGCTCCAGCATCGAGACCGCGAAGGTGACGCCGGCAGCCTTCACCGCCTGCAGGTCGAGCGGCGAGAGCAGCCAGGGCTTGCCTGCGTCGCGGTCGTCGATCGGGGTGTTGGCGAGAATATCGGCCAGGGTGCCGACCGGCTCGCCCTGCGCGGCGCGCAGCGCGGCTGCGGGGTCCTGCGTCTCGCAGAGATCACGGCTGGTCGGAAAGGTGCTGGTGATATCGACGAGACTGTCGCCGCGCAGGGTGACGATGGCGGGCCCCGCGACATCGGGTCGCCAGACGCGGCCAAGCAGGGCTGCCGCGGCAGCATCCTTCGGGAGGGTCTGGTCGGGCGTCAGAGACAGGCGCGGCATGGCAAGGGTCCATCAGTGGCGGGCTGGGCGGCGAGAACAGCGCCTTCGCGGCGAATGTGCAAGAACTTCTGCACAAGCCCGTGGCGGGACGACGCTTGCGCCTGTCATCAATTTGTCATTGAAACGTCGCCGGCCCTTCATGCTAGCTTGCGCACCAAGAACAACAGTGGCTTCGCCTATTGCGGAGCCGAGAGGGAGAGAATGATGACAGCGAAATCTCGCATTCTGATGTCTGTTGCCGCCGTCGTGCTGGCGGGCGCCACGCCGGCTGCGGCGCAGACCGAGCTGCAATGGTGGCATGCCATGACCGGCGCCAACAACGATGTCGTCGTCCGGCTCGCCGAGGAATTCAACGCCTCGCAGAAGGACTTCAAGGTCGTCCCGGCCTATAAGGGCTCCTATGCCGACACGCTGAACGCAGGCATCGCCGCCTTCCGCGCCGGCAATGCGCCGCATATCATGCAGGTCTTCGAGGTCGGCACCGCGACGATGATGTCCGCCAAGGGCGCCATCAAGCCGGTCCAGGTCATGATGAAGGAAGCCGGCGAAACATTCGATCCGCAGAGCTATCTGCCGGCGATCACGGGCTACTACTCGACCACCAAGGGCGAGATGCTGTCCTTCCCGTTCAACTCGTCCTCCACCGTCATGTGGTACAACAAGGACGCCTTCAAGAAGGCCGGCCTGAACGCCGACGCGCCGCCCAAGACCTGGCCCGAGGTGTTCGACGCCGCCAAGAAGCTCAAGGGCGCCGGCTACGACAAGTGCGGCTTCTCGAATGGCTGGGTGACCTGGGTCAATGTCGAGCAGCTCGGCGCCTGGCACAACGAGCCGGTCGGCACGAAGGCCAACGGCTTCGACGGCTTCGATACCGAGTTCGTCTTCAACAAGGGCGTCTTCCTGAAGCACCTGACCAATCTGGTCGAGATGCAGAAGGACAAGACCTATGATTACTCCGGCCGCACCAACACCGGCGAAGGCCGCTTCACCTCGGGCGAATGCCCGATCTTCCTGACCTCCTCGGCCTTCTTCGGCAATGTCCGCGCCAACGCCAAGTTCGAATGGGCGAATGCGCCGATGCCGTATTATCCCGACGTGGCCGGTGCGCCGCAGAACTCGATCATCGGCGGCGCCTCGCTGTGGGTGATGGGCGGCAAGAAGGCCGACGAGTACAAGGGCGTGGCCAAGTTCTTCACCTTCCTGTCGGATGTCGACCGGCAGGTGAAGCTGCACACCGAGTCGGGCTACCTGCCGATCACCAAGGCCGCGTACGACAAGGTCAAGGCGTCGGGCTTCTACAAGGACAAGCCCTTCCTCGAGACCCCGCTGCTCTCGCTCAACAACAAGGCCCCCACGGACAATTCGCGCGGCGTTCGCTTCGGCAGCCTCGTGCAGATCCGCGACATCTGGGCCGAGGAGATCGAGGCGGCCCTGAACGGCCAGAAGACCCCGAAGGCGGCGCTCGACGCGGCGACCGAACGCGGCAACCAGACGCTGCGCCAGTTCGAGCGGACGGCCGGCCGCTGATCGCCTGACCAAAAAGGACGACGCGTCGTCCCGGAGACGAGCATGTCATGGTCGGGCTTGACCCGACCATCTCGGAAACCAGAGACAACTGGTCATGAGATTCTCGGGTCGAGCCCCAGAATGACGTGCCTCGATCCTCCGGGACGAAGCCCATGGTTTGAGAGCCGGAATGCAGAAGAACGCCTATTTCACCGGCCTCACGGTCCCGCTGCTGCTGCTGCTGCCGCAGCTGGTGATCACGGTCCTGTTCTTCTACTGGCCGGCAAGCCAGGCGGTCTGGCAGAGCTTCCTGCTGCAGGATGCCTTCGGAATCTCGACGGATTTCGTCTGGTTCGAGAACTACATCACGCTGTTCTCCAACCCCGGCTACTACAAGGCCCTGATCAACACCGCGATCTTCTCGAGCTTCGTCTGCGTGTTGTCCTTATCGATCGCGCTTTTGTTTGCGGTCATGGCGGACCGGCAGCTGCGCGGCGGCGAGATCTACAAGACGCTGCTGATCTGGCCCTATGCGGTGGCGCCGGCCATCGCCGGCGTGCTCTGGCTGTTCATGTTCGATCCGTCGCTGGGAATGCTGGCGCGGGGGCTGCAGTCGCTCGGGATCGCCTGGAACCCGCGGCTTGACGGCAATCATGCGATGGCGCTGGTCATTCTGGCGGCGACCTGGAAGCAGATCAGCTATAATTTCCTGTTCTTTCTCGCCGGGCTGCAGTCGATCCCCAAGAGCGTGATCGAAGCCGCCGTGATCGACGGGGCCGGTCCGTGGCGGCGGTTCTGGACCATCGTCTTCCCGCTGCTCTCGCCGACGACCTTCTTCCTACTGGTCGTCAACATCGTCTATGTCTTCTTCGACACCTTCGGCATCATCGACACGGTCACCGGCGGCGGGCCTTCGGGCGCGACCGAAACGCTGGTCTACAAGGTCTATTCCGACGGCAAGGGCGGCTCGGATCTCGGCGGCTCCGCGGCGCAATCGGTCATCCTGCTGATCATGGTGATCGCGATGACGGCCGTGCAGTTCCGCTTCATCGAGCGCAAGGTGAGCTACTGATGGTCGAGGACCGCCGCCTGGGCGATGCGATCGCCTATATCGTCCTGTCGATCGGCGTGCTGATCGTCGCGTTTCCGGTCTGGCTGACCTTCGTCGCATCGAGCTGGGACAACGCCACCATCATTAACGGCCAACTGCCGCTCTATCCGGGCCCCTATCTGTTCGACAACTACTACCGGATCCTGTTCGTGGGCACCTCCGGCTCGACCCGCGAGCCTGTCGCCAGCATGATGCTGAACTCCTTCGTCATGGCGATGGCGATCGCGCTGGGAAAGATCGTGATCTCGGTGCTGTCGGCCTATGCGGTGGTCTATTACCGCTTCCGGTTCCGGATGGCGGCGTTCTGGATCATCTTCGTCACGCTGATGCTGCCCGTAGAAGTCCGCATCTTCCCGACCTTCAAGGTCGTGTCCGACCTCAACATGCTCGACACCTATCAGGGCCTCGCGATCCCGCTGATCGCCTCGGCCACCGGCACGCTTCTGTTTCGCCAGTTCTTCATGACGATCCCCGACGAACTGCTCGAGGCCTCGCGGATCGACGGCGCCGGGCCGTTCCGCTTCTTCAAGGACACGGTCATACCCCTCTCGATCACCACGATCGCGGCTTTGTTCGTGATCCAGTTCATCTATGGCTGGAACCAGTATCTCTGGCCGCTGCTGATCACCACCAAGGACTCGATGCAGACCATCGTCATCGGCATCCGCAAGATGATCGTCACCTCCGACGCGCTGACCGAATGGCCGCTCGCCATGGCAACCGCGATGCTGGCGATGCTGCCGCCGGTGCTGGTCGTCATCGTCATGCAAAGGCTCTTCGTGAAGGGCCTGGTCGAGACGGAGAAGTAGCACTCGTCATGCTTGGGCTCGACCCGAGCATCTCATCCCGAGAGATCCCCGGCTCTCCGCCTTCGGCTCCGGCCGAGGATGACGACTAGGAAACGACAGAATGGCCCAGGTCACGCTTACCAACGTCAAGAAGATCTATCCCGGCGGCGTCGAAGCCGTGAAGGGCGTCTCCTTCGACATTCCCGATGGCGGCTTCTGCGTGCTCGTCGGCCCGTCGGGCTGCGGCAAGTCCACGCTGCTGCGCATGGTGGCGGGGCTGGAGACGATCTCGGCCGGCGAGGTCTCGATCGGGCCGCGCGTCGTCAATCAGATCGGGCCCGCCGAGCGCGACATCGCCATGGTGTTCCAGAACTACGCGCTCTACCCGCATATGAGCGTCTACGAGAACATGTCCTATGGCCTGCGCAATCTCGGCACGCCCAAGGACGAGATCGACCGGCGCGTGAAGGAAGCGGCGCGCATCCTCGCCATCGAGCCGCTGCTCGACCGGCGCCCCAAGCAGCTCTCGGGCGGCCAGCGCCAGCGCGTCGCAATGGGCCGTGCGATCGTGCGCAAGCCGCAGGTCTTCCTGTTCGACGAGCCGCTCTCCAATCTCGACGCCAAGCTGCGTGTGCAGATGCGCGTCGAGATCAAGAAGCTGCAGCGGGCGCTCGGCGTCACCGCGATCTATGTCACGCATGACCAGGTCGAGGCGATGACGCTGTCGGACAAGCTCGTCGTGATGAATGCCGGCCAGGTCGAGCAGATCGGCCTGCCGGCCGAGGTCTACAAGAAGCCGGCGAGCAAGTTCGTCGCCACCTTCATCGGCTCGCCGCCGATGAACATCCTGCCCGGCACGATCGACGGCCCCGGCATCGTGGCATTGGGCGATGCGATCCTCGAGGCGCGCGACCTGCGCCAGGACCTCAGCCCGCAGACGCCGGTCGAGGTCGGCCTGCGGCCCGAGGATGTCGAGATCGCCTCGGAGGACGAGGCGGGCTCGCTGCCCTTCGACGTCGAGTTCATTGAGGAGCTCGGCGCGACGCAGCTGTTCCACGGCCAGCTCGCCGGCCTGCCCTTCGTGATGCAGGCGGCGACCGATGCCGTGGCTGCGGTCGCCGGCCGGATCTGGATCACGGTCGATCCCGACCGGGTGCATGTCTTCGACAGCAAGACGGGCGCGCGGCTGGGGCGATAGGACACGTCATTCTCGGGCGAGCGAAGCGCAGACCCGAGAATCTCTTGCAGGACAAGGCACCGGTTTACGAGATGCTCGGGTCAAGCCCGAGCATGACGCGTGGAACCGGCCCTCAACTCACCGGCGCGTATTTCACCGCGCAGCCATAGGCCCTGGTGCTCGCCTCGGACACCGGCTTGCCGGCCTTCAACTCAGCCACCGCCTGGCGGATGTAGCTCTTGGCGCCGGTGAGGCTGGCGGCGCTGGCGGCGGGCTTGTCGTCGATGGCGCCCATATAGGCGAGCGTGCCCTTCGGATCGACGATGTACATATGCGGCGTTGTGGTGGCGCCATAGGCGCGGGCCATCCTGCTGTTGGGGTCGAGCAGGACGGCGGCCGGCGCGGCATCTCTGCTCCTGGTCAGCTCGTTGGCTTTCGCGCCGTCGACATGGCCCTGCTCGCCGACCGGTGAGGAGATGACCGAGAGCCAGACGACGCCCTCCTTCGCCATGTCCTTCTGCAGGGTCTGCATGGTGGCGCTGGTGTAGTGCTTCCGGACATAGGGGCAGTCGTGATTGGTCCATTCGAGGATCACCGTCTTGCCGGCAAATTCGGACAGCTTGCGGGTCTTGCCGTCGGCATCGACCGCCTCGAAAGCCGGGGCCGGCGCGCCGATCTTGGCGGCGGATTGGGCCAGCGCCGGCCCGGCGGCGAAAGACAGGCCGGCGATGGTGAGGCCGGCGAGGAAGGTCTGGCGGGTCAGGTGAGCTTTCACGTCTGTCTCCTGTCTTTCGGGGCGGGGTGAACGGGTTTAGCGCGAGGCTGTCTTGAGAGGTTTGCCGGCAGCGCGCTGCGCGGCCGTGACGATCATGTCCGGCGTCAGCAATTGCGGGAGAACCTCGGGCTGCGCGCCCTTCTGGCCCGGATAGAACAGATAGAGCGGCACGCCGGCGCGGCCCTGCTCGGCCAGGGCGAAGGCGATCCGACTGTCGCGATTGGTCCAGTCCGCCTTGAGATAGACCACCTTGAGTTCCGAGAAGGCGTCCTTGACCTCCTGCCGCGAGAGCGCGACGCGCTCATTGGCGAGGCAGGTGATGCACCAGGCCGCGGTGAAGTTGACGAAGACGGGGCGTCCCTCGGCCTGGAGCGCCGCGACGCGCTCCGGCGACCAGGCCTGGACGTCGCCGGCCCGCGCCTGCGTGGTCACGGCGGGCACGGCGCTCTGGATCACAAACCAGCCGGCCGCGAACGCAATCAGGACGGCGAAGGCCGACGAGACGAGACGACCGAGCCGCGCATCGCGCGTGACGCCGACGAGCCAGACGATGAAGCCCGCCGCCAGCACCGCCACCAGCGCCGCAAGAACGCCACCCGGCCCGGCCTGGACCGAGGCGACCCAGATCAGCCAGATCGCGGTGGCGAACATCGGAAAGGCGAAGGCCTGCTTCAGGATCAGCATCCAGCGGCCGGGCTTCGGCAGAAGGCGCAGCAGGCCCGGCGCGAAGGACAGCGCCACGACCGGCAGCGCAAAGCCCAGCGCCAGCGACAGGAAGACGGAGAGGCCGAGCACCGGCGGCTGCGTCACTGCATAGCCGATGGCCGCGCCCATGAAGGGCGCCGTGCAGGGCGTCGCGACGACGACCGCCAGCGCCCCGGTCATGAAGGCGCCGAGCCGCCCGCCGCGCGTGGCGAGGCCGTGACCGACGCCGACAGCCGACGTCCCGACCTCGAAGGCGCCGAGCAGGTTGAGGCCGATCAGGGTCATCACCACCGCAAGCGCGATGACCAGAGGTGGCGATTGCAGCTGGAAGCCCCAGCCGACGCTCGTCCCCAACGCGCCCAGCGCGATGACCATGACGGCGAGCGCCATGAAGGTGACGACCACGCCCGCCAGAAAGAGCAGGCCCTGTTCGCGCACCTGCGCGCGGCTCGCCTGGGCGAGCTGGGCGAAACCCAGCGCCTTGATGAAGAGGACCGGCAGCACGCAGGGCATCAGGTTGAGGATCAGCCCGCCCGCGAAGGCGAAGAGCAGCGCCGCCCAGAGCGTCAGATCGGCCCCCTCGACCGGCAGCGGGATGCGCACCAGCGGGGGCGGCGCAACGGCCGTCGCGGCTGCGCCGACGAGGGCGGGGTCGACCGCGGCGGTCAGGGCGAGCGCGCGCGGCATCCCGCCCTCGGTATAGGTCAATACGCCAGCGAGTTCGGCGTCGGCGACCTTGAAGGCGCTGGAGCGGGTCAGTCGGAGCAGCATGCCGTCCGATGCGGACGCCACAGCCTGCTTCGCGGCATGGTCGATCAGCGTGTCCGAGAACGGGAAAAAGCGCAGATCGGTCGGCGCGCCCGACAGCCCCGGCAGCGTCAGCGCGAGGCCCTCGCCATCGGCGACGAGCCGCCCCTTGAACGCGGCGGGCGACGGCAGCGCGGCGCGCGTGGCGTCGATACGCGCCTGCGCCGCCTCGTCGACGATCGCGGCGGCTGAAACCGGCAGTTCGAGGGTAAAGGCGGCTTCCTCGGGAATGCAGATCTTCTCGCAAACCAGCCAGGTCGCGGCCGCCTGCAGCGTCAGACGCTCGCCGACCTTCGCATCCTGGGGAACCGTGATCTCGACCGGCAGGACGACCGTACCCTCGAAGCCGAAATTCACCAGCGGCTCGACGGGAATGGCCTTGGGCGCGGGCCACTGGATTCCACCGGCCGTCGCGCCTTGAGACAACGTCCAGGCGATGCGGGTCGGCTCGCCGGAATCGCCGGGATTGGCCCAGTAGGTGTGCCAGCCCGGCGCGATCTTCTGCACCAGCGCGACCTGGAAGCGCTCGCCTGGGACCACCGCATCACGGCTGGAGAGCAGCGTCGCGGCCACACGGGGCGTCGAGACCGCCGCCGTCTCCGCAGCGATGGCAAAGCCCGGCGCGAGCAGCGCCAGAGCGAGCGCCGCCTGCCAGACCCGTCTGGTGAGAGTGGAACCCATGATCGTCGTCGTCATCCTCGCCAACAGGCCAAATCCAGTGCCTCATCGTAGCACGGGACGCCAATGACAAGGCAGTGAGGCACGCGCAGGGCTTAAATGCCGATCGCGGCCATCGTCACAACGCGCGCATCGTCGGCGCCTTACTGCGGCGTCAGCGGCAGCGGCCCGGCTCCGGGGGCGGGCGCCGCCGGACGCGGTGGCCTTGGCCTGACCGGCGCCTTGGCCGGTTCGTTCGACAAGCCGAGCCTGGCGCGGATCGAGGCGGCGCGGGCCTCGGTCAGGCGCGCCCCGCAGAAACCAAGCTGGCCCTCGCGCTGAAAGGAGCGGCAGACCAGTTCGCGCTCGGCGGAGAAACTCGCCTGCTCGCGCGCGATCGCCCGCTGCTCGACGGCATCGGCCTTGGCCGTCAGCACCCGGTAACCCTCGCGCACCGCGCGCTCGGCAACGCCACGGGCGCTCTCGATCTCCTTGGCGCGGGCGGGCAATGTGCGGGCATCGGGGCCCCAGAGTCCGCGGGGATCGATGCGGCAGGCGGCGGCCTCGACGACACAGGGCTGCGCGGGCTCGACGACCAGAAAGGCGCCATCGAGCACGTCGAAGACGATCGGACAGATCGGCGCCTCGAGCCGGTAGCGCGGCACGCCGGCTGGTCTCCCGAGCGACGTGACGGGCAAGGGCGCTTCCCCGAACGACACGGCGCAGGGCTCGACCAGATTGCTCGACTGGAACCCGTCGGCGGTGAGCTTCAACCCGAACCCCGTCGCCGTCTTCTCGAAGACGGCCTCGCCCAGGCCGCCATTGTGCCGCAGCACGCGCCCGATGATGGCCTCCTCGCCCGCGACCCTGATCGCCGGCATGGTCGGGGCGCGCGGTGCGGCCGGCGCGGCTGTGCCGGGCGGGGCCGCCTGCTGCGTGCCGGGCGCATTGAAGGGCTGCGCTCCCGGCAACTGCATCGGCTGCGCCTGCACGGCTTGCGAGGCACCGACGAAAGCCAGGAGCGCGAGACGGAAGGCGAGATGGGTCGGTCGGATCACGAAAAGCCCATTTTCGAACGGGAACAGCTGCTTTTGCATGAAATGGAGACGGCCTGGACGCAAGGGCACATCCGCAACACTCGCCAGCATTGCGCGCCCGTCAACCGTGACGCCAAAAACCGGCATCGCCGTGGATTCTTAATCGGCTCGCCTGTCTTGCAAGGGCGGGAACACCCTCCCTATATACGCCGCCAAGGGGCGGTTTCACGACCGCCAAACGTGGAATGCCGGTTTCGTTCGCCGCAACAGGTGGGGGCGAGCCGGTCCATGGGCCGGAAGGTGGCGGTTTTCGCCGCAAGCCGGCGATCTGCTCAATTTAAAAGGGATCCCCTCCATGGGTAAAGTCATTGGTATCGACCTCGGCACGACCAACTCCTGCGTCGCGGTCATGGAAGGCTCTACGCCTAAGGTTATCGAGAACTCGGAAGGCGCCCGCACCACGCCGTCGATCGTCGCGATCACGGATGATGGCGAGCGTCTCGTCGGGCAGCCGGCCAAGCGCCAGGCCGTCACCAATCCCGAGCGCACCTTCTTCGCGATCAAGCGCCTGATCGGCCGGACCTTCGACGATCCGATGACGCAGAAGGACATGCATCTCGTCCCCTACAAGATCAAAAAGGCCGCCGCCGGCGACGCCTGGGTCGAGGCGGACGGCACCGACTATTCGCCGTCCCAGATCTCGGCCTTCACGCTGACCAAGATGAAGGAGACCGCGGAGGCCTATCTCGGCTCGTCCGTGACCCAGGCCGTCATCACGGTTCCCGCCTATTTCAACGACGCCCAGCGCCAGGCGACGAAGGATGCCGGCCGCATCGCCGGCCTCGAAGTCCTGCGCATCATCAACGAGCCGACGGCGGCCGCGCTCGCCTATGGCCTCGACAAGAAGCAGGCCGGCACGATCGCGGTCTATGACCTCGGCGGCGGCACCTTCGACGTCTCGATCCTCGAGATCGGCGACGGCGTCTTCGAAGTGAAGTCGACCAATGGCGACACCTTCCTCGGCGGCGAGGACTTCGACATGCGCCTCGTCGAGTATCTCGCGGACGAGTTCAAGCGCGAGCAGGGCATCGACCTGAAGAAGGACAAACTCGCCCTCCAGCGCCTGAAGGAAGCCGCCGAGAAGGCCAAGATCGAGCTTTCGACCACGGCCCAGACCGAGATCAACCTGCCCTACATCACGGCCGACGCCTCAGGCCCCAAGCACCTCGCCATCAAGCTCTCGCGCGCCAAGTTCGAGAGCTTGGTCGACGACCTCGTCCAGCGCACCATCGAGCCCTGCAAGAAGGCGCTCAAGGATGCCGGTCTTTCGGCCGGACAGATCGACGAGGTCGTTCTCGTCGGCGGCATGACCCGCATGCCGAAGGTCCAGGATGTCGTGAAGCAGTTCTTCGGCAAGGAGCCGCACAAGGGCGTCAACCCGGATGAAGTCGTCGCCATCGGCGCCGCGATCCAGGCCGGCGTGCTGCAGGGCGACGTCAAGGACGTGCTGCTGCTCGACGTGACCCCGCTGTCGCTGGGCATCGAGACGCTGGGCGGCGTGTTCACGCGCCTGATCGACCGCAACACCACGATCCCGCCCAAGAAGAGCCAGGTCTTCTCCACCGCCGAGGACAACCAGGGCGCGGTGACCATCCGCGTCTTCCAGGGCGAGCGCGAGATGGCCGCCGACAACAAGATGCTCGGCCAGTTCGACCTGATGGGCATTCCGCCCTCCCCGCGCGGCATGCCGCAGATCGAGGTGACCTTCGACATCGACGCCAACGGCATCGTCTCGGTGACCGCCAAGGACAAGGCCACCAACAAGGAGCAGCAGATCCGGATCCAGGCATCCGGCGGGCTCTCCGAGGCCGACATCCAGAAGATGGTCAAGGACGCGGAAGCCAACGCGACCGAGGACAAGAAGCGGCGCGAGCTGGTCGAGGCCAAGAACCAGGGAGAAAGCCTCGTCCACTCGACCGAGAAGTCGCTGAAGGATTATGGCGACAAGGTTTCGGCCGCCGACAAGACGGCGATCGAAACCGCGCTCGACGCCCTCAAGGCCGCGCTGACCGAGGACAATGCCGAGACGATCGCCTCGCGCACCACCGACGTGATGCAGGCTTCGATGAAGCTCGGCGAGGCGATGTATGCCGCTAGCCAGGCCGAAGGCGCAGCCGACCCGGATGCCCCCGCCACTGAGGCCAAGAAGGAAGACGACGTCATCGACGCCGACTTCAAGGACGTCAGCGACGACAAGGGCGACAAGAAGAAGAGCGCCTGAGCGTGCTACAGATCGCCCCGGACCAGTCCGGGGCGATCGCTTTTCGGCGAAGGGGCAGACGCAATGCTGAACATTCCGAATGGCGAGTTCACGCTCGATGCATTTCGTAATTTATTGCGAGAGCATGACGACTCTGTGCATCGCCAAATTCAGGTTGATCGAGCAGGGAATGTATTTTTTGCAAGCCGCGTCGGACCACCCTACGATTCAAGTATAAAATTTATGCTTGAAATCTGGATCGAGGGAAACGACTACTCAGGACCGGAAGCCGCAGAAGACGACAAGTATGTCGAGGGAGAGTATAATTCGATAATCGACGCATGGCAGAACGGCCGCGTCGGCATCATTGATTTCTGACGATACCCCTGACACTATTGAATTTGTAAACATGTCCAAGCGCGACTATTACGAAATCCTCGGCGTCTCCAAGACGGCCAGCGAGGCGGAGCTGAAAAGCGCCTTCCGCAAGCTCGCCATGGGCTGCCACCCCGACCGGCACCCCGGCGACACGGCGGCCGAGGCCAAGTTCAAGGAATTGAACGAGGCCTATCAGGTGCTGTCCGACGGGCAGAAGCGCGGCGCCTATGACCGCTACGGCCACCAGGCTTTCGAGCAGGGCGGCGGCCAGCAGGGGCCGGAATTCTCCGACTTCATGTCGGACATCTTCGATTCCTTCTTCGGCGATGCCCGTCGCGGCGGGCCGCGCAGCGCCAACGGCCGCGAGCGCGGCGCCGATCTGCGCTACAATCTCGAAATCGGGCTGGAGGATGCGTTCGCGGGCAAGAACGCCTCGATCCGCGTGCCGACCTCGATTGCCTGCGAGGTCTGCTCGGGCACCGGCGCCAAGCCGGGCTCCAAGTCGCGGCAATGCCCGACCTGCGGCGGCCACGGCAAGGTGCGCGCCAATCAGGGCTTCTTCTCGGTCGAGCGGACCTGCCCGACCTGCGCTGGGCGCGGCGAGATCATCGACGACCCCTGCAAGAACTGCCAGGGCGCCGGCCGGGTCACGCGCGATCGCACGCTCTCGGTCAACATCCCGGCCGGTGTCGAGGATGGCACCCGCATCCGGCTTGCCGGCGAGGGCGAGGCGGGCCTGCGTGGCGGACCGGCGGGCGACCTCTACATCTTCCTGTCGATCCAGCCGCACGCGATCTTCCAGCGCGACGGGGCCGATCTGTTCTGCCGCGTGCCGATCGGGCTCGTGCAGGCCGCGCTCGGCGGCGAGATCGAGGTGCCGACGCTGACCGGCGAGCAGGCGCGGGTGAAGATCCCCGAGGGCACGCAGACCGGCAAGCAGTTCCGCCTCAAGGGCAAGGGCATGAGCGTGCTGCGCTCACGCGAGGTCGGCGATCTCTACATCCAGGTCGTGGTCGAGACACCGCAGAAGCTGACCGCGCGCCAGCGCGAACTGCTGCAGGAGTTCGAGCGCGAGAGCTCGGGCGCCACCCATCCGGAAGCCGCCGGCTTCTTCGGCCGCGTCAAGGACTTCCTCGGCGGCATCGGCGGCACGGCCTGATTCCTGTCGTGATTGCGAGCGCAGCGAAGCAATCCAGAGCGGCCGGCTCCACTGGATTGCTTCGCTGCGCTCGCAATGACGATGAGCGACATCTCACAACAAAACGGGCCGCCTTGCGGCGGCCCGTTCTTGGTCAGGCTCTGACTGGAAATCAGGCCTTGTCGACCACTTTCTTCACGGCATCCTTGCCCTTGCCGAGCGCCTGCTGGGCTTCGCCCTTGCGCTCCTGAGCGAAGCCCTCTGCCTCGAGCTCGGGCTTGTCCAGCGCCTTGCCGGCGGCCTGCTTGACGTTGCCGGTGGCCTCGTTGGCCATGCCCTTGACCTTGTCCATGGTGCTACCCATCGTCTTGATCCTTCCGTGAAACCGTTGCCGCCCTCGCGGCTTGCGGGAGGAAAACCAGCGGCCCGAAGGAAGGTTCCCAAAGAATTTTGCAGGCCTGCGACCGGCAGCAGAAGGGCCGGCGCCCGCCTGGATGCGAGCGCGGCGACAGACCGTCACGCAACCGTCATGCAGGGGCCATAGCCGAAAGGCCGACGCCATCCTTTCCCGGCACGAGGACAATCCCATGCGCCAGCCCCTGGTTCTTGCCGCGCTCGCCTCTCTGATGCTCAGCGGCACCGCGCTCGCCGAGCCGATGTTCAACCGCATCGCCACCTTCCAGGTGCCGCTGAACCTTCCCGCGGATCGCGACCCGGCGAAGAAGACGGTTGCCGAGATCATCGCCGCCAATGAGGACGGCACGCTGCTGGCCTATACCGATGGCGAGCAGAAGGCGCTCGGGCTGATCGACATCACGACGCCCGCCGCGCCCAAGCCCGCCGGCTTCATCCCGCTCGGTGGCGAATCGACCTCGGTCGTCGTTCTCGGCGACAAGGCCTTCGTCGCCGTCGTGACCTCGGGCGACAACTTCAAGGAGCCGGCCGGGCATCTCGCGACCGTGGACCTCAAGGCGAAGCAGGTCGTGGCGACCTGCGATCTCGGCGGCCAGCCGGATTCAATCACGCTCAGCAAGGACAAGACCAAGATCGTCATCGCGATCGAGAACGAGCGCGACGAGACGCTGAACAAAGGCGCGCTGCCGCAGCTGCCGGCCGGCAACCTGACGCTGATCGGCCTCAAGGACGGCGCCGTCGATTGCGCCTCGCGCCAGATCGTCGACCTGACCGGCATCGCCGCGGTCGAACCGACCGATCCGGAGCCCGAATTCGTCGACGTCAACGCCGACGGGCTGGCGGTGGTGACGCTGCAGGAGAACAACCACATCGCCATCGTCGACACCAAGACGGGCAAGCTGGTGGCGCATTTCCCGGCGGGCGCGGTCGATCTCAAGGGCATCGACAAGACCCGCGACGGCCAGATCCGGCCCGTCGAGGAACTCAAGGGCGTGGCGCGCGAGCCCGATTCGGTGCGCTGGCTCGACACTGACCGGTTCGTCACTGCCAATGAGGGCGACTGGAAGGGCGGCTCGCGCGGCTTCACCATCTTCCGCAAGGACGGCTCGGTCGAATTCGATTCCGGCGCGACGACCGATCATCTCGCGATCAGCCTCGGTCATTATCCCGAGCGCCGCTCGGCCACCAAGGGCAGCGAGCCGGAAGGCATGGAGGTCGGGACCTATGGCAACGACCAGCTGATCTTCGTCGGGCTGGAGCGCGCTTCGCTGGTGCTGGTCTACAAGGACGAGGGCCCGGGCCGCGCCCCGCGCTATCTCCAGGCGCTGCCGGGCGGCATCGCGCCGGAGGGGCTGCTCGCCATTCCCCAGCGCAATCTCCTCGTTTCGGCCTCCGAGGCCGATCTCGTCGCCAAGGGCGGCCCGCGGTCCGCCGTGACGATCTATCAGCGCAGCGAAGCTCCGGCGGCCTATCCGACGCTCGTCTCGGGCGAGGTCGACGGCGCCCCGATCGGCTGGGGCGCGCTGTCGGGTCTGTCGGCGCATCCGACGCTGGCCGGCCGGCTCCACGCCGTCACCGACAGCGCCTATACGCCCTCGCGCATCCTCGAGATCGACGCCACGCAGAAGCCGGCCCGCATCACCGGCGCCATCACCGTGACCAAGGACGGCAAGCCGGCCGCCTATGATCTCGAGGGTATCGCCACCCGCACCGGCGGCGGCTTCTGGCTGGCCTCCGAGGGCAACCCCGAGCACAAGGACAAGCCGACCCAGAGCATGCTGCTGCGGGTCTCGGCCAAGGGCGAGGTCGAGGAGGACATCCTACTGCCGGACGAGTTGGCGAAGCAGGCGACCCGCTTCGGCTTCGAGGGCGTCGCGGTGACCGGTTCCGGCGCTGAGGAGACGATCTGGCTCGCGGTGCAGCGCGAGTGGAAGGACGACCCCAAGGGCAAGGCCAAGATCCTGGCCTACAAGCCCGCGACGAAGACCTGGGGCGTGCTGCACTACCCGCTGACCACTCCGACTGCGGGCGCCTGGATGGGCCTGTCCGAGCTGACCGCGCTGGGTGATGACCGCTTCGCCGTGATCGAGCGCGACAATCTCTTCGGCGCGAAGGCCGTCAAGACGCTGGCGACCTTCTCGGTCAAGGGGCTGACGCCGGCGCCGCTCGGCTCGGCGACGATCCCGACGGTCGAGAAGACGCTGCTGCGCGACCTGACGCCGGCCCTGATGGCGCTCGGCGGCTATGGCCTCGACAAGGTCGAGGGCATGGCGCTCGACCGGGACGGCAACCTCTTCGTCGTCACCGACAATGACGGCGTCGACGATTCCTCCGGCGAGACGCAGTTCCTGGCGCTGGGCAAGATCGCCAACTGAGCGCCAGCTCGCGCGTCATTCTCGGGCGAAGCGAAGCGCAGACCCGAGAATCTCAGGCCGGGCAAGGCAAGGAGCCATCTTGTCATGAGATGCTCGGGTCGAGCCCGAACATGACGATGGCCAACAAAAAAGCCCCGGATGCTCGTCGCATCCGGGGCAGGCGCCTGGCGAGATGACAGCCAGGTGGGGAGGAACGGGATTACCAGCCGGCGAGCACGTTGCCCTTGAAGCGCTCGGCGACGAAGGCCTTGATGTCCGCCGACTGGTAGGTCTCGACCAGCGTCTTGACCCAGGGCTTGTCCTTGTCGGCGGCGCGGACCGCGATAACGTTCACGTAGGGCCCCTTCGGGTCCTCGCGCAGGATCGCCGAGGTCGGCTCGATCTTGGCATCGACGGCGTAGTTGGTGTTGATCGCGGCGGCGGCGACGTCGGCCATCGTGCGCGGGGTCTGCGCCGCCTCGACCTCGATGAACTTCAGCTTCTTGGGGTTGGCGACGATGTCGATCGGGCCCGGCTTGAAGCCGACGCCGTCCTTGAGCTTGATGACGCCCTTGTCCTGCAGCAGCAGCAGCGAGCGACCGCCATTGGTCGGGTCGTTCTGGATCGCGATCGACGCCCCATCCGGCACATCGGCCCAGCTCTTGTGCTTGGCCGAGTAGATGCCGAGCGGGAAGTTCACCGTCAGGCCGACGCTGACCAGCTTGAAGCCGCGGTCCTTCACCTGGTTGTCGAGATAGGGCTGGTTCTGGAAGGAGTTGGCTTCCAGTTCGCCGGCGTCGAGCGCCTGATTGGGAACGACATAGTCGGAGAACTCGATGATCTTGAGGTCGATGCCCTTCTTGGCGAGCAGCGGCTTCACCTGTTCGAGGATTTCGGCATGGGGGCCGGGCGAGACGCCGATGCGGACGACCTGCGGGGCCTGGGCGAGGGCCGGGACGGAGAGGGTGAGCGCGGCGAGGGCCGTGGCGGCAATGGCGGCGCGGCGGGTGATCGTGGTCATGCGGGCAGTTCCTTTGCTTGGGGCGAAAATCCCAGCCCTCATCCTGAGGAGCCGCGGCACGCGGCGTCTCGAGGGATGCCCCAGCCTGCGCAGGAGCCTCCTGGACCATCCTTCGAGACGCAGGCTCCGCCTGCTCCTCAGGATGAGGGCTGAGGGGTGATGACCGGGGTGAAAGCCCGGATTCTTCAGGCGTGGCGCAGGCGCTTGTTGAGCCGGCGGGCGAGATGGTCGCCGATGGTCTGGACGGTCTGGACCAGCACGATCAGCACGGCGACGACGGCGGCCATGACCTCGGGCATGAAGCGCTGGTAGCCGTAGCGGATGCCGAGATCGCCCAGCCCGCCGCCGCCGACCGCACCGACCATGGCCGAGAAGCCGATCAGGCTGACGATGGCGAGCGTCAGGCCGAGCGCGATCGCCGGTAGCGCCTCGGGCACCAGCACCTTGCGGACGATCTGCAGGGGCGTCGCGCCCATCGACCGGGCCGCCTCGACCAGCCCCTGATCGACCTCGCGGATCGCGCCCTCGATCAGGCGGGCGATGAAGGGCGTCGCGGCGACGGTGAGCGGCACGATCGCGGCGTTGGTGCCGATAGAGGTGCCGGCGATCAGCCGCGTGAAAGGGATGATCGCGACGACGAGGATGATGAAGGGGGTCGAGCGCGTGGCGTTGACGAGCGTGCCGAGCAGCGTGTTGACGAGGGGTGCGGCGAAGAGTTCGCCGCGCTTGCTGGTGGCGAGGAAGACGCCGAGCGGCAGGCCGAGCACCGTGCCGAGCCCGGCGGCGATCGCCACCATTTGCAGCGTGTCGAGCGTCGCTTGCCCGATCAGGGCGAGAATCTGGGGCGAGATGATCTCAGGAAACATGGCCGATGACCTCCGCCTTGAGTTCGAGGCTGTTGAGTGCGCCAAGCACGGCCGCGAGCTCCGGCTCGCGCGTCGGCACCGAGACCAGCAGGCTGCCGAAGGGCTTGCCCGCGATGGCGTCGATGCGGCCGGCGAGGATGTTGACGTCGACGCCGATGGTCGAGCTCAGCCGGCTGATCACCGGCGCCGTCGCGTTCTCGCCGGTGAAGGTGATGCGCAGCACGGTGTCGTCGCCCGGCTTGGCGTCCTTGCGGATGCGACCAGTGAGATAGGCCGGCAGTTCGACGCCTGTGACCGCCTCGACGAAGCGCGCCGTGGTCGGGTGCTGCGGACGGGTCAGCACCGAGAAGACATCGCCCTCCTCGACGATGCGCCCGTCCTCGATCACCGCCACCCGGTCGCAGATCTCCTTGATGACGGGAATCTCGTGGGTGATCAGCAGGATGGTGAGGCCAAGATCGCGGTTGACCTGTTTCAGCAGCGTCAGGATCGACTTCGTCGTCTCGGGATCGAGCGCCGAGGTGGCCTCGTCGCAGAGCAGCACCTTGGGGTCTGTCGCCAGCGCGCGGGCGATGCCGACGCGCTGCTTCTGGCCGCCGGAGAGCTCGGCCGGATAGCGCTCGCGCTTGTCGGCGAGGCCGACGAGATCGAGCAGGCGCGCGACCTTGTCCTCGATCTGCGCCTTCGGCGTGCCGGCGATCTCCAGCGGCAGCGCGACATTGCCGAAGACCGTGCGCGAGGAGAGCAGGTTGAAGTGCTGGAAGATCATGCCGGTCGTGCGGCGGCGGGCGCGCCAGCCGGCCTCGGTGAGGCCGGTAACGTCCTCGCCCTCGATCAGGAGACGGCCGGAGGTCGCCCGCTCCAGCCCGTTGACGAGCCGGATCAACGTCGACTTGCCGGCGCCGGAACGGCCGATCACGCCCACGATCGCGCCCTTGGGCACGTCGAGGTCGATGCCCGACAGCGCGGAGACCGACCCTTGCGCACCACGGGCGGCGTAGGTCTTGCCGATCTGCGCGAAGCGGATGATCGGGGCGGGCTGGTCCGGCACGGGGCCGGGTTCGACGCGGAAGGCGTCGGGCTTCACGGGAGCGTTCATGGTGACCTCAGGACGGAAACGGGTCGGGGCGGCGCCGGGGCGAAGCCAGCTGCCGTGCCGCCCGCTCGGCGGCGCCCGGCGTGGCGAAGCGATGGCCCTCGAGCGCGTCGAAGGCGGACGCGGCGGAAATGAAGGTGAAGACGCGCTCGTCGTCGCGACGGCTGACAAGGCCGGCCTGCGTCTCGCCGATCTCGATGACATAGGCCTGCTGGCTACGCAGCGGCAGGCCCTGATCGGGCCGGCCGGCGCCGGAGGAGGAGATGTTCATGGCTGGACTCCCGCCGCATCGCGGCGCTGGTGGAGATCTGAGGAGGTTCGGGATGGCTCGCCGATGCGAGCGCAGAAACCGTCAGAGTCGACAGCGACAGGCTGTGGAGCGGGGCGGGAGGGCGCGGGGCGAGGTCGCTTCGGTCATGGTCTTCTCCTGTCGGATGGAGCCCACGACCGCGTCGTGGCGCTTTAGCGTTTGGTGACGCGGCGCAAGCTGCTCGCTCAAATCCCCGCGGCCGTTCGGCAGGACCGAATGACAAGATTGAATCTGGCGGACGAAATCCTTTTTGTCAATGCGATCGTTCTTTTAAAGAAACGAAATGGACAAGATCGCTCGCCTTCGCGCTGGCCTCGCGGGAGAAGGATCGCCTCCCGCAACAGGTTCCGACCGTGCCGACCTGCGGCTCCGCCGCGCCTTGACGCCACCGGCCACCACAGTTCATCAGCACGGCCATTCGTGCCGCGAGGCGCCTTTTTTGAACAGGACCTGCAATGACCAAGGCCTTTCTCGCCGTCCTGGCGGCGCTCTGCGTGTCGCTCGGCGGCACCGCACTGGCGCATGACTACATGGTCGGCGCCCTCAAGATCGATCATCCCTGGAGCCGGGCGACGCCCGGCGGCGCCAAGGTCGGCGCCGGTTACCTCACCATCGCAAACACCGGCCCGGCGGCGGACCGTCTCGTCTCGGTCTCGGCTCCGACGATCGCCGGCCGCACCGAGATCCATGAAATGGCCATCGCCAATGGCGTGATGACGATGCGCCCGCTCGATGCCGGCATCGCGATCCCGGCCGGCAGCAAGGTCGAGTTCAAGCCCGGCGGCTACCATGTGATGTTCATGGAGCTGAAGCAGCCGCTCAAGCAGGACGGGCGCTTCAAGGGCACGCTGACCTTCGAGAAGGCCGGCTCGGTCGAGGTCGAGTTCGCGATCGAGGCCGTCGGCGCGCGGGGCGCGGGACATGGTGCCCATAAGGGGCATTGAGGGCCGGCCCGAAGCGCCCCATGACAGCCCGGCCTGCGCGATGCTAGGAAACAGCACCCCCGGTTCAGGAACGCTCGCCTTGTCCGCCTCCCGCTCCATCCTGCTTATCATCGGCGGCGGCATCGCCGCCTATAAATGCCTGGAGCTGATCCGGCGGCTGAAGGACCGCGGCATCGCCGCGCGCTGCATCCTGACCAAGGCGGGCGAGCAGTTCGTGACGCCGCTGGCCGTCTCCTCGCTCGCGGGCGAACGCTGCTTCACGGATCTGTTCTCGCTGACCGACGAGGCCGATATCGGCCATATCGCGCTATCGCGCTCGACCGATCTTTTGGTCGTGGCGCCCGCCACCGCCGATCTGATCGCCAAGATGGCCAACGGACTCGCCAACGACCTCGCCTCGACGGCGCTGCTGGCGACCGACAAGCGCGTGCTGATCGCGCCCGCGATGAACCCGAAAATGTGGGAGCACCCGGCGACGCGCCGCAACATGGCGCAGCTCCGGAAGGATGGCGTGCTCGTCGTCGGCCCCAACTCCGGCGCCATGGCCGAGCGCGGCGAAAGCGGCGTCGGTCGCATGGCGGAGCCTGCCGAAATCATCGCCGCGATCGAAAGTGCGCTGGCGGGCGAGGCGCCCTCCTCGCAGCGCGCGATCGGGTTTCTCGGCCGCCTGCCCGGCGGCGGCCCGGACGCGCCGGGCCCGCTGGCCGGCCGGCATGTGCTGGTGACCTCGGGGCCGACGCATGAGGCGATCGACCCGGTGCGTTACATCGCCAACCGCTCCTCGGGCAAGCAGGGCCACGCGATCGCGGCGGCAGCCGCGGCCGCCGGGGCGCGCGTGACGTTGGTGTCGGGCCCCGTCGCCATCCCCGATCCCGAGGGTGTCGAGACGGTTCATGTCGAATCGGCGCGCCAGATGCTCGCGGCCGTGGAGGCGGCTCTGCCGGCGCAGATCGCGATCTTCACCGCCGCCGTCGCCGATTGGCGGGTGGCCGACGAAGCCCCCGAGAAGATGAAGAAGGATGGCGGCGGTCTGCCACCGCTGGCCCTAGTCGAGAATCCCGACATCCTCGCCAGCGTCGCACAGCGAGCGACCGACCGCCCCGATCTGGTCGTCGGCTTCGCCGCCGAGACGCAGAATGTCGTCGCCTACGCGCAGGCGAAACTGGCCAAGAAGGGCTGCGACCTGATCATCGCCAACGATGTCGGCGGCACGGGGGTGATGGGCGGCGACGTCAACACGGTGCATCTGGTCACGCGCACGGGTGTCGAAAGCTGGCCGACGCTCGCCAAGCCGGAGGTCGCCAGCCGGCTCGTCGCTCACCTGGCGCGGCTGGTCACCCCTCAGGGCGGCGCGTGAATGCGGGGATGCCTCCGGCAAGGCCATCCCCTGAGGCGGACGCGGTTTTGATGCAGCCAAGCTGATCTTGTCGGCGCAGCTCGAGCGCCGGGCCGCCCATCGCAGCCCCATCACCGAAGCCGCTTGTCGCAACGACATGGAAGCCGTCTGCAAGTTCCTGCCGAGGCGACGGGTCTTGGCGCGCATCTTGCGCGAGGTGAGGCGCTGGAAGCACAGCGCCTGCGACGACGCAATGCTTCGACGTCTCCGAAGCGATGCCCCCTTGGCTTTCGAAAGCCTCACGCCGCGGCGCGGCTTGGATCGATGAGCTTTTGCAGATCGGCTCGAGGGCGCCGTTGATACTGTGGCGACTTCCACAATCGTTGTGACACCATCTCGGCGATGGGTTATCGCAGGGTTAGCAGCGATGCTGCAGAGCCTGCCTCAGAGAGCGGGCGCATCGCTGCCGGGGTGTTGAAGATGCGGGTTCGGGGCAATGAAGTCGCGGTCGCGCTCGAGGAATGCAAGCGCGCTTTTTGGTCCGTCGGCCTGGTGAGCTGCGCCGTCAACGTGCTGATGTTCGCCGGCCCGATCTATATGCTGCAGGTCTATGACCGGGTGATTCCGGGCCGCAGCATCCCGACGCTGGTCGGGCTGACATTGATGCTGGTCGCCGCCTTCGCGTTCCAGGGCTTTCTCGATGCGGTCCGCAACCGGCTCGTCATCCGGATCGGGCGGCTGCTCGACGAGCGCCTCGCCGGGCCGGTGCATGGTGCCGTGGTCCTTCTGGCCCGACAAAACCGCCCGCCCGGCGAGAGCGGACAGCCGGTTCGCGATCTCGACATGATCCGGGCCTTCCTCTCGGGTCCGGGGCCGGCGGCGATCTTCGACATGCCGTGGATCGTCGTCTTCGTCGCGGTCTGTTTCTTCATTCACCCGATCGTCGGCGCGGCGGCGATCGTGAGCGCGCTCGTGCTCATCGGCCTGACGGTGCTGACAGAGTTCAGCGGGCGCGACGCGCAACGCGAGACCTTGCGTGAAACGGCCGGGCGGCAATCCCTGATCGAAGCCGCGCGGCAGAACGCCAACACGGTCAAGGCGCTCGGCATGACGCCGGCGCTGCGCCAGCGCTGGCTGGCCGCCAACCGCCGCTATCTCGACGCGATGCAGCGCACCAGCGACACGATCGGCGGGTTCGGGAGCGCCTCGCGCACATTGCGTCTCCTGATCCAGTCGCTCGTGCTGGGGCTGGGTGCCTATCTCGTCATTGTCGGCGACATGACCTCCGGGGCGGTGATCGCCTGCTCCATCATGATCGGCCGGGCGCTTGCGCCCGTCGAGTCGGCGATCGGCAGCTGGAACGGCTTTACCAATGCGCGTCAGGCCATCGCCCGGTTGAAGCGTCTTTTTGCAGCCATGCAGGCGCCGGCCGACGCGACCGAACTGCCGCCGCCGGTCGCCTCTCTCCAGGTCGAGAATCTCGTCGTCGCCGCCCCCGGCGCGATGGGTGCGCTGCTCCAGCAGATCAGCTTCGGGCTCAAGGCCGGGGACGCGCTCGGGATCATCGGCCCGAGCGCTGCAGGAAAGAGTTCGCTCGCTCGCGTCCTCGTCGGCGCCTGGCCGGCCGCGCGCGGGGCGGTGCGGCTCGATGGCGCCCTCATCGATCACTGGGACCCTGTCGCGCTCGCGCGCCATATCGGCTATCTGCCGCAGGACGTGAGCCTGTTCGACGGCACGGTGGCCGAGAACATCGCGCGGATGGCGATGGAACCCGATGCCACGGCGGTGGTCGCGGCCGCCAAGGCCGCAGGCGCCCATGAGATGATCCTGCGCCTGCCGGGCGGCTACGACACGGTGATCGGCGAGGGAGGCGTTTCGCTTTCCGGCGGACAGCGCCAGCGGATCGCCCTGGCACGGGCGCTCTATTGCGACCCCTTTCTGGTCGTGCTCGACGAGCCCAACGCCAATCTCGACCGCGAGGGCGAGGCTGCGCTGACGGAGGCGATCTTCAGCATCAAGGCGCGGGGCGGCATCGTCGTGGCGATCGCGCACCGCCCGAATGCAGTCATCGCCTGCGATTACGTGCTTTATCTCGGGCAGGGCACGCAACTGGCCTTCGGCCCGCGCGACGAGGTTCTCCGCAAGATCCTGGCCGCGCCGGCGGGCGCCAACGATCCCGGGCGTGCCGAACGCCGCAGCGAGGTCGCTTAAGATGAACGCGCCTGCGCCCAAACTCACGGAGGTCCATGCGAGCCTCGCCCGGCTGAACCGCGTCGCGGTGGTCAGCGTCGCGCTGTTTGTCTTCGGCATCGGGGGCTGGGCCTGGGCGGTCAACCTTTCGGGCGCCGTGATCGCGGCAGGCCAGGTGGTGGTCGAGGGCAGCCTGCGTCGCGTCCAGCATCCGACCGGCGGCGTCATCGGCCAGATCGCCGTGACCGAAGGCCAGGCCGTTGCGGCCGGCGATGTGCTGGTGCGTCTCGACGACACGCTGACGCGCGCCAATCTCGGCATCGTGCGCTCGCAGATCGACGAGCTGGCGGCGCGCGAGGCCCGCCTGCTGGCCGAACGCGACAGCGAGGCTCAGATCCGCTTTCCCAGCGATCTGGTGCTGCGCCGGGCCGAAGCCTCGGTCGAGCGGGCGCTCGCGGGCGAGGAAAGGCTGATCGAGGCGCGGATACGCTCCCGGGACGGACAGAAGGCGCAGCTGCGTGAGCGCGCGGCGCAGTTCAACGAGGAGGCTCAGGGCATCTCGGTCCAGATCGCGACGAAGGAAAGGGAGGAGGCGCTGATCGCCGAGGAGTTGCGCGGCGTCGCGCAGCTGTTCAAGCAGAACCTGACCTCGATGCAGCGCTACACGGGCCTGCAGCGCGACCAGACGCGGGTCTCGGGCGAGCGCGGCCAGTTGCTGACCGAGCGCGCCCGGGTGCGCGGCAAGATCTCCGAGGTCGAACTGCAGATCCTTCAGCTCGATCAGGACATGCGCACCCAGGTGCTCGGCGACCTGCGCGATACCCAAGGCAAGCTCGGCGAGCTGCGGGAGCGGCGGATCGCCGCCGAGGATCAGCTCGCCCGGGTCGAGATGCGCGCGCCGATCTCCGGGCTGGTCCACCAGCTCACCGTCTTCACCGTCGGCGGCGTCATCAGCCCGGGCGAAACCCTGATGTCGATCGTTCCGCATGACGAGGCCCTCGTCGCCGACGTTCGGGTCCTGCCCACCGACATCGACCAGCTCGCTGCGGGCCAGGAGGCGATCGTGCGCGTCCTCGCCGGCAATCAGCGCACCATTCCGGACCTGCGTGGCCGGGTCGTCCGCATCGGCGCCGATCTGACGCGCGAGCAGCAAACCGGCATGACCTATTTCACGGCCCGCATCGCCCTGCCCGACAGCGAAATCAGGCAACTACAGGAGCTGAAGCTCGTCCCGGGCATGCCGATCCAGGCTTTCATCAAGACGCAGGACCGGTCGGCGCTCGATTATCTCCTGCGCCCGCTGGTCGAGCAGGCGGGCCGCGCCTTTCGCGAACGCTGAAGCGGAGTCCGAAGACCCGGGCCGATTGTCAGCAGACGAAACGTGATCGCATTTGCGCCGATCTGCCTGATATTCTGATTGTCTGAGAGCCGATTGACCCGACGAAAGCGTTGGGCCAGGCGCTGCCAAGAAACGTTTGGCAACAAATCCCAGCTTTATTGATCGGGACGCTGGATGTCGGGGCGACCACTGGCCCGAGACGCCTGGAGGCGGCGCATCCCGGCGGATACTAACGATCCAATATTTTTACTATGCGCTGACAGCGATTCCTGACGGCTTTTGCTTCGCCAGGTCCTTTACGGCAGGCCCTACCCTGCGTAATGATCGCGATGCGGTAACATTTTATTAAGTTTATTTCGGAGCTGCCATGCCCGCCCCGACTGGTCTTTCGCTGTCCAACCTCGCCGTCATCGAAAACAGCCCCTTCAACACGATCGTCGGCCTTCTGGCGGCAACGGATTCCGATCCGGGCGATGGCATCGCGCGCTACGAATTGGTGACGCCGGGTACGCCGTTCAGCGTCTTCAACAACGAATTGCGCGTCGTGGGCCCCGTCGATTTCGAGCTGCAGCCGAACTGGACCCTGACGATCCGGGCCTATGACTTTTCCGGCAACTTCGTCAGCGCGGACTTCACGCTGTCCGTGGCGGACGCGATCGAGGGCACGGCCAATGCGGACACGCTCAACGGCACGGGCGGCAATGACATCATCCAGGGTCTCGCCGGCAACGACACGCTGACGGGGCAGGCCGGCGCCGACCTCATCGACGGCGGCTTCGGGCGCGATCGCGTCAACTACGGCAACGAAGCCGGCTCAGGACCGGCGATCGTCAACCTCTCCACCGCAGCCATTCAGTATGATGCGGACGGGGCCGGGCCGGGCGCGGCGGTGACGGTTGCAGCAGGGACGGCGATCGACACCTTCGGCACGGTCGACACGCTCGTCGGCATCGAGGATGTGAGGGGCACGTCGCTGGCCGACTATCTCGTCGGCGGCGACGAAGCCAATCTGTTCCACGGTCGTGGCGGCGATGACTACATGCGCGGCAACGGCGAGGCCGACGAGTTCATTGGCGGCAGCGGCAACGACACGCTCGACGGGACCGATGTCGTCAATGACGGCGACCCCACCGATCTGGTTTTCGCACAGTTCGCAACCGGCGACCCGCTCGCGAGCGGCGTGATCGTCAATTTCGGGGATGCCGCCGTGACCGTCGGCGCCGAGATCGTCGCGGGACACACGACGCGCGACGCCTATGCCTCGACCGATACGCTGATCGACATCGAGATGGCGCGCGGCACCTATAATGCAGATCACTTCTTCGGCGGCGACACGAACAACGACGATTATGAAGGCTTCGAGGGACTGGCCGGCAATGACGTGATCGACGGCGGCAGCGGCTTCGACGAGGTCCGCTACACCAATGACGCGGTCTACCAGAACGCCGCCGCGGTGTTCGGCACGCAGGGTGTGGTGGTCAACCTCTCGACCACGGCGAGAACGGTCGATCTCGACGGTGCCGGCCCGGCGGCGCCCGTGACTGTCGCGGCGGGGACCGCCCGCGATGGCTATGGCGACACCGACACGCTGACCTCGATCGAGGGCGTTCGCGGGACCAATGCCGGCGACTGGATCTATGGCGGAGACGCGAATGAACGCTTCCGCCTCTTCGGCGGCAATGACTTCGTCGATGGCGGTGCCGGCATCGACCAGGTCGATTACCGGCGCGAATGGACGGGCGGCAATGGCGTCACCGTCGTGCTCGGCGGCACCGCGACGATCAACGGCGTCGGGCCAGGAGCGGCGCGCGATTCGAGCGGTGCGACGGATACGCTGCTGAACATCGAAGACATTCGTGGCACCGACGGCGCCGACGTCATCGTCGGCGACCACGGGGCAAACTGGCTGCGCGGTCAGGGCGGCGGCGACAACCTGACCGGCAATGGCGGCGCGGACATCCTCGACGGCGGCGGCGGCATCGACCGCGCCAATTACGGCAATGAGTCGGGCGGCATTGCCGGGCGCGGCGTCATCGTCAACCTGTCGGGCACGGCGATCACCGCCGATATCGGCAACGGGCCGACCCTCGTCGCGGCCAGTTCCGCGATCGACACGCATGGCGCGACCGACACGCTGATCTCGATCGAGAACGTGCGCGGCACTGGAAACGCCGACTTCATCGTCGGCGACGGCCAGTCGAACACCGTCTTCGCGCGCGGCGGCGCGGACGTCGTCATCGGAGGCGGTGGCAATGATTTCCTCTATGGCGGCGGGGGCGCCGACATTCTCGACGGCTCGGTGGCGGGCGGAGACGGCTTCGACGTCGACACGGCCTTCTACCAGTCCGATCTGACCGATACGCTTTCGACCGGCATCCACGTCAACCTCTCGGGCGCGGCCGTGACGCTGACCGATCCCGTTCCCGGCGCGGGCACGATCACCATTGCGGCGCATTCCGCCAAGGACCCGCTCTATACCGGAGCGACCAGCGAGGCCGTCGATACGCTGATCGATATCGAGGCCGTGCGCGGCACGATGCTGTCGGACGTGCTGGTCGGCGGCGACACGCAGAACGACGCCTATGAGAGCTTCGAGGGCCTCGGCGGCGACGACTACATCGACGGCGGCTCGGGCTTCGACGAGGTCAGCTATGCGAACGGCACGTCTGTCGGCGGCACGCAGGGCGCGATCGTCAATCTGAGCGCGGCCGACCGCGTCGTCGGCGGCGTCACGGTCGCCGCGCAAACGGCGCGCGACGGCTTCGGCGGCATCGACCGGCTCATCAGCATCGAGGGCGCGCGCGGCTCATCCTTCGCCGACACGCTGATCGGCGGCGACGGCAATGAGCGGTTCTCGGGCCTCGCGGGCGCGGATGCGATCGACGGCGGCAGCGGCAACGACACCGTCTCCTATCTCTTCGACGCCGCTTTCGGCGGCACACAGGGTGTCCAGGTCAACCTAGGCGAGACCGTTATCGGCACGCTTGCGGCCGGAACGGCACGCGACGGTTTTGGGTCCGTGGATACGCTGGTCTCGATCGAGAACGCCCATGGTACCAATTTCGCCGATACGCTGATCGGCTCGTCGGCTGCCAATGCGTTCAACGGATTCGGCGGCAATGATTTCATCTCGGGCGGCGCCTTCGTTCAGGCGAGCGTCTTCACCGGAGACGTCAACGACCGTGTGTTCTACAGCGGGTCGCTTGCCGATTATGCGATCACGCGCGGCCAGTTCGGCGCGACCTATGTCGTCACCGATCTGCGGGCCGGCTCGCCGGATGGCACCGACCAGATCTCCAACATCGAATATCTGCACTTTGCGGACCAGATCCTGGACCTGCGCCAGACCTACAACAGCGCACCGACCGGGATCACGGTCTTCAGTTCTCAGGTGCAGGAAAATGTCCAGGGCGCCTTCGTCACCGGCCTCAACGTCGCTGATCCGGATTTCGAGACCGTCTTCTCCTTCTCGGTGTCGGATATCCGCTTCGAGGTCGTCAACGCGGGCTTCTACCAGCTCAAGCTGAAGGCCGGCGTCGCGCTCGATTTCGAGGCGGAACCGACCGTGAGCTTCGACATCACCGCCACCGACCACTGGGGCGGCAGCTTCACCCAGGCGCTCACGCTGACCGTTCAGAACATGAACGACGCGCCGGTCGTCGCGATTCCGATCCCCGACCAGAATGCCACTCTCGGCCAGCCTTTCAGCTACATCATCCCCGCTGGAACGTTTTCGGACCCGGAAGGAAACGCGCTTCAGCTCTTCGTGCAGAATCTGCCCGGCTGGATGACCTACAACCCGGTCACACGCGAGCTCTCGGGCACCCCGATGCCCGGCGCCCCGAATGCGATCATCACGGTCTCCGCCAATGACGGCGCCGGCGGGCAGGTGTCCGACAGTTTCAGCGTCTCGGTCGCCGGGGCCTTCAACCAGTTCCCGGTCATCGTGACACCGATCCCCGACCAGGTGGCGCGGATCGGCCAGCCCTTCAGCTACACGATTCCGGCCGGAGCCTATGTCGATCCCGAAGGTCAGCCGCTGACCATCAACGTGATGGCGCCCGCCGCATTCTGGCTCAGCTACGATCCGGCGATGCGGACGATCTCGGGGACGCCGCCGGTCGGCGCGGGAACCGTCTCGGTCAACGTGATGATCTCGGACGGTTCGGGAGGCATGGCGTCCGACAGCTTCAACCTGTCGGTCGGGTTCGCAGGCCAGGATCTGCCGCCGACGCTGCAGTCGGAGGTGCTGAACCAGTTCGTCACGGTCGGCCAGCCCTTCAGCTACACGATTCCGGCAAACGCCTACTTCGATCCCGAGGGTCAGCCGCTGACCATCAGCCTCGTCGGCCAGCCGGCCTGGCTCAGCTTCGATCCCGCGACGCGCACGATATCGGGCACGCCGCCGGTCGATTTCCTGCAGGCCTCGCTGGCGGTGTCGGTGTCCGATGGCATCAACCCGCCGGTCACGGATGGCTTCACGGTGACACGGGCTGGCTATCTCAATCAGCTTCCGGTCGTGGCGACGCCGATCCCGGATCAGGTGGCGCGGATCGGCCAGCCGTTCAGCTACACGATTCCGGCCGGAGCCTATGTCGACCCCGAGAGTCAGCCGCTGAACATCAACGTGATGGCGCCGTCGGCCTTCTGGCTCAGCTACGACCCCGCGACCCGAACGATCTCGGGCACGCCGCCGGCGGGCGCATCGACCGTCTTCGTCGATGTCATGATCGCCGACGGGTTCGCCGGACCGGCCTCCGACCGTTTCACCCTTTCGGTGGGGGCGGTGGGGCAGGACCTGCCGCCGACGCTCCAGTCGGAGATTCTGAACCAGTTCGTCACGGTCGGCCAGCCCTTCAGCTATACGATTCCGGCGAACGCCTATTTCGATCCCGAGGGGCAGCCGCTCACGCTCGCCCTCATCGGTCAGCCGGCCTGGCTCAACTTCGACCCCGTGACGCGGACGATGTCGGGAACGCCGCCGGCCGACTTCCTGCAAGCCTCGCTGGCGGTGTCCGTCTCGGACGGTATCAATCCGCCGGTCATCGATGGCTTCACGGTCCAGCGGGCGGGATATCTCAACCAGTTCCCGGTCATCACGGCACCGATCCCGGATCAGGTCGCCACGATCGGCCAGCCCTTCAGCTACACGATCCCGGCCGGGGCCTATGTCGATCCCGAGGGTCAGCCGCTGACCATCAATGTGATGGCCCCGACCGCTGTCTGGCTCAGCTACGATCCAGCCACACGCACAATCTCGGGCACGCCGCCTGCTGGCTCGTCCACAGTTTCACTGCATGTGTCGGTCTCGGACGGCTTTGGCGGCATCGCCTCTGACTTCTTCAACCTCTCTGTCGGGGCCGGCGCGCCCAACCAGTCCCCCACCGCGATCGCGCTGTCGGGCCTCACCGTCGCGGAAGGCGTGCCGAACGCCGTCGTCGGCACGGTCACCGTGACCGACGCCGACAGCACGAGCTTCACCTTCGCGGTGTCGGATGCGCGCTTCGAGGTGGTCGGCACTCCGGGTGCCTATGTCCTGCGTCTGGCCGGTGCCAACGTGCTCACCGCCGAGCAGGCGGCGAACATCGCCCTGACAGTGACCGCCACCGACGGCACCGGCAACAGCTTCGCGCAGGGCTTCGGCCTGACGGTCCTGAACACGCAGATCGAGGGCACGAACGCCGGCGAGTTCATCGTCGGCGACGACACCGCCCAGGTGATCAACGGCCTCGGCGGCAACGACTTCCTGTTCGGCCAAGGCGGCGACGACACGCTGAACGGCGGCATCGACAATGACGGCCTTTCCGGCGGCGCCGGCAACGACACGCTGATCGGCGAGGACGGGTTCGACTACGCTCAGTACAACCTGCCCGCCGATGCCGGCGCTTTGACCTACGCCGTCGGTGGCGATAGCGCGACCGTCTTCGCCGGTGGCGTTGCGGTTCTCGCAATCCAGCGCGTCCTCGGTGGCGGCTATACGGTTCAGGATCTGCGCCCGGGCTCACCGCTCGGCACCGACACACTGGCGAGCGACGTCGAAGCCGTCTTCGTCTTCCTCGACGGGCCGGCGGGTCAGCCTCCTGCCCAGGTTCTGACGCTCAACCTCGTGCCCCGGATCGACACCGGCTTCGTCCAGGGCGGCATCTTCGGCGACCTGATCGACGCCACAACGATTCCCGGCGTCGACGCGGCCCAGAACATCGGCATTCAGGGAGGCGAGGGCGACGACGTCATCATCGGTCATGACGGCTCGAACTTCATCACCGGCGGCGCCGGCGACGACGAGATCTCCGGGGGCGGCGGCTTCGACACGGCGAGCTACGCGCTGCCGACCGGGACGGCGGGGACGCTGTCCTCGGTCACCACCGGCAACATCACGCTCGTGCGCCTGACCGACGGCGCGATCGTCACCGACGTCTTCCGCGTCACGTCTTCGGGATCCGCCGTCACGGTCGAGGATCTCAGGCCCGGATCGCCTCTCGGCACCGACACCGTCTATGTCGGCTCGGGCCCCGTGTTCCAGACCGAGCTACTCAACTTCCAGATCAGCGGCGTCGGCAATGCGCCGCCCGTCCAGAGCCTGTTCCTCAATATCGCGCCCCAGGGCTTCACCAATGCCGGCGGCGGCTTCATCCAGGGCAGCATCGGCGGCGACACGATTTCCGCCAATGTCTTCTTTCCGCTCGCCGGCAGCGCGGATGCGATCAGCATCGACGGGGGCCTCGGCGACGACATCATCAGCGGCCATGCGGGCTCGAACTTCATCACCGGCGGAGCGGGCGACGACGTCATCAGCGGCGGCGGCGGCATCGATTCGGCGGCGTTCACCCTGCCGCTCGGCACGGCCGGTACGCTGAGTTCCGTCACGGCGGGCGCGGTCACGCTGGTGAAGCTGACGGACGGTGCCACGACGAGCGACGTCTTCCGGATCACGCAGACGGCGAGCGGCTGGACCATCGAGGATCTGCGGCCCGGCTCGCCGCTCGGCACCGATACGCTGGACGAGACGATCGAGACCCTCTCGGTCGGCATCGATGGCGGGCCGGGCCTGCCGCCCGTGCAGTCGCTGTTCCTGAACCTGGCGCCGCAGTTCTTCCCGAACGGCAATGGCGGGTTCGTGCAGGGCGGGCTGGGCGCGGATGTCATCTCGGTCGCAGCACTCGCTCCGGCCGCCGGCGTCAATGACGGCGTCACCGTCAGTGGCGGTGCCGGCGACGACGTCATCACCGGCCATGGCGGTCCCAACGCTCTCGAAGGGGGCGGCGGCAACGACGTCATCGGCGGCGGCGGCGGGCGCGACGTGGCGCAGTATGCGCTGCCTGCCGGCACGACCGGCTTCATCGGCTCGGTGCGCGACGACAACAACGTCGTTCGCCTCACCCTGAACGACAATGGCAGCATCAGCGACCTGTTCTCCATCGTCCGGAACGGCAACGGCACCTGGACGGTGAGCGACCTGCGCCCCGGTGCGCCGCTGGGCGTCGACACGCTGGGCGCCGATGTCGAGCAGGTCTTCGTCTTCGTTCCGTCGTCGCCCGCGGCGATCACGATCAATCTCGTCCCGCTGACCGAAACGGTGAGCGGTGTCACCTCGGTATTCGGCTCGATCGAGCCGGACGTCCTGACGGCGAGCGGCTCCAACAACAGCCAGATCAACCTCTTCGGCAATCTCGGCCATGACACGCTGACCGGCCATGGCGGTTCGAACTATCTCTCCGGCGGGGTCGGCAACGACATCATGGACGGCGCGGGCGGCAACGACACGCTCGTCGGCGGAGGGGGCGCGGACCAGATCAACGGCGGCTCCGGAACCGACCTCGTCAATTATGGCGACGAGACAGGGGTCAGCGGCGTTATCGTCAATCTGTCCGGTGGTTCTGTCACTGTCGGCGGCACGGTCTTCGCTGCCCGCACCGCCCGCGACAGCTTCGGCGGCACCGACACCCTCTCCGGCATCGAGAATGTCCGCGGCACGATCTTCGCCGACACGCTGATCGGCGACGATCTCGAGAACGATCTGCAGGGTGGCGGCGGCGCCGATACGCTGATCGGCAACGGGGCCTCCGACAGCTTCAACGGCGGTGGCGGCAACGACATCATCGACGGTACGGCCGTCGCCGGCGACAGCGACGACAGCGACCAGGTCTACTATCAGGGCACGAACGAGACCGTGACCGGCGGCGTCCGCGTCAATCTCTCGGCGACGGCGATCACCCATCTCGATGGCGGCGTCATCGCGGCCCGCTCCGGCCAGGACACGTTCGGCGGCGTCGACACGCTGATCGACATCGAGATGGTTCGCGGCACCAATTTCGCCGACGTGATCTACGGCGGAGACGCCGGCAACGACGCGTTCGAGGCCTTCCGGGGACTCGGCGGCGTCGACCATATCGATGGCGGCTCTGGCTATGACGAGGCGCGCTACGACCGGGACGCGCAGTTCGGCGGCACGGCCGGCGTGGTCGTCAATCTCAGCGGCTCCAGCCGCACGGTCGATCGCGACGGGGCGGGGCCGCAGGCGCCGATCACGATCGCGGCGGGCACTGCGATCGACGGCTTCGGCTCCGTCGATACGCTCGTCGGCATCGAAGGCGCGCGCGGCACGGCTCAGTCCGACATCTTCATCGGCGGCAGCGAAGACAACACCTTTATGGGCTTCGCCGGGGCCGATTCCTTCGATGGCGGCGGCGGCACCGACACGGTGCGCTACGATCAGGAATTCAACAACGGCGGCGCGCCGGTCGGCATCCGCGCCAATCTGAGCACGACGACCCAGATCCTGGGCGGCATCGCGGTCGCGGCCGGCTCAGCGATCGACAGCTTCGGCGCCACAGACAGCCTGACCAGCATCGAGGCGATCCGCGGCACGCGCTTCGACGACATCGTCCATGGTGGCAATGCGGGCGAGACGCTGCGCGGCGACGGCGGCAACGACATCTTCTACGGCAATGGCGGCATCGACACGCTGAGGCTGAACGGAAACCGCGCCGATTACAGCGTGACCGCCATCGCGCCCGGCCGGTTCGAAATCGTCGATCTGCGGGCCGGTTCGCCCGACGGCATCGACACGATCTACGATGTCGAGCGCCTGCGCTTCCTCGACAGCACGATCGACATCTCCGTGCCCGAGGCGGCGCCGACGGACATCATCGCCACCGGCCCCCTCTCGGTGCAGGACACCAGCGGCGCGGGCACCACGGTCGCCACCTTCGGCGTCGTCGATGCCGGCGATCTGGGTCCCCACAGCTATGCCCTGGTCGGCGGGGCGACGGACCGCTTCGCGATCGTCGGCGACCGGCTCGTCGTGGCGCCCGGTGCGAGCTTCGACGCCGAGAACGAGCCGGTGGTCTCGGTGACCGTGCGCGTGACCGACCCTGGCGGCCTGAGCTATGACGAGACGTTCGCGATCACGATCGGCAGCCGCAGCCTCGGCGGCTCCGGCAACGACACGCTCACCGGCACGGGCGGCGCCGACAGGCTGTTTGGCCAGGGCGGCAACGACATCCTGATCGGACTCGATGGCGACGACACGCTCAATGGCGGCACCGGCACCGACGAGATGCAGGGCGGCGCCGGCAACGATTCCTATGTCGTCGACGATGCCGGAGACGTGGCCAGCGAGGATGACGGGTTCGGCGGCGACGCCGGCGGCCTCGACAAGGTCACGGCCTCGGTCAGTTTCACGCTTGCTCAATACATCGAGAACCTCACCCTCAGCGGCACGGCCGATATCGACGGCACGGGCAATGCGCTCGACAACCGGCTGCTCGGCAATGCCGGCGCCAACGTCCTCGACGGCGGCGACGGCGAGGACACGCTCAACGGCTATGGCGGGTCCGACACGCTGCGGGGCGGGCAAGGCAATGACCGGCTCGATGGCGGGACGGGCGTCGACGCCATGTTCGGTGGCGCCGGCGACGACATCTATTACGTCGACGACGCCCTCGACATGGCGAGCGAGGATGACGGGTTGGGCGGCGATGCCGGCGGGCTCGATCTCGTCATCGCGACCGCCAGCACGGTGCTCTCCGCCCATGTCGAGGATCTTCGGCTCGTCGGAAGCGACGCCATCGACGGCACCGGCAATGACGACGACAATTCGCTACTGGGCAACAACGCCGCCAACCGTCTCATCGGCCTGGGCGGCGCGGATGTGCTGACCGGCTATGGTGGCAACGACATCATCGAAGGCGGCGAGGGCGACGACGTCCTCACCGGCGGCGACGGCGACGACATTCTGCGGGGTGGCGAGAACGACGACGTGCTGAAGGGCGGCGCCGGCTTCGACGCCATGTTCGGCGGCAGCGGTGACGATCTCTACTATGTCGACGATCTCGGCGACACCGCCAGCGAGGACGATGGCTTCGGCGGCGATGCGGGCGGCTTCGACACGGTCTATTCCACCGTCAGCTTCGCGCTGGCGGCCGGCATCGAGGTGCTCAGGGCCAGCGGCTCGGGGGCGATCTCCCTGACTGGCAACGCCGGCGACAATTCGCTCTACGGCAACGCCGCGGCCAATGTGATCGAGGGGGAGGCCGGCAACGACCTGCTCAGCGGCGGCGGCGGCGATGACGTGCTCAGCGGCGGCGACGACGATGACCGCCTCCTCGGCGGCGACGGCGCCGACCAACTCTTCGGCGATGCGGGCAATGACCGCCTCGACGGCGGGGCCGGAGCCGACTTCATGAACGGCGGCGCCGGTGACGACATCTACTACGTCAACGATGTCGGCGACGTCATCAGCGAGGATGATGGCTTCGGCGGCGACGCAGGCGGCTTCGACATCGTCTACAGCAGCGTCGATGTCACGCTCGGGGCCGGCATCGAAAATCTCTATCTCACCGGCTCTAGCGCGGCCAATGGAACGGGCAACGGTCTCGACAACCGCATCCTCGGCAACAGCGGCGACAATGTGCTGAGCGGGGGCGACGGGGCGGACCAGCTTGTCGGCAATGCCGGCAACGACGTGCTGATCGGCGGCGCCGGGACCGACAACCTGAACGGCGGCGCGGGGATGGACCGCCTCATCGGCGGTCTGGCGCGCGATGTTCTCACCGGTGGTGCGGACGCCGACACCTTCGTCTTCGAGGCGCTGCCGGACACGCGCGACACCATCACCGACTTCCAGACCGGGCTCGACAGGATCGAGATCTCGAGCGCGGCCTTCGGGGGCGGTCTGACGGCGGGGGGGAGCGTCAACCTCGTCGTCAACGGCACGCTGGCAGCCGGCGTCGCCGGGTTCACCTACAACTCGGCGAACGGAGCCTTGGCCTGGGACGCCGATGGCCAGGGGGGCGCTGCCGCCGTGGCGGTGGCCGTGCTCACCAACAAGCCCCTGCTGACGGCCAGCGACTTCCTGCTGGTCTGATACAGGTCTGGCACCGCAAGCCGCGGTGCAAGACCCCATGGGGCTTCAGCGCGGAGATCGCGTTCACCGTTCCGGGCGTCGCCACCTGGGCGCGAAGGACGTCGCGCCACGGCCGAAGCCGCAGAGACTTACGGCCGGATCCCATCGATGAGGGATTGTTTCTCGTCCCGGAGGGCGACCTCCCGGCCACCGATCGGAGATTTTCGCCGACGCCGTCCTCCCGACGGTGACGACATCAGGACAACAGCTCTTCGAGAAATCGACCGCCGCAAAAACTCACAATCCGGCATCACTGGGCCATCACGATGTTCGATTGCGCTTGATGAAAAGCAGCCAGTGCGCCACCCATCGCGATCAGCCTTTCTGGTCACTGACCTGGCGCGGAGAATGTTCGTTGAACGTGGACAGTTTAAACCCGGTCTTCGAAATGAAGGTTCTGGATCCTCGCATTCACGAGTGGGGTCTGCCTCGCTTCCAGACCGCTCAGTCGGCTGGCATCGATCTCTATGCCTGCATCGACGAGCCGCTCACGCTCCAGCCCCAGGCCGAGCCCATCTTGATATCGTCGGGAATCGCGATCCTGATGAACGATCCGAACATGGTGGCGTTCCTGCTCGCGCGATCGGGTTTGGGCCACAAGAAGGGGTTGGTTCTCGGCCAGGCCGTCGGAACCATCGATGCCGATTATGCGGATCAGATATTCATCAGCGCCTGGCTGCGAAATCCTCCCGGCAGCGCGCCATTGGTCATCAATCCCGGCGACAGGATCGCTCAGCTTGTCTTTCTACCGGTCGTAAGACCGAGTTTCCGCGTGGTTGAGGCGTTCAGCGCGGCAACAGCCCGGGGACGAGGTGGATTTGGTTCGACAGGGATTTAGTAGGATAGAGCGGCGCCGATCAAATGCGAATGCGAGCGGCTGTGAAGCGGGCATCGCAGGTGGCAGATCGCCCCGCTGTGCTATGGCGGTCAGGGGAGAGTAAGGCAGTGAAGGGGATTGTTGCGTGATCCTGTTGTCCCGGCGCAGCCAGCTCGCCATCGCGGCGGTGGTCGACATCGCCTTGCATGCGCGGCCATCGCCCGTCGCGGCCAAGCTTCTGGCGGCGCGGCACGATCTGCCGCCGCGCCATCTCGAGACGCTGCTGCAGGCGCTGGTCAGGGTCGGCATCCTCAAGGGCGTGCGGGGCCCGCGGGGTGGCTACGAACTGGCCCGCGAGCGCCGCCGGATCACGGCCGGCGACATCGCCCGCGCGGCGATGCAAGAAGCCGGAGACGACTATCTCGAGCCCTCGCCGCAATCGCGCCTGGTCGACGACGTCGTCGGCCCGGAGGTGATGCGCGCCTCGCAGGCCTTTCTCGCCGTGCTCGACGGCGTCAGCGTCGAGGAACTCTGCCGCCGTGCGCAGAACACCGAAGGGTTCGACCAGAACCTGGCCAGCGCCGATTTCACGATCTAAAGATGTGATTAACTGAATTTATCGACATCGTACGTGAATTGGTCTAGCGTCGGCTCCCGATCGCCGGCTGGAAGGCCGACGCCACAAGGAGCATTTTCATGCCTCAGGCAGCGCGCAAGCAGGATTCCGCAGCGGCGAAGGCGCCCGGCCGCGGCCGCATCTACGAATCGATCACCGACACGATCGGCGACACGCCGCTGGTCAAGCTGAACCGCCTGCCCGCCGAGCGCGGCGTCAAGGCGACGATCCTGGCCAAGCTCGAATTCTTCAACCCGATCTCCAGCGTCAAGGACCGCATCGGCGTCAACATGGTCGATGCGCTCGAGGCCTCGGGCACCTTGAAGCCCGGCGGCACGCTGATCGAGCCGACCTCCGGCAACACGGGCATCGCGCTCGCCTTCGTGGCGGCCGCGCGCGGCTATCGCCTGATCCTGGTGATGCCCGAGACGATGTCGCTGGAGCGTCGCAAGATGCTGGCGCTGCTCGGCGCCGAACTCGTGCTGACGCCCGGCCCCGGCGGCATGCGCGGCGCGGTGGCGCGGGCCGAGGAGCTGAAGGCGGAAATCCCGGGCTCGATCATCCCGCAGCAGTTCGAAAACCCGCACAACCCGGAAATCCACCGCCAGACCACGGCCGAGGAGATCTGGAACGACACGCAAGGCGCCGTCGACATCTTCATCTCCGGCGTCGGCACGGGCGGCACCATCACCGGCGTCGGGCAGGTGCTGAAGGCGAAGAAGCCCGGAGTGAAGATCATCGCTGTCGAGCCGGAGGATTCGCCTGTGCTGTCGGGCGGCGCGGCCGGTCCGCACAAGATCCAGGGCATCGGCGCCGGCTTCGTGCCCGGCATCCTCGACCGCTCGGTGATCGACGAGGTGGTGACCGTCGGCAACCAGACCTCGTTCGAGACCTCGCGCGCGCTGGCCAGGCAGGAAGGCATCCCGGGCGGCATCTCCTCGGGAGCCGCGATCGCGGCGGCGCTGGAAGTCGGCGCGCGGCCGGAGAATGCCGGCAAGACGATCGTGGTGATCATCCCCTCCTTCGCCGAGCGCTACATTTCGAGCGCTCTGTTCGAGGGGCTGTGACTGCAGCTCCCCGTTTGCGGATCTGAATCCTGCAAGGCCCGGTCCCCCGACCGGGCCTTTTGCGTCAGGGACGCCTCAGGCGCGCTTGGGGAAGATCAGGGTGACGCAGGTGCCGGGCCTCTCGCCGGCGGGGTCGAGAGGCGCCGTGGTCATCGTCGCCTGCATGCTGCGCAACAGGCTCGCCAGAACGGTCTGCCCGAGGCCCTTGGCCTCGATTTCGGCCGGCATGCCGACGCCATCATCCTGCACCGACAGCGCCAGCGCCGGCGCGCCATCCGCCATCGTCTCATCGAAGCGGATGACGATCTTGCCCGCCATGCCGCGCGGAAAGGCATGCTTGATCGCGTTCGTCACCAGCTCGTTGACGATGACGACGAAAGAGACCGCGTCGCGCCCCGGCAGGCGGATTGCGTCCATGGCGAGGACGATCTCGATCGGGCGCCCCTCGGCGGCCTTGCCGATTTCGGCCAGCAAATCCTCCATATAGGGACGCGCCTCGATCTCGTCGGTGTCGAGATCGAGCCGCAGGCGGCGCTGACCGGCGGCGATCGCCTGGATTCGCGACTGCGCCTGCTGGAGCGCCTCGCGAACGGCAGGCTCGCGGCTCTGTCGGCTCTGGACATTGAGCAGCGCCGAGACCATGGCCAGGTTGTTGCCGACACGGTGACTGACGTCGCGCAGCAGCGCCTCGATGCGCAGGCGCTCATTCTCCAGCTCCAGCGTGCGCTCGCCGACGATCTGCTCCAGCGCAGCGTTGCTCTCGGACAGGGAAACGCTGCGGCGCTGGCGGATGCGCAACTGCTGCCAGGCGGCGAAAGCCAGCCCTGCCAGAGCCACGACCATCCCGATGCTCGCCCAGAGCCGGCGCCGCTCCTCATTGCGGTTGAGCGCGACCAGGCGGATATTCTCGCTGTGCTGGATTTGCTCGATCAGACTGCGCAACGCCTCCATCGCGGTGATGCCCTGCCCGTCACGAATGACGGCGAGCGCCGCGGCCTGGCGTCCTTCGCGCATCAGTCCGATCGTGGCGTCGAGTTCTGCGAGCTTGCGCTGCACCGGCTCCCGCAGCGCGACGACACGGGCCTTCTGCTGCGGATCGGGCGCGACGAGGCGCTCCAGCCGCTCCAGCGCGGGCGCCACGGCGCCCACCCCATCGGTGAACGGCTCGAGATAGGAGGCCGAGCCGGTCAGAAGGTAGCCGCGCTGTCCGGTTTCCGCATCGCGCAGATGGCCGAGAAAGCGCTCCGAGCTTTCTCGCACGGCAATCGCGCGCGAGACGCGTTCGGCGGCCTGCTGCGCCTGGAGATTGATCCAGGCGGCCAGCACGATCGCGACGGCCACGACGCCGATCGCGATCACGGTTGTGGTCGCGGAACGCAACCTCGCCCGCAGGGCTGGAATTGTCGGAATCAAGAAGCGCGCGCGAGGCGTCGTTTGGGAGGTCATCGGTTCCCTCTTAACGGGTGGGGACCATAAACCCTATGTAAAATGACACGGTCCACCGGACCGGCGCGCCGTGGCTCAAGGCGACGGCGCCCTCCTGCCAGCCGTTGGTCATCGTCTCAAACGTCGTCATCGTCCGCATTGCCGCCGCTGAAGACCTGCCGGCCGAGCAAGGCGCCGAGCACCACGACCCCGCCGACCAGCGCCACGCGCCAGCCCTTGCGGGACGTCAGGCCCGAACCGATCAGCGTCGCCGCCAGGGGCGCCGCCGCCATTGCGGTGGCGGCCAGGGAACGGGCCGGACGACGCCTGTTCTTGACATAGAGCGCGATGGCGAAGGCGAGGACCGCCGCGACCAGCAGCCCGCCCGCGACGAACAGGCTGGCCTCGGCCGTGCCGTAACGCAGGGCCAGCACTGTGTGCAGCGCGCTCAGCGCGTAGCCGAAGGCGCAGAAGAGCAGCAGCGCCGACAGCCCCATCAGACCGTAGACGATGACATTGCGCCTGACGACGCCGGAGACCTCCGACGCGATATAGGACCCGATTCCCCCCAACATCGGTTCAGCGCGCCGAAAGGAAGCCGACGAACAGGCCGACAGCCGCCGCCAGCCCGAGCGCGCGCAGGGGGCGCTCGCGGATTTCGGCCTCGATCAGGCGCTGCAGGTCGGTCGCCTGCTCCTTGGCCACTTCGGTGAGGCGATCGGTGTCGACGCCGACGGAGCGCAGCTTCTCGCCGACGGTCGCGACCAGATCCTCCGCGCCGCGCGTCAGGCTGTCCTCGATCGCACCGGCCTCGCGCTTGACCCGGTCCGCCGTCTGGCGCGCCTCATTGGCAATCGTTTCGCCGCCCTCGACGAGATCGTCCTTGGCGCGCTTGACGGCCGCGGTGGCCTGGCGCTTGGCGGATGTGGCGGTCGTGGTCATGTGCTTGATCCCTTCGTGACACTCGGTATCGATCCAGAGCCCAGGCCGGCGCTGCGCCGCAGCGCGGAGCGCCCGGTCGGGCTTTCGGGGCCAACGCGTCTTGGCCCTGCAGGTTCCGCCGCAGCGGACTCACGCCGCCCTCGCGGGCGATTGGTCCTGGTTGTCTTCCTCGGCCTGCGCCGCGCGATAGCGGGCAAACTCTTCCTGAGCCACCATGGCGACGAGCAGGATCGGTGTCGAGAGGACCGCACCGACCGGTCCCCAGAGCCAGAGCCAGAAAATGAAGCCGATGAAAACCAGAAACGGCGAAACCGTCAGCCTGCGGCCGACGAAGACCGGCGTGATCGCGTTCCCCTCGATCAGATGGATGACGAAATAGGCGGCCGCCGGCCAGATCGCGGTGAGCAGGAAAGGCGCGTCGATCAGCGCCCCCGCAAACAGCATCACCGTGACGATGATCGGCCCGATGAAGGCGAGGTAGTTCATGACGAAGGCCAGCGCGCCCCAGAACACCGGATAGGGCAGGCCGGCCAGCCAGGCGATGGCCATGGTCAGGAGACCCATCCCGAGATTGATCAGCGTGACCAGCCCGAAATAGCGGGCCACGCGGGTCTCGATCTCCTGGAAGAAGGCGCCGGCCGACTTGCGGGCGCCCCGGCCGAGGCACAGGCGCAAGGCACGCGCCTTCAGATGCCGGCGCGTCGCCAGCCAGAAATACACGGTCGCGACGAAAATCAGCATTCCGCCGGCCACCGTCGAGGACGACACCGCGATGTCGATCAGCGGGTTGCCCTGGGAGATGTTGAGTTCGGCGCCGCTCTTGCCCATCAGCGCGGCGATCGCCGCCTTCGCCTGGTCCATGACGGCGAACGCACCGGCGAGCTTGGTCTTCAGCGCCGCCATCATCGCCGGACCCTGGTCGCTCCAGCCCGCCATCGGCACGGCGAGAACCGTGATGGCCGCGGCGATGACGCCGAGGAAAAGCAATACGATGATCGCGGCCGCCAGATGCTGGGGCACGTTGCGGCGGACCATTCCGTCGACCGCAGGGCCGAGCACGAGCCCGAAGATGATGCCGGCCGTGATCGGCAGCGCGATGACCTTGGTCAGATGAAGCGAGGCGGTGGCCAGGATCACAAAGATGCCGATGGTCGCGTAGCGAACGATCAGATCATGCTCGGACGGCGTGACATCCTCATGGAGATCCTCGACCTCCGGCTCCGCCAGATAGCGCGGGAAGGGTTTCCAGACGGATGAGGTCAGCATTTTTCGGGTCCAACGCGGCGCAAACAGCGCCCCCCGGCGCGTCGCATGCCATAACGTCGGCTTCCCGGGAAAGGTTCCGTCAGTGCGCCTCGTCCCAGTTGCCCGCCGCGCGGGCATCGACCTGGAGCGGCACCCGCAGCTGGACCGCCGGATGCGGCGCCTCGACCATCACCCGCCTGATCACCGGCAGCGCCGCCTCGACCTGGTGGTCGGGCACCTCGAAGACCAGTTCGTCATGGACCTGCAGGAGCATGCGGACATCGAGCCTGGCTGCCACCAGCGCGTCCTCCATGCGGATCATGGCGCGGCGGATGATGTCGGCGGCCGAGCCCTGGATCGGTGCATTGATCGCCTGGCGCTCGACGAAGGCGCGCTCGGAGGGGTTCTTCGAGGCCACCGCCGGGAAGTGGCAGATGCGCCCGAAGATCGTCTCGACATGGCCGTTGGCGCGCACGAAGGTCTTGGTTGCGTCCATGTAGTCGCGGATGCCGGGGAAGCGCTCGAAATATTTGCGGATATAGGCGCTCGCCTCCTCGCGGCCGATGCCGAGCTGGTTGGCCAGCCCGAAGGCCGAAATGCCGTAGATGATGCCGAAATTGATCGCCTTGGCGCGGCGGCGGACCTCGCTCGGCATGCCCAGGACGGGCACGCCGAACATCTCGGAGGCGGTCATCGCATGGATGTCGATGCCATCCGCGAAGGCCTGGCGGAGCTGCGGGATCTCGGCGATGTGGGCGAGCAGGCGCAGTTCGATCTGGCTGTAGTCGGCCGAGACCAGCTTGTAGCCCTTCTCCGGAATGAAGGCGGTGCGGATCTTCCGGCCGGCCTCGGTGCGGATCGGGATGTTCTGCAGGTTGGGCTCGGAGGAGGAAAGCCGGCCCGTCGTCGTGGCGGCGAGTGCGAAGGAGGTGTGCACGCGCTGGGTCTGCGGGTTCACATAAGCCGGCAGCGAGTCGGTGTAGGTCGATTTCAGCTTGGAGAGCTGGCGCCATTCCAGGATTTTGGAGGGCAGCGGGTGGCCCTGCTCGGCCAGCTCCTCAAGAACGCCCGCGCCGGTCGCCCATTGGCCGGTCGCGGTCTTCTTGGCGCCGGAAAGCCCCATCTTGCCGAACAGGATGTCGCCGAGCTGCTTGGGCGAGCCAATCGTGAACTTCTCGCCGGCGATCTCGTAAATCTCGTCCTCCAGCCGCGCCAACGATTGCGCGAATTCGCCCGAGAGCCGCGACAGGATTTGCCGGTCGATCGCGATGCCGCGCGCCTCCATGCGGGCGAGCACGGCGATCAGCGGGCGCTCCAGGGTCTCGTAGACGGTGGTCCGACCCTCCGCCGCCAGGCGCGGCTTGAGCACGCGCCAGAGCCGCAGCGTGACGTCGGCATCCTCGGCGGCGTAGTCGGTCGCCTTGTCGAGCGCGACCTTGTCGAAGGTCACCTGCGCCTTGCCGGTGCCGGCAACCTGCCCGAAAGTGATCGTCTCATGGCCTAGATGCAGTTCGGAGAGCCGGTCCATCCCGTGGCTGTTGTTGCCGGCATCGAGCGCATAGGAGATCAGCATCGTGTCCTCGACCGGCGCGACGTCGAGGCCGTAGCGCGCCAGGAGCACGAGGTCGTATTTGAGGTTCTGGCCGATCTTCAGCACGCCGGGGTCGGCCAGCAGCGGCTTCAACGCCGCCAGCGCCTGGTCGAGCGGGATCTGGCCTTCGACCATGCCGCCGCCGAAGAGATCGCTGCCGCCGCGATGCTGCAGGGGGATGTAGCAGGCCTTGCCCGGCGCGACCGCGAGCGAAACGCCGACGAGATCGGCCTGCATCGGGTCGATCGCGCTGGTCTCGGTATCGACCGCGACCTGGCCGGCCTGATAGGCGGCGGCGATCCAGCGATCGAGCGTCTCCAGATCGCGCACGCAGTCATAGGCGGTGCGGTCGATCTTGGCGGCGATCGCCTCGTTCTTTCGTGAGGCCGCGAGATCGGCGGGTTTCAGCCAGCCATCGCTCTCTGAGGCCGTCACCGGCTGGGTGACGGCGGCGCTCGCCACCTGGCCCAGCGAGGGCTGCCCGTCGCCGGCATCGCCGCCGACATAAAGCGCCTTCAGCTCGGCCGCACGCGCGCCGCCGGGCGCCAGATCGGCGTCGGCATCGATCGCCGCGACATCGGCCTCATAGGCCTCGCCGACGCGCTTGGTGATGGTGGTGAACTCCATCGCCTTGAGGAAGGCGACGAGGCGGACGGGATCGGGCTGGCCCAGCGTCAGATGCGACAGCGGCGTCTCGACCGCGACGTCGTCGACCAGCGTGACGAGCTTGTGCGAGATGCGGATCTTCTCGACAATCTCGGGATTGGTCAGCGTCTCCCGGCGCTTGGGCTGCTTGATCTCGCCGGCGCGGGCGAGCAGCGTGTCGAGATCGCCATATTCGCCGATCAGCTGGGCCGCGGTCTTGATGCCGATGCCGGGTGCGCCGGGAACGTTGTCGGTGGCGTCTCCGGCCAGCGCCTGGACGTCGGTGACCCTGTCGGGCATCACGCCGAAGTATTCGACGACCTCGGGCTCGCCGATCCTGCGCTCGGCGCGGAAGCCCGCGCCCTTCTTGGCGTCGCCTGAGGCGGGGTCGTACATTGCCACGCCTGGGCGCACGAGCTGCATCAGATCCTTGTCGGCGGAGACGATCAGCACATCGGCACCGGCCTCGCGCGCCTGGCGGGCATAGGTCGCGATGAGGTCGTCGGCCTCATAGACATCCTGCTCGACCGGCAGCAGCCCAAACGCGCGCACGGCCTCGCGCATCAGCGGGAATTGCGGGATGAGGTCCGGCGGCGGATCGGAGCGGTTGCCCTTATAGGCCGGGTAGATTGCCTTGCGGAACGAGTTCTCAGACTTGTCGAAGATGATGGCGAGATGGGTCGGACGCACGCCGAGCACGCCCTCGCGGACGAACTGGAAGAGCTTGGTGGCAAACAGCCGGACCGCGCCGGAGGGCAAACCGTCCGAGCGGGCGTTGTATTTCCGGTCCTGGTTGATCGACTGGAAATAGGCCCGGAAGATGAAGTTGGAGCCGTCGACCAGGAAGAGATGGTCGCCGGGCTTCAGATCCGGGGCGGCAGTGGTGTTGGCTGTCTCGCTCATGGCGCGGACCATAGTGGGCCCGCGCCGGCAATGTCCATCGGCCGCCGCGGCCGATTCGCAAGAAGCTGTCAGCAGCCGAACCGCCGGCCCAAGGACCGGCGGCTGGCCCGTTTTTCAAAGCGCGGCGCGCTTGTCGGTCCGTGCGACGCGGGCGAGCAGATAATCGACCTCTGCCCTGGCGGTCGCGCTGATCGCGGAGCCGGGCTTGCGCTGGGCGTCGCTCTTGAGGATGCCGCGCTTCATCAGCGTGTATTTGCGCACGGCCAGGCCCACGCCCTGCTGCTGCTCGTAGCGCATCAGCGGCAGATGCGCGTCGAAGATGTCATGCGCCTCGTCGCGCTTGCCGGCCTGCTGCAGCTTGACGACGTCGATCAGCAGCTCGGGGAAGGCGTAGCCGGTCATCGCGCCATCGGCGCCGCGCTCCATCTCGAAATCGAGGAAGAGGCCGCCATTGCCGGTGAGGATCGAGATCGGGCGCAGGCTGCCGTCGCCTTGGAACTTGCGGAGCGCCGAGATCTTTTCCAGCCCCGGCCAGTCCTCGTGCTTGAGCATGACGCAGGAGGGGTTGTCGGTGACGATCTTGCGGATGACCGCCGGCGTCATCACCACCGACAGCGTCAGCGGGTAATCCTGGATGACGAAGGGGATGTCGGCGCCGATCGCCTCGACCGCCTGGGCGTAATAGCCGGTGATCTGGTCGTCGGTGCGCAGCGAAGGCGGCGGCGCGATCATGACGGCCGCCGCGCCCAGCTCCATCGACTGGCGGGCGAGGCTGCGCATGGCGGCAAAGCCCGGTGCCGAGACGCCGACGATCACGGGCTTGCCCGGCATGCCGGCCACCGCCGTCTTGACAATGCGAAGCGATTCCTCCGGCTCCAGCTTGGGCGCCTCGCCCATGATGCCGAGCACGGTCGTGCCGTCAGAGCCGATCTCGTCATAGAAGGCGAAAAGCTTCTCGGTGGAGGCCCAGTCGACCGAGCCGTCGGGGTTGAACGCGGTCGGCGCGATCGGGAAGACGCCATTGGCGTCGGCGGTGAGGGTCATGGTCGGGGACTTTCGGCTGGGGTGGTTTTTTCGACATTGACGTCAACGACGCCCTCCCCGCCATCCCGGACGCAGCGAAGCGGATATCCGAAGTAACGGGGGAGGTTCATGCGCTTCAGATGATCCGCGTGCGGACGGTGCCGACGCCGGCAATCTCGCCTTCGAGCACATCGCCGCTGACGACGGCGGCGACGCCCTCGGGCGTGCCGGTGAAGATCAGGTCGCCCGGGGCGAGTTCGACCAGGCCGGAGAGATAGGAAATGGTCTCCGGCACGTTCCAGATCTGCTTGGCGAGATCGGAATTCTGGCGCGGCACGCCGTTGACGACGAGTTCGATCTTGCCCGCAGCCGGGTGGCCGATCTGGCTGGCGGGCGCGATCTCGCCGACGGGGCCCGAACAATCGAAGCCCTTGCCCATGTCCCAGGGCTTGCCGCCCTTCTTGGCGGCGGCCTGCAGATCGCGGCGGGTCATGTCGAGGCCGGCGGCATAACCGTAGACGTGGGCGAGCGCGTCGGCCTCGGCGATGTCCTTGCCGCCTGTGCCGATCGCAACGACCAGCTCCATCTCGTGATGAAGGTCGGCGGTCTTGGGCGGATAGGGCATGTCGGCGCCGTTGATCAGCAGAGCATCGGCGGGCTTGGTGAAGAAGAACGGCTCCTCGCGGTCGGGATCGCCGCCCATTTCGCGGGTGTGTTCGGCATAGTTGCGGCCGACGCAGAAGACGCGGCGGACCGGGAACATCCCGCCGCCGGCTACCGGCACCGCCGTGATGGCGGGCGGGTCGATCACGTAATGGGTCATGGCGAAAGCTCTCCTGCGGGAATTTCGCCGTCGTTCATGCGGGAGGCCAAGCCGGCGAGCAAGACCCCAACCCGCGCGCGGCGTTGCTCCTGCGGCATGCCACCGCGGCAGCTCGCAGGCTCGTTGTGCGGCGCGTCATTGCAACCTGAGCGAAATGCCCCATACAGTAGGGCCGGTCGGCATAAGCCGACCTGAACAGAGACTGAAGGAACAGCACGTGAGCACGGGTACCGTGAAGTGGTTCAACGAGACCAAGGGCTATGGATTCATCACGCCGGACCAGGGCGGCCAGGATGTGTTCGTGCATATCAGCGCTGTCGAGCGCTCGGGCATGCGCGGCCTGAACGAAGGCCAGAAGATCAGCTATGATCTCGAAGCCGATCGCAAGACCGGCAAGTCCTCGGCGGTCAATCTCAAGACGGCCTGATCCGACACCTAGACGGGAGGCCGATCGGCGGCGTCGCTTCCCGAGCCAATGCGAATCTCTATCGATCTATCCGGACTGAAGACGATTCCCGGCATGCCCGTCGCCCAGATGGCGGCGGTCGAGGGCCCGAGAGCTCCCCGCTCGACCGGGCCCCGCACCCAACCGGCCCGACAGCGGCCGAGATCGCTGGCGCAGCGTCGCTAGCTCCGCTTGGCGGCTGGGCGAAACAATCGCCCCTTTTCCGCGATCAGCACGATCGCCAGCGCGACCACTCCACAGAACGCGAAGCCCAGCGTCAGCGGCACGACCGTGCCGTCGAAATGCTGGCCGATATAGAAGCCCAGAAGCGCGCCGCCGATCGTGGTGACGAACCCCTGGACCGAGGAGGCCGTCCCGGCGACATGGCCGAGCGGGTCCATCGCCATGGCGCCGAAATTGGGCGCGACCAGCCCGAAGCAGAACATCGCGGCAGCCTGGAAGGCGGCGAAGCTCCAGAGCGATTCGTAGCCCCACCAGGCGACGAGGGCGTGGGCACCGGTCAGGCCGATATAGGCCAGCAGCGCACCATGGGAGACACGGCGCATGCCGAGGCGCCCGACGATGCGCGCATTGAGCAGCGAGGCCGCCGCCATGAACATCGCGATCAGCGCGAAGATCGTCGTGAACCATTCCGGCGCGTGGAAGACGTCGACGAAGACCTGCTGCGCCGAGTTGATGAAGCCGAAGAGGCCGCCGAGCACGAAGGCCATCGCCAGCATGTAGCCGACGGCGAGCCGCGTCGTCAGCGTGGTGCGGAAGGCCGCGACCACCGTCGCGAGCTCGATCGGCCTGCGGTCCTCGGGGCTTTGCGTCTCGCGCAGGCTCAGCACGACCCAAAGCATCACCAGCGCGCCGAAGATCGTCAGCACGCCGAAGATCCAGCGCCAGGGCGCGACCCAGAGGATCGCCTGGCCGATCGAGGGCGCAAGGATGGGCACCGCGAGAAAGACGATCATCGCCAGCGACATGACGCGCGCCATGTCGCGGCCGGAGTAGCAATCGCGCACGATCGAAACGACCAGCACGCGGCTCGCCGCCGCGCCGACGCCCTGCAGGACTCGCGCTGCCATCATGGCTTCGAAGGAGCCGGCAAAGGCCGCAGCGACGCTGGCGGCGACATAGACCGTAAGCCCGAACAGCAGCACGGGCCTGCGCCCGTAACGATCCGACAGCGTGCCATAGACGATCTGCGCGCCACCGAAGCCGAGCAGATAGGATGTGATGATCCATTGCCGCTCATTGGCCTCGACGAGACCGAGCGCTTCAGCCATCTGCGGCAAGGCGGGCAGCATCGAATCGATCGCGAGCGCATTGGCCGCCATCAACGCGGCCATCAGCGTGACGAAGGACCGGAAGCGCATGCCGTGGCGGGGCCCGGCCGGGTTTGAAGCGTCGGTCATGGCGGCCTGTTTGCGGGCGCGCCCGCCCGTAACGGCGGAAGCGAATGGTCGTGCTGCCCCTGGCGAGCCGTCTAGACCCTCGTAAAACGCGTGACAACCCGGTCCGACAACGGTTCGGCATGCGCAGCGCGGGAAACGGGCCGGTCGGCAAGGCTCAGGCAAGCTCCACGGGGCATCGATGGTGATCGCCGCTTCGTCAGCCCCAAGCGAACCTGCTATCGTTACGGGTGGGTGGGGAGCGGGAATTCGGATGGTCGAGACGGGAGCGACGCGGCAGGTGGCGATGGTGCAGGGCCTGCTGACGATCGAAGGCGTGCCCGAACGGTTCGTGCAGGGCTTCGGGCGCCGCCTGCGGCTCAGCGCCGGCGATCTGCGCCATGTCGCCGGCGTCGCCAGTCGCGATGGACGGCTCGACGATGCGACGCGCATTCTCGGCCGGGCAAGGCTGGTGGGGGATCGCCTGCAGCGGGCGGGTTTTGCAGGAGAGGCCGGTCAAATCGGCCTGACGCTGCGGTCCCTCGCCCCGAGCGAGGACGGGCGCATTCTGATGCTGCTGGGTTTCCGCGACGATGACGCGGATGGCGGCGGCTTCTTCTGCGATATCTTCGCGCCACCACCCGTGTTCGAGGCCCTCAGCGACGCCGTTCATGCGGGCACGGCGCAGGCACTCTCGGTGTCGGCGGCCACGAGCCTGTGGGTGCGCGAGAGCCAGCGTGACGCTGTGCCGGACCTGCCGGTCGACTGGCATCTGGGGCTGGAGCCCAACGGCCGCGACAGCACGCCGGCGCGCGGGCGGGTCGAGACGCTGGAATGGCATCTGGCGCCCGCGCCGAGCCCCGAACCCGGCGCCCCGGCAGAGGACGAGCCGCACGAGACGACGGCCGATCAACTCTCCGCGCTCAACTGGAGCCTCAAGCAGATCGCGCTGGTGCTGACCTTCCTGCTGATCGTCGTGGCGCTGAAATGAGGGCGGCGGTTCAGCGCTCGTGGCGCCTGATGCGCCGGACCATTTCGTTGAGCGCCAGCAGCACGAGCGCCAGGATGAAGGGCAGGATGTAGTAGACGATCCGGAAGATCAGCAGGGCGCCGAGCACGGGTTCGAAGGGCAGCCGGCTCAGCGCGACCAGCATCGTCGCCTCGAAGACGCCGAGCCCGCCGGGCGCATGGCTGGCAATGCCGATCAGGCAGGCGAAGACATAGACGGCGAGGAAGCTCGGATAATCGATGCCGTGGCCGCCGGGCAGCAGCACGAACAGCACGGCCGCCGCCGCGCAGACCTCGGCCGCGCCGAGGAACATCTGGCCCAGCGTGATGCCGAGGCCGGGCAGGGGCAGGTTCCAGCCGCGGACGCGGATCGTGCGATCGCCGCTGGCGATCCAGACGAGGTAGCCGAGCGTGCCGACCGCGACCGCCGCGCCGACCGCCTGCACCACCAGGGGCGAGGTCCGCGCCAGGACCGCGACCGAGGGCGTGGCATAGAGCAGGCTGACGCAGAGGATGGCGCCGAGCCCGAGCCAGAAGGTCAGCCCGGCGATGACGGTCAGGCTCGCAACCTCGGAGGCGCGCACGCCCTTGGGCGAATAGATCCAGTAGCGCACGGTGCCACCGGTGACGATCGGAAAGCCCAGCGTGAAGGAGACCGAATAGCTGGTGAAGGAGGCTAGCGCGGTGGTGCGATAGGGGATCGAGAGCCCCAGCCGTTTCAGCGCCAGCGCGTCATAGCCGGTCAGCAGCAGATAGCTCAGCGCGGTGAAGGCGCAGGCCAGGCCGAGCTGGCGCAGGCTGGCATTGGCGAAGGCGTTGGCGAGTTCGCCGGGCTCGATCTCCTGGACGATGTACCAGAGCACCACCAGCGAGGCGCCGAAGATCACGACGCTGGCAAGCGGCCCCAGCCACCACCAGCGACTGCGCTTGCGCGGAAGCATTCCGGGCTCTGGCTCGCCAAAGGACATACGCACTCATGGTCGGTTTCGCGCCGGAGGCGAGAGCCAGAGGCGCCGATTGCGGGCATGAGGCGCGGGCGGCCCCGGCGGGACACATAACGCCTGCGCGCCAATCCACAAGGCGGCCCGGCGCGACGAAACGGCTCCGCAGCCTCGCGTCCGTCCGGGATCAGACCGTTTTCCTGAACACGCGCAGGGTCTTGTAGGTCGCGACCTCCTCGACAGGCGCCGTCTTCGCCCAATCGGCGATGATGGGCTCGGCGGTCGCATAGGCAAACGAGCCCGTATAGAACAGCAGGTAGCCGCCGGCATCGGTCTGGCTCGTGAACAGGTCGATCACCTCGCGGTCGGTGAGCGCGCCATAGGCGTCGTTCGCCTCCGTCCTGAACTCGCAGGCGTGGAACAGAGTGACGATGTCGAAACGCGGCAAAAGCCTGGCGTTGCTGGTGTAGATGTCGCCGAAATAGGCGCTGTAGGTCTTGCTGATTGTCGGGTTGCCGGTCGCGAGCTTGACGAAGGCGTCGTATTCCTTGGGCGAGGCGGTGATGCTCAGCACCGTGCAGTCGAGTTCGGGCTCGGCGCAGCGGATGCCGACATAATGGTGGCCGCCGCTGCCGAAATGATAGATGCGCTGGCCCGACAGGCCCTCCTCCTCCAGCCATTCGACGAAATGCACGTCGCAGGGGCACTGCTCGACGCGCAGACCCCAATAGACGTCCCAGATGTTCATCGCGGCAGCAGTCATCGTAGCAGGCTCCAGAAAAGCGGTGACGGTCATTCGGCGGGTTCGACATGGGCCGGCACGGAGCCGGGCAGCGTGGCGGAATCAGAGGCGGGGTGGCGCTGCGCCATGCGCACGACGCCCCCGGCGCGCTTCAGCAGGAGGCGGTGCGTCGCCGCCTCGGCGAAGCCCGCGCCCTGGCCGAAGGCGATGATGATCGCGTCCGGCCGCGCGGCGCGCAGCTCGCCTAGAAGTTCGAGTGCGGCGTCGGTATCGAAGGCGCTGGTCGCCTCGTCGAGGAGAATGACGTCGGGATGTTCGAGTTCGGCCCGGGCCAGAGCGAGGCGCTGCCGGTCGCCGGTCGCCAGCTCCTTGTCCCAGTCGCGGCTTTCGTCGAGCAGCGGCGCCAGCGCCGACAGGCCGTAGCGGCGCAACGCGCTCTCCAGCTCGTCCTGCGGCAGCGCCCTGCCCGTCTCCAGCACGGCGCGCAGGCTGCCCTCCGACAGGTGCAGCTTCTGCGGGACGGCCGTGACGAAGGCGCCCGATGGAAGCATGATCGCGCCGCGTCCCCAGGGCCAGAGGCCGGCCACCGCCTGGACCAGGGCGGCCTTGCCGAGGCCGAGTTCGCCCGAGACATGCAGCGTCGCGCCCGGCGGCACGGAGCAGGAAATGTCGGCGACGAGCGTGCGTCCGTCGCGGTCGATCAGCGTGACTTCGTCCAGACCAAACAGCCCGTCCCGGCTGGGCGAAATCGTCAGATGCTCGCCCGGCGGCTCGACATCGACCCGCTCCAGCGCGTCGGCGAGCTCGTTGACGCGCCGCGCCGCTGCCAGCCATTCGGCGATGCGCATAAAATTGTCGAGCAGCCAGTTGAAGGCGTTCTGCACCGCCACGAAGGCCGCCGCGACCTGGACGACGCCGCCCAGCGACATCTCGCCGGACAGGTATTTGGGCGCGGCCAGCAGCAGCGGCACGACCGGCACCAGCGCGCCGCTGCCGTTGGTGATCCAGGTCAGCCGGCCGCGCTGGCGGATCATGGCCAGCCAGCGGCCGACCAGGCCGTCATAGGTGTGCGCCACCGCGCGGCGCTCGCCGGCCTCGGTGCGGGCGAGCGCGATGGTCTCGCCATGGTCGCGGATCCGCATCAGCGAGAAGCGCAGCCGCGCCTCGCCTTCGTTGCGCGCTGCGATCAGGCTGGGCAGGCGCCGCCCGACGATGGTGACGAGCAGGGAGACGAGGATCGCGTAGACGATCGCCGCCAGCACGAGATAGGCCGGGATGACGATCGCGGCGTCGCCCGAGCGCAGGGTCAAGGCGCCGCCGATCTGCCAGAGAATCTCGATGAAGGTGATGATGGTGATCACCGCCGAGAGCAGGCCGATGGCGAAGTCCACCACCGGCTCGGTCGCCCAGCGGACATCGTCGGCGATGCGGTATTCGGGGTTGGCCGGCTCGTAGCCCGAGAGGCTGAGCCGGAAGAAGCGGCGCTGCCCCACCCAGGAATCCGCCAGCCTGGCCGTCACCCATTGCCGCCAATGGACCTGGAAGGTCTCGCGCGAAACCAGGATCACGACGCCGAGCCCGGCCACGATCAGCACCAGCACGGGGAAGACCGCCATCGCGATCATCGCGCTTTCGCTGTCGCGCTTCTCCAGCGCATCGAAGAACCAGCCGTTCCAGCGATTGACGGTGACGTTGGCGAAAACCGACAGGATGATCGCCGCCGCCAGCAGCAGGGACCAGAACCAGGCGCGACCGGCGCTCGCCCCGCGCCAGAAGCCCCCGGTGAGCTGTCCAAAGCGCAGCGCGACCTGCCGATCGCTCGGCGCAGCCATCATCGCTCCCGGCGTCTGCCTGTGCGCCTGCACGAACCCCGTCATCCCCCAGCCACCGATGCCCGGTGTCGGTGACAGGCTGGAGGGCGCCGAATGAACTCAGAATGAACGGACGGTCGGAACGATCCGCCGGTCACCCGGGCGTCAGCCGCCGATGTTGAAGGCGGCCAGCGCCGCCATGTTGACGATGTCGCTGTCCTTGGCGCCAAGCGGCACGATCTGGACCGGCTTGTCGAGCCCGACGATCAGCGGGCCGATCACGGTCGAGCCACCGAGTTCCTGCAGCATCTTGGTCGAGATCGAGGCCGAGTGGAACGCCGGCATGATCAGCACATTCGCCGGCCCGCTGAGGCGGCAGAACGGATACTGCGCCATCAGATCGCGGTTGAGCGCGACATCGGCAGCCATTTCGCCGTCATACTCGAAATCGACGCGCTGCCCGTCGAGCAGCTTGACTGCCTCGCGCACTTTTTCGGAGCGCTCGCCGGCCGGGTGGCCGAAGGTCGAGAAGGCGAGCATCGCGACCTTCGGCTCGTAGCCCAGGCGCCGTGCGACGCCGGCGGCCTCGATCGCGATCTCGGACAACTCCTTCGCCGTCGGCATCTCGGTGATGGCTGTGTCGGCGACCAGCACCGTGCGCTCGCGCGACAGCACGATCGAGACGCCGATGACGCGATGGCCCGGCTTCTCGTCGATGACGCGGCGGACCTCTTCCAGCGCAATCGAGTAGTTGCGGGTCACGCCCGTCACCATCGCATCCGCATCGCCGAGCGCGACCATGGCGGCCGCGAAATGGTTGCGGTCCTGGTTGATCAGGCGCTGGCAGTCGCGGAAGAGATAGCCCTGACGCTGCAGGCGCTCGTAGAGATACTGGGCATAGGCCGCGTTGCGCTTGGAGAGCCGCGCGTTCTGGACCGAGATGCCCTTGGTCTCGAGGTCGATGCCGAGGAAGGTCGCAGTCTCGTAGACGCGCTCCTCGCGGCCGACCAGGATGGCGTGGCCGAGCCCCTGGTTGACGAAGGAAACCGCGGCACGGATCACCTGCTCCTCCTCGCCCTCGGCGAAGACGACGCGCTTGGGATAGCGCCGGACGCGCTCGAAGATGCGGTTCAGCGTGCCGGCGACAGGGTCGCGCCGCGCCGAGAGCTGCGCCTTGTAGGCGTTCATGTCGACGATCGGCTTGCCGGCGACGCCGGTCTCCATCGCCGCCTTGGCCACGGCGACCGGCACGACCTGGATCAGCCGCGGATCGAAAGGCACCGGGATGATGTAGTCCTTGCCGTAGCGCGGGCGGGAGCCCTGATAGGCGGCGGCGACCTCGTCGGGCACGTCCTCGCGGGCGAGCGAGGCGAGCGCCTCGGCGGCGGCGATCTTCATCTCCATGTTGATGGTCTTGGCGCGGACATCGAGCGCGCCGCGGAAGATGAAGGGGAAGCCCAGGACGTTGTTGACCTGGTTGGGATAGTCCGAGCGCCCCGTCGCCATGATGGCGTCGTCGCGCACGGCATGGACCTCCTCCGGCGTGATCTCCGGATCGGGATTGGCCATGGCGAAGATGATCGGGTTCTTCGCCATCGAGGCGACCATGGCCGGCGTCACGGCGCCCTTCTGCGACAGGCCGAAGAAGGCGTCCGCACCGTCCATCGCCTGCGCCAGCGTGCGCCGGTCCGTGATGGCGGCATGGCCCGACTTCCACTGGTTCATGCCCTCGGTGCGGCCCTGGTAGATCACGCCCTTGGTGTCGCAGAGGATGACGTTGTCGGGCTTGAAGCCCATCGCCTTGAGCAGCTCGGTGCAGGCGATCGAGGCGGCGCCGGCGCCGTTGATGACGAGGCGCGTGGTCTTCACGTCGCGCCCGGTGAGGTCGAGCGCGTTGATCAGGCCGGCGGCGGCGATGATCGCCGTGCCGTGCTGGTCGTCATGGAAGACGGGAATGTCCATCAGCTCGCGCAGGCGCTGCTCGATGATGAAGCATTCCGGCGCCTTGATGTCCTCGAGATTGATGCCGCCGAAGGAGGGGCCGAGATAGCGCACCGCCTCGATGAACTTGTCGGCATCCTCGGTATCGACCTCGAGATCGATCGAATCGACGTCGGCGAAGCGCTTGAACAGAACGGCCTTGCCCTCCATCACCGGCTTGGAGGCGAGCGCGCCGAGATTGCCGAGCCCGAGGATCGCCGTGCCGTTGGAGATCACCGCGACGAGGTTGCCGCGGGCCGTGTAGTCGTAGGATCGGCTGGGATCGGCCGCGATCGCCAGCACCGGTACGGCGACGCCGGGCGAATAGGCCAGCGACAGGTCGCGCTGCGTCGCCATCGGCACCGTCGCGACGATCTCGAGCTTGCCCGGACGGCCCTCCGAGTGGAACAGCAGGGCTTCCTGATCGGTGAAGGTCGGGCGGGTGCGTTTGATCGGCGGCTGGTCGGGCATGGGATTGTTCTTTTTTGTCGGCGTTTCCTGGAGGACGCGGACCATAGGCAAGCGCCAGCGCCCCCACAAGCCGCACGCGTCGATCATCGCTCATGCACAGGCGGGATCGAGCCGCGCCGCGACGGCGCAGATGACGCCGTTCACAGACGCCGGCGGACACCCGCGACGAAGTCGCCGACATACTGGTCGAGCTGGCCGGTCTGCTCCTCGACCGTGCGGGCCGCATCCACGACGAGGCGCGCGGCATCCCCGGTCACCCGGGCCTCGTCACCGACCGCGCCGACATTGCTCGTGACCAGAATCGCGCTGCCGGCGACGGCCTGCGCGTCGGCGGCAATCGTGGAGACGATGTCGGCCTGCCGGTTGACCACGCGGGTGAGCACACCGGAGCTCTCTTCCATGTCGCTCATGGTCTTGTCCATGAACGCAACCGCGCCGGATGCAGTGGCAGCCGCGAGGCGGATTTCCTGCAATGTCGCGGCGATGTCGCGCGTGGCCTTCTGGGTCTGCTCGGCAAGGTTCTTGACCTCGGCGGCGACGACGGCAAAGCCCCGCCCCGCAGCGCCGGCCCGCGCCGCCTCGATGGTCGCATTGAGCGCCAGCAGGTTGGTGCGTGCCGCGATGTCCTCGATGAAGTCGAGCACATCGCTCGCCTTGTCGGCGGCGCTGTTGAGACCCGCGACGTCGCGCTGGGTTTCGCGAACATAGCTTGCCGCCTCATGCGCGGTCTGGTCGGCATGTTCGGTCTGGCGGGTCAATTCGCGGATCGAGGCCTCGATCTCCTCGGCCGCCACGGCGACGCTGCCGATCCGGCTTGAGGCGCTCTCGGCCTCGCGCGTCGCGGCAACGGCACGGCTCGTGGTGTTGTCGGCGCTCTGGGCCATGGCGCTGGCCGCCTGGTACATGCTGCGGGCCGAACGGGCGACGTCCTGCAGCGCCTTTCCGACCGTGACCTCAAGCTGACCTGCAAGTTCGTCGAGCTGGCTGCGTCGTGCGGCCTCGATATCGGCGCGGCGTGTTTCCAGCGTCTGTTCGTCGGTCACGTCGAACAGGATACCGTCCCAGATCAAGGTGCCGTCCGGGAGGCTGCGCAGCGTGGCTTCGCTGCGCAGGGCAACGATCGCGCCGTCCTTGCCGTGATAGCGCAGATGCAGACGCCAGTTGTCCTTCTCGTCGAAGCCGGTCCGGCAGGCCTCCTCGAAACGGACCCGGTCCTCGGGGAGCATCCTGTCGATCCAGACGCGGGCGTCACGCTCGACATCCGCCTGCCGGATTCCCAGCAGATCGCCAAGCTGGAACGAGGCGAAGCGATAGCTGACCGTTCCGTCGGGACGCAGGATGCGCTGATAGAGCGTGCCGGGCACACGCTCCGCCAGCGTTCTGAAGCGATAGGATATTTCACGGCGTTCAGCGTCGATGACGATGATCAGCGCGGCCATCGTGGCGCCCAGCACGTTGACGACCAGGGTCGAGGGCAAGGCCTGGGACAGCATCTGCCAGATCAGGTCCCAGCTGGGCAGGAAGAGCAGAGGCGGCAGCAGGACGACGCCGGCGGCCAGCGCCACTAGCGGAACATCCTGTCTGGACGCCGTGCGTTCGCTTATGGGCTTGCGCAGGAAGATGCCCAGTCCCAGCGCAGCGCTGAGCAGGATGCCCGCGATACCCATGGCCATCCCGCTGCCGCCATTGGCATAGCGCGCGATCCCGAGACCACCCGACACGACCACGGCGGCCACCGGCCCCCCGAAGGCCGCCGCCAGCAGGGACGCGACGTTGCGTGAACTCACTGTGACGCCGGGTTCGAGCATAAAGGGATTGGCCATGCTCAGCAGCCCCGCCCCGGTGAACAGCAGGCCGACCGTCAATCGGTATGCGACGGCGTGGCGTTCGAGCAGGGGCGTCACCACGGTGACCGCGAGCGCCGCCAGCAGGATGAAGGAGAGGCTCTCGATGAGAGCGACGATCAGCAGCATCGGGAAAATGTCCGGGTAACGATACCCTAACCATCGGCGCGATTGCTGAACGGTCTCCTAACGACGCCCCATTGGCACGGGCTGGCTCAGAGGCGGCGGCGCAGACTGCCGACGAACTCGCCGACATAGCGATCGAGCGAAACCGTCTGCTCGTCGACCCTGCGGGCGACATCGAGGACCCGTTCAGCCGCACTGCCGGTCACGGAAACCTCGTCGGCCACCGATCCGACGCTGGCGGTGACGGCGCTCGTGCTGCCGGCGACGGCCTGCGCATCCACGGTGATCGTCGAGGCGATGTCGGCCTGGCGGCTGACGACCCCCGCGATGGCCCCCGACGTCTGCTCGATCGTCGTCATCGTGCCCTCGATGTGAGCGACTGCGTCGGACGCCGTCGCGGCTGCGCCACGGATGTCCTGCAATGTCGTCGCGATGTCGCGCGTCGCCTTCTGGGTCTGTTCGGCGAGATTCTTGACCTCGCCGGCCACCACCGCAAAGCCGCGTCCGGCGGCTCCGGCGCGCGCCGCCTCGATCGTGGCATTCAGCGCCAGCAGATTGGTACGCGATGCGATGTCCTCGATGAAATCGAGGACGGAGCTGACCTTGTCGGCGGCTTCGCCCAGTCCGGCGACGTCGCGGCGGGTGGTGCGGACGTAGCTCGCCGCCGCGCGCACGGTCTGGTCGGCATGTGCGGTCTGGCGGGTCAGTTCGCGGATCGACGCCTCGATTTCCTCGGCCGCGACCGCGACGCTGCCGACGCGACGCGAGGCTACGTCGGCTTCGCGCGTGACCTCGCCGGCGCGCAGCGCCGTGTTGTGGGCGCTGCCGGCCATCGCGTTGGCGGCCTCATGCATATCGCGAACGGAGGTCGCGACCTCCTGCAAGGCCTTGCCGACGGTCACCTCGAGCTGCGTGGCAAGATCCTCGAGCGCGAGCTTGCGATCGTCGTCGAGCGCCTGCTGCCGCTCGGCAAGGGTGCGCTCCGCGGTGACATCCGTCATGATGCCATCCCAGCAGATCGAGCCATCCGTCAACCGACGCGGTGCGGCATCCGTCCGCAGCCAGACGAGGGAGCCGTCATCGCGCCGGTGCCGGGCTTCGAAGCGCCAGGGCTTCAGGGTCCGCTCGGCGGCGGCCTTGGCATTGGCCTTGGCCAGAAACTCACGGTCTTCCGGCAGCATCCAGCGCAGCCAGCTCTCCGGATCGCGCTCGACCTCCTCACGCGTGACGTCGAGAAACTCCTCGATCCGGGAATTGGCCAGCTTGTGGTGGATCGTGCCGTCGGGCTTGAGGATCTTCTGGTAGAGGACGCCTGGCATGTTGGCGGTGCAGGCTTCCAGCCGCAGCATCGCCTCAACCCGCTCGTGATCACTCTTGATGATGAACCCGATCAATAGCGAGCCCAGGACATTGACGGCGGTCGCGGACGGGCCGGAAATGGCCACGATCAGATCCCAGGCCCTGGGAAACGGGACATAGGCCACAATCATGGCGACCGGCATCCAGGCGGCGACGAGGCTCAAGCCGACGAAACCGCCGATCGTCAGGACTCGCCCCGAGCGCCGGAGCCAAATCGACACGGCGACCCCGATGGCCGAGCACAGGACGAGGCCGACGACCCCGGCTTCCGCCCCAGCGCCACCGATGTAGATCCTGACGGCGGCCATGCCCGCAGCGGAGACGACCGCTGCGACGGGACCGCCCAGAGGGCCCGCGAAAACGGCGGCAAAATTGCGGAAGTCGAGCAGAATGCCGGGCTGCACGATGATCGGATCGAACATGCTGGCAGAACCGCCGGCGGCGAACACCAACCCGATGACGATCTGGCGAAGCGTGTGATGTTCACCCAGGCGCTGCGTCGCCAGCGGGACAAGCACCGCAGCGACGATCAGGTAACCGAGACCTCTGGTCAATTCCAGTAGCATATGGCCTTGCCTGCTGCGGCTGAAGACGGCGTCTCCCTGATCTACTTCGATTGCTGCTAACGAATCCTGAACCTTGTTGCAGTCTGGGATCGGTTGGCCGCATCCACATCAAAAAGCCCATAGGACCCACGGGCACAGGCGCAATGGTTTCCAAGGCGGCCTCAAAACGCTAGCGTTTTGGGACGATGCAAACAGCCAGCCCCGCTCTCCCCGATCAGGCCGATCAACCCGTCACAGCCGTGGCCGCCCGTGAGGAAACGGCCCGCGTCACGCCGATGATGGCGCAATATGTCGAGATCAAAGCCGCCAATCCCGATTGCCTGCTGTTCTACAGGATGGGCGATTTCTACGAGTTGTTCTTCGCGGATGCCGAGATCGCCTCGCGCACGCTGGGAATCGTGCTGACCAAACGCGGCAGGCACCAGGGCGACGACATCCCGATGTGCGGCGTGCCGGTGGATCGCGCCGACGACTATCTCCAGAGGCTGATCGCGGCGGGCCACCGCGTCGCGGTCTGCGAGCAGATCGAGGACCCCGCCGAGGCGAAGAAGCGCGGGCCGAAATCCGTGGTGCGGCGCGACGTGGTGCGTCTGGTCACGCCAGGCACCATCACCGAGGAGCGCCTGCTCGAACCCGGCCGCGCCAGCCTGCTGGTCGCCGTGTCCAGGCGAAAGCTCGGCGATGCGAGCGCGCTCTACGGCATCGCCGCGATCGACATCTCGACCGGGCGCTTCAGCGTGATGGAGGCGCCCCAGGAGCGGCTCGCGATCGAGTTCGCCCGGCTTGAACCGCGCGAGATCGTCTGCCCCGATGCGATTCATGACGATCCGGAGCTGAAGGCGTTCTGGCGCGAGGTGGGCGTGCCGGTGACGCCGCTGGCGCGCGAGGGGCTGGATGCGGCCTCCGCCGAGCGCCGGCTGCAGGCGTTCTTCGGCGTCGCCACGCTCGACGCCTTCGGCAGCTTCAGCCGGGCCGAGGTCGCCGCGGCCGGCGCCGCGCTCGCCTATGTCGAGCGCACGCAGTTCGGCGCCCGCCCGCCGCTGTCGCCACCGGTGCGCGATGCCGGCTCCGACACGATGCTGATCGATGCCGCGACCCGGGCCAATCTCGAGTTGACGCGGACCTTGGCGGGCGAGCGCGGCGGCAGCCTTCTGGCGGCGATCGACCGCACGGTGACGCCGGGCGGGGCGCGGCTGCTGGCGGAACGCCTGGCGGGCCCGCTCACCGATCCGCAGGCGATCGCGCAGCGCCATGACGCCGTCGAGGCGCTGGTCGCCGACGGCGCGCTGCGCGAAGACCTGCAGGCCATGCTCGCCAAGGTGCCCGATATCGCGCGGGCGCTGGCACGGCTCTCGCTCGACCGCGGCGGGCCGCGCGACCTCGCGGCGCTGGGCGCAGGCCTCACTGCCGCCCGCGCCATCGTCGCTATGCTGCTGGGCCGGGCTGCATTGCCCGCCGAGCTCGCCAAAGCCTCGCGCGCCCTGTCCGAGATCGACCCCGACCTGCCGACCCGGCTCGAGGCAACGCTCGCCGACGAATTGCCGCTCAACCGGCGCGACGGGCGCTTCGTGCGCGAGGGCCACGATCCCGCGCTCGACGAGTTGCGGCTGCTCCAGGTCGATTCGCGCAAGGTGATCGCGCAGTTGCAGGCGCGCTACGCCGCCGAGACCGGCTGCCGCACGCTGCGGATCAAGCACAATTCGATGCTGGGCTATTTCGTCGAGGTGCCCCAGGCCATCGGCGAGGATTTCCTGAAGGAGCCCTGGCGGGCGGTCTTCGTGCATCGCCAGACGATGTCGGACGCGATGCGCTTCTCCTCCGTCGAGCTCGGCGGGCTTGAGGCGAAGATCGCGTCGGCCGCCGACCGCGCGCTCAAGCTCGAGCTTGGCATCTTCGCCGCCCTGAGCGAGGCCGTGCTGGCCCATGGCGAGCCGATCAAGCGGGCTGCGGCCGCGCTTGCCGAGATCGATGTCGCGGCGGGGCTGGCCGAACTCGCCGCACGCGAGGGCTGGTGCCGACCGCTGATAGACGCCAGCGAGGCCTTCACCATCCAGGCGGGCCGCCACCCCGTCGTCGAGGCGGCGTTGAAGCGCGACGGCAAGCCCTTCGTCGCCAACGAGACCGAGCTTTCGCCGCCCGATCCCGCCGCGAAGGGCGGCCGCATCTGCCTGATCACCGGCCCCAACATGGCCGGTAAATCGACCTTCCTGCGCCAGAACGCGCTGATCGCGGTGCTCGCACAGATGGGCGCCTTCGTGCCGGCGGCGAGCGCCCATATCGGCATTGTCGACCGGCTGTTCTCGCGCGTCGGCGCCGCCGACGATCTGGCGCGGGGCCGCTCGACCTTCATGGTCGAGATGGTCGAGACCGCCGCGATCCTCAACCAGGCCGGCCCGCGCGCGCTCGTCATCCTCGACGAGATCGGGCGGGGAACCGCGACCTTCGACGGCCTCTCGATCGCCTGGGCGGCGATCGAGCATCTGCACGAGGTCAATCGCTGCCGGGGGCTGTTTGCGACGCATTATCACGAGCTGACCGCGCTCGGCGACCGGCTGGCGCGCGTCAGCAACGCGACCGTGCGCGTCACCGAATGGAACGGCGAGGTCATCTTCCTGCATGAGGTCGTGCCGGGCGCCGCGGACCGATCCTACGGCATCCAGGTCGCCAAGCTCGCCGGGCTGCCTCCGGCCGTGGTCGAGCGAGCGCGGGCGATCCTGAGCGAGTTGGAGAAGAGCGAGCGCGAGAAGCCCGCCGCCTCGCTCGTCGACGATCTGCCGCTGTTTGCCGCCCCGCAACGGCGGGCAGCGCCGGCACCGGCCCAGCCGGCCGAAGATCCGCTGCGGCTGGCGCTGGGCGGACTCGATCTCGACGAGATGACGCCGCGCGAGGCGCTGGAGGCGCTTTATCGGCTGAAGGGGCTGGGTTAGCCGATCCGCCGGATGCTCGTGATCGCGCCGAAGCTCTTGGCCTGGATGCGATCGCGGGCGGTGCGCAGCGGCTCACTCATCACGGTCATTGAATAGGCGGTGGCGTGGAGCAGGGTGTCCGGGTCGGTGAGGATGCCGACATGGCCTTTCCAGAAGACGAGATCGCCGCGCTGCAGGCCGCGCAGGCTGTCGTCAAAGGTCACGGGCTGGCCGATCGCCTTCTCCAGCATGTCGGAATCGCGTGGCGAGGCGATTCCGGCCGCCGCCAAAGCGAGCTGCGTCAGGCCGGAACAGTCAAGGCCGAGGCTGGTCTTGCCGCCCCAGAGATAGGGCACGTTCAGGAACTGCTCGGCGACGCCGACGAAATCGGGCGCGGGCGTCGCCAACGACGCTACATGGCCGGCGAAGACGTAGCCGGTGGCATAGCGGCCGAACTCCGACAGGGTGGCGAACTCGCCGGACTCGCCCGTCACCGTCACGCCCGCCCCCAGCGAGAGTGCCGCCAAGGGCGGCAGCTTCATCGAGGGGCCGGGATAGACGAAGGTCCGCAGGGCGCTGACCCGGTGGGTCGGAGCAAGGGAATCGGCACGCAGGGCGTCGTCGGGAACATAGCCGACATAGCCGTCCGAACGGAGCTGGACCCAGGCCCAGCCCTCGAACCGCTCATAGACGTCGACCGCCTCGCCGCAGAGCGCCTCGGTATCGAGCGGCGCATCGGGGCGCGGCTCGCGACGCACGGGCGCAAAAGGGGCGGCGACCCGCATCGCAACGGGATCGACAAAGGCGCGCGCCTCGACGAGGCCTTCCAGATGGCGGGCCGCCAGATCGGGGCGAGACGGCGTGAGCCGGCGGTCGAGCGTCGTGTTCATGTGTCGGGGATCCATCTCAGGGGCGGCGCGCCACCAGCGCCGCTCCGTCCTTGCCGTTGAGGACGAGGGCGCCGTCGCGGCGAATGTCGAAGCTGCGGACGCCTTCAAGCCGGCGCAGCAGAACCTGCTCCTGCGCCATGACCGCAGGGTCGCAGGCCATCATCGTCGCCGCGGCGGGACCCAGCGTGAGACCTTCACCGGTCAGCGTGTAGGATGTCCGGAAGCGGTTGCACGACCCGTCGCCGGCAAGCCCGCCATCGGCGAGAAACTCCAGTGTCGGCCGGGTCTTGCCGAGCACGCGCCGACCGGCCACGTGCGTGATGCGCCATGCGCCAACAGTGAGAAGATCACGCGGTTCGCCGCCACAGCCCCGCAGGACCGGCTGACGTTGCAGGATCGCGACGGTGTCGGGATGCGGCATCCCGCTCATCGTGTCGCGGCAGAGACGGCGCTCGATCGCGATCCTGGCCGGGCGCCCTTCGAAAACGACGTCGTAGCGCGCGCGTCCGCCGTTCCTTCGCGCCCTTGGCGTTGGCGCCTGCAAACGTTCGCCGCTCGCCATCTCCAGGGCGATGATGTCCTGCGTGATGGACAGTCGCCAGCCCGGCTCCTGACCGCGCGCGGTATAGGGCGGGGCGCCGAGCGGGGCCGCCAGTGCACCCTGGCTCAGGACGAGAGCGAGGAAACCGGCGAATGGGCCGAGGCGGCGTGTCCAGACCATGATGATTCCCCGACGCAGGTGGCGAGCATAAGCGCAACGCCCCCCTTCCGTCACCCGAGCCCGTTCAGCCGCCGCCGATCTCCCGGGCGCGCTCGACCACGAGATCCGCCAGTCGCTCCACCGCGAGCGCACCGGCGACCGTGCGCTGGATCACGACGTTGCGGCGGTCGAACTCGTCGCGCTTGCGCGTCACGAGGCCGAGCTTGCCCATGCTGTCCAGAGCCCGGGTGATGACCGGCTTGGTGACGCCCAGTTGCGCCGCCAGACCGCGCACCGTGTGCGGCGGCAGCTCCAGATAGATCGTCAGCAGGATGGCGGTCTGGCGCGCCGACAGGTCGGACTGCCCGTCCCGCACGAGATCGAGATGGACCTGGCGCCATAATCTGAGCGCCTGAGAGGGCCTGATCTCCAGAGGCATGAGCGCGTGCGGTCCCGATCGTTACGGGTCCGTATCATTATCGCGCGGCCCGGCCGGCGCAATCGCCTTCTCGCGACAGCCTTAACCGAGCGGGTAGAGCTGCCTGACCAGCGCATAGGTCAGCCGCGCCGCCTGGCATTCGCCACCTTCCGGCCGTCCGGGCTTCGGGGAGGGGTTCCAGGCATAGATGTCGAAATGGGCGTAGGAATCGGTCTTCTCGACGAAGCGGTTGAGGAAGAGCGCCGCCGTCACGGAACCGGCGAAGCTGCCGCCCGAGACATGGTTGAGATCGGCGATGCGGGAATCGAGCATCCGCTCGTAAGGCGACCAGAGCGGCATGCGCCAGACGGGGTCGTTGACCGCCTGCCCGAGCCGCATGATCTCGGAGGCGAGCCCGTCGTCATGGGTGTAGAAGGGCGGCAGCTCCGGCCCCAGCGCGGTCCGGGCGGCGCCGGTCAGGGTGGCGTAGTCGATCAGGAGTTCGGGCGCCTCCTCATCGGCCAGCGCCAGGGCGTCGGCCAGGATCAGGCGCCCCTCCGCATCGGTGTTGCCGATCTCGACGGACAAGCCCTTGCGGCTGAGCAGCACGTCGCCGGGGCGGAAGGACGAACCCGATACCGCGTTCTCGACTGCCGGCACGAGCAGGCGCAGCCGCACCGGCAGCTCCGCCAGCATGATCATGCGTGCCGCGGCGATGGCGGCGGCCGCTCCGCCCATGTCCTTCTTCATCAGCAGCATGCCGGCGGAGGGCTTGAGGTCGAGCCCGCCCGTGTCGAAGGCGACGCCCTTCCCGACCAGCGTGACCTTGGGATGGGCCGGATCGCCCCAGACCAGGTCGATCAGCCGCGGGGCACGCGGCGAGGCGCGGCCGACCGCATGGATCATCGGGAAATTGCGGGCAATGAGGTCGTCGCCGACGATGGCGGTGACCACAGCGCCGGCCTCGTCCCCCAGCGCGCGGATCGCCGCCTCGATCTCGGCGGGCCCCATGTCGTTGGCCGGCGTGTTGACGAGATCGCGGGCGAGCGCGACGGAGCCGGCCATGCGGAGCAGATCCTCGCCGTCCATGCCCTCGGGCAGAACCAGGCGCGCGGTGGCGGGGGCGGGCTTGCGGTAGCGCTCGAAACGATAGCCCTGGAGCAGCCAGCCGAGCGCAGCGAGGTCGGGATCGCCCATCTCGCCGCTCAGCACATAATCGCCGGCCGGCAGCAGGGCCGCCAGCCGCCCCGGCGCGAAGGGGTCGCGCCGGCGCGCATCGGCGCCCTCGACGCCCAGCAGCACGGCGGCGACCGCACCCGACGCGTCGGGCAGGACGACATGCTGCCCGGGCCCGGCTGTAAAGCCCTGCGCCTCGGCGAAGCGGCGCGCTTCCAGCGGTAGACCGGCGAGAACAACCGGCAGACCGGCTTTCGTGACGCAATGGACGGGGATCGCGGCCGGAGACGCTGCAACGAGAAGGCTGTTCACGAGGATCGGATCCCTGATGGGAGAGGCCAGCGGGGGCCGGTTAAGGATGCGTTAGGGTTAACGTTTTATCACCACAGCAACCACATCTGCCAATCGTGGCGAGGCGGCGAGACCCATGTTGTCCAGTCATCTGTCTTCCATGTTCCCGCCGCGCCGTCACCCCCCGGCGCCCCTGCGCCGGCTCTCGCGCCCGGTGCTGGGCCTGGCGATCGGCCTCGCCTCCCTCGCTCTGGCCGGCTGCCAGAGCAGCGGCGGAATCGGCGACGTGACCGGCTCGATCGGCCGCAGCGCCGCGCAGCCGCGGACCGCAGCCGACTGGCACGCCGAGAGCGAACGCTGGAGCAAGCGCTACGAGGCCAACCCGAAGGACCGCGACGCGGCGTTCTACTATGCCCGCGCCCTGCGCGCGCTCGACCAGAACGCCCAGACTCTGGCGATCCTGCAGAGTGCCGTGCTGACCCATTCCAATGACCGCGAACTGCTCGGCGCCTATGGCCGCTCGCTCGCCGACAACGGCCGGCTCAAGGAGGCCGACGACGTGCTCTCGCGGGCGCATTCGCCGGAGCGGCCCGATTGGCGGATCCTTTCGGCCCAAGGCACCGTGGCCGACCAGCTCGGCGAGCATGCCCGGGCGCAGCAGATCTACCAGGCGGCGCTCAAGATCGCGCCCGGCGAGGCGACCGTGCTGTCCAATCTCGGCCTGTCGCTGGCTCTGTCCAAGCAGCTGCCGGAGGCCGAGCGGGTGCTGCGCGAGGCGGTCTCCACCGGCAAGGGCGATGCCCGGGTGCGCCAGAACCTCGTGCTCGTGCTCGGCCTGCAGGGCCGTTTCGCCGAAGCCGAAGCCCTCGCGCGCCAGGACCAGAATCCGGCGGAAGCCGCGGCGACGATCGCCTATCTCAAGCGCAGCGTGAGCCAGACCAACAGCTGGGACATGCTCAAGACGGGCGGCGCCAAGCCCAAGCCCAAGGCCGCGCCAACCCAGGCGCAGGCGCCGTCAGCGACGCCCCAGGGCTAGACGCCGACCTGGGCCCATCGCGGCATCTTGGCCCGCGCCGCGCGCCATGGTCTTTGCGTCAACCTCACGATGGCCGAGCCGGCCGCCCTCACGACCTGTGAGCGTTCGGTCGCCGAGGCATCGGGGCGAGCGCGGCGAAACCCCTAGTCCAGCGCGCTGTCGGTCCTTTTGGTCGAGAGGATGTCGTAGGACAGCTTGATCGCATCGAGCGCCTGGGACCAGCGTTCGGTCGCCAGGCGCGCATAGAGCACGTCGATGACCACCATCTGCGCGATGCGGCTGGAGAGGGCCTCCATCCGGTACTTGGTTTCCTGGGCGGCGGTATACAAAACGACGTCGCAATGCTGCTGCAGCGGCGACTTGCCATAGTTGGTGATGCAGATCGTCCGGGCGCCGGACTGACGCGCGATCCGGGTCGAGGCGATCGTCTCCCGCGTCCGGCCCGAATGGCTGATCGTGATGGTCGCGACACCGGGTCCCGTGAAGGCTGCGCTGACCGCCTGATTGTGCGAATCGGTGACGGATTTCGTCGGGATGCCGAGCCTCAGAAAACGGGAGGCGGCGTCGTCGGCGATCGGCGCGGCGGTGCCGACGCCGAAAAACTCCAGCCGGCTGGCTGCGGCCATGAAGCCCACCGCGCGGTCGACGGCCGCGGGATCGAGCACCTTGAGCGTATCCTCGATCGCCAGAGCATGGCTGGAGCCGATCTTGCGGGCGATCGTGGCGGAATCGTCCGTCGCCACGACATCCTCGTGCAACAGAGACTGACCCGCCGCGATTTCCTGGGCGATCGCGATCTTGAGTTCGGGAAAGCCCTTTCCGATCACCTGCTGGCACAGGCCGATGACACTTCCCTCGCTGACTTCGGCGATGCCCGCCAGCTCGCTGACGGACATCCGGATCACCTTCTCCGGCGCGGTCGTCATGACAGTGGCGATGCGCCTGGCCGCCGGCGGCATCTCGAGCAGGGATGCTTTCAGCCGCGCCAGCACGAAGTCCATCTCTTCCCTTTCCGCAGATGACGGTGTCGCCACCCGTCCAACCCGATACCCCCTTGCAGTCGGAACGCTCCTGGCACCCGAGGGCTCGATCCGGGTGCCGACGATCGAATCACGGACGGATTCGCGGCGCAAACAGAGCTTTATCACCCTGCTCATCTCACAGCCGGTGGTGATGGTCGAGCCGACGAGGCGGCCATGACTATGCGCAACGGGGGGAAATCGTCGAGCCGGCCCTGCGGCCCGCGATCGAACCTTCGGGCAAGCTCAGCCGAGCCGGCCGCCATGGACCGGGAACAGGTGCTCGCCGCGCCGCGTGATGCTCAGCTGCTGCCGAAAGCCGCCGGTGCCTGCCTCGAAGGTCTCGGTCTTGGCGGCGTGATGGCGAATATCGGCCCTCATCAGGCTGGCGCCGCGCATGCTCGCCGGCGCGGCGAGCCCGAGGAGATCGAGGATCGTCGGCGCGATATCGACGATGCCGGAGGGGGCCTGCGTCGCGCCGGGGGCGCCGCCACGCGCGGCGCCGCCCAGGATCAGCACCGTATTGAGCTCATGCCGGTTGAGGCCGCCATGCATGCCGCCGCCGACCGGAACGCCGCCCGTGATCAGGCCGAGGCCCGGCAGGCCGTGAGGGTCGATGCTGGTGTCGGAGCGCAGCACATAGACGAGTTCCGGCTGCCGCGCATGGTCGAGGCCGACGAGCGCGGTCGAGAAGGTGCCGTCGACCGCTCCCTGCACGGGATCGTCCGACGGCGTGAACACCATGCCGATCTCGTCGCGCTGCATGAGCCAGCGCGCGATCTGGTCGCGCCGGTCCATATCGCCGTCGACCATCCGTATTTCGCCCATGTTGCCGCCCGTCACCGTGACGGCGGCGCCGTTGATCGCCCGGGCCGAGGCGCGCGCCGCCTTGTGGCCGGCCTCGCCGAGCAGGCCGGCGATGTCGGCTATAGCCGAGCTGGAAATCTGGCCGTGATCGGAGGCGACGATGATGGCGATGTCGTCGGCGTCCGACCGGGCTTCGATGGCCGCGCGGATGCGCCCGAACGCGGCATCGACTTCCGTAATGATCGCGGTTGTGTCCTGGGAGGCCAGGAACTTGTAGTGAAACGACGTGTCGGGCTCGTTGAACCAGATCAGCGCGACATCCGGGTCCATGCCGCCGAGCACATGCTCGACGAAGACCCGCGTGACGTACTCCGTCTCCTCGAAGCGCGGGAGGGTGCGCGCAGGCAGCGGCCCGAAGCGCTCCACCACCTCGTCGACGGCATGCGGCGTCCGCGTGGCCTCGGAGCCCATGACCGAGAACGTCCAGTGGCCATGGGCGGCCGCGCGCGGATTGATCGCATAGGTCGAACCAGCCGAACCGGAATGGACCACGGCAAAGCTCTTGCCCTGTGCCGCCAACCGGTCGCCAAGCGTTTCCAGAGCGATCAACGGCCCATTGAGGCGCTCTTCGGCGAGAGCGAGGTCGGCAGCCAGCGAGGTGTCGAGCACGAAATCGGGGGAAACCGCGGGGAAATAGAAGCTGTTGCCGACGATGCCATGCAGCGCCGGCGGCGCGCCCGTGGAGATCGAGGAGGTCGCCACCCGCGTCATCGACGGGAACACCGAGCGCGCCTCCCGGAACCAGGCGCCCTCGCCGGCGAAGGCCGCCAGATTGGGCATGCGCTCCGGCGTCACCATGTCGGGCCTCAGCCCGTCGAACACCACCACAACGACCCGTGACGCTTTTTGCATGGTGCTATCTCAAGGTTGGATCGAGCTTGTCGCGCAGCCAGTCGCCGAGCACCGAGACCGCCAGCGTGGTGAACACGATGGTCAGCGCCGGCGCGAGCATGATCCAGGGCGCGCGCGTGATGTATTCGCGGCCATACCCAACCATGTTGCCGAGGCTCGTCATCGGCGGCTGCACGCCGAGCCCGAGAAAGGACAGGCCGCTTTCCAGCAGGATCACCTCGGGGAAGACCAGCGTCATCGAGACGATCAGCGTCGAGGCGATATTGGGCAGGATGTGGCGCAGATAGACACGGATCGGCGAGGCGCCGAGCTGGCGGCAGGCCGAGGCGTAGCCCTGCGCGCTGGCGGAGATGGCCAGTCCGCGCGAGATGCGGGCATAGCGCTCCCAGCCGAACAGACCCATCAGGCCGATCAGCAGCGCCAGCGAATTGCCGAAGAAGGCCAGCACCGACAGGGCCAGGATCAGGAAGGGCATCGAGGCCTGGAAATCTGCCAGCATGAGAACGATCTGCTCGACCAGGCCCCGGAAATAGGCGGCGAGGAAGCCGAGCGTCGTCCCCAGCACCGCGGAGATGATCGAGGCGCCGAAGGCGATCAGCAGCGAGATGCGGATCGAGATCAGCAACCGCGAGAGCACGTCCCGGCCGAGTTCGTCGGTGCCCAGGATATGGGGCAGCGTCCCCGGCGGCACGAGCCGGTTGCGCAGGTTCGGCGCGGTGTAGACGAAGGGGCTGATCAGCGGCGCGACGATGGCGACGAGGACCATCGCGATCAGCCAGAGAAGCGCGATCTTGACCAGGAGCGGCATGTCCTGGCCCGGCCAGCGACGGCCAAGCGCGGGATGGCTCGCGGTGGCGGGGGAGAGCGCCTGATCACTCATGCCGCTTTTCCCACCGTCTGCCGCAGGCGCGGATCGAGGAAGCCGTAGAGAAAATCGACGATGAGGTTGGAGCTCACCATCGTGGCGGCGACCAGAAGCAGGATGCACTGCACCACCGCCAGATCGCGGTTCGAAACCGCAACGACCAGCAGCCTGCCGACACCGGGCCAGGAGAACACGCTCTCGACCACGACAGCCCCGGCGATCAGCGTGCCGATCATGAAGCCGATGATCGTCACGGTCGGGATCGCGGCATTGGGCAGGGCGTGACCGATGATGACGTCGCGCCACGGCACGCCCTTGGCGCTGGCCGTGCGAATGAAGGGCTGGCCGAGCACTTCGAGCATGGCGCTGCGGGTGAAGCGCGCGAGCACTGCCGCTCCGCCGATGCCGAGCGTCAGCACGGGCAGGATCGCATGGCGCCAGCTGTCCTGGCCGCCCGACGGCAGCCAGCCAAGCTTGACCGCGAAGACCAGCACGAGCGTCAGGCCGAGCACGAAACTGGGGATGGTGAAGCCCGCCACCGAGAGCATCATCACCAGACGGTCGGCTAGGCTGCCGCGATGCAGGGCGGCGTAGATGCCGGCGGGAACGCCGACGCACAGCTTGATGGCGAGCGCCGGCAGCGTCAGCGCCAGCGTCACCGGAATGCGCTCCGCCACCAGTTCGATCGCGGAGCGGCCGTCGCGCATCGAGCGGCCGAGCTCGCCCTGCGCGATCGCCCCGAAATAGTGGAAATACTGAAGCCAGAGCGGATCATCGAGACCCCAGGCCGCCCGGAAGGCGGCGATCGCTTCGGGCGGCGCCTCGGGGCCGAGGATGATCTGCGCCGGATCGCCCGACAGGCGCAGCACGATGAAGGCGAAGGTCACCACCAGCGCGATGGTGATCATGGCGCGGCCGAACCGGATGGCGAAATAGCGCAGCATCACGCAGCCTTGCCCATCATCGTGCTGGACGGTTCGACCAGATGGCAGGCGACACGGCGGCCAAAGCCCTGTTCGACGGATCGCAGCACGGGGGCTTCCCGCTTGCAACGATCGATGGCCAGCGGACAGCGGGGATGGAAGCTGCAGCCGCCGGGCCGGTTGGCTGGGTTCGGCGGCTCGCCCGTCAGCACGATGCGGGCATGACCACTGCTGCGCTTTGTGACCGGCGCCGCCGAGACGAGGGCGCGCGTATAGGGGTGCAGCGGCGCGGCGAACAGATCATCCGCATCGCCCTCCTCGACGAAATCGCCGAGATACATCACCGCCACGCGGTTGGAGACCTGCCGCACCACGCGCAGATCATGGCTGATGAACAGCATGGCGAGCCCAAATTCGGCCTGCAGATCGACGAGAAGATTGACCACCTGCGCCTGGATCGACACGTCGAGCGCCGAGACGGGCTCGTCGCAGACCAGGAAGTCCGGCCTGGTCATCAAGGCGCGCGCCAGCACGACGCGCTGGCGCTGGCCGCCGGACAATTCGTGCGGATAGCGGGTCATCTGTTCGGCCGACAGCCCGACGCGGGCGAGCATCTCCTGCGCCAGCGGAAGGCGCCGGGCCGGTTCGCCGATCTTGTGGATGTCGAGCGGCTCCTGAACCTGGACGATGACCGGCAGGCGGCGGTCGAGCGCGCCGAGCGGGTCCTGATAGATCATCTGCATGCGCGCGCGCTGCGCCCGCCAGGCGGGCGAGCCCGAGGCCGGCATTGGCTGGCCGGCAAAGCGGACCTCGCCTTCGTCGGGAGCCTCGAGGCCGAGCGCCATGCGGCCCATAGTGGACTTGCCGGAACCGGACTCGCCGACGATGCCGAGCGTCTCGCCGGCGGCGATGCTGAAGCTGACGCGGTTGACCGCGCGAACCTGGGTGATCGCGCCAAACAGGCCCCGCCGCGAACCATAGGTCCGCGACAGATCCGTGGCGGTGAGAAGGGCTTCGCTCATGCCAGCTCAAGCTCGCGCTCGACCGTGGGAGCCGGAACCTCCGGCTCGAACACGCAGGCCACGCGCCTGCCGGTTGCGGCGTTACGCAGAGCGGGCAGCGTCTCCCGGCAGATCTCGGCCGCCTGCGTGCAACGCGGTGCGAAGGCGCAGCCCTTTGGCAGCGCGCGCGGATCGGGCACCACACCGGGAATCGAGACCAGCTTGCGACGCGCGCCACCGAGCGGCGGCAGCGAGTTCAGGAGACCCTGCGCATAGGGGTGATGGGGCGCGGCGAAGAGTTCGGCAGCCGGCGCTTCCTCGACGATGCGCCCGGCATACATCACCGCGACGCGGTCGCAGGTTTCGGCGATGACGCCGAGGTCGTGGCTGATCAGCACCAGCGCCATGCCCATCTCGCGGCGCACCGTGTTGATCAGATCGAGGATCTGCGCCTGGATGGTCACGTCGAGCGCCGTGGTCGGCTCGTCGGCCACCAGGATGTCGGGCTCGCCGGCCAGCGCCATCGCGATCATGACGCGCTGGTTCTGCCCGCCGGAGAACTCGTGCGGATAGGCGGAGAGGCGCCGTTCCGCATCGGGAATGCCGACGAGATCGAACAGCCGCTTGGCCTCGGCCTTGATCGCACGACCGGACAGCCCGCGGTGCAGCGACAAAGCCTCGCCGATCTGCGTGCCGACCTTGAGCACGGGATTAAGCGCGCTGGTCGGGTCCTGGAAGATCATGGCGACGCGGCCGCCGCGCACCTTGTCGAGTGCAGCGGGCTTGGCGCCCACCAGTTCCAGATCATCGAGCCTGGCGCTGCCGGAGATCTGCGCCTTGCCGGGCAAGAGGCCGAGCGCCGCAAGCCAGGTCACGGACTTGCCGGAGCCCGACTCGCCGACGAGGCCCAGCGCCTCGCCCTTGCCGATCGAGAGATCGATGCCGTGCAGCACGGTCACGCCATCGAAGCGGACCGTCAGACCCGACAGGGTGAGGCGCGTGGCGGGGGCCATGGTTGCGCCCGCCTCAAACATAATTGCCGGGCCGGAAGTCCATGGCGAAGGCCGGCGAGGCCTTCCATTGCAGGGCCTTCGACTTGGCGGTGAAGGTCGCATTCTGGTGCAGCACCGTATAGGCGGGGTCCTCGCGCTCGCAGATCTCCAGCATGCGGCGGAAGGCGGTGCGGCGGCGGGCCCGGTCGGTCGAGGTCTCCAGAACCTCGCAGAGCTGGTTCATTTCGGTGTTGGTCCACTCGCCGATCTGCTGCTGCTGGCCGTTGGGGCCGTGCTGGTTGACGATCGACGACACCGGATCGCTGAAGGGGGCGGAGTTCGACCAGTCGCGCACCGCACGGCTGTCGTTGCGCTGCATGATCTGCGACCAGTTCTCGACCGAGTTGATCTGCACGTTGAGGCCGACCGAGCGCCACATCTCGGTGAGAACCTGCGCGGTGGCGTTCTGGTTGGTGTAGTAGTTGTTCAGCAGGCGATAGGGGATCGGATCGCCCTTGTAGCCGGCCTGCTTCAGCAGGTCGGCGGCCAGCTTCGGGTTGTATTCCGGGACCGTCCAGTCGGCGTGGAACATGTCGCCGTAATACTCCCACTGCAGGCCGGCGGGCACCTTGGTCCGCCCCGCCCAGAGCGAGTCGACGATGGCCTGCCGGTCGATGGCGTGGGTGAAGGCGCGCCGCACCAGCGGGTTCTGCAGCTGGGCATGGTTCTTGTCGAACACCGTCAGGCGGTGATTGAGGATGGTGCCGCCCTGCACCTCGAAGCCGGCGTTCTTCTCGATGTCGCTGATCTGGTCCGGCGGGATGTCGCAGGCGAACTGGTACTGGCCGGAGAGCAGGCCGGCGATACGGCTCGGCACTTCCGGCACCTCGACGAAGCGGATGCGCTTGAGCGGCGGCCGGCCGCCCCAGTATTCGTCATGGGCCTCGAGCGTGAGCGAATTGTCGGGCCGGAACTCGGCCACCTTGTAGGGGCCGGTGGTGATCGGCTTGCGGGCCCAGTCGAGATAGCTGGCGGCGTCTTCCCAGCCCTTGCGGCTCATGATGTCGGAGCCATAGCGCGCCAGGCGGCCTTCCAGCGTCACGTCCGGCGTCGCGTTGTAGAAGCGGACGGTATACTTATCGATGGCGTCGACGCGCAGCAGATCGGGCCAGGCCCGACGCGCCACGGCAGGAATTTCGGCCGGGAGTTCCTTGCCAGGACGCGGCGTCGGGATCGTCTCGAAGGCCTTGATGGTCGAGCGGTTCTTGGCCTCGGTGTTGCCGAACATGCGCTCCCGCGAGAAGGTGAAGACGACATCCTCGGCCGTCAGTTCGGCACCGTTGTGGAACTTCACGCCCTGTCGCAGCTTGAGCTCGACGGTCTGGTCGTCGATGCGCTTCCACTCGGTGGCGAGACCCGGGCGCGGCATCAGATTGCCGAGCCAGTCCTTGCCGATCAGCGGCTCCCAGAGCGAGGTGAAGAAGATGCGCTCGCCGACATTGGACTGCTCGCGCAGGACATCGAGCGTGTTGGAGTTGACGATCTTCTGCACGGCAATGGTGATCGACGGGCGGTTGTCCGACTGGCCGATGGCGAATTGCGGCAGGGCGGATGCGCCCAGTGTCGCTGCGCCGAACTGCAATGTCTTGCGTCGCGTGAAAGCCACCATGACCGTCTCTCCGTCTCGTGAAACACCGCTGCCGGGCTGCGTCGGGAAGGCGCCCGATCCACAGACCGGGCTCCCAGCGCCATGGACTGAGTTATATTCAGTCAGGACAACAGTCGGATGACACGAAGCTCGGTCGACTGAGGAATTACTGCGCCAATCCCAGGGCGAGCAGATGGTCGGCGCCGGCCCTGACGGTGTCCTTGTTGCGGACTTCGAGGATCAGACGCGGGTTGCTGTTCAGCCCCGCGAGCGCGCGGAAGACGGAACTCCAGCGGATGTTGCCCTCGCCGGGATTCCAGTGGCGGTCGGCATAGCCATCCGTATCCTGGAGATGGACGTGGTGGAGCATGTCGCCTGCGGCGTGAACGAAGTAATCGACCGGCGGGCCGCCGGTCGAGCCATGGGCATAATTGGCGTGGCCGGTGTCGATCGAGACGCGGACGAACTCGCTGTCGAAGGAGCGGGCGAGGTCGACGCGGATATGGGCGTCCTTGTCCTCGATGTTCTCGATGACGAGCACGACGCCCATGTCGGCCGCACGCCGGACGGCGTCGCCGATCGCGGCATGCGTCAGTTCGATGGTCAGCTGGCGCGCATTCTGGTGATCGTCGAGGTTGTTGTAGTCCCAGGTCGTGTAGGGCGAATGGATCACCATCTGGGTCGCGCCGAGATGGGCGCAGACATCCAGCCCCTGATGCATGCGCTTGTGGACGATGGCCCGCACATCGGGGTCCTTCGAGGCGATGTTGAAGCCCCAGAACGGCCCGTGAATGCCCAAGCGCCCGGTATGGCCGTCGAGCGCCTTCAGGACATCGTCGGCCAGCGGCTTCCAGTCGCCGTTCAGGACGTCGGCCAGGAAAAAGTCCTGCACCTCCACATCGCGCTGTTTGTCGAGAATCCAGTCGCGGTGAAGGCGGAGACCGGCGAGCGGGAGCGCGGCGCCGAGAATGGGCAAGGCCTGATGCATGGTCATAGGGACGGTCCAGAGTAGCGGGGGGAAATCGGAACGGGCGCTTCAGTAAAGACGCTGCCGCAACGGCTTTGAATAATCCACAAGGCAGTGACGCGGGGATGACAGCTTCACTCAATAGACGAGCAAGAGCCGATTCTAACGGGCTGCGTAGCCGGCTATCAACAGTCGGGCGACAACCGTCGGAGCAAGCCAATCTCGGTCCCCGGCAAGCCCGCCGCATTTTGGCCACCGGAAGCCCGAAGCCACCTGCGCACGGCATCAGCCGGGGTCGCAGGCCGGGATCAATGCGACGCCGAATCCGACGCGATCTCTTCACCCGTCATGCCGGCCGCAGCGAGGTGCCTCCGCAGGGGCCGGGGCGGCATGTTGGTGGTGGTGCCGCCAATCTCGGTCCAGCGCGAGGTATCCTGCGCGATCATCATGCGGGGCTCGACGAGCTCGTGGCGAATCTTGCCGCCGTCGAGCGTCCAGACCAGATAGCCCGGCCGCGACCAGCGCCGCCATTTGCGCCATTGGCGCTCGAAATGGACCATCGCCGTCGGCGGAGCCCAGACGATGCCCATGCCTTGATAGCGGATGCGGCGATAGACGTGCAGATGACCGCAGGCGATCACCTTGACGCCCGCATCGCGACAGGTTTCCAGCAGCGCCCGCCGCGCCGGATGAGGCACGCATGAGGTGGTCGGGCGCTCGTCCTTCGGGTCGGTCTCGAAGGGCGGCATATGCATGAACACCATCGCCTGGCGGGTGCCGCGCGAGGCGAGCTGCGTGCGCAGGAAGGCCAACTGCGTCGCCTCCTCCGCCAGGCCCGACGCCATCACAGCGCTATCGAGCCCGATGAGCCGCCAGCTCCCGAGATCGTGGCTCCACCACATCGGGCCCACCGCCGTCGTCCAGGCTGCCATGCGCGCCGTGTCGATCGGCTGGTCGAGCCGCGAGAAGGGCGGGGCCTCGCCGATGTCGTGGTTGCCCGCCAGCGTCAGCACCGGTGCCGGCAGGCGGTCGAGCTGCGCTTTCGCGAAGCCGAGATCGGCCGGCCGCAACGGCCCGTTGAACGAGATGTCGCCGGTGTGGACGATCAGATCAGGCTGCAGCGCCTGCATCTCGTCGACGAAGACATCGAAATTGTCGATGAAATAGGCGTGGGTTTCCGACAGATGCGTGTCCGAAACCTGGACGACGCGAAGGGGGCGGTCGGCGCCGTTGGCTTCGTTCATCTCAGGCGAAGCTCAGATTGTCGGCGCGCAAATCCATGAAGAAGAAGCTGTAGGGCGTCCAATTGACCTTCTTCTTCACGCCGTAGGTTTCCAGCGGCTGGTATAGGATCGTGCCGGGGCAGGCGTCCTCATAAACGTCGAGCATCTGGGCAAACAGCGCCTTGCGCTTGAGCGGATCGGTCTCGCCGAGCAGGGCGCGACCGGCCGTGTTGAAGGGGGCGGCATCCGCCTCGGCAAAGGCCTTGGTGGTCTGGAAGGCCGAGGCCGGGCCCCAGCTCGGCCAGATCGCGCCAAGCGGATCCGGGAAGCGGGTCGAGTTCGAGGTGTTGCCGACCTGCTGACCGGGGCCCTGCATCTGGGCGAAGTTCTCGACCACCTGCAGGCGCGCGTCGATGCCGACCGCCTTCCACATCTCGACGATGATCTGCGCGGCATCGAGCGCGCCGGTGTAGTAGTTCGGCATGGTGCGATAGGTGATCGGCTCGCCCTTGTAGCCGGCTTCGCGCAGCAGCGTGCGGGCCCGGTCGGGGTTGAAGGGGAGACCACGCCCTTCGAGGAACATCTCGCCATATTCGGGATAGTTGTGCGAGGGCGGGATCACCGCCTTGCCCAGCCACAGCGCATCGACCAGCTTCTGCCGGTCGATAGCGACCGCCAGGGCCTGCCGGATGCGCTTGTCCGAGGTGCCGGCGCCGCGCGCATCGAAGGTCAGCAGATGGCTGTTGGCCAGCACGACCGAGCGCGCCTCGACATCCTTGTAGCTCGACATGACCTGGATCTGGTCCGGCGGCACGTTGGTGATCAGGTCGAACTCGCCGGAGACGAGGCCGGCGATGCGGGTCGACAATTCCGGCACTTCGCGGAAGGTGACGCGCCGCGCGTTGGGGCGGCCCATCCAGTAGCCGTCGAAGGCCTCGAACTCCATGAACTCGTTGGCGCGCATGCGGGAGAACCGGAAGGGGCCGGTCCCCACCGGGTTCTTGCCGAAGCCGTCGAGGCCGACCTGCTCGTAATGGCGCTTGTTGACGATCCAGGAGCACCAGGAGGCGAGTCGCTGCTCCATCAGCACATCGGGCGCACGCGTCTTGAACCGCACGGTGTGCCGGTCGATCGCCTCGACGGCCTCGAGCGTCCCGAAGAACGGGCGACCGCCCGGGATCTCGGCCTTGTCACCCCAGAGACGGCCGTCCCGGAAGGTGTAGGCGACATCCTCGGCGGTCATCTCGTCGCCATTGTGGAACTTCACGTCCGGCCGGAATTTCACCACCAGCGAACGCGGATTCTCGCGCTCCCAGGACAAGGCGAGATGCGGCAGCAGTTTCGAGCCGCCACCGCCCGGCTGGCTCTTGAAGTCGCGCCGGATCACCGTGTCGAAGACGGAATAGGTGACGCGCGTGCCGACATTGTTCAGCTCCATCGCCGGCTCGAGAACCTTGGGCAATTCGGCGACGGCCACCGTCAGGGCGGGGCGCCTGTCGGTCTGCGCAAAGGCATGCGGGGTGGTGACGACGAACGGTGCGGCAACGGCGCCCTGAACGAAACGACGGCGATTGAGCGACATGGCGAACCCTCCAAAACGGCTTCTGACGGCTATTGCGCGCATGCGACACGGCCATGACGTATTGAATAAAACTCAGGATTTGATCAGGCGGGACTGTCGAGCGTCGGGTCGAGCCGGTCGCGCAGCCAGTCCCCGAACAGGCTGACGGACAGCGTCGTGAGGAAGATCACCAGGCCGGGGCACACCGCGATCCACCAGGCTTGCAGGAGGTAGTTGCGGCCCGCGCCCAGCATCTGGCCGAGCGATGTGCCGGGCGGCTGCACGCCGAGACCCAGGAAGGACAGCGTGGTCTCCAGCAGGATCACCCAGGGAAAGGTGATCGTCATCTGCACCACCAGCGAGGCGGCGATATTGGGCAGGACATGCCTCAGGTTGACGCGATTGGTCGTCGCCCCCAGCGCCTTCACCGCCCGCACATAGAGGGCCGCTTGCTCGGAGATCACGAGGCCGCGCACGAGACGGGTATAGCGCTCCCAGCCTTCGAGACTGACCAGCACGACGAAGATCAGCAGGTTCGACCCGACCAGGGCGATGAAGGCGATGGCGATGAAGAAAGCCGGCAGGGCCGCCTGCACATCCACCATCATCATGATGACATCGTCGAGCCAGCCTCTGCGGCGGGCGGCGACGTAGCCCAGCACGGTTCCGATCGCCGCGCCGATCAGCGTTCCCGCCAGCGCGATCGCGATCGAGGTCCGGATTCCGTAGATCATGCGGCTGAGAATATCGCGCCCGAGATGGTCCGTGCCCAGCACATAGGCCCAGTCCCCGCCCCAGAACACCGGCGGGCGGAGGCGGCGGGCGAGGTTCTGCGTGGCAAAATCATAAGGCGCGATCACGGGCGCGAGCAGCGACACGACGACCATCAGCATCAGGAACCCGAGCGCCAGCCGGATGCTGAACGGCATGGCGCGCGTGGGTGCTGGACGCGCGCCGGCCGCGTCGGTGCGGCCCATCAGAGGCTCGGTGGCGCTCATGAGGCCTGGCCCTTGGCGCCCAGCACATCGATGCGCGGGTCGATCAAAGCGTGGATGATGTCGACGGCCAGGTTCGAGACGATGATGACGCCCGCGACGAACAGGATCGCGGTCTGAATCACCGCCAGATCGCGCACGCCGGCCGACGACACCAGCAGGCGGCCGACGCCGGGCCAGGCGAAGATCGTCTCGGTGACGGCGGCGCCGGCAAACAGCAGGCCGGTTTCGATCCCCAGAAACATCAGCAGCGGCACCGCCGCATTGGGAAAGACGTGGCGCAGCAGCACGGGCAGCCGCGGAACGCCCTTGGCGCGTGCCGTCCGCACGAAACTCTGGCCCAGGACCTCGAGCATCGCCGTGCGGGTAAAGCGCGCGATCTTGCCGAGCAGGCCCGCCGCGAGCGTCAGCGTCGGCATGACCAGATGCCACCACGTTTCCGTACCCGACGATGGAAGCCAGCGCAAAGTCAGGGCAAACAGCAGGATCAGCAGGATGCCGAGAAAGAAGGTCGGGATCGAAAAGCCCAGCACGGCGATGGACATGACGATCCGGTCCAGCGCCGAATTATGCTTCAGCGCGGCCAGCATCCCCAGCGGAATGCCGATGATCAGCGCCAGGCAGAGCGCCGCGGCGGCCAGGAGCAACGTGTTGGGAATGGCCTCGGCCACGACGATGGCGGCCGAACGGCCATCCGCGAACGACACCCCGAGATCGCCGCGTGTCACGGCAAGCAGGAAGCGGGCGTACTGCTCCGCAATCGGTCGATCGATGCCCCAGCGCTCGCGATACTCGGCCTTAACCTCGGGTGTGGTATCGTCGGGCAGGAGAATATCGGTCGGGTCGCCGGCCAGCCGCAGGACGACGAACACGGCCGTGACGCAGATGGCGAGCGTCAGAAATGCCCGCATCATCCGCCGGACGATGAAGTTCAGCATGCCGTTCCCATCCGCGACCGGTGACCTTCGCCTCGGAGCGGGGCCACTGTCTGTCCCCTGCTGGATTGCAGAATCCTCAGTCGCCTAGGGCCGCCAGGTGTCAGCGACGTGACAGCCGCAAGGCCAGCCCATCCGTCGGTGAGCGCGACGTCTGGACGGCACGTCCTGGCTGCACGGGCCGGCCGAGGCGCAATGCTGCCGCGGTCGCCACCCGCGAGAGCGGTATCCCGTCGCTAGGGAAGGTTTTCCCGGAGGACGATCTCCGTTCGCGGCCGCTCGATGCCCTGCGTCGCGAGCCGGCCGGCACGCAGATTGGCGAAGATGGAGACGCAATCCATCATCGCGGCCTGCGGATTCTGGGTGATCACGGCGTCCATCGCCCCTTCGATCAGGAGGCTGCGCGTGTCGGGCGTCAGGCCGTGGCCGACGAAGACGACCTCATGCTGCCGCCCTGCCTCCTTCAGCGCCCGCGCAATCCCCTCCGGTCCGCCGCCGATATTGTAGATGCCGGCGAGATCGGGGTGCTGCGCCAGCAGCGTCTTGGTCTGCCGGTAGTTCCTGGCCTCCTCGTCATGCCCTTCGCGCAGGCCGACGACCTGGATCGCGGGAAACAGATCCTCGAACAGATGCAGGAAGCCCATCTCGCGCTCTTCATGAGCCCGGTAGCTCAGGCTGCCGGCGATCATCGCAACCTTGGCGGGCCGGGCGCCGATGAAGCGGGCGATCAGGTAGCCGGCAGTTCGCCCCGCCGAGCGGTTGTCGAGCCCGACATAGGCCACGCGCCTCGTGTTGGCGATGTCGGAGATCAGCGTGACTGCGGGGACACCGCGCTCGGCCAGCGAGTCGACCGCCTCGCGCACCGTCGGATGCTCGAGGGCCATGAAGGCGATGCCATCGACCTCTCGCCCGATTTTCTTGAGGTGCTGCGCCAGCAGTTCGGGCTTGAAACTCTCGATGGTGTCCACCCGCGCCCGCATGTTGAAGGACGCCAGCTGCGCCTGCGAGCCGCCGATCAACCGGCCGAGCATGCCGAGAAAGCGGTTGCTGCCGGCCGGCAACAGGAAGGCCAGCCGCCAGGGCCGCAACGCGCTCGCGGGCTGCGCCTCGTCGATGACGTAACCGATCTCGCCCGCCGCCTTCAGCACGCGCTGGACCGTGACGGCCCGCACGCCGGGGCGTCCGTTCAAGACACGGTCCACCGTCGCGGTCGAGACGCCGGCCTGCTGCGCGACATCGTCGATCCGGGTCGAGCGGCGACGCTGGGGCCGGGCTTCGGCGGGGTCTATGCTCATCGAAAACCCATCAAAAACCATCAAGAATTGAGTTTGACGTCCATCAGCACGGCTTCCTATCGTTTGCGGAAGAAAACCACAAACAAACAGATCGCACAGCGATCCAGGGAGGTAGAGATGACTGTTCCGACCCGCCGCTCGGTCCTGCGGAGCCTTGCCGCCACGCCTGCGATCTCGTTCATCGCCATGCCGCATGTCGCGCGCGCAGCAGAGTTCGACCTGAAATACGGCAACAACCTGCCGCTGAGCCACCCGCTCAACATCCGCGCCCAGGAGGCGGCCGAGCGCATCGCCAAGGAGAGCAACGGCCGGGTCGAGATCAAGATCTTCCCCAACAACCAGCTCGGCGGCGACACCGACATGCTCAGCCAGGTGCGCAATGGCGGCATCACCTTCTTCACGCCCTCGGCGCTGGTCATCGCCACGCTGGTGCCGGTGGCGGCGATCAACGCGGTGGGCTTTGCCTTCGCCGATTACGACCAGGTCTGGAAGGCGATGGACGGCAAGGTCGGCGCCCATGTCCGCGAGGCGATCGCCAAGGCGAACCTGTTCGCCTTCGAGAAGATGTGGGACAACGGCTTTCGCCAGATGACGACGTCGGGCAAGCCAATCGAGACCGCCAAGGACATGGCCGGCCTGAAGATCCGCGTGCCGGTGAGCCCGCTCTCGATCTCGATGTTCAAGGCGCTCGACGCCGCCCCCGCCAGCCTGCAGTTCTCGGAAGTCTATTCGGCCCTGCAGACCCGGGTCGTCGATGCGCAGGAGAACCCGCTCCCGATCATCCAGGTCGCGAAGCTGTTCGAGGTGCAGAAGAACTGCGCGATCTCGAACCATATCTGGGACGGCTTCTGGTTCATCGCCAATGGCCGCGCCTGGCGCGGCCTGCCGGCGGACATCCAGAAGATCGTCGGCGACGCGATCAACGATGCCGGCGTCAAGCAGCGCGGCGACATCAAGGCCCTCAACGCGACCGTCCAGGCCGATCTCCAGTCCAAGGGGCTGGCCTTCAACAAGACCGATCCCGAGACCTTCCGCGCCAAGCTCCGCGAGGCCGGCTTCTACAAGGAGTGGCAGGAGCGGTTCGGCGCAGAGGCCTGGGGACTGCTCGAAGGTGCCGTCGGCAAGCTCGCCTGAGCGACGACCCACACCCTCGACCCGGGCGAAGGCCAGGACCGGCGGCGCCCCGCCGCCGGGCGTTCCGGCCTTCGCCTCATCGCAACCGTCTCGTGAACGACCCCGGACGCCTGCGATTCAAGGCCTCCGCCACCGACATGACAAGGGCATTCCCATGAGCCGCTTCTTCGGCCAGATCCGCCAGGCGGGCTATGTCGTCCCCGATATCGAGGCCGCGATGGATTACTGGAGCCGCGTGCTCGGCGTCGGTCCGTTCTTTTACAACCCCAAGGTTCCGATCCGGAACTACCGCTACCGGGGCCAGTCCTACGAGCCGCACAACTCGGTTGCGCTGGCCAATTCCGGGCCGCTCCAGATCGAGCTGATCCAGTGCCGCAACGCCGTGCCCTCCATGTACAAGGACTTCACCGATGCCGGCCACTCAGGCCTGCAGCATGTCGCCTACTGGACCTCCGACTACGACGCCGATCTCGAGCGGCTGACGAAACAGGGCTTCGAGCCGGTGATGTCGGGCGAGGTCGGCGAGCGCGGGCGCTTCGTCTATTTCGACACGCATTACCACCCCGGCACCGTGATCGAACTCTCGGAGGTCGCCGGCCCCAAGGGCGAGATGTTCCGCCTGATCCGCGAGGCGTCGGAAGCCTGGGACGGCAAGGACCCTGTCCGGCCGTTTCCGGATCTCAGCACGCTCTAGAGCCGACAGCACCAGGCGCGCCATGGTCGGGCTCGACCCGACCATCTCTAAAACCAGTGCGTTCCGGTCTCGGGCTTCTCGGGTCCGCGCTTCGCTGGTCCCGAGAACGACGCCGCCGGAATGGCAGGAATGACGCCGATGAACCCAGCCCGCTTCGAGGCCACCTACCTGATCGAAACGCCGCTCGACCCCGCCAGGGTCGCCGAGATCATGGCGGGCGAGCAGTCGAGCGGCACCTTCACCCGGGTCGCAGGCGAGACCGACGAATTGCGCAGCCGCACCCGTGCGGTCGTGACGTCCGTCGCGGAATGCGAACACGCCGACGCTCCCAGCCTGCCCAATGCCTGGCTGGCGAAGAAGGGCATCGGCGGTCCCTGGCGGCGCGCGCGCGTCTCCATCTCGTTCCCGGTCGACAATGTCGGCGCCAATCTCGCGACGCTGGCCTCGATCGTCGCCGGCAACCTCTATGATCTCGGCGAGGTCACGGGCCTGCGGCTCGACACCATCACCCTGCCGGCCGCGTTCAGGACCCGCTTTCAGATGCCGCGCCAGGGCATCGCCGGCACGCGTGCGCTCACCGGCGCGAGCGATGGACCGATGGTCGGCTCGATCATCAAGCCCAATGTCGGCCTGAGCCCCCAGGAGACGGCCGCGCTCGTCGGCACGCTCTGCGAGGCCGGGCTCGACTTCATCAAGGACGACGAGATTTCAGCCGATCCCCTCCATGCGCCGCTGGCGCAGCGCGTCCCGGCCGTGATGGCGGTGGTCCGGCGCCATCAGGACCGGACCGGCAAGGCGGTGATGATCGCCTTCAACATCACCGACGAGACCGACGCGATGAAGCGTCATGCCGACCTCGTGGCGCGCGAAGGCGGGACCTGCGTCATGGCGAGCCTCAACTGGTGCGGCTTCTCTGCGGTCGAGACGCTGCGCCGCGCGACGGACCTCGCCCTGCATGGCCATCGCAACGGCTTCGGCGCGCTTTCGCGCCACCCGATGCTCGGCATCTCGTTCCAGGCCTATCAGACGCTCTGGCGGCTGGCCGGCGTCGACCACATGCATGTCCACGGCTTGCAGGGAAAGTTCGCGCAGGAGGACGAGGAGGTCGTGTCCTCGGCGAAGGACTGCGTCACGCCGCTCAGCCAGGGCATCGACGACCGCGTGCTGCCAGCCTTCTCCTCGGGCCAATGGGCCGGCACCGCGCAGCCGACCTTCGACGCCATCGGTCACTGCGACCTGCTGTTCATGGCGGGGGGCGGCATCCTCGCCCATCCCGGCGGGCCGGCGGCCGGGGTCGCCAGCATCCGCCAGGCCTGGGCGGCGGTCGCAGCCGGCCAGACATTGACCGAAGCGGCCATCGCGCATCCGGAGCTGCGGCAGGCGCTCGCCTTCTTCGGCAGGTCCACGGCTTGATCCCCGCCATGGCCGCCCCTGGCCCCCGCTATGGCTGGTATGGCGACGATTTCACCGGCGCGACCGACACACTGGCCACGCTGGCGGAGCGGAACATCCGGGCGTTGCTGTTCCTGCGCCTTCCGACCCGGGAACAGCGCACGGCGGCCGGCCCGCTCGACGCGATCGGTCTCGCGGGCGCCACGCGCGCCATGGCGCCTGACGCCATGGCCGGGGAACTCGCCCTGGCCGGTCGCTTCTTCGCCGAGACCGGCGTCGGCATCCTCCACTACAAATGCTGCTCGACCTTCGACAGCGCGCCGCATATCGGCAGCATCGGCGCGGCGGCGCGGGCGCTGCGACCGCATTTCCCCCACCCGCTCCTGCCCGTCGTCGGTGGCCAGCCCAATCTCGGACGCTACTGCCTGTTCGGCCAGCTCTTCGCGGCGGCCGGCAGCGGTGGCGCGGTCCACCGGATCGACCGCCATCCGACGATGAGCGTCCACCCGGTGACGCCGATGGCGGAAGCCGATCTGCGCCGGCATCTGGCGGCGCAGGGGCTCGAACCGGTCGCGCTCGTCGATTACCGCGCCTATGATCGGGCCGAGGCCGAGGGCGCGCTCGGGCTGCCTCCCGGCCCCGGCCCGCATACCGTTCTGTTCGACGTGTCCCGCAGCGAGGACCTCGCGGTCATCGGCGCGCTGCTTTGGGCGCGCATGACGGAGGGCCCGATGCTCGCCATCGGCCCGAGCAGCGTCGCGCTGGCGCTAGCGACGTCGTGGCCGGGGCGTCGGCAGCCCGCGATCGCGTCACCGGCCCCGCCACCGCGCAACGGTCCGGTTCTGGCCCTCGTCGGCAGCCTGTCGCCCGTGACACGGCTCCAGGTCGCGGCTTCATCGGCCTACGCGCCCATCGGCATCGACGCCCATTGCCTGCTGTCGGAACCCGCCTACGGCCTGGCGCTGGCACAGGATGCCGAGGCCATTCTCGCCGGCGGACAGAACGTCATGCTTGTCACCGAGGCGGTGCGGCAGGCCCCCGCAGCCGCCACCGACGTCGCGATGGCGACCGGGCGGCTCTTGCAGGGCATCCTGAGTGCGGTCGCGATCCGCCGCCTCGTCATCGCGGGCGGCGACACGGCGAGCCTAGCCGTCCGGTCGCTGGACATCTGGGGACTGTCTTACCGCGCGCCTCTGGCACCAGGCGTCCCGCTCTGCCGGGCCCATAGCGACGTGGCGCGCCTCGATGGTCTCGATATCGTGCTGAAGGGCGGGCAAATGGGGCCGGCCGATTTCTTCGATGCCGTAGCCGACCCGTGCTGATCAGGCGGGTGAGAGACCGGCCCGCGAGCCGGATCCGCCTCCGCCTGCCGAGCGTCACTGCAGCTTCATCACCTGGATCGCCGCCGGCATCATGATGATGACGAACAGGACCGGCAGGAAGAATAGGATCATCGGCACGGTCAGCTTCGGCGGCAGGGAGGCGGCCTTCTTTTCGGCCGCCATCATGCGCTGGTCGCGGCTTTCCTGCGACAGGGTGCGCAGCGCAGTGCCCAGCGGCGTGCCGTAGCGCTCGGCCTGGATCAGCGCGGTCGAAACCGATTTGACACCTTCGAGACCGGTGCGCGCCGCCAGGTTCTCATAGGCCTGCCGACGCTCGGACAGATAGGACAGCTCCGCCGTGCAGAGGGCGAACTCCTCGGCCAGAGGAACCGACTGGCCGCCGATCTCGGTCGCCACCTTGCGGAAGGCGTGTTCGATCGACATGCCGGACTCGACGCAGATCAGGAGCAGGTCGAGCGCATCGGGAAAGGCGATCTTCATCGAAGCCTGGCGCTTGCCGATCTGGTTCGACAAAAACACCTCCGGCGCCTTGATGCCGAGATAGGCGCCGCCGACGGCCATGCCGACCCGGATCAACAGCGACTGGCCGAAGTCATTGATCACGAAAACGTAAAACAGCGTGAACAGGAACAGGCCGATCGGCATCACCAGACGGAAGAACAGAAAGGTGACCTCGGCCTGCTGGCCGCGATAGCCGGCCATGGCGAGCTGGTTCTTCGCCGTCTCGGTTCCGAGCCAATCGCCCAGCTTGAACTGCTGGACGATGTTTCGCATGAAGACCTTCGGTTCCTGCCGCAGCGAAACCCGGTCTGTCGGGCGGTTCAGCCGCTCGCGCTCGCGGGCACGGATCTTCTCGCGCTCCGTGGCGACGTTCTTCATGCGCTTTTGAAGATTGGTCCCTTCCGTCAGCGGGATCGCGATCGTCAGAACCGTTGCGGCGGCGGCGATCGCGACGAACAGCGCCAGCAGGAACTGACTGTCGGCGATCTTGTCCGCGATCAGGGCAATCATCAGCGTCGCCTCAGATGTTGAAGTTGATCATCTTGCGCATGACCAGAATGCCGATGAGCATCCAGATTCCGCAGGCGACGAGCGCGAACTTGCCCGATTGGGTGAGCCAGAGCAGCTCGATGTAGCGAGGGGTCGTCACATAGACCAAGCCCGCCACGACTGGCGGCAGACTGCCGATGATCGCCGCCGAGGCCTTGGCCTCCATCGAGACGGCATTGATCTTGTCGCGCATCTTGCGACGCTCGCGGATGACCTTCGACAGGTTGCCGAGCGTCTCCGACAGATTGCCGCCGGTCTTCTGCTGGATCGCCAGCACGATCCCGAAGAAATTCGATTCTGCGCAGGGCATGCGCTCGTAGAGCTTCGCGACCGCGTCCGTCAGCGGCAGTCCGAGCGTCTGGCTCTCAATGATCAGGCGAAACTCCGTCTTGACCGGCTCGGTTGCCTCGGTCGCGACGATCCGCAGGCAGTCGTTCAGCGGCAGGCCGGCCTTGATGCCGCGGGTGATGACGTCGATCGCATTGGGAAACTCGACGCCGAACTTCTTCAGGCGCCGGTTGCGGCAGTATTTGAGGAACCAGGGAGGCATGCCGAAGGCCCCGATGAACAGGCCGATCAGCCCCAGCCACGGATTGCCGCTCAACACGAAGAGGATGAAGCCCGTTCCGACCGACATCATCGCGCTGACCGTATAGAATTTCTTGCGGTTCCAGCTCAGGCCTGCCTGCTGGATCTTCTGTTCGAGCGTCAGCTTGTTGCGGGCATTCTCGCGGTTCTCGATCTCCTTCAGGCTCTGGGCGATCTGGCCGCGCTTGGCCCGCGCCTGCGCCTCGCGATCGAGTCCCCGCGCGGCGACGGGAGCAGCAAACTCCTTGCGGCGCTTCTCGGCGCGCGCCTCGCCGCTGAGCATCGGGTAGAACAAGGCATAGACGACGCCGCCAGCCGCCAGCGTCGCGAGAAAGAAGACCGCGATGAAGCTCAGATCCATGGCCGCCGCTCCGGCTGTCGCGCTCGATCAGGCCGCATCGGCTTCGCCCTGCTCGAGCGCGTCGATCGCCGCCGCCAGCCGCTGTTCCTCGCCGTAATAGCGGGCGCGCTCCCAGAAGCGCGGGCGGCCGATGCCGGTGGCGCGATGGCGGCCGATGAGCTTGCCATGGGCGTCCTCACCCATGATGTCGTAATTCACGATGTCCTGGGTGATGATGACGTCGCCCTCCATCCCCATCACCTCGGTGATGTGGGTGATGCGACGGGAGCCGTCGCGCAGGCGCTGGGCCTGGATGATCACGTCGATCGACGAGCAGATCATCTCGCGCAGCGTCTTCGACGGCAGCGAGAAGCCACCCATCGTGATCATCGATTCGATACGGCTGAGGCATTCACGCGGGGTGTTGGCGTGGAGCGTGCCCATCGAGCCGTCATGGCCGGTGTTCATGGCCTGCAACAGGTCGAAGGCCTCGGGTCCACGCACCTCGCCGACGATGATCCGCTCGGGGCGCATGCGCAGGCAGTTCTTGACGAGATCGCGCATCGTCACCGCGCCGGTGCCCTCGAGATTGGGCGGGCGGGTTTCGAGGCGCACGACATGCGGCTGCTGGAGCTGGAGCTCGGCGGCGTCCTCGCAGGTGATGACGCGCTCGTCGAGGTCGATATAGTTGGTCAGGCAATTCAGCAGCGTCGTCTTGCCGGAGCCCGTGCCGCCCGAGATGACGATGTTGCAGCGGACGCGGCCGATGATCTTCAGGATCTCGGCGCCGGGCGGCGAGATCGCGCCGAACTTGACGAGCTGGTCGAGCGTCAGCTTATCCTTCTTGAACTTGCGGATGGTGAGCGCGGGGCCGTCGATGGCCAGCGGCGGGGCGATGACGTTGACGCGCGAGCCGTCGGCAAGGCGGGCGTCGCAGATCGGCGAGCTTTCGTCGACGCGGCGGCCGACCTGGCTGACGATGCGCTGGCAGATGTTCATCAGCTGCGCGTTGTCGCGGAAGCGGATGTTGGTGAGGGTGATCTTGCCGCCGACTTCGATGAAGGTCCGGGAGGCACCGTTGACCATGATGTCGGCGATGTCGTCGCGCGCCAGCAGCGGCTCGAGCGGGCCATAGCCGAGCACGTCGTTGCAGATGTCGTCGAGCAGTTCCTCCTGCTCGGCGATCGAGAGCACGACGTTCTTCAGCGAGATGATCTCGTTGATGATGTCGCGAATTTCCTCACGCGCCGATTCGCCGTCGAGCTTCGCGAGTTGGGAAAGGTCGATCGCCTCGATGAGAGCACCGAAGATCATGCTCTTCATCTGATAGTATTCGTCGGAGCGCTGCTGCTCCGCCGGTGCCGGCGGTGGCGGTGCGCGGCGCGGGTCGGCCGCCGGCGGCTCCGACGGGCGCAGCGAAGGCGCGGCGGCCGCCGGCGCCTTCAGCGCCAGGGCTGGCGCGGCGGCTCCACCCGGGGATCGCTTTCCGAACATCTCAACCCTCTCGCACGCAAGCTGGCGCCGCGATCCGCCGCAGGCGCGAAATGCCGGCGCCCGCCACGATCTTGCTGCCAGCCGTGATCGGCAGTTTCCGCATCGCTCAGGCCTTGCGACGCAGCTTGGCGACGAGCGGCTCGAACAGGCTGCGCTTGCTGCGCTTGGCCTCGCCGCGACCCGTCAGGCTGCTGGCGATCTGGACGAAGGCCTCGGCGGTCTTGCCGCCGGCCTGAACCTCGGCGATCATCTGGCCGTTATTAGCCGCCGTGCCGAAGAGCTGGGCGTCGAAGGGGATCGAGGTCAGGACCTCGACGCCGAGCGCCTTGGCGAACTCTGCCGCGTCGATCTCCGGCCGCTTGGGCATGCCGACCTGATTGAGAACCAGTTTGGCGCCGGAATCATTGGGGCGGTTTGCCCGCGCCAGATCGATCAGGTTCTTGGCGTTGCGCAGCGAAGCGAGTTCGGGGCCGGCGACCACCACGATCTCATCGGAGGTGATCAGCGCCCGCCGGGCCCAACCGCTCCAGACATGGGGCACGTCGAGCACGACGCAGGGCACGGTGGCGCGCAGCAGGTCGAAAAGCTGGTCGAAGGCATCCTCGGGCAGGTCGAGTGTCCGGTCGAGCATCGCGGGCGCCGCCAGGAGAGCGAGATTGTCGCTGCAGCGCGAGAGCAGCCGGTCGAGCATGTTGGCGTCGAGGCGCTCGGGCGCGAACACCGCCTCGGCGATGCCCTGCGGCGGGTCCTGGTTGAAGTCCAGCCCGGCGGTGCCGAAGGCGATGTCGAGGTCGACGATCACCGTCGAGGCGTCGAGGTTGCGGGCGATCGCCCAGGCAACGTTGTGCGCGACCGTCGAGGCGCCAACGCCGCCCTTGGCGCCCATCACCGCGATGATCCGGCCGAGATTGCGGGCGCCGGGCGAGATGTAGAGCTCGGACAGGGTCTTCAGCACATCCAGCGTGCTCAGCGGCGCGATGAGATACTCGCTCACGCCCCGGCGGATCAGGTCGCGATAGAGCTGGACGTCGTTGACATGGCCGATGACGACGACCTTGGTGCCGGCGTCGCAGCTCTCCGAGAGCGCGTCGAGATGACCGACGAGGCTGGCGGGATCGGACACCGTCTCCAGAATGATGATGTTGGGCGTCGGCGCGGCACGGAAAGCCTCGACCGCCGCGGCCGGGCCGCCCATGTGGATGCGGGCATGGGCCTTGTCCATGCGCCGATCGGCGATGGCGGCCTGCATGGTGGCGGCGACGGCCGGCGTCTCGCAGAAAGCCTGCATGGTGACGCGCGGCAGCGGCACCACGACCTCGTCGGTCGCCACGCCCGCTGTCGGAGCCTCGAAGTCCTGCCCGGCGCTCATCAGCGGCCTCCGACGGTCGAATTGATCTGCGGCGTTTCCTGGCGGTACTGGGTCGAGGGATCCTTGCCGTCGCGGATCTTGGCGATGGCGCCCATGCGCTTGGCGATATCGGGGCGGCCCTCGCTGCGGGCGCGAACGAGATCGATCGGGTCGGCGACCTGGGCGGCGAGCGTCGCCTGGCTGGAACAGCCGAAGTTCCAGTACGGCTCGTTGGACATGCCCTCCTTGAAGCTGGAGACGCCGGTGTCGGCGGGCCATTGCCCGCAATCATGCGGCAGGCCGGCCTGCAGCGAGGCGAAGGTCAAGCGGATCGGCGAGGCAAGGTTGGCGTCGGCGACAGGATAGGTCCGCACCGACAGGGCGTTGCCGGAGACGCCGCCGCGCGCCAGCGCCGCCCGGATGCCGTTGAGCGTGTCGTGAGCGGCCATCTCGCGGCGTGTGCCCGTCGGCACCTGGGCGACGAGCCCGCCCTTGCCGGACCGGCGGTATTCCTGGGCGAAATCGGCGACGTCCTCGGCCTGGCGGGCGTCGAGCCCGCCGCCCGAACGGCCGACGAAGACGTCGAGCGAGCGGGGCGCGTCGCGCAGCACGATCGGGTGTCGCTCGCGGACATCGACGGGGACCCGCGACTCGGCGAGGTCGCCCTTGCCCGCACAGGCGCCAAGCAGCGCCGCGGCGAGGAGGACGGTGCCGAGCCCTGCGGGCCGGAACCGGTTGTTCTGCTGCAATCGAGCCATCATGGTCTCGCCATCCCTTGCGCGTGCGGCCTTAGCCATCGAACCTTGGCCATCGAGCCTTGGCCGTCAGTCGGCGATGAAGCCGACGCGGCCCTTGTAGGCTTGCGGCAGCGGTCCGCCGCTGGTTCCGTAGATCTTGTTCAGGCGCCCGAGCAGGATCGCCTGCGCATCATGGGCGTCGACGAAGCCATCATCGGGCCGCTGGACCTGGTTGGGCTCCATCGGCTTGGCGATGTAGGGCGTCGCCGTGATCATCAGCTCGGTTTCCTCGCGCTGATAGTCGCGCGAGCGGAAGAGCACGCCGATGATCGGCAGGTTCATCAGCCCGGGAAAGCCGTTGATCGAGGATTTGGAGACGCGCTGGATCAGGCCCGCCGTCGCCAGCGTGCCGCCCGAGGGCAGCTCGACCGTCGTATCCGACTTGCGGACACGGAAGGCGGGGGCGTTGACGTTCTGCGCCGTCGAGGTGTTCGAGGTGTTGCTGAGCCGGAGCTGGTTCTCGAAGTCGAGCTCGGTCACCTCGGTGGCGATGCGCATGCTGATCTTGTTGTCGGAGAGCACGATCGGCGTGAAATTGAGCGCCACGCCGATCGGGCGATAGGTGATGCCCAGCGTGCACAGATTGTTGGCGTCGCAGGTGTAACCGCTCGGGACGGGAACCTCGCCGCCGGCCGTGAACTTGGCGCTCTCGCCCGAGATCGCGGTCACCGTCGGCTCCGCGAGGACGCGTGAAAGGCCGGCGCGCTCCAGAGCGCGAAGCGTGAAATTGGTGGAGTTGCCGATGCCGGCGGTGATCGCGGTCGCGGCTAGCGCCTGGGGCTGCAGCGGCAGCGGGTTGTCGATCGTCGGCATGACCGAAAAATTGCCGAGCTTCCACTCGCCGGTGGAGTTGATTCCGAGTTGCTTGATCGCCTTGCGCGAGACTTCCGAGACGACGACCTTGACCATGACCTGGTCGCGGCCGCGGATCGTCAGCGAATTGATGACCGCGCCCTTGGAGGAGGAAAACAGCCCGGCCGTGGTGCCGACGAAGGCGTTGGCGATGTCGACGGCCTGTGTCGCCTCCGAGGCGTTGGCGACATTGCCGACGAGCAGGATCGAGTTTCCGGCCGGCTTGATCTCGATCTGGGCCCGCGGCAAGGCGGTGCGCAGCGTCTGGCGCAGCACATTGAGATCGCGCCCGACCTCGATCTCCAGGGCCGTGATCTGGCGACCCTCGCCATCGATCACGAACATCGAGGTCGAACCGTCGGCAATGCCGATGATGAAGAGCTTGCGCGCCGAGCGGACGACGGCGTTGGCGACCTTCGGGTTGGCGACGAAGACCTCCTTGGCGTCGCGCGGCAGCTCGACGATGAGCGAGCGTCCGATCGAGAGGTCGAGCTTGCGGGCGATGGCGTGCTCGCTCGTGCCGACGTTGAGGACCGGCGCCGGCGTGCTGGTCTGGGCGAGCGCCGCGCCGAGGGGCGACAGGGCCAGAACGGCCGAGAGGACGGAGGAGAGGACGATACGATCCCGGTTCACTGGTTCGCACTCCTCATGCTGACGCCATATTTCACGATCGTCATCGCTCCTTCGCTCGTGGAGCCGGTCACGGCCTGGCCGGCATCCTTGAGGCTGCGCAGCGAGAGCGACAGGGTGCCCATCTTCTGGGCGCGAAACAGGGTCTCGGCCTGGCCGGGATCGACCTCGAGGGTCGCCGTCTCGCCGATGACGACCTTCTCGCCATTGCGCTCCTGAACATTCTGGCCGATCGCCAGGACGCGCAGGTTCCGCAGGATCGTGTCGCTCAGAAAGGCATCGCCCTCGCCGTCGACGGCCGGGCCCTTCATCGTGACGACCACGTCGACGCGGTCGTTGGGAAGGATGAAGCCGCCCGCCGTGTTGGCGCCGCGGCTGTCGGTCGAGATCGCGACGGCGCGCATGCCAGACGGCAGGATCGCCGAGAGGAAGCCGGTGCCGTCGGTCTTGATCAGCTTTTCGCGGCGGATGGGCTCGGCTGCCAGCATGCCGTAGCGGACGACCTGGCCGGCCAGTTCCGCTTCGGCCTGCGGCGCCTCGTCCTTGCGGACAACCCCGGCGGGCACACTGGCGAGCGGCCAGTCCAGCCAGCGCATGTCGGCGGCGGCGACGACGTTGCCGACCGGAATGTCGGCCGCGGCGACCAGAACCGGCACCGTCGGCGCCTGTTCGATGCGTGCCGCGGGCGCAGGGGCCTCGGACGGCTTGTTGATCAACATGGCGGCACCGATACCGGCGACCAGCGCGACCAGGAGAATGATGATGCGGGCGGGACTCATAGCGACTGACCCTCAGCCAAACCCAGTTGGCTCTCGAAGCGGATCGTCGGCTGGAATCGTCAACTTATGGTTAACTGGACGTATCTTTTTACGCTGCGGCAGTCCGTCGCCGGCGGGAGACGCGAAATCTCCCCCGCGCAACTCCGATCACGCGCCGACGGCCGCCCGCCAGAGCGACGTTTCCGGCAGGATCAGAAGCGCGGAAAACGCCAGCGCGATGCCATAGGGCACGCCTTCCTTGGCGGAATGAAGCCGGAGCAGCCAAGGCCAGCCGGCGAAAGCGGGAAGCGGCGAGGACCGCAGCATGAGGACGCCGAACGTCAGGACGCCGCCAAACATGCCCGCGACGCCCAGATAGGGAAGCAGTTGGTCGAAGCCGAACCAGAGGGCCGTCACCGCGGCAAGCTTGGCGTCTCCACCGCCGATCCAACCGGCGGCGAACATGCCGAAGCAGACAACGAGAACCAAGGCTCCGGCGGCGAAATGCATCGCGATCTGGTGCAGAGAAATCCCCAGCAGGGCCGCGCATGCGAGGAACCCGACCAGGAGAACAAGACAGAGACGATTAGAGATCGTCATGGTGAAGAGATCGCTCGCCGCAGCATAGGCCATCGCTGCAGGGAAAAACACCAGCATTGCCACGAGAGAGACTGACATGGTGAGACCTCCTTGCTGACGTCGAACTCAAACACTATGGCGGACGAGATCTGAGATTTGTCTTACCGTCAGAGCGGCGTTGTCTTGAGAAACGCAGCCCCTCAACGCAAAAGACGCCCTGGCGAACCAGGGCGTCCCTTTCGCGAGATTGCGAAGACGATCAGTTCTTGCCCTTGAGCTGGCCGCCGATGTCGGTGAAGGTCGTCTTCAGGCTCGTGCCGAGCGTGGTCATGCCGGCGATGGCGGCGACGGCGACGAGCGAGGCGATCAGGCCGTACTCGATGGCGGTGGCACCGGATTCGTTCTTGATGAAGCTCTTGACGAGGTTGGTCATGATAAAACTCCTTTACACCACGGTTTGACGGCTGCCTTCGCTCTGAAGCGGCTTCGGTCAGCGACAAATGGACATTACCGCGCCCCCCTTGCCGATCGGTTAAGGCGATAGAAGAATTCGCCCGATCTTGCAGACATCGTTTCGTTGGTTAACGTACGATTGATGTGACCGAATGAAGTCTAAATCTAGATTTTCATTGTGTCATCGGCAGTCATGATAGCTCCAATACGATATTTTTTGCCGCGATAACTAGGCCTTCCGCGCAATCGCAGAGGGCTCTTGCAGGCTTTCGAGGCCGTCTTTCGCTTGGTCATCGGCTCCGTGACCCGATCAAATCAATCGCCGGCACCCAATTAGGGATTGGTTCATCATTTTGCGCTTTCCTGACGCTCTCGGAAATCTTGAGGCAGCGCGATGTCCACTCTCCCGGCAGCAGGATCGCGGTCCCGGCCAGGCTCGGCCTGGACCATGACGGCTCTGGCCGCAGGCTTCGGCACCATGATGCTGGCGGCCGGCCTGTCGCCGGCGGGGGCGGCTCCGCAGCCGACGAAGGCGGAAAGCGTCATCGTCATGGTCGATCACGCCAAGGTCGTGCGGCTGCCCGAGAAGGCCCAGACCGTCATCGTCGGGAATCCGGCCATCGCGGATGTGGCCGTGCAGAAGAATGGCGTGATGATCGTCACCGGCAAGAGCTTCGGCGTCACCAACCTGATCGCGCTCGATGCGAGCGGGACGCTGCTGGCGGAATCGCTCGTGCGCGTGGGCGCGGATTCCGACTCCATGCTGACAGTTCAGCGCGGCCTCGAGCGGGAAAGCTATTCCTGCACTCCGGTGTGCCAGCCAACCGCCGCGCTCGGCGACGCCTCGAAGCATTTCACCGAGGTCGGCTCGCAGGCCAGCGCGCGCAACGGTGCGGCTTTGGGCGCCAGCAAGCGCTGACGCGAGCGGCCCTAAGGTAAATCATCGGCTAACCGTGTTTCGACCGGGCCCGATACGGGTCTAACGGATCGGCAAGGCTTTGCCGCTATGACTGGCAAGGTCGATGGAGCCGATGCCGCCTCCGACGATGGCCCAGGCGAGAGCCGGCGCGACGCCCCGCGGCACGATCTGCGACGCGACAACCGGGTCTCGAACGACATGACGACTCCCTCTGCGAGCAAAACGACAGACATGCCGGCGGCGCCTGCCGATGCCGTTCCCGACGCGGCTCCCGCCCCAGGCCGCCGCGTGCGCGTGCTGGCTCGGTTCCGTCGATCGCAGGACGGCGCGACGGCGGTCGAGTTCGCCATGGTCGCCACGCCCTTCCTGATGCTGCTGGCCGCCATCATCGAAACCGCGATGATGTTCTGGACCAGCCAGGTCCTCGAAGAAGCGGTGTCGCAGACATCCCGCCGGCTGCTGACCGGCGAATCGCTGACCCGCTACACCGGAAATACCGCGGCCAACACCGCCGCCTTCAAGAACGACATCTGCGCCAGTTCCCCGGGGCTGGTCGATTGCTCCAAGCTCGTCATCGACGTGCGGACCTACTCGTCCTTCGCCGGCGCGAAGACCGGCGTCGACGGCAGCAATCCGATCACGGCGGGGGGCCTCAACACCACCGGATTCGGGTTCAACCAGCCCCAGCCGCAGCAGATCGTGGTGGTGCGTGCCGTGCTCGAATATCCGCTGACCTTCACCTCCTGGTCGTCCAGCCTCGCCAATATCGGCGAGGGCCGCCGCGGCATCGTCGCCTCGACGACCTTCCGGACCGAACCCTTCAACGCGCCCGCGACATGAGGTTGCCAATGACGCGCGCCTTCTCCCTCATCCGAAATCGCGCGGCGCTGCGCCGCCTGCTGCGGCAGTTTCGCCGCAATCCGCGTGGCGTAGCGGCCGTCGAATTCGCGATGATCCTGCCGGCGATGCTGGCGATCTATTTCGGCATCGTCGAAACCGGCCAGGGCGTCATGATCGACCGCAAGGTCACGCAGTTGACCCGGTCCCTCGCCGATTTGACAGCGCAGGCCCAGGCCGGCACGATCTCCAACACCGAGATGAGCAACATCTTCGACGCGGCCCAGACCGTGATGATGCCCTATACGGCCGTGGCGGCCAAAATGTCGGTGCATCATATCGTGATCGATTCCGCGGGCGTCGCGAAGGTGTGCTGGAGCGAGCAGCGCAACTCCACCAAGCTCGCGCGCGGAACGACGGTGTCCATCCCGACGGATCTACGCTTGCCGAACACCTCGCTCATGATGGCGCAGGCGAGCTATGATTTCACGCCTGTCGTGGGCTGGATCATCACCGGCGGCCCGCTCACGATCGGCGGGGACCCGATCTACATGCGGCCGCGCCTGGGCAAGGCGGGCGGCAACGCCAGCATCGAGCAGATCGAGCGCACCGGCGTGGCGATGTGCCCAGGCTTCGGCTGAGGCGAGCGCGGAAGGCGTCCGGTTGTTTCCGGCCACACCGGCGCGCCCTGATCCGTTCCCCGGTTGAGACGTGAGGCCGATGCGCAGACTCGGCTGTGCCGGGGGGATGGAAAGCAGCCGCTCAGCCGCGCAACACCATGCGGCCCGTCTGGACCTCGTAGCCCCTCAACTTGCCGAGGAACGACGTCCCGAGCAGGCTCATCGAGAGCGCGCCTTCCGGCAGGACCACCGCCTCGACATTGCGCACCAGGATCGAGCCCAGCCGGACTTCGCGCAGGTTGACCCGCGCGCCCTTCACGGTGCCGTTGGCAGTGCTGAGCGTCATCTTGTAGTCAGCTCTGGAGGGCTGGATGCCAAGTGCGCGGGCATCCTTGGCCGTTAGCGCGACGACGCTCGCGCCGGTGTCGACCAGCATCTGGATTCGCAGATTGTCTATCGAGGGATGAACCACATAATGGCCGCGATAGTCGGCGGCGACAGTCAGCGTCGGCGGCTCGCTCGGACGCGCCGCGACGGCCTTTGCCTGGTCCGTCCTTAAGGGGGCCGATCGCTCGCCGGTCGTCATCGAGGCCGCGCTCGGCGCGTCCTCCACGCCGACGAGGCGGGCGAGTCTGTCCCCATAGACGACGGCGCTCAGCGCAGCCGAGCCGGCGATTCCCAGCGCCCAGATGATCGGCCTTTGCGCCATGACGAGCCTGCCTCCCCGTTCCGTCTCGAGCAGGATGCCGGGCGAGTGCCTGCCGAAGCGTGAAGACAAGCGCTCGGATTGGGCCATTTGCAGATCCGGCACGCTCGGGACCCCGAACAGACTTAACGACGACTTGCAGCAGCCGGACAAAGAGGCCTTGGCGCGGGCGGGCAGCTACAGGAAGGACTGCCCGACCAGGGCCTCGATGGCGTCCTGGCGCGGAATGCTTGGCTGGGCACCGGCCAGCGTGCAGGCGAGCGAACCGGCCGCGAGCCCGCGTTGCAGGGCGCCGGAGAAGCCGTAGCCGGCGGACAGCGCCGCCGCGAAGGCGCCGGTGAAGCTGTCTCCCGCCGCCACCGTATCGACCACGCTGACGGCGGGGGCCGCGAGCCGGCGGCGGACGCCGCCATGCCAGCCGACGACACCCTGCGCGCCGAGCGTGACGATGCAGTCGATGCCGAGCTCGCCGTCGCAGCGGCGGGCGATGTCGTCGGGCTCCCGCTCGGCCCAGCCCAGCGACTGCGCCAGCACCAGCGCCTCGTGCTCGTTGGCGACGAGCATGTCGAGGCCGGCGAGCAGCGCGGGATCGGGAGGGCCTGCGGGCGCGAGGTTGAGGATGACGCGGCCGCCGGCCTGCTTCATGCGCTGTGCCGCCATGAGGCATTCCGTTTCCGGCACCTCGCGCTGGAGCAGCAGGATGTCGCCCTCGCCGAGCGGCAGCGACGCCAGGGGCATCGCGCTCGCCTGGGCATTGGCGCCGGCGGCGACGACGATCTGGTTGGCGCCGTCGGCATCGACGGCGATGAAGGCGGCGCCGGTCGGCGCCGCGACGCGCGCGACATCGGCGAGGTCGACCCCGTCCTGCGCCAGCAGCGAGAGCGCGATGTCGGCGAAGGCATCGGTCCCGACCGCGCCGACGAGACGCACCTGAGCACCCGCGCGGCGGGCCGCCAGCGCCTGGTTGGCGCCCTTGCCGCCGGGATGGAGGGCGTAGGACGGACCCATCACGGTCTCGCCGGCGCCGGGCAGACGCTCGACCGGGGTAACCAGATCGACATTGAGCGAACCGAAGACGACGATCATGCCGCGATGGCTCCGGCGAGACGGCGGATGCCGGCGACGAAGGCGGCTTCCGGCGTCGTCACAAGGGCCTGCAGCCCCGCCGCGGCCAGCCCGCCGCCATAGCTCTCCGCCATGGCGCCGTCGGCGACGAGATGGACGGTGTCATGCCGCCCGAACAACGCCAGCGCGCCCGCGATCTCGTGGCCGACCAGCAGGGCCGAGAGATAGGGCCCGACGGCCGAACCCGGCAGCCGCCCGGCCAAGACCTCGGAGCGGGCCGCGAAGGCGGTGTTGAGCAGGCCGCCGGGGCGCCGCGAGGCGGCAAAGCCCGCCGCAAGGCCGAGCCGTGCGCCCTCCTCGCTTTGCTCCTCGGCGAGACGGGAGAGGATCGAGTTCTGCCGCAGCAGGCCCCAGATCTCGCCGGTCATGAAGCTGGCGAAGCGGGTGATCCGTCCACCCTCCACGAGGGCCCATTTCGAATGCGTGCCGGGCAGGCAGACGATGCCGTCCGCCAGCCCGAGCCCGACGATCAGGGTCTCCTCGCCGCGCATCACGTCGAAGGCGCCTTCGTCGCAGGAGAGGCCGGGCAGGATCAGCGCAGGCGTGCCGTCGGCCAGCGCGACCTTCAGGCCGGCCGCGGTTATGGCATCCGGCGAAGCGGGGCACGGGACGTAAGCCGCCTCGACCCAGCCATTGCGGCTGCCGACCATGCCGGCCAGCACGATGTCCGCCTCGGGCGCCATCCGGCGCAGGTCGCCGGCGATGGCCTCGAAGGCGGAAGGGAAGCCCCCTGCGGGAACCGACTGGATGCCCTGGTCGGCGCTGCGGCGCTCCAGAACCTCTCCCCTTTCCGAAAGAAGGAAGGCGCGGGCGCGGGTCGTGCCCCAGTCGAGCGCGATCAGGGGTCTGGGCATGGGGAAGGCTCCGGCGGGTGGCTGACGCTCCCGTCATTCTCGGGCGAAGCGTAGCGCAGAGCCTGAGAATCTCCTGCGGGAGATGCCCGGGTCAAGCCCGGGCATGACGACCGGCGTTCACGCCGCGAAAAAGACCGTCTCGTTCTCGCCCTGCAGATGGATATCGAAGCGGAAGCTGCCATCGGACTCGCGCGTCGCAATCAGCGTGTGGCGTCGCTGCGCCGGGACCAGCGCCAGCACCGGATCGGCGGCATTGCCCGGCTCGCCTTCGAAATAGATCCGCGTCGCCAGACGGGTCAGGATGCCGCGGGCGAAGACGGAGAGCGAGAGATGCGGCGCTTGCATCGTCCCGTCCGGGGCGGCGACAGTGCCGGGGCGGATGGTCTCGATCTGGAAGGCGCCCTCGGCGGTCGCCTCGATGCGGCCGAAGCCGGTGAATCCAGCATTGCCGGCGGCGTTGTAGCGGCCCTGCGCGTCGGCCTGCCAGGTTTCGATCATGGCGTCTCCCACGGGGGCGCCGTCGCCATCATAGACCGTGCCGACAATGCGGATGCGCTCGCCGGCGACGCCCTCGGCCGCGACGGTCCCGGTGGCGAGCTCGCTGCCGCCATAGGCGCGCGGCGTCAGCGCATAGGCGAAGAACGGGCCGATGGTCTGCGACGGCGTGATGCCGAGGGGAGCCTCGGCCGTTTGCGGATCAGTGCTCATGGGGCTCCTCCACCGGCGTCGCGTTGCGGCCGCGCAGGACGATGTCGAACTGATAGCCGAGCGCCCATTCCGGCTCGGTCGTGGCGAGGTCGAGGCGCGAGACGAGGCGCTCGCGCACCTGCGCGTCGGTGATCGACTGGAAGATCGGATCGTATTTGAACAGCGGATCGCCCGGGAAATACATCTGGGTGATCACCCGCGACAGGAAGCTCGGCCCGAAGAGCGAGAAATGGATATGGGCGGGGCGCCAGGCATTGTGATGGTTGCGCCAGGGATAGGCGCCGGGCTTGACCGTGACGAAGCGATAGCGCCCTTCCGCATCCGTCAGCGCGCGGCCTGCCCCGGTGAAGTTGGGGTCGAGCGGGGCAGGATGCTGATCGCGGACATGGACATAGCGCCCGCCGGCATTGGCCTGCCAGATCTCGATCAGCGTGTGCGGCACAGGGCGCCCGTCCTCGTCGAGGACGCGGCCCGAGACGATAATGCGTTCGCCGAGCGGTTCGCCCGCATGCTGGCGTGTCAGGTCGGAATCCCCAGCCGCGACCGCGGTATGGCCGAAGACCGGGCCGGTCGTCTCCGAAAGGGTGTGCGGCAGCAGGATCAGCGGCTTCGACGGGGCGCGCTTCACCGTCGAGCCGTAGGCGGGCGAGGCGTTTGCCGGATGCGCGGCCAGGCTTTCGCGCGGATAGATCAGGCTCATGCCGCCACCCCATGGGCTTGCTTGGTGCGGGCGTGGAGATCGCGCAGCACCGACAATTCCTGCTCCGTCGCAGCCGGCGTCTCCGCGACATCGGCCGCGAAACGCAGCGGCCAGGCACAGCCGGCCTGGACCTGATCGCGCGTCACGCCCGGATGCAGCGAGACGACGGTGAGTTCGGCGGTGTCGGGATCTGGCTCCAGCACGCAGAGATCGGTCATCACCTTGGTCGGCCCCTTCGTCTTCAGGCCGAGCGCGGCGCGGTCACCCTTGCCCTTGCCGTGGCCGAAGGAGGTGATGAAGGGCAGCCTGTCGACGAAGGCGCGGGTGCCCATCGCCATGGTGATGAAGATCTGGCCGCAATTGCTGGCGATCTCGGGCGCGCCACCGCCGCCGGGCAGCCTCACTTTCGGAGCGTCGTAGGGGCCGACGACCGTGGTATTGAGATTGGCGAAGCGGTCGATCTGCGCGCCGCCGAGGAAACCGATGGTGATGCGGCCGCCCTGCAGCCAGCAGCGGAACATCTCCGGCACCGACACCGTGGTCAGCGCCGTGTCGCAGAGTTCGCCGTCGCCGATCGAGAGCGGCAGGACGGTGGGCCGCGTCGACAGCGTGCCGCTCTCGTAAATCAGCGTGATCTTCGGCGCGTGGGTCAGGCGGGCGAGGTTGCAGGCGGCGGACGGGTTGCCGATGCCGACGAAGCAGACATCCTCGTTGGTGAGGAGCCGGGCGGCGGCGATGGTCATGATCTCGTTGGGCGTGTAGGCGCTCATCGGTCCTGTCTCCCTCACGCGGCCGCGACGGCGAAGCGACGCGCCTGCGCCGCAAAGGACTCCGGCCCGCCGGCGAGCACGTTCTCCTCCATCCACTTCAGGAACACCGCCTTGTCGCGGGCGATCTTGTCCCAGGCGATGTAGAAGGCGTTGTCGCGCTTGTAGTAGCCCTGGGCATAGGAGGGATGAGCCCCGCCCGGCACCTTCACGATCGCCGTCACCGTCCACGAGGGCAGGATGACCGCATTGGCGTTGCGCGGGCCGAAATCGTCGACGATCTCCTCCACCGTCACCACCGAGCGCTTCGACGCCAGGACCGCCTCCTTCTGCACGCCGACGATGCCCTCCAGCAGGACATTGCCCTCGCGGTCCGCCTTCAGCGCATGGATGATGGCGACGTCCGGGCGCACCGCCGGCACGGTCGCCAGCACTTCCCCGGTGTAGGGGCAGGTGACGGAGCGGATGTTCGGATTGACCTTCGGCAGGTCGACGCCCTTGTAGCCACGGAACACGGCGAAGGGCAGGTTGGCCGCGCCCGCCTCGAAGGCGTTGGCCATGGCGGCATGGGAATGCTCCTCGATGGCGACGCGCCCCTGCTCGATCTCCTCGCGGATGCGGTGCAGCGAGCCGACGCCGGGATTGCCGGCCCAGGAGAAGACCAGCTTCCTCGCCTGTCCCATGCCGACGATCTGGTCGTAGATGATGTCCGGCGTCATGCGGATGAGGGTTAGGTCCTTCTGGCCCTGGCGAATGACCTCGTGTCCGGCGGCGTAGGGAATGAGGTGCGTGAAGCCCTCCATGGCCACGCTGTCGCCGTCCTTCAGATGGGTGGCGATGGCATCGCGCAAGGACATGAACTCGGCCATGGCCTGTTCTTCTCCACCTTTGTGTTTCCTTGCCGTGACTCCTTGCGCCGGCAGGGCGGCGTGTCAAGTGCGCTATTCGGACATTTGGGCGATTAACGCCCAAATACACTGCCCCGTCCCGGCCTGCGGTCCGAGTTTCTGTCAGGGCGCCCTTGCGCCGGACGAAATTGTCGCAGTCGCCCGTGCAGCAGAAAATGCATTTCGCCTCTGCGTGAACGGCCCGGCATGCCGAGAATGCAGTCGTGGCGCCATTTTGTGCAGGAAAATGCGGCAGGTCGCGGCGCCGCACAGCGGCCGGCAGGTCCGGCGCCTAGGAAAAGACCCTATGGCACGACGCTTGCGACGGGTTAGGCTGCGCCGTCCGAGACCCGGAAGACATATCCGGACCAATGGTCAGGCGCGCATCCGCCGCTCCGCACCAGGGTCGAAGGCGGGATCGGATTTCCAGGGGAGTACCACCACGATGGACCGCAGAACTTTCATCAAAGCAGGCGCCGGCGCCGGACTTGCCGCCGCCTCGGGCGGCCTTGCCGCCCCGGCCCTGTCGCAGGGAGCGGCGGCAAAGACGCTGCGCTTCGTGCCGCAGGCCAATCTCGCCAACTTCGACCCGATCTGGGGCACGCAATATGTCGTGCGCAATGCGGCGGCGCTCGTCTGGGACACGCTGTATGGCGTCGACAGCACCCTGACGCCCCAGCGCCAGATGGTCGAGTCGGAGGAGGTCTCGTCCGATGGCTTGACCTGGACCTTCAAGCTCCGCACGGGACTGAAATTCCACGACGGCTCGCCGGTCCTCGCCAAGGACTGCGTGGCCTCGCTCATTCGGTGGTCATTCCGCGACCCCATGGGCCTGATGATCAAGGCCATCCAGGAAGAGATCGTCGCCGTCGACGACCGCACCTTCCGCTGGAAGCTGACCAAGCCCTATCCGAAAATGCTTCTGGCGCTGGGCAAGAACAACTCGCCCTGCTCGTTCATCATGCCGGAACGCATCGCCAAGACCGATCCCTTCCAGCAGATCAGCGAGTACATCGGTTCCGGCCCGATGAAGTTCGTCCGCAACGAATGGGTTCCCGGCGCCAAGGCGGTATTCGAGAAGTTCGCCGACTATGTGCCGCGCGCCGAGCCCGCCTCGTGGCTCGCCGGAGGCAAGCGGATGCTGGTCGACCGGATCGAATGGGTCATCATGCCCGATCCGGCCACCGCGTCTGCCGCCCTCCAGAACGGCGAGATCGACTGGTGGGAGAACCCGATCGCCGATCTGGTTCCCGTGCTGCGCCGGAACCGCAACATCCGTGTCGACATCGGTGACCCGCTCGGCAATATCGGCGCCTTCCGGCTCAACCACCTGCATCCGCCGTTCAACGATGTGCGCGCCCGTCGGGCCATCCTAATGGCGCTGGATCAGGAGGAGTTCATGCGGGCCATCGTCGGCTCCGATGACAGCCTCTGGAAGCCCCTGCCCGGCTATTTCACTCCCGGTACACCTCTCTACACCGAAGAGGGAGGCGAGATCCTGAAAGGGCGTCGCGACATCGAGGGTGCCAAGCGCCTCCTCGCCGAGAGCGGCTACAAGGGCGAGCCCGTTACGATGGTGGTCGCCCAGGACCAACCCGTGACCAAGGCGCAGGGCGATGTCGCCAACGAGCTGCTCAAGCGGATCGGAATGAATGTCGACTTCGTGGCCACCGATTGGGGGACCACCGGTCAGCGGCGCGCGCTGAAGACGCCTCCGTCCCAGGGTGGCTGGAACATCTTCTTCTCGTGGCACGCCGGCGCCGACTGCACCAACCCGGCGGGCTACACCGCTATTCGGGCCAATGGAGAACGCGCCTGGTTCGGATGGCCGGACGTGCCCGCCGTGGAGGCTGAGGTGACGGCCTGGTTCGAGGCAAAGAACCTCGACGAAGAAAAGGCGGCGATCGCCCGCCTCAATAAGGCTGCGCTGGACAATGTCGTCTTCGTGCCGCCCGGGTTCTTCCTGACCTACACGGCCTGGCGCAGCAACGTGACCGGCATCACCAAGGGGCCGCTGCCGTTCTTCTGGAACGTCGCCAAGGCCTGATGAAACGTCTCGGCCGGGGGGCGGCTTCGTCCGCCTCCCGGTTCCTCACATGAGAAGATCCTGTCGATGTTCGTCTACATTGTCCGCCGCATCGTCGCGACGATCCCCGTCATGGCCGTGGTGGCGCTTTTCGTCTTTTCCCTGCTCTACATCGCGCCCGGAGACCCGGCCGCCGTCATCGCCGGCGACCAGGCGACGCCCGATGACGTGGAGAAGATCCGCCAGAGCCTCGGCCTCGACCGGCCGTTCCTGATCCGCTTCGGCGAATGGGTCTGGCAGATCGCCCGCTTCGATCTCGGCACCTCCATCTTCACCGGCCTGCCGGTCACGCAGCTCATCGCCCAGCGCATCGAGCCGACGCTGTCGCTCATGGTGGTGACGCTGATCCTCGCCGTCACCGTCGCCGTGCCGATGGGCGTCATCTCCGCCTGGAAGGCCGGGACGCTGATCGACCGCGGCATCATGGCCTTCGCGGTGTTCGGCTTCTCGGTGCCGGTCTTCGTCGTCGGCTACATCCTCGCCTACATCTTCGCCCTCGAGCTCGACTGGCTGCCCGTCCAGGGCTACACGCCGCTCTCGCAGGGGCTCTGGCCCTGGTTCCAGAATCTCATCCTGCCGTCCATCGCGCTGGGCATGGTCTATATGGCGCTGATCGCCCGCATCACCCGCGCCACCATGATGGAGGTCCTGCAGCAGGACTACATCCGCACGGCCCGCGCCAAGGGCATCGGCGAGCGCGGGGTCCTGTTCCTGCACGCACTCAAGAACGCCGCGGTTCCGGTCATCACCGTCATCGGCATCGGCGTGGCGCTGCTCATCGGCGGCGCCGTGGTCACCGAGAGCGTCTTCGCCATTCCCGGCCTCGGCCGCCTGACGGTCGACGCCATCCTCAGGCGCGACTACCCCGTCATCCAGGGCCTCGTCCTGCTGTTCTCCTTCGTCTACGTCCTGGTCAACCTCGCCGTTGACCTCGTCTACACACTCGTCGATCCGAGGATCCGCTATTGACCGCGCATAGCTCCGATACCCCCGCCGCGACGGCGCAGGCTGACGACGCATCCGGCGTCGCTGCCGAGCCGAAGACCCGCGTCGGCCTCGTCCGCCTGGTGCGTCGCTACCCGACCATCACCATCGGCGGCACGCTCGTCATCGCCATCATCCTCATGGCCATCTTCGCGCCCTTCCTCGGAACGAGCGACCCCACGGCCATCTCGACACGCATGCGCACCCGCGAGCCGTCGGCGCAATTCTGGTTCGGCACCGACATGCTCGGCCGCGACATCTATTCGCGCGTGCTCTACGGCGCCCGCGTCTCGCTGATCGTCGGCTTCTCGGTGGCGATCCTCGCCTCCGTCTTCGGCCTCGCCATCGGCCTCATCGCCGGCTACATCCGCGCCGCCGACGCGATCATCATGCGCGTCATGGACGGCATCATGTCGATCCCCTCCATCCTCCTCGCCGTGGCGCTGATGGCGCTGACGCGCGGGTCGGTCGGCAATGTCATCCTCGCCATCACCATCGCCGAGATCCCCCGCGTCTCGCGTCTGGTGCGCGGCGTGGTCCTTTCGCTGCGCGAACAGCCCTATGTCGACGCGGCGGTCGCCGCCGGCACGCGCACGCCGATGATCATCGTCAAGCACATCTTGCCGAACACGCTGGCGCCGATCATCGTCCAGGCGACCTATATCTGCGCCTCCGCCATGCTGACCGAGGCGATCCTGTCCTTCATCGGGGCCGGCACGCCGCCGATCATCCCGTCCTGGGGCAACATCATGGCCGAGGGCCGCGCGCTCTGGCAGGTGAAATTCTACATCGTGCTGATCCCGGCCATCTTCCTGTCGGTCACCGTACTCGCGGTAAACCTGCTCGGCGACGGCCTGCGCGACGCGCTCGACCCGCGTCTCGCCAAGCAGTTCTGATCTCTCCTTCCGGTGTCCGGGTGCGGATCTCGCCGCGCCCGGTCGCCGTTCCGGGCCGTCCGCGGCAGCGGAAACTGCGGCACGACCGCACGGCGGACTGGCGGCCCGAAAAAAATGCCTTATTTGAGAGCCTCAATACGGTTACACTGACGGTCCGTTCGCGGCATCACGTCATCTGCGACCGGGCGGCCCCTCCAGACGGCGATCATGAACAACGTGTTCGACATCTACACGATCATCTTTTTGGCCCTCGCGGTCTTCATCTTCTTCCGCCTGCGCAGCGTGCTGGGGACGAAGACCGGTAGCGAGCGTGACCCGTTCCAGCCGCGTGACAACAATCGCGACCTGCCTCCGGGCGCCCGACCGCCCGCCCAGGGTGGCGAGGTCATCCCCATGCCGGCGCGCAACGGCGCCGCGCCCATGGCGCCGCCGGTCCCCGTCGATCCTGCTGCGCCGCGCTGGGGCGATCTTGCCCTGCCGGGCACGCCGCTCGCCCGCGGCTTCGACGCCATCGCGTCCCGCGACCCTTCCTTCGACCCGGCCGGCTTCATCGGCGGCGCCAAGGCGGCTTACGAGATGATCGTGCTGGCCTTTGCCGGCGGCGACCGCAAGATGCTTCGCGACCTCCTCGCCAAGGATGTGTTCGAGGGCTTCGAGGCGGCCATCCGTGATCGTGAGACGCGCGGCGAGCAGGTCGAGACCCGCTTCGTCGGTATCGAGAAGGCCGAGATCGTCGACGCCCAGCAGCGCGGCGACCAGGCCCAGGTGACGCTGAAGTTCGTCTCCCAGCTCGTTACCGCGACGCGCGACCGGGCCGGCGCCGTCATCGACGGCTCGCCCGACCGGGTTACCGACGTGACGGACGTTTGGACCTTCGCCCGCAACGTCACGGACCGCGACCCGAACTGGCGCCTGATCGCCACCGAAGCCGGCGGCTGAGCCGGCCTTTCGCCGTCCCGGGGGCCAACCATGAGGCATCGCCCGATCCTCCGCCTTGCGGCAGCGGTCTGGGCGGTGGCGGCCCTGACGGCGCCCGGCCCGCTTCATGCCGGCTCCAACGACCTCCTGCTGATCCTGAAGGTTCCGCCACCCGCCGCGCCGGACGGTACTTCCGTTTCCGCGAGCCCCGCCGCCGAAGCACCGCCTGCGGCGACCGGCCCTGCGCCCGCTGACCCTTCTCCGGCCGGTGCCGTGGCGAGCCCTGCGCCGGGTGAGGCCTCGCCTGCTCCCGCTGCTGAGGCACCCGCGCCTGCCCAGCCCGGAGACCCGGCGGCGACTGCCGGGACGGAGCCACCCGCGCCGCCACAGCCGCACGCCTCCGGCTTCCCCTTCGTCTTTCCCGAGACCTGGAGCGAGGCCGGCAGCTTCGCCGCCCTGCCGGGGTGGGCGGAGGACCGCCAGGACCTGACCTTCCGCGCCTTCCGCATCTCCTGCCGGCAGCTCATGGCGGCCCGCAACCCGCCGCGCTCGGCGCCGGACATCTGGCGCGCGCTGCGCGACATCTGCCCGCGGGCGCTCGCCCTTTCCGATCCCCTTCCGACGGAGGCGGCGCGCGCCTTCTTCGAGGCCGAGTTCCGCCCGGTGCGCATCGCCCGCTTCGGCGAGCGGATCGAGGAGGACGGCTTCCTCACCGGCTATTACGAGCCGGAGGTCCCGGCATCGCGGGAGAAGACCGAGGTCTTTACCGCCCCCTTCCTGACCAAGCCCGACGACCTCACATCGGCCCGCGGCCGCTCGGCGGGGTTCGATGCCCGCTCCGGCGCCGGCCGCTGGGTCGGTAGCCGCTTTCTGCCCTATTTCGACCGCGGCGAGATCGA
>NZ_JAUYTP010000007.1 GCF_030695125.1 Allobosea sp. | reverse complement strand
CTTGATCGCCTGCGCTTCGTCGGCGACCAGGGTGTGCCATTGGCGGCTGGCGAAACGCTCCTGGGCCAGCTGCAGCAGGGTGTAGGAAACGATCAGCACATCCTGGGGGCCGGCCTGGGCAACCAGCTGTTCACGTTCGATCTCGTTGGCCTCGCTGTAGATGCGGGCGTTCAGGCTGGGTGCGAAGCGGAGCGCTTCGGCCAGCCAGTTGCCGCACACCGAGGTTGGCGCGATGACCAGCGTGGCGCCCCCTTTGGCCCGTTCGAGCATGACGGCCAGCGCCTGCAGGGTCTTGCCGAGGCCCATGTCGTCCGCCAGACAGCCGCCCATGCCGGCGGCGGCGAGGCGCATGGCCCACTGGTAGCCTTCTTCCTGATAGGGGCGCAAGTCAGCCTGCAGGGATTTTGGCAGTTTGGGTTCGGTGGCTTGCGCCGCGCGCAGACGCTCGATTGCCTTGCGGAAGTCGGCGCCGGCCTGCAGTTCGGTGCCATCGAGGATTTCGTCGAGCCAGGCGGCGGCGATCTGCGGCACCTTGCTGCCTTGCTTGTCGACTTCGGCGACGGCGGCAAGATCGAGCAGTTTCTGTTTCAGTGAGCGGGTCAGCGCCGCGTAGACCCCGTCGCCCATCGGAATGAAACGGCTCTTGTCGCGGGCGGCGGCGAGCAGGGTTTCGAGCTGTACGACGAGGCCTTCATCGAGCCCGGCCTGGCCGGATACCCGGAACCAGTCGCGGTCCTTGCTGACCGTGATGCCGAGCTTGCCGGCATCGACGCTGATGACGCGGACGCTTTTGCCTTTCGGCCAATCGACGGCGGCGATGGCGGCCAGGCCGGGCAGGGCTTCAACCAGACCGAGCGCCTGTTCCGGATCTTCGATCAGCCATTCAGCGCTTTGTGCGTCACCGATGTCTTCGAGAAAGGGGAAGGCGTCGAGCAGGCTTTCCAGATGTTTCTTTTCGGCCGCCAGGTTGCGCGCGGTGCCCAGGGTCTCGCCGCCAATCGCCGCCATCAGGCGAACGCGACCGCTGCCGACCGGCAGGCGCGGGCCGTCGGCGCCGAGCGGCGCGGCAACCAGGCGCAGCGAAAGCGACTCGCCGACTGGCGCCAGTTCGGCCCGCAGACGCGACTCACACGGCACCTGCCGCGAAGCCTGTGCCGAATCGGCATGCACCTGGAAGTGTCCGGCCAGCGCCTGCAGCGTTTTGTCTAAATCGGCTTGCGCCCCCTCGGCATTTGCCGGCACCGCGAAGCGCCCGGAGACCAGTTGGGCGGCGCGTCTTTGCGCCACTGTGTAACGCACCAGCCGGACACGCTGCGGCCCGTCCGGCAGCAAGGTAATCAGGCGCAGCGCCTCGGCGTCGCGCTTTTCTTCCGCGTCGAAGTAGTAGCTGCCGTCTGCTTCAGCGCGCAAGGGCGGGCTGATCTGCAGGACGATCTTGTCCTTTTTACGGACGACTTCGAGTTCGGGCGGCGTTTCAACCAGATCGACCAATTGGCCCGGGGCGCTGTCGAGGACGACTGCTGGGTG
>NZ_JAUYTP010000004.1 GCF_030695125.1 Allobosea sp. | reverse complement strand
TTCGCCAACATCGAGTCGGTGGTGGGCCACGAGTACTTCCACAACTGGACCGGCAACCGGGTGACCTGTCGCGACTGGTTTCAACTCTCCCTCAAGGAGGGGTTGACGGTGTTTCGCGACCAGGAATTCTCCGCCGACATGAGCAGTCGGGCGGTGAAGCGGATCAACGACGTGCGCATCCTGCGCAACGGCCAGTTCCCCGAGGATGCCGGGCCCATGTCCCACCCGGTGCGCCCCGACAGCTACGAGGAGATCAACAACTTCTACACCGCCACGGTCTACAACAAGGGCGCCGAAGTCGTGCGCATGATCCACACGCTGCTTGGGCGCGAAGGGTTTCGCAAAGGCATGGACCTCTATTTCAAGCGCCACGACGGCCAGGCCGTCACCTGCGAGGATTTCGTCGCCGCCATGCAGGATGCCTCCGGCGTCGACCTCACCCAGTTCCGCCGTTGGTATGCCCGTGCCGGCACGCCGCGTCTCAAGGCCGAGGGGGCATGGGATGCAGCGGCCCGTCGCTACACGCTCACCCTCGCGCAAAGCCTCGCACCCACCGCCTACGAACAGCGCCTGGCGGAGGCGGGCATGCCAATCGTCGAAGGCCCGCTGCACATTCCGGTGGCGCTCGGCCTGGTGCTGCCCGACGGCACGGACGCGCCGCTGCGCCTGACCTGCGAGAACACGCACGCCGGCACCACGCGCGTGCTGTCGCTCACCGAGACCACACAAACCTTCGTCTTCGAGGACATCGCGGCGGCGCCGGTCGCCTCGCTGCTGCGCAACTTTTCCGCGCCGGTGCAGCTTGATTTCGAGCAGACCGACGCCGAGCTTGCCCACCTGATGGCGTACGACGCCGATGCGTTCAACCGCTGGGAAGCAGGCCAACGCCTCGCCACCCGCGTGCTGCTCGCCGGCATCGCGGCCGGTGGCGAGGGTGCCGGCTGGATCCCCGCAGACTTCGTCGCCGCCTGCGGCCGCGTGCTCGACGCCGGCCTCACCCACGACCCTGCGCTCGCCGCCGAAGCCTTGGTGCTGCCGGCCGAGCAAGTGCTGGCCGAGGACGTAGCCGGTCGCGGTCAGATCATCGACCCCGAGGCGATCCACCGTGCACGTGTCAGCCTGCGGCGCCACCTGGCAATGCAATTGCGCGACCGCTTCGAGACCGTGTGGACCACGCTCTCCCCGGCCGAACCCTACGCTGCGGACGGCGCCCAGGTTGGCCGCCGCGCCCTGCGCAATCTCTGCCTCGGCTATCTGGCCGAAAGCGACAACGCTTATCTGCGCGACGCCGTGATGCCGCGCCTGCTGGCCCAGTTCGAAGCCGGCGGCAACATGACCGACGTCATCGCGGCGTTGGGCACGCTGGCCCACCTCGACCTGCCCGAACGCGAGACTGCGCTGGCGGCGTTCTACGCGCGCTGGCAGGGCGAAGCGCTGGTGGTCGACAAATGGCT
>NZ_JAUYTP010000082.1 GCF_030695125.1 Allobosea sp. | reverse complement strand
GTCGCGCGAGGCGACGATGCGCCTCGCGCGACGGCGCTAGAACTCTTCCCAGCCGCGATCGCCGGCGCGGCTGTTGGCGACCTTCCTGGCCGGGGCGGTCGGAGCGGCGCGGTGCGCCGGAGCGGCGGCCCGCAGCGCGGGAGACTTGTTCGCGAAGGCCGCCTGGGCGAGCTGGCGCAGGCGCGCCGGCTCGGATGCGGCGCCCCGCGGCGCGGCATGGCTGTCGCCATGGCTCGCGGCCGGTCCGGTCTTGAAGGCGGCGACGAGGTCGTTGAGCTCGCCGATCTTGCTCGACAGCGAGCCGGCCGAGGCGGCGCTCTGCTCGGCCAGCGCCGCATTCGCCTGCGTCATCTCGTCGAGATGGGCGACAGCCTGGCTCATCTCGTCGATGCCATTGGCCTGTTCGCCCGAGGCGGCCGAAATGTCGGCGATGGTCGCGGCAACCTTCTGCGAAGCCGCGAGGATGCGATCGAGCGACTCTCCGGCCTGACGCACCAGCTTCACGCCCTCGCCCACCTCCATGTTCGAGGACGAGATCAGGGCCGAGATGTCCTTGGCCGCCTCGCCCGAACGCTGCGCCAGGGTGCGAACCTCGGAGGCGACGACCGCGAACCCCTTGCCGGCGTCGCCGGCGCGCGCCGCCTCCACCGCCGCGTTGAGCGCGAGCAGATTGGTCTGGAAGGCGATGTCGTCGATCACCCGGATGATGTCGGAGATCTTCTGCGAGGCATCCTCGATGCGCGCCATGGCCTCGACCGCCTGACCGGCGATCGCACCGCCCGCCTGGGCCGCCTGCTTGGCCTCGTCGGCCACCGCGGCAGCCTGGCGCGAGGCCTGGGCCGACGCCTTGACGGACGCGGCGAGCTGTTCGGTGGTGGCGGCGGTCTCCTCGAGGGAGGAGGCCTGGCCCTCGGTCCGCGTCGACAGATCGGCGGCGCCCATCGTGATCTCGCGGGCGGCCATTCCGACATCGGCCGAGGTCGCCTGGATCATGCCGACCATGTCGCTGAGGCGATCGACCATCACGTTGAAATCGTCCCGCAGCTTCAGATAGTCCGCCGGCACGGGAGCCTCGATCCGGCAGGTGAGGTCGCCCTGCGCGAGGCGCTGCAGCCCGGATGCGAGGAGATCGACGATCTGCTCCTGCTGGCGGGCGCCGTCGAGTTGCTCCTTGACCGTCCGGGCCCGCTGCTCGTCGGTCGAAAGCCGCTCGGCCTCGGCCGCCTGGCGCGCCGCCGCGGCCTCGGATTCCATCGTCCGCATCGCCAGCGCATTGCTGCGGAAGATCTGCAGCGCCTTCGCCATGGCGCCGACTTCATCGGCCCGGTCGCTGTGGGGCACGCTCGCCTGGAGGTCGCCATTCGCGAACTGGGTCATGACCTGGGTCAGGCCGGTCAGCGGCCGGATCGCCCGGATCGACCACCAGGCGAAGGCAAGGCCGATCAGCAGCGCCGAACCGAGCAGAAGCAGCGTCATCGCCGTGAAGTTCGCGGAGACGCCGCGCACGCTCTGGCCGAGCTTCTGGTTGTTGGCCTCCTGGAGATCGATGAACTGGTTGATGCGCGCCAGCCATTCGGTGAAGAGCGGACGCGCCTCCGTCATCATCACCTGCTTGGCCTGCGCCTGATCGCCGGCTTTGCGCAGCGCGATGACGCGCTCCGAGACGGGAAGAGTCTTCGCCTCCGTCGCCTTGATGCTCGCCAGGATGCGCGCTTCCTCGGGCGAGACCTGCGCAGGGTCTGAAAGCATCCGGTCCAGAGACACGGCCGACTGCCGATAGGCTTCGGCCAGGCGCTCGATATCGGCGACATTCGCCTGCACATCGGCGGCGCTGTCGACGAGCGTGACGTCGCGCAGGCTGATCGCCCGATCATGAACGCTGCCGCGGAAATTGATCGCGAAGCGTTGCTTGACCGAATTCAGGTCGTTGATGGTGGTCAAACCCTGGTTGATCAGATCGACGCGATTGATGCTGATGAATCCGAGCACCGTCGTAAGGACCAGCGTCGCGAAAAAGCCGATCATGACACGATGAACAATACGCGTCTTTTGAAGCGCTGAAAACATGATGGATCCCTAGACAGAGGCACGTTGCTCTATACGAAAACGCGAAGAAGTGACGCCAATACTATCTCTAAGCGAACGCCCAATTTTATTATATTTTTAGCGAACCGCACGTTTTCGTCTTGGCACGCCTTCCATGCGGCGGCCGGGGTTAAAGAAAACCTAATTCGAAAGAATTATGATCGATATTTAGGCACTTTTTTATCCGAACCACAGCAATCACGTCTGATCATCTCGCGGTTGACCAAACTGGAGGTATCGACTGGATTGTCGTGGTTTGAGGCTGCAACTTTCGTGATATCGCGCAACGGCGCAGCGAGCCCCGCGGCGTCCGAGTCTCATCCGACAGGGCGCGGTCGCTGAAGGGCCAGGGCCCCTTGGCCAGGGCTTCACCTCGCATGAGGCCGGATGCGCGCATCCTCCTCGTCACGGGCCAACGGCGCACCTTTCGAGGCTCGGCTGACGGTGCGAGCGGCGCCTCGACGAGCCGTGCAGGCCCGGATCGCTCCTGTCTCCCTGGGCCTGTGCGATCGGCCATCGCCGCATGAGGCCGCAGCGCAAAGCGACAACGCAAAATGCGCCGCCCCTGAGGGACGGCGCATCGCGTCGGCTTGCTGGCGGCCGAGCGGTTGCGCTCGGAGCCCGTATCGGAGGTGGGGCGAGCCCCGGCTCGCTCAGAACTCTTCCCAGCCGCTGTCGCCAGCGCGGCTGTTGGCGACCTTCTTGGCCGGGGCGGCAGTCGCGGCCCGGGGCGCCGGGGCGGCGGCCCGCGGCGCGGGAGCCTTGTGGGCGAAGGCCGCCTGCGCGAGCTGGCGCAGGCGCGCAGGCTCGGACGCTGCGCCCCGCGGCGCGGCATGGCTGCCCGCATGGCCCCCGTCCGGCCCGGTCTTGAAGGCGGCGACGAGATCGTTGAGCTGGGCGATGCGCGAGGACAGCGAGGCGGCCGAGGCCGCGCTCTGCTCCGACAGCGCCGCGTTCTGCTGGGTCATCTCGTCGAGATGCGCGACCGCCTGGCTCATCTCGTCGATGCCGTTGGCCTGCTCGCCCGACGCTGCCGAGATGTCGGCGATGGTGGCGGCCACCTTCTGCGACGAGGTCAGGATCTGGCTGAGCTGGTCGCCCGCCAGGCGGACGAGCTTGACGCCCTCGCCGACCTCGGTGTTCGAGGACGAGATCAGCGCCGAGATGTCCTTGGCCGCCTCGCTCGAACGCTGCGCCAGGGTCCGGACCTCCGAGGCGACGACGGCGAAGCCCTTGCCGGCATCGCCGGCGCGGGCCGCTTCCACCGCCGCGTTCAGGGCCAGTAGGTTGGTCTGGAAGGCGATGTCGTCGATGACGCGGATGATGTCCGAGATCTTCTGGGACGCGCTCTCGATCCGGGCCATCGCCTCGACGGCCTGGCCGGCAATCGCGCCGCCATTCTGTGCCGCCTGCATCGCCTCGTTGGCGATCATGGCGGCATTGCGCGAGGCCTGGGCCGACGCCTTCACGGAAGCCGCCAGCTCTTCGGTCGTGGCGGCGGTCTCCTCGAGCGAGGAGGCCTGACCCTCGGTGCGCTTGGAAAGGTCGTCGGCGCCGGTGTTGATCTCGCGGGCGGCGAGCCCGACATCGGCCGAGGTCAGCTGGATGGTCTTCACCGTCGAGGACAGACGATCGACCGTCTCGTTGATCGCACTCTTCAGCTCGGCGAACTTGCCGCGATAGGCCGAATCGACCCGCACCGTCAGGTCTCCGCCGGCCACCGCCGACAGCGCCGATGCGAACTCGGTCGTGGCCATGTCGACGACGGCGTTGATCTCGTTGATGCCGGCGACGAGCTTCTGCATCTGGTCGTCGGCCTGGTCGATCTGCAACCGGGCCGAGAAATCGCCATTGGCCGCCGCAGCCACGACCTCGCCGACATCGGTGACAACGAGCGCCATGCTCTCCGCCGCCCGCAGGCGACGTTCGGACGCCGCGCGCTCCTGCTCTTCCAGAGCCCGGACCTTGACCAGGCTCTCGCGGAAGACCTGCAGCGCCTTGGCCATCAGGCCGACCTCGTCATTGCGGTCGGCGTGATGGATCGTGGTTTCGAGATGGCCCTGCGCCAGCTCGTTCATCGTCTTGGTCGTGTCCTGGATCGGGCCGGTGACGCGCTTCGTGACGATCAGGACCGCGCCGAGGGAGACGATCGCCGAAACGATGGCGATCCCGATCATGATCCACACGCTGAAGCTGTAGGCCTTCTCGGCCTCGGCGGTCACGATGACGCCGCGGCTCGCCACATGGGCCGAGAGATCGTCGATCGCCTTCTCCATCGCGGCCAGCGTCGGGCGCATCTCGCGCAGCTGGACCGTGGCCGCCTGCTTGTCGCCCTTGCGGGACAGGTCGAGCACCTTGTCCAGGCCGGCCACATAGGCCGGCACCTGGCTCTCGTAGCGCGCCAGCGCGTCGCGGCTCTGCTGGAGGGCGAGCTTCGTCACCAGATCCCGCCGCTTGGTCGCCAGCGAATTCGTGTACTCGCGAATGTTGTTCTCGAGCTGGGTCATGCTCTCCGCATCGGTGGAGTTGACATGCATGTTCAGGCGCAGGTGACGGCTCAACATCTCCGCCTGGACGTCGTTGCTGATCTGGACGGTCGGCATGACCTCCTGGGACAGAACCCTGGTGTCGTCCTTGATGTCCCTCATGGCCAGCATCGACATCGTGATGGTGCCGAACAGGGCGACGGCCAGCGCAATGACGATCCCGATGAGCGATTGACGAATGGTGATGTTCTTGAGCATTCGAAGGCTCCGATCCTCTGGCACGTGCGTTTTCTGGGTGTTTTTGTCGGCAGACACGGCAGAAACGGCGCGCACGGATCCGACGATGACCCTACGGCACAGGTTTCATCGCAAACGATTAACAGACGATAAACCATGGCGGTCGCGTCGACGGCTTTTTGACGCCACGTCACTTTGACGCGCTGCTGGCGCGGTCGACGCTGGCCACCCAACCCGGAACGGCAGCGCAGGACGGGGCGCAGGCGGACGCCACTGGCGCCAACGACAAAAAACGGCGCGACGCGCCGTTTCGAACTGCAGGGGCCTCGCGGACCGCATCCCGCTCACCGTGATCCGCAAGAGCGCGGGGGAGGCCGGGATCGGCGACGCCAGAACACGGGCCTGGCATCCACGCAACCACGCCGCATCCAGTAGGCTGCGGCGTGGCGGCTTGTTCCGGTGAGGCGCGTGTCGGTCCGCGCCGCCCGGGCCTAGAACTCTTCCCAGCCCGTATCGCCGGCGCGGCTGTTGGCGACCTTCCTGGCGGGAGCGGGCGCCGGGCGCGGGGCGGGCGCTGCCATGCGGGGCGCGGCGGCGGCCTTCTGGACGAAGGCGGCCTCGGCGAGCTGGCGCAGCCGCGCCGGCTCGGTCGCCGGGGCGGAACCGACGCTGCGGGCGCCATCAGGACCCGTCTTGAAGGCGGCGACGAGGTCGTTGAGCTGGGCGATGCGGCCCGACAGCGAGCCGGCCGAGGCCGCGCTCTGCTCGGAGAGCGCCGCGTTCTGCTGCGTCATCTCGTCGAGATGCGCGACCGCCTGGCTCATCTCG
>NZ_JAUYTP010000077.1 GCF_030695125.1 Allobosea sp. | reverse complement strand
AACCGGAGGAGACAGTGTCTTCTTGATCATGACGAGCCCTCGTGTGCCGGGACGCATTCCCGACCCTTGATGGACGTCGTTCAGGGCATTCTCGTTACCTGGAAGGGGCGTTGACAGAATCGGGGGAATTTCGATTCGCTTCTCTGGGCGAGTTCCGAACGTCTGGGATCCCTCCGTCGACCCAGCAGATTTCGAAGACGACTCTCAGCTGGCCGTCGAGTCTTCGTCACACCTCGATGGCCTCGACGTGCGGGACCAGCTTTGGCCGCCGTCGTCTGGAGGAACGACGCAAGTGGACCGAGGTCGCGCGCCACCGTCCGCTGATCGAGCGCTGGCTCGCCGGCCACGGCGACACGGTCCGCCCAGCCATCCACGAGGACGTTTCCGAGGCGCCGCAGGCCTCCGAGCCACCGGCCTTGCCCGCCGCCACCGCGCCGCCCGCCCGCAACGCCGCCGGACCGCGGCCTGATGGAAAAACCACGCCGTAGAGCGTGGAAACCAGGGGCCGCCCCCGCCGACGATAGCGTCGTCGCTCCACACGTTCACGCACGCGTGCCGAAAGGACACGCACCAGCTCCACGCTTGCACCCCGAACGGCGTCTTCACGTCGCCCGAGGGGCCGTCCTTCGCCGTGCTCCGCGCACACGCCGCCGCGCTCATCCCCGCTCACGCCGACGCGCGCAACGGAGTAAACTCCGACGGGCGCGATGGCGACGACGCGGAAGAGGCGCAAACAGAGCGACACCGAGCTCGAGACGGGCGACCTCCTCGTGTGGGACACCCCCCACGGAAAGGTGCTCGTCTGGGTCGTGAACGTGCTCGCGTACGGAGCCGCTCGACCGCTCCTCGAGGTCCTCGACTGGTTGGGTGACGTGGTGGCGCCGCCAGCGCGGCTCGCGCGGCTTGGCGCGGCGGTGGAGGGATCGAAGCCAGGCGGAAGGCCCCTCCGATACGTCGCGACGGACCTCATCGCGGACGGAGATGCGCGCCTCGGTTATGCGCGGATCGCCGCCGGCTTCGCGCGCGCAGGGTTCGCACCGACGAAGGAGACCGAGCACGGCCTCCACGCCCCCTACGTGGACGTGGCGCGGCTCACGCGCGACCTCGAGGCGTTCGCCCTTGCGCGCACGGCGGCGGGGAGAGCGGCCGCGGCGCGGGCTGCACGAGACACCGATCGTGCGAGCGCCGAGCGCGCCCGAGCGCGCATAGCGGCGGCGAAGGCGGCCGCCAAGCTCACGAGCCGCCGCGTTCCGCCTCGCGTCATGCAGAAGCCACGCGAGGTCGGCGCGCAGCGGTTCGTCCTCTCGCTCACGGGTAAGGACAGCCACGAGGTGTGGTTCGTGCCCGGCGCGGGCAACATGACCATCGCTCCGCGCCCGGACTCCGCGAGCACCCCGCACGCCGTCATCGGCGCCGACGAGCTCGTTCACTGGGACGGCCTCGACGTGCTGCCAAAGACCGGCGGAGGCAGCGCCATGCCGCGCCGGCTACGTTACGAGGGGAGCGACGCCGGCATCTTCGCTTGGCTCACGCGGCGGGAGGCGCCGCTCGAGCACCTCACGCTCTCTCCCAAAGCACTGCTCGACGTCGACGCGTCGGGCGCGCGTGTGAACGAGCTCGTCCTCGACATGCCGCGGCCGCTCGGGGTGCGCCTCGTCCTCCTGCCGAGTGTTCGCGTGACCGTACGGGGCGATGCCTCCCGCGTTCGCCTGAAGACCTCTGAAGGGAAGAAGATCGTGCCGCGGGTCGAGGTGCCGGAGCGCGGCGTTCACGTGCTCGGTGGATGGTGCGTCACGAAGCGCGCTCTTCACGTGGCGAATGCCGCGCTCACGGCTGCCCGTCGCGGGCTCGAGGGCGCGACCGCGAAGGACCGCAAGAAGGCGCGCGCCGTCGTGGACGCCTTCGTCGACGCCCTCAACGCGCTCCACGCGAGCAAGGGCAACACGCTCTTCACCGCCGAACGTGACGACGTCGCCGCCGCGATCGATGACCTCTTCTCTGCTCCGCCGCTCACGGCCCTCGCCGACGAGGCGCGCGCCTGGCTCGAGGCTCGGCGCGACTTCTGACCGGCGCTCGGTAGGTCAGGTATGTGACCTGCGATCTCTCGTCGATTCCGGTCCACTGCTGCGGAAATCGCACCGGCCAGACTCCAGTCCGGTTCGCGAGCGTGCTGGCACACAAGCAGCGCTGCGCAGCTCGGTGTCAGCGGGGCTCTGTGGTCAAGCCATCCGGCCTCGGGACCTCGGGCAGCTTGCGCAGCGTGAAAGCTCCAGGTTCGCGGCGCCAGGACGACCGAGTCAGGATCAGGGTTGGTCTTCACGCTCTTCGAGCTCCGTGGCGAGCTGCCCGTCTCTGGCGGAGTCGCGAGTTCGCAAGAAGCCGTCAGTCGAAGACGTCCGAAGGTCCTGGAGTTCGTCGATCTTCTCAGACAGCCCTGCCGGCCTGGGCGACACGTCGTGGAGTTGGTCGAGCAACTCACCCAAGAACTGATCGAACGCTTCCGACGCTTGCTCGCCCTCGGTGGGGTCGATTCCTGCTTGCTCGAGCCAGGTTCGAAATGCGTTGCGCAGTTGGGTGTCAGACGGGCCTGGCGGCGTCCCCAGCCACTTCCCAAGGACTTGATTGAGCACCGCTCCGCCAACGATTGATGCGATGGGTCCCGCCGGAGCCAACGCCAGGGCCGCGACACCAGTGATGATGTCCTTCGCGAAGCTGCGGGCCGCGGCTTGAGCTGCTGGGCCGCGGTCCCCTGCAGCCTCCACCGAGCGAGAGCCGGCAACTTGAATGAGGCCAAACAGCCGCCCGAGTGCGTCGCCATCGCCGTTCGGGTTCTCGAACCCTTCCTCGGTCAGGTTCTTGACCAAGCCGTCAACGCGGGTCTGGAACTGATCTCGCAGCGTCGCGGGCACCGCGGGGTTGAAGGCAATCGTCTCCAACAACTGTACGAGCGTCGCTTCGCCCTCGGGGCCACCGTTGACCAACCCCGGAAGGAGGGTGGGATCGGCAGCCAGCAGTTCGTTGATGCCGTCGATGGCCTGAGGATCGCGCAAGAGGCTGTAGGGGTCGCGATGCGTCGCGGCGTCACGGAACTGATCGCGACGACCGGCCAGGAATTCGTTCAACGCGCCAAGAGCGCGCTCGCGCTTTTCGGGCGTGTCGAGGTTCTGCGTGATGAGCTGACGTGACTGCGTGTGGCCCAACGCCGCCGCCACCTGGAACTCGTCGGCCTTGTCGACGCCTTGATCTGCCAAAGCCTGGGCTGCATCAGCGATCGCGTCGATCGCTCCAGGAACCCGTCCGTCGAACCTCGGTGCCTCGCCCAGGCGCGCGACCGTTTCCTGAACGAAGCGTGGCCCGAGTTCCTTGAGTTCCGCTTGCAGTTCTTGAGGAGAGTACCCATTCCCCCGGGCAGACAAGCGGCCAGCGCTGCCGAGCGCGAAATGCAGAGCGTTGGCCTGCATGTGCGGGTTGTTCGCGTCCCGCTTGATGCTGTCGTCCCACTCCTCGATGAAGTTCTCGACGTGTGCGAACGCCTCCCGTTGAGCGGCGTCGGTTGGGTAGTGCTTGTCGATGAGCGCGTCGGTGGACGTGAACGCCAGGGCCGCCGCGCGATCGTGGCCTTCCTTCTGTGCCGCGACGCCCAACAACTCGACCGCACCGCCGACCGCTCGGTTGTTGCTCTCGATGCTGAGGGTCCCGACCGCGGCCTCGACCTGATCCGGTGACATGCGAGACACGGCTTGGTCGAAATCGGCCTGGGTGACCGCTCCGGAACGCACGGCGCGGTCGACAGCAGTGGCGATAACCTTCTGTTCGTCGAAGCCGTGGTTGATGGTCTCAGGGCCGCCCAGCCCCTGGCTCCCGAACAGGTCGCCCGCGAAGTTCGAGTTGAGGGCCTGGCGAACCATTTCGTCACGGACTGCCGCGTTCTGCTCGGACTCGAGCGCGTAGGCGAAGCCGCTGGAGTCGGTGACCCGCGAGAGGTTCTCTTCAGCTTGCCCGCGGACTTCGGCCGGAGCCTGCACCCCATTGAGGGCCTTCACTCCACCGGCCTGCGCGCCACTCAGCGCCCCAGCCCTCCCCAGCGCTTGGGCCCCACCCAGCGCCTGCGCTCCCAGCGTCTGTGCCCGACCGAGGGTCGCCGACGGAACGGGCTTGCCGAGCGAGGCAGCTCGCATGGCGCGAAGAGCCGCAACGTCAGTCTGGGGTTGGGTGTCTGTCCCCACCGTTCGCCGCAACGCCAGCGCGCGCCCAGAGGACAGCTCGTCCTTCGAG
>NZ_JAUYTP010000075.1 GCF_030695125.1 Allobosea sp. | reverse complement strand
ATAAGGAGCTCTAAGGCGCCGATAATCGACAGCCGTATAAACAGCAACCACCGCGCATGCTGACTTGCAAGCGACAGCGAGACGGTATCATCGATCCCAATGGGCCTCCGGAGTGTCCGGCCGATTTTTGCGCGGTGAACTGACGCTCGACACCTTCGACGGCCTCTCCGGTTTCGTGCGCGTTCTCACTTCGGCATGCTTGAACTCCCCGCCCTGCTCAAGTTGTTCAGCGATCCGAGCCTTTGCATGCGCCAAAACCGAGTCTCGTAAAGCCGGATCGAGAACCGCTTTGGCAAGAGCCTGTTCGATCGCCGTCATTTGCGATCGCGCAGCTTTGACGACGTCATCACCTCCGTTCTGCTGACGATGGGCCGACCGGAATACATCGGCACGCCGCTCGCCAGCAGTGCGCGAGGGTCGATCGGATGTCGCCGCTCGAAATGGCAGCACGTCGATTGTGATTGCGGATCTGTCAATTGGAGGGTCGGCTCGATTACGTCCGGCCTTCAACCATGCATGCTGATCTCCGCTGCTCCCGAAGTATCCCTCGGCCGCGTGCCTCGGATGGGTCGGCTCTACGCCGCGCTCAGGCGGCATAACCGTCACGTCGATGGGTCTCTTGGCTGAAACGCCCGCCACAAAGACTGTTTCGGACGCTTCAGGTCCGCGTTGTTGGGATTGTGATCGGCTCCGCGCTGGATCGACATCTGACTTCGTCCGGAACGACAGGGCGGCCCGGTCAATGGCATCGGGCTCATAACCACGAACCGCCAATCCGCGCACTGAAGCTTCGAGCCAGGCCGTCCGTCGGAACTCGACCGACCCGCGAACCTGCACTTCCGCCCAGCCTCTATGCTGTGCGATCGACACCATGTCGCGGATGACGCCAGCGTCCTCGAGCCGCGTCGCCAATCGTTCGGCTGAGACTTTAAACGCAAGGTATTCGCCTCTCGGATCGGCGTAGACCCTCGCCTCGTCGCCGGCACCCGCTTCGGCGACATAGTATTTGCGCCGTAGCCGTTCCGGCATACCGCTGTCGGAGCGGCGCTGGTTGGTGCCACCCAGGTCAAACTCGGCTTGAGTAGTCTCTCCTTGGCCTGGCGGCGGACGAGATGCTCCATTCTTTTCGAAACTGTCAGCGTTTGCACCTTTGTCCCGACCTCGCCCGATCGAAAACTCGCCTGGATCGCTCTTGTCATCGGCCACGACGCATCTCCTTCACCGGCTGACCCGCCCCCTTCGCGGGGATGATGGCGGCATCGATCACCTGCGAGCACCAGTCCTTCAATTCATCCTCCGAAAGCCCTTCGAGATCGACGGGCACGTTGCCGAAGTCGAACGTCGCATCGTCAGGGATCAGCGACGGGTCGGCGATTTCTTCATCCGTCATCGGCCGGGTCCGGAACGTCGCCTGCAACTCGGCGACGGCGGATTTCAGCTCGATGATCTCGCTTGCAAGCAGCATGTTGGAGGGTCCGCGGTTGGGCGCGATCACCGGTGGCGCTTTCAGTCGCGCGGTGAAGGCGGCGTCCTCGTAGTAGATGATCTTGTCGCCGATGATCGGCGGCACGCTGGCCGCCAAGATGAATGCCTTGGATGACGGGATCAGCTTGAGTTCCTGTGGCAGCATCAGCGCGCGACGCTGATCCGAGACGGACTCGCTGCGCTTTCCCGACGATAGGCCCCACGGTCGCGAGCGGCTTTTTGCCTGGACCGTGTCGTAGCCGATGCGCTCGGAGAGCTCGTTGGCGACGTCCTGCTCTTTCGGGGCGAACACGACCTCGATGGCATGGTTGGTCATGATGGTCTTGGCGAGATCGGGGCCGTAGATCGCCCGGAGTTGCGCCGGACTCTGGATGATCGTTAGAAGGCGAATGCCGTAGCCCGCGACGAAGGCGACGGATTTGGCGAGCACGCCGACATGGCCGAGCGCCGGAAACTCGTCGAGTAGCAGCAGGACACGGCGATTGAGCTTTGGGTTTTGCTCGGGCAGCTCGCGGCTGTTCAGGTCGATGACCTGCTGGAAGAACAGGTTGAGCAGCGGCGCCATCCGGTCGAGATTGTCGGGCGTGACGCCGAGATAGATCGACATAGGTCGGGAGCGCAGCTCGCGCAGGTCAAAATCATTAGCCGATGTGGCGGCATCAATGCGCGGATTGAGCCAGAGGCCGAGCCGCGCCGTCGTCGTTTTCCTGACCGAGTTCATGGTGTTCTCGGAAGCCGATAGAAAGTCGTTCAGCGCCCCGATGCAATGCGACGAGAGGGGCGCCGTGCTCTTGGCGCGCTCCTTCATCGTGGCCAGGAAATGAGCCTTCAGGTCACTGGACGCCGAAAGCTGCCGCAGGATTTCGCCGATGGTCAGCGGCAGGCCGGGTGTCTCGGCCACGTAGCCACCGATCGCGACAAAAGCCGAGCGCGCCGTTTCGAACCAGAAGGGATCGGCCCGGTTCTCGGCCGGGAACAGCATGACGGCGATGCGCTGGAGATCATCATAGAGATCGACCGGATCGCGGCGGACATAGGCGAGCGGATTGTAGCGCGCTGTGCGACCCTGTTCGTCGAGCGGATCGAACAGGAAGACCGCCAGCCCGCTCGCCTCCCGAAAGCCGGCGGTGCGGTCAAAGTTCTCTTTCTTGACGTCGAGCGCGACGACGGAGTCCGGCCAGTTCAGCAGGTTCGGGATGACATAGCCAACGCCCTTGCCGGATCGCGTTGGGGCATAGACCATGACGTGCTCAGGCCCGCCGAAGCAGAGGAACTTGCCGTCCTTCCGGCCGAGCAAAATCCCTTGTGTGGCTCGTAGACCCGCCTTGCGGATATCGCGCTCGGTAGCGAAGCGCGCCTCGCCATGCAGCGGTCGTGGTTTCGTCCGCAGAACGACCCCCATCAGCCCGAATGCCGCGATCGTGCCGGCCAGCGTGCCAAAAGTGATCCAGCGGTCGAGACGTTCATTCATGCCGTAATGTGGCCAGGCGAGCGCAAGCTCGTTCCAGTGGAAGCCGCCATCGTGGGTGCGTAGACCCAGCAGCAGGACATTCGAACCGACTAACAGGAAGACGGCGATGCCAAGGATCGTTAGGCCGAGCCGCAGCGCCACCCTACGCGCTGGCGAGGCGCTTTCGAATGGGGTCATAATCGATCTCCGTGATGCGGAAGCGGCCGTGCTCGCGTTTCATCTGAATGACGATGTCGACGGTCTGGCGCAGGAGGTTGCGGATGTCGTCTCGCGCAAGATCCCTGCCCTCGGCACTCTCCTTCACCAGCAGGGTCAGCTGCTCGAAGGCGAGACGCGCGGAATCGGCATGGACGGTGGTGATCGAGCCCGGATGGCCTGAATTCACATTGCGCAGATAGAAGAAGGCCGTGCCGTCGCGCAGCTCCTGCAGCAGGATGCGGTCGGGCCGCATGCGCAGGCAGGATTCCAGCAACTCGCGCGGTCCGATCTTGGCGAGTCCCTGACCATCCTTAGCATAGAGCAGCCGGACATGGTTGGGCTGCGGCACCACAAGCTCGGCGGTGTCCTCGATGGTGATGAGGCGCTCGCTCGCCGGGATCTGGGCGATAAGCCCTTTCGACAGCGTGGTCTTTCCTGAGCCGGTCGCTCCCGAAATGATAATGTTGCGGCGGCTTTGAACGGCGAGCGCCAGGAACTCGCGCCATTGTCCGGCATCGCGCAGGCGCACCAGTTCCTGCTCATCCTGTGAAAGGTCGTTGCTCGTGACGCGGATGTCGGAGAACAGCTCGCGCTTCTCAAAATCCTCCAGCGTCATCGTAACGGTCGAGGGCTTTCGGATGGTCAGGCTGACGGTTCCAGGCGGCACCGCGGGTGGCACGACGATCTGGCAGCGCTCTTCACCCGGCAGTGTCGTCGACACGATCGGATGGTCGGGGCCGATGTCCTGTCGGGTATAGCCAGCGGCAGCAGTGGCCAGATGCATGAGATGGGCATGGCCGAGATCGGGAAGCTCATGGTGATGCCAGCCGCCCGGCCCTTCCGTGAACACTTCACCTGGCCGATTGACGACGATTTCGGTCAAATCAGGCTGCGCCAGGAAGGGCGCGAGCGGTGCAAGATAGCGCTCGAGCACGATCCGGCTGGCGCGCCGGTCTCCACCGCTCGGAGGGGTCGCAATACCCTGCGCCAACCCGACGATCGGCTCCGCGTCGATGGGCAATGCGCGCGCGATCATGGCTTCGTGACCCGGGATGGGGGAGCGACCCCGATCTCGGTGCCCTGCACGGTGCGATCGAGGATACGCGAACGGCTCTCGATCCGCTTGAGATCGTAGACCGAGGAGAAATCCAGATCGCGGGCGACGAAAATGTTGACGCGCTCGCCCTGGTTCTTGTTCAGGGTCGGCGGGATGTCGATCGAGCGCTCAACGGCGATGCTGGCGGCCGTGTTGGCTGCGCCGGATGTGTTTCGGATCTCGATGTCGGCGTCTTCGAATTGCTGGCGGCCGAGAGCGGCGGCATCGCTGACGATCGAGAGCAGGAGCGCGGCGCCAAACCTCTCCCAGAAATGCGTGTCGATCTCGCCGTCGAAACCGGCGCGGCCGAGCGCATCGGTCGCGGGCGAAGCGAGCGCGACAATGACGCCGGTCGGCGTCTTGGCCCGTGTCCAGAGCACGAACATGCGCTTGGAGCCTTTGCGGACCTGGCCGCGATACTCGCCGACGATCTGGGTGCCCTTCTCCATCAGCACGACATGGCCGGAATCCGACAGCACATCGCGCAGCACGACGCAGGAGACGAACCCCGGCACATCCGACGACATCGCCGTCTCGAGCACGCAGGGGATTGCCGTGCCCTGCGTCACAAGAAGATTGCGATTCGGCAGGCGCGCAGCGCGCACGCCCTCGATGGTGGTGGCTTTCAGCTTGTCGGCGAGTTCGTTGCGCGGTTCGGCTGTGCCGGCAAGCAGAGGCGATCCGGGCAGGGCAGCCCCCTGCCCTGCCCCGTCGCCCGATGGTCCGCGTCCCGGCCGGTTGAAGGCGAGCACCGGCGCGCGGCGGGCGCTCTCCATCAGCTTGTCGGTTGCTGCCGGGGCAGCGGCCGGCGCAAGTTGTGGCGGCAAGACCGGCAGGGCGGCCTGCTGCACGGGCGCAGGAGCCGGCGGCTCACGCGCGGGCTCAAAGGCCGTGGTCTGGCGAATGACGGGTTTGGAGCCGCCCTGCTCGACGGGCTTGTCGGATTTCCAGGTGCTCCAGATCACGAGAACCGAGAAAGCGATCAGCGCGGCAGCACCGATGCCGCGCTTGGCGAGCGCCCGGCCCGAGCCCTCGACCGGCCCGGAGACCGGGGTGATGCCGCGTTCGCCCTCGATGCCGGATGACGTAGTCTGATCAGTCATGTCGTGCTCCTCAGCGACGCCGAACTGGGGCTGGCTGCTTTTGGGTGCGGGCGATGCTGGGGCTTGTCGTTCCGGTGCCGGGGTTCACACCGACAGCGTCAAACGCCTCGTTGAAGATGCAGAGCACATCGCTGCCGCGGCGCAGCCGGAACTCGCGCGCGGTGGCATGCACCACGACGACCTCGCCACGGACGTCCTTCGGGACGAGGCTTTCCGCGCCATCCGAACCGACCATGTAGATCGCCGGTACCTCGCGATTGCCGGCGAAGCGGAAGCTCGTGACCTTACCGTCGTCGAAGACGCCATCCGGTTCGAGGTCGGCCGACCCTTGCGCCGAGAAGCGCCAGTTGCGCGCGCCATATTGCTGGTGGAGATCGAACGTCTGGTCGATGACCGCGCCTTCGCGCTGCTGGCCGCGTGCCTCGTTCTCGGCGCGACGACGATCGGCCTCGTCGGTCGGGTAGGAAAATTTCACCACGAAATAGCTCTCCTTCAACGAAGCTTCGGTGATCGAAAGCTCGAATTGATAGGAGCGCTTACGGCCGTCTCGCCTGGTCGTCACGACCTGCAGATTGGTCGGCGGATGCTTTTCGCGGGGTTTGAGAAAGAGGATCGAGCCGGCCGGCGCGACCTCCCAGGCGATCGAGTCGCCAATCGCGACATGCGCGATCTCCTCGTCTTCAGCGAAGATCACCTGGGTCGAGGCCCGGATGACGCCATTGACCTTGACGACGTTGGCCGGGTCGTAGGCCACGAAGCGCACGCGCTCGTCGCGCGCGCCGGCCGTCGGGAGTTGCAGGGCAAGCGAGGGCAGTCCGAGGCCGAGCGCCAAGAGCAGCCCGCATCCAATTGCGATGACTCGGCGGATCATGGCGCGACCTCCGGATCGGCGCGGTATTCCGACACAAGAAAGCCGAGCGGGTTGATCAGGCGGTCGCTCGAGGAGACCGGCGCATTGACATAGGCAAAGGTCAGCGTCGCGATCCAATGCGTGATCTTGATCTCCTCGCCCTTGCGGCTCTCCTTCAGGAAACGGACCGAAGCGAGATTGTCGGCGAGCAGCGAGATCGCCTTGATGCGAACCTCGGCGACGCCGAAGCGGCCATGCAGCACCTGTGGGCTTTCGGGATTCGAGCCGCGATAGACGGCGGCAAAGCGCGCCTGCTCGGCCTGCGAGGACAAGAGCGCCACCGTCTGGAAATTGCTGGCGGCCTCGGCCTGGCTAAACCCTTCACGGGAGCGGACATAGCGGCCCAGGAAATACTTGGTAACGGCCTCGTCATAGGTTCGCGGCGAGGTGCCCAGCGCCGAGACCGTCTCAACGATGCCCGTTGTATTATCGACGCGGATGACGAAGGGCTCGACGGTCTTCAGCGGCGCCAGGGCCACGACGGCACCGACAGCGGCGGTAGCGAGCACACAAGCTCCCGTCGCCACGAACCAGGCCAGCCGCTTCGATCGCTGCGCCGTCAGCAGCAGGTCCTGTTCCCAGCGACGGGCATTGTCGAAATAGGCCTTCAGGTCATCGGACCTAACCATGACGTGGCCTTTCCCCGCAGGACAGGAACGACCGCGAAATGTCGAAGGAGGACCAGGCAGAGGCAGTTTGTGCCACCTTGCGGACGGAAGGATGGCGATTAGCCTGGCCGAGCCGCTTGACCGCAGGCGCGTCAGGCTGCGGCGAAACCGGGGGCGTGGCCTCCCAGTCCCAAAGAGACCGGTTGAGCGGGCGCTTGGCTGAACCGTCGCAGGACGGTGCGCCCTTGTTCCAGCCGGCACAGCCTGTCACCGTCGTTGCCAGCAGGACGCTGAAGATCACGCGACAATTCATCAAAGCAAATCCTTCTCGGCATCCTTGCGCGGACGCGGTTGTTCCTGGCGTGGGTGGACTTAAACGCGCCTGATCTCGCCGCCCTGGCGACGAGCGCGGATGCGAGCGGCTGTCCGATTGGCGGCGGCATGGGCGCCGGCATAGGCGCCGACGGCCGCCGATGCAGCGTTCGCGGTGATGGCGCTGGTCACCACGCGGGCCGCGAGCGACGCACCGCCGCCGGCAAGCCCACCAGCGATCGCTGGAAGCTGCAGCGCGATGTAGGCCGCGAGACCGAGCACGGCGCTGATTGCGACAGCGCCCACCATCAGGCCGCCGCCGGTCGTCGTGCTGGCCCCGTACTTCTCGACGAAGCCCTGCACCGACGTCAGCATGAGCCCGATCAGCGCGACTACGAGTACGTGTAAAATGAGGAAGTTTGCGACCTGACGGGTCCAAGCTTCTGTGAATGGCCGCGTGGCATCGAACAATGCGAGCGCGATGAAGATCGGCCCGAGCGCGATGACGACCGCCAAACCGATCTTGGCATAGAGCAGGATGGCGAACTGCAGGAAGCCCGAGACGGCGGTAAAAACCGCAAGGATGGCCGCAATGAGGGCTGGCGCGATTGTGGTCAGGCCCGCCTGCTCATAAATCTTCTGCGACACTTCGATCCCTTTAGTGAGAAGGCGATCAAAAGGCTGGCCGGAGGACGTGTCGAGCGCGGTTCCGGCCAAAGCGTTCCCGATCTCTTTCGGCAACGACGTGAAGAAGAGGTTGGTCACGTACTGCTGAAACGAGCTTGCATTCGAGGCGAGGAGCACGATTAGGACGAGCCTCATGGCTCGCCATGCGAACTCCTGGATGGGCTCGGCGATGGCGCCGCGCATGACGGCAAAGCCGTACAGCACGACATAAAGCAGCACGGCGACCCGCAACGGGCCATCGACGAAAGACGCGAGATTCGAGACTGACGTCGACACGAAGGTCGTAATCGGTTGTTCGAACTCTTTCAGGAAGTCGTCGAAAATCGTGATGGCCATGTCTGATCACTGCTTCAAGGAACTGAGCGCACGCTCGCGGCCGAGCATCAGCACGCGTTCGTGTGCGTGGCCCGCGTTAATACACGCAGGTTTGGAGCCGTGATCGCCTGGAGTGGACCGACAGAGCTTCCACGTTCTTTCCAGCGCGTCCGGGTTTTCAAGAAACCAGACGACTGTCGGAGCCGTGGCGCGACTGACCAACTGCTCAGGACTGCTGTCGCTACTGATCGAAGTCTTGTCGGACTGCTCGTCGCATCCACCGAGCAGAAGTAAAACGGCCAACGAAACCGCCGGGAGGGCCTTCATTGCAGCGCCGCCTTCATCTCATCGACAAGCTGGCGCTCGCGCTCTTTCTGACGCTGGCCGTCCATGTCGCCGCGCGCCTGCTGGACCATGGCGAGGCCCTGCATGCGCAAGACCTCGTTCTGGAGGAGCGCCTGTTCGGCCTGAATTCGCGCGGACAGGTCCAGAACGTCCTTGGCGTCCTTGGCGGTGGTGATCTTTTGGCGCAGCTCCTCCAGGCCATCGATGCGCTTTGATGCCGTGTCGTAGACGCTCTGGCCGATCGAGTGCTTCGCGCCGGTCTGGCGCGCGATGCGGTCGAGCTCAGTTCGATAGAACGAGTTCGCGTCGCCGCCCTGGTAGGCGCGATTCTGATCGAGATAGCGATCGATGACGCCGGTAAGTGATCCGCTGACGTTGCCGGAGACCAGCTTTTCGATCTCGCTGAACTCCTTCGGTAGGTACTTGCGGAACTCCGAGCTGCTCAGCAGCGAGGCGATATCGTTGACGTCGGTCAGCTTGTTGAAGGACTCGTAGAGCTGCTTGGCCTGCGTGAGCTGCGCCTGCATCGTCTTGATCTGCTCGGTCAGCTTGCCGATCTGCTCGACATGTTTGGCGATCGCGCCGGCGTCGAACACAGGCACGCCCTGCTGGGCGATGCTGTTCGACGGCAGACCGACGATGGCGGCGGCAATCAGGAGCTGGCTGGCTCTCATTGGGCTGTCCTTCTCTCGGCATGGAATTTGGGCAGGAACGCTGCCGGGTCGTCGCCGACCTCGGCGCGGATGCGATCGAGCAGCTCGACGGTCTCGGTGCGGCCCGACAGCACAGCGAGCGCCTCATCCATCCCGCCAAGGTCGAGTTCCGCGACGACGGACTGCCCATTCTGCTTGACCAAAAAGCGCCGGCTCTCGACTGAGAGCTCCTCCTTGATCAGCCGGAACTCGGTCTCTGTGAGATGGAAGCCATCGACATAGTCGGAGCGCGTGCCGCGCGGGTTCGGCATGAAGATTTGCGTCGGGCACTGCTCGACGATGGTGTGGGCGATCGGGGACGCGAGCGCATCGCGCGGCGACTGCGTGCCAAAAACCATGACTCCGTTCTGTTTGCGGATGGTCTTAAGCTTGTCGTTTGCCAGCGCGCGAAAGGCGTCGTCGCCGAGCGCCTTCCAGAACTCGTCGATGTCGATGATGATCCGGCGGCCGTCGATGAGCTGCTCGACGCGATGGAACAGCACCATCATCAGCGGCGTGCGCACGACCGGGTGATCGAGCACGTCCGTCATGTCGAAGCCGATGAAGTTAGCGTCGAGCGCGATCGCATCCTCCTCGGCATCGAGCACCCAGCCGAGTGGTCCGCCATTGCACCAGCGCTCGAGCCTGGCGCCGATGCCCTCGCGATCTTGCTGGCCGAGAAAGGCGCGCAGCGCCGACAGCGAGCGCTCCTGCCGCGGCAAGGCCCGCATCGCTTCGAGAGCGGAGTCGATGCGCTCCTCATCGACGACGGACAGCGCCCTGCCCTCGATCGTGACGAGCTTGCGGACGAGCTCGCCGAGGAAGGCGAGATTGGTCGGTGTCAAGTCGAGTGCCTTCAGCGGCGCGCAGCCGGTGGAGACGCCATTCTTCAGCGTGAGATAGGTGCCGCCGGAGGCGCGCACGAAGATCTCGGCGCCACGATCCTTGTCGAACATGACACGCTGGCAGCCGAACTTTTCCGCCTGGGCGAGGAGGAAGTTCTGCAGCACCGTCTTGCCGGAGCCCGAGGGGCCGCAAATGAAGGTGTTGCCGAGATCGCCTGCGTGGAAGGAGAAGTGATAGGGCGAGCCCGACGCGGTCTTCAGCATCGCCACCGACGGCCCCCAGTGATTGCCCTCAGGCTTACCGGCCGGATGACTGTGAAACGGCGACAGGGCCGCGAGATTGCGCGAGGTGATCGCGCCCGAGCGAGCTCGGTGCTTGAACAGGCCCGGCATCTGCGCCCAGTAGGCGGCCTCAAGCCCGAGATCCTCGCGCGCTACGACCGCGCCAGCTTCAGCCAGAACCCGCCGAGCCTGCGCCATCGTCTCCAGAAGCGCTTTGGGGTTGTCGGCGCGCACCAGCAACGAAAGATGGTGATCGCCCATGACGAAGCGATTGGATTCCAGATCATCCAGCGCATCGTTCAGATCGTCGATCTGGGAGGCGGCGACATCCTGGGTCGAGACGAGCTGGTTTTGCTTGCGGGTTAGCACGGTCTTGGCGTCGGCCTTCGACAGGAAGGCAAAGCTCTGCGAGAGCACGAACTCGAATGGTGCTGAGAGCAGGCCGTTCAGCATGCCGGGCTTGGTCGAGGTCGGATACTCCTTCAGGCCGAACATGCCGGCGAACAGCGAACCGCCCGCCGCGCGAACCTCGATCGCCTCGCGGCCGAAGATGACGCGGTTGGTGTAGACCGCCGATCCGATGCGGCCTTGTGGCAGGGCTGTCGGCAAATCCTCGCTGGATGCCAGCAGGTGCAGGAGCCGCATCGGCTCAGAGAACAGAATGCCGTCTTGCTCGACGAGGCAAAGTTGTCTTGCATCGTAGCGGCCGAGCGCGGCCGTGATGTCGCGAGCCGCATCGTTCAGCCGCTTCAGGGCGGCGGCATCGACCTCCCCTCCCCCGCGGCGCGCCTGGCCCAACCGGGAGACGAACCCAACCGCAGCTTCCGCACGATCCCGGCCGGGATGAGCGACAATGGTGAGATAGAGCTCGTTTCGGAACAGCTTCGTGCCCTTAATCGTCCCTCGATACCCTTGGTCGAGATCGCGGGCGAAGGCGGACGAGAACTCACCCTCCGGATAGGAGCTGTCGCTGCGCCGGATCAGATGCGTCCAGAGCGCCAGACGATCATCGGCGAGATTGCGCAGGGTCAGATTGAGTTTTGCGTGCAGATCATTGAGATCGCCGATGTCAGCGGTCTCGAAGGCGATGCCGTCGAGACAAATCGTCGTCATCAGCGCCCGCGTCGAAAGACTGATCACGGTCTCGGTGGCGTGCCGGACATAGGGCAGATGAACGTCGGGCTCGATCTCGCGAGCCATCAGGCGGGCCGCGTCAGCCATGAGCGATCTCGCGAATGTTGAAGCGGCGCACGAGACGCAAGGGCGTCGGCGACGACCCGCCCCAAAGCGCGCCGTTGCGCGCGCGGCCGCGTGTTTCGAGCCAGGCGACGAGCAGGCGAAACTGGTTGGGATCGTGTCGGCATATCGCGCGGCAGATCAGGTGGATCGGCAAGGCGATCAGCCCGTAGACGATCGATCCGGCCATCAGGAACAGGATGCAGGACGCCATCACATTGATGGCCATCGCCTCCATGGTGACCCCCGCGATCATTGCAGGCCTCGTACAGGCCAGGAACAGCGTGTCCTCGGTCAGGCGCTCGGGTGCGCTCGTCATTGCGGCCGCGCCTCAGGTGCCGCCCGTCAGGGTCGAGACGATCTCGGACGCGCCAAACACGATGGCGACACCGAGCACGACATAGGCCGCCTTGCGCAAATCGAGATAGCCGAACATCCAGGCGATGCCGACGATGATGACTGCGAGCGTCGCCAGCAATCGCGCGACATTGCCCGTCAGCATCGTGACAATGTTTTGCAGGACGCCCTCGATATTGGCGGTCTGGGCCAGCGCGGGTTCCACCGCAACGAAAACAAGCACAGCCGCCATGGCTGCAGGCGCGACAAATGGACGAAGCGGGACAGACATAGCAAAAAGTCTCCAAGGCAAACGGGATCGATGCCGCACGTCACGTGCGGTGGGGGCAATGGAATTGGGCTGGGTTAGCGGCTGTAGATCAGCAGTGATGAGCCGGGCCGTGCGCCGTAGACGCTCCAGGACGGCGAGTCCTTGGCGGATGCAATCTCCTCTTGCCGAGAAGCAGGCTCCTTCGCCGGCTCAGCACTGACCCTGGGCTTGACCTCATGCGGAGGTGTCTGGTCCATCCGAGCTGATGTGAACGAGGCAACCGCCTTGTCGCCTGCGACGGTGTCAGGTACGCCGCGGGCGAACAGTTGTGCCCGGCGCGCTTGGAATACGCGCGCGACGCCGGCGATATGGGCGCACGGGTCGAACGCCGCCGTGAGAGTGAGTCCAGCCGTTTTAAGATCCGCGACATCAAGCTGAGCCATTCCGACCCGGACGGTGTTGCCTGCCACGGCAGCTTCGCTGGCAAGCGCGATCGCCTCAGGCTTGGTGTCGGCCAGAACCCGGATTGGCCGTTTGCCGGAGATTGTCACGAGCAAGGGTTCCACCACGCTCGCCTGGCGCATGATCGCCGCGACCGGTCGTGTGAGCGCGGGCTCTATGCAGCGCTCGATCAATGTCGTGATGTCAGCCGCCTCCATCAGAATCGCACCCGCGTGCTGGCGCCGTCGGCTCCGGTGACATCGATGAAATTGGGTTGGGCGCGATGGCGGACCGCCTGGATGTCATGCGGCTGGCAGGTTTCGTCCGCGCGGTTGCAGTCGCGAACTGGCTTGCTCGAGACGCAGGCCGGCTGCGGCGCGCCATCGCGCCCAAGCTCCCGCAGGACATATCCATCCTGGCATGGCTCGTAAGGGTCGTACCCAACCGGCGAGGTGCTCTGGCCTGCGGCCGAACAGGTCGGAAAGGCCCCTCCCCGCTTGAGATGCTGCCAAAGCCGAGTCACAGGCGGAACGCAGGCCGCGTATTGTGTCGGCCCGCCTGGACTGGCGAGGCAAAGCAGGACGGTGCAGCCCCAATCGTCGGCGCTGGCAGCGCCGGCCGAGAGGCCGATAAGTCCGGCGGCAAGAAGCGTGGTCCTGATCATGAGCGGCGCCGTCACGCGGCCAGCGGCAGCGGCGTGTCGACCGGCAGAACCGGTGACGCCAAGCCGCCATTGTGTCGGATCGCACCGATCACGCCATCCTCGATCGGCAGCAATCCTGCCACGGCGACGGTCGATCCAATGCGCCGTGGCTTGCCGAGGCGCTCGAGTGCCCACCCAGCCCGGCGCAGAATCCGCTCCATACGCAGATCGGTGACTGTTGCGATGGAAGCGATTCCCCTCGCCTCCCCCCATTCGAGCATGGCGGCGAACAGCATAAACGTTGCCCGCCGCAAGCCTCCATCCGTCGTGGCGTCGGTCAGCTCGGTATCAACGCAGAAGCGCGAGCTTTCCACGATCAGATCGGAATTTGGGGCATCTCCGCCGTCCAGAAGCTCCGGAAATGTGTCGGCCAGCATGTTCGGCCCAGTTGTCGGCAGCAGTCGCACGCAGCCGACCACCGTGCCGCGATCGGCAACGATGAGGTAGGTCGCATCTAGCGTGTCGTAGCTATCCATCTCAAGCTCGCCCGTGGTCCCAACCGACCAGTCGAGCCGGTCTTTGAACACTTTCCGGCGCAGCCGGTGCATGCCCATCAGCAGCGAGATGTTGGCGCCATATCCGGCGCGGCTCAGTTCGACGACCTGCATGGCCACCTCCGAATCGCGTTGATCTGGATGCCAATCAATCAGACACGGGCTCCAATCGAACCTGTCGGATCTGACAGGGTGGATTCGCTCTAAAGTTGTGGCCGCTATCTCGCCACATCTTCGCGGCAAAGGCCGTTCTCATCGATCGCAAGAGAATCATCAGGCGCGTGAAGCAAGGCGCCGCAACCCACGGAAACCGAATGAAATCAGTGGAAATGGCCTATCAGGAGCTCGTCGACGGTCTTCACTCGTCTGTTGCGGAAGCGGAATTCGGGCGCGTCGGCCAGCGCGTCGCCGAGAGCATGGGCTTCCGGTACTTTGCCTATCTCGGCTTCGGCGAAGCCGATCCGGTTTTGATCTCGTCTTATCCCAAGCGCTGGACCGAGCATTATTTCACGGAAGGCTACCAGGACGTCGATCCCGTGGTCGCCTTCGCTCGAAGCGGGCGCTCCACATTGCAGTGGACCCGCGAAGGCGCGCGTCAGTTTCCGCTGCGCGCCCAGAAGCGTCTTTTCGACGACGCAGACGAGTTTGGCATCCGCCATGGCGTCTCTGTCGCGATCGCCGGCGGCTTCAATCGTTTTGCCGCCTTCACCTTCGCTGTCGACGAAGTCAGTTCAGCCCATGGAAGGATGGTCACGGAAGCGAATGATATCGTCCAGTTGATCGGGTTAACGTTCCACGCGCACGCCGATGCGAAATTGGGGCTGCGGTCTCCGCGCAATGATGATGCGCTGCTGACCCAGCGCGAGCGGGAGTGCCTGACATGGGCTGCTCGCGGCAAATCGATGGAGGCGACCGCCATGATCATGGGTGTCACGCCACGGGCAGTGAAGTTTCACCTCGACAATGCGCGATCTAACCTCGGAGCCGAGACACTGCCTCAGGCGGTGGCGATCGCGCTGAAAGCGGGATGGGTTGCCTGAACCGATCTCTTAATGCGGGTGTCTAATATTGATGCCGCTCATGGTGGACAATAAACTATTTCCTAAATTAAATGCCAATCAAGCTCAGTCCTTCGTAGCAATAGCCAATCTGAACAGCTCTAATTTAGCTGCCATGTCTTTATCGGCCACAGGCTTAACAATTGTACCAAGGGATACTTGGCTAAATTGCGCCGCAATCTCGGCCTGTCCGGTAACAAAAATCGATGGGATACCTTTGTTCAGTAACCATTCCGCAGCTTGAGGTCCCGTCGGGCCGTCGGCAAGGTCGATGTCGACCAATGCGCAGTCCATCACGAACTCGCCAAAAGACGCTTTAAGTTCGGTGAAGCTACTCAAAGATCCCGAAAATATATGACCGAGATCTTCGATCATGGCCTCGATGTGAAAGACTATAAGTGGGTTATCTTCCAGATAGAAGACGCGAAGGGGGACAGGCGTGGTCATAGTCCCTCATGGCTTTTGCACCAGACGGGAGAGCGGCCCGCGCACAACGAAGCGGAAACCTTCGGGATCGAAGCTGAATTCGGGTCGCTCTCCGAATACGCTCGTCAACGCCGAGCGCATGTAGCGGGTTCCGTAGCCGACCCGTGCCGGCTCGACGACAGGGGGGCCGCCGCTTTCGGTCCAGGTGATCGTCAGGAGCGGGTCGGGACCGGTGGAGAGCTCCCATTCAAGGGAAATCTGGCCGTCGGGCCTCGACAAAGCCCCGTATTTTATCGCGTTTGTGGCAAGCTCATGCAGACAGAGAGCCAGAGTGGTGGCCACGCTGCGGGGCACCATGATGTCAGGGCCGCTGGATCTGATGTTCGAGCGCCCCTCGGCGCGATAGGGCGCAACCGTTGCATCGATGATGTCATTCAACCGGGCTTCGTCGCCACCGGCGTTGAAAACGACGGAATGCACATTCGAAAGCGCCGTCAGACGGCCAGCGAAATCCGCCGCCAGGCCATCAACCGAATCGGCGCCACGGCGCGTCATCTGGAAGATTGAAGTCACGCTGGCGAGGATATTCTTGACGCGGTGATTAAGTTCGAGCCGCAGCTCGGTTTCCCGTTCGAGATAATCCCGAACCTCACGTTGACGGAACCGCGTCAGGAGCGCGGACTGGATGCCGCTGACCAGTTCGAGCGCAGCGACCGGGCGTTGGTAGAAAGTCTGGCGCGAACGAGGCCAGGAACCGGCGAGCGCTGATTGGATCCGTGATTGAGGAGCTGCGCGGTCCAGCAGAATGACAATGGGAATTTCCGACCAGTTGGGCTGGTCCTGCAGAAATTTGGCGATGATCTTGATCGCGTCTGGGTTCAGGGCCTCGTGCGTGACGACGAGAACGCCTGGGAACTCTGCGATGCGATCCGCCAACTCGATGGCGGTCACTGCCTGAGCACGGATACTATGTTCGCTCAACAGCGAGGCCATGTAGGAGGCGTCTTTGCGATAGGGTGCCAGAATCAGCACCCAATCAAGCATCCCAACGCTGTTCTGCGCAGAAGCGCTCACGTGTCGGGAAGCGGATTATAGGAGACGACCGAGACACCGCCGGTTGCGATCAGAAGTTCCCGAACGTCAAGATCATGCGGCCCATGCCGCTTTTTAACGACGGTGATGCTCCGCCGGAGTTTACCCTCGTGTTCCATAATACGAAGCAAAAGCACGGTATCGCCTAGAAAGCTGACATCGACATCGATGCCGACATTTTGTCCGAGCAGCCCGTGCTGTGCGACGATCAGCATCGTCAAAACGTCGGCGCGAGCCAGATGTTTAAGCAGCGACTGGATATCCCGCACGGCCTTGTCGCGATGCGGCAACGAGTTCAGGTAGCCTGTGAAGCTATCGATCACAACCACGCGTGTCTTGTTTTCAGCGACAACCCGCTGAACGATCTGTCCGAATTCACCAGGCGAAATCTCGTTAGGGCTGAAATCGCAGATGACAAGTTGGCCATCCTTGTAAAACTGGCGAAGGTCCATCCCGAGACCTTCGGAGCGTCGGAAGAAGGTTTCGAGCCGCTCCTCGAACAGGAAAAGTGCAACGCTTTCACCTCGCTTCAGGGCCGCGGTCGCGTAAAGCGAGGACATCGTCGATTTGCCGGTGCCGGACTGACCGATGACCAGCGTGATCGTTCCTGATTCCTGCCCGCCGCCGAACATCTCATCGAGCGCCTCGACCCCGGACTTGATCAACTGCGGCTTGGCGACTTCAACGGCCGATCCCGGCACGATCCTGGGAAACACGACAACGCCCTGCCCCTCGCGAATGGCCATGTCATGGTAGCCATCCGCGATAGCCACACCCCGCATCTTGCTGACTTCGATGCGCCGGCGCACCGCCCCGTACTCTTCGAGCGATTTGTCAAAACGGATCACGCCGTGAGCGATGCCCTCGATTTCCTCGCCGCTGCGCTCGCCTCCGTTGGTTTGCGTATCGAGGAGCAGTGCTATGATCCCCTTCTTGGCCAAGAATGCCTTGAAGCCAATGAGTTCCCGCCGAAAGCGGGGAGTGTCGCCGGTGATAAGGCGGATTTCGAGCAAGGAGTCATACACCAGCCTATGGGGCTTATGCTCCTCTATTGCGCGTTCGATCGCCATGCGCGTTTCGTCCAGCCGCAGCTCAGCCGTTTGGAAAATCGTCTGATCCGCGGTGCCGTTAACCGCTTCGGAGGCCGAGAGCTCTTCCACGCGGATGCCATCCAGCGTCCAGCCGTGAGACAAGGCGATTGACTGAAGTTCGCCGGCCGTCTGCGAAAGGCTGACATAGATGCAGCGCTCTCCTGCCTCGACGCCGGCGCGCAAAAACTGCAGTGCCGCGGTCGTCTTGCCTGCTCCTGGCGCGCCCTGCACGATGTAGAGGTTCGACGCCGGTAGGCCGCCGCGGAGGATATCATCAAGTCCCGCAATACCCGAACTTACGAAGGTCTGCTTCTTCCGCTTCGCCATGACTGCCTGTTCGCATTTTGTGAGCATCAGCGCATGGTGCAGCGCCGAAGGATGACGTCTGGCCGTCGCGCACACCCACCCCAGAGATTGTCGCAGCCTCACAGCATCAAATTCAGATTGTACCTATGTCTTTTGACACGATCAGGATAGCGGCGTCCATTTTTGCTCCGAGAAGGCAATTGGCCGTCTCGGACGCTGCCTGACGTCCCTTGAAAAGGCCTAGCTCTGGCTTGCATTTGGTCTCCCGCGAGGGGTGAAAGTTTTGCCCCTAAAATGTCCGAGCCAACTCTGCGCTTAGCCTCGCGCGCTAGGAGCGAGTTGCCGGCCGGCAACTTTGCCAAACGAGGCCAAATGGGCGTTAACCACTCGTTAACCCTTAATCGCTTGCCAGACTCAGGGAATCGGGTGATCTTGTCACGGTATTCGGCGCAATGCGCGCCACTTTCCGTGTTTACGCGAGACGCCCGTGGAACCCGCCCTTAGTCTTGCCCATCCCAAGAAGGCGATCCACGAGCTGGTCGGCGCACATGCGCGAGAATTGTCGTCGAAATTGCAAGCCCATAGGCTCCAGCTGTTTCCGCCGGAAGCCCGCAAGACGCTTCGGCGATTTTCGTCGATCGAAGCCGCAAAGCTGATTGGCATAAACGACGGCTACCTGCGGCGACTTTCTCTTGAAGGCAAGGGCCCGCAGGTCGATGTCGGCCGGCAGGGTCGGCGGTCATACACGGTCGAAGATATCCAGGCGCTGAGGGAATTTCTCGATATCGGCAGCAAGGCAGATCGACGATACGTTCCGCGCCGTGACCGCAACGAGCATCTCCAGGTCATCACCGTTGTCAATTTCAAGGGTGGCAGCGGCAAGACGACGACTGCAGCGCATTTAGCCCAATATCATGCGCTGCGGGGATACCGCGTCTTGGCGATCGATCTCGACCCCCAGGCGAGCCTGTCGGCGCTTCACGGCTTCCAGCCAGAGTTCGACGTCGGCGACAATCAGACGCTCTACGGCGCAATTCGTTATGACGATCAACGCCGCGACCTAAAAGAGATCATCAGGAAGACGTACTTCGCCAATCTCGATCTGGTGCCGGGCAATCTTGAGCTCATGGAGTTCGAGCACGAAACTCCGAAAGCTCTGATGGGTCAGAAGCAGATGGAGATGATGTTCTTCACCCGGATGGATGCGGCGCTGGCATCGGTTGCCGACGACTACGACATCGTAGTTGTCGACTGCCCTCCCCAACTCGGCTTTCTGACCCTGTCAGCCTTGTGTTGTGCTACGGCGGTTCTCGTTACGGTTCACCCTCAGATGCTGGACGTCATGTCGATGTGCCAGTTTCTGATCATGACATCCGATTTGCTCGGCGTTGTCGCCAATGCCGGCGGCAACATGGGATATGATTGGATGCGCTATCTTATCACGCGATATGAGCCTGGTGACGGCCCTCAGAACCAAATGATGTCCTTCATGCGCTCCATGTTCGGAGAACATGTACTGAATTACCCGATGCTCAAGAGCACGGCCATTTCGGATGCCGGAATCACCAAACAAACGCTCTACGAGGTCAGCCGCGATCAGTTCACTCGAGCGACATATGATCGAGCGCTTGAGGCATTGGACAACGTCAATGGCGAGATCGAGCAACTTATCCTCTCAGCCTGGGGGCGAGGCTGATGGCTCGCAAGAACCTCTTGGCCGGACTGCTCGATGAAAAGTTGCCGGCCGGCAACTCCGCAGGCGCGCCTCAGCCGACGGGTCCGATACAGCCAATCCAGGGCCTGCAGTCGAGCGCATTTGGGCCGCGAGGCGGCGCTATCGGCGCGGTGACGCGTTCGATTGAGCAGATGAAGGCGCACGCGGTACTCGATCTCGCCGCCGAGATAATCGACGCGTCTCTGATCGCGGATCGTCTGGCTGACACAAGCGATGACCATCATCTCTTAGTCGCATCCATCCGGGAGCATGGCCAGCAGGTACCCATCCTGGTTCGCCCTCATCCGAGCCACGAGGGGCGCTATCAGATCGCCTATGGTCGGCGACGTTTGAGAGCTTTGAAGGAGCTCGGGCGGACTGTTCGCGCGATAGTGAAGCCTCTGTCGGACGAGCAGCTGGTCGTTGCGCAAGGACAAGAAAACAGCGCCCGGACGGATCTTTCGTTCATCGAAAAAGCTCTTTTCGCAGCTCGCCTGGAAGAGAGCGGTTTCACTCGTGATACGATCATGTCGGCTTTGTCGGTCGACAAGTCGGGGTTGTCCCGTCTCATCTCCTCAGCCGTCAAAATCCCCTCCGACATCATCGAAGCCATCGGGCCTGCGCCGAAGGCAGGGCGCGATCGTTGGATTGAGTTGTCGACACGGCTCGACGGTGCGGCTCCCCTCGAAAAGGCGCGTAAGGCGGCAGGCGGAGTACACTTCTCGGCGCTAAGTTCAGATGAGCGCTTCGGCAAGATTTTCGAGGCTGTAGCGCCGAAGAAGCCCAAGACCCAGCGGCCAACAATTTGGAAATCCGAAGACGGCCTTCAAGTCGCGAGCATCCGTGATGACGCAAAAGCAGTGACCGTTACAATCGACAAGACGGTGGCTGCCGATTTCGGCGCTTATCTCGTCGAGACGATTCCTGAGATCTACGCGGCCTTCAAGCGCCGTGCAGATGCCTGACCCACGTAACTGACCATCAAAAAGGAGCGTTTGAAGCAAAGAAAAAGGCCCCCGAAACGGAGTTCCGGAAGCCCTTCTCATACCTGGCAGTCTGAGAATCGCACTTCCACGAATCACCGTCAAGAGTCTCTTGCGAGATTTAGCGCCGTTTCGGCGAGCCGATTTCCTTTGCCCTAAACGAGGCAAGGATCATGGAACCACGACTCTCGACGACGCCCTTTGGGCGGCGATCGCTGACACTTGCCCATGTGGCAAGCCAGGCGAGCGCGAAAACGCGACCGCCGGAGAAAGCGGTCCACAAATGGAATATCTTCCGAGCGATCTGCACGGCGAAGAACGCCCTCGGCGTGCCCGAGCGCGCATTGGCTGTCCTAGACGCGCTGCTGTCGTTTCATCCGGAAACCGTCCTGACGGGCGAGGGGTTGATTGTCTTCCCCTCGAACCACCAGCTCGGACTGCGGGCGCACGGCATGCCGATGGCAACGCTCAGGCGTCATCTGGCGGCTCTGGTCGACGCTGGGTTGATCGTCAGACGCGACAGTCCCAATGGGAAGCGCTACGCCCGCAAGGGCAGGGGAGGGGAGATCGAGTTCGCCTTCGGCTTCGACCTGGCCCCGCTCGTGGTGAGGGCGGAAGAATTCGAAGCGCTTGCGGACGAGGTCGAGGCGGAAGCACGGGCTTTGCGCCTGGTCAAAGAGCGCATCACGATCTGCCGACGCGACATCGTCAAGATGATCGCGACAGGTCTCGATGAGAGCGTCCCCACGCAACAAGCCGGGCATGGGCCGGCCGGCTGGGCTGATATCCACGAGCTCTACCGAGGCATCATGGCGCGGATTCCGCGCAGTCCGACGCGCTTAGCACTGGAGCCGATCGCCGAGGAACTCTCCCTGCTTGCCGACGAGATCCTCAACCTCTTGGAAACTCATATTAAAACTCAAAATATGAGCGGCAATGAGTCTCAGAATGAGCGCCACATACAGAATTCAAATCCAGACTCCCCTATTGATCTTGAACCACGCTTTCCAGAAAGCAGGGTCGGCGGTTTGGAGATCGTGCCGGAACCGAAGCGGATGCCGGAGGGGACGTTCCCACTCGGGATGGTTTTGGACGCATGCCCCGATCTCATCGACTACTCGAAGGGTGGGATCTTGAACTGGCGCGACTTCCTGGCGTCGGCGGCGGTGGTCAGACCGATGTTGGGCATCAGCCCGAGCGCCTGGAACGAGGCGACGGGCATCATGGGCGAAGTTCAGGCTGCGATCGTCGTGGCGGCTATCCTGCAGCGCGGTGAGGCGATCAGCAGCGCTGGCGGATATCTGCGGGGGCTGACGCGAAGGGCCGAGGCCGGCGAATTCTCGCTCGGACCAATGCTGATGGCGCTGATTGGCAGTCGCAAGCGCGACAAGAAGCGAGCGTAGTGGCACGGATCAGGTCGACCTTCGTCAAGTTTAACGTGCAAAATCAGTCGACAGGGATCTCTCGTTTCGCTTTGCTGTAGGGAACGGACTTCATAGTTCTTCGGTCGGGTTGTTTTGGGGGCGGTCATGAATCAGCGTCGTGTTTCAGAGGCTGTCGAGGCAGCCGCAAAGGCTTTGCACGAGTCCGTCCGCGATCCCCATCAGTTTCGGTGGGAGACCATGACTGAACATTGGCGGGCCGAAATGCGCGCTTATGTTCGTCCGTGCGTCGTGGCGGCACTGAAGGCGTCAGATGATTTCACCGCACGCCCGACCGATCGTCGCGTGCTTGCCAGCCGGCCTCGCTTGGACACAGTTTCACGCTGAAGGGCCGAGCTGCTGATCCGACGAGGGTTTCCCGGGCAAGGAGATCAATATCGTCGTTTTCAATCGTGCTTTGGGCGTTTTCCAGGATTGGGCTTGGGCGGGATTGCCGCCGCCGCCTCGCGCGCTTGCATCTCCTTCTGCAGGCGTAATTCTCTCAGCCGGGCCGTATTGGCGTCTCGCATCTGGGCGATGGTGTCGCTTTCCGACAAGATGCGATCGCGCACCATCGATTGCGTCTGGGTCCTCAGAAACGCATTATCGGCGTCGACACGCTGCTTCGATTTTTCATTCATGCGGTAGCCTTCGGGACATTGCAGTGATCGCGCGCGTCGGGGTGAGGCGACAGCGCGACGAGGATAGACCGTTTCACAGCCTGCCGTCCCGCTGGTTTGGTTAAAATGGCGCGGACCTGGATGCGAGAGGTAGCTCGGGCATCTCCCACGAGCACCTTCGGGGATATTGCCGAAACCGATTGCCCTGGAGAGAGCGCCACGGGCTCGGCGCCGATATGGGCGACGTATCACCGGTCTGAATCAATGCGGGCTGATCGATTCAGGCTTTGCGTTGGACCGATCCTGTCACGGCGCGCGAGATGTCGTGCATGGATGTCGCGCGCGAGACCACCACGGGTAAACTGCAGATGCTAGTGCTGGAGCGCCGGGACGAGGGCTGCAACATGGCGCGCTTCTATGTGCTGGCGATCGAACCGACGTTGTTTGGCGACACGGCTTTGATCCGCGAATGGGGGCGCATCGGAGCCAATGGGCGGCGTCGCCTCGATCTTCACGCCGATCATGCTGCCGCCGCTGAATCGCTCGACGTTTGGCTGACGCGTAAGGTGGCGCGAGGCTACCGACTTCGCTGACTGCGGCCTATGCGGAATAGGACTGCGAGGGGTACGGACCGTCGATTGCGATCCGGCATAATCGCGTGAATGCTTGCCCTCTGGCCAGTTTCAGATATTCGGGGCGCGATTTCCCCTGAATCAGCGAGATTTTCAATGACGAAGAACGAACTCATTGCAGCGGTTGCCGAAGCCACCGGCAAGACCAAGGCTGATGTCGCCGCCGTGCTGGCGTCCCTTGCCGAGGTCGCAGCGAAGACCCTGAAGGAGGGTGGCGACGTCACGCTTGGTGGTATCGGGAAGCTTGCGGTCGCCAAGCGCGATGCGCGCCAGGCCCGCAATCCCTCGACCGGTGCGATGATCGACGTGCCCGCAAAGACCGTCGTCAAATTCAAGGTTGCCAAGGATCTGGCCGATACCGTCGCCTGATCTGATTTCGACACACGTGAGGTGCAGAATCGGACGCGATTATCGCTCCGGTTCTGCACGGCTATTGCGTCTTACACGTCGAATTTAGGTAGACCCTGCTCGGGGTTATAGATATCCCGGAGTTTGAGGAAATATCCCAGAACACTCCGGCGGCCTTGGAGAGAACAATGTCCGAAATCACAGAAAATGCCGAGCTTCTTGAGCTGACGACCTCGATTGTTTCTGCCTATGTCTCGAACAATAACGTTCAGCCGGCCGACCTCGTTAACTTGATCGCGAGCACCTATTCGGCGCTTGCGGGCCTTGGCTCGGAGGCGGCCCCTGCTCCTACCGTCGCTCTCATTCCAGCGGTTCCAATTCGGAAGTCGGTCACGCCAGATGCGATCATCTGCCTGGAAGACGGCAAGAAGTTTAAATCCCTGAAGCGTCACCTCAACACCTCCTATGGCCTGACGCCTGAACAATATCGCGTAAAGTGGGGCCTGCCTTCGGACTACCCGATGGTCGCTCCCGCCTATGCAGAAGCGCGCTCTGCGCTCGCCAAGTCGATGGGTCTGGGTCGCAAGGCTGCGGCCGGCCCCGCGCCGAAGCCGGCACCTCGCGCAAAAACAACCCGCGCCAAAGCATCGGCGTGAGTTTCTGAGCAAGGATCTGGGTTGGAGAGGCGCTCAAGCGCCAGCGCTCATCTGTTATTCGGTCACCGACGCTTGCGAAAAGTGGTGACTTAGATCGCCAGTCTTGCAGCCTTTCCGAGCGCCTGATCGGCGTCGTTATAGTACCGCGATGCCTGCTGAACCGACCGGTGCTGCGACTGGCGCATCGCCGCGGGCAGTGCGACGCCGTTCCGGGCTGCCTCGGTCAGATAGCCTGACCTGAGGCCGTGAGCCGAAAACTCCACCGGATCGAGACCCGCCATAGCGCAGCGGCGCTTTAGGATCAGGTTGACGGCCTGGGGCGTCAGCGCCCGGTCGTCGATCGCCTCCCAGCGGTCGATTGCCCGAAACACCGCCCCCTTCTTGATGTCGGCCCGCTCGATCCACTCGCGCAGGGCCGCGACGGCTGAGCCGATCAACAGCACGCGAGCATCGTCGTCGGACTGTGTCGTCTTGGTTCGGCCGAGCGCGATCGCCATGCAGGGCAGGCGAGGCGAGTTGGGATCGTCGGAATCGAGCGGCACATCGCCTTCCTCGCTCAGCTGCTCGAGCCGCAGCCGCGCCACCTCGCTGCGCCGGCGTCCGCCTGATGCGAAGGCGACGAGCAGGATGGCGAGATCGCGTGTGTCGGCGAGACGGTCGGTCTGGCAGGTCGCGATCAGCCGGTCGAGGATGTCGCGCGTCACAGCGCGCTTGCTCTTGCGCCGGCGCGGTTTTGCGCTGGCCCGGACCGCCAGGCGCACGCTGGTGCGGATCGCAGGCGTGCCGAGCGGGCTTTCAAGCCCCTTCCAGCGGTGCAGCGTCGCCCAATGAGCCAGGCGCCGTTTGACGGTGGAGCTCGCATGGGGCCCGTCGCTGCGCAGATGATCGCCGGCGCGCAGGGAAGCCTCGACGTCGTTCGGCATGCCGTGGGCGGCGTCCTCGGCCCGCCGCGCCGGATCCCAGAGGTGATGGGCGACGAACTTCAGCACCAACCCTTCAGGTGCCGGCCAGGGCAGGGGTGAGCCTGTCGAGGCGACTGACCAGGCCTCGAGATAGGCGAGGTCGGAGGCAAGCGCTCGCAGGGAATTCTCACCCATTCCCTCGCGGGCGAGGTGGCGTAAGGTCTCGACATCGTCGTCGGTCAGGATGGTCGCGAGTTTGTCGCGACGCTCCATCGGCAAAATGCCGGCCAGCGCGTCGAGCTGAAGGGCGCGGCGGTTCTCAAAGCCGCCGAGAGTGACGATGTCGGTCATGGGGAATTCCGTCCGATCAGCGTGCGAATTCGTCATGCTCGGCGTTCGGGGACGATGGAGCCGGGATGGCAGATGAGATCGGTGCGCCCGAAGTCGTTACCCTTGAACAGCAGCGGCGCTTTGGCCGTGACCGCCACCGCATAGGAAAAGCAATCGCCCATGTTGAGCCCGGCGGGGTGGCGCCCCTTGCCGTAGCGCTGATAGGCGATCTCGGCCCCTTGATAATGCTTGGCCTCGAAGGGCAGGGCGGTGACGTTGGGGGCCTCGGCGAGGCGCGCGACGATCTCGGCTGCATTCGCGAACCCCTTCGCGGCCAAAACCACCCGCGTCTCGAACAGGGTCGGCCAGCCGATCAGCAAAGGCTGATGGCGTAACAGGGCCTTGAAGGCGTCGGCCTCGGGTTCGTCGAGAGCGATGGCCAGAATGACGGAGGTATCGAGCGCGATCACCGCGGCAGGCCATGCTCGTCGTAGAAATCGTCATGGGCGGAACTTGCGCCCGCAGTGACACCGATCCGTCCCGCGGCGGCCAGATCCCAAACGATATCGATGGCGGCGGCGGGGGCGCCTGCGCGCAGTTCGCGATCGTAGCGCTCGAGCGCCTGCTCGACGAGGCGGTTCATCGACAGTCCCGTGCGTCGCGAAAGAGAGCGTGCGAGCGTCCTGGCTTTGGCGCTGCGAATGGAAAGCTGTGGTTCGGACATTCTGGGCGCCTTCGATCGCGTGGTCACGCGCCAAACCTAGCACGATGGCGGCTCAGCCAGCAAGAATTTGCTCCGAGATGGCTTACTATAGATAAGAGGTACTTATCGATAGTGAGATATGGCAAATTAGGAATATCGGAGTGAAACAAGGTAATGGCTATTTAGGTTGGTTATGTTAATTTCAGCCGTGTGAATTCAAAGCGATATGAACTCTCTCGTGCCGAGCGTCAGGCCCTGGTTTCGGACTGTGCCGCGGCCGCCGAAGCCGCCGCCATCGCGCTCGCCCGTTTGGACGAGCGCCTGAGCCGGGCGGAGCCTGTTTTGGCCGAGGGGGTGCGCCAGCGCGGCCACGCCTTCGAGGCCCAGGCCCTGATCGGCCTCGGCGGGGCCCTCTGCCCGATCGAGGACCTCGTCCTGCACGACGCCGGCATGGATGTGCGCAGCCCGACACCCGAGATCACCCGCGCCGCCGGCTTCTGGGCCGAGCGCCGACGCCTGGCGCAGCGCCCGCCGGCCGAGATCCTCGAACCCGGTGCGCTCCGGCGGCGGCTCGGGATTGCCGAGCCGCTAGAGCCCGCGCCGGCACCCAAGCAGAGCGTGACCGGCATCGCGGCGCCATGGGGCAGGCTCGGGCGAGACGACGATGGGGATGAGGCCGACGAGGAGGACGGCGACGAGGTCGACGCGGATGACGATTCCGGCAATCCGGCTTTCGCCGAGATCGACGCGCTATTAGCGCGGACGCGCCAAAAGCTCGACGCCTGGAACGATCTGTCCTCCGAGGCGGGGCGCAAAAGCCTGACGCTGCGCGATCCCGGCTATGACGGTGCCGGGCGGGCCGAGTGCTGGCTCGCCGTGCTGGAAGAGGGCAGGGGACTGCCGGCGGCGCTGGCCGCGGCCGTCGCCCTCGATGCCTGGCTCGTGCTCGAGCCGTCCGAACGCGCCGGCGAACTTGGTTTTGCTCTGGCCGCGACCGTGCTGCGGCAGCGGGGGCTGGCGCAGGCGCATTTGCCGGCGCTGGGGCTCGGATTGCGACGGGGGAAATTCAGGTGGAGCCCGCACCAGGCGCTCGGCCTCCGGATCGCGGGGCTGCTCGGCGCTTTTGGCGAGGCGGCCGCGTTCGGGCAGGCGGATCTCGATCGGCTTTCGCTCGCCCGGACCCTCATGATACGGAGGTGTGAGGGGAGGCGGGGGAATTCGAAACTCGGCGAGCTGGTCGAGCTGTTCGTGGCGTCGCCGCTGGTGACCGTGCAATTGGCCGCGGCGCGGCTGCAGGTCTCGCCGCAGGCGGTCGAAGCCATGCTGAAAGAACTCGGCGGCACCCTGCCGCGCGAACTTACGGGACGGAAACGCTATCGTGCCTGGGGCATCATGTGATCAATGACGGCCCTTTTCATTTCGGCAAGAAGCATCCTGCTGCGTCGGGCGAATCAGCTTGCTGTGCCGATCGCCTTGAGGATACGCCGCGTTTCCACCACCAGCAGGAGCTCGTCGTCCTGGGTAACGGTCCGGGCATGCATCGTCGCGATCCGGATCGGATACAGCCGCTGGAACGACTCGCCCATATCCTCCTGGCGACGGAAGATGCCCTTGAAGACCGTTTTCCAGTTGTCGGAGCGCTCGATGATCATTTTGTAATCAGCGAAGTCGGCGTAGTGGATCAGCGGGGCCTCGGTCTGGCCGCCGGCCTTCGCCTTGTCGCGTTTCGTTATCCATTGCTCCAGCATGGTCGGCGGTAGCCGGTGCCGCATCCAGGCATCGCCGAACGCTTCCCGCATCACGCGGTCCAGGAAGAGCCGCACTTCGGCCTCAAAAGACCGCAGCAAGGCGAACGCCTCGCCGGCTAGATCGACGTCCTGATCCTCGTCCGCATCATCGGTCTTGCCATTCCTGAGCCCGGCGATACGCAGGCTCACGTCGAAGGCGGGCGGCGTGAAGTCCGTCAGTTCAACATCGAAGCCGCGGTTCAGGTAGAACGCTGTCCGGACGTCAGGATCGAGCCACCGATTGCTCGCCAGCGGGATCGGATCGCGCCAATCCCCGAGAGGGCCGCGAAGCGCCTTGGCGAAGCCGCCGCCAAAGGGGCTTCGTTCGGCGATGCCGTGGCCGATGGCTTGGATTTCGGCGAACCCGCGCGCGGAGGCCGCTTCCGCGCCGACGCGCAGCCACGGCTGGTGCATCCGGGCCATCTCGGCTTCGAGCGCCGCCGTCGCGAAGGTGCGTCGTGTTAGCTCCGCCGCTTCCGCGGCCCGGCGAGCCAGGGTCTCGATCTCGTTGACCTGGGGGAGCCGGAACGCGGCCACGTGCGCGATTTGATGGAATTGAGCGGGAGTCAATCCACCCCGGACCGCCTCATAAACTCCTGGCGCGAGGGCGCCGACACGCCAAGCGTGTTCCACGGGACCTTCGAACGATTTGCGGTGACGATCCAACTGTTCGTTCAACTGGGTCAGGGCGCTAAGCTGCCCCATGTCGGAGAACGGCTTGCGCCACGCTTGCTCCCTTCGAAGGCTCGCCAGGATCGTGCTCTCCACTTCGATCGCGCGCCGGATATTCGAGAAGGGGTCCGCAACGCGTTGCATGTCACGCAGCGGCTGCAAGGCCCGATTGGCCACATCCAGCTCATTCATCCATCGGAAGGAATCGGTCATGGCACCCTCGCCCGCATGTCGTCATGCTGGCCACGACACAGGCCGAAATATGGCAGTTGTCGCACCTTTTCACTGCGCTTCGCGCTGATGGGTTCCGTTGAACCGCCGCCGGCTGGTATAACTTCGCACGGCCATGATCCGCGGGTTGCGCAGACAGAATGACGAAAACGCGTGACGACTTCAGCGCCCGCACGAGGAGCGACCTCGCGCTACGCGCCAGCTACCTCTGCTCGTCATGCAAACGCTCGGGCTCTGTCGCAAACTGCTGCACGAGATTGGCTGTGGTATGATGGCTGCTCCGCATTGTGGGAGTCGTTCGATGTTCAAAGGCCGCCATTTCGACCGTTCAGTGATCCTGCTGTGCGTGCGGTGGTACCTGGCCTACAGCCTCAGCCTGCGCGACCTGGAAGAGATGCTGACCGAGCGTGGGGTCAGCGTCGATCATTCGACGATCCATCGCTGGGTCGAGCACTTTTCGCCGCGGCTGCTCGAACGCTTCAATCGGCGCAAGCGCGCGGTCACCGGCAAATGGCATGTCGACGAGACCTACATCAAGGTCCGGGGTCGCTGGATGTATCAGTATCGCGCCATCGACAGTGTCGGCGATACGGTGGAGTTCTGGTTCAGCGAGCACCGTGACCTGCCGGCGGCCAAACGCTTTCTGCGGAAGGCGCTTGCGCGCCATGGCCGGCCTGATCGCATCGTGATTGACGGCAGCCAGACCAACCGGGAGGCGATCATCGCCTGCGACACCGAAAGCCGGCTGCTGGATCGACCCCGACGACCGCTGAAACGGATCGGGATCCGGCAGAGCCAATACCTCAACAACCGGATCGAACAGGATCACCGGAGGATCAAGCGACGGGCTCGGCCAATGCTGGGGTTCAAGTCCTTTGGCTCGGCGGCGATCACGCTGGCTGGCATCGAGATGGTTCAGATGATGCGCAAACGCCAAGGACGCTTCGCCTTCAATCCGGCTCCGACGCTGAAAGAACAATTCGAGGCCATCGCCGCCTGAAGACCGTCTTCACCGGCCCTCGCTCCGGCTCGAAACAAAATTTGCGACAGAACCGGCTCGGGCGCTCGGCTTCGAACATCTCCCAGATCGTCCGGTCACGTTGCTCCGGATGGCGGTGGGCCTTTGCGTAGCGAAGCACCTGGTCCAGCAGCCAGGCGTTCAGCTCGTCGTAGTTCTTGACCCGCAGACGCGGAGCGAAGAAGCGTTCGCGTACGAGCCCGACCTGGTTCTCGACCTGGCCCTTCTCCCAGCCCGAGGCTGGCGTGCAGGCGACGGGATCGACCAGATAGTGGCTGCACATCTGCATGAAGCGCCGGTTATAGGCGCGTTCCTTGCCGACGAAGATGGTCTCCACCGCCGTCTTCATGTTGTCGTAGATGCCGCGCGTGCAGGCGCCCTTGAAGAAGGCGAAGCCCCGGTCGTGGGCGTCGAAGACCATCTCCTGGCTCTCGCGTGGATAGGCTCGCACGAACAGCATGCGCGAATGGCAGAGCCGCAGATGGGCGACCTTCACCTTGGTCGTCACGCCGTTGATGACGACGATCTCGTGGCTCCAGTCGAACTGATAGGCCTCGCCGGGCGCGAAGCTCAGCGGGACATAGGCATCGGCGGTGACGGCGGACTGCTCGCGGCGCCAACCCCGCGCATAGCGGCGGACGGCATCATAGCTGCCCTCGTAACCGCGGCCCCGCAACTCCTCGAAGATCCGGATCAGCGTCAGACGCTCACGCGCCGGCTTGCCCTCGTTCGCCCCCAGCAGCCGGTCAAGGTCAGGGCGCCAGGGCCCGATCTTCGGCTGCGGCTGAACCTTCCGCTCGTACTCGAACGACGTCGCGCCCGAGCGCAGCACCTTGCGCACCGTGTTCCGCGAGACGTGAAGCTCGCGGACAATCTCCTTGATCGTCTTCCCCCGGATCGAAAACTCGCGCCGGATCCGCGCAATCGTATCCACGCCCTTCATCCCCCGCCCGCCCGTCTGAAACCAGAACGGGCAGTCTCACCGAAACCGGCTCAAGGGGGTCAAAGTTGGACGCCGATCCCCCGCCTCAAGGGGTCAAACTTGCACGCCGAAACACATTCGACCGCTTGCGCGCCGCGATAGAAGGCCAGGACCGCGAGCTGGCGTTGCTACGCCGTGCAGTGGAAGGCTTGGCGGCCGAGCGGGCGCATATCGACGTGCCGGACTATTCCGAGACGCTTAGCGTGCTTCAGCAGGGCTTGGACGGCGCAACCGGGCGGCTCGATCATATCGGGAAGATGCTTGCCGCAGCCCCGGTAATGGCGATGACGCCCGAACAGATGGCGCAGCGGATCGCGGCAGCGGGCAACGCTGCCCGGCGTGAGGATCAGGCTGCGCTCGCCAAGGCCGGCGAGGACAAGGCGCGCGTCATGGCCGAGCTTCGCAGCCTCGCCGGGTCGGCATGGACGCGGGGGGACCAGAAGAACCGGCAGCTATGGTTCGGACTTGGCGGGGTGGTGATCGGCATCCTCGCATGGGCGATCCTGCCCGGCCTCGTCGCGCGCGAGGTCGCGCCGGAGAGCTGGCAATGGCCCGAGCGCATGGCGGCGCGGACGCTCGACATGCCGATGTGGGAAGGTGGGCAGCGGATGATGCGGACCGTAGCGCCCGAGGCTTTCGCCAACATCGCGGCGGGTGATCGGATCGTCACCGCTAACCGCGTGGCGGTGGAGGCGTGCCAGAAGCGCGCGAACAGGACACGCGAGACGGTGCGATGCACCGTTAGCATCACGGCAACTGCGAAACCAACCCGATAAAAGGGGGTGGCGAACCACGCCACTGTCCAAAGCCGTTGGAGATTAGGTGAAGGGATCAGGCTGGCGGGTGGCGGCATCGTCGGCGGTGGATCGAACACGCCGTCCGCGAGATATCTGATCGCATTGACGACGCCCGAGTATGAAAAGGGCTTCGCGATCACGCCATGAGCACCCGAGAAGTCGGCGGGTAGGCGGATATGTAGATGACCGCCACGCACAAACGAATATCGATATACTTGGTGTCACAACCGTCCGCGCGGCTGTTCAAAAATCCTGTCGAACTTTGGCGGTCTCCGAAATGGGATGGTAATTCGGGCATGCGGACTGGGGTCGAAACGAGGGCCTAGCTGTAAGTCGACAGATGTTTTTTGCAAAAACACCGAGAATGAGCTCGCCTCGACGGTCACACCGCAGCCGGCCATCGATCGAGTGCCATTTTGGCGATGGAGAGCAGTTCGTTGATCGTAGCGCCGTCGCGCGCCTGAACGGACATGCCTTCCATGACCGTATTGATGAATTTGCCTAGCACGGCCGGATCGCCATTGGCCGCAAGCTCGCCCTGCGCGGCGCCGCGATGCAGACGCTCGATCAGGAGGGCCTCCGCCGCGATACGCTTGTCGCGCAGCAGGCATTCGATGGCGGCGGACGCCGGCGAAACGGCTGCCGCTGCCGAATACATGAAGCAGCCGGCCGGCGTTCCAGGCTCCGAGAACGATGACGCCGCTCGCTCCAGCAGGCCTTTGACGGCCTCGAAGGTGGACAACGCCGGGTCGTTGATGGGGGCATAGAGGTGGACGCTGAACGTCGCGGCATAGCGCTCGATCACCGCCGCGAACAGCCCCGCCTTGCTGCCAAACGCCGCATAGAGACTGGCGGCGGCGACGCCAGTCTCCGCCACCAGATCGGCCATCGAAGTCGCCTCGTAGCCGCGCTGCCAGAACAGCCGTACCGCCTTGTCGAGCGCTGCGTTAGTGTCGAACACGCGAGGGCGACCTGCGCCGCGACGTGCTTTCGTCTCTGTCATGTCTGGCGCCCGATATGGAATGATCGATAAATAATATCTTGAAACTGGTGGCCCACACCGATACAGAACGATCATTCTATAATCAAGGAGTGTCCCATGAGCCGCATCGTCCGAATCCACGAATATGGCGACGCAAGCGTCCTCAGGATTGAAGAAGTGGCAGTGCCCGCGCCCGCGGCCGACGAAGTGCAGATCGCGGTCAAGGCGATAGGCATAAACCGCGCCGAGGTGATGTTCCGCAACCATGCCTACCTTCAGGAAGCCGAGTTCCCTAGCCGACTCGGCTACGAGGCTGCCGGCACTGTCGTTACGGTCGGGGCGGACGTGACCGGGTTTGCGGAAGGCGAAGCTGTCAGCGTCATCCCCCCGCTCGATATCGCGCGCTGGGGCACCTATGGCGAGGTCGCCAACGTGCCCGCCCGCCTCGTCGTCAAGCATCCGGTGGCGCTGTCGTTCGAGGAAGCGGCGGGCGTGTGGATGCAGTACGTCACCGCCTGGGGCGCGCTGGTGGAGCAGGCGAAGCTCGGCGCGGGCGATTTCGTCATCGTCACCGCTGCTTCCAGCAGCGTCGGCCTTGCTGCCTTCCAGATTGCGCGGATGGTCGGCGCGACGGTAATCGCGACGACGCGTACCGGCGCCAAGCGCCAGGCCCTGCTTGATGCCGGTGCACATCATGTCGTCGCGACCGGGGAAGAGGATCTGGTAGCGAGGGTGATGGAGATAACCGATGGTGCGGGTGCGCGCGTGGTGCTCGATCCGGTCGGAGGCCCGTCGTTCGAGCCGCTGACCGCGAGCATGGCGCGCGGCGGCATCCTGCTTGAATATGGCGCGCTCAGCGGCGAGCCGACGCCGTTCCCGTTGTTCTCCGTGCTGGGCAAGAGCCTCACGCTCAAGGGGTATCTCTACAGCGAGATCGTTTCGGACGACGCCGCCCTCGATCGCGCCAAGGCGTTCATCGTGGCGGGACTGGAATCGGGCGCACTAAAGCCGCGGATCGCGCGCACCTTCCCGCTCGAGGCCATCCAGGACGCACACCGCTTCCTCGAATCGAACGACCAGATCGGCAAGGTCGTCGTTACGGTCTGACCGGCAAACCTGGGGGAGCAAGCGATGGCTCCCCCCTCCCAGACACAGGATCGGACCCTAAGCGCCCATGCCGTCGTTGCTTGTGGCGCAGGCTTGAGAGCATGACCGCTCCTCCTCCGCATGCCAGACCCGTCTCAGGGTAACATGGCGGCTATGCCTGCCCGATCGGGGGGGCGAATTTGGAGATTGGCTGGCGAAACTCGCCTGATTACAGAAGCGCCAGTCTCTGGACAGGATTGAAACTCCCCCCTGTATAGTATGCTGAAGCGATTTCTCGGGAAAGCGCGATGCCACATTCATCAGAGGACAAGAAGCGAGCCATTACACGCTTGCGGCGTATTAAGGGCCAGGCGGACGCTTTGGAACGCGCGATCGAAGCCGGGGCCGATTGCACTCCCCTGCTGCAGCAGATTGTCGCCATGCGAGGCGCGACAAATGGACTGATGGCGGAAGTGATGGAGAGTCACCTTAGGGAAACATTCGGCGCCGGTGCAGATCCGGCCGTGAAAAGCGAGGGCAGCGATCACGAGGACGACGTGGAGGGCGTAATGAAGATTCTGCGTACATATCTTAAGTAACGATTTCAGCGCTCCTCTTCTTGCCCGTGCTCTCCCGCAGTTAGAGCAAAAGCCTCGTATCCAGCCAACCGCTGTTGTTCACCAGAGCGCAGACTTTCGGCGTTCCGGGCCTGCATTTTGTTGCCGGCGTAGCGAAGCGAGCGCCTTCTCCGGCGTTTTTCACCGCGCCAGGATCGATGGCCTCTTCAAGATCGATGGGCGGGTCGCAGGCTGCGGGCTACACAGAGGTTAAGACCTGCGAAGCGAAGCCACCCCTACATGCCTTCTCTGGTTCGAGATCCTCGCTCGACCACCTCTTGTATACTGGCAGGGAGTATGGCAACGATACTCCCCGCCAGTATAAGAGCGTCAACGAATTTGCGATGGCGCAACGGCCTCGCACCGGCAATCGGCTTCAATCAACGAGGGTATGCCAACATGAAATCTCGCGCCGCTGTAGCCTTCGAGCCGGGCAAGCCACTCGAAATCGTCGAAATCGATGTCGCCCCACCCCGGAAGGGCGAAGTGCTCATCCGGGTGACGCACACCGGCGTGTGCCACACCGATGCGTACACGCTTGCGGGCAATGATCCGGAGGGAGTTTTCCCGGTGGTTTTAGGCCACGAGGGCGCGGGCATCGTTGTCGAGGTCGGTGAGGGCGTCACCAGCGTCAGGCCGGGCGATCACGTGATTCCGCTCTACACCGCCGAGTGCGGCAAGTGCGATTTCTGCGTGTCGGGCAAGACCAACCTGTGCGTCGCTGTCCGCGAAACGCAGGGCAAGGGCTTGATGCCCGATGGCACCACCCGCTTTTCGTACAATGGCCAGCCCCTCTATCATTACATGGGCTGTTCAACCTTCAGTGAATATACTGTCGTCGCCGAAGTATCGCTCGCCAAGATCAATCCCGAGGCAAACCCCGAACATGTCTGCCTGCTCGGCTGCGGCGTGACGACCGGCATCGGCGCAGTCCACAATACCGCCAAGGTCCAGCCCGGAGACTCGGTCGCCGTGTTCGGCCTGGGCGGCATCGGCCTCGCGGCGATTCAGGGTGCGCGCCAGGCGAAGGCGGGTCGCATTATCGCCATCGACACCAATCCGTCCAAGTTCGAGCTGGCACGCCAGTTCGGTGCGACCGAGTGCATCAACCCCAAGGACCATGACAAGCCCATCCAGCAAGTGCTGATCGAGATGACGGGCTGGGGCATCGATCATACCTTCGAGTGCATCGGCAACGTCCACGTCATGCGCGCCGCGCTTGAATCAGCGCACCGTGGCTGGGGTCAGTCGATCGTGATTGGCGTTGCCGGCGCGGGCGAAGAAATCTCCACCCGTCCATTCCAGCTCGTTACGGGCCGCGTCTGGAAGGGGTCCGCTTTCGGCGGCGTCAAGGGACGTACACAGCTCCCCGGCATGGTCGAGGACGCCATGAGAGGCGATATCGATCTGGCCCCGTTCGTTACCCACACCATGGGTTTGGAGGAGATCAACGAGGCGTTCGAACTGATGCACGAAGGCAAGTCGATCCGCACGGTCATTCACTACTGACCCGCCGATCCAAAGCGCCTCTGGCAACACCAGACATCGAGGAAGTTCCGGATGACCACTCCGGTTATCTCGGGTGACGGCATTTTCTTCCCCCTCTTCCTCGACGCCGCCAACGTCGACCGTTCAGTCGCGTTCTAAGACGCGGCGCCAGGCGCTCGGGATCGACAACCTCGCCCCCTTCGGCAACGGTGGGGTGCCATACGGGAGCGACAAGCCAGCCTTCATCATGGCCCGCCCCGGCCATGATGAAGTGCCCTCAGCAACTGGGCAACGCGTCGCTTTGCGGTAACAACCGCCGAAGTGGAATCTTCACACGCCAATAGCGGCATAGACTAGGGCCGCCTGGTCCACGCGATTACCTGCCGGGTGCGTATGTGGCCTCTTCGCGCGACCCAACGAAAAAACGGTTTTCTCGTAACGTTTGTCTGAAGCTGGAAAAATAATTGAAAGGTGTCGAACATCAGGCCAGCCTTGGCCGTTGGAGGTATTGTATCGGCAATACATTCATCTGTTACCCTGACCGTGATGAAACACGGGCCGCACGGGCGGATACGGCAGGAAAACTAAGTTGAAAAACAAGGGCATACACTCGGCAACGCAGGCCTTCGATCATGAACATGCGGTGCCGCCCGCTTGCGTGCAGGCTCGCGGCGCGCGCCAGCGCAGCGGCGGAGGATATGGAATCTTTCTAACTGATCACAGCTTCCTAAACGGCCTGGCGCCTGAGCGGTTCCCCGCCTCGGTTCGGCAATTCTCAGGTCGATTTACAACGGCTCGCCGACAGCCCGAGCTTAAACGGTCTTAAAAAGTGGCAGATTGATGTTATCGAGAAATTCCTGTGAAAATCAACGTGTCTGCCTGATGACGAAACTTGAATGGACTGGTTTTTCCCCTCTCGGTGCGGTCCGCAACTAAGCCTCGCCCCTCCTCTACCTGGCTTACACTCTCTGTATTACCGGTTATGCAGGGATACGGCCTTATCAGCAGCAACATTAAAGGCGGGATAAAACGCAAAAGACAGGCCATCCACTATGGCGGATGGCCTGTCGTGGTCCTTCTGATTGAAGTCCAGAGCCGGCTCGTTCATTCCGGATGGCAGACGTATCTCATCGTGCAGTCGAACGGCAGTTCAGGACTCCAACATCGTACCTCGAGAACGCGGGCGTATGAAGTCCCGGTCTGCCGTTCAGCCAAGCCCGACGGAATGGTGTCGAGCACTCTGCTATTTAGCTGCCAGTAGGGTGAACTTATGGATCTGCGGCGGTTCGGAAAACAGCTCATCCGCCTTGGCCATCAGTGCGGCGGCAACCTTGCCGTCAAGATGCGCCTGCCGATCCTCCTCTGAGTCGAACGTATCGAAGATCGCGTACGCACCGGGACCTTCCTCGATCGCATACCAGGTCAGAGTCCCCGGCTCAGCTTGAACGAGCGGCAGTGCCGAGGTCAGAAAATTGGCAACATCGCTCTCTTTTCCGGGCCTGGCCTTCAGTGGCACATACAGCGCAAGTTTGGGCATCATCGACTCCTCAAGTTAAACGGACAGATATCATTTGGCAAAGTAACGGACAAGCGGGCCGGAACGTTCCCAGGAGGCGGAGCACACGCGGCCCCGCCTCCTCGTCGAAATCAGAACTGCTGTGCGGTCGGCCGGATGACGATCGCGTTGACGTCGACGTCATCAGGTTGTTCGACAGCGAACGCGATAGCACGCGCCACCGATGCCGCCGGGATGGCCTGCTTGTAGAAGTCGAGCACCGTCTCGGCAGCCGTGCCAGACGTCGTGAACTTCAAATCGCTTTCGACAGCTCCAGGCTCGATTGACGTGACACGGACCTTTTCACCCACCTCGTGGCGCAAGCCCTCGCTGATCGCGCTGACGGCGAACTTGGTGCCGGAATAGACCGTGCCGCCCGGTGCGAAGACCTTGATGCCCGCAACCGAGCTCAAGTTGATGATGTGACCGCTGCCCTGCTCGAGAAAGCCGGGAAGGGCCGCCGCGATGCCGTAGAGGGTACCCTTCAGATTGACGTCGATCATCTGGTCCCACTCGTCGGTGTTGACCTCTGCCATCGGACGGATCGGCATCAGCCCGGCGTTGTTGATCAGAACGTCAAGGCGGCCGAAGTCGGCAATGATTGCGGCGACGACGGACTGGACCGCCGACTTGTCGGTGACGTCGAGCGCGTAGCTACGTGCCGTGCCGCCGTTTGCGGCGATTTCCGCGACGACCTCGTCGAGCCTGTCCTTGCGCCGCGCGGCGATGGCCACCTTCGCACCGCGTTCAGAGAGAAGACGCGCGGTTTCCGCGCCGATGCCGGTGCTGCCGCCGGTGATGAGAATGACCTTGCCTTCGATACCCTTGGTCATGGCTGTGTTTCCTTCAATTCAGATGTTGATTTTTCGCCGGATCGCGGCTCCGCCTCAGCGGTAGTCGCGTGGATGAACGAGGCCCATCAGGCCCAGGCGGAGTGCAGGTGCCAACAGGCCGATCATCCGTAGCTCCCCTGTGTAGAACGGCTGTGCGAGCAGCGCCGACCCCACCCATTCTTTAAGCTTGCCCATGGCACCACCCTCAGGTCGCGGAGACGGGGTTGAGGACGAACGCAGCGCGCTCGGCCAGATCGCCGATCTGAGAGAGGTAGTTCTGGAAGTGGGGCGTCGCGCGGTGGGCGGCGACCGCATCCGCGTCCGCGTACAGCTCGTCGAGGACGAAGCGGTTCGGATCGCTCTGGTCCTGCCAGAGATCGTAGCGCAAATTGCCCGGTTCGGCACGGCTCGGCTTTAGCATGGCGTCGAGCAGAGCGCGCAGGCGGTCGACGGTATCCGCACGGGCGGTGAGGACGGCGACGATCTTCACGTTGGCGGTCATGGCACCGTTCCTTGTCTTGGTTATATCCGTGGGAGGGCGCACCCTTAGCGCCCCGCCGGTCATCCTGGTACTCACGCAGCGCGATCAAGGGCTTCGATCAGCGCGTCGGCCATGGCCTGGTCCGACGCCGGATTCTGACCCGTGATCAGCTCCCGGTCCACGACGACATTCGAAGCGAAGTTCTTGTCGGTGACCGAGACGTCGCCACCGGCCGACCGCAGCGCCTTTTCCATGTCGAAGAAGAGCTCGCCCTTCAGCACTTGCTCCTCAGCGATCTTCTCCTCGCTCGCCGAGAAGACGGTCATGCGGTAGCCCGAGTAGATCCAGTCTCGCGCCAGGTCGGCCGCCCCGGCGTCATCGCCTTCCTCCAGCGCCTTGCGGAAGGCCGGAGCATCGTCGAGCGTAGCGACGACGACCACCGGTCCGTGGCAGAGGAGCGCGGTCGGCTTGGCCGCCGCGTGGAAGTGACGGAGGATCGTGCCCGCATCGCGGTCCTGCATCAGGTCGACGACGGGCGCGTGACCGCCCGGTACGAAGACGCCAACGAAGCCGTCCAAACCGGCCTCGACGACCGATTTCAGCGTACGGACGTCGTTCATCGTCGGGTGGTTGATGAAGAAGTCCTTGGCGCGCTCGTATGCCGCCTCGTCGCCGCCGAAGTGATCCACCGTATCGGAGACCGCGTCGATGTGCGGCTTGGTCCCGTTGGGCGTGGCGAGGACGATGTCATAGCCGGCGTCGAGCAGAGCCAGCGAGGGGACCGCCGTCTCGTTGAGATACTGACCGATCGTCGCAGTACCGCCGCCATGCAGCTCGATCTGTGTCGCATTCGATCCGAGAACGAGAACATGACCCTTGCTCATCTGAACCTCCATGTTCGCGGCGTCCGTCGCCGATGGGTGGGAGATGGGCCTCGTCGACATATTCTAGAAGTTTATTTTTTTGATTTCAGATATACGGCCGAAAGGATGACTGCATGCGCTACGATCTAAACCTGCTGCCGATCTTCGTCGCCTTGATGGAGGAGCGCAGCGTCACGCGGGCCGCCGAGCGCATGGGCATGACGCAGCCCGCCTTGTCCAATGCCCTATCGCGTCTACGACTGATGCTTCAGGACCAGCTGTTCGTCCGCGAGCGTTATGGCATCCAGCCGACCCCGATCGCGCTCGAACTCTCACCGCTGATCGCCGAGGCACTCGCACAGCTCGACGACGCGGTCCTCGGTCAGCAGGCCTTCGACCCCGCACAGGCCGAACGGCTCTTCACCATCGCGCCGAACGGCTATGTCGAGTTCGTCCTTGTACCCGCCATCGTGGCGCGCTTGCAGAAGGTCGCGCCCGGCATCAAGCTCCGCCTGACGCCGTACGGCAACGATCTCGTTGAGACGGGCGTCGTGTCGGGCACAACGGCGCTCGTGCTGGGCCGCATCGTCGACCCGCCCGACAACCTCGTCGTCCAGCACCTGTTGGACGAAGGGCTCGCCTGCGCCGTCCGCGCCGACCATCCGGGCGTCGGCGATGCCATGACGCGCGAGCAGTTCGAGGCGATGAAGCACGTCAACATTGTGCCGCCCGGACGGATGCGCGCCGGGCTGTTCCAGGCGCTGGCGCAGCAGCAGCTGAAGCGCGACGTCGCGATCTCGGTGACCAACTTCTTCGCGGTAGCCGAGATGGTGGCGGTGACCGACTACTGCGCCACCCTGCCCTCGCTCATCTGCAGGCGGCTGATGCACGACCCGCGGCTAAAGATCCTGCCGGCTCCGGTCGATCTCGGCAGCTTCCCCGTGGAGATGGCCTGGCACGTCCGCTACCGGCACGATCCCGCACACCGCTGGCTACGGGCGCTGATCGGCGAGGTCATCACCGACCTCAAGGGGAGGACGACAGCGACCGCCACGCCGTCGCCGGCCTGATGGACGCCTGTCGGACCGACGAACACAGCTGCTCACTCTCGGCGATAATCATGCAGCAGGGTTTGAAAACAGTTGCATGTTGGCATCGCCCCACTGCTTGAGCGCTTTCAAAATCGGGCTGAGGCTACGACCAAGGTCTGAGATCGTATATTCTACCTTCGGTGGCACGACGGGATAGACCTTGCGTGTGATGAGCCCGTCAGCTTCGAGCTCGCGAAGCTGGTTAGTGAGCGTCCGTTGCGTGACGTTCGGGACATGACGCTTCAGCTCATTGAAGCGGCGTGTCCCCTCGAGCAGGTGGAACAGCAGCACACACTTCCATTTGCCGTCGATCAGGCTGATCGCAGCCTCAACCGAACACCCCGGCGCGCAGTCGAAAGTAGAATGACGGACCTTGGCCATTCGACGGTATCCTTTATGATACTATAAGCAATGCTTGTGCGTATCCCCGTACGCACCAAGTATCGCTATATAGCCCCTGAAACAACAGGAGTTCCCATGCGCGCAGTCGGCTATCAGCAGCCCGGAACGATCGATCGCACGGAATCGCTCGTCGATATCGAGCTTCCCGATCCCGTCGCTACCGGCCGTGATCTCCTCGTCGAGGTCAACGCCGTCTCGGTAAACCCGGTTGACACGAAGGTTCGCAGTGGCTCGGGTTCCATCCGCGGCGATTGGCGTGTCCTGGGTTGGGATGCTGCCGGTGTCGTTCGCGCCGTCGGCCCTGAGGTGAGCGGCTTCAAGCCGGGCGACGAGGTATTCTACGCGGGCAGCATCGGCCGCGATGGGACCAACGCCGAGTTGCACCTGGTCGACGAGCGCGTTGTCGGGAAGAAGCCGACCAGCCTCGATTGGGCAGAGGCAGCGGCGTTGCCGCTGACGGCGATCACCGCGTGGGAGGCCCTCTTCGAGCGATTGTCCGTGCGGACTCCTGTAGCCGGTGCAGCACATGCGCTGTTGATTATCGGGGGTGCCGGCGGGGTAGGCTCGATGGCGATCCAGCTTGCTCGCCAGGTACCCGAACTGATCGTCATCGCGACGGCATCGCGCCCTGAGACGCAGGCCTGGGTGGGTGAGCTCGGCGCACACCATGTCATCGATCATCGTCAGCCGCTGGCTCGGCAAGTGGCGGATATCGGCATCGGCGCGCCGGCTTTCGTCTTCTCGACCACGCACACCGACGAGCATATCGAGCAGATCGCCGAGCTGATCGCCCCGCAGGGACGCTTCGCGCTCATCGACGACCCCAAGACACTCGATGTCGTACCGTTCAAACGCAAGTCGGTGTCGACCCACTGGGAGTTCATGTTCACCCGATCAATGTTCGAGACCGCTGATATGGAAGCGCAGGGTCAGATCCTGTCGGCCATCGCCAACCTTGTGGACGCCGGCGAGGTGCGCACCACCCTCACCGAACGGTTCTCCCCCATCAACGCCGCGAACCTCAAGTGCGTGCATGAGACGCTTGAGAGCACTACCGCACGCGGCAAGATTGTCGTCGAGGGCTGGGAGTGATGCGGTTCACGGTCGCCCGCAACGTCGGCCGCGCCGGGGCTTTCTAAGCGATCGCGAAAGGCGAGCGGGATACGATTAGATTCGTCGAATACATTCGTTTCCTTGATTTCGATATCCGCACTTGCCTGGGCACGGAACCGGAGCGGTTGGCGGCTCATACTCTTCTGGAGACCCATTGTCGTTCAGGAGTAGTGCTCGACGCCTACACTGCCTGGACTGTGTCAACGATGGATGCCTTCGATGTGCTCCAGTCTGTCTTCGGGACGCTGGTCGTCCCACAGACCGTCATCGACGAAATCAAGAACCTGCGCGACGAGCAGGAGACACCCGCCGGACGGTCGATGACAATGACCTGGCACAATGGCGAGTACATCCGTCAGGACCACACTGCTGAAGATATTGCCGCGCGGCGCGGCTACATCGTCGAGCAACTCAAGCGGATCGAGGCCGCCTGCGAGGTTCGCCCCGTCGTGGCTCCCGACCATCCCCGGGAGGTCGCAACCGTGATCACTCAGACCTTCGGCAGCTATGTTCTTGATGCCGCCAACCTCGCAGGAACGGATTACATCCTCGTATCCAAGGACATGTACTACCGACAATTCGCCGAAGCCGCCTGTGCCGCGAAAGGTCTTTGGCTGCAGCCGATCTTCTCGTTCGCTCACGAGACCGGCGCGATCGATGCTGGCCGCTATGTCGATCTGGTTGTCAAACTCGCCTGGCGTCGTCACGGACACCTTTCCCTGAACGTAGCCACGATGTTCGCGGTTCTCCGCGGAGACCCCAAGAATGGGTTGGAGAACTTCCGGGCAATCGCGAATTTCATCGGGACACGGAACGCCGATCTTCGATCGCATATCGAAGTCACGATCACGTTTCTCAACCAGCTTTGGCGCGAGTCCGATCGATTTGATCTGCGCTGCATGCAAGCGACGAGCTTTCTTCTTGAGCGCATCATTCGTTTCAGATCGGAAAACGTGGCGCTCGTTCTTGCATTCCTCAAGCGCGGCTGTGCTCCTGACGTGCGTCAATACATCGACCGATGGATCACCGGCCATTTCCTTCCCGCTGGAGAGGTAGCGGCCGCCATTCGCGAGATCGAAGATGTTACCCGGCAGTTGCGGGCGAAAGAGACCGAAGGGAAGCGAGAGAACCCGATGCCCGTGCTCGGCAGGAGACGGCGGCATCGGAAAAAGCGTAGGTAAGTCACGGCGTCACCCTTCGGGCCGGGCTGACGGCAAAGCTGAAGCCCCTTGCGGGTCTTCACCCATCCGGGCGTCCATCCCTGACGCGGGACAGGAGAGGCGTCGGCATGTGCGTCTCACTCTGCCCAAAGTACCGATATCGGTGCCGCGCTGAGTTTCTCCCCGAAAGGCAGCACATGCTTTCTATCGTAGAGCACGACCCCTCGTGCAAAACGCGATCCAACACGGCCCTCAATCGCCGCAAACCGCGAAAATCCGACGCCTGCACGCTCGACGACGCTTTCACTTCGATCCTCAGGACGAGACCGGCGCGGTTCAGCGTCCAATCCGGAATTTGAAAGCGTCTGATCCGGCTTAAAATGCCCGAGGCAGAAAGCTGGCCGGTCCAGCGGTTCATTCGAACGGGCGGTCCACCGAGAGCAGCGCAAATCCCGCTCTTTTGCGATGGCGTCCTGGTCCGGTTCCGGATCTTCCACGATCAACCCGCAAGGGGTCGGCTACGCGAGCGTGCCGCCGCTGCGGCTTCGCCTTCGCGGTGATCGCGACCGGAACCAGCCCTTCGAGGAGCCATCGAGCGGGAATTGCCCCGCTCCCGGATGGAGCCTCACGATGTCGAACGATCTTGTCCTTGCCCAGAGCCACGCCTTCGCACTCGCCCGCATGCTGATGGTCGCGGTCACGGTTTTCCAGATCGATGGCGCTTATGGAGTGCTACCGAGCGACGAGATCGACGCCGATGACGAGCTCCACGTCATTCACGAATTCGACCCCCATGATCGCCGGCCGGCTCACTGAGCCGGCACTTAGTGCCGCTGGCGAGCAGTCGCCCGCAAGGGAGGCTGCGCCGCGAACGATTGATCTCAACTTCCCGTCGACCGTCGATCCGCGCCCTTGCACGCGCCGCTCTTCGCGGCGGGGGGGGGTGGTGCCGCGAGATGGGCGGAATGGTGGATGAAAGAGAGAGGCCGGACGGAAGGCGCCGGAAAAGATGATGGAGCAACGAGAACTCGAGGAACTGAAGGGGCGCGTGCTGTGCGCGGCGGTGCTGGAGAAAGCCGGCTTCGCCATCGATCTGAGGGAGAGCACGGGCCGTGCCGTCAAGCATCGGCGCGGCAGCGACATCGTCATCGTGATCCACGAGGGCAGGGGCTGGTTCGACCCGCTGTCGGACGCCAAGGGCGACGTGCTCTCGCTCATCCAGCATCTGGACGGCGTTGCCTTCACGGAGGCACTTGCGCGCGCGGCCGAGCTGGTCGGCTTTCGACCGGCCGAACCTGAGTGGCAAAGACCAAGCCCGCAAAAGCCCATTGTTCCTCTTGCCGAACGCTGGCGGGCTAGGCCAGCCCTTCGGCCCGGCTCTGCCACCTGGCGCTACCTGCGTCACGAACGCCATCTCCCCGAAAGCGTGCTGCGCGCCGCGATCCGTCAGGACCGGCTGCGGGAAGGCCCACATGGCAGCCTATGGGCCGCCCATGCCGACAGCGGCGGCATTGTCTCCGGCTGGGAGGAGCGCGGCCCTGCATGGCGCGGTTTCTCGACCGGCGGTGCGAAGGTGCTGTTCCGGATCGGCGCGTCCGAAGCGCTAAGATTTTGCGTCACCGAGGCGGCAATCGACGCGATGAGCCTCGCGGCGCTTGAGGGGCTGCGGGATGGCAGCCTCTATCTCAGCACCGGCGGCGGCTGGTCGCCTGCGACAGATGCGGCGGTGCGATCGCTCGCCGCGCGTCCTGGCGCCCAGCTCGTCGCGGCGACGGACGCCAACAGCCAAGGTGAGGTATATGCCGGGCGGTTGCGTGAGATCGCCGAGACCGCCGGCTGCGACTGGTTTCGGCTGAGGCCACCCGGCGATGACTGGAACGACGCTCTGAAGGAGAATGCGAGGGAGGAATTGGAAAGACGAGAAAGGAGAGGAGGCCTGCCGCATGCCCGCCGGCCGCATCAAGGGTGACGCTTCGCCCGGCTGCGCCGGCCCTTGACCCGACAGAACGGGACGGCGGCCGCGGGGGAGGGGTCAGGAAGAGCCGAAGATGATGGCGATGTCGCGAGGATGAGCCGCGCTCCGGTCTGACGAGACCACAGGAGCAGCCCATGACCGTCTTCCCCATATGCAAAGTGTTCCAGGGCGTCGCCGACCGGCGGCAAATGTTTCGGCTGTTCGACCGTCATGCCCAGCGGCCCGACCGTAGACCTGATGATGGCCGCTCGCTCTATGCGGGAGAGTGGTTCGAGATCGGGCAGGCCGAGCACGATTACATGTTCGAGGTCCTGCCGCCTTTGATCCTGCGCGTCGACATGTTCGCGCTGCGCGAGTTCTTGACCGGTTCGATCACCAGCGTCTTCTTCACCTTGTGGATCGACGGCCGGGCCCGGTACTTCCACAGCTACTGCGATCTCGCCGACATCGATTCCGGCAGGCGTATGCGCGAGGCGATCATCGAGCGCGAGACCCGCCCGGTTCGGGCGATGACGCGGCAGGAGCGCCTGGAGCACATCTGGTCGAGCACCCATGACGACTATCGCGGCTATGCCGGCGAGCGCTGGCCCGTGCTCGACCGGGGGAAGCGCACCGTCACCGTCTATGGCAGCCGGCAGGGAACCAGTTTGAGGCTCCTCGATGGCCTGACGGATGCGGAGGTCAGCGAAAAGCTGCCCGTGCATCTGCGCTACCTGCCCGACGCGGTCGCGGCGTGATGGGAGGCGACGATGTTCAGCTTCTCCGTCACGGATGTCCGCGCCGTCATCACGCGCGGACGAATCGACGCCGTTCTCAATGGCGGCTTTCGCAATCCGCATGGCCTCACCTCCGGCAAGAACGAGCGGCCCGGTCTCTGGCTGGTCGGCGATGAGGGCGTCTACATTATGTCCAACGGCGAGCTCGCCAAGGATCAGCGTCCGCTCGTGTTCTACGCCCAGGAGTGTGATCCCAAGACCAATCCCAACTCCTGGCACTACAAGCGCCAGCACTTTGGCGGCGATGACGGCGTCGAGTTTCTCGATGCAGCAGACCTCGTGAAGCTGATCGTGGCCGCGCCAACGGCGACGCATCTCACGATCGCGATGACCGACAGCGCTATCTCGCTAGCCCTGGTCCGGCGCTGAACCGCCGGACTGCCCACCCGCCACAAATCCATCGTCCCGCGACCTTCGCAACTTCCGTCGGATCCGATCCGGCGGGAGCGATGGCGCGCGCCTCGAACCCAGGAGACCTCCGCCATGGCGCATGACCACCGCCTCAATCTCGATCCTTTCACCATCGACCTTTTCCACGACACTGCGCTCTCGTCGCCCTTCAGCCTCGGCGTCACGGACTTCGCCGGCGGCGGTCCGGTCAATGACGACGATGATCCCGAACCGATGCCGCCGTCGCCGGCGCAACGGATCGTCCCGCTCGCGCCATCGCCTGCGATCCAGCGGGGCGTCAATTTCCTCCTCGATGGCGATCGTGGCCTCGCCGCAAGCTGGAAGGACCGGGCTCGCGATAGCATTGCGGCGATCCGGCTCGCCGCGCAGATCGAAGCCGAAGAGCGACCAGCGACGCCAGACGAGCAGCGCAGGTTGATCCGCTTCACCGGGTTCGGTGCATCCGACCTTGCCAATGGCGTCTTCCGACGGCCAGACGAGCCGGCGTTCCGGAAAGGCTGGGAGATGATCGGCGGCGCGCTGCAGGATGCGGTCAGCGACGCCGACTACGCCTCGCTGGCGCGCTGCACGCAGTACGCCCATTTCACGCCGGAGTTCATCGTACGGGCGATCTGGGCCGGCCTGCAGCGGCTCGGCTGGCGCGGCGGCCGCGTGCTCGAACCCGGCATCGGCACAGGGCTGTTTCCGGCGCTCATGCCGGAAGCATTTCGGGATCATGTGCATGTCACCGGCGTGGAACTCGATCCGACGACGGCGCGCATTGCCCGGTTGCTGCAGCCCCGCGCGCGCATCCTCGCCGGTGATTTTGCGCGCACCGAGCTGCCGGCGAATTTCGATCTCGCCATCGGCAATCCGCCGTTCTCCGATCGCACGGTCCGCTCCAACCGCGCCTATCGCTCGATGGGCTTGCGGCTGCACGACTACTTCATCGCGCGCTCGATCGATCTGTTGAAGCCCGGTGGGCTTGCAGCCTTCGTCACCTCGCATGGCACTCTGGACAAGGCCGACGTCACGGCGCGCGAGCACATCGCCAGTTCAGCCGATCTGATCGCCGCCATTCGGATGCCGCAAGGCAGCTTCCGCGCCGACGCCGGGACGGATGTCGGCATCGACATCCTTTTCTTCCGCAAGCGAAAGCCGGGTGATCTGCGTGGCGACCCTGACTGGCTCGATCTGGAGGAGGTTCAGCCTGTAACAGCCGACGAAGGCGCGATCCGCGTCAATCGCTGGTTCGTGCGCAACCCGGGCCTCGTGCTCGGCACGCATGCCCTCGCATCGGGCCCGTTCGGCGAAGCCTATGCCTGTCTGCCCCAGGCCGACGTCGCGCTCGATTCCGCGTTGGACGCCACTATCCGTCGTCTTCCAGAAGGTCTCTATGACGGTGAGCCGGAAGTGGTCGACCTCGACGACGACGTTTCGTCCGACGCAAATGCTGCGCTGCCGCAGGAGACGCGGCTCCGCGAGGGCAGCTACTTCGTCGATACGCGCCGCGAGCTGATGCAGCTCATCGACAGCGAGCCGGTTGCAGTAAGAGTTCGAAAGGCTCGAAGCGCCGAAGGCGTCCCGGAAAAGCACGTCCGGATCATCCAAAAACTGATCCCGATCCGCGACGCCGTGCGCGAGGTCTTGACCGCCCAGGAGCAGGATCGGCCTTGGAAGGATGCACAGATTCGCTTGCGCATCGCCTGGTCGGGCTTTTTGCGCGAGTTCGGGCCGATCAACCACACGACCGTCTCGATCTCGGAGGATGAGACAACCGGCGAGGTCCGCGAGACCCATCGCCGGCCAAACCTGCAGCCCTTCCTCGACGATCCCGATTGCTGGCTCGTCGCCTCGATTGAGGATTATGACCTCGACACCGACACCGCCAAACCGGGACCGCTGTTCAGCGAGCGCGTCATTGCGCCGCCTGCCGCGCCCGTCATCACCTGCGCCACGGACGCGCTTGCTGTCGTCCTGAACGAGCGCGGCCGCGTTGATCTCGAGCACATCGCCGAGCTGCTGCATCGGGATGTCGCGGATGTCGTCGTCGAGCTCGGCGACGCGATCTTCCAGAATCCGGCCGACGGCGCCTGGCAGATGGCGGACGCCTATCTGTCGGGGCCGGTGCGCGACAAGCTGAAGGCGGCCGAGGCCGCAGCCGAACTCGACACTGTCGTCGAGCGCAATGTCCGTGCCCTCGTTGCCGTCCAGCCTGCCGACCTCGGTCCCTCCGACATCACCGCGCGTCTCGGCGCGCCGTGGATTCCGGCGGCCGATGTCGTCGGCTTCGTCAAGGAGACGATGGGCGCCGAGATCACGATCCGCCACATGCCGGAGCTGGCGTCATGGACGGTCGATGCACGTCAGCTCGGCTGGCTGGCGGCGGGAACCTCCGACTGGGGCACGGGCCGTCGTCATGCCGGCGAGCTGCTCACCGACGCCCTGAACAGCCGCATCCCGCAGATCTTCGACACCGTTGAACAGGACGGCCGCGAGCGGCGGGTGCTCAACGTCGTCGATACCGAAGCCGCCAAGGAGAAGCTCCACAAAATCAAGACCGCCTTCCAGGCTTGGGTCTGGTCCGATCCCGACCGAACCGATCGGCTGGCGCGGGTCTACAATGATCGCTTCAACAACATCGCGCCGCGCGCCTTCGATGGCTCGCATCTGAACCTGCCCGGCGCGAGCGGCGCCTTCACCCTCTACCCGCACCAGAAGCGCGGCATTTGGCGGATCGTCGCGGCCGGCTCGACCTATCTCGCCCATGCTGTCGGCGCCGGAAAAACCATGACGTTCGCGGCTGCCGTGATGGAGCAGCGCCGGCTCGGCCTGATCGCCAAGGCGATGCTGGTCGTGCCGGGCCATTGCCTGACGCAGGTCGCGCGTGAATTCCTGGCGCTCTATCCCAATGCTCGCATTCTCGTCGCCGACGAGAGCAACTTTACCAAGGAGAAGCGCCACCGCTTCCTGGCGCGCGCAGCGACCGCGGCTTGGGACGCAATCATCATCACGCATTCGGCGTTCCGTTTCATCGACGTGCCGTCGGCGTTCGAGCAGCAGATGATCCAGGACGAACTCGAACTTTATGAAAACCTGCTGACCAAGGTTGAGAGCGACGACCGCGTCTCGCGCAAGCGTCTCGAGCGCCTGAAGGAAGGATTGAAGGAGCGGCTGGAGGCGCTCGCGACCCGCAAGGACGATCTCCTGACCATCTCCGAGCTCGGCATCGACCAGATTATCGTCGACGAGGCGCAGGAGTTCCGGAAGCTCTCCTTCGCCACCAACATGTCGACGCTGAAAGGCGTCGATTCCAACGGCTCGCAGCGCGCTTGGGACCTCTATGTTAAGTCACGCTTCGTTGAGACGAAGAACCAGGGCAGGGCGCTCGTGCTGGCGTCGGGGACGCCGATCACCAATACGCTCGGCGAAATGTTCTCGGTCCAGCGCCTGATGGACCATGCCGCGCTTCGGCAGCGCGGACTGCACGAGTTCGACGCCTGGGCCTCGACTTTTGGCGACACCACGACCGAACTCGAGCTGCAGCCATCGGGCAAATACAAGCCGGTCTCGCGGTTCGCCAGCTTCGTCAATGTGCCCGAACTGATCGCCATGTTCCGATCCTTCGCGGATGTCGTGCTCCCCGACGATTTGCGGCGCTATGTGAAGGTGCCGGCGATCTCGACCGGCCGCCGTCAGATTCTGACCGCCAAACCGACATCGGCCTTCAAATCCTACCAGCGCTTGCTTGACGAGCGCATCAAGGCGATCGAGATGCGCGACCGGCCGCCGGAGCCGGGCGACGACATCCTGCTCTCGGTCATCACCGACGGCCGCCATGCCGCGATTGATCTGCGGCTGGTTGATCCCGACAATGACAACGAGGCGGAGAACAAGCTCAACCTCCTGATCGGGAACGCGCTACGCATCTGGCGGGAGACTGCTGACGCGGCTTACGTCCGACCCGATGGCAAGCCCTATGAGTTGGGCGGCGCGGCGCAGATGATCTTCTCCGATCTCGGCACGATCAGTGTCGAGAAAGCCCGAGGCTTTTCGGCCTATCGCTGGATCCGCGACGAGCTTGTCCGGCACGGTGTGCCCGCTGCCGAGATCGCCTTTATGCAGGACTTCAAGAAGTCGGAGGCGAAACAGCGGCTGTTCGGCGATGTCCGCGCCGGCAGGGTGCGTTTCCTGATCGGCTCGTCCGAGACCATGGGGACCGGCGTCAACGCGCAGCTCCGGCTGAAAGCGCTGCACCATCTCGATGTGCCGTGGCTGCCCTCGCAAATCGAGCAGCGGGAAGGCCGGATCGTCCGGCAGGGCAACCAGCATGATGAGGTCGATATCTTCGCCTACGCCACGCAAGGTTCGCTCGACGCCACCATGTGGCAGAACAACGAGCGAAAAGCCCGCTTCATCGCCGCGGCGCTTTCCGGCGATACCTCGATCCGCCGGCTTGAGGATATGGGCGAGGGGCAGGCCAGCCAGTTCGCCATGGCCAAAGCGATCGCATCGGGCGATCAGCGGCTGATGCAGAAGGCTGGGCTGGAGGCTGAGATCGCTCGGCTGGAGCGCCTGCGCGCCGCCCATCAGGACGATCAGTTCGCCGTGCGCCGGCAGCTTCGCGATGCAGAGCGGGATATCGCGGTTTCGACCCGTCGAATCGGCGAGATAGGACGCGACATTGAGCGTCTCGCGCCGACGGCTGGCGACGCATTCACTATGGTCGTGATGGGTGCATCCTATAGCGAGCGCAAGGACGCCGGTCGCGCCATCCTGAAGGAAATCCTGACCCTCGTGCAGATGCGCCATGAGGGGGAGGTGGTGATCGCCACGATCGGCGGGTTCGAGCTGGAGTTCAGCGGCAAGCGCGGCGGGCGCGACGGCTATCGCTTTGAGACGATGCTGCTGCGCACGGGCCATGAGCACGAGATCGATCTGCCGGTCACCGTGACGCCGCTCGGCGCGGTGTCGCGGCTCGAACATGCGCTCGGGGATTTCGACGGCGAGCGGGAGCGGTATCGTCAGCGTCTCGCTAAGGCCCAGAGCCGGCTTGCGTCGTATCGGTCGCGCGAGGGCGGGGAGTTCGCCTTCGGGACGGAGTTGGCTGAGAAGCGCCGGCAACTGGTCGAGATCGAGAAGGCGCTGGCGATTGATTTCGACGGGCCAGGTGCGTTGAAGACGGCGGCTGCCTGAGGGGCGCTTCAATCCCACCCATCCGACGCGGGGGCGATCATCATCGTTTGCTCTGCAGACCGAACAATCTGGACAATCAAGACAATCAAGGCTATTTATCGGGCTCAGTGAAGGAAGCCGTCATGGTCGTATCTGTCCGAAGAGTCCAAACCGGAGGGAGGATTGCCGTTGATCCGGCAGCCCTCGCCGATGTCCTAAAAGTTCTGGCGCGTCACAATCCGGGGCTGTCCAAGACAGCTCTCGAAGCCACGGGCAAGGTCGTGGCGGTTGTCTCGGCCGCTGCGTCGCGGCTATCCGTCGAGCAACAGCGGCGAGTCGCCGGAAGCGACAACGAGTTGGCCCGCGCCGTCGAAGCCGTCGTGGAGGGCCTCGCAACCGGAGCCGGTCGCAAGCTGATCGAGCTTCCAGTCGAAAAACCCGTCGAAGTCAGCCAAGGCCCCGGCCTTGGGCGCGCGGTTGATCTTGACGAAGGCCGACGCCGTCTCGCCGAGTTCGCGACGACGGTTCGGCTCGAGGATTGGGCCGGTCCGGTTGCGGGCCCTGGCGACATCGAAAAGATGTTCGGCACGAAGCGCTCGACCTTGCACGAATGGCAGAAGCGTGGCGCATTGATCGGCCTGCTCAAGGGCGAGCGCAAGCATGTCTTTCCTTTGGCCCAGTTCGTTGACGGCCGGCCGGTCGAGGGCATGTCGCAGGTGACGAAGATCATCGCCCATCCGCGTGTCGCCTGGCAGTGGCTCATCCAGACCAAGCCGAGCCTTGGCGAAGCGCCGCTCGATGCGCTCAAGAACGGCCGCGTTGAGGAGGTGCTGGAAGCGGCGTCGCGTGATTTTGGCTGAGACGTGAAGCTCGATCCCAGGATAGTCAGTGATCTTGCGCTGGCGTTTCAACCGCGTGCCTATCTGCGCGTGATGCCTGTTGCGCATATGAGGAAGCCGCTCGGCATGGGTTTCGGGCACAGCCGGTTTTCGAGCCCGAGCCAGGCGTTCAAGCTCCTGTATCTTGCCAGAGACCTCGCCACGGCCATCGCCGAGACGATCGTGTGGGATCGTTTTGAAGGCGAGATCGACCGCGTTCTGGATGAAGGCGAGATCGAGAATTGGGCGGTCGCCGAGGTCACGGCGACCGCTCCTCTCACGGTTCTCGATCTGCGAACGACCGGATTGCTGAGGCTCGGCGTCAGCACCGACGCGGCGCGCGCAAAAGAGCATCGCGAGGGCCGTGAGCTGAGCGAGGCCGTCTACGATCCCTTCGCTATCGACGGGCTGCTTTACGCCTCGTGTCTGACCGCGGCCGACTGTGTCGCGGTTTATGACCGGGCCGTAAGCGAGAAACTGACCTCTTCGCCGGCGGTCGAACTGATCAGGCAGGCCGATCTTCTTTACGCGCTTCGCTCGATCGGGGTCTCTATTCGCGCGCGGCGATAGCCACACTAAATGCGGCTCTCCATTGTTTTGCAATCGACCAGCAGCCGACGCGAATGCGATCGCTGTTCAAGCGGCGCTTTGACGAAGTTCGTCGATCAGCTTGGGATGGTGGTCAAGCAGCCGCAGCAACTGGCTGGTCGGACCGCTCGGTTCGACCAAGCCACGCTCATATTTGTCGAAAGCGTTTTCGCCGACCCTGAGCAGGCTGCCCGCCTCGCGCTGCGACAGCTTCAACTTCTCGCGCACCCTGCGAATGGTGGCAGGCGAGGGGATGCCGTCGATCTCCTCCTTCAGAGTCCGCAGCGCGAGGTCGGAGATCGCCATGTCGTCACCGACATGGACCCCTTCACTGCCCGTTTCCGGGTAGTAGCCAGGCAGCTCGACGGTCATGCTCTTGTGCCGATAGGTGACGAGGAAAGGACGAGTGCCACGACGCAACGTCTCGCCCGTTTCCGGCGAGATCATCGTTTTCGGCAATTCCTGCTTCGAGACCGCCATAATCATTTCTCCTTGAAAGACATGACCGTGAACTCAGTGACGACGTCAGCCTGGAACTTCACGTAGAGCATCAGGTCGCGGGCCGGCACATGGTAGACGTCCTGCCAGACGCGATGATCGGCGAAGGTCGTCATCGACTTGAAGAACATGCGTCGCTCGACTTTGGTGATCGTCTCGACCACAGCGGCGCGGTCGAAGCTCAGAGCGATGGCGTCGCGCAGCGCCGTAGACGTCATCGCCAGTGTCTCGACTGACCCCAGCGCCGCCTTGATCGCGTCGAGATCGAGGTCGGCCGCCTTTTCTCCATGCTCCGTTCTGCCACCATAATGGTGTCAGATCAAGACGGCCGTCGGCTGCATCGATGGGCGCTGAGAAAGACAAGGGGCAGAAAGAGAACCTTGCTCGCCAATCGGCCATGCCGCTGACGCTGACGCTCAACCGCCGCCGGCGCGATTTCGGCCCGTCGTCCTGCGCAGGGCTTTGGCCCCGCTTGGCCATCCGGGCCGAGATGCTCGGCCGCAGTTGCACCGGCCTGTCCGCTCCGCGGGCTTGGAGGGGTCTTCGGGAAGAAGACTGAACCGGACAGGTCGAGGCCGTCCGACACCCTCTGAAGGAGCATCCCATGCATCTCATGAAACTCGATCCGCGCGCGCTGAAGGAGAATTCCGATCGTTCGCGCCAGACCAAATCCACGCCGCAGGCCGATGCGCTGCTGCTGGCGACGATCAAAGCGGTCGGCCTCGTCCAGCCTCCGGTGATCGCGCCAGAACCCGACGGCGGCAATGGCTACATCATCGATTCCGGACATCGCCGCGTGAAGCAGGCGATCGCGGCAGGGTTAGAGGAAATCGACGTGCTCGTCGTCGACGCCGCCAACGACAATGGCGCGATGCGCAGCATGGTCGAGAACATCGCGCGCGAGCCGTTGAACCCGGTCGATCAGTGGCGGGCGATCGAACGCCTCGTCGCGCTCGGCTGGACCGAGGAAGCGATCGGCGTCGCGCTCGCATTGCCGGTGCGCCAGATCAGGAAGCTCAGGCTACTGGCGAACGTCCTGCCGGCCATGCTCGACCACATGGCCAAGGGCGACATGCCGAGCGAGCAGCAGTTGCGCGCCATCGCGGCGGCCAATCTCGACGAACAGCGCGAGGTCTGGAAGGCGCAGAAGCCGAAGAAGGGCGACCCGCAGGTGTCGTGGTGGAGCGTCGCCAATGCCCTGTCGAAGAAGCGCATGTATGCGCGCGACGCCAGCTTTGGCGACGATCTCGCTCAGGCCTACGGCATCTCTTGGGTCGAGGATCTGTTCGCGCCGGCCGACGAGGACAGCCGCTACACCACCAATGTGGAAGGGTTCTTGGGGGCCCAGCAGGAGTGGATGACCATCCACCTGCCAAAGCGCGGCGTCATCACCGACGTCAACAACTGGGGTCAGGTCGTTCTGCCGCCCAAGGCCGAGCGCGTCCACGGCAAGCCGGGCAAGGGCGACCGCACGGCGATGTATCTCGACCGCGAGGGCAAGGTGCAGAGCGTCAATTTCCGGCTGCCAGAGCCGAAGAGCAAAGGCGCGGACGACGCCGACGATGGCGTTGACGCCATCGTCATGCCGAAGCCCCGGCCTGACGTGACCCGCAAGGGCGTCGAGATGATCGGCGACCTCCGCAACGACGCACTGCACGAAGCGCTGGCGCGGGCGCCGATCGAAGACGACACGCTGATGGCGCTGCTCGTGCTCGCGCTCGCCGGGCGCAACATCTCGGTCCAGTCCGGCGCGTCCGACGACGTCTATGGGTTCGCCCGGATGGAGCGTCATGCCGTCCAACTGGTCGATGGCGACGGCAAACTTTCCTTCGACCGGGACACGCTGCGCGTCGCGGCGCGCTCGGCCCTGATCGACGTCCTGTCGGCCCGCGAAAACCGGACCAACAGCGGCATCGTCGCGTGCCTCGCCGGCGACGCGATCGGTGCGGACGGGTTCCTGCCGAGCATGGGCACGGAGGAGTTCCTGTCGTGCCTGTCGCGCCTGGCTCTGGAGCGCTCCTGCAAGGACACGCCCGTCCTGCCGCGTGCCCGGGTAAAGGACACGCGCGCCGCGTTGGTCGAGCACTTCAAGGGCCAGCGCTTCGTTCATCCGGCGGCTGCGTTCGCGCCGAATGCTGCCGAGGTTGCGACCTGGCGTAGCAAGAGCGCGCTCGTTGCGGATGAGGACGCGGACGTCACTGTCGGCGAGGCCGAAGACCGAGCCAGCGATGCAACCGGGCTCGACGAGGTCGATCTCGACTCCATCGACGAGGCTTACCGGGTCGCAGCGGAGTAATTCCGACCTCCTCACTTACTTCTGATCAACATCCCGCCGCCGGCCTCGTGCCGGCGGCGGTTTCGTTTCCACGCAGCGCCATTACGGAAGACGAACATGTCCGCGAACTCAATCTACGACAACGCACCCATCGGCTCGATTATCGCCTGGTCCGACGGCACGCCGCGACCGCCGGAGCGCTTCACCAAGAAGCTTTCGGCCTGGCTGACCAGCAACGGCAAGGGCCGCCTGATCCGGAAGCAGCCCAGCCGGAGCATGCGCAATCTTAGCCTGTCCGCGAGCTTCACCCTGCATCAGGCCGATTTCGGCGCCGCCGACGTCGTCGCCATCCGGGTCCATCGCACCTTCTCGCTGGACTCGGCACTGCACTTCAGCGTGTCCGAACGCCCGGCGATCACCTCGGTACGTGTCCTCGATCGGCCCGGCGAGGACGCTGAACTAGTCCATCTCGCGCCGCATCGGCCGGCGGCAGCGGAATGGCTCTCTCGCCATGGCTATCCGCGCGCCGTGCTTGAGGAGGTCACGGCCGACGAGGTCGGCGCCGCTATCGTCGAGGGGAGGGCGGCATGAGAAGCGCTTGCGACCCCGAAATCGGTGCGGTTCCCGAAGCGCCGGAGGTCGAGTTCGGACGATCGGCTGAAGGTTTCTCAGTCGCCCGCGTCGGCGACAGTGCCTTCGCCATGCTGCCTGCGCGCGAAGGTCGGCATTATCTCGCGACGGGCTGGCGGATCGCGCGTCCACTCGCGGAATGGCGTCGGTCCCATTTTTACGGCCATTCCGGCTCACTCGTGGATGAGGCGGCGTTCCGGGTGAAGGTGCTGGAGCATGCGAGCATCTGCGCGAGAAGGGCGCGCTCGTTCGCCGCGAGATTCACAGCAGGGCGCGAACGCCGTGGGGTATCTCGCAGAGCGCGACCCTCTACGCCGACGGCATCGAATCCCATTCGACTGCCGGACATGGCGGCTTCAAGCTCTCGGTCGAGCGAAACGGACACGTCCATCCTCTGCTGCGCGCGAAAGACGGCTGGTACGAAGAGGACTGCGCCTGGGCGATCGTCGCCATCACGTTTCCCGACCTCTTCACCGGCTACGAGCGGCGCTGCGCCCAGCGCTCGATCAAGGATAGCTGGCCTGATGCGTGGGAGACGATCACCGGGACCGTGCTCGCACCTGGCGAATCCCATGAGAAGGATCGGCGGGCTTTTCACCAAGCGCATGTCGGAGACTGGATCGTGGTCTCCGCCATCACGTCGGGTCATCGGAAGGGCTTTGTCGAGTGCGTCGCCACGCCAGGCTGCCACCGCAGCGCCGGGACCGAAGAGCGCTGCTTTCTCGTGCCGGCTGACGAGTACGTCGTCGGCCGCTTCGGCTTCGTCATCGATCCATCCCGCCACGCTGTCTACGCCGGGCCGTCGAGCTTCATCGGCTGGCAGCACAGGACGTCGTCGAGACGATCCTTCCTGAGACGTTGGCGCAGCTCGCTCGCATGGAGGAGGCGCGCCGGCAGGTCCAGCGCCAGCTCGAGCTGATCGACCGACAGATCGCGCGTCGGGCGATCGCTCTGGTCCCGCTGAAGCGCAGGCGCCAGGGCCGGGTGAGAGGCGACGCATCCGGAGCACGCATGGTGCTGGAATGCTATCGCTCGACCCTTGCGGCGCTGACGGCAGAGCGTCAGCCGGAAATCGACGCATTGTCGCGCAAGCTTGCGCGGCAGGACGGGGCCATCGCTCACCTTCGAGAGCGTCAACGGATAGCGCTTTCGGGCGCCGCGTGACCGGGCAACTCGATCAGGCGCTTTGCCAGTGCGTCAGGTCCAGAACGGTCGGCGACGCATGCGGCATGGGCCAGTCTATCTTTTTCGGTCGCATCGCGACAACGGCACGGGCCTGGGCCCTCGTCCTCTCGGGTTGCTGCGGTCTGAACCGTCGGCCAGACGCTTCAAGGCCGCGTGCCGCGCCGCGTGGCGGCCGGCCATCGCCGATCTCGCAGACGGGCCTTTCGTCCTTCGCGAGGGCAAGCCCTGCTTGGCCGCAAGACCCGTCCGCTCGCTTGGCAAAGGCCGGACCTGTGAAGCGCCAGGGCTTTCGACGGTTCGTGTCGACCGCACCCGAGGGGACGACGGCCAGGCGCGATCCGGCTCCGAGGGCGCAACCGAAAGGAAGATCCCATGACCAAGACCGCCCATTCTCCCCGCCAGACCGCCCGCGTCATCCCGCTTCGCAAGGGCACGACCATCGAAATGACCCGGCTCGCCTGCCCCGACACGCAGCAGGCTATCCTGATCTCCGAGAGCTTTGGGCTCCCGGTCCTCGACGGCGAGGGCATCCGCGATCTGCACGAACGGCTGATTGTCGAGACGGCGGCCAGCCTGCAGGAAGGGCTCGGCGAGCGGGCGATGCAGATCCACCTGCAGCGCATCGTCGGCGCTTATGTCGGCTCGGCCCATGGCGCCGGACAGTTCTACTCCCGCGCGGTCACCGAGGCGCGCGACGCCACGGCCAAATCGGCCTGCGACGCTCGCGACGAGGATGTCGATGGCCCGGTCGGTTTCGATGGTCCAGCCCAGCGCAAGCGAGAATTTGCGGCCGACATGGGGGTCCAGGCGCACGCGCTGCTGATGGCAGCCGAGGGCGCTGTCACGGCCTATGAGCAGGTCATCGGCGAATGCTGGAAGCCCTTCGAGCGAGCCACCGAGACGACGGGCCCATCCGTCGATCGTAAGGCTGCGGCAGTTCAGATGGCGGCGTTTGGCTGAGCCTCGGCGAGCGGGGCGCCAGCCCCGCTCGCAATCTCCACCATCCGTGCGATCGGCCCACGATTCACCGTAATCTTTTTCCGGTGGATCGAACCGGAAACCGTTCCGGGTCGTCGTGCCACGGATCGAACACCACGGCGCTGGTCGCGCCGACATCCTTGGTGTTTCGCGTCACGAGATAAAGTTCGTGCTCGATAGCCGTTGCCGCCAGCATCGTGTCGATTACCGGTGGCGGATGACCGCTCGCCCGCCTGATCTCTCCCGACAGCCGCCCCCAGGCCAGTACGACCGCGTTGCTGACCGTGAGCATCCGATTTTCAAACCGTTGCGCCAGAGCGTCGCGGGCGGCCTTGTATCTCGGCCGGTCGGGATGATCAGCGCTCAGATTGTGGATGCCCTTGTCGTACTCGGCGAGCGTCAGGACGCTGATGAAGAAGCTGTCTTCGCGCTGGTCGCGCGCCCATGCCTTGACCGACGGCGCACCATTGGGATTGATCAGCGCGGCGACGACGTTGGTGTCGAGAAGCCAGCCCTTCAAAGTTCGACATCCCGCCCGAGATCCGCTTCGCGGCTTACGTCGAGCCCATCGAGATGCAGGCTCTCCATGAACTCGACGAAGGGCGCCTGCGGCTCTTGGGGAACCAGGCGTTCGAATTCCTCGACGCTCATGACCACGACCGCGTCATGGCCGCGCACGCTGACGCGCTGGGGACCCTCGGTCCGCGCGTGACGCACGACTTCGCTGAAACGCGCCTTGGCGTCTTCGAGCTTCCAGCGTCCCTGAGGCGTTGCCTTGGCCATTCGCGCCACTCTTCTCAATCTAGTCAGATAGTCAGTAGATAGCGATTTCCGCTGCCGCGCGCCAGCCCCATTGATGAGAAGAGCGACGGCCGGTTGAAGTCCTGCGATCGCGCCCCCTCCGGCTGACGGGTCGTAGCCGGGACGGCTCCGGCTGCAACGGCTTTGCCGTCTTCCACTTCGTTCCACCCCTCCGGGTGCAGTCATCGCCTGATCCCCCGGCTTTTCGACCGCCGTGACGGGGTCGCGATCGGCGCGACCTCCACGACGGAGGTTGGACCATGAGCAGGTCAGAAGAGAAGCCGCGCGCGGACATCTATGCGCGGATCACCGACAGGATCGTCGCCGATCTGGAGAAGGGCGTGCGCCCCTGGATGCAGCCATGGCGTTCCGGAAACGGCAGTGGAAACGTGACGCGGCCGCTTCGGCATAACGGGTTGCCCTATAGCGGCATGAACTTGCTCCTGCTCTGGTCCGAAGCCGCAGCGCGCGGCTTTTCCTCCCCGGTCTGGATGACGTTCAAGCAGGCGCTCGAACTGGGTGGCGCGGTCCGCAAGGGCGAAACCGGCTCGACGGTCGTCTTCGCCAGCCGCTTCAAGAAGACCGAGACTGATGCCGCCGGCGACGCGGTCGATCGCGAGATCCCGTTCCTCAAATCCTACACCGTCTTCAACGCCGAGCAGATCGACGGCCTACCCGACCACCATCGCGGGCAGGCTGAATCGTCTCCCGATCCAGTTGAGCGGATTGATCATGCCGATCGCTTTTTCGCCCAGACTGGCGCCGTCATCCGGCATGGCGGCGACCGCGCCTACTACTCCCCGGCGACCGACCACATCCAGATGCCGCCGTTTGCGACTTTTCGCGATGGAGCGTCTTATGTCGCGACGCTGAGCCATGAGGCGACGCATTGGACGGCGGCCCGGCATCGTGCGAATCGCGATCTCAGCCGCTACGGGAAGGATCGCAGCGAGCGGGCGCGCGAGGAGCTGATCGCGGAGCTTGGGAGCTGCTTCCTCTGCGCCGATCTGGGCATCGCGCCGGAGCTGGAGCCGCGTCCAGACCACGCCAGCTATCTCGCCTCCTGGCTCGAGGTTCTGTCCAACGACAATCGCTTCATCTTTTCAGCCGCGGCGCATGCGCAGCGAGCCGTCGCCTATCTTCACGGGCTTCAGCCGCAGACCGGCTCGATCGCGGAGGCTGCATGAGGGATCGATGCTCGGTGCCGAAGCCAGTTCGGGTTTTGCGGCTACCGCCATGCGTTCCCGGGCTGTTTCCAGGACCTGGCATCCACTACGTCCTCGATGGGCATGTCTGACCGGAGGCCGTCGTCGCTGGCGCGCCGTCTCGCTCTCACACCTGCAACGGCCTTCCACGACTTTCTTCCCCTGGGCCCTGCCGTCCCATTCCTCGCGAACCAAGAAAGCCGCTCCCGGCCGTCCTTCACTGCGTTGCGGTCCCTTCAGGATGCAGGTCGATCTCCTCCGGTCTTCCGACTGCCATCGAGGCCGCGATGGGCGCAGGCCTCGAGCAACCAGAAGGAACTCGACAATGGCGATCATCGGCAGCTTCACCTCGAACGGCGACGGCTTCAACGGCACGATCAAAACCCTCAACCTCAACGTCAAGGCCAAGATGGTGCGCCCGGAGCGGCCCTCTGAGAAAGGCCCGGCCTTCCGGATCCTGTCGGGTGCCGTGGAGTTCGGGGCGGCCTGGCAGAAGACCTCGACCGAGGGGCGCGACTATCTCTCGGTCAAGCTCGACGATCCGAGCTTCCCGGCTGCCATTTACGCCACCCTGATCGAGGTCGAGGGCAGCGACGGCCTCCAGCTCATCTGGTCCCGGCCGACGCGCGACTGAGGCCAGCCCAAGATGGCCCCGCCGCGAGGCGGGGCCAATCCTTTCGGCCCCGGCAGCGCCGGCGCAACCATCCTGCCCGTTCCCCTCATTCAGTTTGTGTGGTTCAAACCACAGCGACCCGAGG
>NZ_JAUYTP010000074.1 GCF_030695125.1 Allobosea sp. | reverse complement strand
CCTCGGGTCGCTGTGGTTTGAACCACACAAACTGAATGAGGGGAACGGGCAGGATGGTTGCGCCGGCGCTGCCGGGGCCGAAAGGATTGGCCCCGCCTCGCGGCGGGGCCATCTTGGGCTGGCCTCAGTCGCGCGTCGGCCTGGACCAGATGAGCTGCAGACCGTCCGTGCCTTCGACCTCGATCAGCGTCGCGTAGATGGCGGCCGGAAAGCTCGGATCGTCGAGCTTGACCGAGAGATAGTCGCGCCCCTCAGTCGAGGTCTTCTGCCAGGCCGCGCCGAATTCCACATTGCCGGCGAGGATGCGGAAGGCCGGGCCCTTCTCGGATGCTCGCTCCGGGCGAACCATCTTGGCTTTGACGTTGAGGTTGAGGGTCTTGATCGTGCCGTTGAAGCCGTCGCCGTTCGAGGTGAAGCTGCCGATGATCGCCATTGCTTTGTGTCCTTCTGTTTGCTCGGACCGCGCCCATCGCAGCCTCGATGGCAGTCGAAGGACCGGAGGCGATCGACCTGCATCCTGAAGGGGCCGAAACGCAGTGGAGGACGGCCGGGAGCGGCTTTCTTGCTTCGCGAGGAATGACGGCGGCCCGGGGTCCCCGCGCGACGTGTCGCGTGGGGTGGGTTCCGGCAGGGGAAGAAAGGCGCGAGGGCTGTTGCAGGTGTGAGAGCGAGACGGCGCGCCAGCGACGACGGCCTCCGGTCAGACATGCCCATCGAGGACGCAGTGGGCGCAGGTCCATGGAAACGGGCGCACGATGGGCGCTCGCGCAATTCGCCGAACCCCCAACGAGGCTCGCGCATGATCGACCTAGAACATAACAGAGACGGATCTCGCCCGAACGACAGTGAAGGGCTGGATCGTCAGTCCTCATCTTGTCGAATGACCGCGTCGGCTCCTTGGCTCTCGACCCGGCGACTATCGGCTGAGCGTCGCTCGGCACTGCGCTATTCCACGCTGTCCCACGGGTTCAGCAACGGAATGCTCAGCGTCTCGAAATCCTTGATGTTGCGCGTGACCAGGACGTAGCCCCTCACCATGGCCGTCGCAGCGATCAGGGCATCGAGCTCGGCGAGAATGCGTCCGGTCGATCTCTCGAAGGCGCGAAGCCGTCCGGCCGTCTCCGCGAGCTGAAGATCGACATCGATGATCCGTCCAGCAAACTGCTGGCGCAGCGAGAGCGCATAGGCCTGAAGCTTCGCTCGCCGTTCGGCATCGGCTGTGCCGTGGATGCCATATTCAAGTTCGTGGAACACGATCACGCTGATGAACAGATCGGAACTCTGCCTGAGAAAGTCGACTACCGATAGCGATGGCGCTCGTTTCGTCAGTTCCGAAACGACATTCGTGTCGATGAGATAGGCCACGATTCAATCCGCTTCGAACAGGTTGCGACGACCGCTCGACCGCTCCGGAACCTCGAAATCCAGGCCGCGCGGCGTGTTTTCGACCAGCCAGTGCCCGAGATGGACCTCACCAGCCTTGCGCCGCAACTCGTTGAACTCCGCCATCGAAAGAACGACGCAAGGATCTTGCGTGCCGATAACCTGGCTCTCGCCCTTGCGCGCGCGCCGCAAAAGCTCGGACAGTTTGGCCTTGGCGTCGGGGACGCTCCAGATCGACACATGTTCAGACATGACCACTCTCCAAATGTCAAAAATAGACTACGCTAGTCTAGTCCACTCGACAACTTATTTCGTTCGCGCATGGCGAACGCGGGAGGTGGATCGGAGATGGCAGATCGCCATCTCCGTCGATGATATCCGACCCTGATCTCACGCGGCCTCTGCGATCGAGCCGTTCTGCGGCTGAAGATCATGAAGAAAGGCCACTGCCCGCTGCGCATGCGCGGCAGCCGCAAAGATGAAGCGCTTGTCGTTCGACAAAACCTCGAGCCAGGAGGCGAGATAGCTCGCGTGATCTGAACGCGGCTCCAGCTCCGGCGCGATGCCGAGATCGGCGCAGAGGAAGCAGCTTCCGAGTTCCGCGATCAGCTCCTCGCGCGCCCTTTCGCTCCGGTCCTTGCCGTAGCGGCTGAGATCACGGTTCACGCGATGCACTGCGGCCGTCCAATGGGTCGCCTCATGGCTGAGGGTCGCGACATAGGAACTCCCATCGCGAAACGTCGCAAAGGGCGGCATCTGGATGTGATCGGTCGTCGGGGAATAATACGCGCGGTCGCCGCCATGTCGGATGACTGCACCGGTCTGGGCGAAAAAGCGATCTGCATGATCGATCCGCTCGATCGGATCGCGCGGCATTTGAGCTTGTCCGCAATGGTGGTCGGGTAGGCCATCGATCTGCTCGGCGTTGAAGACGGTGTAGGATTTCAGGAACGGGATCTCACGATCGACCGCGTCGCCGGCGGCATCGGTTTCGGTTTTCTTGAAGCGGCTGGCGAAGACGACCATCGAGCCGGTCTCGCCCTTGCGGACCGCACCGCCCAGTTCGATCGCCTGCTTGAACGTCATCCAGACCGGGGAAGAAAAGCCGCGCGCTGCGGCTTCAGACCAGAGCAAGAGCACGTTCATCCCGCTATAGGGCAAGCCATTATGCCGCAGCGGTCGTGTCACGCTTCCGCTGCCACTGCCAGAACGCCACGGCTGCATCCAGGGACGCACGCCCTTTTCGAGTTCCGCGATGATCCTATCGGTGATCCGCGCATAGATGTCCGCGCGCGGCTTCCCTTCTGACCTGCTCATGGTCCAACCTCCATCGTGGAGGTCGCGCCGATCGCGACCCCGTCACGGCGGTCGAGAAGCCGGGAGTTCAGGCGACGACTGCACCCGGCGGGCTGGAACGAAGTGGAAGACGGCAGAGCCGTTGCAGCCGATGCCGTCCCGGCTAAGACCGTCGACCGGGACGGGTCGCGACCAAGGGAGTGCAACCAACCTCCCTGTTCCCGCTTCGCCGGGTCCGACGCTGGGCTGTGTTGGATGGCGAGCGGAGCTGGCGCCCCGCTCGCCAAAGCTCAGCCGAACGCCGCCATCTGGACCGCGGCCGCCTTGCGATCGACGGAAGCCACGGTCGTCTCGCCGGCTCGCTCGAAGGGCTTCCAACGTTCCCCGATGACCTGCTCGTAGGCGGTGACAGCACCCTCGGCCGCCATCAGCAGCGCGTGGGATTGTAGCGCCATGTCGGCGGCGAATTCTCGCTTGCGCTGGGCTGGACCGTCGAAGCCGACCGGGCCATCGACATCCTCGTCGCGAGCGTCGCAGGCCGATTTGGCCGTGGCGTCGCGCGCCTCGGTGACCGCGCGGGAGTAGAACTGCCCGGCGCCATGGGCCGAGCCGACATAGGCGCCGACGATGCGCTGCAGGTGAATCTGCATCGCCCGCTCGCCGAGCCCTTCGTGCAGGCTGGCCGCCGTTTCCACGATCAGACGCTCGTGCAGATCGCGAATACCGTCGCCGTCGAGGACGGGGAGCCCGAAGCTCTCGGAGATGAGGATTGCCTGCTGCGTATCGGGACAGGCGAGCCGGACCATTTCGATGGTCGTGCCCTTGCGGAGCGGAATGACGCGGGCGGTCTGTCGGGGCGATTGTGCGGTCTTGGCCATGAGGTGTTCCTTTCTTCGGTTGCGCCCTCGGAGCCGGATCGGCGCTTGGCCGTCGTCCCCTCGGGTGCGGTCGATCCGAACCGTCGAAGGCCCTGGCGCTTCAGGGTCCGGCCTTTGCCAGGCGAGCAGACGGGGCTTGCGGCCAAGCAGGGCTCAGCCCTGGCGACGGACGCGAGCTTCGTCTGCGAGATCGGCGAAGGCCGGCCGCCACGCGGCGCGGCACGCGGCCTTGAAGCGCCTGGCCGACGGTTCAGACCGCAGCAAACCCGAGAGGACGAGGGCCAGCCCGTCTCGCGGCCGCGACGCGACCGAAAGGGATCGATTGGAGCTGGCCGCTGCGTACCGCCGACCGCTTTAGGCCTGACGATCCAGCAAATCGCCAGACCGCGTCTACCGGTCAGGCCGCGCGCGAAGACGGTATCCGATGACGCTCGCAATGGGCGGCGATGGCCCGGTCCTGCCGCGCGAGCTTGCGAGAGAGCGCGTCGATCTCCGGCTGACGTTCGGCCGTCAGTGCAGCAAGCGTCGAGCGATAGCGCTCCAGAACCAAGCATCCGCCGGGCGCGTCGCCTCGCCGATCAGCTTGCCGCCTCTGCCGCGTCCGCGGGACCAGCGCGGTCGCGCGGCGCGTGATCTGCCGGTCGATCAGCTCGAGCTGGCGCTGGATCTGCCGGCGCGCCTCCTCCATGCGAGAAAATTGCGCGACAGCCTCAGCCAGGGCCGTCACGACGACGTTCCTCGCTGCCAACCGATGAAGCTGGAAGGCCCGGCGTAGACAGCATGACGGGATGGATCGATGACAAAGCCGAACCGGCCGACCGCGTACTCGTCCGCTGGAACGAGAAAGCGGCGCTCCTCGGTCCCAGCGTTGCGCCGCCCGCCTGGCGTGGCGACACATTCGACGAGGCCCGTTCTCTGAGCGCAATTGATCGCCGAGACCACGATCCAGTCGCCGGCATGCGCCTCGTGAAAAGCCCGCCGGTCCTTCTCATGGGATTCACCCGGTCGAAGAATGGTCCCGGAGATCGTCTCCCACGCATCTGGCCAGCTCTCCTTGACCGAGCGCTCGGCGCAGCGCCGCTCGAAGCCGGTGAAGAGGTCCGGGAAGGTGATGGCGACGATCGCCCAGGCGCGATCCTCCTCGTACCATCCGCCCGCCGAGCGCAGCAGGCGATGAACCTTGCGGTTGCGCTCAGCCGAGAGCTTGAAGCCGCCATGACCTGCCGTCGAATACGATTCGACGCCCTCGGCATAGACGGTGCCGCCCTGGGAAATGCCCCATGGGGTCTGCACCCTGGTGTAGATGTCCTTGCGACCAAGCGCCCCTTTCTCGTGCTGATGCTCCGCGAGCTCCAGAACCTTCGCCCGGAACGCCGCCTCATCCGCCAGTTCGCCGGAATGGCCGTAAAATTCGGATCGACGCCATTCCGCGAGTGGCCCCACGATCTTCCAGCCCGTCGCGAGATAATGACGCCCGTCGCGCGCCGGCAGCATGGCCAAAGCACTGTCGCCGACGCGGGCGACCGGGAAACCTTCAGTCGATCGCCCGAACTCGACCTCCGGCGCTTCGGGAACCGCACCGGTCGCGGGGTAGCAAGCCAAAGCGCTTCTCATGCCGCCCTCCCCTCGACAACAGCGGTCCCGACCTCGTCGGCCGTGACCTCCTGGAGCACGGCGCGCGGATAGCCATAACGAGAGAGCCATTCCTCCGCCGCCGCGAGATGTGTCGCGAGATGGACAAGCTCGGCATCCTCGCCGTGCCGATCGAAGACACCCACCGACCCGATCACCGGGCGCTCGACCACGCTGAAGTGGAGGGTCGAGTCCAGCGAGAAGGTGCGATGGACCCGGATCGCGACGACGCCGCCGGCGCCTAAATCGGCCTCATGCAGGGTGAAGCTGGCGGACAGGCTGAGATTGCCCATGCTCCTGCTGGGCTGCTTCCGGATCAGGCGTCCCTTGCCGTTGTTGGTCAGCCAGGCTGCGAGTTTCTTGGTGAAGCGCTCCGGCGGCCGCGGCGTGCTGTCGGACCAGGCTATGATCGAGCCGATAGGTGCATGATCGTAGATTGCGTGCGCGGACATGTTCGTCCTCCGTGATTGCGCTAGTGTGGAAACGAAACCGCCGCCGGCACGAGGCCGGCGGCGGGATGTCGATCAGAAGTGAGTGAGGAGGTCGGGGCTATTCCGCCGCGACTCGGTAAGCCTCGTCGATGGCGTCGAGATCGACGTCGTCGAGCGCGGCCGCATCGCCGGACCCGTCCTCGGCATCGCCGGTGGTCATGTCCGCGTCCTCGTCAGCGACGACGGCGCTCTTGGAGCGCCAGGTCGCGACCTCGGCTGCAGTCGGCGCAAACAGCGCGGTGAGATGAACGAAGCGCGCCTCCCTGAAATGCTCGACAAGCGCGGCGCGCGTGTCCTTCACCCGAGCACGCGGAAGCACGGGCGTGTCCTTGCAGGAGCGCTCCAGCGCCTGACGCGACAGGCACGACAGGAATTCCTCCGTGCCCATGGTCGGCAGAAAACCGTCCGCGCCGATCGTGTCGCCGGCGAGGCGCGCGACGATGCCGCTGTTGGTCCGGTTTTCGCGGGCCGAGAGGACGTCGATCAGGGCCGAGCGCGCTGCGACCCGCAGCGTGTCCATGTCGAAGGTGAGCTTGCCGTCCTCGCCGACGAGGCCAACGGCATGCCGCTCCATCCGGGCGAACCCATAGACGTCATCGGACGCGCCAGACTGGACCGAGATGTTTCGACCGGCGAGCGCGAACACCAGCAGCGCCATCAGCGTGTCGTCCTCGATCGGCGCTCGGGCAAGCGCCTCGTGCAGGGCATCGGTTCGCAGATCGCCGATCATCTCGACGCCCTTGCGCGTCACATCTGGTCGCGGCTTGGCCATCACGATCGCGTCGTCGCCACCCTCCGCGTCGTCGGCGCCCTTGGCCTTCTTCGGCTCCGGCAGACGGAAATGAACCGTCTGCACCTTGCCCTCGCGGTCGAGGTACATGGCCGTGCCGTCGGTCTTGCCGGGCTTGCCGTGGACGCGTTCGGCCTTGGGCGGTAGCACGACCTGGCCCCAACTGTTCACGTCGGCGATGATGCCGCGCTTGGGGAGGTTACTGGTCATCCATTCCTGCTGAGCTCCCAGGAAGCCCTCGACATTGGTGGTGTAGCGCGAGTCTTCGTCCGCTGGCGCGAACAGGTCCTCGCCCCACTGGATACCGTAGGCCTGCGCGAGATCCTCGCCGAAGCTGGCGTCGCGCGCATGCATGCGCTTCTTCGACAGCCCATTGGCGACGGCAAACCACGAGACCTGGGGATCGCCCTTCTTCGGCTTCTGGACCTTCCAGACCTCCTTCTGCTCCTCGAAGTCGGCCGCCGCGATGGTGCGCAACTGCTGCTCGCTCGGCATGTCGCCCTTCGCCATGTGGTCGAGCATGGCGGGCAGGACGTTCGCCAGCAGCCTGAGCTTCTTGATCTGGCGTACCGGCAGCGCAAGCGCGACGGCGATCGCCTCCTCGGTCCAGCCGAGCGCGATGAGGCGCTCGATAGCGCGCCACTGGTCGACCGGATTGAGCTGCTCGCGCGCGATATTCTCCACCATGGAGCGCATCGCGCCATTATCGTTCGCCGCCTCGTCGACGAGGACCTCGATCTCCTCGAGGCCGGCGGCAATCGCCTGCTTCACGCGACGGTGGCCGCGATCGATGATGAAGCCGTTGCCGCCATCGGTTTGCGGCGCGACGACCGGCGGCTGGACGATACCGACGGCCTTGATCGTCGCCAGCAGCAGGGCATCGGCCTGCGGCGTGGATTTTGTCTGGCGCGAACGATCGGGGTTCTCCTTCAGCGCGCGCGGATCGACCTTCATGAGATGCATGGGACTGCTCCATTTGGGATTGCGGACTCAGGCGCTCGCCAGTCCTTTTCCGTCTTCTTCCCGAAGACACCCCCCGGCCCGCGGAGCGGCCAGGCAGGCACAACTGCGGCCGAGCGTCCCTGCCCGGTCGGACGAGCGGGGCTTGAAAGCCCTGCGAAGGACAACGGGCCGGGATCGCGACAGACCGCGGTTGAGCGTCAGCGCTGCCGGGCGGGCCGATCGGCGAACGAAGTTCATTCCCTCGTTCTTCTTTCTCCCTACTTCCGGAGCTTGCTTCCGGTAGGTCACAATGGGAGAGTTTCGCCTTGGCCCGAAAAATCGTGGTGCCGGAACAGGAGGGGGTAGGGTCGTGGCCGTGAACACATCACTCTTTGCCTGGGCGGTGCCGGCATTCATGAACGGGTCACCGGTCGACCACACATGGGTCACAGCTTTCGACAACCGAAAAACCAACTATCCGACCGTCGCCGATGTCATCGCCGCCAAACAATCCTATTGGTTTTGCTGGGGAAGCTACCATCCGATCGGCGGGATCCCCGGCAATCCGACCGGCTTTTTGGGATCGCAGAAAGGTAACCTGCCTTTTGCGACCTGTCTGGTCGCACCCAATGCGGATTCTCGGACCGTTCCTGCCGCGCGCGGTACGATATTCACCTACGGTGTCGACGGCGTCTGCCATCAACTCGCCAACCAAGTGCTGTATGCAACCGGTGTCGGGGCAACGTCGCCGCTAACGGTACGGAGCGCCCGGGGCTACGTGGCGAGCACGTTCCTGTATGGGACATATGGCCTGCAGACTGCAGCGTGGGCAGCTAAGATAGCGAGTTGCAGCGCCTCGTCGAAATCAGGACCGAGCGTCGCGATGCATTGGACTGCCGGAGGGCCGACTTTGCCCGATCAGACACCACCACCGGACGACTTCGAGACCCATGCCAAGTCGGTGCTCGCCGATGAGCCCGAGCTGTTGAACCGATTGCTCGCCCTGCGAGGGGAAGTGCGCAGCTTCGTTGCTCAACGCATTCCCGGCTTCACCGCTCCGCCGGCCACGATGCTGAATTCTCGGAATCAGCATCTTCTCGACGAGGCCGCCCGCATGCTCGGCCCGGAAAAATTCGAGAAGGTCTTTGGTTTTAAACCGAAGGAGCGGATCAACCTCGTCGATCCGTCGCTGTACGAGGCCGACAAGTAGCGAGCCAGCGGACGGGCCGCGACGCACGCGACTATGCAGCGACATCGTTCCGGACGTCCGCTGCCATCGCTGCCTCGACCTCCGCGAGCTGCCTGCGCTTCTCGGCCAGCTCGCCGGCGAACGCGAATTCCCCGCCATCACGCGACTGATAGGAGGCAAGGCGGCGCCGGGCATCGGCCAGGCGCTGGCGATAGCGCTCCCGCTCGCCCTCGAAGTCCCCGAGCGCACGCTCGAGGCGTGCGGCAGCGCCGAGCGGCGTCACCGTGACCGGCAGCTCGACCTCGCAGTCGGCGCCGGTGCGCATCATCACGGTGCTATAGCGATAGCCGTCACGCCCGAACCGCTCGCCTGAATATTCGAGATCGAAGCCGCCGATCGAGGCGATGACGACCTCGCCTTCCTGCCGGAGCTGCACGAGGGTCAGGATTTCCTTCATGAGCGCGCGGCCGGCCTCCTTGCGTTCAGTATAGGATTTGCCGGTCACGCTCATCGCGAAGGCATCGCCGGCGATCGGCACGACCCGCGCGATGTCCCGGCCGATTTCACTGACGCGCCGGGTCGACAGCTCGATCTCGCGTTCGGCATCGCGGATCTGCCGGCGAACGGCATGCTGGTCATCGATATGGGCAGCGCGCAGGCGCTCCAGCCGTGCGATGTCGGCCTCTAACCCAGCCTTCTGCATCAGGCGCTGATCGCCCGACGCGATCGCCTTCGCCATCGCGAACTGGTTCGCCTGGCCCTCGCCGAGGTCCTCCAGCCGCCGGATCGATGTGTCGCCCGAGAGTGCTGCCGCAATGAAGCGGGCCTTCCTCTCGTTGTTCTGCCACATCGTCGCGTCGAGGCTGCCTTCGGTCGCGTAGGCGAAGATATCGACCTCGTCGTGCTGGTTGCCCTGACGCACGATGCGGCCCTCGCGCTGCTCGATTTGTGACGGCAGCCAGGGAACATCGAGGTGGTGGAGCGCCTTCAGGCGGAGCTGGGCATTGACGCCCGTGCCCATCGTATCCGAGCTCCCGATCAGGAAGCGGACCTTGCCGGCGCGGACATCGCCGAACAGCCGCTGCTTCGCCTCCGACTTCCTGATGTCCTGCATGAAGGCGATCTCGGAGGCCGGCACGCCGAGCCGGACCAACTCGTCGCGAATCCAGCGATAGGCAGAGAAGCCCCGGCTCTTCTCGACGCTGATCGTGCCGAGGTCGGAGAAGATCATCTGCGCGGCACCGGGCAGCTCGAACGGCTTTCCGTCGGGCCGGACATAGCTCTTGCCGGCCGTCTCCCGCCAGATGCGGAAGGCGTTCGAGATCAGGTCGTTGAGCTTGTTGCCCTGCTCGTTGTCGTTGTCCGGATCCACGAGGCGCAGGTCGATCGCCGCATGGCGGCCATCGGTGATGACCGAGAGCAGGATGTCGTCGCCTGGCTCGGGTGGCCGGTCGCGCATCTCGATCCCCTTGATGCGCTCGCCAAGCTGGAGCTGGTACAGCTTGAACGCCGCTGTCGGCTTGGCCGTCAGGATCTGGCGCCGACCGGTCGAGACGGCCGGAACCTTGACGTGCTGGCGCAAATCCTCGGGGGTCACCACGTCGGCGAAGGACCGGAACATGGCGATCAGTTCCGGCACATTCACGAAGGTGGCGAAGCGGGTGACCGGCTTGTACTTGCCCGATGGCTGGAGCTCGAGCTCGGTCGAGACGTCACCGAAGGTCGAAGCCCAGGCGTCGAACTCGTGCAGCCCGCGCTGAGACAGGGCCTCATAACCAAGGTAGCGCTGCACCGAGAACATCTCGCCGAGCGTGTTGGTGATCGGCGTGCCGGACGCCAACACCAGCGCGCGGCCCGGATTCTTCGTCTCGACGAAGCGGGACTTCACATAGAGGTCCCAGGCGCGCTGCGAGCCTGACGGATCGACGCCCTTCAGCGTCGACATGTTGGTGGCGAAGGAGAGCTTGCGGAACTCCTGCGCCTCGTCGACGATGATCTGGTCGACGCCGATTTCGGAGATCGTCAGGAGATCGTCCTTGCGGGTCGCAAGCGCCTCGAGGCGCTCCTTCAGTCCCTCCTTCAGCCGCTCGAGGCGCTTGCGCGAGACGCGGTCGTCGCTCTCGACCCTGGTCAGGAGCTGCTCATAGAGCTCGAGCTCGTCCTGGATCATCTGTTGCTCGAAGGCGGAGGCCACACCGATGAAGCGGAACGCGGAATGGGTGATGATGATCGCGTCCCAGGTCGCGGTCGCGGCGCGCGACAGGAATCTGGCGCGCTTGTCCTTGGTGAAATTGGTCTCGTCGGCGACGAGGATGCGGGCGTTTGGGTAGAGCGCCAGGAACTCGCGCGCCGCCTGCGCCAGGCAATGGCCAGGAACAACCAGCATCGCCTTGGCGATCAGGCCGAGCCGGCGCTGCTCCATGATGGCAGCCGCCATCGTCATCGTCTTGCCGGAGCCGACGGCATGGGCGAGATAGGTCGCGCCCGAGGCGATGACGCGCCAGATGCCGCGCTTCTGATGCCCGAAGAGGACGAAGGCGCCAGAGGCGCCCGGCAGCTTCAAGTGCGCGCCGTCGAAGGCCCGGGGAACGATGTTGTTGAAGCGGTCGTTGTAGACCCGCGCCAGCCGGTCGGTCCGATCCGGGTCGGACCAAATCCAGGTCTGGAAGGCGGTCTTGATCTTCTGCAGCTTCTCCTTGGCCGCCTCGGTGTCGACAACGTTCAGAACACGGCGCTCGCTGTCGCCCTCCCTGATCGTGTCGAAGATCTGGGGCACCCGGCTGTTCAGAGCATCCCCCAGCAGCTCGCCGGCATGGCGACGACTCGTGCCCCATTCCGACGTGCCTGCCGCCATCCAGCCGAGCTGGCGCGCCTCGACCGTCCACGAGGCCAGTTCCGGCATGTGGTGGATCCTGATCTCGGCACCCATCGTCTCCTTGACGAAGCCGACGATGTCGGCGGCGGGAATCCAGGGCGCTCCGAGGCGCGCGGTGATGTTGGAGGGGCGGAGATCGGCGGGTTGCACCTCCCGCAGGGCCGCCACATTGCGCTCATAGGCAGGGTCGAGGGCCGCGGCTGCTTCAGCCGCCGCCAGCTTCGAGCGGACCGCGCCGGAGAGATAGGCGTCGGCCGTCTGCCAGGAGCCGTCAGCCGGATCGCGGAAGATCGCGCTGCCGAGCTCGGCGATGACGTCGTCCACTTGCGCGTGCAGCAGCTCTGCGATGTGGTCGGGATCGACATGGCCGCGCTCGTTGAGCACGACGGCGAGCGCGTCAGTGGCGCTCGTGATGACGGGCGGCGCCGGCGGGGCGATCACCCGCTCGGTGAAGATCGGACCCGGCCTCGCCGTGTCGGATTCGAGGTCGTAGTCCTCGATCGACGCGACCAGCCAGCAGTCCGGATCGTCGAAGAAGGGTTGGAGGTTCGGGCGGCGATGAGTCTCGCGCACCTCGCCGGTTTCCGGGTCTTCGGTCGTCGAGACGACCGTGCTGTTGATAGGGCCGAAGGTGCGAACGAAATTCGACCAGGCGATACGTAAGCGGACCTGCGCGTCCTTCCACGGCCGATCGAACTCCTGCGCTTTCAGTACTTCCCGGACCGCATCGCGGATCGGGATCAGCTTCTGGATGATCCGGACATGTTTTTCCGGAACGCCGTCGGCGCTGCGGCCCTTCCGCACCGGGACAGCGACCGGGTCCCCGTCCAGGATCTGCATCACGCCATGCCGGTTATCGACGAGATAGCTGCCCTCGCGCACCGTGAGGCTCGCGGAGCTCTCCGACTTCGCCGGCACGGCCTCGTCCTCGCCATCAGGGTCGATCGCCTCCGGCTCGCCGTCATAGATCGCGTCCGGAAGGAGGGTGATCGCGTCGGTCAAGGCGGCCGCGAGGTTCTCGCCGTCGTTGGGAAGGCAGGTGTATGTCTCGCCGAACGGGCCGGAGGTCATCGCGTGCGCCCCGAGCACAAGGCCGGGATGGCGCGCGAACCAGCGATTGACGCGAATGGCGCCCTCGTCCTCGGTTGCCAGGCGCACATCCTCCAGGTCGAGCCAAGCCAGATCGCCCTCCGGCTCGCCGTCCTTGCGCCGCCGGAAGAACAAGATGTCGACCACGACGTCGGTGCCGGCATCGGCGCGGAAGCTGCCTTCCGGCAAACGGATTGCTGCGACGAGATCAGCCTGCTTCGCGATCAATTCGCGTGCCGAGCCATCCGCCTTGTCCATCGTGCCGTGCGACGTGACGAAGGCGGCGAGGCCGCCCGGCTTCAGGAGCCGAAGGGATTTCACGATGAAGTAGTCGTGCATCCGCAAGCCGAGAGACCGGAAAGCACGGTCCGAACGGACGGTTCGATCGGAGAAGGGAGGATTGCCGATTGCGAGGTCGAACCGCGCCGGCAGATCGGTGCGCGCGAAGTCGCCGGCGATGATCCGGGCGCGCGGCCGGAGCAGCCTCGCGATCCGCGCCGAGACGGGATCGAGCTCGACGCCGGTAACGTGCGAGATCTCGCGCAGATCTTCCGGCATCAACGCCGGGAAGAGCCCCGTGCCGATGCCCGGCTCGAGCACGCGCCCGCCGCGCCAGCCGAAGCGTAGCAATCCAGCCCAGATCGCCCGCACGATGAACTCGGGCGTGAAATGGGCGTACTGGGTGCAGCGGGCGAGCGAGGCATAATCCGCATCGTCGACGGTGTCCTGTAGCGCGGTGCCGATTTCTTCCCAGCCCGGCGGGAAACCGGTCTCGCCGGGCCGGCGGAACACGCCATTGGCGAGGTCCGATGCGCCGAAGCCGGTGAAGCGGATCAGCCGCCCCTGCTCCTCCGGCGTGGCCGGACGTGCCTTGCTCTCGATCTCAGCGGCAAGCCGGATCGCCGCGATGCTGTCGCGGGCGCGCTGCTTCCAGCCTCTGGCCAGGCCTCGGTCGCCAGCCAGGTGGAAGTCCTCCCCGCGGCGACGCGGTGGCGCGCCGGCGCGCCGTTCCGTCCCAGGCGCGGGCATCGCCGGCGCCGGCGTCGATGGCGGAGGATCGTCATGGTCCGGATTATCGTTGGACCCGGCCGCAAACGCCGTGATGCCGAGGCCAAGCCCCGAGGACAGGGCCGAGTTGCCGAAGAGGTCGAGGGTGAAGGGATCGTCATGCGCCATCGGAAACATCTCCTTGCGTTGAAGGCGCGCGACATCGGCCCGCCGGATGCTGGCCGGCGAGAGCGATGATCGCGGGAATGTCGGGAGGAACGGGTTGGGTCGGCCCGCCGGCTCAGCGGCGGATCAGGCTGAGCGACATGCTCGTGTCGGTCATCTCGATCGACAGATGCGTGGCTTCGGGAAAGGCCGTGATCAGCTTCACGAGCTCGACAGCGTCGAGAAAATCGATGCCGTCATCGCCGCCGAAATGCTGGCGCTTGTAGTGCCAGTAGTCAGGGTTGGTCTTCGGATCGCATTCCTCGGCATAAACGACGAGGGGACGCTGTCCCTCAGCGAGCAAGCCGTTCGACAGGATGTAGACGCCCTCATCGCCGACCAGCCAGAGTCCGGGCTTCTCGTCCTTGCCGGGGGCGAGGCCGTAATGGGGATTGCGGAAGCCGCCGTTGGTGAAGGCGTCGATCCGTCCACGCGTGATGACGGCGCGGACATCGGTGACGGAAAAGGTGAACATCGCCGCCTCCCGTCAGGCCGCGATCGCATCGGCGAGGTAGCGCAGATGCACCGGCAGCTTGGCGGAGATCTCCGCGTCGGTGAGATGCTCGAGAAGCTTCAGCGTCGGTCCGTTGCGGCCTCCATAGACCAGCACGGCGCGCTCGCCGCGCAGATCCTCAGCCCAGCGGTTCTCGGCATAGCCGCGATAATCGTCGTGTGTGGCGCTCCAGATATGCTCGAGCCGCTCTTCCCGTGTCATCGCACGGACAGGCCGTGACTCGCGCTCGACGATCGCATCGCGCATGCGCTCGGGCGAGCCCTTCTCCGACAGGTCGCAATAACCGTGGAAATGCCGGATGCGGCCGTCGATCAAGAGCGTGAAGAAGATGCTGGTGATCGAGCCCACCATGAATTCGCGCATGGCGAACATGTCACTGCGCATCCAGAGCGGCGGCAGGATATCGAGCATGTAGTCATTCTCGCGCTGAGCAATTTCGAACCACTCGCCCGCATAGAGCGGGCCGGCGTCGTCCTGCCAGCGGTTCGGGCGCTGGGCGTGACGATCGAACATGCGGAAGAGCTGGCGCCGGTCGGCGACGCCCTGATAGATCTTGCGGATGGTGGTTGGGAGGGTCATGGGGGGCTCCTTCAGCCTCGTCGGGCTGGAGCGCGACCCATCCTCTCGATGTCGCCGTCATCTTCAGCCCTTCCCGACCCCTCCTCCGCGGCCGCCTCTCCGTCCGGCCGGGTCAAGGGCCGCGGAACGCGGGCGAAGCGTCACCCTTGACGCGGTCGGCGGGCATGCGGCAGCTAGGTTTCCCTTTCTCTCCCTCCTTTCTCTTTGCCCGCGCGCGGAGATCCTCGTTCCAGTCCTCCGCGATCGGGCGGAGGCGCACGAAGCTGCAGGAGGCTTCTGCGGCGATCACCATCAGGCGCGCGGCGTAAACCTCGCCTTGCGTATTATTGTCGGTAGCCGCGACGAGCAGGGTGTTTTCCCGCATCGCGAGCGCCCGGATCGCGGCCTCGGTCGAGGGCGCCCAGCCGCCGCCGGTGCTGAGGAACAGGCTGTCCGGTCGCATCGCCTCGATCCCCGCGAGGCTCATGGCGTCGATCGCCGCCTCGGTCACGCAGACGCGCCGGGCATCGAGAGGACCGAAGCGGAACAGAACCTTCGCGCCGCCGGTCGCAAACCCGCGCCAATCCGGACCGCGCTCCTCCCAGCCGGTGACCATGCCCGCATCATCGACATGGGCCGCCCACATGCTGCCGCGCGGCCCCTCGCGCAACCGGTCGTGCCGGATCGCTGCGCGGAGGACCGCCTCGGGGAGGCCGCGCTCATCATAGAGGTAGCGCCAGGTCAGAGAGGTGGGCCACGGCTTGCGCCGGCGGCGCCAACGCTCGGCGACAGCAAGTTCGACATCGTGCTCGCGCCCGGGCCGTATCCAGACAGGCTCAGAGGAGACGAACCCCACCAGCTCCGCGACGCGGTCGAGGCACTCGGCGAACCCGACCCCGTCGAGGTGCGCGACGAGGGTGTAGACATCGCCTTTCGCATCCGAGAGGGGATCGAACCATCCTCTGCCCTCGTGGATCACAATGACGATGGCGTCACCACGACGGAATTTGACCGCTCGGCGCGTGCTTTCCTTCAGATCGATCGCGAAGCCTGCCTTCTCTAGCACGGCGCCGCAGGCAACGCGGCCCCTCAGCTCTTCAACCTTGGTCCTCTCCATGCTCTTTTCCCCGAACCGCCTCTTCAGCGGCCGGACCTTTCCTGCTCTGGTTTCCTTTCCCGCATATCGCGGGGTCACCCCCAACCGCCGCGAAGAGCGAAGGCGGCAAGGGCGCGGCTGACGACTGGTGAATCCTGCAGGGCGCGCAGCGCCATGACACCAACCAGCCGCGGCGCAGCTTCCCTTGCGGCCGCCAGCTCGCGAGCGGCACCCGCCCGTGAGGGCGAACCCGGCTCAATGAGCCGGGCCGAACTGGTAGGGATCGTACTCGTGGACGACGATCACGTCGGCGTCGTCGAGTTCGTCGCTCGGCATGACGCCGAACGCTCCATCGACCTGAAACAGCGTGACCGGGACCATCAGGGTGCGGGCTAGCTGGAACGCGTGGGACTGGGCGAGGGAAAGATCGTGCGACATTTGAGGGCTCCATCTTGGAGCGAGGCCGACCCCCGCTCGATGGCGTCCGTCAGTGTCCTCAACCGGCCGCGATCACCGCGCAGGCGAAGCCGCAGCGGCGGCATGCCGCGCATAGCCGACCCCTTGCGGGTTGATCGTGGAAGGCCGGGCGGAGGACCAGGAAAGCCATCCATGGAGAGCGGGGTCGGGCTTGCTCCGAAGGAGGTCCGCGCCCTCTCGCACGCTCTTTTCTCGGACGCTGAACCACACTGCCGCACCGGAACACGTCCCGTCCCGCTCAGTGCCTCAGGTCGAGAGGACGGCTTCCGTGCCTTGCCGGAGCGATGTCGATGCCGCCGCCCTTCAGTCGTCACCGCGGCGAGAAGCCCTTCCACGCCGCATCTCATCATCGACGATCGCCTGGACGACTGCGAGATCCATGTGCGCGTGCGGCGAGATCCTCGCCACTTCGGCGGCCGCTTTGGTCCAATGGATGAACTCCCGGGCTTGACCTGAAGCGCGGGCCCGAGCGGCCAGGCGCTGCGCCTCGTAGTACGCGCCAGGTTCGTCATGCTGCACCAGACGAAGCGCGTCTGCCTGCCATCTCCGGCGGATTTGCCTTCGCCCCTCCATCCACCGTCGCAGCGAACCCAGCATGAATCCCGCCTTCCCTTCCTCGGACGGCATTCGCCCGGACCGCGTCAGGGATGGCCGCCCGCCAGGGAGAAGACCCGGCTTCGGAGCTTCGGCGCAGCCAACAGCCCGGCCCGAAGGGCGACGCCCTCATTCACTTCAGGTTTTGAAGCACTCCAACCATATTGCTGAGGTCCGGGCCTTGAAATAGGCCACGGCCAAAGGCGAGGGTACGGGTGGGGGTAGCGTGACGTGGATTTACTGCTGAATGGAATAAATGGCGGCTACCTCCGCAACATCATCCTGAACGCCACAGAACATACTGAACGTGTCGATGCCGCCGTCGCCTATGCTTCCGAGAGCGATCTGCTGTTCGATTGGTGCTGGGACAACAAAATCCCGCTTCACTTCTGGGGACGGTTTGATGAGCAGGTCCCTGTCGCGATTCCGGTTCTCGACAAATTCCTGAACCGCAAGTCCGGGCGCTATGTCTGCAAGCTGGTACGGCGATTTCACCCAAAGGTCATCTGGTGGCGCGGCTACGGCGCCTATATTGGCTCGGCCAATCTCACCCAAAGCGCGTGGTGGAATAACGTCGAAGCTGGCGTTTTCCTGACGGAAGCCGAGCTCGCCGAGGGCGGTCACGACCTCGAGCTTGATCATATGTTCACCGAGATCGACAAGCACGCCGCACCTCTGACGCAGGAGCTCTTCGACCTGCTTTCGGCGAGGAGCAAGGAACTGACACGACGCAAGGCCGCCGTGAAGGCCGCCGACGACGCGATGCTTGCGACCGACCTGGTGCCACATTGGGAGGGATTGGCTCGCGCCAGCACCAAATCGGCTGGCGACCGCCGCCGCCAGGCTTTCCTTGATGAATGGAACCGCACGCTCCAGATCATCCGGGATATCGCGTCCAAGATTTCCTCTGAGGGAAACCGGCCGTCATGGGTCGGCGCAACGGCACCGCTCGGCGCACAAGCCGATCAATTCCTGCATGCGCACTACTATCAGAACACGTTCGACGGACGGCGCGCAGACTTCGAGAGCCATTTCGCGCGCAATCGAATGGATCCCGACGCCGCGGTCGAGAATGCGATTCGCTGGTGGCGCACCCTGCCCTCCTCATCGGACGAAAACAGAATGCTCAACAAGACTGCGCCCTTCCTGCAGAAGGCTTTTTCGGAGAGGATTTTGGGCCGGCTGACCGAAGACCAGTTCGTCAAAGTGCTCGGGCGGGTTCATGCGACAAAGGAGTATGCCCGTCGTGCGCCCAACCGGTTCATCGGCCTGAAGGGCGGAAAGGCCTACGATATTCCCAAAAAGGTCGACGCCCTGGCCAGGCACATCTTTCGTGCACCGGGGCGAGGCGGCGTGTCCGTCACGGAAACACTGGCATTCGTTCTCTATGGCGGCCGGCCGGAGGAAGTTCCACACCGGCTCTGGGAAGCCCTCACGGATCCGAAGCGAAAGGTCGAGTTGCTTGGGGTCAGCGCCTTGGGCGAGATCGTGGGATGGGCGCTTCCCGATCGTTACCCCCCGAGGAATGGCCGGACGAGCAAGGCGCTCCGGTCGTTCGGATACGACGTAACTGTTCACGTCGGCTGACACGTGACATCGAGGAGATGCCTGCCCGGCTCGACGGGGCTCTCGCAAATCTCGACGCTCACGACGATTGAGCGCCGGTGGGGCTCACTGCTTGTCCGAAGAATGCAGCATTGTTAGGACACTCTCGACAGTGTCCGAAATTTGCATCATATTTCGGACATGCTCGATCAACCGGCCACGGACCTTCGGCGGCGCCTTATGGCCCGTATTGACGCGACGCCGGCAGAGGTGTGGACGCCCAGCGATTTCGCCGACCTCGCCAGCCGCGCTGCCATCGACAAGACATTGCAACGCCTCGTCGCGGCAGGCGAACTCCGTCGCATCGATCGTGGGCTCTACGACAAGCCGCGAAAAAGCAACCTCACCGGCAAAACGGTGGTCCCCGACTATCGCGCTGTGATCAGAGCCGTAACGCGGCGGGACCAAGCCCGCGTCGTGGTCGACGGCATGACCGCCGCAAACGACCTCGGCCTCACCACGGCGGTCCCGGCGCGCATTGAAGTGCTGATTGATGCCCGCTTGAAACCGATCACGCTCGGGAAGCAGGTCATCCATTTCAAATCGGCCGCACCCAGCCGTCTCTACTGGGCGGGACGCCCAGGCATGCGCGTCGTCCAAGCACTCTACTGGATGCAGGATATGATGAGTACGGAAGACGATCGACGGAGCGTCGAGAACCAACTTCGCAGGCTGCTCACCGCTCCCAAGCATGGAAAGGAGATACGCGAGGATCTTCGCGCGGGGCTCTCTGCCATGCCAATCTGGATGCAGGATTTTCTCCGGCCCCTTCTTGAACCTATGAATGGCGAGCTGGAGAATCACTCGTGAGCGCTGTTGCCTATGCCGAAGTCATCTCAGCCGCCCCCGCCGAGAAGCTCGACCTCTTTTTGACCACAGCAAACCGGCTCGGCACGCCAATCGGGAATGTCGAAAAGGATTTTTGGGTCTGCTGGACTCTCAACGCCCTCTATCGTGAGCGACCAGCGGGAGGGCCACGCCTATTGTTCAAGGGCGGAACATCGCTATCGAAAGCCTATGGGCTCATTGAGCGATTTTCGGAAGACATCGACGTCACGGTGTTTCGTGACGATCTCGACGAGCCTGCTTCCGTGGAAGAGCTTGAGGCACTGTCGAACAACAAGCGCCGTGCTCGCCTAGACGCGATTCGCGACGCCTGTCGCAGCTATATCACCGGCGCGCTGCACGAATTCCTGGCCGAACACCTTGCTGCAGCGACGGACGGAAAAGGCCGCGTCGAGATCGATGAGGCAGACCCCGAGCGACAGACGCTTCTGGTCTGGTATCCAGAGGTTGAGCCGCGCGACGAGTCCTACGTGCGACCGGCAGTGCGGATCGAGTCCGGCGCCAAGTCGGCACTCGACCCCAACCAGCCCAAGAACATCCGGCCTTACATTGCCGACGAGGCGGGCGGACTCGATCTCACGGTTCCGAATGTGACAACGATCAATGGGGAGCGCACGTTTTGGGACAAGGTCGTGATCGCACACGGCCTGCGGCGCTGGTTCGAGCGCCGCGGCGAGCTGCGCCAGGCAGGCCAGCGGGTTTCGCGGCACTTCTATGATCTCCACTGCCTCTTCGCATCTGACATCGGCCGGACAGCATTAGCCGATGCTGCGCTGGGAGCAGATTGTGTTCGCCATGCGCTCATGTTCTTCAATCGGACCGACTACGACCTGGCCACGGCCGCAACCGGATCATTTGCACTCGTGCCGACAGCAGCAATGATCGACGCGCTTGCGCGCGACTATGCAAACATGACGCCCATGATTTTCGGCGAAGCCCCTCGTTTCGAAGAAATCCTAGCCTCGATGGAAATGATTGAACGAGCGGCGAACGGAGCACGTTAGCAAGGACAGGCGAAGCGTCCGCCACGCCCTGCATGGGCGAGAGCAAATAGCGCGCCCATCCTCAGTGCCGGAGCGCCGGTGCAGTAGAGCGCAGAGGATGTTGGCGATGCCGCCGATAAAGACAGCGATCAGCAGCAGGCCCAGGAAGCCGGTCGGCAAATCGGGGGATTCTGCGCGGGTGCCGCCCCATGCGCGCAACCGATTACCAATAGATGGACAAGCCGTACCGCCCGTGATGGTTGAACTGTAAGGCGGAGAGCATGTTCAAACGAACGGATGAATTGCACACGCCCGACCCCTATTTTTCCGGGGTCGCCGGTTTCGTTGGCGGCGGCCTTGAACAGCTGCATGATGACATGAGCAGGATGGAACTACCCGACGGGGTCCCGGACGCAGTCCGCCGATGCCATAACGCCCTGCGTCACACCTATATCTACTCCTACTATTCCTACGACCTCTTGACCGTTGCGGCGGCACAGACCTTTCCGTGCCTCGAGTTGGCGCTGCGGGAGCGCCTGGGTTCTCAGTTCGTCGGCAGACTGGATAGGAAGGGAAAGGCGAGACCTCCTCCCATGCTCGACGAGTTGCTCAGGGCCGCAAAGGCCCAGAATCTGATCTCGGCCGACGTGGACGGGCTGAATCATCTGCGAAACATGTTCGCCCATGGCACCGACGCGGTTCTGAATCCGCCAATGTTTCTGATTCCCTTCCAGTTGGTCACCGAAACGATCGCGGAACTGTTCGCGAGCACATTCTCCTCCCGCCAGCGAATATAAAGCTTATTGCTTCAAGGCATTTCCTGACCTTTACGGCAGCCTCGTCCGAAGTTTCCAAGCGAGAGATTACAGCGGGCGATTGGGAGCTCTATATTAAGCCGCACTCCAGGTGCTGAACTTCGATATGGACTACACGCATTCAGTCCCTGACTTCTGCGTCGGGAAGAAGAGGAATCAACGGTGAGGCAGATACGGATTGCCCGTGATCAAGGATACTGCCACCAGAAGCTCAAACTGGAATAGGGCGGGTTTCTCGGGCCAATCGCCTGGCTTTACGCTTCGCGCCACCTCATAACCGGCGGGGTCAAGCCAGACAATCGCGTTTGCCTCCACAAGCGGCAATACGACCAGTCGCTGCTGCCGATACGCCTCGACGGGACGAACGCATTCCACTTCGATCGCTATTGTTACTGTGCCTGTGCGCGCTGCGCGCGCGGGCTGCCTCGCTTCCACCCATGCACGGATCGTCCGAGGGTCGAGAAGCGCGTTGGCATCTTCACCCGCCGGACGACCTCCATAATAGGCTTTCGCATCCAACTCCGCCTGCGGACGATCAACCGCATCGCCGCGTGCGAGCAAAAAGGCCGCCACCGGATCGAGCGTCCCCCAACTGATAAGCTCTTTCAGCCAGAATCCGATCCACGGCAAACCGCTTAGGGGCCAGTCGGCAATTTCCAGCGCGCGAATGGGCTGTCCGTCATCGGTCGCATCCAGCAGCAGGCCGATGACGCTGCCCAGCCCCCAAGTTCCGCGATAGATGAAGTTGTTCGCCACAAAGGCGTACCAGTTAGTCACCTCATTCGCGCGAGGTTGTCGCGCCAGCGTCGATTTGGCCAGCCACCACCGAAGCAATATGGGCCAGTCATCGAAATTCTTTTTTCGGCCAAGCTTCGTTTCAATCGCAAACACCGGAATTTCAGATAGAAATGCCAGCACGTCGCGAATGAAGGCAAACTGCTCTTCGGTGGTCCACGTCGCATAATCGCGGCCCTCCGATAGCTTGACGCGAATTGCCTCCGCGCGATCCAGCAGCAGCTTTGCAGATCGGGGAGTCAGGCTCGTCTTATATAAACGCCGGCGCTGATCGGAATCGGGATACTGGGCCTTGATCGCTCTGCCGCGAGCCAGCCAGATCGTCGCCAGATGGGCTTCGCCATGCGACGCCGCATGCGCATAGGTGCGTCGCCAAATCTTCACCAGCTCCGCTTCGAGCTGGGCGGCATCAAGTTCGATGCCCTTGAGTTCCTCGACCTCCTGGATCGCCGCAATCAGAAATGCGTCCAGCGAATCAAGATAATCTTGGCTGGATGGCGGGTACACAACCTGCTCAGTGACGGCCGTTTGCTCAAGCCAAGCGGCAAAGTCCGCCTCAGTTCCCCCTCCCGCGACCGCTTTCCACGCGCGCTCGAGCTCGCGAAGCAGATGGCCGAGCGGACTCGATGCCTGATCATCCGGGATCAGGTCGCCCACTGCCGCGGTCGCAGCCTCTAGCTGGGCGATCAGGCTTTCGTACCCGTTCCACTGCCGGCTATAGGTTGGCACGATCTGCCCGAAGCGGCTCTCATAGGTGCGTTCAGGCAGGACAACGAGCGCGCTGCCTTCTGTTGCAACACCGGGGCGTCCCGCGCGGCCGATCAGATTGCTGAACTCCTGCAGCGGCATCTCGGCATTACTTCTGAAGACGCTTGGGATCAGCAGGAAATTGACCGGAATGTTGACCCCTTCCGAAAGCGTCGAAGTAGCGATGATGACTCGGACATAGCCACGATCAATAACGGTCTTCAGGCGTCGGGCGAGGAGGCCCGGCATTTTGCCGTGGTGCACCACGATGCCGCGTGCTAGCAGCCGATACTCGACGGAATCCTCTGTAAAATAGTCGATGGCTGTCGCCAGGCAGCGCGCCCAAATCTGGTTGCCCTCGTCAATCGACCAATAATCGGGAAGTGCGATGTCCTGCCATTCGTCCAAGAGATCGGCACACGTCGCGGCAAAGGTGTCGATATTCTGTGTCAACGAAATCAGGACCGAAGGTGTTGAGCCATCCGGCCTTTTTGCCGCCAGGTTGAGCGCCGCCCACAACGTCGGCGCGCGCAGCCGCACCTCGGGCCCATCTCCCGGATCGATACCCCCGGGAACAGCGGGGAATGGATCGGGTACGAATGGTGAGTCGTCCCGCCGCTCGTCGTCAAACTTCAACGAGTGTCCATCCATCAGGCTGTAACGGATCGCGAACTGGCCGGTCGGGCGTACTTCGAGACGCCCGAGCATCTGCCGTGTGCTGCGATAGGACGAACTTGTGGGTATCGCCGCTGGCGCATCGGAAACCCAACGGGCCAAGGCAGGCGCTGCCCGTGCCGCGACCGCAGACAGCGCGACAATACGGAAGTCGTGATCTTCCCGTGCGCGCATCAGGCGTGTGCCGAGCTGCTCGAGCCGGAATGCGCGCGATGTCCCGTCACCCAGTCCAGTCAGCCGGGCCTCGTCCTGCTCCACCATATGGGCTTCATCGATGATGACCGTGCGAACCCTGCCGAGGAACAGAACGCCCAGATAGCGCAGGAGCGCGTCGGCCTTCTCGAACGTGCAGATGACCACGGTCGGCTGATCGGTTTGAATCCAGGCATCCGTCGGCCCCCAATCGACGCCTCCATACAGGCCGGTCACGACAACCGGCTCCGCCGCGATCCCGCGAAGATCCTCGGCAAGCCGGCCCTCCACCTCGGCCGCGAGCGCGCGGGATGGCACGAGGTAGAGCACGAGATTGCCGGCAGTGCCTCCGACCGGGGGATCAGCGAACAGACCCTGGACCGCACCAAGGGTAGCGACCGTAGTTTTCCCTGAGCCGGTTGGCGTACACAGCACGAACGAGCTGTTGTCGCGCAGCTTCGCGATGCCCGCCGCCTGCGCAGGCCAGACAAGCGCCCGTTTGTTGGCAAACGCCGAGCGCGCGAACTGGATGAGCGCGTCGCCGGCCGGTCCACTGGACGTTAGGCGGAGTCCGTTGATCTGAGGCCAAAGGCAGGTTTCGATAAACCGCCGCGCGCTGGCGGCTGTCAACCGCGCCAACAAATGGGAATAGGGATCACGACTATGGAGAAATCCTAGGGCGAGCGCTTCCAGCTTGATCACAGCGCGCTCGACCGGGACGTCGCCGCCCGTTCTAAGAAACGCACAGATCGTCCCGACGCACATGACGATGTGCTGGACGGTTGCGACTTCCAGGTCATTGGGATCGATGCGACCATCGACCCCCAGCCTCCGATAACTGCCCCAGAACGTCTGTGCCGCCTGAAAAGCTGCGGGGAAGTCTGCGCGGATAAACTGGCGGAGAATCTCGGACAGCGGCTCTCCCTCTGGTAGCCGCAGTAAATGTCCCAGCGCCATCGCAGGATAATCGGCCAACTGATAGGCTGCGGCCGCCAGCAGATGAAGTGGCGCGCCCGGAGGCTTTAGCTGGGATTGCGAAAGCCATTCGATGATCTCTGCCGCGCGCTTGATCGAGGTGCGCCACGGCGAGGTGATGTCCGCGCTTCGCTCCAACCAACCACTTTCCAGCAGTAACATCGCTTCTTCGAGATGACCGGCGATGTCTCCTGCGCCGAAACTCGCCAACCCATCGCGGCCCATGTCGCGCCGCAACCGTTGGCTGTAGAGTTTGGCTTGGCGAGCGGTCAGAGCCTGACCCGCCAAGTTCTCTCGAATCTCTCGTGCGATGGCGATCGTAGCCGCATTCGTCATCTCAAGCGCCCCGATACAATATGTCGACTACGGCATCTAAATTCTCGAACTGAAACTCCATCGCTTCGAGGTTGCGCTGTATCGTATAGGCGGGATGCGGCGCTTCGGGGGGCAGCCACGCGATCCGGTCAACCGGCTGTTTGGGAGAATGGCCAACAGCATAGGCAAGTCCATCATGGCGAGCTGCCGTGCGGAAGCCCTCCCTGTAGAACTGAAGCAGCGCCCGTTGCCAGGCCTCAGCTTCGGGCGTGTCATATTCCGTCAGGAGATTGATCAGTTCGCGCACGCCGCTGGGCCGGTTCCCGCCGACCATGAGCTTTTCGTGCGCATCTTTCATGATGCCGGTATTGCTCACCGTGAGGCATTTGGCTTCGAGCGTCAGAATGTCGGTAATCACTCCGGTGGCGTCCACTCGGAACGCCAATCCATCGTCGCCGGTCCGACCTGGCCGCTTTTCTTTCTCTGCATCTGGCTCGTGTACCTCACCCGCCAGAAGGCGTTCGTTGATCAAGTCCAGATGCTGGAACTCCTGATCGTGAAAGCGGAAGAGGAGCGCTGGAACCATCCAATCGGCATGTCCGATCGCTCCGAAATGCTCCACCGCGAGCACGCCAAGCGTTTCCCCAAGGTACCCTTGAAGCGATATGCGATTGAGCATCGCGGGATAATGTGCGGCAGGGTCATGCGCCAGATCATTGAAAGGCGAGAGATCGTCCTGAAAGCCTGATCGAATACGACGACGAGCGTCGTCCAACGCTTCCTGAACATATGCGATCAGCTCATCACGCAATGGGCCGAGAGCACCGTGAACTTCTCGCCAAACCCGTAGCCGGTAGCGTTGATGCGTATGAGGGATGCCTTGATCAACCAACCAAGAATTAAGAGGAACAGGCGTCAGACGACGAAACCGAATCACGTTACTGAATTATCCCCTTCTCATTCTCCTGGCAGACCTTTAGCACCGATCGCGACGTGGGAGAAAACATACATCCTCAGGTTGAATTACCCCTCGGAGCCTGACATCCTGACGAGGGGGGCGCTATGAACATCGTTTTCGGACTTTGGGCTGACGGTGGCGCTAGCCCCGACCACGGTGGCGGCGCGGGCGGTTCGATGGGCCAGCCGGTCGTCGGTCCGGCAGGGCTCGTCGACCTCCTCGAGGTGTCACTCGGTATTGGCGGCCCGCGCAAGCCGCAGGTCGTGCGTATCGCGTCGTTTCAGTCAACATTGGAGGGTCTCGAGGGCGAGTTCTTCTGGTCGGGATCGCTCGGAATGGACCCGTGGTCCACAGCCCGCACGCTGCTCGCCTGGCGCGACGAGCTGATTGGGCTCGGATGGCAGCAAGATCTGCCCTGGCACGAGCCTCGGCTTGCCGACCTTGCGGTCGCATGCCGCGCCGCGAGCCAACTGCCGCCCGGGCTGTCCGACCGCATCGCCGCGGTGTTGAAAGAGTTTGAGGAGACCAACGCGCCGCCTATCGAACGCATCCGGCTCATAGATTCGATAGATTTGCACCCTTCCCCGATCCGCCGTCTCGTCGTTCGTCTTCGGGATCTCGGCAGCGCGCTGGAGACAATCGAAGTCCGGCCCGCGGCTCCTCCCGAAACATCCCTCGGCAAGCTTCAGAGGTGGATGCTCGGTGCTCCCGAGGCGTTGGAGGGTTCGGACGGAACCGTGACGGTGGCGTCCTCGGTGAGCGAACCGCTCGCGGCCGAAATCGTCGGGCAGTGGTTCGCGGGCCAGACCGCCGGTGAGATCGCACTCGTTGCGCAGGATGGTGACACCGACCTACTCGACCACGGGCTGAGCGGGTTCGGACAGCCACGGGCTGGTCGTAGCCGCTCATCTATCCACCGAGGTTCGCTCCAACTGCTGTTGCTCGCCTTCAAAAGCGCGTGGGCTCCCTTCGATCCTCACGCACTCATGGAGCTCCTGGTATTTCCAAACTCGCCGGTGGCGCCCCGCGCGGCATGGCATCTCGCCTCCGCTCTGGAGAAAGCTCCCGGCCGAGGCGGGCCGGAATGGGAGCAGGCATGGGCGAGGATCACCGAGAAGGAGCGCGAGCGAGCTGGAAACGATGCGGACGAGCTTGCAGCGATCGGTCCACGATTGGCTCGCTGGCGGGAATGGGCGGAGCAGGAAACGGCCAACCCGGTCGTGGGCATGCCCCTCGAACAGTCGCTGCAGATATGCGATCGCGTCACAACGTGGGCTGCGCGTCGATACGCCGTGACCAGCGACCTCCTCTACGCGGCGACGTCCACCCTCGCCGGCGAAGTGAGGACAGCAATCGCGGCTATTGGGCGTGACCGGCTTCCGCGGCTGCTGGTGGAACGCGTAATCGATCAGGCGCTCGATCTCGGGCAGTCGAACCCCAGCTCGCGGGCTGAAGCCGCGAGCTGGCGAAGCGTGCCTCATCCTGGTTCGGTCTGGGCGCCCACGACTTCCGTCGTCTGGTGGAACTTCGGCACGACACGTGAGGGCACAGCCCGGTCGCCATGGTCCGATGGAGAGCGGAGGGAGCTGGCGGCAGCCGACTGCCCAGCAGACGAGGTGACGGTGTGCGCGCGCGCAGCTAGCGCCGCCTGGGAGCGCGTGATCCTGAACGCGCGCGGGAAGGTTCTGCTGGTCGCAGGTGGGCTAGACTGCGAAGCCGACGACAGCCTCCATCCGCTTGCGCACCGGCTGAAGCCGGCGCTGGACGTTGTCGGCACACGGATCGGGCTGGAGGCTGCGCTCAGCACACCCGCGCTCACGATCGCGGGGACGACGATTGAGCGGCAGGCCATCGCACCGCGGTCGCTGCCCACAGCACGCTTTTCGTGGGAGACTCCGGCGGGTTTCTCGCCGAGGCTCGCGCAGATCACCGAGTCGGCCACGTCGCTCGAAAACCTTCTGTCGTGCCAGCTCATGTGGGCGCTCCGGCACGTCGCCCGGCTGAGACCGGGTCGCGTCCGGTCGATCCCCGATGCTAACCAACTGTTGGGCAACCTGGCGCACGCCATCGCGCGCGAGGTGTTCACACCTGGCACGCCTCCCGAGCCCGACATGGCCGCGCAAAGCGCGACGGACCTACTAGAAGGTCGGATCGATCAGCTCGCTGCGCCGCTGCGGCATCCCGAATTCGCCGAGGAGCTAAACTTCGCGCGCCGCCGGCTGCCTGCTGCGATGGCGAGCCTGGCACGCTGCCTCTCCGACAACCAACTCATGGTTGAGTCGACCGAGCAGCAGGTCAGTGGGACATTCGAACCGCTTCTCGCCCTGCGTGGCGCCATCGACCTAGTTGCCCGCGACAGATCGGGGAATGCGGTCATCATCGACCTCAAATGGACGCGCAGCGAGAAGGCCCGGATGGAAGAGCTCTCCAAAGGGCGGGCCGTGCAGCTAGCCACCTACGGTGCGCTCTTTTCCGGGGAGCAGCCGTATAGGGCGGGTTACTTCCTGCTGAACCAGAGGCAGTTTGCAACACTCGAAGGCAGCGGTCTCGTCGGACGTCTTATCGACGGCGATCGTTCGTTCCCCGACACGTGGGCAGCCATCGTTGCCGCGTGGTCGATATGGCGGACATCGGCGGAGGCGGGTCAGATTCTTGCCACCGGCGTCGAGGGAGTCCGGGACCATCTACCGCCTGAACTCACAATCGATCGCGACGTGCACTGCGAGCGATGCGACTACTCAACGCTGTGCCGGGTCAGGGGGCTGGCATGACGGAAGCGAGCACCATGCAGAACCGGGTCGACACGACTATCGCGAGCGCCGGTACGGGCAAGACGTACCGATTGGTCGAGGAGATCGTGGCCGAGGTTGGCGCAGCCCTGCCGCCGCACCGTATCCTCGCAACCACGTTCACTAAGAAGGCGGCGGCCGAACTTGTCGGCCGGATCAGGGCGAGGCTGATCGAGGCCGGTCGACCGGACCTCAGTGCGGCCATGCTTTCGGCGCGCATTGGCACGGTGAACTCCGTATGTGGATCGCTGATCTCAGAGTTCGCTTTCGAGTTGGGGCGATCACCCGTCGCCGAGGTCATCGCCGAGGACCGGCAGGCGTCCGTGTTCAGCCGCGCGGCAGGTCCGGTGATCGAGGAATTCGGACCCGCTATCTCGGAGATCGCTGAGCGCTTCGGTGTCCAGGCCCGCAGCTACTCCGTGCACGGTCGAACGGTCCGGGGGTGGCAGGACGACGTCAGGCGCGCCGTTGATCTCGCTCGTTCGAACGGCATCCCGCCTGAGCGTCTCGCGCATTGCGCAGCTCGTTCGGCCGCTGGGCTGCTAGGACTCCTTCCCGCCGCTACGGGCCAGGCCGCCGAAGCATTCGACGCGGCGTTGGCATCGGCGTTGGAAGCCTGCACCGTGGAGCTCGACCGAAACAAGAGCGGGCTCAAGGCCGGAACGCTCAACAAGGACGTGCCGACAGTCGACAAGGCCGTGCGCACGCTCCGCGGCGGCGATCGAATCTCGTGGCCAGACTGGGCTCGACTCGCGAAGCTCGGCGCAACGAAAGCGGACGAAGCGCTCTTTACCCACGTGGTCGCGGCCGCTGCAGCCCATCCGAGGCATCCCGGCCTCAAGTCTGACCTCCAGCGGTACATCGAGCTCATCTTCGACTGTGCCGCCAGTTGCATGACCGCATACGGTGAGTACAAGCGCGCTCGCGGCCTCCTCGACTTCGTTGATCAGGAAATGCTCGCCCTCGACATCATCAGCAATCCAGCGAACACGGAACGCCTGCGCGAACTCATCGGGGCGGTATTCGTCGATGAGTTCCAAGATTCGAGTCCCATCCAAATCGCGATCTTCACCGCGCTGTCGCGCATCGCTGGCCGGAACCTGTGGGTCGGCGACCCCAAGCAGTCGATCTATGGGTTCCGCGATGCCGATCCGGCTCTCACCAGCGCCGCGTCTGCGGCCATCACGGCGGCGACCGGCGGCACGACGGGCTATCTTCGCCGCTCGTACCGCGCTCGCCCCCAGCTAGCCGGCTTCGTCAATGCAGCGATCGCCCCCAACATGCTGAGGGTTGGCATGTCGGAGGAAGAGATCATGTTCGACGGCTGCGAACGCACGGAGGATCCGGACGGACAGCCGGGCCTCTCCTTTTGGGACATGTCGGGCAAGAACAAGGTAGCTAGAACCGCGATACTCGCAGGCCGCATCGCCGGCCTGCTTTCCGATCCGGCCGGGTGGACGGTGGCGATGAAGGGCGGCGGCACCCGAGAGGCGCGCGGCGGTGACATCGCCGTGCTGTGTCGAGGCAATGCCCAGGTGGGCGATCTGGCCTTCGCGCTGTCCCAGCACGGCATCCGCGTCGCGGTTGAGCGGTCAGGGCTCCTCTTCCAGCCCGAGATTGAGTTCGCGCTCGCCGCGTTCAGGTGGATTGCCGACGCGAGCGACACGCTCGCGCTCGCAGAGCTGGCACGCCTTGCGACGGAGACCGACGAATGGTTCGCCGCCGTGTTCGACGAGGACGCCAAGGCCGGCCTGATCGCCCGCGTGCCGTTCGCCGACGCGCTGGCTGCGATCCGCGACCGGGCACACCAGCTCACTCCCGCGGAGATATTAGACGCCCTCCTGCACGCCGAGACAGTCTTCGCCACGTTGCTAGGCTGGGGTAACGCCGAACAGCGCCTGCAGAACCTAGAGGCGCTGCGAGGCATGGTCGAGGCATATCAGGACGAGCAGCATGCCGAGCGACAGGCCGCGACCCTAACTGGGGCGTGCGAGTGGGTCGCCTCGCGCGATAACGCGCGACAGCCACAGAGCCGCCATCCCGATGCGGTTAATATCATGACCTACCACGCGGCCAAGGGTCTCGAGTGGCCGATTGTGATTCTGACCGAGCTCGACGCGCCCGCGAAGGGTTCACCCTTTGGCATGATCGCCCAGGACGAGGCGGCACCGGACTGGAGTTCGCCCCTCGCCGCCCGGGTCCTGCGCTTCTGGCCCTGGCCGTACGGCGAACAGCAAAAGGACGTCGGCCTCGACGTTTCCGCGCCAGCAAGTCCGGAAGGCATCGCGGCGCTCGCTGAAGAACGCCTGGAGCGCACGCGCTTGCTCTACGTGGGGCTGACGCGCGCCCGGGACCACCTGGCTCTCGCCAATACCGGTGGATCGCAGACCTGGCTCGAAGAGCTGCAAGCCAACAGCGGCGCGCCCTTGATTTCGAACGCCGGGACGACGATCAACGTGGGCGCAGAGGCATTCGCAAGTCGGTCGTCCCCGGATGCATTGGACCCGGCAGAGGCGACCAGCGATCCCGTACAGGAATATATGCGTCCTGTATCGGCGCCGATCGCCCACCCGCCGCTCCGGATCCGACCTAGCGACGCAATCCTACTAGAGGCGGACGTGGTCGTTGCGGCCACCGAGAGGCTCGGCGACCGCATACCCCTGGTGGGCGATCCCGACCTACAGTTGCTCGGAGAGGCCATCCACCGCTTCCTGGCTGCGGACGATCCTAATACGGGCACGACCACGCGCACATCACGTGCGGCCGCAACCCTCGCCCGCTGGACCGTGCCGCAGGTGGCGCCGGCAGACCTCGTCGAGATCTCGGATCGGCTGCGCAGTTTCGTCGACACCAGGTTTGACGGCGCAGCCAAACTGAAGGAGTGGCCGGTTCATGCCGAAGACGGCCTTCAGGTCGTGGTAAGCCGCCTCGACCTTCTGGTCGACCTGGGCGACGGCTATGCTATCGTCGACCACAAAAGCTTCCCCGGCTCGGTGACGCTCGACCAGGATCGGCTGCGCGAGTTCGCGGGCCAGGTCTCGCAGTACGCTCGTGCGATCGAACGGATCACTGGCAGAAAGCGCATTGAGTATTGGATCCATCAGCCGATCGCCGCGGTAATGACACGCATTGAGCTAACGGAGTGATTCCTCGGATTGCCGTCGCCGCGAACACCCCAGCACTCGCAAGGACAGCAAGCGTCGAGATCATTCCGAGCTTGAAGCTGAGCATTGCAATCATCCTCGCTGATGAGAGGAGCGCTGCTCGCCAGTCCGGCGAAGATTGCACCAACAGAACTGGCAAGCTCAAGGAACGCGATCAGCCGCATCTCACTGACGACGTTGAGTGCCAACCAGACCACAAGATCATGATAACGCCGACAGCGCCGCCCCTAGCCGGAGCATATCTAGCTGCCGGTCATCCACTTGCGGACTCGTTCCGAAATCGCTCGCATCCACCATGACGGCGGGTGCTCGGCTTTCGTGTCCCCCGCTGCGAGTTTGCGGACATCGAAGCTCATGTCGCCGACTGCGGCCTGCGGGTAGTGCGGACAGGACGCGGATGCCATGCGCCGAAATCGTTCTGCTTCAGTGACGACACCGGAATTGCCGTCATAGGAGAGATAGGCGCCGGCCCTGGCCCGGCGATTCCACGGCGTGACCATCTGCACGACCAACCCAACGGCCAGCGAGGCAAGCACGCCGTTTGACCAGACGACCTGCGGACGCCCGCCAGCAGCGCCATATTTGCGGGCTTCTTCGGCCAATGCCTCGTCAGTGACAACCCCCATACAGCGAAGGCATGGGCTACCCGGCTGGGAAAGGACGACCTGGCCAGCGACCAGATGACCGTGCCCGACCTCCAGCTTGTGCACGTCCATACCCTGATCGATAAACGGGATAAGAAAGCGTCTGCAGAAGGCATCGAGCTCGTCCTTGCCCCGTACGTTGTCGAGGCCCCCCACGATGACGTCGCAACGCTTGAGCGCGTCTCCCACGAGCTGCCATTTCTCGCGATGGATCTCGACCCGGGCCTTGGGATTGATCGCCTTGATCATCCGTTTCATGATTTCGACCTTGACCGTCCGCTTCAGGACGTACCACCAGGTGCCCCCGATCAGCCTGTTGAGATTGGTCAGCGAAATCCGGTCCTCATCCACCAGGACGAAGTTGCCGATGCCGACATGCGCTAGTTGCTGAGCAACGTGCGAGTTGCCGCCGCCGACTCCCACTAGGCCGACGGTGACCTCGGCGAGACGCCGTTCGCTGCGCGCGCCCAGAAAGCTCTGTCGATCAAGCCAGTTCATATTTCGAACTCCACTGCTCGACGATCGGTTGGTCGACCCGAATGAATCGGTCGATCGGTACGGAAGGCCTGCCGGGCTTGAGCCAAAGAATGCCCGTTGCCGCGTCGTTGCTCAGCACCAGCAGTCCATGCGGCATCTTCGGACAGGACTGAAAAAAGCCCGGCACGAACGTCTTGCCGCTATTGAGGTCCACCCCGCTGAAACGAGGAACCCCGCGACCGCCATGCGTATGGACATGCAAGAGGGTCGACGCCGGTCGATAGGCCGCCTGCGCGGCTTTGCGCATGGCGTTAGAGCCGATCTGTGCACCGACGCCGGATGCGACTTCGTAGTCCTCATCGGCGACCGCCATGTAGCCGCGAGCCAGCAGCATCACGCCATCCGGCGCCGCAGCAGCGCCGGCCATAAGGAAACCGACGCGCTCGTGGGCGAAGAGGTGCGGCCTCGCCAGGTCGCGCCGGATCTGGTCGAGCAGAGAACCGGTGATCTTGAGCGCCACCTTCATTTGAGCTGCCCCAAGTGGTTGGCGAGAATCTCAGTCCAGGACAGCGACGACGGCACATTATTGAAGGACATGGCGTGCCACGCGCGGCCCATGATGTGATGCACGGTCCAGTTCTGACCGCGGTTCGGAAAAGGCTGTGACAGGAAGAGCCGCGTCGTGTAGCCGGAATGGTTGCTGGGACAGAGCAGGCCATCTACCGTCACAGTGCCTGCGTTGTGTCGAATCTTCATGCCAGGCAGGAAGACGAGAGGTTGACCCGCCTCGTCCCAGAGTTCGGCAACACGGTTGATCCGCCGCAAGGCGGCAAGCTCGATCTGCGCGGTCATGACGACTGACCCACCGGCGGATGGGAGGCGAACTCCATGCCGTCCCTGACCTTGAGGCGCTCGCCCGGCGCCATCTCGCGGAAGACGCCGTCGGAGCCGATGACGTCCAGCTTGTAGCCGGCGGGAACGCCGAACTCCGTCATCAACTCCTCGGTAGTGTAGACGCGACGCTCGAGCTCGAACTCGGTGTCGCCGCCGTAGATCACCGTCACCGTCTTCTTCCGCTTGCGCAGCTTGAAGCGCTCGGCGTCGCCACCGCCGATATCGACCTCCTCGTCATCGTCGAAGACCAAGTCGACCCCGGGACGCTCCAAGGTCAGCGCCTGCTCGTCACCGGCGCCTGCAAGGAGCTTGATCTGCCAAGCGATGGGCTTCTTGCGGGGCCACTCCATCGCCAGGCCGTCGACGAAAAAGCGATGCGTATCGCCACCCTCGACGACGAAGAAGCGACTGACTTTGTTCTTATCGAGCTCGGAGGTCTCAGTGGGGCGGAGGCTTTCCAGCTCGCCCGTGTTAAGATGCCGCAACACCACGTAGTTTTCGACGGGGCGTTTGCCGACGGACATGGCAACCTGGGCGCCGGTAACCTCGGCATCCTCGAACGTGACCGTGACAAAGTCGAAATCCTTGTCACCGATCTGGACTTCGAACGTGCCGTTACCCTGCTTCCGGTTTCCGTCGGTGTTCATCAGAACCGCTTCCATAAAGTTCTCTCCATTTCCATGCGCGTCGGATGGGCGCCCCAAGGCTTGACGGAATCCCGAAAGGGACAGATAAGTTTGTTCCAGTCCGTTATGAGACAGTACCTAATCGGACTTGAATTGCAAATCAAGTCCGATTTGACACGATCCGAGGAGACCTATGGACACGAGCAAGCGGACACAGGCCGCAGAGCAGCCCCAAGGGGCACACCCCTCCTCCCTCGACTTCTTCTTCAAACTCGCGGAAATCTGGGACTTGAGCACCGATCAGCAGATCAAGTTGCTCGGGGCGCCGGCCCGCTCGACGTACTTTCGCTGGCGCAAGGATGGCGGCGACGTTTCTGCGGATACGCTCGAGCGAATCTCACATCTGGGCTCGATCTATAAGGCCCTTATGATCCTGCTCGACTCACCGGAGGTCGCCGTGCGGTGGATTCGCCGACCAAATCGATACTTCGAGGGAGCGTCCGCCCTTGACGTCATGCTCACTGGGAACCTGAGCGACATCATAAGGGTGCGACAGTACGTCGACGCCCAACGCGGAGGATAAGTTCGGTGTACCCGCAGATCGAAATCGACGGGCACTATCGCCGGTTGATCCCGTCAAAGTTCCCAACGATCGATATCTACGAGAAATTCGGATCTCGGGACATGCAAGCTTTTGCTGCCGAGCTCGAGGTCGTGACGAACCCGCGCCTCGCCGCCAAGTCACGTATCACCGGAGGAGACATTTCGGCAGATACGAGTTCTGTCAGGCTACAGCACTGGAACCATGCTCCATTCGCTTACCCGATGCCAGAAGGCACATGTTTTCTGCCGCCTCCCTATTCGGTCATGGAGCTCGCAACAGACGAGCATGGCGCACTCGCCAAAGCTATTCTTCGCCGTGAGGAATTTCTTTCTCAAACCGACGAGCCGGTTTGCGGCGTCGACCTGAGGATGATCACCAACAGGGTTGTCGGAAGCTTTATCGACTTGCGTGGCCTGTCTCCTGACACCCCTCTGTCGACCCGGCGAATGCTTGGACAACGTCTCTATGAGGACGGCACGCATGGTGTTCTTTTCAGGATGACGGAGTTGCCTGGTTACGAGTTCATCAGCGTCTTCAACGTGGGCACCCTGGTCGAAAAGGGTGTTCAGGGTGCCCACTACCGGTTTCGATGGGATGGGCGCCGGATCGGTCGCATTTACGATTTTGGAGCTGACCGAGACATCGACCGCAGCGAGATCATCGCAGTGACGATGGCCGCGGCCTAGGACTATGGAGCCCTGAAAGCGAAAGCTGGCAGAGTCAGCCATGGGCCCTTCTTGCCATCGGTCGGCGCCAATCAGACTGCCCGAAAGCGGATGTTCCAGACGTCGCGAAAGGGCCTCGATGGGAAGTCGCGTTCTATGCTGCATCAGCCTTCTTTGGCCGCCCGACATCTCCGAGTCGGTCGATGCGCAAGGTCGGCCCGTCCGGAAACCGCGCCACGATCTCAAGGCTGCCGCCGGCGGCCTCGACATAGCCTTTCAGCGTGCTCAACAGCAGATCGGCGCGCTTCTCGAGTTTTGAGACCCCGGCCTGATCGGTGTGCAGCCGCGCGGCCAGAGCCGCCTGGCTCAGGCGACGCGCCTTACGGAGCTCCTTGAGGCCGACATATTCGGCCATGACCTCACGGCTGCGCTTTGCGATGGCGGCCTGCTCGTCGACTGGGAGTTTGGCCAGCGTCTCGTTCCAGGCGGTGGTCATCGTTTTGGCCCTCTTTTCGATGGTGGTGGCACGATCAGTGTCGCGAGATGGTCGCGATAGCGCGCGTCGGCGATCGGCAGATTGACCTCATAGAAACGGCCATCGCCGCCCTTGTTGCCGCCGACCAGCAAGATGGCCGAGCGTTTTTGGATCGAAGGCGAACAAGATTCGCCAGGGATCGCCGCCGATCTGGACCCGCAGCTCTTTCATGTTCGGATAGGCCGAACCCTTCAGCGTATCGGCATGCGGCCGGCCGAGCGTCGGCCCGACCTGCTGCAACAGGCTGATCTTGGCCGCGATCTCGACCCGGACGCCGCTTTCGAGAGTCAGGAACCAGCGCTCGAACTCAGAGACGGATTGAACAGCCCAGACCATACGCTCATATGCCCTAAAGTGCATTATGCCGTCAAGTGCATATATCTGCCTGGTCACATGATCCCCCAGGCGCGATAGCGTTTTCGGCCGGTCAATTCACGCGGCAAGCTGCCGCCGAGCTGCTTCAGCATCGCCTCGACCGCCTGCGGCGTGACCGTCAACCGCGCGGCCGCCAGTTGCACCGTGATCAGCGGCGACGACACGAACAGGTCGACCAGCTCCGCCAGTTTCGAATTCCCCCGCCTGCCCTCACAACTCCGCAGCATCAGCGTCCGCGCCAGCGACAGCCGGTCGAGATCGGCCTGCCCGAACGCGGCCGCCTCTGCAAAGGCGCCGAGCAGTCCCGCTATCCGGACACTGAGCGCCTGATGCGCGCTCCAGCGAAATTTTCCCCGTCTCAGCCCCAGCCCAAGCGCCGGCAGATGCGCCGTGGCCAACCCGCGCTGCCGCAACAGGGTCGCGGCCAGCGCAAAGCCGAGCTCTCCCGCGCGTTCCGACGGCTCGAGCCAAAGCCAGGCATCGAGGGCAAGTGCGGCCGCAAGCGCCGCCGGCAGTCCCCTGCCCTCCTCCAGGATGGCGAGCCAGCGCGCGAACCGGCCAGCGGCGTCATAGGCCGGATCGCGCAGCGTCAAATTCTTGCGGCCCTCCTCGGAGGACAAATCGTTCCAGGCATCGAGCTTTTTTCGCGTCCGCACCAGCAATGCGTCGATTTTTGCGAAAGCCGGATCGGCGTGATCATCCTCGTCCTCCAGGTCCAACTCATCCTCATCGGCCTGGTCGTCCTCGTCGTCGTCCCGTCCGATCCGGTCCCATGGCGCCGCGAGCTGTTTCGCGTGCACCGACGTCGTCGCCGCCCTGTCCGTCCGATCCGGTTGCGAAAATCCTTCGATACCGAGCCGCTGCCGCAAGGCGCTCGGGCTCAACACCTCGGCCGGCTCGCGCCGGGCCAGGCGCCGGCGTTCGTTGAGCATGGCGGCGGCGCGGGCGATCTCGCGGGTTGGGCTGCGCACATCCATGCCGGCGTCGTGCAGGCAAAGATCTTCGAGCGGGCACAGGCCCCCGCTGAGCCCGATCAGGGCCTGGGCTTCAAAGGCGTGGCCGCGCTGGCGCGCCCCCTCGGCCAGGACGGGATTTGCGCGGGAAAGGCGCTCGTCGCAGCGGGCGAGCGCGATCGCCGCGGCCTCGGCGGCTGCGGCGCAGTCCGAAACCAGGGTTTGGCGTTCGGCACGCGATATGTCGTAGCGAGTTGAATTCACCCCTGAAAATCTATCATACCCAATCCAAATAGCCATTCATTTGCTTCACACCGACACCCATCAGTGTATGTCCATCACTATCGATAATTACCTCTTATCGATAGTGATGGACATGCGATCGGAAATCGGCGATTTTGGCGCTCCAAACCGCCGCCAGCGACGTCAGCCGGGCTTCTGGTCGACGAAATCGGCCCTCGCGAATGGCACCAGGAGCGCCCATGACCTCGACAGCCCTGCTCTCGGCCGAGACAGAAACACGGCGCGCCCTGCAGCTTGACGCGCTCGCCGGCATTTTGCCGCTCGAGCGCCGCGACAAGCTGGCGCAAATCCTGACCGACGACGACGTCGAAACCCTGCGCCATCTCGCCCGCGAAGGCATGGGCGAAAACTCGCTTCGCGCGCTCGCCTCGGATCTGGCCTATCTCGAGGCCTGGGCGATCGCAGCGACAGGCTCACCCCTGCCCTGGCCGGCCCCGGAGGCGCTGGCGCTAAAGTTTGTGGCGCATCACCTCTGGGATCCAGCGCGGCGCACTGAAGATGCCGCTCACGGCATGCCCGCCGAGGTCGAGGCGAGCTTGCGCGCCGGCGACCATCTGCGCAGCGACGGGCCCCATGCCAGTTCGACGGTGAAACGGCGTCTGGCGCATTGGGCGACGCTGCATCGCTGGAAAGGTCTTGAAAGCCCGCTCGGGACGCCAGCGATCCGGACCAGCATGCGCCTGGCGGTTCGGGCCAGCGCAAAACCGCGCCGGCGCAAAAGCAAGCGCGCCGTCACGCGCGAGATTCTGGACCGATTGATCGCGACCTGTCAGACCGACCGTCTCGCCGACAGCCGCGATCTCGCCATCCTGCTCGTCGCCTTCGCCTCCGGCGGGCGCCGGCGCAGCGAGGTCGCGCGCTTACGCCTCGAGCAGCTCACCCTTGAGACCGATGTGCCGCTCGATCCCGACGACCCAAACTCACCGCGCCTGCTCTGCATGGCGATATCGCTCGGCCGAACCAAGACAACACAGTCCGACGATGACGCCCGGGTGCTGCTGATCGGACCGCCCGTGGCGGCGCTGCGCGAATGGATCGAGCGCGCCGACATCAAGACGGGCGCGGTGTTCCGGGCGATCGACCGCTGGGAGGCAATCGACGATCGCGCGCTAACACCGCAAGCGATCAACCTGGTTCTCAAGCGCCGCTGCGCCCAGGCCGGGCTCGATCCGGCCGAATTTTCGGCGCACGGCCTGCGCTCCGGCTATCTCACTGAGGCTGCCCGCAACGGCGTCCCGCTTCCAGCGGCGATGCGCCAGTCTCAGCACCGCTCGGTCCAGCAGGCATCGCGGTACTACAACGACGCCGATCAGGCGCTGGGAAAAGCTACAAGGCTGGCGATCTAAGGCGCCACCGTTCGCAAGCTTGGCAGCAGCGGCGGCGGACCGGATGGAAATGGAGCGCTGCGGCTAGAGCCCCTCTCCGGCCCACGATCCTGCCGAGCGGATCATGCCGACGCTTTGGCGCGGGTCGTTTTCGCGGGAGGTGCCTTCCGCGCGGAGCCGACCGCAGCCTTGCGGCCCAGTCCCATCGACTTCGCAAGCGCGGAACGCGCTTCGGCATAGGCGGGAGCCACCATCGGGTAGTCGACAGGCAGGCCCCACTTCACGCGATACTGTTCAGGCGTCAGGCCAAAGGCGGTGTTGAGATGACGCTTCAGGGATTTGAACCTCTTACCGTCTTCCAGGCAGATGATCGCATCGGGCGTGACCGACTTTCGAATCGGGACAGCTGGGACCAGGGCTGCAGCAGGAGCAGGGGCTACCTCCGAGCCGAGCCCGGCAAGCGCCGAATAGGTGCTCGCGATCAAGCCGACGAGGTCGGACGGCTGAACGTTGTTATTCGAGACATAGGCAGAAACAATCGAAGTCGTGAGATCAAGAAGCTCGCCAGCGTTTTCGATTTCGGACATTCTGCTCTCCAAGGCTGCCGGAATATTCTAGGATATTTCCTCAAATTCCGGGATATCTATAACATCGAACAAGGTCTACCTAAATTCGGCGTGTAAGACCCAATAGCAGTGCAGAATCGGAGCGATGATCGCGTCCGATTCTGTACCTACTTGTGTCGAGATCAGATCAGGCGACGGTGTCGGCCAGATCCTTGGCAACCTTGAACTTGACGACGGTCTTTGCGGGTACGTCGATCATCGCGCCGGTCGAGGGATTGCGGGCCTGGCGCGCATCGCGCTTGGCGACCGCGAGCTTGCCGATACCGCCAAGCGTGAGGTCGCCGCCCTCCTTCAGGGTCTTCGCGGCGACTTCGGCGAGGGACGCCAGGACGGCGCCGACGTCAGCCTTGGTCTTCCCGGTGGCCTCGGCGACCGCTGCAATAAGTTCGTTCTTGGTCATTGGAAATCTCGCTGATTCAGGGGGAAAGCGCGCTCCGAATAGCTGAATTTGACCAGAGAGCAAGCATTCGCGCAGCTGTGTCGGGGCGCAGTATACGGTTCTCCGCCCCTGCCCGTCCGCACAGGCCGCTGTCAGCGAAGCCGGTAGCCGCGCGCCACCTTACGCGTCAGCCAGACGTCGAGCGATTCAGCGGCCGCAGCATGATGAGCGTGAAGATCGAGGCGGCGCCGGCCATTGGCCCCGATGCGCCCCCATTCGCGGATCAAGGCGGTGTCGCCAAACAGCGTCGGTTCGATCGCCAGCACATAGAAGCGCGCCATATTGCAGCCCTCGTCCCGGCGCTCCAGCACCAGCATCTGCAGTTTGCCCAGGGTGGTCTCGCGCGCGACATCCATGCACGACATCTCGCGCGCGCCGACAGGATCGGTCCAACGCAAAGCTTGAATCGATCATCTCCCATCGATTCAAAAAGCTGATGCGACGCTTACGGTGGATAGGCGGATGCCTCATCAGTCGCTTCAGCGACAACAAGTGGAAAACTGCTATTCTTGCTGTCATCTGGCTCTGATTGAGTCATCAAATGGATGGATCCGCATGAACCAAAAGTCGAAGCAACGCATTGACGCTGATAATGCGTTTCTGAGAGTGCAGACACAGGCCATTGTACGAGAGCGCCTCCAGTCGGAGGCGGACGTGGCCGCTCTGGCACGCGATACCAACACTGCTCGGCTGAAAGAATTGCGTCTTCTGAAAGAAGCGAACGAACGTGAAGCTCTCGCAGCCCGTCCTCTCAGTTCCAAAATGAAAAATCCATCACTGCCATGACTGGTCGGAGCAGGTAGGGGACATTCGCGCTGCGTTGACGGCTTAACACCATGGTCCCGCGTGGGCACCCGACCGGCCACCATCGAAGTGGGTTCACCCTCCACGCGTTGACACATCGATCCAGATCAACCTGCGGCGCCCCAAGCAATCCTTCCGACCATCTTGTCGATCAATCGTGCTCCGGCCTCTGTCTAAGGCGACCTCCAATGGTGTTCGTCCGTCAAGCGAGGCCAGTGGCCGCCGAAGCCAAAGATCTGCCTTGGTCTGATCACCGAACGCCTTCGCCGCGGCAGATTGAATGTGCGCCTTCAACGCCGCTCGCCCTGGATCATCGCGCGGCCAGGAACCACCCGCGCCTGCTGGCGCCATCGCCACCTCGCCGATCGCCACGCGCCCGGCCTGGCCTGGCCTGACAGATTTGGCCATCAAACCAACGACACGCCTCACGCTCGCACGACGCATTGACCGCTCCGCTGAAACGCGATCCGTCGACCGCAAACAGCGGGCACATTGTCGCCGGGTAGAAGGCATCCGTCATTGGAATTATGAGTTTGCCACCCGCACCGCGCTGCCCGCCGTGCTCACCTCGGCAAATCCAACCGCTGACACCGAGCAATCCCGGTCGCTCCGCAGCGACAACCCCTGCCCCGACAGCCAGCGCTCGACCTCCGCCGCGCGTGCTGGTCCGATGCCCTTTTCGGTCGCAAGTTCGGCGCGGTTATAGGCCGCCGCGATCCGCGCCAGATTGGCCGCTCTCTCTCGCGCCGACCGCCCACCAAGCGCCGCATGACGCCCGGAGAGAAGCACGGTGAGGATCGCGCGGGACGGTTTTGCCATGACGCGCATCACAAGCCCTCTCGACGGCGTCGGCAAGCGCTCGATCGGCCTCAGCAAAACTTCTAGACAGAGCGTGGCTGCACCGCATCACCGTCACGCCCGCTTCTTCTCGCGCCGTCGGCTGCCGATCAGCGCCATCAGCATCGGACCGAGCGAGAACTCAGCCGCTTGCGCCTTTCGCGTCAACTCGCGGAGATAACCGCCGGCGCTGGTGATCGCCTCGCCGCGCTGCAGGATCGCCGCCACAACGATCGAAGCCTGAACTTCATCCATGACGCCGATGGCTTCCTCCCAGGCGCTCGGACTGATCCCCAGCATGGGCCGGACTACCGCGACGGTCGCCAGGAAGTCGCGCCAGTTCGCTATCCCGCCCTTCGCATAGTCGATCAGGTCGGGACAGGCGTCCAAAACCATGCCGAGCGGAAAGGTCCCCTCCGGCATTCGCTTCGGTTCCGGCACGATCTCCAAACCACCACCCCTGCTTTCTTGAAAGCGTGGTTCAAGATCAATAGGGGAGTTTGGATTTGAATTCTGTATGTGACGCTCATTTTGAGACTCATTGCCGCTCATATTTTGAGATTTAATATGCGTTTCCAGCAAGTTGAGGATTTCATCGGCAAGCAGCGAGAGCTCGTCAGCGATCGGCTCGAGTGCGAGGCGTGTTGGGCTGCGTGGAATCCGCGCCATGATGCCGCGGTAGAGCTGATGGATCTCCGCCCAGTCGGCCGGTCCCTGCCCTGCTTGCTGCGTCGCGACACCCTCCTCGAGGCCCGTCGCGATCATCTTGACGATGTCGCGGCGGCAGATCGTGATGCGCTCTCGAACCAGGCGCAATGCCCGGGCTTCCGCCTCGACCTCGGCTGCCAGGGCTTCGAATTCCTCCGCACGCACCACGAGCGGGGCCAGGTCGAAGCCGAAGGCGAACTCGATCTCCCCGCCCCTGCCCTTGCGGGCGTAGCGTTTGCCGTTGGGGCTGTCTCGCCGGACGATCAGGCCGGCATCAACCAAGGCGGCCAGATGGCGTCTGAGTGTCGCCATCGGCATTCCGTGAGCGCGCAGGCCGAGTTGGTGGTTCGAGGGGAAGACAATCAATCCCTCGCCCGTCAGAACGGTTTCCGGATGAAAGGACAGCAGCGCGTCCAGGACGGCCAAGGCGCGCTCGGGCACGCCGAGAGCGTTCTTGGCCGTGCAGATCGCGCGGAAGACATGCCATTTGTGGACCGCTTTTTCAGGCGGTCGCATTTTTGCGCTCGCCTGGCTCGCCACATGGGCAAGCGTCAGCGATCGCCGCCCAAAGGGCGTCGTTACAGATAATCGCGTCATGGTTTCGCCTTTCAGCTTTTAGACAAAGCGAAAGCGCACACCAAAACGGCGTCCAATCTCCTTGCGGAGACCCTTGACTGTGATTCGCGGAAGTGAGATTCTCGTTGTCGCCAAACGAACGAGAGAGGCTTCCGAGACGCTGTTTCGGGGGCCTTTCTTTTTGCCGTGTGCTACCTCTGTGTTCGTTGCGCCGTTTTCCGGCTTCGGCCTAGGCCTCTGCCGGCTCCATCGCCCTGCCCGTCCTTGTCAGATGACAAGGTTTCGCAGGCCGCTGAAATCACGTCTCACCCTCGCGGGCAAAAAATCGTTCCATAAGCCTAGGCAGCTCCTCTTCGAGGAAGGCGCTGAACCCAGGAGCGTGTCCGTTCGCGACTGACAATCTGACGTCTTCATTCGAGAATGTGGCCTTTCCGACGACCTTGCCGGTCGGGCTTTTGAGCTTCAGCTCCCTTTGCCGGCGCTCGGCAGGCTCTTTAACCGCGGCCCATGCCCACTTGAATCGCTCGTCGGACGGCAGTCCCAAAACCTTGTCAGATGACAAGGTTTTTTTCACTCTATCGAGGGCCGAAGCATCCCCGCTGACTGCGGCCGCCAGTGCTGTCCAGCGAGGGCGCCCAACCTTTGGTGCTCGACCTATCGCTTCAATCACCTTGACCGGCAGGGCTCGGGAGACTGCCCTCAGCCGAGCCAATTCTGGATCGTCGACGGACAAAGCTGCTCGGATATCGCGAGACTTAATGCCGGCATCATCCATGCGCCCGGCAAACAGCGCGCGTTCGACCCAGCTTAGATCCTGGCGCGCCGCGTTTTCGATTCCTTGGGCAACAACCAGTTCGGTGTCCGATAGGGCGAGAATCGTCGCCTTGACCTTGATGCCGAGATCCGATGCGGCCCGCCACCGACGATGCCCGTAAACAACCTGATAGCGACCCTCATTCAACGGATGCTGGCGCACCTGAATCGGGACTTTCTGACCTTCTTCCAAGATCAGCGTTTTCAAGGCCTCGAAGTCGAGATCGTTATCGTCGGGCAGCCTGTCCGGGAACGGGGAAGCGTCGATCAGCTTAGGATCAAGATCTACTCCGCCGCCGGCATCGACAAGTGCCTTAAGCCGATCGCGCTCCTCCCGCAGCTCGGTGAGCGAGCGCTGGGTCGCTCCGATGACGCCAGCTCCAACCCGCGGCAATGGCTGCGTCGCCGCCAGCCTGGCTTCTGCACCCGGCGAACCCTGACCCGTCTCTTCGGGCTGAGCGAAAGAGCCAAAATTCGCCAGAATTGATTTTCCGCCGGAACGCTTGGTCATCAAGCCCGCCCCCAGCTTCGTTTGATCAAGCTGAGAATCTGGTCATTGACGGCGTCAATAGACTCTCGCGCGCGCTTGGCCGTCGCGGCTGAGATATTTCCTGGCTCGAGTTCGTAGAGAGTGCGCTTTGCTAAGCCCGCAGTTTCGATAGCGGCACTTTCGACCGCGGTCGATGTAAGAACGTCGTCGGTAAAGAGGTGGCGAAGCATGGTCACGACATGGACCTGCGATTGGTCCATTGGATCGTGCCGCGTCACGACATAGCGTAAAAAATCTTGGCTCATTGTGGCGCCGGCATCGCGAATGACAGAGATCAGATCGCCCATCATCAGGAGGAACTGGCTCATCGACATCACGTCGAGCATCGCCGGATGGACGGTCACAAGCAGTCCGGTAGCGGCATAGATTGCGCCAAGCGTCAGGAACCCAAGCGAGGGCGGCGTATCCAAGATAACGACGTCGTAGGCATCCTCGACCTCCGCCAGAGCAAGACGAAGGCGCTCGAAAAAGATGCTGTCTGATCCAGCCTGACGCTTTGAGAGGAAGCGTGGAGTCTCGTGCTCATACTCCATAACCTCGATATTTCCTGGAATCAGGTCGATCCCGGTGAAATATGTCGGCCGAATAATCTCAGAGATTGGGCGCCGCTCGTCGTCGTATCGCAAGGCGGCGTAGATTGTCTCGTTGTGTTGCACATCCATTTCTGGCTGCGCGCCGAACATTGCGGAAAGAGAGGCTTGGGGATCGAGATCAATTGCAAGAACGCGATAGCCGTGAAGCGCCAAGTAGTGCGCTAAATGCGCGCTCGTCGTCGTTTTCGCGCTGCCACCCTTAAAGTTGGCGACCGCCAAAATTTGTAAATGTTCGCCGTCGCGCCGATGCGGCAGAAAACGCAAGGCGTCAGCCGGGCGTTGTGCTGCGAACAACTCGCGAAGCGCGTTGATCTGCGCCAATGTATAGGCGCGGTGATTATTCTCAAGCCGGGCAGGGACGGGACCTTTGCCTTCGTTCGACATCAACTTGAGTGTTGATTCAGGAATCGACGTCAGCCTGGACACTTCATGTATCATGAAATGCCTCAGGCTTTTCTGCGCATCCGGCGGATACATCTGCTTGCGTCGCGCCTGCAGATGATCCGAGAGCATGCCGGCATGCCGGACGATCTTGTCTGCCGGGTCCTCACCCTGCATTGTAGTCGCGGCCTGCGGCACCATTGTCGATTCCGAACCTCTTTGCCGGGCCATGCGCGGTTTAACGCCCTGCGCCCGACAAAGGTTGGCCATGATTCTCGCCTGCCGTCCAGAGGTTTAAGGTTAACAGATACTTAACGACGCTGGCAGGCGCAGTGCTCCGTCACCCGTTACCATGCAATTCCAACGACTTCTCAGCCACTTACGATCTAAAGCCCCTCCCTGCCAGTTCACGCACATAGGCTGATTGCAAGACCTATCAGTTGATCCACCGTGCTTTAAGGCCGATAGCCACCGCCTGCGGCAAGGTCTCGGCCCCAAGGTTCGCCCTGGCGTTATCGAGGTGGAATTTCACCGCCCGCGGCGTGACACCCATGATCATTGCGGTCGCCTCCATGGATTTTCCGCGAGCAGCCCATGTGAGGCATTCCCGCTCGCGCTGGGTCAGCGGCACAGCTTCGTGCCGCGGGGAACGCAGCCCCAGTTTCGCGTCGGCGTGAGCGTGGAATGTCAGCCCTATCAACTGGACGATGTCGTTCGCTTCCGTGACCATCCTTCCATGCGCTGAACTGACCTCGTCGACCGCAAACGTGAAGGCGGCGAACCGATCGAAGCCGCCGGCGATTGCGACCGAGACGCCATGGCGGATGCCAAACTCGTCGGCGTCGTCAAAGAGCCGCTTTTGAGCGCGCAATGGGAACTGACGCGCGGCTTCACGGGTCCATTGCATTGTGGAGCGCCCGCTTCGCGCGAAGGCAACCACGGGATCGACGTCCTGATAGCCTTCCGCGAAATAATGCTCGCTCCAGCGCTTGGGATAGGACGAGATCAAAACCGGATCAGCTTCGCCAAACCCGAGATAGGCGAAGTACCGGAACCCCATGCTCTCGGCGACGCGCTGGCCGACGCGACCAAACTCCGATTCCGCGGCCGACGAATGCAGACCGTCGACCAGCTCTTGATAGGCCATTTCTACCGATTTCATCGGGTCTCCGTGGGTTGCGGCGCCTTGCTTCACGCGCCTGATGATCCTTTTGCGACCAATGCAAGCGGCCTTTGCCGGAAAGATGTGGCGACATAGCGGCCACAACTTTAGAGCGAATCTACCCTGTCACATCTGTCAGGTTCGATCGGAGCCCGCGTCTGATTGATTGGCTTCCAGATCAACGCGATTCGAAAGGCGGGCCCAATGCAGGTCGTCGAACTGACCCGCGCCGGATATGGCGCCAATCTTTCGCTGCTGATGGGCATGCATCGCCTTCGGCGAAAGGTGTTCAAGGACAGGCTCGACTGGTCGGTCTCGACCACGGGCGATCTCGAGATGGATCGCTACGACACGCTGGATGCGAAATACCTAGTGGTCGTCGATCGCGGCGCGGTACTGGGCTGCGTACGGCTGCTGCCGACAACGGGGCCGAACATGTTGGCCGACACGTTTCCGGAGCTTTTGGACGGCGCACTTGCCCCGCGCTCCGACCTCATCGCGGAAAGCTCACGCTTCTGTGTCGATACCGAGTTGACAGACGCCATGACGGATGGCGGGCTGCGGCAGGCGACATTCATGCTTCTCGCCGCGATGCTCGAATGGGGGCAGGCGAGGGGACTGGCTTCGATCGCGACAGTAACCGATCTGCGCATGGAGCGGATCCTGCGCCGAGCCAGATGGACGCTTGAGCGCATCGGCAAGCCACGGCGCATTGGATCGACCGTCGCCGTGGCGGGATTGCTGCCAATCGAGGATGGCGCACTCGAAGCGATCCGGCGCAATGGCAGCCTGACCACGCCGGTCTTGCCGATCGACACCCCGCTGCCGCTGGCCGCGTGATGGCTTTGCATGTGATCAGGACCACGCTTCTTGCCGCCGGGCTGATTGGCCTCTCGGCCGGCGCCGCGCGCGCCGATGATTGGGGCTGCACCGTCTTGCTCTGCCTCGCCAATCCGGGCGGACCGACGCAGTACGCCGCCTGCGTTCCGCCGGTGACGCGGCTGTGGTCGCATTTGAAGCGGGGAGGGGCCTTTCCGACCTGTTCGGGCGCAGGCCAGAGCGCCTCGCCGGTCGGCCATGACCCTTACGAGCCATGCCAGGATGGATACATCCTGCGCGAGCTTGGGCGCGATGGCGCACGGCAGCCGGCTTGCGTCTCGAGCAAACCGATCCGCGACTGCGACCGCGCGGACGATACCTGCCAGCCGCATGACATCCAGGCGGTCCGCCATCGCGCCCAACCCAATTTCATCGATGTCACCGGAGCCGACGGCATCAGCACGCGGGTGCGATTCTGATGGAGGCCGCAGACATCACGACATTGATCGAGCGCTGCACGTCGCCGGCGCTGGCGAAGCCGGTCGCCGCGATCATGCGCCAGGCGAGCGAGTTCGAGCCCTTGCTGGTTACGATCGCGGGCAAGCGGCCGATTAGGATTCTAGCCGGCTCAAAACCTGAGGCGATCGCTCTTGCGAGCGAGGCGTCGGTCGCAGCACAGCCTGTCCGGATCGGCCTGGCGCAGCTTGACGCGCGCTACCTTGATGACGCCGGCCTCACGGTGGCGACGGCGTTCGACCCATGCGCCCACATCGCCGGCGTCGGGCGCGTGTTTGTGGAGCGTCGGACGCAGCTCGTCTCACGCGGATTGAACGAAGACCTCGCAAGCGAACAGGCGATGACTTCGTTCAAATCTGTCCGGATCGACCGGCCAACTGCTGCGAAGCCCAAACCGGACACCGCCGCAGATCCGGCAAAGGAGCCCGTAGCTCCCAACGAGGAAATCGCATCCGCCAAGGACCCGCCATCCTGGAGCGTCTATGGCGCGCGGCGTGGCTCATCGTTGCTGATCTACAGCCGCTAACCCAGCCCACATTGTCCCCGACCGCACGTGACGTGCGGCATCGATCCCGTTTGCCTTGGAGGCTTTTTGCTATGTCTGTCCCGCTTCGTCCATTTGCCGCGCCTGCAGCCATGGCGGCTGTGCTTGTTCTCGTCGCGGTGGAACCCGCGCTGGCCCAGACCGCCAATATCGAGGGCGTGCTCCAAAACATCGTCACGATGCTGACGGGCAATGTCGCACGCCTGCTGGCGACGCTTGCCGTCATCATCGTCGGCATCGCCTGGATGTTCGGTTATCTCGACCTGCGCAAGGCAGCCTATGTCGTGCTCGGCGTGGCGATTGTGTTCGGCGCGTCCGAGGTTGTCTCGACGCTGACCGGCGGCAAATAGGCTCAGCTTCATGACGAGCGAGCCCGAGCGCCTGACCGAGGACACGCTGTTTCTCGCCTGCACAAGGCCTGCAATGATCGCGGGCGTCACCATGGAGGCGATGGCCATCAATGTGATGGCGTCCTGCATCTTGTTCCTGGTGGCGGGTTCAATCGTCTACGGGCTGATCGCCTTGCCGATCCACCTGATCTGCCGCGCCATCTGCCGGCACGATCCAAACCAGTTTCGGCTGCTCGTCGCCTGGCTGGAGACGCGGGGCCGCGCGCGCAACGGCGCGTTCTGGGGTGGGTCGTCGCCAACGCCTTTGCGCCTGGTGCGCCGCTTCAAGGCGCGCGAGGTGGCTCATGGCTGATGCGGCTCGCCTGATGGCTCGTGAGATCGAGCCCGACGTTTATCTGCCTTATGTCCGGCATGTGACGGAGACCGTCATCAGCCTCGCGACGCGGGCGTTGATGACGACGATCCGCCTCGACGGGATCGCTTTTGAGACGGCCGACATCAGTGACCTCAACGATCTCCACGCCAAACTCAATCTCACCTTGCGCAATCTTGCGGATGACCGGCTCGCGCTCTGGACACATCTGATCCGGCGGCGGGACGGCTTCTATCCCGATGGCGTGTTCTCCTCAGTTTTCGCGCGCGACCTCGATCAAGGCTATCGCGGGGCGCTTCAGGGCACCCAACTGTTCCGCAACGAACTCTACCTTACCGTCGTCGCACATCCCGGACGTGATCGCGCGGAAGCCGCGGCAGGCTTCGTTTCACGCCTCGGCCAGGCGCGACGTGGGGGAGGGGAGGTCGATGCCGCCGCACTGAAACGCTTGAACGATGCCGCGCGCGACATCACGGCGGCGCTTAGTCGCTATGGCGCCACTCAACTCGGCCTCGTCGAAGAGAACGGCCTGCTGTTCTCGGAGCCGATGCGGCTTCTGCATCTGCTGGCGTCCAGCGAAGATATGCCGACGGCCTTGCCGCTGGGTCGGATCGGATCGGCGATCTATACGAACCGCGTCATCTTCGGCCGCGAGGCGATCGAGGTTCGCGCGGCCGGTGGCTCGCTCTTTGCCGGCATGTTCGGCCTGAAGGAATACCCGGCCTCGACCAGGCCCGGCATGCTGAACGGCTTGCTTTCGGCACCATTCGAGTTCGTGCTGTCGCAAAGCTTCGCCTTCCTGTCGAAGGCCGACGCCAAGACGGTACTGACGCGAAAGCAAAACCAGCTCGTGTCGACACAGGATGTCGCCGCCTCCCAGATCGACGATCTGAACGACGCCCTCGATGACCTCGAATCCAATCGCTTCGTCATGGGCGACCACCATCTCTCGCTGCTGGTCCGCGCCGAAAATCCAAAGGCGCTGCTGGAAACAATGGCGCAGGGCCGCCGCGTGCTGGCTGAAGCCGGCGCTGTCGTCGCGCGCGAGGATCTCGGGCTTGAAGCCGCCTATTGGGCGCAAATGCCGGGACTGTTCAAGCACCGCGCCCGCTCGGGCGCGATCACCTCGCGGAATCTCGCGGCGCTGTCGCCGTTTCATAGCCATCCGGCCGGGAAGCCAGATCGCAACCACTGGGGCCCGTCGGTCGCCATGCTGAAGACGGCGTCCGGTTCGCCATACCATTTCTCCTTCCACGCGGGCGATCTTGGCAACACCTTCATCTGCGGGCCGTCGGGCTCCGGTAAGACCGTGCTGCAGAATTTCCTGCTCGCCCAGGCAGAAAAATTCGGCTGCCAGCGCGTCATGTTCGACAAGGATCGCGGCGCCGAGATTTTTGTGCGGGCGTCGGGCGGCACCTACCTCACGCTGAAGAACGGCGTGCCCACAGGCTGCGCGCCGCTGAAGGCGCTCGAGCTGACCCCGGCCAATCTCGCCTTTCTCGGCGATCTTGTCCGCAAGCTCGTGACGGTCGAGGGCAGGGCGCTGTCCGTTGTCGATGAAGAGCGGGTCGATTCCAGCCTCGAGGCGATGCGGGCTTTGCCGCGCCAGGAGCGTTCGCTCTCGGCACTGCGCGCCTTTCTGGGCCAGCAGGATCGCGAGGGCATCGGCGCCAGGCTTGAGCGTTGGTGTAGCGGCGGACCGCTCGGCTGGGTACTTGATGCCGAGGAGGACGCGATCACGCTCGACGCCGACTTCATCGGTTTCGACATGACCGATGTGCTCGACCATGAGGTCGTCCGCACACCGCTCATGATGGTGCTGTTCCATCGCGTCGAGCAGTTGATCGACGGCCGTCGCATCATCATCGACATCGACGAGTTCTGGAAGGCGCTCGGTGACGACGCTTTTCGGGCGCTCGCCAACGACAAGCTCAAAACCATCCGCAAGCAGAACGGCGTCATGGTTTTTGGCACGCAGTCGCCGCGCGATGCGCTCGCATCCCCGATCGCCCACACAATCGTAGAGCAGTGCCCAACGCAAATCTTCATGCCGAACCCGCGCGGGACTCGCGCTGACTATGTCGATGGCTTCCATCTGACCGAGACCGAGTTTCGACTGATCAAGGAAGAACTTTCGACTGAGAGCAGGCGCTTCCTGATCAAGCAGAACGGCCAGTCCGTCGTTGCCGAACTCGACCTTGGCGGCATGGATGACGCACTCGCCGTGCTGTCGGGCCGCACCGAAACCGTCGAGCTGCTCGACCGCATCCGCGCAGAGGTTGGCGACGACCCTTTTGCATTCCTGCCCCGCTTCCATGCCGAAAGAAGGATCGACCGATGAAAGTGAGCCACCTCCTGATCACGGCAGCGCTGGCTGGACTGCCTGCGCAAGGCTTCGCCCAGCAAGGTGTGCCCGTCTTCGACGCCGGCGCGATTGCAAAACATGTCGAGCAAATCGGGAAGCTGACCGAGCAGATCAAGACCATGCAGGCTCAGCTTACCCAGGCCAAGCAGCTCTACGAATCCTTCAACAAGCTGACCGACGTCAACGACGTCGCCTCGCTCCTGAGCAGCGACGAATTCCGAAAACATCTGCCGAAAGAGTTCGGCGAGATCGAGAAGCTGGTGTCAGGCGGCGGCGGTTCGCTTACCGGCGTCGTCGATCGCTATCTGGATCAGAACCGCGCCTATCAAGGCGGCGATGCGAACTCGTTCTACCGCACGGAGCTCGACCGCATCGCGCGCCAGACCGGTGCGAAGCATTCGATCGGCCAGAGCGTCTACGACACGGCCTCAAAGCGCATCGACGGGCTGGAGGAGCTTCGTGGGAAGATCACGGGGTCCAAGGATGCCAAGGACGTGCTGGACCTCTCAGCCCGCATCCAGGCGGAGCAGGCGCTTCTGCAGAACGAGGTTTTGCGCATGCAGGGTCTCGCCATGGTGCAGCAGGCGCGCGGTGACATGGACGGCCAGCGTCAGAAGGAACGCGAGCGCCAACTCGTCGATGAGATGAAGGCTGCGCTGCAATGAAGGCTTGGCCGCTGTCGTGGGCCTTTGCCTCTGTGCTCATCCTGGCTGGGTGCGGGGAAGGCAACGGAGATCGGCAAGACGCGCCGCCGGCTCAATCCGGGACCGTTTCGCCTGAAGCGTCGTCGCGCACGGTGAGTTGGTTTTTGGAAAACCCCGCGGCGCTCGCATCGGAATGGGATCGTTGTCGGAACGACCCCGGCGGCATCGGAACCTCCGCGGAGTGCATCAACGCCAGCGAGGCTCGTCGGCGGCAGACCGCTCGTGAAGTCCAAGACGCTTTGAAGTGAACCTGGTATGGCCATCAACGTTTTCGACCAGTTCCTGAAGGAATTCGAACAGCCGATCACGACCTTCGTGTCGACGTCGGTTTCGAGTCTCACCTCGTTCGTCGACGGACCGTTGCGGGTGGCGGTGCTGCTCTACGTCGTTCTGTACGGCTTTGCGGTCATGCGCGGGGCGATCGCCGAGCCGATCCAGGAGTTCGCCTGGCGAGCGATGCGCCTTGTCGTGATCGTACTGCTCGCATCGAATTCGAGCTCGTTTCAGCAATATGTCACCGACCTCTTCTTCACCTCGCTTCCGAAGGAGATCGGGAACGCGCTGGGCGGCTCGACATTGGATGCTACGTCCGGACAGCCTTTCGACAAGCTGCTGAGCAAGGGCATCGAGGTCGCCTATCGCATCTATGATCAGGCGGGCCTGACCAACATCGCGCCAGCCCTGATCGCCGCCATCCTGCTCGTCTTCGTCGCCTTTGGATCGTTCCTCCAATTTGCCGTCCTGCTTTATGCCAAGATCGGATTGGCCATCGTCATCGCACTTGGTCCGATTTTCATCGCACTCGCCTTGTTCGAGGCAACGCGGCCTTTTGCCGAGGCTTGGACCCGCCAGGTCGCCAACTTCCTGATCCTTCATATATTGGTCGTCGCGCTCGTAGGACTGATGCTGACGTCCGTCCAAGGGTTTGTCGAAAAGTACGGTGCGAATACCTCGACGGCCGGAGCTCTGATAGTCGGCGCTGTTGCAATCAGCGCGGTGCTTGGCCTCGCCGCCTACATAGCGATTCAGCTCCCAGCCATTGCCGGAGGTCTTGCCGGCGGCGGCGCATCGCTGGCCGCCCGAGTCGTCACCAGCGCCATCACCGCGAACGCCGCCTCGGCGGCCGCCGGCGCCTATGCCGGCGCCAGAAGCGCGGCCAACCGCACGGCGGCAAGGGTCCGCGAGCGACGACAGGGCGGCGAGATCAGACGCGTCTGACCTTCACCCCCACACCAGAAACAACCGCATCCGCGCAAGGATGTCAGGAAGGATTTGCTTCGATGAATTGTCGCGTGATCTTCAGCGTCGTGCTGGCCATGACGGTGACGGGCTGCGCCGGCTGGAACAAGGGCGCGCCGTCCTGCGATGGTTCAGCCAAGCGCCCGCTTAACCGGTCGCTTTGGGACTGGGAGGCCATGCCCCCGGTTGCGCCACAGCCCGACGCTCCTGCGGTCAAGCGGCTCGGTCAGGCCCGGCACGAGCTACCTGCCCGCGGCATCGGACTGGCTGGCACGGCCTGGTCCGCCTTCGACATCGCGCGCTCGTTCCGACCCTGCAACGAGGCGACGCGCCATGGTTAGGCCGGACGATCTTAAGGACTACTTCGACAATGCGCGGCGCTGGGAGCAGGATCTCCTGCTGACGGCGCAGAGGTCGAAGCGGCTGGCCTGGTTCGTGGCGACCGCAGCCTGCGTGCTCGCGACGGCCGCTGTCGGCGCTGTCGCGGCGTTGGCACCGCTGAAGACCGTCGAGCCTTTCGTCATCCGCGTCGACAATGCGACCGGCATCGTCGAGACTGTCTCGGCGCTTGGCGCCTCCCCGCGCAACTACGACGAAGCGGTCACCAAGTATTTCCTGAGCCGCTATGTCCGCTCGCGCGAGGGTTTTAGCCAAGCCGAGGCCGCCAGCAATTTTCAGACGGTGGCGCTGCTGTCGTCGCAAGCCGAGCAGGCGCGCTTTGCCGCCGTCTATCGCGGCTCGAACCCGGAAAGCCCGCAGGTGCTGCATGGCCGCTTCGGCGTCGCCGAGGTCCGGATCAAGGCCATCTCGCTGCTGGCAGACAACCTCGCTTCCGTCCGCTTTCTGAAGGAGAGCCGCAAGGGCGAGGAAATCAAGATCACGCATTGGATCGCGACGTTGACCTTCGCCTATGTCAACGCGCCGGTCTCCTCGACCGATCGCCTGATCAACCCACTCGGCTTCCTGGTTTCGGAATACCGCGCCGATCCTGAGGTCGCGCCATGAGCCGCTACACCATCACGATCGCGGGCGGCTTGCTGCTTGCGCTTGGCCTCGGCTTGCCATCGCTGGCCCTACAACTCCCCACCGCCGGCGCGCGCGACGAGCGCGTACGCTTCGTCGCCTACGACCCCGCCAATGTCGTCAAGGTCAACGGGGTCATTCGGGCATCCACGCAGGTCATCTTCGCCGAGGACGAGGAGATCGCCCACGTCGCGATCGGCGACTCGATCGCCTGGGAGGTCGCGCCCGCGGGCTCGATCCTCTTCCTCAAACCCCGCGAAAAGCATCCGCCGACCAATCTGCAGGTGGTGACGACACGGCGCGATGGCCGCAAGCGCTCCTACCAGTTCGAGCTTTCGATCACAGAGGCCTCGCTGAAGGAGAGCTACTTCGTCGTAAAATTCTCTTACCCGACCGACGAGGCCGATCGTCGTCGCGCCGAGAACGAGGCGCGCGGCCAGCAGCGCGAAGGCGCGGTCATCGACCAGACTTTTGACCTGCACCAGCAATATGGCGCACGAAATTGGCGCTTCTCGGCGCAAGGCCCGGCCGATCTCGAACCCGACGGCGTCTTCGACGACGGCAAGGTCACGAGCTTCCGTTTCGCGGGCAATCGCGAGGTACCGGCGATCTACATGGTCGGCTCCGATGGCGCGGAAAGTCTCGTGCCGAAGGACGTCCGCGGCGAGGTCGTCGTGGTGCATGCCACCGCGCGCGAGTTCCGGCTGCGCCGCGGCAGCGCGGTGCTCTGCATCTTCAACGAGGCTTTCGACGCCGTCGGCGTGAACCCGGGAACCGGAACGACGAGCCCCAGCATCGCCCGCACGCAAAAGCAGCCAGCGCCAGTGCGGCGTCGCTAAGGAGCATCTCATGACCGATCAAACTGCCTCATCAGGCGTCGAGGGAGAACGCGGCATTACCCCTGTCTCAGGACCGGTCGAGGGCTCGGGACGGGCGCTGGCCAAGCGCGGCATCGGCGCTGCCGCGCTGATCGCCTTTTCGGTTCTGGTGATCTGGAGCACCTGGAAATCCGAGAAACCCGTCGAACAGGGCGGCGCCAAACCGATCATCCGCCAGACATCCACGTTCGAGCCCGCCCGCGAGCCGCCCGCTCCAGTTCCCGTCCAGCAGGCGGCGTTGCCGGTCCTGCCGCCTCAGCTCGCACCTGCCGCAACCCCGCCACAAACCGACAAGCTGATGGAGAGCGCAAGGCGCGCGCCTGTCCTTGCCTTCAATCGGCCGGGGCGCGGGTCAGCTGGCGACGGGGCAGGGCAGGGGGCCTCCCTACCGGGCTCAGTCTTGCTTAGTGGCGCAGCCGAGCCGCGCAACGAACTCGCCGACAAGCTCAAGGCCACCGCGATCGAGGGCGTACGCGCCACGCGCTTGCCCAACCGCAATCTCCTGGTGACGCAAGGCACGGCGATCCCTTGCGTGCTGGAGACGGCGATGTCGTCGGATGTGCCGGGCTTCGTCTCCTGTGTCGTGCTGCGCGATGTTCTCTCGGATTCAGGGCATGTCGTGCTGATGGAGAAGGGCACCCAGATCGTCGGCGAATATCGCGGCCAGGTCCGCAAAGGCTCCAAGCGCATGTTCGTGCTCTGGACGCGGGCCAAGACGCCAACTGGCGTCATCGTTGCGCTCGCTTCGCCCGCGACCGACGCGCTCGGCCGAGCCGGCTTCGACGGCGAGATCGACACGCATTTCTGGGAAAGGTTTGGGGCAGCGCTCCTGCTCTCGATCGTCAGCGATGCCGCCGCTCTCGGCCGCCAGCAACTCGAGGATGCCGATATCGAGATCCGCAACACATCCGGAGCAGCCAACACCGCTGCCGGCATCGCCGTTGAGCGCTCGATCGACATCCCGCCGACGCTGAATAAGAACCAGGGCGAGCGCGTCAACATCTTCGTCGCCCGCGATCTGGATTTTTCCTCGGTCTACGATCTGAAGCGGATCGATAGCCGCGCGCAGATTTTGGATCGCACGGTGCCCGGCATCGACGCCGGTGTGGCGTCCGGCTCTCGGGTGACGAAGCCATGACCGCATTCGCGCCTGTGCCCGTCGCAGCCGAGTCCGTCCTTGTCGTCGCGCCGGCCGTTCCGAGTGCCACAACGGCCTCCGAACGGCGCGCCAGCCGCATCGTGCTCGAGCGCTATCTTACGCCGCTCGCGCCCTTCCTGGCGCAGCCCGATCTGACCGAGATCGTCGTCAACCGGCCGGGCGAGGTGTTCACGGAGGGACCGGGTGGCTGGAGCCGACATCAACTCCCCCATCTCAGCCATGCGCATCTGATGCATTTGGCCACTGCCGCCGCCGGTTACACGCGCCAGGACATCGCGTCGGATCATCCGATCGCCTCGACGACGCTGCCCGGTGACGAGCGCTGCCAGATCGTCGTCCCGCCAGCCGTCCCCGCTGGTAGCGTCAGTCTGACCATCCGCAAGCCCTCGACCATCACGATGACCCTGGAGGACTTTGAGGAACGGGAGTTGTTCTCCGACATTCGCGTCACCAGCGACGACCTCACGGATGACGAGCGGGAGCTGGTGCGCCTGCGCGACGCTGGGCAGTGGCGGCAATTTCTGGCGTTGGCCGTCCTCAGCCGCCGCAACATCATCATCTCGGGCGCGACCGGCTCGGGCAAGACGACGCTGTCGAAAGGTCTGATCGCCCAGATTCCGGCGAGCGAGCGCCTTGTCACCATCGAGGACACGGCCGAGCTCGTGGTGCCGCAGCCCAACCACGTCCGGCTGCTTTATGCCAAGGACGGGCAAGGGGTTGCCAAGGTCGGGCCGCGCGAGCTCCTCGAATCCTGTCTGCGCATGCGGCCCGACCGCATTCTGCTGCAGGAGCTGCGCGACGGCACCGCCTTCTTCTACCTGCGCAATGTGAACTCCGGGCATCCGGGCTCGATCACGACGGTCCATGCCGATTCAGCACGCTTGGCCTTCGAGCAGTTGACGCTGCTGGTGAAGGAGAGCGCGGAGGGCAGGGACCTTGCCCGCGACGACATCCGCAATCTGCTGCGCCAGACCGTCGATATCGTCATCCAAATGAAACGCGAGCACGGCCGCTTCCGCATCACGGAGATCGACTATGACCCCGTTCGAAAGCGCCTCGCCAGCGCATAAGGTGGCGCTCAGGTTCGGGCTCGCGCTCTTCGGGATCGCCGTCTTCCTGTTCGTCGGCTCCAACGTCATGCTGCTGGGCCTTCGTACCCATGACGGCGGCTTCCACTGGAACGAGCTCGCAATCGCCTGGCCGCATTACGGTACGAACGAGCGCCTCGACCGCTGGATCACTTTTGGCACATTGGCAGGCACGATCGCGGCTTTTGGGCTGATGGGCCTGATCCTGCGGACCAAACCGCGCCCGCTGCACGGAGAGGCGCGCTTCGCCAACGAGCGCGACATCCACAAGGCCGGCCTGCGAGCGAAGCAAGGCATCCTGCTCGGCCGAAAGGACGGCAAATTCCTGTGCTTTGGTGGTCCCGAGCACGTCATGGTCTATGCCCCGACGCGCTCAGGCAAGGGCGTCGGCTACGTCATCCCGAACCTGTTGAACTGGCCGGATTCTGTCGTCGCGCTTGACGTCAAGAAGGAGAACTTTGACCGCACGGCCGGATTCCGTGAGGCGAGCGGCCAGGCGGTCTTCCTGTTTGATCCGCTCGACGAACAGGGCCGCACCGCGCGCTACAACCCGCTCGCCTATGTCCGTCGCGATCCGGTCGATCTCTACGATGATCTCCAGCGCATCGCGGTGATGCTGTTCCCGGCCGAGAACCGCGCCGACCCGTTCTGGTTCGAGACGGCCCGCTCGGCTTTTGTCGCCATCGGCGGCTATGTCGCCGAAACGCCCGGCCTGCCGCTGACCATCGGCGAGATCTTGCGGCAGCTTTCGGCCTCGAGCGATCTGAAGGCTCTTTTCCTGGCGGCGATGAAGGAGCGAGCCAAAAGCACCGCGCCGCTCTCGTCGCACTGCGTCGGTGCGCTCAACGATTTTCTGTCGGCATCCGAGAACACGATGAACTCGGTGCGAAAAACCACGACGGCGCGGCTGGGCCTCTGGCTCAATCCCCGCATCGATGCTGCAACGTCGGCGAATGATTTCGACCTGCGCGAGCTGCGCTCCCGGCCGATGTCGATCTTTCTCGGCGTGACGCCGGACAATCTCGACCGGATGGCGCCGCTGCTGAACCTGTTCCTCCAGCAGGTCATCGATCTGAACAGCCGCGAGCTTCCAGAGCAAAACCCAAAGCTTAACCGCCGCGTCCTGCTGCTGCTCGACGAGTTTCCGGCGCTCGGCCATGTCGGCGTGCTCGCCAAATCCGTCGCCTTCGTCGCCGGCTACGGCATTCGCCTGCTCACCATCATCCAGAGCCCGTCGCAGCTGCGGGCGATCTATGGCCCCGACCTCGCCAAAACGATCATGACCAACCACGCGATCGAGGTCGTGTTCGCGCCAAAGGAGCAGGATGTCGCCAATGAGCTCTCGGACCGGATCGGTTACGACACCGCCCAGGCGAAAAGCCGCTCCCGGCCTTGGGGCCTATCATCGGGTAAGCGCAGCGAGTCCGTCTCCGACCAGCGCCGCGCGTTGATGCTGCCTCAAGAGCTCAAGCTGATTCCATCGTCAAAAGCCTTCATCCTCGCCACCAGCGTGCCGCCGATTATCTGCGACAAGATCATCTACTACGAGGACGCCGCCTTCACCGCGCGTCTGAAACCGCCGCCGATGATCGCGCCCAATCGTGGCCCCTCGAACATGCTGCTGGCGAGCGAGATCATCGAGCTCAAATCCGCCGTCGCGGAACTACAGGCGACATTCCTGACCCGGCCGATGACGGATGAGGAGATCGCCGACCCGTCGCTGATCCCGGATGATGCGACCTTCGATTTCGGCGACGTGCCGGTCGATCTTGAGGGTCTGTCCGAGGACGAGTTGAAGGACTGGTGCTCGCAGGTGATCGATGCGGCGATCATCCCGGCCCAGGAGACAGGCGGGTCGGTGAAGGAGATCCGTCATGCAAGGTGAGCGCCAGGATCAAAGCGAGTTCACGATCGAACACGGTCGGGAGAGGGATGATCGATCATCATCGCACGGCGCGTCGAGCGCGCCTCAGGCCGAAAGACAAGCCGGCCTTGATCTCGGTGGACCGGACAAGCGTCAGACTGAAAGCGGAATGCCGGAGCGGCTGCGGCGGAAATACTATGTCGCAGAAGCTGGCGGCGGCGACGAGGCGAAGGTCTATGCCGACCCGAGAGCCGAGTACCTCGCCTTCAAGGTATCGACTCACCGCATGGCGACGCGGCTCGAAGATGCCGGCGTCGTTCGGGACATGGTCTCGGTCGTGCAGCATCGAGGGTGGAGCGAAGTCGAGCTTCGCGGATCGAAGGACTTCCGGCGGACCGCTTGGCTTGAGGCTTCGGTGCGCGGGCTTTCGGTTCGAGGCTATGAACCCGCTCCCGTCGATCGGGCCGCACTCGCGTTTCGAACGAAAGCTGAAGCGCGCTCGACCAAAACGCTGCAAACCCCGCCGGCCCGCGAGGCTGGCGCATCTGAGACCGTGACTATCGATGGTGCCGCGACCAGACGACGCATCGATGTGACGGTCATGCTGCCGGAAAGTCGCGACGAAAGAACCCACCGGCGCAACCATGCTGATGAGGCCGCGCCAATAAGCTGTAATGTCGCTAAGGAGCCGACAATATCGCTCGCTGGGCATGCGCGGGAGCATTCCTCGCAGCGGTCGACTGTCACAATCGAGCTTACGGCCTCGGAGGCCGACACGTCGCAACGTCTGCAGCGCGATCAACGGCAGGCACGTGCTGACCGTTTCCGGACGAACGACAGAAAGCAGATTTTGGGCGACGATGCCGTTAAGGCTGCACGGTCTCAACTTGCTGCCATCGAGCGGGCGCTTGCCAAGGCCGTTCGTGATCCTGAGCTGAGACGGTCCGTTCTGGGCTTCGCGAAAGAGCGGATTGCTCGGGAGCTAGAGAGGGGGCGGGAATTCGAACGCGTTGAAGTGCGGGCGATACAGCCAGTCCAGAGCGGAGATCAGAAATTCCGCACCACGCAGGCCACCAAGGACCGGTCAAATCAGACCAGATCAGAACACGATCGCTGAACGAACCGGGACCGTGTCTCTGCTGGTAGTCTAGCAGGCTGTTGAAAAAGGCGCTTTTCCGGGCGTTGTTGGCATGATTCATTGGCTCCGACGGGATTCGGAGCGTGATGCATGCGGGGCGGGGACGAACAGACGGGCGAACTGTTCAGCTATGTCGATCTTGAGGCGCGGGTTCAGCGGGATCATCCCATCACGCCGGAACCGATATCGTGATGACCCCGGCAAGTCCGTATCCGTCCTTTGGATGGCCGGAGATGCAGAGCGGCGAGGGATGATCGAAGCCGCTCATCGCCGCGCCGTGTCGCGGGCGCTGCGATTGATCGTCGATGAGGAGATGGTTGTCGTCCGCTCAGGTGCCAGCGGGGCGCTGCGCCACAAGCCAGCCGATCTGATCGTCGGAAGGTTCGATCACTATACGACCCGCGAGGGCGACCCCAATATCCACTCGCATTGCGTCGTGATGAACGTGGCCGGGGCTCCCGCCGAGGCGCTTTCGGGGCGCTTTCGCTACAAGCACCTCACGACGGACCCTGACCAGGTCTTCAAACTCCAGCGCATGATCGGGGCGGTCTATCGAGCCGAACTGGCATCGGAACTCGCGCAGCATCCGGGCGCGAGGTTCCGCGAGGCCGGCCAGGGCCAATGGGAGATCGCCGGAATCAGCCAGGAGCTTCTGGACAGCTTTTCCAAACGATCGGCGCAGATCGAAGACTATGCCGGGTCGGGAGCCAGTCCGGCCCAGCGTGAGATTGCGGCGCTTGCCACCCGCAAGGGCAAGGATTAGGTTCCCACCGGCGACGAACTGGAAGCGCGCTGGCGAGCGGAGCTTGCCGCTCTCAATGTCGATCCCTGGCAGCAGATGCGGGTTCCCGCTAGCAGGATCGAGCATATCGCGGCCGAGCCGGAGATCGACCCGCCGGAACTCCCCCGAGAGGGGCTTGTCGCGCGCGCCGCGTCCGAACTGTTCCGCCACGAGAGCGTGATCGAGCGGAAGGATCTGCTTCAACGCGCCTTTGAACTGGCGGGACTGGCCGGGCTCAGTCCCGATACCGTCGAGGCTGAGCTTGCCGCCTTGCAGGATGACGGCAGGCTGCTGCGGCCCGATGATGAGGTTCGGCCGCAACGCTGGACCACGCCCGCTATCCCAGCCTGTGAGGCCGCGATGCTGCGCTCAGCCGAGCGGCCGGATGAACGCGACTGGCTCGCAGTGGCCGCCGTCGATGCCGCTTTGGCTGCCGCCCCTCACCTCTCCGGGGAACAACGCGACGCGGTTCGTTCGGTCGCGACCCGTGACGGGGTTGCCCTGATCGAGGCCGGAGCGGGAACCGGCAAGACAACCACGGCAAAGGCTCTGGTCGAGGCCGCCCATCACTCGGGTCTGAAGGTCGTTGGCCTGTCGCCGTCATGACGGAGGTTCGGCGCCAGGAGGTCGACTGGCAGAAGGCCGCAACCGTCGTGATGGCGCGCGGGGATTTCGAAGCGGGCCTGCGCGCATACGCGATGCAGGATCGGTTGGAACTGGTTTCCGGCACCGAGGCCGCGCAGGAACGTACGATCGCGGCGTGGCGCGAACTCCGGCAGGCCCATGGCGATGATGTGCTGATCGTCGCCCGGCGCAATGATGATGCCGCTGATCTGAACCGCAAGGCACGGAAGATGCTGAAGCAGAAAGGACGGCTTGAGCCGGACGCCATCGCGTTGCCGTCGATCGACCGCGCCGACAAGGCGGTGAGCCTCGCGCTCGCGATCGGTGACCGGCTCCGCTTCGGCGAGACCTTGCCGCAGCACGGCATCCGCAACGGCAACCGCGCGACGGTGCGGGCTATCGCCCTGACGGAATCAGAAACGCGCCGCGTCACGCTTGATCTCGACGACGGTCGCAGGCTCGACCTAAACTGGCGCGAACTGGCACGTCAGCCTCGCTATGGGCGAAAACGCTCGCGGCCACGGATCGTGCATTCTTATGCGGGCACGGCGCATTCGGTGCAGGGGCGCTCGGCGGCTGCATCGGTGGTTCACATCGCCCGTGAAACCGATGCGCGCGAAATCTATGTCAGTCTCAGCCGGCACCGGCATGACACCCGCATCATCGTCGAACGCGACAGGCTCGACGCGCTCTGCCGACAGCGCCAGGCCGATACGCGCATGCCGGCCAGCGATGCGGCTGTGCAGGAACGGCTGTTCATCACTCGCCTGAACGGTGAGATTGCAGACAAGGACACTTGCTTAGGATGCCCCATGGGGCCGCTCAGGCAGCCTTGGCCGGAAGAGCCTCATGCAGGAAAGCGGTTATCTCGCCTACCTGCATTGGCCTGGCGAAGAAGTAGCCCTGCTTTTGGGTGGCGTCGGCCTGGCGCAGCTCATTCAATTACTCCAGGTGTTGTTGTTCGCCGTCAGCCAACGGTCCTGCATATTCCCGATGTACGACGGCTCAAGTTCGCGCCAGGGCGGCACGAGAGTTGATCGTAGCGGCCGGGGCGAGGACGGCCCTCATCGAGCGGAGCTCGCCGTGGGAGAATGGCTAAGTCGCTAAGAATAGCAGTACAACATTTGGCATTATCGCAACGTTAACCAGAGCGGGGCATATATCCAGACGGGGGCTTGCAGTGGTGAGGTTCCCGGTGCGGCCGCACCGATCTGGCAATTATGGTGTGCGGGGAACTATCTTGAGCAACAGCGGTTTTCTGGCCTCTTTGAAGGGCGCTTCGCCTGAGCTGGAAGCGATCAAGCGAACGCAGGCCGTTATCGAGTTTGATGTGTCCGGTAACATTCTGGACGCGAACAAGCTTTTCCTCGACGCCATGGGCTACAGTAACGATGAAATTCGCGGCCGACATCACTCCATCTTTCTGGAGGCGGGTGAGCGCGAGAGTGCGTCCTACAAGTCGTTTTGGCAGAAGCTCGGGGCCGGGGAAGCGCTTCGGGGCCAGTTCCTCAGGATCGCCAAAGATGGCCATCGCCTCTGGCTGCAGGCGACCTATACGCCGATTGTCAATCGCGCCGGGAAGGTGACCGGGGTCATCAAGTTCGCGACCGACATCACCGCGCATAAGGACATGGTCGCCGACCTTCAGGGGCAGATTGCGGCCATTAACAAAGCGCAGGCGGTGATTGAGTTCGACCTGAGCGGCAAAATCCTGAACGCCAATCCCAACTTTTTGGCGGTGACCGGCTACAAGCTTGAAGAGGTGGCGGGGCGCCATCACAGTCTGTTTGTCGATGAAGAGACGCGAACCAGCCCGGCCTATCAGCTATTCTGGAAGAAGCTCGGCCAGGGTGAATACGACGAGGGGCAATATATGCGCCTCGGCAAGGGCGGGCGTGTGATCTGGTTGCAGGCCAGCTATAACCCGATCCTGGACGCCGCCGGCAAGCCCTGGAAGGTGGTAAAATACGCCAGCGACATCACGACGGCGAAGGCGGAGGGCGATCTTCGGGGCGCAGTCGCTCAAACCCGGTCCGTCGTCGAGTCTGCAATGCGGCGCGACCTGACCAAACGGATTTCGACAGAGGGGCTTGGCGGCGACGTTCTCGCGCTCTGCAACGGCGTGAATGACCTCGTCAAAAGCTATGCCGAGGTCATCGGCTCCGTTTCATCCACGGCTGCGGATGTAAATAGCACCTCGCGTGAAATCTCAACAGCCGCCGACGATCTGTCAAAGCGGACAGAGGAACAGGCCTCCTCCCTGGAAGAGACTGCGGCGACCACGGAAGAGCTGGCGGCATCGGTGAAGTCCACGAGCCAGGCCTCCCAACAAGCCGCTGGCATCGCGGCCGAAGCGATGCGCACGGCGGAAACCGGTGGCGATATCGTGGGCCAGGCCGTGCAGGCCATGTCCCGTATCCAGGCCTCTTCTACAAAGATTTCGGATATCATCCGCGTCATCGACGACATTGCCTTTCAGACTAACCTCCTGGCGCTCAATGCGGCGGTCGAGGCGGCGCGCGCCGGCGATGCAGGCAAGGGCTTCGCCGTTGTCGCCTCGGAGGTCCGGACGTTGGCCCAGCGCTCCGGCGCGGCAGCCAAGGATATCTCCGGGCTCATCTCGAGTTCCCATGCCGAGGTTGGCGAGGGCGTGAAACTCGTGCACCAGGCCGGCGAAGCGTTGACCGCGATCCTCGAATCGTCCCGCAAGGTCGCAGGCACCATCACGGACATCTCAGCGGCGGCCGGCGAACAGGCGAACGGCATCGACGAGATGAGCCAGACTGTCGCGCACCTGGACGAGATCACGCAAGCCAACGCGGCCCTGGCGGAAGAAAGCGCCGCCTCAGCCAATGTCCTCTCGGAAAAGGCAGGGAGCCTTTACGAGCTGATCGCCCCATTCCGGATTGGCACCGAGACGAAGAGCGCGCCCGCTGCCGCCGCCCCACAGCCTCCGACGAATGAGCTGCATCGTCTTCGTAACCTCGCAGCCAGTGCTTTTAGTCAAAGTCAGGTTGCCCCGCTGCGCGGTCGCAAAACCGCCAATGGCGGCATTAGCACAGGCTGGGAAGAATTCTGATTTGGGAACACAACCAGCCGCCAGCTTCGTGCTGGCGGCTGGTTTACGCCTCTTGAAAGAATGCCGCAGACATTGGGCTGCGCCTCGCGCGTCAACGCCGCTCGTTATTCAGGCGACAATCCTCACGGCTCCCCGGTGTCTGCCGTCAGCGCTCTTGAGACAGTTTAGGGGTTTTCGGGAAGGGAGGATTTCTGGATCATCGCAGCCATCATGGAGCGCAGATGAGACAGAAATCGGGTCCGGAGAAAGCACCGGCAGAGCAGGTCGTGAAGGACAT
>NZ_JAUYTP010000045.1 GCF_030695125.1 Allobosea sp. | reverse complement strand
GCTGAAGGGCGCGTCGCTGGGGCGGCAGGCGGCGGGGCTGGACGTGACCGGTCGGCGCGACCTGCTGGACCTGTTCGCCAAGTCGGCGGGCGACTGGCTGGACGGCTGGTTCGAGAGCGACCCGATCAAGGCCCTGTTCGGGTTCGACAGTGTGGTGGGGAATTACGCCAGTCCGTACACGCCGGGCTCGGCCTATGTGCTGCTGCATCACGTCTTCGGCGAGGTGAACGGGAAGAAGGGCGTCTGGGGGCATGCGCTGGGCGGCATGGGGGCGATCACCCAGGCGATGGCGAAGGCCTGCGCGGAAGCTGGCGTCGAGATCCGGCTCGACAGCCCCGTCGCGGAGGTGCTGAGCGAAAAGGGCCGGGCGGTCGGCGCGGTGACGGAGGCCGGCGACGTGGTGCGGGCGCGCGCGGTCGTCTCGAACCTCCATCCGCGGCTGCTGTTCTCCAAGGTCGATCCCGCGATCGTCCCAGTGGATTTCACCGAGCGGATGACGCGCTACGCCTCGGGCTCTGGCACCTTCCGGATGAATGTCGCGCTGTCGGAACTGCCGCGCTTCACCAGCCTGCCGGAGCCCGGCGACCATCACACCGCCGGCATCATCATTGCGCCGAGCCTGGCCTATATGGACCGGGCCCATGCGCAGGCGCGGCTCTCAGGCTGGTCGCAGGAGCCGATCGTCGAGATGCTGATCCCCTCGACGCTCGACGACACGCTGGCCCCGCCCGGCGGCCATGTCGCGAGCCTGTTCTGCCAGCATGTCGCGCCGGTGCTGCCGGACGGGCTGGACTGGGAGGCCTGTCGCGACCGGGTTGCCGATCTGATGATCGAGACGGTCGACCGTTATGCTCCGGGCTTCAAGGCCTCGGTGGTCGGGCGGCTGGCGCTCTCCCCCGCCGATCTGGAGGCGCGCTTCGGGCTCGTCGGCGGCGACATCTTCCATGGCCGACTGACGCTCGACCAGCTCTTCTCGGCCCGGCCCGTGCTCGGCCATGCGGATTACCGCATGCCGGTGCCGGGGCTCTATCTCTGCGGCTCAGGCGCCCATCCCGGCGGCGGCGTCACCGGCGCGCCGGGGTATAATGCGGCCGCTGCCGTGCTGGCGGATCGGCGGCGGAGGCGGTTCTGAGGGAGGCGCATGGGAAGCGCTACGCGAACGAGTGCGGCGTTGGTGGTGTACACGACAATACTGCTTGAAATGACGGCGGGATTTTAGCGAGCGCCGAGGAGGCAAGGGCGAAACTAACAGGGCGATCGGCGTTCCGAGTTATAGTCGTCGAGATGACGCTTAGGCTGCAAACATTACAACTGCATATCTTCTGTACTCTCTGGAGTGTCAGTACCGACATCGATCTCGATGAACGGAACATCGAGTAGGCCATCGAAATCGGCTGGCTGAGCAAGATGCCTGAACCCCCATGGGCTCAAAATTAACAGGTTTCTTTGTTCTGGTTTATCAAAGCGCTCATCCCACAGCCCATCGTTTTCAATCTGTGTTAGAAGTGAATTCATCCGATCTTCTGCTAGGATAATCTCGTTAGGCACGAATCCCAATGCTTGCATGTGCGCGAAAAAATCAGCTTTGTGCTCGCTCGTGTGACTGGAAAAGGTCGATAGTACCTTTCCTCCAAGTTGTCCGTTGATTGCTTCCTGTCGTTGAAATTCTGGCGATGTCACAGGGCCTGGCGATGATCCGGATATTGAAAACGAATGCCGTTCGGGGTCGGCGTGGACGGTCCATGGTGCCGGAAAATTTGCGCTAAGGCGGCCGATGATTGTGCGTGCAGGATGAAAAGAACGCATGGCATCAGACATGTAAGTTTTCTGAATATCGAAGAAGCCAATCCCCTTTGCGATTGCCGTGCTGACTTCGTCAAACGTTAATCGGGTCGCGTAGCCGCCGTTTCGGCGCCTAAGGCGTAACCCATCATCCCATACAACGTAATCAGCGTGGTAAATCCCATTGCGAATATCGTCTCTGAAAGCATCCGATAGCGCTGAGGCTAAGCCTTGCATCCCAATCGCTTGCGCTGTTTCAGCAAGATCCCTGAACGTAGCGTTTGCGTTCGGGCCAATGACTCTTCGCGGCTGCTGTCTTACCCGCACGAGGTCCTGAAACGGCCAAAGAAGATAAGGTTTGAGAGTAACGATCCCCATGATGTTTTTCAAAGATTCATAGACGCCGCCTGCCTCGGCTAGTTGGCAGTAGAGCAACAACACGACACGAAATTCGGCCTTTGACAGCGGCGTTTGCCGCGTTGTGTAAATGGATATTTCTTCGAAGACCTCGTGGGCTGTGATTGTCGTCGACCAGCCGGCGTCCTGCATCCCGCGGAACTCGCCGCCGAGGGAAGCGGCAAAGTCGAGTTCATTCATACGTCGAGTGAACGCCAACAAGTAGGAGAGCTGTCGGGTCAATTGCTGGAGATAAATTTGCGCACTCATTTTTGCATCTTGCCATAAGGGTTCAGCGAAGCCGATGGTCATTTGGTGAGAGCTGATCCAAAAGCCAGTTGTTCAAGGCACGGGCGAACACCGGCTGAAAACGAGACCACCCGCCGCATTGGTGCGGCGCCTGGGCCACCCTACATAGGAGCTCAGCCCGCCCCCGAAAGCGCCCCCATGTCCGACCGCGACTCCGAAGCCAACCGGTTTTCCGCCCGCGCGGCGCGCTATGCGCGTGTCGGGGCCAGTGTCGGCGGGGTGGCGGCGCGCATGGCCGGTGCGCGGCTGTTCGGGATGGAGGGGCGCAACGCCTCCAATGCCGAGGCGCTGGCCAAGGCGCTGGGCGGGCTGAAGGGCCCGATCATGAAGGTGGCGCAGCTCGTCGCCACGATTCCCGATGTGGTGCCGCCGGAATATGCCGCCGAGCTGCAGAAGCTGCAGTCGCAGGCGCCGCCGATGGGCGCGGCCTTCGTCAAGCGCCGGATGATGGCCGAGCTGGGTGCAAACTGGCGCGAGCGCTTCGGCTCCTTCGATCTGCAGCCGGCGGCGGCGGCCTCGCTCGGGCAGGTGCATCGCGCGACCACGCTGGCGGGCGTGCCGCTCGCCTGCAAGCTGCAATATCCGGATATGGAATCGGCGGTCGAGGCCGACATCTCGCAGCTCGACATCCTGTTTGCGCTGCACCGGCGCATGGACCCGGTGATCGACACCAGCGAGATCGCCACCGAGATCGGCGCCCGCGTCCGCGAGGAGCTCGACTACCAGCGCGAGGCCAAGCATATCGCGCTGTATCAGGAGGTGCTGGCGCAGACGCCGGAGATCCGCGTGCCGGCGCTGGAGACCTCGCTCTCGACGAAGCGGCTCTTGACCATGCACTGGCTCGAGGGCGACGGCATCCTCACCCACAAGCAGGACGAGCAGCAGGCGCGCGACCGGATCTCGACCGCGATGTTCAAGGCCTGGTGGCGGCCCTTCAGCCATCACGGCATCATTCATGGCGACCCGCATCTGGGCAACTACACCGTGTTCTCGGAGGATGGTGCCCCGCAGGGGATCAACCTGCTCGACTATGGCTGCATCCGGATCTTCCCGCCGTCCTTCGTGGGCGGTGTCGTCGATCTCTATCGCGGCCTGCTGGAGGGCGACGAGGCCCGTGTCGTCCATGCCTATGAGACCTGGGGCTTCAAGGGGCTGACCAAGGAGCTGGTCGACACGCTCAACATCTGGGCGCGCTTCATCTACGGGCCGCTGCTGGAGGACCGCACGCGCCGCATCGCCGAGGATGTCAGCCCTGCGGAATATGGCCGCCGCCAGGCCTTCGAGGTGCATCAGGCGCTGAAGAAGCGCGGGCCCGTGACGGTGCCGCGCGAATTCGTCTTCATGGACCGCGCCGCGATCGGGCTCGGTGGCGTCTTCCTGCATCTCGACGCGGAACTGAACTTCCACCGGCTGTTCGAGGCGGAGATCGAGGGTTTCCAGATCGAGACGGTCGCGGCCGACCAGGCCTCGGCGCTGGCGCGGGCGGGGCTGGTCGCGACGGCTTAGGGCCCGACATATCGCGAGGAAACACCGCGTCATCCTGGACAAGCGGCGCAGCCGCGCAGGCCGGGATCCATCATAAGGCACCGTCGATGCCCTATGATGGATCCCGGGACGACCTGCGGTCGCCCCAGGATGACGCGTCTGTTGCCGGGAGGGCATTGCTGGATTCGGGCCGTTTCCCGATTCGGCGCTTGCTTCCCCGGCGTTGGGCGGTCTAGATCGCGCGCTTCCCGTCCAGCGTTTCCGGAAGCGCTCTCCGCCATGGCCACCACCTCCGCGCCCGTCGCCATCATCATGGGCAGCCAGTCCGACTGGGCGACCATGCGCCATGCCGCCGAGACGCTGGATGCGCTCGGCATCGGCCATGACGACCGCATCGTTTCCGCCCACCGCACGCCGCAGCGCATGGTCGAGTTCGCGACCGGCGCCAAGGCGGCCGGCTTCAAGGTGGTGATCGCGGGCGCCGGCGGCGCGGCGCATCTGCCGGGCATGACGGCGTCGCTGACGCCGCTGCCGGTCTTCGGCGTGCCCGTCGAATCCAAGGCGCTGTCGGGGCAGGATTCGCTGCTCTCGATCGTGCAGATGCCGGCCGGCATCCCCGTCGGCACGCTCGCCATCGGCCGGGCCGGCGCGGTCAATGCGGCGCTGCTGGCGGCCGCCGTGCTGGCGCTGTCGGATGAGGCGCTGGCGGAACGGCTCGACGCCTATCGCGCCCGTCAGAGCGCGGCGATCGCCGAACGGCCCGTGAAGGACGAGGCGTGAGCGCGCCGGTGGTCGAGGGCGTGCCTTTCGAGGGACTCGCGCCCGGCGCCGTGCTCGGCATTCTCGGCGGCGGCCAGCTCGCCCGGATGATCGCACTCGCCGCGGCCGATCTCGGCATCGCCAGCCATATCTTCGCGCCCGAGCCGGAGAACCCGGCTTTCGACGTGGCGGCGGCGAAGACCGTGGCGCCTTACGAGGATGAGGCGGCGCTGGCGCGCTTCGCGGATGCCGTCGACGTCGTGACCTATGAGTTCGAGAACGTGCCGGCGGCGACGGCGGCCTTCCTCGCGGCCCGCAAGCCGCTGCATCCGGGCGCGCATGCGCTGGCGGTGACGCAGGACCGGCTGAGCGAGAAGCGCTTCGTCTCCGAGCAGGGCCTCATCGTTGCGCCCTTCCGTGCGGTGGATTCGCTCGCGGACCTAGAGGCCGCGGTCGCGGCGCTCGGGCGCCCTTCCGTGCTGAAGACACGCCGTTTCGGCTATGACGGCAAGGGCCAGGTCAAGATCCTGGCCGACACCGATCTCGCCGCGGCCTATGAGGCGATCGGCCGGGCGCCCGCCGTGCTGGAGGGCTTCGTCAGCTTCGCGCGCGAGGTTTCGGTGGTCGCGGCGCGCGGCGCCGACGGCAGCTTCGCCGCCTTCGACCTCTGCGAGAACGAGCATCGCGACCACATCCTCGCCTTCACCCGCATCCCTGCGCAGGTCTCGGCCGCGACGGAAGCGAGCGCGATCGAGGCGGCGCGGCGGATCGGGGCGGCGCTCGGCTATGTCGGCGTCTTCGCGGTCGAGATGTTCATCGTCGGCGAGGGGCTCAGCGAGAGCGTCGTCGTCAACGAGATCGCGCCGCGCGTCCACAACTCCGGGCACTGGACCAGCGAGGGCGCCCAGACCTCGCAGTTCCACCAGCATGTGCGCGCCGTCTGCGGCTTCCCGCTCGGCTCGGCCGACCGTCGCGGCCGGGTCGAGATGGAGAACCTGATCGGCGACGCGGCGCTGCGCTGGCGCGAGCTTCTGGCCGAGCCCGGCGCGCATCTGCATCTCTACGGCAAGCGCGAGGCCCGTCCGGGGCGCAAGATGGGCCATGTCACGCGGGTCTGGCCCGAGCAGGGCTGACGGCTCAGAGCACGCGCTGCAACGGCTCGCCGCGCGCGAGCCAGAACGCCTTCAAGGGGGCCGGAACGATGCCCAGCTTGCGATAGAGGAACAGGGCGAAGGCGCCGGGTTCCGCGCCGCCGCTTGCGCGATAGGGCTCCATCAGCCGTTCCAGCACGATCTTGCGATGGCGCTGGCGCGCCACGGGGTGCAGCGCCGAGGGCGGCGTCTGCATGATCAACTGGACCAGCCGGTCGAGGATCGCGTCGTCGGTGGTGCCAGCGAGGCTGGCGAGATCGGCCTCCAGCACCGCATGCTTGGCCTCGATGAAGGTCGCGCCCTTGGCATAGGCCTGCTCGACCCGCGCCCAGGCGGGGATGGCGAGGTCGTTGGCGAGAATCATGATGCGCCGCTCGACCTCGGAATCATGGGGCTGTTCGGGGGCGGCGTTCGTCATCGTTTTTCCCGGTTTGGCGGCGTGGACAGCCGCAGGCTTTTCTGTTATCCGCACGACCTTCGAAGGATCTGCTTCGCCGATCCTCCGTCCACCCTTATTAGACCAACCCGCTAAAGACGGACACTCACGTGCAGGTTCTCGTTCGCGACAACAACGTCGATCAGGCTCTCCGCGCTCTCAAGAAGAAGCTGCAGCGCGAAGGGGTCTTCCGCGAGATGAAGCTTCGCGGGCATTACGAGAAGCCCTCCGAGAAGAAGGCCCGCGAAAAGGCCGAGGCCGTGCGCCGCGCCCGCAAGCTGCAGCGCAAGAAGCTCCAGCGCGAAGGCCTGCTGCCGGCGCCGGTGAAGCCCAAGCGCCCCTGATTTTCGCCGGCGAGGGCGGCCTGTTCGCCCTTTCGACGATCTGCAGAAGACCACGCCGCGCCTGGAGTCCGCTCCGGGCGCGGTTGCTTTTCCGGCGACGTTAACCAAGTCTTGGCACAAAGCGGGCGTTCTCTTCGCCGGGGCGCTGTCGGTTGGGGGGAGCGCGATGACGCGGCAGGCGATCCGACAGGGAGCGCCGCCGCAGACGAGGCACGGAACCGGACCAATGAGACAGAACATGATGCGTGGCAGGAACTGGCTGACGGCGGCAGGACTGGCGCTGGCGCTGGCGGGCTGCGACACCGTTTCCAGCATGACGGCGCAGCCCATCGCCGAGCTCGACACCGCGTCAGCGGCGGAGGCCAGCGTCAATATCGGTTCGCTGTCGGAGGTCGTCAGCCGCAATCCCAACGATCCCGGCGCCTACAACACGCGCGGCGCGGCCTATGCCCGCGTCGGCCGCTTCTCGGATGCGATCGCCGATTTCACCAAGGCGGTGCAGCTCGACCCCAACCTCGCCTCGGCCTACACCAATCGCGGGCTCGCGCTGCGCCAGACCGGCCGCAACGACGCGGCGCTGGCGGATTTCAACAAGGCGACGACCGCCTCTCCCAATTACGCGCCGGCCTTCATCGCACGCGCCAATCTGCTGCGGGCCCAGGGCAACAGCCCGCAGGCGCTGGCGGATCTCAACACCGCGATCCGGCTCAACCCGGAATCGGCGGAGGCTTTCCATGCGCGCGGGCTGGTCTACCAGAAGGAAGGCCAGCACCAGTATGCGATCTCGGATTTCGATTCGGTGATCGATCGCAACCCCTACAACGCGCCGCCCTATATCGCCCGCGGCCAGAGCCTGAACGCGGTCGGCAAGTATGATTCGGCGCTGGAGGATTTCACCGCCGCGCTGAACGTCGACAACCGCAGCGCCGATGCCTGGGCCGGCCGCGGCTTCGCGCAGGAGAAGCTCGGGCAGAAATCCGAAGCCTCGCAGAGCTATCAGCGGGCGCTGGGCCTCGACGGCAACAATGCGGCCGCGCGCGCCGGCCAGGGCCGTCTCGGTGGCGGCGGCGGCCTGTTCCGCAGCTGATCACTCGACGGTGCGGCTCTCCGCCGCCTGGACGGCGCCTCGCGTCACCTCGGCGAGGAAGCGCCTGACCTCCGGCAGCGAGCCCTGCGCCGGCAGGTCCTCATGCCCGCCTTTGGGGAAGCGCAGGAAGCGCTTGGGAGCGTTGGCGAGGCCGTAGAGCGCCTCGCCCTGGGCGAAGGGGATGACCCGGTCCCGCTCGCCATGCAGCACCAGCAGCGGCGCGCGCACGGCACCGATGGCCAGGTCCGAGCGGAACGTGTCCAGCATCAGCCACGCGACGGGGACGTAAGGGTAGATGCCCTGCGCCACCGCGACGGTGGAGAGATAGGGCGCCTCCAGCACGACGGCTGCCAGAGGCGCCTCTGCCGCCAGCTTCAGCACCACGCCGGTTCCCAGCGATTCGCCGTAGCCGATCAGCTGCGCGGCCCCGAAGCGCTCGGCGGCGAAGCCATAGGCGGCGCGGGCATCGAGATGCAGCCCCGCTTCGCTGGGCCGGCCCGTCGAGCCGCCATAGCCGCGATAGCTGACCGCGAGCAGGCCGGTTCCGTCCTCCGTCAGGGCGCGGAAGCGGGCGACGCGGCCGGGGCTGCCGAGGTTGCCGGCATTGCCGTGGAAATAGAGGATCACCGGCTTGCCCGACCGTGGCGGCACCGCCCAGGCCAAGATGCGCTCGCCATCCGCGGCGGTCAGGGTCAACTCCTCCGCAGCCGGCAGCCCGGCGGCGGCGAGGTCGGCGCGGGCCGGGTTGCGCGGAAAGATCAGATCGCGCTGCTTGACGAACAGCAGGCCGAGCAGGCCGAGATAGACGGTCAGCGCGATCGCTAGCAGGCGGGTCAGAATCATCATGGCCGCGAGTCTCCTCTGCCAGCGTGGCGCTCCCGCGACGCTCAGTCGAGCCGCTTGAGCATCTCGTAGGAGACGGGCTCGAAACCGGCGCGGCGATAGGCGCGCAGCGCGACGTCGTTGCCGGTGAGCGCGCCGAGCTGAAGCGCCCGGCAGCCGCACTCGCGGGCGAAGCGCTCGGCCTGCGCCAGCAGCATCTGGCCGATGCCGGTGCCGCGCTGGCCGGCATCGACGACGATGTTCTCGATCAGGACATGGTCGCGCAGATCGTCATGGACATAGGGGCCGGTGCGGCCGAGCCGCAGGGCGAGATAGCCGATGCAGGCGCCCGCCAGCTCGGCGACGAACTGCGCGCCGCCATGGGCCCGCGTCTGCGTGCTGTCGGCCTCGAGCAGCGCCTGGGCGGTGGAGAGGCCGCTGGCGCGCGTCGAGCTCAGATCGGCCTCATGGGCAGCCAACTGCATCAGCAGGCCGGTCACGGCCTCGCGGTCGCTGTCCCTGATGGGGCGGAGGGTGATGCTCACGGTGTCAGGCTCCAAACGAAAAAGACCGGCACGAGGCCGGCCTTTCGCAGCGGGACAGGCAAATGCGCTTCAGTGCGCCATCGCCTTGACGATGTCGTCGGTGACCTTCTTGGCGTCGCCGAACAGCATCATCGTGTTGGGGCGGAAGAACAGCTCGTTCTCGACGCCGGCATAGCCCGCCGCCATGCCGCGCTTGATGAAGAGCACGGTCTTGGCCTTCTCGACGTCGAGGATCGGCATGCCGTAGATCGGCGAGGTCTTGTCGGTCTTGGCGGCCGGGTTGGTGACGTCGTTGGCGCCGATGACGAAGGCGACGTCGGCCTGGCCGAATTCCGAGTTGATGTCCTCGAGCTCGAAGACCTCGTCATAGGGCACATTGGCTTCCGCCAGCAGCACGTTCATATGGCCGGGCATGCGGCCCGCCACGGGATGGATGGCGTACTTCACCTCGACGCCTTCCTTCTTCAGAAGGTCGGCCATCTCGCGCAGCGTGTGCTGGGCCTGGGCCACCGCCATGCCGTAGCCCGGCACGATGATGACCTTGCCGGCGTTCTTCATGATGTAGGCGGCGTCGTCCGCCGAGCCCTGCTTGACGGGCCGCGCCTCGACCGCGCCACCGGCGCCCGCCGCGGCATCGTCGCCGCCGAAGCCGCCGAGGATGACGGAGATGAAGCTCCGGTTCATCGCCTTGCACATGATGTAGGACAGGATGGCGCCCGAGGAGCCGACCAGCGCGCCGGTGATGATCAGCGCCATGTTGCCGAGCGTGAAGCCGATCCCGGCCGCGGCCCAGCCCGAATAGGAGTTCAGCATCGAGACGACGACGGGCATGTCGGCGCCGCCGATCGGGATGATCAGCAGGACACCGAGCGCAAAGGAGACCGCGACGATCAGCCAGAAGACGACATGGCTCTCGGTCTTCAGGAAGATCAGCAGCAGCACGACCAGCGCGATGCCGAGGCCGATGTTGATGCCGTGGCGCTGCGGCAGCATGATCGGCTTGCCGCTCATGCGCCCGTCGAGCTTGAGGAAGGCGATGATCGAGCCGGTGAAGGTGATCGCGCCGATGGCGACGCCGAGCCCCATCTCGAACAGGCTGGCGCCGCTGATCTTGCCGACATTGCCGATGCCGAAGGCGCTCGGCGCATACAGCGCAGCCGCCGCCACCAGCACCGCGGCGAGGCCGACCAGCGAGTGGAAGAAGGCGACGAGCTGCGGCATCTGCGTCATCTGGACGCGCTTGGCCATGAACGCGCCGATGCCGCCGCCGATGGCGATGCCGCCGACGACCAGAAGCCAGCCCGAGAACCCGCTCGGCGGGAAGAAGACGATGGTCGTCGCAATCGCGATGCCCATGCCGACCATGCCGTAGAGATTGCCCTGGCGGGAGGTCGTGGGATGCGACAGGCCCCGCAGGGCCATGATGAAGAGGACGCCAGAGACGACGTAGAGCAGGGCGGAGAAATTCGCGGCCATCGGCGCTCAGCCCTTCTTCTTGTACATGGACAGCATCCGCTCGGTGACGAGGAAGCCGCCGAAGATGTTGACCGAGGCCAGGACCAGCGCGAGGAAGCCGAAGATCTTGGCCCAGACCGGCCCATCGCCGAGCGCCGGAACCGCCTCCACGCCCACCGCCAGCAGCGCGCCGACGACGATGACCGAGGAGATCGCGTTGGTGACCGACATCAGCGGGGTGTGCAGCGCCGGGGTCACCGACCAGACGACGTAATAGCCGACGAAGACGGCGAGCACGAAGATCGCGAGGCGAAACACCGTCGGATCGACGACACCGCCGGTCGCGGCGCTGGCGCCGGCCGCGAGGGTCTCGGCATGCTGCGCGGCCAGATCGGCCGCCTGCCGGGCCGCGGTGGCGACGGAGCGGGCCTGTTCGAGCGCCTGTTCGGGTGTCGGATTAGCCATTGGTGACGCTCCCCTCTGCGGCAGGCACGGGCTCGACCGGCGCAGGCGCGGCCTTCGGTGCGAAATTCGGGTGGATCACGGCGCCGTCGCGGGTCAGGGCGGTGGCCTTGACCAGTTCGTCGTCCCAATTCACCGCGAGCGACTTCGTCGTCTTGTCGATCAGCGTCTCGACGAAGGCGAAGAGGTTCTTGGCGTAGAGTTGCGATGCGGTCGCCGCGAGGCGGCCGGGCACGTTGAGATGGCCGACGATCCGGACGCCGTTGGAGGTCACGAAGACCTCGCCCGGCTTGGCCAGTTCGCAATTGCCGCCGCGCTCGACCGCGAGATCGACGATGACGGAGCCGGCCTTCATGCTCTCGACCATGGCGGCCGAGATCAGCTTGGGCGCCGGGCGGCCGGGAATCAGCGCGGTGGTGATGACGATGTCCTGCTTGGCGATGTGGCTCGCCGTCAGCTCGGCCTGCTTGGCCTGGTATTCCTTCGACATTTCCTTGGCGTAGCCGCCGGCCGTCTGCGCCTGCTTGAACTCCTCGTCCTCGACGGCGAGGAACTTGGCGCCGAGCGATTCCACCTGCTCCTTGGTCGCGGGGCGGACGTCGGTGGCGGTCACGATCGCGCCCATGCGGCGCGCGGTTGCGATCGCCTGCAGGCCGGCGACGCCGACGCCCATGATGAAGATGCGCGCGGCCGGCACGGTGCCCGCCGCCGTCATCATCATCGGCAGGGCGCGGCCATATTCGCCGGCGCCATCGACCACGGCGCGGTAGCCGGCGAGGTTGGCCTGGGAGGAGAGCACGTCCATGACCTGCGCGCGGGTGATGCGCGGCATGAACTCCATGGCAAACGCGGAGACACCGGCCTTCGACAGCGCCGCGAGCGCCTTCTCGTTGCCATAGGGATCCATGATGCCGACGACGAGCGCGCCCTTGGGCAGGGCGGCGATCTCCGAATCGGCCGGACGACGCACCTTCAGAACGATCGCGGCGCCCGCGAGCGCCTCGGCCGCGCTGGCGGCGATCGTCGCGCCGGCGGCTTGGTAATCGGCGTCGCTGATGCCCGAAGCCAGGCCGGCGCCGGTCTCGACGACGATCTCGGCCCCCAATCCTGCGAATTTGCGGGCGGTTTCCGGCGTCATGGCGACGCGGGTTTCCGCTCCTTGCGTTTCGGCTGGCACGGCGATGCGCATGACGGCGTAACCTCTCGGGCGCTTGGAAGCGGACTTAGTGGGCTGCGGGCAGGAGCAGCAGTGCGAGCATCAGGAGCACGAAGGGCACCATGGGCGCGCGCCAGCCGATCGACTTCGAGGCGAGGCCGACGCCGGTGCCGACCAGCGTCAGCAGCGTGCCGATGATCGCGATGCCCCAGGCATGCTTGGTGCCGCCGACGGCCAGCGCCGCCACGATGGCGAGGCAGGCGACCGTGCCGACCTCGGAGAAATGCACGAAGCCCTGATAGGTGCGCTCATGCTCGCGATAATCCATCTGCGGGATGTCGGAGGCGGGGTGTCCGTGGTCGGCCATGGTCTGATCCCAAGAAAACACTCGTCGCATGCCTGTAGCGCACCTGTTCGAGGTCGGCAACGGAGGGGCCGCGAGGCGCTTCCGCAACGACAACGGGTCAGCGCCGCGGCCGCGGCTCTACAGGGCGATGCGGGCGATGTAAATCGTTTTAAATCGTCAAAACAGATGCCGGGCGGGCAGGGTGGCGACCAGGACTTCAGGCGATGATGTCAGGCGTCAGGGCGTCTTCGATCTGCGAGATGCGATCCTTGAGGTAGAGCTTGCGCTTCTTGAGGCGCTGCACCTGAATCTGGTTGATCGCGCCGACGCGCTCGAGGGCATCGATCGCGCTGTCGAGGTCGCGGTGCTCTTCGCGCAGACGCGCCAGCTCGGTGGTGAAGGCCTCGACCTCCTCCTGGCTCAACTCGAATGCCATCGTCGTCCCATCATCGCCGCGATTGGGGCCGACTATGATCAGACGCCGGACGCCCCGCAAGAGCGGGAGCGGCCGGCGCCTTCGCAGCCCGTCGCATTCATGACGTTACGGAAAGAAGTTGGTGACGATCACAGAATGTCATGCGGTCCTGCGCGAAACCGTCGCAGACGCGAAGCCGGCTCTATGTCACACTGATTCTGTCAACCGCTCATCAGGAGGATCCAGATGTCGCTGCAGACCCATCTCGTCGAACTCGAACGCAAGCATCGTCAACTCGAGGAAGCCATCGCCAAGGCCGTGGCCCGACCGTCGTCCGACGATCTCACCGTGGTCGAGATGAAGCGAAAGAAGCTGCTGCTGAAGGAAGAGATCGAGCGCGTGCGGCAGACGATGCCGGACCGAACGCTGCATTGAGCGCTGGCGGGCCCTTGGCCCTGCCCGAGGTTGTGTCGTGAGAGTTCAGCCGGCCCCGCAAGGGGCCGGCTTTTTCGTGGGTTCTGCCTGGAAAGGGCGCGCTCGCCGTTGCGCATGCGGAACTTCCGACCGTCGCCCCTGTTGGGCGTGGACAAGCAGGGGCGACACAGCATGCATGATCTCGACGGCGGACGGATGATCGATGGAGAGTCGGGCGGGACGGCGGCCTGGCGGCCATCGCGTCGCGGCGCATTGGCGCTGCTGTTGTCGTCTTCTGCACTCGGCCTGCACCCGGCGCTCGGGCAGGGCCAGCCGACCTCCGCGCGGGCACCGAGCTTCGGCTATGAGGACGTCGTGCGCCAGGCGCAGGCGCTGGGCGAGCGGCCCTTCGACGCGGATGCGGCCACGATCCCGGCCGAACTGTCGAAGCTGAGCTATGACAGCTATCGCGAGATCCGCCTGCGGCGCGACAAGGCGTTCTGGAGCGAGGGCGACTCGGATTACCGCCTGCTGCCGTTCCATCTCGGGTTCCTGCACGACAAGCCGGTGCAGCTGCATGTCATCCGTCACGGTGCCGCCATGCCGATTCCCTTCACCACCGCGTTGTTCGAATACGGCAAGGTGCCGGTGCCGAAGGGCCTCTCGCCGTCGCTGGGCTTTGCCGGCTTCGCCGTCACGACGACGCTCAACGATCCCCGCGTGCAGGACGAGGTCATCTCCTTCCTCGGCGCGAGCTATTTCCGGCTGATCGGGCGCGGCCATCATTACGGGTTGTCAGCCCGCTCGCTGGCGCTCGACATCGGCGGCGCGCAGCCTGAGGAGTTCCCGTTCATGCGGGCGCTGTGGCTGGAGGAGCCCGCGCGGGACGCCACGGAGCTGGTGATTTACGCGCTGCTCGATTCGCCCTCGGTGGCCGGGGCCTACCGTTATGTCGTGCGGCCGGGGCAGGAGACCCATGTCGACGTCACCGCGACGATCATTCCGCGCCAGACGATCGCGCGGCTCGGCATCGCCCCGCTCACCTCGATGTTCCAGGCCGGCGAGGGCGATCTGGCCCAGCGCAGCGACTTTCGACCCGAAATCCATGATTCGGACGGTCTGATGATGCAGGCCGGCAGCGGGGAGTGGATCTGGCGGCCGCTGCGCAATCCCAAGACGCTGCGGATTTCGAGCTTTGGCGATACCAATCCGCGCGGCTTCGGCCTGATGCAGCGCGACCGCGACTACGCCAACTACCATGATCTCGAGGCGCATTATCACGCGCGGCCGGGATACTGGATCGCGCCCCAGGGCGAATGGGGCGAGGGCCGGATCGAGCTGATCGAGATTCCCACCGACAACGAGGCCTTCGACAATATCGGCGCCTGCTGGACGCCTAAGACGCCCCTGCCCGTCGGGGAATCGTCCGAGTTCCGCTACCGCCTGACCGCGCTGTCGGCGACGGACCACCTGCATGCCTATGCCCAGACGCAGCACAGCTTCAACGGCTCCGATCTCGAGGACGCGCATGTCGAGGGCCATGGCACCAAGCGTTTCATCGTCGATTTCGCCGGCGGCGATTTGCGCTACCACCTCGCGGCGCCCGAAGAGGTCGAGATCGAGGCCTCGGCCACGGCGGGCACGATCATGGCCACGATCGTCCAGCCCAATGCAGCGGCCGGCGGCTTCCGCGCGATCGTCGATGCGCGTCTGGCCGACGGCGAGACGGCCGATCTTCGCCTGTTCCTGAAGGCGCGTGGGCGGACGCTGTCCGAAACCTGGACCAGCGCCTGGTCGGTGCCGGCGAAGCCAGTGGCGCCGGCGATGCCGGTCGAAAACTGAGGCGCGGGCCGCCGGCCGCATCGACCGGGCGGCAGCAGCATCCGGCTGGGTGACGGAACCTCGGAGCCCCGGCGGCATTTCCCTCCGACACGGGCGCTGACAACGAGGACAGCATGGGCATCATCGGCACGATCATCATCGGGTTTCTGGCGGGCGTCGTCGCGAAATTCATCACGCCGGGTTCGAACGAGCCGTCGGGCTTCATCCTGACGACGATCCTCGGCATCGTCGGCGCCTTCGTCGCGACCTATCTCGGGCAGGCGATGGGCTGGTACGGCCCCGGTGAAGGCGCCGGCCTGATCGGTGCCGTCGTCGGCGCGGTCATCGTGCTCGTCGTCTGGGCCATGCTGTTCAACCGCCGCAGCGCGGCTTGAACGGATCCCTCTTCCCGATCCAGGAGCGACGGTGATGAACGACAATTCAAACAGCGGGTTTCCGTCGATGACGGCGCTGCTCGGGCTCCTGGCGGTCGCGGGCTATCAGAACCGCGACAAGATCGGCGAGTGGCTGCGCGGCGTGGCGCAGGCCGACGACGCTCCCGGCCAGTCCGCGCCGGGCCAGACAAGGCCGGCCGAGACGGACCGGAGCCAGGGCGGGCTTCTCGGCAATCTCGGCGGCATGGTCGGCGCCGGCGGCATCGGCGGGCTTCTGAGCGGCGGACTGGGCGACCTGATCGACCGGTTCAAGCAGGCCGGACAGGGCGAGAAGGCCGAATCCTGGGTCCGGCAGGGCCCCAATCAGGAGATCGCTGCGCCCGATCTGGCGCAGGCGCTGGGCCCGGAGATGATCGAGACGCTGACGCGCCAGACCGGCCTGTCGCGCGACGATCTGCTCGCGCGGCTGTCGAACGTTCTCCCGCAGGCCGTCGACAGCTCGACGCCGGACGGGACGTTCACGCGGGCGGCGATCTGACGTTCCGGATTGCGGGAGATCGCAGGCTTACAGCGCCTTCGCCATCTCCCGCAGCCTGAACTTTTGGATCTTGCCGGTCGAGGTCTTCGGGACTTCGGTGAAGACCACCGTGCGTGGGCATTTGAAGGCCGCCAGATGCTGCCGGCACCAGGCGACGATCTCGGCCTCGGTCGCCGTCTTGCCGGGCTTGAGTTCGACGAAGGCGCAGGGCGTCTCGCCCCATTTCTCGTCGGGCCGCGCGACCACGGCCGCCGCCTGGATCGCCGGATGCTTGTAGAGCGCGTCCTCGACCTCGATCGAGGAGATGTTCTCGCCGCCGGAGATGATGATGTCCTTCGAGCGATCCTTCAGCTGGATGTAGCCGTCCGGATAGCGCACGCCGAGATCGCCGGTGTGGAACCAGCCGCCCGAAAAGGCGGCTTCGGTCGATTTGGCGTTCTTGAGATAGCCCTTCATCACGACATTGCCGCGCATCATCACCTCGCCCATCGTCGCGCCGTCGCGAGGGACGGGCGCCATCGTCTCGGGGTCGAGCACGTCGAGGGCTTCCAGCGCCGGATAGCGCACGCCCTGGCGCGCCTTCAGCGCCGCCTGCTCAGGGGCGGGGAGGGCGTCCCAGGCGCCGTTCCAGTCATTGACGACGGCCGGGCCATAGCACTCGGTCAGCCCGTAGAGATGCGTCACCTCGAAGCCGGCCTGCTTCATGCCGGCCAGCACGGCCTCCGGCGGCGGGGCGGCGGCGGTGAAGAAGGAGACCGTCTGCGGGAAGTCGCGGCGCTCCTCGGCCGGCGCGTTGAGCAGGGCCGACATCACGATCGGCGCGCCGCAGAGATGGGTCACGCCATGGTCGGCCAGCGCGTCATACATCGCCTTGGCGCGGACCTGGCGCAGGCAGACATGGGTGCCGGCGACGAGCGAGATCGACCAGGGGAAGCACCAGCCGTTGCAATGGAACATCGGCAGCGTCCAGAGATAGACCGGGTGCCGGCCCATCTGCCCTGTGAGGATGTTTGAGGTCGCCAGCAGATTGGCGCCGCGGTGGTGATAGACCACGCCCTTGGGGTCGCCGGTGGTGCCGGAGGTGTAGTTCAGCGCGATCGCGTCCCACTCGTCGGCGGGCATCGCCCAAGCGAAATCGGGATCGCCGCCGGCGATGAATTCCTCGTACTCGACGCTGCCGAGCCGCTCGCCGGGACCGTCATAGACCGGGTCGTCATAGTCGATGACCAGGGGCTTCGCCTTGCACAGCGCCAGCGCCTCCTTCATCGTCTTTGAAAATTCGCGGTCGGTGATCACGACCTTGGCCTCGCCATGATCCAGCGAAAACGCGATGATCGCCGCGTCCAGGCGGGTGTTGAGCGTGTTGAGCACGGCCCCGCACATCGGCACGCCGTAATGGCATTCGAGCATGGCGGGCGTATTGGGCAGCATGGCGGCTACGGTGTCGTTCTTGCCGATGCCGTGGCGGGCGAGCGCCGAGGCGAGCCGGCGCGAGCGGGCATAGAATTCGGCGTAAGAGCGCCGCAGCGGGCCATGGATGATTGCGATGTGGTCGGGGAAGACCGAGGCCGCGCGCTCGAGGAAGGGCAGGGGCGTCAGCGGCTGGTGGTTGGCCGGGTTGCGGTCGAGATCGGTGTCGTAGGCGGATGTCGTCATGCGGTGTCCCCTCCCGTTCGGCTTAGCCTCTGCGGGCCTTCACCGTAATCCATCCCTTTGTCCGATAGGGCGCAAGGGGGCACGGGCGCATCAGGTCAGAGCCAGTGCAGTCCCTTCAGCCCGTCATAGGTCAGCTTCAGCCCGACCAGCAGGAGCAAGCTGTAGATGATCTTGTAGAAGCGCTTCACCGGCACCTTCCGGACCAGCCAGACGCCCGCCATCGTCGAGACGATGGCGACCGGCAGCAGCGCCAGCGAGGCGGTGAGGTTGGCGGTCGTGAACTGGCCGAGCGCGATGTAGGGGAAGACCTTGATGACGTTGATCAGCGCGAAGAACAGCGCCCCCGTCCCGACGAAGACGGCCGGCGGCAGCCGCAACGGCATGGTGTAGATCTGGTAGGGCGGCCCGCCGGCATGGGCGATCATGCTGGTGAAGCCCGAGAGCGCGCCCCAGAACGTGCCCTGCGGATAGTTCGACCGCGTCGGCGGCCGCTCGGCTCCGCCGCCGGCGAGCAGGTTGCGCAGCGCGAAGACGACCGAGATCAGGCCGATCGCCAGCACGACGGCGCCGTCCGCCACCCGCGCGGCCAGGAGATAGCCCGCGAAAATGCCGAGGGCGGCGCCGGGCAGCAGCGTCGCCAGCGCGCGGCGGTCGAAATCGCGACGGTAGGACCAGACGGTCACGACATCCTGCGACATCAGCACGGGCAGCATGATCGCGGCCGCCGTCACCGGCGAGACGACCTGCGCCATCAGCGGCAGCGAAAGCAGGCCCAGCCCCGAGAAGCCGCCCTTCGACAGCCCCATGAGAATGACCGCCGGCACCATGGCGGCGAAGAAGGCGGGGTCGAGCAGCATGTCGGGAGGGGTCCGAAAGGCGAAGGCGGGCAATTGCGCCAGATCAACCGTGGCATTTCCCGAAGCGCGGTAGAAGATCAAGGGTGCAGGGGCGTCATGTGCGAAAGTCGCTCTCGACGGCGGTCGGCGCCTCTGTGAAGGGATGGCGACAACAAAAAAGCGAGGGGAGGGTGCCATGACGGAGCAGGGCCGCTACGGCGAGGTCTATGGGCGCTGGCAGGCTGATCCGGAGGGGTTCTGGGCGGAGGCCGCCCGGACGATCGACTGGATCTCGCCGCCGCAGCGCATCTTCGATGCCGCCCAGGGCGCCTATGGCCGCTGGTTCCCGGACGCGACCTGCAACACCTGCTTCAACGCCCTCGACCGGCATGTGCGCGACGGGCGCGGCGAGCAGCCGGCGCTGATCCATGACAGCCCGGTCACGGGCAGCAAGAGCGTCTTCACCTATGCGCAGATGCTGGACGAGGTCGGGGCGCTCGCGGCGGTGCTGCAGGATCTCGGCGTCGGCAAGGGCGACCGCGTCGTCCTCTACATGCCGATGGTGCCGGAAGCGGCCTTCGCCATGCTCGCCTGCGCCCGCATCGGCGCGGTGCATTCGGTCGTGTTCGGCGGATTTGCGGCCAAGGAACTGGCGACGCGCATCGAGGATGCGACGCCCAAGGTCATCCTGGCCGCGACCTGCGGCATCGAGCCCAGCCGCGTCGTCGAATACAAGCCGCTGCTCGACCAGGCCATCGAGCTCTCCGCGCACAAGCCGCAGACCTGCCTGATCCTGCAGCGGCCTCAGGTCGAGGCGTCGATGCACGCCACCCGCGACAAGAACTGGCGCATGCTGGTCGCGGCCGCCAAGGCGCAGGGGCGACGGGCCGAATGCGTCCCCGTCGCGGCGACCGACCCGCTCTACATCCTCTACACCTCCGGCACGACGGGTAAGCCCAAGGGCGTGGTGCGCGACAATGGCGGCCACATGGTCGCGCTGAAGTGGACGATGGACAATCTCTACGGCGTGAAGCCGGGCGAGGTGATGATCACGGCGTCGGATGTCGGCTGGGTCGTCGGCCACAGCTACATCGTCTACGCGCCGCTGATCCAGGGCGCGACCTCGGTGCTCTACGAGGGCAAGCCGGTCGGCACGCCCGATGCCGGCGCCTTCTGGCGGCTGATCGCCGAGCACAAGGCGGTCGTGCTGTTCACGGCGCCCACCGCCTTCCGCGCCATCCGCAAGGAGGATCCGCAGGCGACGCTGCTGCCGGCCTATGACCTTTCGCGGTTCCGGGCGCTGTTCCTGGCGGGCGAGCGGGCCGACCCCGACACGCTGGTCTGGGCGCAGGACATCCTGAAGGTGCCGGTGATCGACCATTGGTGGCAGACCGAGACCGGCTCGCCAATCGTCGGAAATCCGATCGGGCTGGAACTGCTGCCGGTGAAGCCGGGCTCCCCGACGGTGCCGATGCCGGGCTACGACGTGCAATGCGTCGACGAGGGCGGGCGGCCGGTGCCGGCCGGCACGATGGGCGCGATCGTCATCAAGCTGCCGCTGCCGCCCTGCGCCTTGCCGACGCTGTGGCAGGCCGACGAGCGCTTCGTCGAATCCTACCTCGCGGCCTTCCCGGGCTTCTACAACACCTCGGATGCCGGCTTCATCGACGCCGACGGCTACGTCTTCATCATGGGGCGCACCGACGACATCATCAATGTCGCCGGCCATCGCCTCTCGACGGGCGGCATGGAGGAGGTGCTGGCCTCGCATCCGGCGGTGGCGGAATGCGCCGTCGTCGGCATCCGCGACACGATCAAGGGCGAGCAGCCCTGCGGCTTCGTCGTGCTGAAATCCGGCATCACCCAGAGCCCGGATGCGGTCGAGCGCGAACTGGTGGCGCTGGTGCGCGAGAAGATCGGCCCGGTCGCCGCCTTCCGGCTGGCGCTGACGGTCGGGCGGCTGCCCAAGACGCGCTCCGGCAAGATCCTGCGCGCGACGATGAAGAAGATCGCCGATGGCGAGGATTACGCCATGCCGGCGACGATCGAGGACCCCGCCGTGCTGGACGAGATCGGGCTGGCGCTGAAGGCGAAGGGGCTGGGGTAGGGCGCGGGAGCGGATCGCCGGGCTAGAAGCCGATGGTCGCGCCGTTCCACCGGAGCAGGCGCTGCGGCAACTCCAGCCGCATCAGATCCTCGCCGATGATCAGCGGCCCGGCATAGCCGCTCGCGCGAATTTCCTCGGCAAGCAGTGCGGTATCGGCGCCGGGCGGCACGATGTGCGTGATCGCCAGGGCCCTGGCGGCGCGCGAGCGCGCCAGGTCGCCCACCACCTGCGGCGTCATATGGTAGCTCTTCACGGCTGCGACGGTGGCGGCCGTGCGGATGCCGGCGACGACGGGCATCTGGCTCTCGACATAGACTTCGCTGACGAGCAGATCGCAATTCTCGGCGGCCTGCTCGAGGGTCGGGGTGAGGCGGGTGTCCCCGGAGAAAACGATCCGGCTCGTGCCGTCGCTCAGCGTCAGCCCGAAGGCCGGTTCCACCGGTTTGTGGTCCACCAGGAATGCCGTCACGGAGAGGCCCTCGAGTCCGGCGACCGGCCCCTCCTGCAACCCTTCGAAGACGACATCGAGGCCGCTGGCATCGGGACGCTGCTCGAAGGCGATGCGCAAAGCGCGCTCGCGCGCGAAAGCCTCGTACTGGCCCCGCAGATTGGCGAGCGCGGGGGCCGGCGCCAGCACGCGCCAGGGGCGGTTCCGGCCCTGGTGCCAGGACGAGATGACGAGCTGATAGAAGTCGACCAGATGGTCGGAATGCTCATGGGTGACGATGAGCAGATCGATGTCCGCGCCGCGATGCCCGGCCGCGACAAGCCGCTGGCTGACACCCGAACCGCAATCGATCAGCAGCTTGCAGCCGCCGGCCTCGACGAGATGCGAGGGACCGGCGCGCCGCAGGCTGACGGGCGGTGCGCCGGTTCCCAGAAAGGTGAAGGCGAGGCCGGCGCTCATGCCCGAAGCGTGCCAGAGCGAGATCTCATCGGCAAGAAGCGGCCGCTCAGGCGTCGTCGTCCTCGTCGACCGGACGCTTCATCTGCTTGAGCTTGGCGAAGACCGAATTGACGTCGATCGCGGCCTCTTCCTCGCGCTTGGGCTTGCCCATGTCGGCGAAGGTCTGGTTGAGCGGCGCGGGCTCGGGCGCCGTGGTCTCCTCCGTCGGCAGCAGGGTCGAGCCGATTTCGGCGATGACCGCCGGGCGGTCCTTGGCGGCGCGGCCGACCTCGAAGTCGAGATCGATCTGCGAGCACAGGCCGAGGCTGACCGGGTCGATCGGCGACAGGGTCTGGGCGTTCCAGTGCGTGCGGTCGCGGATCTGCGCGATCGTCGACTTGGTCGTGCCGATCAGGCGGATGACCTGCGCGTCCTTGAGCTCGGGGTGGTTGCGCAGCAGCCAGAGAATGGCGTTGGGGCGGTCCTGGCGCTTGGAGACGGGGGTGTAGCGCGGGCCCTTGGCCTTCTTCATCTCCGGCACCTTCACCTTGCGCTCGGCGAGCTTGAGGTGGTGGGCCGGGTTGGCGGCGGCGCGCTCGAGTTCCTCGCGGGTCAGCTGCCCGGAGTTGATCGGGTCCAGCCCCTTGATGCCGGCGGCGACTTCGCCATCGGCGATGCCGCGCACTTCGAGCGGGTGAAGTTTGCAGAACTCGGCGATCTGCTCGAAGGTCAGGGACGTGTTCTCGACCAGCCAGACCGCGGTGGCCTTCGGCATCAGCGGGGGTAACGACACGGGGATGTCTCCTGAATTTCGAAAGCCGGCGCTCGGCCGGGGCAACGTCGCGGACAATAGCTCTCGGGCGCCGACCGGCCTCTTCGGCCGGCCATCCACATCATCGACGATGAACAGGATGGCGCGGCTTATAGGCGAGGCGGGGCCGGCTGTCCAAGAAAAAGCACAACCGGAGCGCGGCTGGCGGCGCTGGAAGCGGCGGTGGCGCCGGCGCGGCATCGCCTCTAATCTGCGCCGTTTCCGCGCAACCGGAGTTCGCCATGTCGCTGTTTCCCGACGACGACCGCCCGAAGCCGAAGTCGGTCCACGAGATCGGGCAGGATCTGTCGATGCTGTCGCTCGAGGAGATCGACCTGCGGGTGGCGGCGCTGCAGCACGAGATCGAACGGCTCGCCGAGGCGCGGGCGAAAAAAGCCGCCTCGCGCAGCGCGGCGGACGCGTTCTTCCGAAAATCCGACTGAAAAAGCGGCAGCTTCGGCCGTCGTTAACGGCTGCTTAACGATTCCAAAGTATGAATCGTCACATCCAGATTGTCTGGATGTGAGTGGCTCCTGCCCGCTCTGTTTGACGCCTCCCTGTTGACCTTCGAGCCGCCTTCGGGCGGCTCTTTTTTTGATCTGTAGCGGCGTTAAGGTTAACGATACCCTACCGTCGCAGGTCCGGAGCATCGGCGCTATCCTTGCGACAACCACGGCATGAGCCGTGACGCGTGCCAAGCGAGTACGGTGTTGTGCCGATGGGAGACAATGCCATGACCGACCTGTTGATTCGTGAAACCGATGCCGATGATGGCGCGATCTCCTTCGCCCGGGGCTTCGTGAAATCCGACGCCTTCATGGTGCTGTTTCGCGAGGGGATGGGCCTCGTCGAGCAGACCGCCGCCTATCTCGACGGGCCGGGCCGGGCTGAATCGGCGGCTTTGCCGCGCGAGGTGGCGCTGAGCTACGCCACCGAGAGCATGCGCCTGACGACGCGGCTGATGCAGATCGCCTCCTGGCTGCTGGTGCAGCGGGCCGTGGCCGAGGGCGAGATGACGGCCGAGCAGGCGCGCGCCGAAAACGACAAGGTCCGCATTCCCGAGCACATGGTCTCGGCAGTCCAGCTCGAGACCGAGGGGCTGCCGCAGGGCCTTCGCGACCTGATGGAGCACTCCTTCCGGCTGCAGGCACGCATCCGCCATCTCGAAGGCCAGATGTCGGCGCAGGCGCCTATCGAGAAGGCCAATCCGGTTCAGGACCAGCTCGCCAACCTCCACGCCCGTCTCGGCATGGCGCGCTGAGCGCCGCCCGCTTGCGACACGGCGTCACGCCGTCAGCAAAGGTTCAAGCGAAAACGGCCCGGTCGAAAGACCGGGCCGTTTTGATTCAGATCAGGACAGGCGAGGCTGCCCGCTGTCAGGTCACGGCCTGACGTTCACTTCTTGCCGAGCGCGCCGATCGCGGAGAAGCGCGAGTTGAAGCGCGAAACGCGGCCGCCGCGGTCCAGCATGTGCTGGGTGCCGCCGGTCCAGGCCGGGTGCGTCGTCGGGTCGATGTCGAGGTTGAGGGTGTCGCCCTCCTTGCCGAGCGTCGAACGCGTGAAGTATTCCGTGCCATTGGTCATGACGACCTTGATGGTGTGGTAGTCGGGATGGATGCCGGTCTTGGCCATGGCTAAATCCTCAAACGTCGATAAACGGGCGTGGTCGACAAGCAGGCAAGCCTGCCCGGCCCGTCGAATAATTCGTATGAGCCTGTCGTGGAGTGGCTTGCCCATATCGCAGCCGGGCCGACAGTGCAAGCAGGACAGGACAAAGACGCGTGCCCGAGCACCAAAAAGACGACAAGAAGGCCCGGCCCGATTTCCGCTCGCTGGCTTCGTTCTGGCCTTATGCGTTGAAGAACAAGGGGCGGATCGGCCTGGCTCTGCTGGCGCTGGTCATCGCCTCGGCGGCCACGCTGGCCTTGCCGATGGCAGTGCGCCGGGTGATCGATGTCGGGTTCTCGGCCGGTGAGCAGCAACTGGCCAACAGCTATTTCATCCTGCTGATCGTCGTCGTGGCGGTGCTGGCGCTGGCGAGTTCGGCGCGGTTCTATCTGGTGATGACGGTTGGCGAGCGCATCGTTGCCGATCTGCGCGCCGACGTGTTCTCGCATCTGACGCGGCTGGAGCCGGCCTTCTTCGATTCGAGCCGGGCCGGCGATCTGGTGTCGCGGCTGACGGCCGACACAACGCAGATCAAGTCGACCTTCGGCTCGACGGCCTCGATCGCGCTGCGCAATGCGATCATGACGATCGGCGCCCTTTCGCTGATGGTGGCCACCAGCCCGCAGCTCTCGGCGATCGTGATCGGGGCGATCCCGCTGATCGTGCTGCCGCTGGTCTTCTCCGGGCGCTCGGTGCGCAAGCGCGCCCGGGCGGCGCAGGACCGGCTGGCCGACGCTTCGGCGTTCGCTTCGGAGGCGGTCGGCGCGATCCGCACGATGCAGTCCTTCGGCGCCTCGCGGCAGACGGCGGCGCGCTTTGCATCGGCGTCCGATGAGGCCTATGGCGCCTCGCGGGCGGCGACCGCCTCGCGCGCGCTGTTGTCGGGCGTGGCGATCTTCCTGGTCAGCGCGAGCGTCGTCTGGGTGCTCTGGACCGGGGCGACCGAGGTGTTCGAGGGCCGCATGACCGGCGGGCGGCTGTCGCAGTTCCTGCTCTATGCGGTGCTGGCGGCGAGCTCGCTCGGGCAGCTCTCCGAGGTCTATGGCGAGATTTCCGCTGCCGCTGGCGCAGCGGGGCGGCTCGGCGAGATCCTGGCGATGAAGCCCGCCATCGCGGCGCCGCCCAACCCGGTGGCGATGCCGCAGCCGCCGCGCGGCGAACTCGCCTTCGAGAACGTCGCCTTCAGCTATCCCGGCCGCAGCGTCTCGGCGCTGTCGCAGCTCAGCTTCACGGTGCGGCCCGGCGAGCGCGTCGCGCTGGTCGGCCCGTCGGGAGCGGGCAAGAGCACGGTGCTGCAATTGGCGCTGCGCTTCTTCGATCCGGCCTCAGGCCGGGTCGTCGTCGACGGCGTCGCCGCGCCCCAGGCCGACCCCGAGGCCTGGCGCGAGCGCTTCGCGCTGGTGCCGCAGGAGCCGACCGTGTTCGGCGTCTCGGTGCGCGACAACATCGCCTATGGCCGCCCCGAGGCCACGCTGGCGCAGGTCGAGGAGGCGGCGCGGCTTGCGGCTGCCGACGTCTTCATCCGGGCGTTGCCTGATGGCTACGACACCGTCGTCGGCGAGCGCGGCGTGACATTGTCGGGCGGGCAGCGACAGCGGCTGGCGATCGCGCGCGCGGTGCTGAAGGACGCACCGATCCTGCTGCTCGACGAGGCGACGAGCGCGCTCGATTCCGAAAGCGAGCGCGCGGTGCAGGATGCGCTGGACGCGCTGATGAAGGGCCGCACCACGCTGGTCGTGGCGCACCGCCTCGCCACCATCCTCTCGGCCGACCGCATTCTGGTGATGGAGGACGGCCGCGTCGTCGAGGAGGGGACGCACGCCGAGCTCAAGGCGCGCGGCGGGCTCTATGCGCGGCTGGCGGCGCTGCAGTTCGGGCTGGAGGCGGCCTGAGCGCCGCCTCGGGGGCCCGCGCTCAGGAGTTCAGGTTGATGGTGTACTTGCCTGCGTTCGGCACGGTGCCCTTGAAGCCGACATTGCGTTCGCCCGAGGCGCAGGTGCCGCCGACGATCTCGCGGGTGATGGCGCGCGAGGGCACGCAGAAGGTCTTGTCGACGCCGGCCTTGGCCGGCCAGTGGACGGTCCGGCCTTCCTTCTCGGCATAGTAGTAGAACAGCGCGGTGTTCCAGCGGGCGACGCTCTTGCAGCCTCCGGCAGGAATCGTCTGCCAGGCGGTCAGCGTCCATTTCTTGGTCGTCTGAGGGACATGGGCCAGCGCGGTGAAGATCTTGGATCCGGTCTTGTTGCAGAAGACGATCTCGGTCTGCTGTTGCTGGGCTAGGGCCGGCGTACCGACCGACATCACGGCGGCGAAGGCCACCAAGGCTGCTATCCTCATCAAAATCCCCCCGCGGAACCCACTCCGTCCCGACCGATCTGACTTCCGCAAGGGCAGCTTTGTCAAACGCGACGTTTGGGCGTCCGCCGAGGGGCTGCGCGTCGGGTTCTGGCGCCTCAGAGCCCGTGCGTGCGTGGATAGGCGCTGGGCTCCGGCGAGGCCCAGCCCGCCAGCAGCTCCGGCTCGGTGCGGAAGATCTCGACCTTGAGGGGGTAGCAGGCGGCGACGTCGCTGGAATGGGTCGTGCTGCAATCGCCGCCGGGGCAGGCCGAGAGCGCGCCGAGCAGGTCGATCTCGGCGAAGAACTCGATGTAGTCGCCCGGGCGGACCGGGCTCGCCTTCATGAAATACTGGTGCGTGTCGCGGGTGAAGCCGGTGCACATGAAGACGTTGAGCACGTCGTGGACATGCCTCTCGGCCTCCTTCACCGGCAGCCCCTTCGCCTTCGCCAGAGCCCGCGTCAGGTTGGAATGGCAGCAATGATGGTAGTCGCCGCCCGAGAGCAGGCGGTTGGTGTAGGGGTCGCAGCGCGTGCCGATGACGTCGTGGATGCCGCCGCCATCCTCGTCCCAGCCATACCAGGCCAGCGTGTCGTGGGTGATCGTCGCCAGGGGCCGCAAGGACGGCATGCTGCTCCAGAGCCGGTCGCCCGTCGAGACATGGGTGGCGTGGAGCTGGCGCGTCTTGCCGCTGAAGAACCGCTCCGTGAGGTCATGCGCATTCCAGAGGTTGAGATCGCCGACCTGCGGGCCGTTCACGCCGACGATGCGGAAGAAGTGGCCGGCAGGGACGTGGAAGGCCTCTGCGTCGCGGGGCGCGACCAGAACCTCGTCGATCTTCGTCAGCTGCTGCCGGGCCTGCGTCAGCAGCGCCATGTCGGGCTTCGGCAGGCTCTCGACGGGGTAGCAGACCGTCGGGGGCGTTGCGCGGCGTTGCGCGGCGTCGGCGGGCTCGGCTGTGGTCATGTCCTTGTCCCCCGATCGGCCGGTCAGCGCGGCGGCAGCGCCGCGTAATAGGCGGCGAGCGCCGCGATCTCCTCGACGCTCATGTTGCGCGCCATGTAGCGCATCTCCTTATGGGCGCGCTTGCCCGTCCGGAACGCCATCATCTGGTTGAAGAGATAGCGCTCGTTCTGCCCGGCGAGATGGGGCACCTCGGTGTCGCGCGCGATGCCGTCCAGGCCATGGCAGGCGGCGCAGTTCTCGACGGCCGACTGGCGGGGCTCGGCCCGGGCCGAGCCAGCGGCCAGTGTCAGAACACAGGCCAGCGCTAGTCCCGTCGCAAATCGCAGGCGGCGCGCGCGCTGGGCGATGGGCCGCCTCATCGCTCGGTGATCTTGAATTCGATGCGGCGGTTGCGGCGCCAGGCGTCGTCGGTGTTGGCGACGTCGAGCGGCTGGTTGTCGCCGAAGCCGGTGGCGGCGATGCGATCGGCCGGGATGCCCTTGGTCACCAGATATTCGACGACCGCGATGGCGCGGCCGGCCGACAGGTGCCAGTTCGACGGGAACTGGGCCGAGCGGATGGGCCGGTTGTCGGTGTGGCCGTCGACGCGCAGGATCCACGGGATGTCCGGCGGCATTTCGCGGCCGAGATCGGCGATGATGGCGCCGAGCTTGTCGAGCTCGCCGCGTCCTTCCGGCTTCAGGACGGCCTGGCCGGCGTCGAAGAAGACCTCGGACTGGAAGACGAAACGGTCGCCGACGACGCGGATGTCGGGCCTGGTGCCGAGCACCTGGCGCAGGCGGCCGAAGAAGTCCGAGCGGTAGCGCGCCAGTTCCTGGACACGCTGGGCCAGCGCGACGTTGAGGCGCGAGCCGAGCTCGGAGATGCGGGCCTGCGATTCCTTGTCCTTCGCCTCGGAGGCGCCGAGCGCCTCCTCCAGCGCGGCGAGCTGGCGGCGCATCGCGACGATCTGCTGGTTGACCATGTCGACTGTGGCCTGGGCGCGGGCCGAGAGCTGCCTTTCGGACTCCAGCGCCTTCTGCGCCTCGCCGAGCTGGGCGGCCTGGTTGCCGGGCTGGGCGTTCAGCATGTCCTGGATGCGGCCGCGCTCGCTCTGCTCGCGGGTCAGCGACGATTGCAGCAATTGCAGGTTTTCCTGCGCCTGCCGGTTGGAGGAGCGCTCCAGTGCCAGCAGGTCGGTCAGTTCCGAAATCTGGCGGTTGAGCCGGTCGAGCGCCGTGTCCTTGCCGGTGAGCTCCTGCGACAGGAAGAATTGCCCGAGCACGAAGACCGAGAGCAGGAAGACGATACCGATCAGCATCGTCGAGAGCGCATCGACGAAGCCCGGCCAGAAATTGACCTCGTCGCGGCGGTGGGAGCGGGAGAGGGCCATGGTGTTTCCGTGTCCCTTAGATCGACGGCTTGCTTAAACGCGTCGTCATCCCGGGCGACCGAAGGGAGACCCGGGATCCATTCCTGACCCGTTCCGGAATGGATCCCGGGTCTGCGCTACGCTCCGCCCGGGACGACGGGGCGCTTTTGGACAGCGCGCTGATCGCGGTCATGGGGCGAGCACGCCGCATCACGGCTCCATCACATTGTCGGCGGTGAGGCGTTCCAGCAGGCGCTTGAGGTCCTTCTCGCGCGAGGCCTGCGCCTCGACCCAGTCGCGGATGAGCTGCTGCTCGGAGCGCATATGCTGGACGAGGCCCTGGATGCCCTCGGCGAGGCTGGCCAGCGCCTGGGTGGCGGCGCGGTTGTTGGCCCCGCTCTCTGTCATCGCGGCGCCGAGCTTGTCGAGCCTGTCGGCGAGCGGGTCTCCGGTCAGGGGCCGCAGCCCCGCGATGGGCGAGGTCCCGGCCGCGGCGGTGCGGGTGCCGAGCCAGCTCTCGACCTCGTTGCGGAAGCGGCGCTGCGCCTGCGCGACCTGCAGTTCGAGGAAACCGAGGATCAGCGAGCCGGCGATGCCGAAGAGCGAGGACGAGAAGGACAGGCCCATGCCGGCGAGCGGGGCGGCGAGGCCGGCCTTGAGCTCGTCGAACAGCACGCCGGCTTCCGCGCCGGTGCGCAGCGACTTGATGACGTTGCCGACCGAGGAGACGGTGTCGAGCAGGCCCCAGAAGGTGCCGAGCAGGCCGAGGAACACCAGAAGCCCGCCGAGATAGCGCAGCACCTCGCGGCCGTCGTCGAGCCGCACAGCGATCGATTCGAGGACGCTGGCGGCCTGGGACGGGGCGAGGCTGCGGCTTTCCAGCGCCGAGAGAACGGGGCCGAGCGGCGCGATGACCTCGCCGCGCCTGATCTGCGCCTGGGCGGGGGCGGCGGCGAGCCGCGTCGCGGCGCGGGCTTCGCTGTGGATGCGCCAGAGCTCGCGCAGCGCGATCAGCACGCCGACGAAGAGCGCGCCAAGGATCAGGCCGTTCAGGCCCGGATTGGTCATGAAGGCGGTGACCAGCCCGGCCTGCAGGATGAAGCCGAGGAAGCCGATCAGCGCCAGGAACACGACCGCGCGGATGACGTAGCGCAGGGGGCGCGAGAAGCGGCTCTCCTCCCGCGCCGGCGCGGCCGTCTCTGTCCCGGCCGCCAAATCCTCGTTCGCCATGCTTAATCTTCCGTTCGCCATCTTGCGGGGGGACTGTCGCTTCCCCTGCCGCGATGATCAAGCGCGAAAGATCAAAGAGATATGACGGGATGGCGAGCTGCTGCCGCGCCGCGGCGCAATTCAGGCCGCCTTCAGCGCAGCGCGCAGGGCCTGCTCGCCGACCTCGTTGCCGCAGATGATGTCGCGCGCCATCGTCGGCTGCTTGCCGTCGAGCGTGCCGAAGGTGCCGCCAGCCTCGCGGATCATCACGGCGCCCGCCGCGAAGTCCCAGGTGTTGAGGTCGCGCTCCCAATAGCCGTCGAAACGCCCGGCCGCGACATAGGCGATGTCGAGCGCGGCGCAGCCCATGCGGCGGACATTGGAGAAGCGCGTCATCACCGCGCCGAGTTCGCGCAGGAAGAGCGGATGGCCGCCCTTGCCGATATGGGGCACGCCCATGCCGATCAGCATCTCGGTCGGCTCGCGGCGGCCCGAGACGCGCATGCGGCGGTTGTTGACATAGGCGCCCTTGCCCTTCTCGGCGATGAAGAGCTCGTCCTTGGCGGCGTCGTAGATGACGCCGGCGATGAACTGGTTGTCGCGCTCCAGCGCCACCGAGATGTTCCAGTGCGGGACGCCGCGCAGGAAGTTGTGGGTGCCGTCGAGCGGGTCGATGTGCCAGCGGTTGCTCTCGTCGGTGCCGGGGACGGCGCCGGCCTCCTCCATCACGAAGCCATAACCCGGGCGCGCCTTCTCCAGCGCGGCGCGGATGATTTCCTCGGCCTTGGTGTCGGCCTTGGAGACGAAGTCGCCCGGCCCCTTGGCCAGGACCTGCAGGTTCTCGACCTCGCCGAAATCGCGCTTCAGGGAGCGGGACGCCTTCATCACGGCGTCGGTCATCACGGTCATCAAGGGGGAGCGGATCATCGGTAACCTCGTTCGCGCCGCTTCGGCGCAGCAGGCGGATGTCGGCAGGCGAGCATCCGGTTCAGACAGCGAGCCCATGGTCCGAGGCGCGGAGGCACGCTCGGGCGGAGGGCTTGAGAAAACTCGCCCGTCCCTTGCTCGCCTGTCAGGGCGACGTCAAGGCCGCGCCCTCGATCCGGTCGGCGGCGAGGCGGGCGGCGCGGCCCTGCTGCTCGGGGTTGAGGCGGTCGAAGAGCTGGGCCAGCGCGGGGTCGTCGAGGCCGCGTGCGCGGGCGGCCAGGTGCCAGGCCGCCGCCTCGATCGAGTCCGGGGGAATGCCGCGGCCGCTCTGGTAGAGCCGGGCGATGCGGTTTTGGGCGATCGGGTTGCCCTTGCCGGCGGCGCGCAGGAAAAGCTTGGCGGCGGCGGTTTCGTCGGCGGCGACGCCGGTGCCGTTGAACAGCATGATCGCATATTCGATCTCGGCAGGCAGGTAGCCGGCGGTGGCCGCCTGGGCCATCCACTGCGCCGCCTGGATGTCGCTCCTGGGCATGCCACGGCCCTGTTTCGCCAGGGTGGCGAGCGCATGCAGCGCGTCGGGAATGCCGCCCTTGGCGGCGATCTCGAGATTCTTGACGGCGCGGCCGTCATCCTCCGGCTGGCCGGTGGCGAGCAGGGCGAGGGCGAGGTTATAATTGGCGGCGGCGTGGCCGGCCGCCGCGGCCTGGCGCAGGAGGACGCCGGCGCGGGCGGGGTCGCGTCGGCCGCTGGCCTCGTCGAGCAACGCGATCGCCAGCGCATAGGTCGCGTTGACGTCGCCGCGCGCGGCGGCCCGCTCATACCATTCGGTGGCGATCTTCTGGTCGGGGCGCACGCCGAGCCCCTGCCGGTAGAGCTCGCCGAGCAGCGTCATCGCGGCTGCGTCCGTGCTGTCGGCCTCGATTCGCTTCAGCGCCTCGCTCAGGGCGCGGCGGTAATGCCCGGTCTGGTAGGCGGCATAGGCGACATCGCGCTCGGCGGCGGCGGCGGGCGGCGCGAAGGCCGGGGCAGTCAGCAGCAGGCCGCTCATCAGAACGAGGCTGGCGAGGCCGCGGCCAGGCCGCTTCATTTGCCCGCCTTCCGGCTGGCGCAGGCGGAGATGGCCTCGTTGGCCTGCGCGACCAGGGCGCGGATGTCCTGCCCCTCCGCGAAGGCCCAGTCTCCGAGCGCGATGAACTCCGCCCCGGTCTCGACCAGCGCCGGCACCGATTCGGCATCCGGCGCATAGGCGACGCAGGGCGTCTCGAAGATCTCGGCCCACCAGCCGGCCCGCTCGATCACGGCCGCCAGCGGCGGCAGGCTGCCATCGGGACGGGGGTCGCCGAACATCACGTAGTCGACGCCGGCCTCGCCGATATCCATGGCATCGTGCCGGGCGCGCAGCCCGCCGGCGCCGATGATGCGCTCGCCCTTCAGGCTGGAGCGCGCCTCGGCCACGGCTTCAGGGCCACCGGTGAGATGGACGCCGTCGGCGCCGCCGCGCGCGGCGACCAGGGCCGAGCCCTCGACGACCAGCGCGACATTGGCCGCCTGCACGGGACCGGCGAGGCGCTTGACGCGTTCGATGCGGCTGCGCTCGTCGCCATCCGTGAGACGCAGCAGGATGGCGGCGATATCGCCGCCGGCCTGGGCCTGCATCAGCTTGAAGGCCATCGCATCGGCATCCGCGACAGGCGGGGTGACGAGCATCAGGCGGGTGGGGGGAGATTGTCTGGTCATGATCGTGCGCGCAAACGGCCCGCGATGGCGTCCAATGTCAAGACTCCGAGGCCCGCCACCAGGCTCCAGAAGGCCGAACCGACGCCAAACAGCGTCAGGCTGGAGGCGGCGACGGCAAAGGCGACGACCGCGGCGAAGCGATGGCTGTCGGAGGAGGTCGCCTGGGCCAGTGCGCCGGTCAGCGAGCCGACCAGGCCCAACCCCGCCACCGCGACGATCACCGCCTTGGGCATGGCGACGATGAGGGCGAGCAGCAGCCCGGCCGTGGCGGCGATGGCGAGCCAGGCGAGGCCATAGACGATGCCGGCCTTCCAGCGCTGGGCGGGATCGGGATGGGTGTCGGGACCGGTGCAGATCGAGGCTGATATCGCGGCCATGTTGACCATATGGGCGCCGAAGGGCGCGGTCAGGAACGAGGCGAGCCCCGTGGCGAACAGGCAGGACGCGACCGGGGGGCGATAGCCCGCCGCCCGCAGCACGGCGAAGCCCGGCAGGTTCTGCGCCGCCATGGTGACGAGATAGAGGGGTATGCCGATGCCGAGCATCGCCGCGATATCGAGGCGCGGTGTGACGAATTCGAGGCCGGTCAGCGACAGACCGCCTGCCGGCCAGGTCGCGAGCCCGCCGGCGAAGGACAAAGCGAGGCCGGCGCCGAGGGCGGCGATGACGCCGAGCAGAGGGTTGATCAGCCGGGCCACCAGAAACACCGCCAGCAGCGGCAGGACGAGGCCGGGCGAGACCCGCATCTCGTCGAAGACGGCGACGACGAAGCGGAAGATCACCCCGGCCAGCATCGCGGCGGCGATCGGCATCGGGATGCGCTCGACCAGCGCGCCGAGCGGCCGCAGCGCGGCGGTCAGCATCATCAGCACTGCGGCGACCAGGAAGGCACCGACGGCGGCGCCCATGTCCAGCCCGCTGGTTGCGGCGATCAGGGCGGCGCCGGGCGTCGACCAGGCACAGATGATCGGCAGGCGGTGGCGCCAGGACAACCAGAGGCTGGCCGCGCCCTTGGCCAGCGCGAGCCCCGCGACCCAGGACACCGTCTGGCCGGGCGTCGCACCCAGCGCCTGCGCGGCCGCCAGCACGACCGCGACCGAGGCGGCGAAGCCGACGAAGGTCGCGACGAAGGCTGAAAAGACGATCGACATGCAGGACCTGTCGGCGGCCGGGGGCGGCGGGGCGGGGGCCTGTTCAATCAGAAAGCACCGCGAGCCGGAAGGGCTTGCGCGAGCAGCCGTCATGCCCGGTGCGAATTGCGGCTGCAGCCCTCGTCACGTCGGCGTCACCGCAACCGCCTATCGTTCGCATTCCTCCAATGCCAATCTGATCCCTCGCCAGGAATGATCCCATGACCGACGAGACCCCCTACGAATCGACCTTCGGCGCCAGCCTGCTCGAACATGAGGATGCGACGCCGCAGAACCTCAGCGACAATGCGACGATGGGCGAGCTGATCTCGGCCCGGTTCTCCCGCCGCGGGCTGCTGAAGGGGGCGCTGGCGGTGTCCGCGATCTCCGCGACCGTCGGCACGGTGGCGCTGGCGACTGCCGATGCGGCGAGGGCCCAGGCCGGCGGCTCGGCCTTTTCCTTCAAGGAGGTCGAGGCGGGCGTCGATGCCGACCATCACGTCGCCGAGGGCTATGACGCGCAGGTCCTGCTGCGCTGGGGCGACCCGATCACCCCCAGCGCGCCCGCCTTCGACCCGGCGAAACAGACGCCGGAGGCGCAAGGACAGCAGTTCGGCTACAACAACGACTTCGTCGGCTATCTGCCGATGCCGGGCGCGGCCGATCCCTCCGCCCATGGCGTGCTCTTCGTCAATCACGAATACACCAACCCGCATCTGATGTTCCCGGGCGTCGTCGAGATGAAGGACGGCAAGCCGGTCCTGAAGAGCGCGACGCCGGAGCGCTTCAGGATCGAGGCGATGGCGCATGGCGCCACCGTCGCCGAGATCCGCCGCGCCGACGGCAAATGGGCGCTGGTGAAGGACTCGAAGCTCAACCGCCGGATCACGGTCGCCACCGAGATGCAGCTCTCGGGGCCCGTCGCGGGAACGGACCGGGTCAAGACCGGCGTCGATGCCAGCGGCCGCAAGGTTCTCGGCACGCTCAACAACTGCGCCGGCGCGATGACACCCTGGGGCACCTTCGTCTCGGGCGAGGAGAACTTCCACGGCTATTTCTCCGGCAAGCTGCCGGAGGGCCATCGCGAGGAAGTCAACTACAAGCGCCTGGCGATCCCGTCCTCGCCTTACGCCTGGGGCCGCTTCGAGGAGCGCTTCGACCTGGCGAAGGAGCCCAATGAGGCGAACCGCTTCGGCTGGGTGATCGAGGTCGACCCGTTCGATCCGACCTCCGTGCCGAAGAAGCGCACGGCGCTCGGGCGCTTCAAGCATGAGGGCGCGGACATGATCGTGGCGAAGGACGGCCGCGTCGTCGCCTATCTCGGCGACGACGAGCGCTTCGACTACGTCTACAAATTCGTCACGGCGGGCCGCTTCGACGGCGCCAACCGCGCCGCCAACATGGACCTGCTCGACACCGGCACGCTCTATGTCGCGAAATTTGCGGCTGGGGGCACCGTCGAATGGCTGCCGCTCGTGTTCGGGCAGGGCCCGCTCACCGCCGCCAACGGTTTCCAGAGCCAGGCCGACGTGCTGATCGAGGCCCGCCGCGCCGGCGACCTACTCGGCGCGACCAAGATGGACCGACCCGAGGACATCACGCCCAACCCGGTGACGGGCAAGGTCTATGTCATGCTGACCAACAACACGCGCCGCACCGACGCGCAGATCGACGCCGCCAATCCGCGCGCCAAGAACGCCTTCGGGCATATCATCGAGATCATCGAGGAGGGCGGCGACCACACCGCCCCCACTGGCCGCTGGGAAATCCTGCTGAAATGCGGCGACCCGTCCGTGGCCGCGGTCGGAGCGACCTTTTCCACCGACACGACCAAGAGCGGCTGGTTCGGCATGCCCGACAATTCGGTGGTCGATTCCGCCGGGCGCCTCTGGGTCTCGACCGACGGCAACGGCCCCGACGTCACCGGGCGCACCGACGGGCTCTGGGCGGTCGACACGGAGGGCGGCGCGCGCCGGACCTCGAAGCTGTTCTACCGCGTGCCGCATGGCGCCGAGCTCTGCGGCCCCTGCTTTACGCCCGACGACACGACGGCCTTCGTGGCCGTGCAGCACCCCGGCGACGACGGCCCTGATTGGCCGGCCTTCGGCCGCCGCTCCTATTACGAGGATCTCTCGACGCGCTGGCCGGACTTCAAGCCCGACATGCCGGTGCGGCCGTCGGTTGTGGCGATCACCAAGAAGGGCGGCGGCAAGATCGGGGTTTGATGCCTGTCATTCCGGGGGTTCGCGTAGCGAAGAACCCGGAACCCACGACCGGGTCTGCGTGGCCGAAGCGATTGCGACCGGGTTCGCCCGGTCGTGGGTTCCGGGTTCGGCCCTGCGGGCCGCCCCGGAATGACAACGATGGTCTGCGGGGCGTCAAGCGGCCTTGCCGAAGGTGGGATCGAGCTCGCCCTTGGCATAGCGCTTGGCCATTTCGGCGGTGGTCGCGACGCGCTTGATCTTGCTGGCCTGGCCGGCGGTGTTGAACTCCTGCAGGCGCTGCTTGCAGAGCTTGGTCATCGCCTCCATGGCGGGCTTCAGGTATTTGCGCGGGTCGAACTCGCCGGGATGCTCGGAGAGGATCTTCCGGATCTGGCCGGTCATCGCCATGCGGTTGTCGGTGTCGATGTTGATCTTGCGGACGCCGTGCTTGATGCCGCGCTGGATCTCTTCGACCGGCACGCCCCAGGTCTGGGGCATCTTGCCGCCATACTGGTTGATGATGTCCTGGAGATCCTGCGGCACGGAGGACGAGCCGTGCATGACGAGGTGCATGCTCGGCAGCTTCTTGTGGATCTCCTCGATGACGTTCATCGCCAGGATCGCGCCGTCGGGCTTGCGGGTGAATTTGTAGGCGCCGTGCGAGGTGCCCATGGCGATGGCGAGCGCATCGACCTTGGTCTCGGCGACGAACTTCACGGCCTCGTCGGGGTTGGTCAGGAGCTGGTCATGCGAGAGCTTGCCCTCGAAGCCGTGGCCATCCTCCTTCTCGCCCTCGCCGGATTCCAGCGAGCCGAGCACGCCGAGCTCGCCCTCGACGGAGATGCCGCCGAGATGGGCCATCTCGGTGACGGTGCGGGTGACGCCGACATTGTAGTCCCAGTCGCCGGGGGTCTTGCCGTCGGCCTTGAGCGAGCCGTCCATCATCACCGAGGTGAAGCCGGCCTGGATCGCGGTCATGCAGGTCGCCGGCTCGTTGCCGTGGTCGAGATGCACGCAGACGGGGATGTGCGGGTAGATCTCGGTGACCGCGTCCATCATGTGCTTGAGCATGATGTCGTTGGCGTAGCTGCGGGCGCCGCGCGAGGCCTGGATGATGACGGGCGCGTCGGTGGCGTCCGCGGCCGCCATGATCGCCAGCGCCTGCTCCATGTTGTTGATGTTGAAGGCGGGCACGCCGTAGTCGTTCTCGGCGGCATGGTCGAGCAGTTGGCGAAGCGTGATACGGGCCACGTTGGCACTCCCCTTGAGGCAATGGATATGGGGAGCGTTTAAAAGCCAACTGCGACAAAGGTAAAGCGAAAGCGGGAAAAGCCCTTAAAATCAGAGGCCGCGCGCTTCCAGAACGCGTACCCGCTCCTCGACGGCGGCGAGGTCCTCGGCGAACTGTCCGGCGGTCGACTTGGCCATCACCATGAGTCCGGCGGTGTCGCGGCGGTGTTTGCGAATGAGGTCGCCCATTTCGTCGAAGCGCTTCTCGACGGCATCGAAGCGCTGGTCATGCTCGACGAGCTTCGCCTGAATCGACTTCAGGATCTCAAACATCGCTGTCTGGACGTTCTCGCTCATCGCCGCTCTCTCCGAAAAGCGACGAGAACATAGCATAAACAAGCCCTGCTGCAAACGGCAGGGCCGTTCAGCCCTTCCGCAGCGCCTCCACCCCCGGCAGCGGCTTGCCTTCCATCCATTCGAGGAAGGCGCCACCGGCGGTCGAGACGTAGGTCAGGTCGTCTGCCACACCGGCATGGTTCATCGCCGAGACGGTGTCGCCGCCGCCGGCGACCGCGACGAGCTTGCCCGCCTTGACGCGCGCGGCGGCCGCCCTGGCAACAGTGACGGTGGCGGTGTCGAAGGGCGGCAGTTCGAAGGCGCCGAAAGGCCCGTTCCAGACCAGCGTCTTCACATGGTCGAGCTTGAGTACGACCTCGGCGACGCTCATCGGGCCGGCGTCGAGGATCATCTCGTCGGCCGCGACATCGCCGACCGGCACGACGCGATGGCCGGGGTTGGCCTTGAACTCGCGCGCGACCAGCGCATCGACCGGGAGCAGGATCTCGCAGCCGGCAGCTTTCGCCTTGGCCTCGATCTCGCGGGCGGTGGCGACGAGGTCGTGCTCGCAGAGCGACTTGCCGACATCGACGCCGCGCGCGGCGAGGAAGGTGTTGGCCATGCCGCCGCCGATGGCGAGGACGTCGACTTTCCTGACGAGGTTGCCGAGCAGGTCGAGCTTGGTCGAGACCTTGGCGCCGCCGACGATCGCCATGACCGGGCGGGCGGGATTGTCGAGGCCGGCGGAGAGCGCCTCCAGCTCGGCCTGCATGGTGCGGCCGGCAAAGGCCGGCAGGACATGGGCGAGCCCTTCCGTCGAGGCGTGCGCACGGTGGGCGGCCGAGAAGGCGTCGTTGACGAAGAGATCGCCATTGGCGGCCAGCGCCTTGACGAAATCGGGGTCGTTCTTCTCGTCGCCGGCGTGAAAGCGGGTGTTCTCGAGCAGCAGGACATCGCCGTTCTTCGCGGCCGCGGCGGCCTTGGCAACGTCGTCGCCGATGCAGTCGTCCACGAAGGTCACGGGGGACCCGAGCGCATGGGCCAGCGCCGGTACGACCTGCTTCAGGCTGTTCTGGGTGTCGGGGCCCTTGGGGCGGCCGAAATGGGCGAGCAGAATGACCTTGGCGCCCTTCTGCGACATCTCACGGATGGTCGGCAGGATGCGGTCGATGCGGGTGGTGTCGGTGACCTTGCCGTCCTCCATCGGGACGTTGAGATCAACGCGCACCAGCGCGCGCTGGCCGGCGAGGTCGGCGTCGTCGAGGGTCTTGAAGGCGGTCACGGCAACGCTCACGGCAGGAGCCTGGGCATCAGGCCGGGCACGCCGAAGCGCAGCACCAGGATGGTCAGGACGACGGTCAGGACCGCGGTGACGATAGCCGTGGTGAAGAGCGTGGCGGCGCGCGGCGTCGCATCGACACGGTCGCGGAGCGCGGCGATCTCGCCGCGGATGGCGGCGAAATCCATGGTTCCGGCGGCGGCGTCGACCTTCTGGGCGCTGCGCTCCAGCGAGGCCTCGGCGCGGGTCAGCACGGCCTCGTAGCGGGCGAACTTCTCCTCGATGCGGGCCGCCTTCTCCTCGATGCGGGAGAGCTGGTCGAGCTGGCGCGGCTCCGTCATCGGGGCGGCCTCGGTGCCGCCGACGATCGCCGGTGTCCCATAGCCCGCTGCGGCGGTGACGGTCGTCGGCATCGCGGTGTCGGCAGGCGATGCGACGGTCGGCTCGATCTTGGCCATGGTCGTTCCGTTCGATTCGAGACAGGAGCGAGGCCGCGCCGGTGCGGCGCGGCCTCGGAAGGGCGTGCGATCAGAGCAGCTTGCCCATGGCGACGGCGGTGTCGCTCATGCGGTTCGAGAAGCCCCACTCGTTGTCGTACCAGGCGACGATGCTGACGAACTTGTCGTCCATGACCTTGGTCTGGTCGAGCGCGAAGGTCGACGAGGCCGGATCGTGGTTGAAGTCGATCGAGACGTTGGGCTGGTCGGTCACGGCGAGGATGCCCTTGAGCGGGCCGCGCTTGCTCGCCTTGAGGATCGCATCGTTGATCTTCTCGACCGTGGTCTTGCGCTTGGCGATGAACTTGAAGTCCACCATCGAGACGTTGGGGGTCGGCACGCGCACCGAGGAGCCGTCGAGACGCCCCTTCAGCTCGGGGATGACCAGGCCGATCGCCTTGGCGGCGCCGGTCGAGGTCGGGATCATCGAGAGCGCGGCGGCGCGGCCGCGGTAGAGATCCTTGTGCATGGTGTCCAGCGTCGGCTGGTCGCCGGTATAGGCATGGATCGTGGTCATGAAGCCCTTGTCGATGCCGACCGCGTCATGAAGCACGCGCACGACCGGCGCGAGGCAGTTGGTGGTGCAGGACGCGTTCGAGACCACGACATGGTCGCTGGTGAGCTGGCCGTTGTTGACACCGAAGACGACCGTGAGGTCGGCGCCGTCGCAGGGGGCCGAGACCAGAACGCGCTTGGCGCCGGCCGCGAGATGGGCCGAGGCCTTCTCCCTGGTGGTGAAGATGCCGGTGCATTCGAGCGCGATGTCGACGCCGAGCGCCTTGTGCGGCAGATCCTTGGGGTCGCGCACGGCGGTGACCTTGATCGGGCCGCGGCCGACATCGATCGTGTCGCCGGAGACGGTCACCGTGCCGGGGAAGCGGCCATGGACGCTGTCGAAGCGGAAGAGATGGGCGTTGGTCTCGACCGGGCCGAGATCGTTGATCGCGACGACCTCGATGTCCTTGCGCTTCGACTCGATGATCGCGCGCAGAACGTTGCGCCCGATGCGGCCGAAGCCGTTGATCGCCACCTTGACCGTCATCTCAAAGCTCTCCTTCGCCGAAGCCCGGCGTTCGCACGCCATTCACGCGGGCAATTCGGCCAAAGCGTGACCGAACGCAAGTGAAAATCCGTCATTGCAGGCATCAACGATGCAATCCAGGAGCGGTAGGGCGCTACGCCGTCTGGATTGTTTCGCTTCGCTCGCAATGACGACGTGTCAGCCGTTGTGGCGCTTCATCGCGGCGTCGACCACGGCTTCGGCGGTGATGCCGAAATGCTTGTAGACCTCCTTGTAGGGGCCGCTGGCGCCGAAGGAGGACATGCCGACGAAGACGCCGTCATCGCCGATCACCGCATCCCAGCCGAAGCGGACGCCGGCCTCGACTGCGATCTTGATGGGAGCATCGCCGATGATGGCGGCCTGCGAGGCCTCGTCCTGCGCCAGCAGCAGTTCGAGCGAGGGCACGGAGACGACCCGCGCCCGGACGCCCTTTTCGGAGAGCAGCTTGCGGGCGGCGACCGCGAGTTCGACCTCGGAGCCCGAGGCGAAGAGCGAGACCTGGGCCTTGCCGCCCTCGGCCGCCAGAAGCTCGTAGGCGCCCCTGGCCGAACGGTTGGTGGCGGTGGCGTCGGTGCGCAGCTGCGGCAGGTTCTGGCGCGAGAGGGCCAGGACCGTCGGGCCCTTGGTGTTCTCGATCGCGAACTGCCAGGCTTCCGCGGTCTCGATCGCGTCCGCAGGGCGGAAGACATGCATGTTCGGCATGCAGCGCAGCGACGCGATCTGCTCGACCGGCTGGTGCGTCGGCCCGTCCTCGCCCAGCCCGATCGAGTCATGGGTCATGACGTAGACGATCGGCAGCCCCATCAGGGCGGCAAGGCGCATCGAGGGGCGGGCATAGTCGGCGAAGACGAGGAAGGTACCGCCGCCGGTGCGGAAGCCGCCATGCAGGGTGATGCCGTTCATCGCCGCAGCCATGCCGTGCTCGCGGATGCCGTAGCGGACATAGCGGCCCTTCGGCGTCTTGGGCGTGAAGTCCTCGGCGGCCTTGGTGCGGGTGTTGTTGGACGGGGTAAGGTCGGCCGACCCCATGACGAGTTCCGGCATCACCGCGGTGATGGCCTCGAGCGCCAGCTCCGAGGCCTTGCGGGTGGCCACGGCCTGCGGGGCGGCGATCAGGGCCTTCTTGTGGGCGAGGATCGCCTTGTCGAGCTTGGCCGGCACGCCATGGACCTGACGCCGGTCGAACTCGGCGCGCTTACGCTCGGAGAGCAGGCCGAAGCGGCTGCGCCAGCTGGCATGCTCGTTGGCGCCCGCCTTCCCGGCCTCTCGCCAGGCCTTCAGCACGTCGGACGCGATCTCGAAGGCGCCGCCGGTGATGCCGAGCGCCTTCTTGGCGGCGGCGAGTTCCTCGGCACCGAGCGGCTCGCCATGGGCCTTGGAGGTGCCCGCCTTCTTGGGCGCGCCGAAGCCGATCACCGTCTTGCAGGCGATCATGGTCGGCTTGCCGGACTTCTGGGCGCGGCGGATCGCGGCCTCGATCGCGTCGGGGTCATGGCCGTCGACACGCTCTGCGCGCCAGCCGCAGGCCTTGAAGCGGGCGATCTGGTCGACATTGTCGGAGATCGAGAGCGGCCCATCGATCGAGATGCCGTTGTCGTCCCACAGCACGATCAGCTTGTTGAGCTTCTGGTGGCCGGCGAGCGCGATCGCCTCGTGGCTGATGCCTTCCATCAGATCGCCGTCGGAGGCCAGCACATAGGTGTGGTGATCGACGACCTTCCTGCCGAACTCGGCTGCGAGCATGCGCTCCGCCATCGCCATGCCGACGGCGGTGGCGAGGCCCTGGCCGAGCGGGCCGGTCGTCGTCTCGACGCCGAGCGTCATGAAGTTCTCGGGGTGGCCGGGCGTCTTCGACTCCAGCTGCCGGAACTTCTTCAGGTCCGCCAGTTCCATCCCCGGTACGCCGGTCAGATAGAGCAGGGCGTAGAGCAGCATCGAGCCGTGGCCTGCCGAGAGCACGAAGCGGTCGCGGTCGGGCCAGCGCGGATCGGTGGCGTCATACTTCATGACGCGGGTGAACAGCACGGTCGCGACGTCGGCTGCGCCCATCGGCAGGCCGGGATGGCCGGACTTGGCCTGCTCGACGCCGTCCATCGCGAGACCGCGGATGGCGTTGGCGAGCTTGTCGTGCTGGGCACGGTCGGTCGTGGTCATGATGGTCTCAGGCTCCGGCTGGCGGGAGGAGGACGTCGAGGCCAAATCCTGCGCGTGCGGCAGGCCGGCCACGGTCCGATGTTGGATTGCGCTTTATCGCTTCGAATGGTGGCCCGGATTAGGCCGCTGGCTCGGTGCGAGTCAATTCGCCGGGGGCCGGCGCAGGCCCGTTTTCGCTGCGCCGCAATGGGGCCTGCTGCAAGTGCTAACGCAACAGCTTCGCCCAAGTGCCTGTGATCGGCTGGCATCTTTTTGGGCAGGATTCCCGTTTTCGGGCGAGTTGGTCTAGGGTCGCACGAATCGTGTGAGCCGGCTTCGATCTGAAGGAGAGCGACGGTGGCGAGCCTGATGCTGGAGAATGCCCTGGCCCGCCTCGACGGTGCGTTGGGCCAATTGGAGGCCGCGGCGCGGCGGCGTGTCGAGGCCGAGCGGGGCAGGGCCAACCTGGAGACCGAACTGGCGCTGATGCAGGACGACAGGGCGAGGCTGGCGGCCGAACTCGATGGCGCAACGGCGAAGCTCGGCGATGTCGAGACGGCGGCCGCCGATGTCGATCAGCGGCTGGAGCGCGCCATGACCGTCATCGGTGCCGTGATCGCGCGGGCGCAGACCGGCGCAGAGGCCGAGCCGCAGGACGCGGTCGGGGCGGATGGCGACCGCGAACACGCCTATCCGGAGACAGCGCTGGCCGGCTCCGGCAACCGCGAGCACTGAGCGGAGAGCGCCATGCCGCAAGTCAACGTCACCATCGCCGGCAAGGCCTACCGCATGGCGTGCGGGGAGGGCGAGGAGCCGCATCTGGAAGGGCTTGCCCGCGTCTATGACGGCAAGATCCAGGAGATGCGCCAGGCCTTCGGCGAGATCGGCGACATGCGCCTGCATGTCATGGCGGCGCTGATGGTGGCCGACGAGGCCTCCGAACTGCAGCGGCGCGTGGCCCGGCTGGAGGCCGACCTCGCGCTGCTCAAGGGTGACGCCGGCGCGGCCGACCAGCGCCTGGGCGAGATCGAGGAGCGGGCGGCCGAAGCGCTCGTCGGCGCGGCCGAGCGGATCGAGGGGATTGCCAGAAGCCTGCTTCCGGGCGCGGTGGGGTGAAAGCGGCACTGGCGCTTTGCCGGCGCATTCCCTACATTGATCTGGCTGGGCTGCCTGGTGCGTGCGAGAACTGTATTCCCGGGCCCATACGACTCCCTAGGGAGCTGTCCCTGACCGGGTCCCTGGACCCGGACACACGGCGCCCACCTACTTTAGTAGGTGTCCCGGGATCGAAATCTCCACGGCCGAGGTGGCTCAGCACTGTCTTGCGATGACAAAGACGCTTTCTTCCGACGAGACCGCCCTTCGCAAAGCCGCCCTGCGCGAGTCGGCGCTGGCGCAGCGCGACGCGCTCGAAATCGACGACCGGCTGATCTGGGACGAGGCGATCGCCGAACGCGTGCTGGCGCTCAAGGTCTTCGGCGACACTCCCGGTCCGGTTTCCGCCTATTGGCCGATGCGATCGGAAGCCGATCCGCGCCCGATCCTGGAAGTCCTGCACCAACGCGGCCGGCCGCTGTGCCTGCCGGCGATCGTCGCCAGGCGCATGCTGTTTCGGCGCTGGGCGCCCTATGAGCCGATCATGCCCGGCGGCTTCGGAACGCTGGTCCCGGACCCGGCCCAGCCCGAGGTCGTACCTGCCATCCTGATCGTGCCGCTCGCGGCCTTCGACCGGCGCGGCTACCGCATCGGCTATGGCAAGGGCCATTACGACGCCAAGCTCAGCGAGATCGCGCCGGTCATCAGTATCGGCATCGCCTATGCCGCGCAGGAGATCGACGCCGTGCCCGAGGAGCCGCACGACCAGCGGCTGGACTGGATCGTGACCGAGCGCGAGACGATTGCCTGCCGGTGAGTACGTATCCGTTCCTTGGGCACCGAAAAAACAAAACCGTCATCCTGGACAAGCCGCGAAGCGGTGCAGGCCGGGATCCATCAAAGGCCACGGTGCCTGCCCTATGATGGATCCCGGGACGAAGCTGCGCTTCGCCCAGGATGACGGCCCGGGTGCGGGCAAGCGTCGTGCGCGTAACCGCCGGTTGATTCCCGGGCGCATTCGCGCGACGGAGGGGCCCGATCTTGTCCGGACCCTTTCCCATGCGTTTTCTCTTTCTCGGTGACATCGTCGGCCGCCCCGGGCGGATCGCGGTGCAGGAGCGCCTGCCGCGTCTGCGCGACCAGTGGAAGCTCGACTGCGTCGTGATCAACGGCGAGAACGCCGCCGGGGGCTTCGGCATCACCGAGGCGATCTGCGACGAGGTGCTGGCGGCGGGCGCCGATGCGGTGACGCTCGGCAACCATTCCTGGGACCAGCGCGAGGCGCTGGTCTTCATCGAGCGGCAGGACCGGCTGGTGCGGCCGGCGAATTATCCCAAGGGCACGCCCGGGCGCGGCGCGACGATCGTCGAGGCGCGCAACGGCGCCCGCGTGCTCGTGGTCAATGTGATGGGCCGCATCTTCATGGATGCGCTCGACGATCCGTTCGCGGCGATCGAGCGCGAATTGTCGGCCTGCCCACTCGGCGAGGTGGCCGACGCCGTGATCATCGATTTCCACGCCGAGGCGACCAGCGAAAAGCAGGCGGCCGGGCATTTCCTCGACGGCCGCGCCAGCCTCGTCGTCGGCACGCATACGCATGTGCCGACGTCGGACACGCGCATCCTGCCGGGCGGGACGGCCTACCAGTCCGACGCCGGGATGTGCGGCGACTATGATTCCGTGCTGGGCATGCAGAAGGAGGAGCCGATCCGGCGATTCCTGCAGAAGACGCCGGGCGCGCGGCTCGAACCCGCCACCGGCCAGGGCACGCTGTCGGGCGTCGCGGTCGAGATCGACGATTCGACAGGGCTGGCGAAAGCGGTCTGGCCGGTGCGGCTGGGCCCGCATCTGGCGGAGGCCGTGCCGCCCTGGGCGCGAGGCTGAGGCGGCGCGCCCCGGCGGGTTGGCGGGGGCGCCTCAGGCGGCGTTGCTGCGCTGCATCAGGCCTTCGAAGGCGGTCGCCAGCGAGGCGGCTTCGCGCGCCAGGGTGCCGGCGAGGTTGAGCACCTCGCTGACGCTGGTGCCGGCCGTGGCGGCGAGATCGCTGACGCCGCAGACGGTCTGCGCCACCTCCTGCGTGCCCACCGCGGCGAGATCGACGCTGCGGGCGATCTCCTGCGTGGCGCAGCGTTGCTGCTCGAGCGCGCTGGCAACCGTCGCCGTGGTGTTGTGCATCTGGCCGACGAAGGCGACGATGCTCTCGATCGCCTCGACCGCCTCGCGCGTCGCCGACTGCATGGCGGGCACCTGGGCGGCGATCTCGTCGGTCGCCTGGGCGGTGCGGGACGACAATTGCTTGACCTCGGTCGCGACCACCGCGAAGCCGCGGCCGGCCTCCCCGGCGCGCGCGGCCTCGATCGTCGCATTGAGCGCGAGCAGGTTGGTCTGGGCCGCGATGTCGCGGATCATCTCGACGATCGAGCCGATCGTCTGGGCCGAGGTCGCCAGGCTCTTGACGATGACGTCGGTCTTGGTCGCCGCGGCATTGGCGCTGTGGGCCATGCTGGCGGCGCGCGTCACCTCGATGGCGACATGGTCGAGCGAGGACGACAACTGGCCCGCCGCGCTGGCGACGCTCTGGACGTTGACCGAGGCCTCGTCGGAGGCGCGGGCGGCCAGAAGGGCCTGAGCTCCCGTGTCCTGAACGACATTGTTCATGGTCTCGGCCAGCGCCTGCACCAGGCCGGCGCCGGTCTTCACCGCGCCGACGACCTGCCGAACGGTGACCTCGAAGGCGGCGATCTCGGTGCGCGTGTGCTCGCGGCTCTGCTGCTGCACCTGCGCATAGGTTTCCAGCAGCAGTTCGAGATCGAGCGCGGCGCATTTGTTCAGGGCCGAGCGCGCGGCGATACGCCGGTTGCGCTCCTTGCTCTTCCACCAGCCGCCGAGCTTCTGGAGCGTCAGCCGGTCCATCCCGAGCTCGATGCCGATCTGGTTGGTGACCAGAGCGTGGTCGATTGCGATGCCGTAGGCGGGGACGCCGTGGTGATGAAAAGCGGTGGCCAGACGATGCGCCGAATCGAGAAAGCCTTCGCCCAACTCGCCCGCGGCGAGCTTGGCCCAGTGGGCCAGTCGCAGGGCATGGACCTCGGGGATGCGGAAGGCCCGGGCCGTCTCCGGCCAGGGGGCCAGGCTGTCATGCATCTCGCGCAGCAGATCCGGCAGCCGGGTGCGGACAAAATCGGCATGGGGGTGCAGGGCCGAAAGATCGTCCTCACCGATCTGGAACGCACGAAAGCGCAGTTCCTGCCCGGCGATGGGTATGCTGGGGGTCGTGATCATGCAGGTCCGCAGGGTCGGTCGGCGGCTGGGCCGCCGCAGTCGCATCGAGCAGCCTCCTTCATCGCAAAGAAGGGCTTAACGCCGGGTTGCCGCGATGCCCGCGAACCGCGGCTTTCCTCCGCACCGGACCGCACACCCGACCGGCATCGCTTGCATGGCGACGAACGCGCCGCCTATAAGGCGCGTCTGCCCGCCCCGGACGCTCGACGCCCTCCCGGCGGCGCTCAGATTCATGAAGGCAGCAGAGGCTGAGGGTTCCATGGCCGGTCATTCCCAGTTCAAGAACATCATGCACCGCAAGGGCAAGCAGGACGCCGTGCGCGCCAAGCTGTTCTCGAAACTCGGGCGCGAAATCACCGTCGCCGCCAAGATGGGCATGCCCGACCCCGCGATGAATCCGCGCCTGCGCATGGCGGTTCTGGCCGCGCGCGCCGAGAACATGCCCAAGGACAACATCCAGCGCGCCATCAACAAGGCCGCCGGCGGCGAAGGCGACAACTATGACGAGGTTCGCTACGAGGGCTACGGGCCCGGCGGCGCTGCCGTCATCGTCGAGGCGCTGACCGACAACCGCAACCGCACCGCATCGGCCGTGCGCTCCTACTTCACCAAGGCGGGCGGGGCGATGGGCGAGAGCAACTCGGTCTCGTTCATGTTCAACCGCGTCGGCGAGATCGCCTATCCGCTGGAAGCCGGCGATGCCGACAAGCTGATGGAAGCCGCGATCGAGGCCGGGGCCGACGACGTCATTTCCGACGAGAACGGCCACACCATCCTGTGCGCCTTCGATGCGCTGAACGAGGTCTCGAAGGCGCTGGAAACGGCGCTCGGTGCGCCGGCCTCGGCCAAGCCGGTCTGGCGGCCGACGACCTCGGCCCCGCTCGACGAGGAGAAGGCGGCCTCAATGATGCGGCTGATGGAAGCGCTCGACAATGACGACGACGTCCAGAACGTCTTCGCCAATTACGAGATCTCCGACGAGGTGATGGCGAAGCTGGGGTGAGGCGGCGTCATTCTCGGGCGGAGCGAAGCGCAGACCCGAGAATCTCTCGCAGGACGAGGTTCCCAAGCCCTCTCGTCACGAGATGCTCGGGGCAAGCCCGAGCATGACGCGCCCGATCTTTAGCGTCCCACGAACCCATCCCACAGCGGCAGGCTGACCAGCGCGCTCAGGAAGATCATCGCATAGGCGATGCGGCGGAAGGTGGCCTCGTTTGCGAGGCGGAAGCCGTGGGTGCCGGCCCACATGCCGGCGCCATAGGCGGCAAAGAGCGGCAGCGCCATCAGCAGCGCCGACACGGTCAGGATGCCGTTCCACCACAGCACCGTGCCTGAGATCAGGGTCGAGCAGCCGAAGAAGGTCTGCAGATTGGCGCGGGTCTTGTGGCGGTCGTTGCGCTGGGCGCCGAGCCAGAACACGGCGAGCGGCATGCCGCCGATCGAGGCCATGCCGTTGAACAGCCCCGACAGCACGCCGACCCCCAGCGAAAGCGGGATTCCCGGACGGCCGTGATAGCGCCAGCCCGAGGCCATCAGTGCCACGGCCGCGAAGATCAGCCCTGCGAGGATCCAGCGCATCGTCTCGCGGTCGAGCCAGATCAGGAGCCAGATGCCGGCGGGCAGCGCCAGCGTCGCGGTCAGCAGCAGCGGCGCCACCTCGCGCCATTCGGCCTGCCTGGCGTTGCGCAGTGCGATCGGCAGGGCAAAGGGCGCGTCGATGCACCAGATCAGCCCGAGCGCCGCGACCGGGCCGATCACCATCGAGGCCAGCGGCATGAACACCATCGCAAAGCCGAAGCCGGTGAAGCCGCGCACGAGGCCGCCGAGCAGCGTCGCCAGCAGCAGGACGGCAAGCCCGCTCGGTGAGACCGCGGGAAACAGGAAGGCCATCAGTTCGGTCATGCCGTCCGGGAGGGTGAAGCAGGGGGGCTGGGAAGGGGTCGTCCTGCACCAACAGGCAAGCGGGCGCCGGGACAACCCCCGTCGCTGTGATGCGACCGATGCGCGCCGTTCATCGACGTGTGGAGGAGGAAGGAATCCTTAGGACGCCGCATGGAACAAAGCGTGTCCAAGGTTTAGGCTATCAGCGACATGAACCCACCGATTCGCATTCTCGGCATCGACCCCGGCCTCCGCAAGACGGGCTGGGGCGTCATCGTCTCGGAGGGGAGCAAGATCGGCTTCGTCGCCTGCGGCTGCGTCGAGAGCGAGGCCGGGCTGTCGCTGGCGGAGCGGCTGCGCCAGCTCCATGACGGGCTGACGCGGATCGTGTCCTCCCATGCGCCCGACGAGGTCGCGGTCGAGGAGACTTTCGTCAACCGCGACCCGCAATCGGCGCTGAAGCTCGGCCAGGCGCGCGGCGTCGCGCTGGTGGTGCCGGCGCTGGCGGGGCTCGATGTGGCGGAATATGCCGCCAACCTCGTCAAGAAGACGGTGGTCGGCGTCGGCCATGCCGACAAGAAACAGGTCCAGATGATGATCCGCGTGCTCCTGCCCAAGGCGGAGACGCGCTCGACCGATGCGGCGGACGCGCTGGCGGTTGCGATCTGCCACGCCCAGCATCGCGGCATGCGCGCGCTGGTCGCGCAGATGCGGGTGGGGTGAGGGCGTGCTCATGGCGCACTGGCAGATGGCGACACCCTCGGCGTCATCCTGGACAAGCGGCGAAGCCGCGCAGATCCGGGATCCATCGAAGGGCTTCTGCGCTCTAGGATGGATCCCGGGACTTCGCTGCGCGAACCTCAGGATGACGGGCAGAGGTGTGTCGCGATGATCGGGAAGCTCAAGGGGATCGTCGATTCCTATGGCGAGGATCATGTCATCCTCGACGTGCAGGGCGTCGGCTATGTCGTGCAATGCTCGGCCCGCACGCTGCAGCGGCTGGCGAAGCCGGGTGAGGCGGCGGTGCTCTCGATCGAGACGCATGTGCGCGAGGACGCGATCCGGCTTTACGGCTTCATGTCCGACAATGAGCGGGACTGGTTCCGGCTGATGCAGATGGTGCAGGGCGTCGGCGCCAAGGTCGCGCTCGCCATTCTCTCGACCTTCGAGCCCGGCGCGCTGGCGACCGCCATCGCCACCGGCGACAAGGCGGCCGTGGCGCGCGCGCCCGGCGTCGGGCCCAAGCTGGCCCAGCGGATCTGCGCCGAGCTGAAGGACAAGGCGCCGGCCTTCGGCCATGTCGATCCCGGCGTGGCGGAACTCGCCGGCGCGCTCCAGGACAGGAAGCTGCCGCAGCCGGTGGCGGACGCGGTCTCGGCGCTCGCCAATCTCGGCTATCCGCAGGCGCAGGCCGTGGCGGCGATCGCGGCCGCCGCGCGTGAGGCGGGCGAGGGGGCCGGCACGGCGCAGCTGATCAAGCTCGGCCTGCGGGAGCTGGCGAAGTGAGCGACCCCAAACGCCCCGGCCTGCTCTCCGCCGAGAAGCGTGACGACGACGCCGAATCTTCGCTGCGGCCGCTGTCGCTGTCGGATTTCACTGGCCAGGCGGCGGCGCGTGCGAATCTCCAGGTCTTCATCGAGGCGGCCAAGAGCCGTGGCGATGCGCTCGACCATGTGCTCTTCGTCGGCCCGCCGGGCCTGGGCAAGACGACGCTGGCGCAGATCGTGGCGCGCGAGCTCGGCGTCAATTTCCGCTCGACCTCCGGGCCGGTCATCGCCAAGGCCGGCGATCTCGCGGCGCAGCTCACCAATCTCGAAGAGCGCGATGTGCTCTTCATCGACGAGATCCACCGGCTCAACCCGGCGGTGGAGGAAATCCTCTATCCGGCGATGGAGGACTACCAGCTCGATCTGATCATCGGCGAGGGGCCGGCGGCGCGCTCGGTCAAGATCGACCTGCCGAAATTTACGCTGGTGGGCGCCACCACCCGCGCCGGCCTGCTGACGACGCCGCTGCGGGACCGTTTCGGCATCCCGATCCGCTTGCAGTTCTACACCGTCGAGGAGCTGCAGGGCATCGTCGCGCGCGGTGCGCGGGTGCTCGGCGTGCCGATGTCGGATGACGGCGCCAACGAGATCGCCAAGCGCTCGCGCGGCACGCCGCGCATTGCCGGGCGGCTGCTGCGGCGGGTGCGCGACTTCGCCATCGTCGACGGCGACGCGATCGTGACGCGCAGCGTTGCCGACAAGGCGCTGAAGCTGCTCGATGTCGACCCGATCGGTCTCGACCAGATGGACCGGCGCTATCTCACGACGGTGGCGATCAATTTCAGTGGCGGGCCGGTCGGGATCGAGACGATCGCCGCTTCGCTCTCGGAGCCGCGCGACGCAATCGAGGAGATCATCGAGCCTTTCCTGCTGCAGCAGGGCTTCATCCAGCGCACGCCGCGCGGCCGCATCCTGACGCCGCACGCCTTTCGGCATCTGGGGATGCCCGAGCCTAGTCGCGAGGCCGCGCAGTTCGGGCTGTTCGGGGACGGGGAGGCGTGAGTTGGCGGACGATCTTCTCGATCGAATGCGGAGCAACCCCGCCGGCGACTGGACGATCGGCGACATCGAGCGGTTGTGCCGAGCGCATGGAATCGATTGCAAACCACCTTCCGGTGGCGGGTCGCATTACAAGATCGCCCATAATGCCATTGCCGACATCCTGACGATCCCGGCTCGTCGGCCGATCAAGCCGAAATACATCCGCCTGCTCGTCAGCTTCGTGAGGCTCGTGATAATGTTGGGCGTCAGGAGGCAGACATGAGCCCACTCGCCTATCGTGTCGTCATCGAGCCGCTCTCTCCCGCCGATGGCGGCGGGTATTTCGCGACGGTGCCCGATCTGCCGGGCTGCATGTCGGATGGCGAGACCGCGGAGGAGGCGCTTCTCAACGTGCAGGACGCAATCGTGTGCTGGATCGAGGCCGCCAACGAGATGGGGCGCATCGTTCCACAACCGACCCGCACCCTGACGGCCGCCGAGTGACTCCGCTGACGAGACGTGGTCTCGCGGCGCTGGTGCCAGCGCTCGCGATCGCCGCCTGCGGTGCAGCCCTTGCCGCCCCCGCCGGTCCCGAGACGCCGGTGCGCGAGGCCTATGCCATCACCACCCGCCAGGCCGCCGGCTCCGGCGGCAAGCCCGTCGCGGCGCCCTGGCAGAAGCCGCATCGCGACCGGCTGATGAGCCGCGAACTCGCGGGCCTGTTCGCGCGCGACGAGCTCTACCAGGAGGAAGCCGGCGAGATGGGCCATCTCGGGGCCGATCCTTTCTTGAGCGGTCAGGACGGCGAGGTGAAGAGCCTCAAGGTCACGGTCACCGCGGCTCCCGCCGGAGGAAAGGCGCTCGTCACCGCCTCGTTCCGCAGCTTCCGGCAGCCTGTCAGCGTGCGCTTCCGCATGGTCGAAGAGGGCGGGGCCTGGAAGATCGACGACATCGTCAACCGCGTCGATGGCCAGGATTATGCGGTGCGCGATCTGCTGTCGCAGCCCTATGAGTGCGGATCCTTCATGAAGAAGCCCTGCAAGCGGTAGAGCTTGCAGGGCTTGGGGTTCGGATCCCGCGCGATCAGCGCGCGAATTTGGACCGGTGCATGGCCGAGCGCTGTCCGGCATGGTCGAGCGCGCCGGACTTCGCCGATTTGCGATTGACGATCGGCTGCATGCCCTCGTCGCCGGTGCGGCTGAGCGGGCGTTGCAGCGCTTCCTTGCGCATCTTCATCGCCAGTGCCTTGCGGGCCAGCGAGCGCTGGCTCGGCTGACGCAGCTTCTCGGCCCGGCGGGTCTGCTCGGCGCCGACGCGCTTGAGCGCAACCGTGAGGGCGTCCGCCTTGGCCTTGGTGCCCGTGTTGTCCGAGGAAGCGGCGGCGCCCTGCGGCGCGACCTTGCCGCGGAACTCGCGGCGCTGGCGACGGGCGACATCGCGGGCCTTGTCGCGGCGATCCCGCAAATTCTTCGCGAGATCGCGAAGGTCCGTGTCGGGCACGTCTCCGATCGCGCGGCTGCGGGTGCGGGCGACGAGGTCCCATTCGTCCTTGTCGAGAACGCGTTCGAGTTGCTTGGTCGAGAGCGACATGCGGAATTCCCTTTTCTTGTGGTTGCGGTCTCCCTGGATCAACATTCCCCGCGCGGGTGTGTTCCCCGGCGCGGCGGTCGGTCCCAGGCCACTATGCCGCCGCTTGCGCGCGGTTTAAAGCTCTGCGCTCCCGCCGCTTTTCCCTGTCCGAAGCCATGACCGCCTCACACAGCCTCTCCGTCCGCGTCTATTACGAGGACACGGATTTCTCCGGCGTCGTCTACCACGCCTCCTATCTGCGCTTCATGGAGCGCGGGCGCACGGAGCTGATCCGGTCGCTGGGCATCGCGCAGCGGGAACTGTTCGACGGCGAAACCGCGCTGGGCTTTGCGGTCCGCCGCATGACGATCGATTTCCTCAGGCCCGCGGTGATGGACGATCTTCTGACGATCGAGACGGTGTCGGTCGCGGCGCGGGGCGCGACGATGGATGTCGAGCAGCGCGTGCTGCGCGGCGAGGAGGTCCTGGTCACGGCGCAGGTCAAGGTCGCCTGCGTCGGCGGCGGCCGGGCGCGACGGATTCCCGATGGCCTGCGGCAGCGGCTGGGGATCGCCGACTGACTGTGATCGACGGCCGGGCGGGGCCATGTTAGCGCTCGTCACATGAGCTGGAAACGCGACAAGCCGGACGCGCCGCGCGGCTACCATCACGGCAACCTCAAGGAAGAGCTGGTGCGCGCCGCGCTCGGGCTGATTGGCGAGAAGGGGCCTAACGGCTTCACCTTCGCCGAGGCCGCGCGCGTCGCCGGCGTGAGCCCGGCTGCGCCCTACCGGCATTTCCGCGACCGCGACGACCTGTTGGCCGATGTCGCGGCGCGCGGCTTCGTCGTGTTCGAGGCGGCGCTGGCGCGGGCCTGGGACCAGGGCCGGCCCGATCCCGAAGCCGCCTTCCACCGGCTCGGCCGCGCCTATCTCGCCTTCGCGCATGACGAGCCGGCCTACTACTCGGCGATGTTCGAGGCGGGCGTCTCGCTCGATGCCAGCCCCGAACTGCGGATGGCGGCCGACCGCGCCTTCCAGAACCTGCGCTCCGCCTCCGAGGCGCTGATCGCGCTGCTGCCGGTGGGCAAGCGCCCGCCGGCGTTGATGATGGCGCTGCATGTCTGGTCGATGTCGCATGGCGTCGCCGCGCTGTTCGGCCGGGCCGATGGCGGGCGCCGGCCGCTGCCGATGTCGGCGGCCGAGCTGCTCGAGGCCGGCATGCTGATCTATCTGCAGGGGCTTGGGCTGAATGCCGGCAAGGACGCGAGCCCGTGAACGATGTCGAGCCCCGCGTCACGGCGTAGTCGCCGCCACGCCAGGTCTCAGTGGCAGATTATTCTGATTTTGCCGTTCCGCCCCGTCTCGCTTTCGCAAAGCCCCTGATCGGCATTGGTTCGCGGCGTGACGCAGCCGGACAGGGTCAGGAGGCCCAGGATGACGGTCAGCATGCGGGTCATGACGGGGTTGTAGCTGAGCAGACCCCGCGCCGCCACGGCGGATTCGCGCCTGGGCGGACGCTCACCCCTTGTCGCAAACTGATCTTCGCGCGGTTCTGGCGCGTGGTTCTTGACAAACCGCCAGCCTGCATCCATTTATGTAAATGTGATTTACATTCACGCTCTGTCATGGTGAGGGACCAATGCCGATCGTCGAGAAGCTCGATGAATATGGGAAGGGAGCCTGGATCGCCTTCGCGGTTCTCGGCTTCGTCGTGTTCTGGCCGCTGGGTCTGGCGACTCTGGCCTTTCTGTTCTGGAGTGGACGCATGGGTTGCGGAATGGGCGGTGCCAACCGCTACGAACATCGGATGAACCGTCTTCAAAGCAAGATGGAGCGCCTCAAGGAGCGCATGGGCGGCGCGGGCCAGGGCGGCTTCGGCGGCGGCTGGAGCCGCGGCCCGTCGAGCGGCAACCACGCCTTCGACGAGTATCGTCAGGAGACGCTGCGCCGTCTCGAGGACGAGCAGAAGGAGTTCCAGGACTTTCTGGGCCGTCTGCGGATGGCGCGCGACAAGGCCGAGTTCGACCAGTTCATGGCCGACCGGCGCGGCAACGGCAACGGCGCCGAGCCGCAGGCCAGCGCCGGCTGAACTCTGCCGGATCGACACGCCAGCCTGAACCAAGCGCCCGTCCCGGGAAACCGGGGCGGGCGTTTTCGCACATGCGGAAGCGCGCGCTTCCTTTCAGCCGCAGTTTCCCTCAAGCACGGGCGATCCAACCGCGCCAGGTGAAAGCGGCGTAAAAGGTCGCCACCTCGGAAAATCCGGCGTCGCACAAAATGCGTTCGTCCTCACTCGGCTCGAGCGTGTCGAGATGTGTCGCGACCGCGTCCTGCGCACGGGCCGCGAGATGCGGATCGGCGCCCGATGCGACGGCATAGGCGGCGTATCGCGCGAGCCAGTTCGCTCGCGACGACGGGGCCTGCGGGAAACTGAGGTGCGCGGCCACAAACGGCGCGCGCGGTTTCAGCCGGGCATGGATGGCCTGCACGGTGCGAAGGCGCTCTCGCGCGCCGAGGAAATGCAGCGTCAGCAGGCAGGCCGCCGCATCGAACGGACCGGGCGGCGCATCATCGATGTAACCGTGAACCAGTTCGACGCGCTCCATCAGCGGCCCCAGCCTGCGGCTCGCCATATCGAGCATCGGCTGCGCCGGATCGACGCCGACGAAGCTCCAGTTCGGATGGGCGAGCGCGAGGGCCTCCAGTTCGAGCCCGCCGCCGGCCCCCAGCACCAGAACGCGTGCCGTGGCCGGAGCATTCTCCGCGAGCAGGATGGCCGTCATGCTGTGCAGCGCCTCGAAACCCGGGACGAACCGGGGCGGACCCTCAGCATAGCCGGCGATGGCGTCATGGTTCTGGAAACTGTCGAGGACAGGGCGAGCGCCCTGCGTCGGTCCGGTCGTCATGGGCATGAGCTTTCTGGGCTGGTTCGCCGCGCAAGGCGCGCATGGAAATCGGCGCTCAGCATCTGCAGCGTGATCGCGCCGAGACGCGCGAGCAGAAACGCCTCTGCCTCGCGGAAGCTGTCGGCAAGTGCAGCATTGACCGCCTGCTCGACCAGACAACCGGGCTCGTCGCTCCGGTGGCCGATCGCGAGCAGGGTCGGATCGCCGAGCGCTTCATGCACGTCTCTCAGGCTGATCTCGGCGAGATCCCGCGCAAGGGTCCAGCCGCCGCCATGCCCCTTCCCGGAGCGGACGTAGCCGCGCTCGCGCAGGCCGGCCATGACCCGTCGGACGACGACCGGGTTGGTCCGCATGGCGCGAGCCAGCGTCTCGGATGTGACCGGACCGGACGATTGCGCCATATGCAGAAGGACATGGAGGACGCCCGACAGGCGGCTGTCGCTTTTCATGTAACTTTTATAGTTGCGTGATGGGAGGAAGGCAATCCCGGCCCTTCACGACGGGCGGGGCGCCCCGTCCGTTGCAGGCAAGGCTCGCCTCAGGCGCGCGCGTATACCCGGCATTAACCTTGCCGGAGGCTTAACTCGATCGCGCGCATGCGTTTCGCAGGAAACCCTGTTTTGCGCCCATCTTTCGCCGGATTCAAAGGCGATTGAGGGCCACGGCATTTCCCCGGATCGCGGATCGGGCGGCGTCGCGGGGTCACCTGCGGGGCGTGTGGCGGGGCGTGGCCGGGAGACCGGCGCGGGCCGCCTGGCAAAAGGATGACATTGATGAACCCCGCCGACGTCGCGCAAGCTGCGCCGCAGATCGACATGTCGTTCTGGAGCCTGTTCTGGCACGCCCATATCGTCGTGAAGCTGGTGATGATGGGCCTGCTGGCGGCGTCCGTCTGGTCCTGGGCGATCATCGTCGACAAGACCATGCTCTACCGCCGCACCCGCAAGGAGATGGACGCCTTCGAGGAGGTGTTCTGGTCCGGCCGCTCGCTGGAAGAGCTCTATCGCGAACTCGCCGCCAAGCCGGTCTCCGACATGTCGGCCGTGTTCGTCGCGGCGATGCGCGAGTGGAAGCGCTCCTTCGAGAATGGCGGGCGCTCCGTCGCCAGCCTGTCGCAGCGCATCGACAAGGTGCTCGACGTCACCATCCAGCGCGAGACCGAAAGGCTGGAATCCAAGCTGCTGGTGTTGTCGACGATCGCGTCGGCAGCGCCGTTCATCGGTCTGTTCGGCACGGTCTGGGGCATCATGAACTCCTTCACCGCCATCGCCGTCTCCAAGAACTCCTCGCTCGCCGTCGTGGCGCCCGGCATTGCCGAGGCGCTGTTTGCCACGGCCATTGGCCTGTTTGCCGCGATTCCCGCGCTGATGGCCTACAACAAGCTGCAGGCCGAGGTCGCCAAGGCCTCGAGCCGGCTGGAAGCCTTCGCCGACGAGTTCTCCGCGATCCTGTCGCGGCAGATCGACGAGCGGCTGGCGGCGTGAGGGGCTGAGCGATGGGCATGTCCGCAGCATCCGGGGCGAAGTCCGGCGGTCGGCGCGGCCGGCGAAACCGGCGTCACGCGGCCATCGCCGAAATCAACATGACGCCGTTCATCGACGTGATGCTGGTGCTGCTGATCATCTTCATGGTCGCGGCGCCGCTGATCGCGACCGGCGTGCCGCTCGACCTGCCGCAGACCGGCGCCAAGCCGATCAATGTCGACCAGAAGCCGATCACCATCGCCATCGACGGCAAGGGCCAGATCTTCCTGCAGGACCAGCCGACGCTGGAGCCTGATCTGGTCGCAAAGTTGCAGGGCCTGGCGAAGCAGGGCTTCGACGAGCGCATCTATGTGCGGGGCGATCGCATGGTCGATTACGGCCGGGTCGCCTCGGTGATGTCGACGATCACCTCGGCGGGGTTCAAGCGGGTCGCGCTCGTCACCGAGCCGTCGCGCTGAGCATGATGAGAGCGAGGATCCGCGCGCTGTGAAGCTTTCCTCCGAACCGGGCATGGTGGTGTCGGCGCTCGGCCACGCGACGTTTCTCGTCGCGGGGCTGCTGGCGTTCTCGTCGCCCGTGCCGCTGCCGGACAATCAGGAGGCGATCGCCGTCGAGATGATCGACGCCAGCGAGCTGAACCAGATTACGCGCGGCGAGCGCAAGGCCGAGAAGGTGCAGGAGCAGCCTCTGCAGCGCGCCGAGCGCAAGGCCGAGATCGTCGAGCGCAAGGAGGCGGGCGAGGCCAAGCAGGACGCGCCCGCCCCGCCCAGCCGCCCGGCCGAACTCAAGACCGCCGACGACAATGCCTCGGCGCCGCTGCCGCCGTCGCGCGCCGCAAACCTGCCGAAGCCCGAGCAGAAGCCGCCCGAGCCGGTCAAGGCGCCCGAGAAGGCCGGCCCCAGCGCGGCCGAGATCGCCGAGCAGAAGCGCGAGGAACAGGCCAAGCTCGCCGAGCAGGCCGAACTCGCCTCCCGCGCGAAGCAGGCCGAGGAGGCTGCCCGGGCCGCCGCGAAGGCGAAGGCCGAGGCGGATGCCAACGCCCGCGCCGAAGCCGCGGCCAAGGCCAAGGCGGAAGCCCAGGCCAAGGCCGAAGCGGCCGAGGCCGCCCGGGAGAAGGCTGAACTCGCCGCCAAGGCGAAGGCCGAGGCCGAGGCCAAGGCCAAGGTCGCCGCCGCCGCCAAGGCGAAGCAGGAGGCCGAAGCCAAGGCGAAACGCGAGGCCGAGATCGCCAAGAACTTCAATCCCAGCGACATCGCCCGGCTGCTGCAGTCGAAGGAGCAGGCCCAGTCCACCGGGTCCGCCGCGCCGCAGGTCAACCGCACCGCCTCGCTGGGGACGGAGCGGGGCTCGTCGCAAAAGCTCAGCCCGTCGCTGCGCGGCCAGCTGGTCGGCATCATCCAGGACCAGCTGATGAAATGCTGGAACGTCCCGATCGCGCTCGCCAATGCGCGCGTCGCGGTGGTGCCGCAGGTGCGCATGAAGCTGAACACGGATGGTTCGCTGATCGGGCAGCCCGGCGTCGTGAACGCTTCGTCTGACCCGCTTTTCGCCGTCGCGGCCAACTCGGCCCTGACGGCCACCCGCCGCTGCGCGCCTTTGCGCATCCCGGCTCAATTCACCGCCTATTACGACGACTGGCGCGATGTCGTCGTCAATTTCGACGCAAGGGACGTGCTGTGACCCTGATCGACCGCAATCCTCTTCCGCTCCTGCCGGCCGCGCCTTCGCGCCGCCGCTTGCTGGCGCTCGCCGGCGCCTCGTTGCTCGTGCCCGCTGCGGTGGCTTTCAGGCCTGCGGCGGCCCGGGCCGAACTCGTCATCGATCTGCGCGGCGGCTCGTTCCAGCCGCTGCCGATCGCGATCGCCGATTTCGCCGGGGAGGGGGGCGTGCTGGTTTCCGGCGTCGTCGCCAACAACCTCAAGCGATGCGGCTATTTCGCGCCGATCGACAAGGCGCGCCACCCTGACAAGAATCCGCCCTTCGATGCGGCCCCCGAGTTCACCTCCTGGAAGGCCGCGGGCGTCCAGGCGCTGGTGACGGGGCGCGTCTCGCGCGACGGCTCGGGCCGGATCAAGGCCGAGTTCCGGCTCTGGGACGTGACCACGGGCACACAGACCGACGGCCAGCAGTATTTCACCGACCCCAACAACGCCCGGCGTGTCGGCCACATCATCTCGGATGCGATCTTCACCAAGATCACCGGCGTCGGCGGCTTCTTCGACACCCGCGTCGTCTTCGTCGACGAGTCCGGCCCGAAGGAGAACCGCCGCAAGCGGCTCGCCATCATGGATCAGGACGGCGCCAATGTGCGCTATCTCACAGACGGCTCGGTCTCGGTGGTGACGCCGCGCTATTCGCCGGTGTCGCAGGAGGTGACCTACATGTCGCAGCGGCTCGGCGAGCAGCCGCGCGTGCATGTGCTCAACATCGAGACCGGACAGCGCCAGATCGTCGGCAACTTCCCCGACATGACCTCGAGCCCGCGCTTTGCGCCCAACGGCGCGCGGATCGCGCTCAGCCTGCAGCAGGGCGGCAACGCCAATCTCTACGCCATCGACATCGGCTCGCGCACGACGATGCGGCTGACCTCGACCGGGGCGATCGACACCTCGCCATCCTATTCGCCCGATGGCACGCAGATCGTCTTCGAGAGCGACCGCGGCGGCTCGCAGCAGCTCTATCTGATGGGCGCCGGCGGCGGGGAGGGCAAGCGCCTGTCCTTCGGCCAGGGCTCCTATTCGCAGCCCTCCTGGTCGCCGCGCGGCGACCTGATCGCCTTCACCAAGCGCACCGGCGGCGGCTTCGCCATCGGCGTGATGCGCTCCGACGGCTCGGGCGAGCGGCTGCTGACCGAGGGCTTCCACAACGAGGCGCCCAACTGGGCGCCCAACGGCCAGTACATCATGTTCTTCCGCGATCCGGGCGGGCAGTCCGGCGGCAAGCTCTACATGGTCGACATCACCGGCCGCGTCGAAGTGCCGGTGCCGACGCCCGCCTTCGCCTCCGACCCGACCTGGTCGCCACTCCTGACCGCGGCGCGCTGAGGCGCGAAGCCCAATCGTCACCGCCCGCCGGGGGCGGTGACGCGACGAGGCTCAGTCCGCCGCTGCGCCGGACACCACGGCGAAGCCCTCGTCGATCCAGCCGGTGATGCCGCCGGCCATGATCTTGACGGGACGCCCCAGCTCCGCCAGCCGCAAGGCGGCCTTGGCGGCGCCGTTGCAGTGCGGACCGGCACAATAGGTCACGAAGACCGTGTCCTGCGCCCAGTCCTCGAGCTTCGAGCGCACGATCTTGCCCACCGGCAGGTTGATCGCGCCGGCCACATGGCCGCGGGCGAAGAGCGCGGGACTACGGACGTCCAGCAGCACGAAGTCGGGCTGCTTCGACAGCGCGTCGTGAACATCCCAGCAATCGGTCTCGAAGGTGAATTCGGCGGCGAAATGCGCGCGGGCGAGATCGCTGGGGGCGGCGGGGACGGCAGTCACGGCCGTGGTGGTCGCGGCAGTAGTCATGGCAGTGGTCATGGCGGGCTCCTGTTCGACCCGCTCATCTCGCAAACCGCGCGGCCCGCTTGCAATTGGCGTGAATGACAGAGTACGGGCATATCATGCCAAACACGACCGGCCCTCTCGTCGTCGCGCTGCTCTATGACGGACTCTGCACCTTCGAGTTCGGCATCGTCGCGGAGATCTTCGGACTCCCGCGCCCGGAGATGGGCGAGGGGTGGTACCGTTTCGCCAGCTGCGCGATCGAGGACGGGCCGCTGCGGGCGCATGGCGGTTTCGTACTGACGCCGCAGCACGGCCCGGAGCTGATCGACGAGGCCGATCTCATCGTCGTGCCCGGCTGGAAGGTCACCAGTGAGCCGGTGCCGGAAGCCCTGTGCCAGCGCCTGCGGCAGGCCCACGCCCGCGGCGCCCGGCTCGCCTCGATCTGCTCGGGCGCCTTCGTGCTCGCGGCGACGGGTCTTCTGGACGGCGGGGTCGCGACGACGCATTGGCGTTATGCCGAGGCCCTGCGCGCCGGGCATCCGGAGATCGAGGTCGACCATGCCTCGCTCTACCGCGCGCAGGGGCGCATCTTCACCTCGGCCGGGAGCGCCGCCGGCATCGATCTCCTGATCGAGATCGTCAGGCGGGATTTCGGAGTCGAGGCGGCCAATTCGGTGGCGCGCCGCCTCGTGATGCCCGCCCATCGCACCGGCGGGCAGGCGCAGTTCCTGGAGCGGCCCGTGCCCCGGCACCGCCACGCCGAGGTGGCGCCCCTGCTCGACAGGTTGCGCGCGCAGCTGCACCTGTCCTGGACGGTCGAGGACATGGCCCTCGAGTGCCGCATGAGCCTGCGCACCTTCCTGCGCCGCTTCAGGGACGCCACCGGCTCGGCGCCGGGCGACTGGCTGACCGGCGAGCGCGTCGAGGCGGCGAAACATCTGCTGGTCGCGGGCGAACTCGGCATCGACGGCATCGCGCTGGCTGTCGGCCTCGGCTCGCCCGACACGCTGCGTCATCATTTCCGCAGGCGCATCGGAATCAGCCCGCGCGAATACCGGGCGCGTTTCGCCGGCAGTGCGCCCGCCAGCGTGTGACAGGCTCCTCGCCGGCGGCTCGCTGCTTTGTCACCGCTCGGCGCCCGCGCGAACACCCATCATGACGCCGACGCAGCGTAGCAAGGCGCCGGCACTGCACGTTTTTCGATATATGCCATGGACCCGCGCCGGCGTTGCTGTAACCTCTGCAGGGTTCATCGGGGGGTGACACCATGCGAACGAGACTCGTTGCGGCTTTGGCCGCGCTCTGGACAGTTGGCCTTGTGACCGCGGCCGCGGCGCAAGGGGTCCATCCGCAGGGCCGCACGGCCAGGGACAGCCGCGCCTGCACCTGTGCGGTCACCAATGGCGGCAGCGTTTCGGAAGATCCGCATCGTCCGGGCCGCCTGAAGTGGCGCTCGCCACGGCTCGGCACGGGCGCGCATATGGCGTTCATGAACTGCACTGGCGCCAGGCGCGGCTATTGAGCCGCGAAAAATGGCGGGGCGATGCCGGTGCAAATGCGCCACATCCGGCCGAAACCGGCGGCCGGTCGCATTTGATTAACCATACGCCGCAATGCCGCCACTTCGCCTTGATCTGGCAAGGTCTCGTTTAGGTTGACGCTTCATTGATGCCGTTACGTGCATCGCAGCCTTGTCCCTTCAACGTCGTCCGTCAAACGCGCCTCGCAGGCAACGAACGTCCCGGAGTTCCTCATGTTCGCCACTCTCTTCGCCGGCGGCCGCGCCGTCCGCTTCGCCGCCGCCATCGCCGCTTCGCTGGCGCTCGGCGCCTGCGCCAACAACCAGAATGCCGACGCCAACGGCTTCGGCGCCGGCGGGGCCGCCACGCCCGGCAGCGCACAGGACTTCGTCGTCAATGTCGGCGACCGCGTCTTCTTCGAGACCGACTCGACCGATCTGACCCCGACGGCGGTCGCCACGCTCGACAAGCAGTCGGCCTGGCTGCAGCGTTTCCCGCGCTACACCTTCGTCGTCGAGGGCCATGCCGACGAGCGCGGCACCCGCGAATACAACTTCTCGCTCTCGGCGCGCCGGGCCCAGACGGTGCGCGACTATCTCGCCTCGCGCGGCATCCAGGGCAACCGCATGCGCATCGTCTCCTACGGCAAGGAGCGGCCGGTCGCGGTCTGCAACGACATCTCCTGCTGGTCGCAGAACCGCCGCTCGGTCACGGTGCTGGACGGCGCCGGCGGCGGCGTCTGACGCCGCCAGGCTTTCCCGATCCGACAGGGGCCGGCGTCTTCCCGAGAGGAAGGCCGCCGGCCCTTTCATATTTTGGCCGTGGTCATGGCGTGTTATAGGCCAATCCCGTCGCAGCTCTCCGGTTGTTCATGATGCTCCTCGCCGCTCGTCCCGCTCGCAGGCTTCTGGCCGTTCTCGCGCTCAGCGTCGCGGTGTCGGCCGTGAGCCTGCCCGTGCGGGCCCAGGACGCCGCCGATCTCGTGGTGCGGACCGCGCGGATGGAGAACCAGCTTCGCCAGCTCTCGGGCCAGATCGAGCAGTTGCAGTTCGAGAACCGGCGCCTGACCGAGCAGCTCCGCAAGTTCCAGGAGGATGTCGAGTTCCGGCTGAACGAGCGCGGTGGCCGTCCGTCGGGCGCAGCCGCGCCGGCCGCGACGCCGCGCCAGCAGCCGCAGCCGCAGCGCCGCAGCGACGCCTTCGATCCGGCCACGCAGCAGGCGGCGGCCGGGGCGCCGCGCGCGCTCAATGGTGGCATCGGCGGCATCATCGAGGATGATGCGGCGGAGGGTGCGGGCGGGCAGGGGCCTCTCGACCTCCAGGGCGTCGGACGCGGGGTGCCGCAGGGCGCGTTGCCGTCGGCAGGCCCGCGCGGGCCCAGCGTCGCCGCCGCGAGCGGTCCGGCCACGGCAAAGGACGCGTATGAGCTGGCCTATGCCGCGATCCTGCGCAAGGAGTACGAGCAGGCCGAGATGGGCTTCCGCCAGTTCCTGCAGAGCTACCCGCGCGATCGCCTCGCCATCGACGCGACCTATTGGCTCGGCGAGAGTTATCTCCAGCGCAAGCGCTTCCGCGAGGCGGCCGAGCAGTTCCTCAAGGTCAGCAACGATGCGCCGAAATCGGCCAAGGCGCCCGACAGCCTGCTGCGGCTGGGCATCGCGCTGAACGGGCTCGGCGCCCGGGACCAGGCCTGCGCCACCTATGCCAAGGTCGGTGTCGATTATCCCTCCGCGCCCAGTTCGGTGCGGCAGGGCGTCGAGCGCGAACGGCGGCGTTCGGGCTGCGCTTGAGCGCCGTCCCACAGATCGCCTGCGCTCCACAGCCCGTCGGCGGGCACGAGGCCGCCGCCCTGTTCGCCGGACTGGCGAACGAACCGGCCCTGCTCGTGGCCGTCTCCGGCGGGCCCGATTCCGTGGCTCTCCTGGCGCTCCTGACAGAATGGGCGCGCGAGCCCGGGCGACCGCCGCTCCACGCCGCCACCGTCGATCATGGTCTTCGCGCCGCTTCGGGTGAGGAGGCGCACCGCGTCGCCACGCTTTGCGGACAGCTGGGCGTGCCTCATCGCATCCTGCACTGGCAGGGCGCCAAGCCCCGCACGGCGTTGCAGGAACAGGCGCGGGCGGCCCGCTACGCCCTTCTGGTGACGGAAGCTGAGCGGCTCGGCGGCGCGACACTGGTCACCGCGCATACGCAGGACGACCAGGCCGAGACGCTGCTGATGCGGATGGCGCGCGGCTCCGGGCCTGCCGGGCTGGCCGGAATGCGGCCGCGCAGCCGCAAGGGCGGGATCACGCTGGTGCGCCCGCTGCTTGGCCTGCCCAAGGTGCGCCTGGTCGCAACAGCGCAGGCGCGCGACCTGCCTTTCGTGAGCGACCCCAGCAACGAGGACCCCCGCTTCGGGCGGGTGCGCTGGCGCGGGCTGATGCCGGTGCTGGCCGCCGAGGGCCTGGATGCGGAGCGGCTGGCGCTGCTGGCACAGCGCATCGCGCGGCTGGACGCGGCGGCTGCGGCGCGGGCTCAGGCGCTGCTGCCCGGCCTGCTGCTGCCCGGCCTGCTCCTGCCCACCGGCGAGGCGCCGGTGGTGCGGCTGCGGTTTTCCGCGCTGCTGGGCGAACCCGACGAGATCGTGCTGCGCGTCGTCGCGCTGGCGCTGGAGGCGATGCCGGTCGCAAACGCCCTGCCGGCGCGGCTGGAGCGGCTCGAGGCCTGCGTCGAGGCCCTGGCGCGCGCCGCGCGGGACGGGGCGCGGACGACGCGCACTCTGGCGGGTTGCGTGCTGGTCCTGCAGGCCGACGGCACCTTGCTGCTGCGGCCGGAGGGACCGCGCCGGCGCGGCGTTCACCCTGCGGCATCATAGGCTGGAGGCGATTTTCTGTTTCCCTTGGCAAGGGCCCCGGTCGCACCTAGATTAGTCCTGCAAACTCTTGGCCTCTTCCGGTTGGTCCGGCAGGCCCGATCGGACAGATGATGAATCCGAACTTTCGCAATTTCGCCCTCTGGGTGGTGATCTTCCTGCTTGTCCTGGCGCTCGTCACGCTGTTTCAAAGCCCAAGCCAACGCGCCAGCACCAACGAAATTCCCTACAGCCAGCTGATCAACGAGTCGGAGGCCGGGCGGATCACCAATGTCGTGGTGGCCGGACAGGAGATCACCGGGACGTTCTCGGATGGTCGCACCTTCGTGACCTATGCGCCCTATGGCGACCCGGCCCTGCTCAAGACGCTGGCCCAGAAGGGCGTCCAGGTTTCGGCCCGCGCGCCGTCCGAAGGCACGCCCTGGTTCATGGCCCTGCTGGTCAATTCGCTGCCTTTCGTCATCTTCATCGGCCTGTGGATCTTCATGTCCCGCCAGATGCAGAACGGCGCCGGCCGCGCGATGGGCTTCGGCAAGTCGAAGGCCAAGCTCCTTACCGAGGCGCATGGCCGCGTCACCTTCGAGGATGTCGCCGGCATCGACGAGGCCAAGGAGGACCTGCAGGAGATCGTCGAGTTCCTGCGCGATCCGCAGAAGTTCCAGCGCCTGGGCGGGCGCATTCCGCGCGGCGTGCTGCTGGTCGGCCCTCCCGGCACGGGCAAGACCCTGACGGCGCGTGCCGTCGCGGGTGAAGCCAATGTGCCGTTCTTCACGATCTCGGGTTCGGATTTCGTCGAGATGTTCGTCGGCGTCGGCGCCAGCCGCGTGCGCGACATGTTCGAGCAGGCCAAGAAGAACTCGCCCTGCATCATCTTCATCGACGAAATCGACGCGGTCGGTCGTCATCGCGGAGCCGGTCTCGGCGGTGGCAATGACGAGCGCGAGCAGACGCTGAACCAACTCCTCGTCGAGATGGACGGCTTCGAGCCGAACGAGGGCGTGATCATCATCGCCGCCACCAACCGGCCCGACGTCCTCGACCCGGCGCTGCTGCGTCCGGGCCGTTTCGACCGCCAGATCGTGGTGCCGAACCCCGACGTCGCCGGTCGCGAGAAGATCCTCAAGGTCCATGTCCGCAAGGTCCCGGTGGCGCCGGATGTCGATCTGCGCATTCTCGCCCGCGGCACGCCGGGCTTCTCGGGCGCCGATCTGATGAACCTCGTCAACGAGGCGGCGCTGCTGGCGGCGCGGCGCGGCAAGCGCATGGTCACCCATGCCGAGTTCGAGGACGCCAAGGACAAGGTCATGATGGGCGCCGAGCGCAAATCCATGGCAATGTCCGAGGAAGAGAAGAAGCTGACCGCCTATCACGAGGCCGGACACGCCATCGTCGGCCTCTATGTCCCCGCCGGCATCCCGGTCCACAAGGCGACGATCATTCCGCGCGGTCGTGCGCTCGGCATGGTCAAGTTCCTGCCGGAGGGCGACCGCTACTCGATGAAGTACAAGGAGTTCACCTCCCAGCTCGCGGTCGCCATGGGTGGTCGCGTCGCGGAGGAAATGACCTTCGGCCGCGAGAACGTGACCTCGGGCGCGACCGGCGACATCCAGCAGGCGACCAAGATGGCCAAGGCCATGGTCACCCAGATGGGTTACTCCGACGAACTCGGCATGGTCGCCTATGGCGACAACCAGGAAGAGGTTTTCCTGGGCATGTCGATGGGCCGCAGCCAGAGCATCTCGGAGTCGACGGCACAGAAGATCGACGCCGAGGTCAAGAAGCTGGTCGATACCGGCTATCAGGACGCCAAGAAGATCCTCACCGACCATCACGAACAGTTTGTGGCGGTGGCTGAGGCGCTACTCGAGTTCGAGACGCTGACCGGCGAGGAAATCCGCGACCTGATCGCCGGCAAGCGTCCGTCGCGCGATCTCGACGACACCCCGTCGGCGCCGCGCGGCTCGGCCGTGCCGAGCGCCGGCAAGGGCCGCAAGCGCGACGAGCCCGATGCCGGGCTGGAGCCGCAGCCTCAGGTGTGACCTGAGGTCCGGTTCATCGGATTGATTTAGGAAAGGGCGCCTCGCAAGGGCGCCCTTTTGTCATGCGGCCAGTGGGGTCATCGGCGTCAGCCTCGTGGCTGCGCGGGGTCCGGTTCGCCACGGCTCGCCGCTTCATCGAGGACGAAGGTGTCGCGGTTGCCCTGCTTGGCGGCATACAGCGCCTTGTCGGCCCGGCTGGCCGCATCGACAAGGCTCTGCCCCTCCGTCACGATGCTGGCGCCGATGCTGACCGTCACCGGCAGCGAGAGGCCATCGGCCAATACGACCGGCTGCGCCCGCATGGCCGCGCCGATCTTGGCCGCGATCGCCGACAGCGAGGCCGGGCTGGCCTGGTCGACCAGGACAATGAACTCGTCTCCGCCCCAACGGGCGCAGACATCGTAGCTGCGCAGCAGCCCGGTCAGTCGCTCGACCACGGCGACGATGACGGAATCGCCGTGGTGATGGCCGTGGATGTCATTGATCGGCTTGAGCCGGTCGATGTCGAACAGCAGCAGGCCCGTGGCGTGTCCGGCGCGCCGGGCGCGGTTCTGGCCGGCCTCGAACGCGCGCTCGAAGCCGCGGCGGTTGAAGATCCCGGTCAGCGGGTCGAGATGGGCGAGGCGCTCCAGATCGCGCGTGCGGTCGCGCACCATCTCCTCAAGGCGATCGGTGTTGTCGCCGACGGCGCTGGCCATCTCGCGGAAGGCGCGCGAGAGCCGGCCGATCTCGTCGTCGGCGCCATCGCTCGCGACCTCGTCGAAGCGACCGGCCCGGACCTTCTGGACGTCTCCTTCCACGCGCGCCAGCCGGTCAAGGACGCGGCGCTGGAACGCAAGGGTCATCAATGCGGCGGCCGCCAGCAGCATCGCCGCCAGGAGCAGAGCGATCGGCAGGAACAGACGCCGATCGATAATCTCATCGACGTCCATGAGGGTGACATTGAACCAGCCGAGCCGGTCGAGATAGCCGACTCCGACCAGCACCATTTGGCCGTCGATCTGCATGAAGCGGGAGCGGACAAGCGCGCCGCCGGCTGCAACCTGCTGCATCATCTGCGCCAAAGCGCTCCGGTCGCGCTCATGGTCCAGCTGCAGGAAGATCGTCTTCTTGGCCTTGCTGTCCTTGGTCAGGCTGTGGAAATCGACGAGCTTGGGATCGCGATGGGCCTGCACGGCGCCGTTGCGATCGACGAACATGCTCTGCACCCCGGTCTGCGGGATGTCGACGACCTCACGGATGAACTGGCTGAGATCGACGCCGGTGCCGATGACGCCAAGCGCGCGCTCGCCGCTGCGGATGATGCAGTTGATCCAGACCTTGGTGACCTTGATGTTGTCGTCGTGGTCGACGTTGAGATGGCAGCCCGAGCCCAGCGCGATGGTCTGAAAATACCAGCCGTCGCGGGGGTTGTCCCGCGCGAGCGTGTAACGCCGGCGATCGTTCCGGTAGGTGTCGGCCTTGTCGTTGAAATAGTAGTTCCCGGAACCGTCGAGCACCACGAAATAGCTCTGGTCCTTGAAGGACAGGCGGTAGTGCTCGAGTTCCGCCAGGCCGCGCTGCGCCTTGGCGGGATCGGCTTCGTCCTTAGCCCAATCGAGGATCGCCGGCGACCGGGCCACCGTCTCCGCCAGTGAGACCTCCCGCATCAGCGATTCCAGGCCGCGATAGCGGTCGAACAGGATCTGCTTCTCGGCAAACAGCGTGCCGAGCTTCACCACCGTGTTGTCCACCAGCCAGATGAAGACCCCGGCGGCGGGAAGCGCGATCGCCACCAGGATGGCGAGCGTTGCGATCATCACCCGGCCGCGCAGGCCCCGGGGCAACAGCCTGGCGGCGGCAGCTGATCTCATCGGCAAGACGTCTCCTCAGGCCGGCCACGACGCCCGCACGCCCGTCCGCCGCGCCGCGATCCTGTCGGGAGGCCTTTAACAATCCGCCAATGGCCGGCCCGTCCCCCTGCGAAAAGCCGATCAGAACAGCCCTTCGATCCGTCCCTGCGCATCGATGTGGATCTTCTCGGCCGCGGGCATGCGGGGCAGGCCGGGCATCGTCATGATGTCACCGCAGATCGCCACGACAAAGCCGGCGCCGGCCGAGAGGCGGACCTCCCGCACCGGAACGGTGTGGCCGCTGGGGGCGCCGCGCAGGGTCGGGTCGGCGGAGAAGGAATACTGCGTCTTGGCCACGCAGACGGGCAGATGGCCGTAGCCGTCGGCCTCCAGTTCGGCGAAGCGGGCCTTCACCTTGGCATCGCCGGCAATGCCGGCGGCGCCATAGATCTCGCGGGCGATCGTCTCCAGCTTGTCCCAGAGCGGCAGGGCGTCGGGATAGAGCGGAGCGAAATCGGCCTCGCCGCTTTCGGCCAGGGCGACAACCTTGTGCGCCAGTTCCTCGGTGCCCGCGCCGCCTTGCGCCCAGTGGCGACAGATCACCGCCTCGACGCCGAGATGGTTGCGGCAATAGCTGACGATCAGCGCGTGTTCGGCCGCGGTGTCGCTGACGAAATGGTTGATCGCGACGATCGGCGGTACGCCGAACTTTCTGATATTGCCGACATGGCGGGCGAGGTTGGCGAGGCCGGCCTGCAGCGCGGCGAGATCCTCGCTGCCGAGCGCCTCCTTCGCGGCCCCGCCATGCATCTTGAGCGCGCGCACGGTGGCGACGATGACGGCCGCGGCCGGCTTCAGCCCGGTCTTGCGGCATTTGATGTCGAAGAATTTCTCGGCGCCGAGATCGGCCCCGAAACCGGCCTCGGTGACGGTGTAGTCCGCCAGCTTCAGGGCGGCGCGGGTGGCGATGGCGGAGTTGCAGCCATGGGCGATGTTGGCGAAGGGCCCGCCATGGACGAAGGCGGGCGTGCCCTCCAGCGTCTGCACCAGATTGGGCATCAGCGCGTCCTTGAGCAGGACGCTCATCGCGCCGGTGGCCTTGAGGTCGGCGGCGGTGACGGGGCGTTTGTCGCGGGTGCGGCCGATGACGATGCGGCCGAGCCTGGCCTCGAGATCGGCCATGTCGGTCGCGAGGCAGAAGATCGCCATGATCTCCGAGGCGACGGTGATGTCGAAGCCGTCCTCGCGGGGGAAGCCGTTGCTGGCGCCGCCGAGCGAGGAGACGGTCTGGCGCAGGGCGCGGTCGTTCATGTCCATGACGCGACGCCAGGCGATGTGGCGCGTGTCGAGGCCGAGCGCGTTGCCCCAGTAGACATGGTTGTCGATCATCGCCGCGAGCAGGTTGTGCGCGCTGGTGATGGCGTGGAAGTCGCCGGTGAAGTGCAGGTTGATCTGCTCCATCGGCACGATCTGGGCATGGCCGCCGCCGGCCGCGCCGCCCTTGACGCCGAAGCAGGGGCCCAGCGAGGGCTCGCGCAGCGCGATCATGCAGCGTTTGCCGATTCGGCTGAGGCCGTCGCCGAGACCGACGGTGGTCGTCGTCTTGCCCTCGCCGGCCGGGGTCGGATTGATGGCGGTGACGAGGATCAGCTTGCCGTCGGGCTTGCCTGCAAAATCGGGGATGGCCTGCGTGTCGACCTTGGCGATGAACTTGCCGTGGGGCTCGAGGGCGGATTCGGGAATGCCGGCACGTGCGGCGATGTCCGCGATCGGCCGAAGTTTGGCCGCGCGCGCGATCTCGATGTCAGTCGGCATCCCTGGCCCTCTGCTAGGCGTGGCGTCCGCGGCAATCGTCGCCCCGGAATCGATCGCGCGACACTGCCGCGAAACCTCGCGCCCTGCCACTGCTTTCGTGGATTGCGGTGCACCGAGCCCAGGCGCCGGTTTGCTGTGTCATTTGACGTGTCTGATCGCTGAAACGCCTGCTAGGCCTGCGCTCGCGCATTCAGGCAGGCTTGAAGCGTCCGATCGGGAATGCCAACACTAGCGCCGTAATGTCGGATATGCGGAACGCCTGTCGTTCGGCTCGGGGGAAACCGCATGGCGGGGGGATCGTGGCCGGTCGGCGGCGGTGAAGTGGGGGCGCTGCTTCGCGGCTGGACCGGCGCGGACACCGCTCTCGGTCCCGTCGCGGGCTGGCCCGAGCGGCTGAGGTCCGCCCTGCAGATGGTTCTGACCTCGCCGACTCCCATGGTGATCCTGTGGGGGGCGGAGGGCCGGCTGCTCTACAACGACGCCTATCTGGGCATCGCCGGCGTCAAGCATCCCGACATATTGGGGCGTAGCCTGCTCGATGCGTGGCCGGAGGTCGCCGACTTCCACAACGAGGTCATGGCGACCGTCTTCGTCGGCGGCGCGCCCTTGTCCTATCGCGACCTGCCGCTCGTCCTGCATCGCAGCGGCGTCGCCGAGGATGTCTGGCTGAATGTCGATTACAGCCCGCTCTTCGACGATGGCGGCGCGGTGCTGGGTGTGCTGGCGGTCGTTACCGAGACGACGACGCTGGTGCGGGCGCAGCGCGAACGCGATGCCGCCGCGCAGGCGCTGCGGCGTCGCGAGCAGGAACTGGCCCAGGTCCAGAAGATCGGCAAGGTCGGCGGGCTCGAGGTCGACCTCCGGGACGGTTTCCGCAACACGCGCTCGCCGGAATACCTGCTCGTCCACGGGCTGCCGCCCGATGCGGTGCATGAGAGCCATGAAGACTGGGTGCGCCGCATCCACCCGCAGGAGCGGGCCGTGGTCGAAAGCCATTTCCGCGAGACGGTCGCGGGCACGGCCACCGACTACCAGATGGAGTACCGCATCATTCGCCCCTCCGACGGCGCGGAGCGGTGGATTTCGGCCGTCGCCCAGATCGAGCGCGATGCCGATGGCCGGCCGCTGCGGCTCGTCGGCGCACATATCGACATCACCGAACGCAAGGAGACCGAGGCGCAGCTACGCCTGCTGATGCAGGAACTGGCGCATCGCGTGAAGAACACCCTGGCGATGATCCAGGCGATCGCCTCGCAGACGCTGCGGGGGGCGACCTCGCTGGAGGCCGCCAACGAGACCTTCAGCGCGAGGCTGGCGGCGCTGGCGCGGGCGCATGATCTCCTGCTCGGCGGGCATCAGGCGCATGCCGCGATGGCCGACATCGCCGACAGCATCATCGGCATCCAGGGCGACCCGTCGCGTTTCGTGATCAGGGGGCCGGAGGTCGTGCTGGGCCCGCGGGCGGCCCTGGCGCTGACGCTGGTGCTGCACGAGCTGGCGACGAACGCGGTCAAATACGGCTCGCTCTCCAACCAGACGGGCCGCGTCGCGCTGAGCTGGCGGATCGACGAGATCGACGGCATGCCGCAGTTCCGCCTGCGCTGGCAGGAAAGCGGCGGGCCACCGGTCACGCCGCCCTCGCGCCGGGGTTTCGGCTCACGCCTGATCGAGCGGACGATGCCGGCCAGCCAGGGGCGGGCCGACAGCGCCTTCCTGCCCACCGGCCTCGTCTTCACCCTCGACGCGCAACTCGCCGCGCTGAAGGATGGCGAGGGCGAGGAGGCCGGGCGGAGCTGAGCGCCCGCCCGGCGCGACGCCCCCGGCGTCAGGCGAGATGGGCGTTCTGCGGGAACAGGATCCTGCGGGCCTCGTCGTCGAACTCGGTCTTGAAGGCGAAGGCGTCCTTGAGCGCAACGGCGCGCTGCGCGGCGGGACGTGCCGAGATCAGATCGAGATGGCGCTTCACATTGGGGAACATCCGGGCCCAGTCGTCGCCGATGGCGAAGCCGAGCCGTGTCGCCCAGCCCCAGACCGACATGTCGATCAGCGTGTAGGTCTCGCCCAGCATGTAGGGCGCCTTGGCGAGCTGTGCGTCGATGATGCCCCAATGGCGCTCGGCCTCGCGGGCGTAGCGGTTGATCGCGTAGGGCAGCTTCTCTGGCGCGAAGCGGCTGAAATGCACCGCCTGGCCGCAGTAGGGGCCGATGCCGGTGGCGACGAACATCAGCCAGGAGAGCATCTCGCCGCGCGCCTTGGGCGTGTTCTCGGGGAGGAACTGCCCGGTCTTCTCGGCGAGATAGAGCAGGATCGCGTTGCTGTCGAAGATCGTGGCGTCGCCATCGGTGAGCGCCGGGGTCTTGGCGTTGGGGTTGATCGCCAGGAACTCCGGCTTGAACTGATCGCCCTTGCGGGTGTCGACCGGGACCAGCTCATAGGGAAGCCCCGCCTCCTCGAGGAAGAGCGCAATCTTCGCCGGGTTGGGCGAGGGGTGGTAGTAGAACTTGATCATCGGCGGTCTCCGGCTGTCGGGGTTTCTGCTTAGCGGTCCGCGGCGGCGGCGGCCACGGCGTCAACGCGGGGCGGGATCACGTCCCGGTGAGGGGCGGCTTGTCGGTCGGCGCGGCGCTCGCCACCTCTGGAACGCGCAATCCCCGTTTCTGTCGGGCCAGCAGAGGATCCCACACGATGACGCCACCGTCCAGCCTGGTCACCCGTCGCCGTCTGACGGCCAATCTGTCGGCGTTCGGCCTGGCCAGCCTCGCCTTGCCGGGCCTCGCTGAGGCGCAGGCGCTGCCGGCGACGCCGGCTTGCGAGGCGCCGGCCTCCGGGACCCGGCGCCAGACGGAAGGGCCCTATTTCACGCCGTCCTCCCCGCTGAAGCGCGATCTGCGCGGCGATGGTCCCGGCGATGCGCTGGTGCTTTCGGGCTTCGTGCTGACGCGGCAATGCCAGCCGCTCTCGGGCGCGCTGATCGACCTCTGGCACGCCGATACGGGCGGGCAGTACGACAATGCCGGTTTCCGCTTCCGAGGCCACCAGTACACCGACGCGCAGGGGCGCTACCAGTTCATCACCCGCATTCCCGGCTTCTACCCCGGGCGCACCCGCCATTTCCACGTGAAGGTGCAGGCCGGCAGCCGGCCCGTGCTGACGACGCAGCTGTATTTTCCCGAGGAGCGGGCGGCCAACCAGCGCGACCGCATCTTCGATGCCAGCCTGCTGATGACGGTCACGGGTGCGACAGGGGGGCAGCTCGGCCGCTTCGACTTCGTTCTCGCGGATTGAGGGAGCCCGCGGGACCGACGGCGTCAGCGACCCCAGGCGTCCTCGCCCTGCGCCACGAGCGCGACGAGGTCGGTCAGGGCGGCGATGGTGACGTCGGCGTCGAAGCCGAGACGCTCGGGGCGCAGCCGCAGCGCCTTGAACATCAGGGCCGGGCCGATCGTGGCGGCGCCGGCGAGTTCGCGGCGCAGCGCATCCGCCGGCAGGCGGGCGATCCGTGCGACGCGGAACCCATGCGCCCTGGCGCCGGCGATGTCGAAGCCGTTGGAGGAGACGAAGAGGATCTCGTCGCGCCCCAGCCCCAGCCGCGCCTCGACATGGCGGTAGCCGCGCGGGTCGGGCTTGTAGACGCCGATCTCGTCGACGCTGATCACGGTTTCGAGCCGGCTCTCGATGCCGGCCTGGGCGACCAAGCGCCCGAGCATGGCCGGGCTGCCATTGGAAAAGATCGCGAGCCGCAGCGGCGCCAACGCGTCCAGCGCCTCAAGCGCTTCGGGGTAGAGCGCCAGCGCGTCATAGGCCTCGGCGATCTGCGCGACGAGTTCCGGGGTGGCGACGAGCCCGAGCGTGTCGAGCGTATAGGCGAGCGAATCCTGCGTCACGGTCCAGAAGTCGGCATATTGGCCCATCAGGGCCCGCAGCCAGGTGTATTCGAGCTGTTTCAGCCGCCAGATCTGGGTGATGACCTCGCCATGGCCGGGAAAGGCGGCGTCGGTGACCCGCGCCACGGACTGCACGTCGAACAGCGTGCCATAGGCATCGAAGACCACGGCCTTGATCGTCATGCCCGTTCTCCCGAGACGTTGGGTCCGTCTTCTTAGCACTCGCAATCGCAGCGTGTGGCGTGGTATCCGCACAGCGGCCTTCACAAATGCTCACAGGTTGCCATGTCTGCGCCGCGCCCCGTCATGCTGATGATCCTCGATGGCTGGGGCTGGCGGCAGGAGAGCGAAAACAACGCGGTGCGCCTCGCCCAGACGCCGAACTTCGACAGGCTCTGGGCGAGCTCTCCGCACGCCTTCCTGAAGACCTCCGGGCTCGATGTCGGCCTGCCGCCGGGCCAGATGGGCAATTCCGAGGTCGGCCATCTCAATCTCGGGGCCGGCCGCGTCGTGATGCAGGATCTGCCGCGGATCAATCTGGCGATCGAGGACGGTTCGATCGCCCAGGCGCTCGCGTCCTCCGGGCTGGTCGAGGCTCTCAAGGCGAGCGGTGGCGCCTGCCATCTGCTGGGCCTGGTCTCGCCGGGCGGCGTGCATGCCCATCAGGACCATGCCGTGGCGCTGGCGCGGATCCTGGTCGCGCAGGGCATCCCGGTGCAAGTGCACATCTTCACCGACGGGCGCGATACCCCGCCGCAATCGGCCGCCGGCTTCGTGGGCGACTTCATCGCGGCCCTGCCGGCGCAGGCGGTCATCGCCAGCGTGAGTGGCCGCTATTTCGCGATGGACCGCGACCATCGCTGGGAGCGCGTCGAGAAGGCCTGGCGGGCGATGGTGCTCGGGGAGGGGCGAGCATTCGCCGATGCCCCTGCCGCGATCGCGGCCGCCTATGCCGAGGGTGTGCATGACGAATTCATCGCGCCCGCGGTGATCGGCGGCTTTGCCGGCATGTGCGACGGCGACGGGCTGTTGAGCTTCAACTTCCGTTCCGACCGGATCCGCGAGATCCTGGATGCGGTGCTGATGCCCGATTTCACCGGGTTCAAGCGGCCGCGCCGGCCCGTGCTGGCGAAGGCCGTGAGCATGACCTCCTACAGCGCGGGGCTCGATGCGGTGATGCCGGCGCTGTTTGCGCCGCAGACGCTCGCCGAAGGTCTGGGCGAGACGGTCGCCAAGGCGGGGCTCGCGCAGGTGCATATGGCCGAGACGGAGAAGTATCCGCACGTCACCTATTTCTTCAATGGCGGCGAGGAGACGCCCTATCCGCGCGAGGACCGCATCATGGTGCCCTCGCCGAAGGTCGCGACCTATGACCTCCAACCCGAGATGTCGGCGCCGGAACTGACCGACCGGGCGGTCGAGGCGATCGAGTCCGGGCGCTACGATCTCGTCGTGCTGAACTTCGCCAACCCCGACATGGTCGGCCATACCGGCGTGCTGAGGGCGGCGATCAAGGCCGTCGAGACCGTCGATACCGGGCTCGGGCGCATCGCGGCTGCGATCGAGACACGCGGCGGGGCGATGCTGATCACGGCCGATCACGGCAATTGCGAATTGATGGTCGATCCCGTGACGGGCGCGCCGCATACCGCCCACACCACCTTCCCGGTGCCGGTAATGGTCGTCGGCAGCGACGCCAAGAACCTGGCCGACGGGCGGCTGGCCGACGTCGCGCCGACGCTGCTGGCGCTGCTGCGCGTCGCGCAGCCGGCCGAGATGACCGGCCGATCGCTCCTGCGCTGAGCCGGCTGGCCCAAGCAAAACGGCGCGGACCGGGGTCCGCGCCGTTCTTGTTGATCCATGGCGTCGCGTGCTGGCGTCGCGCTCAGTATTTGCGGACGGTCGGCGCGTAGGCGATCGGCTTCTCGACCGGGCCGCAGCAGCTCGGATCGCTGAAGTTCCAGCGCATGCCGATGCGGATGTCGTGGCTGTCGATGCCCTTGAAGCGCACCGAGGAGCTCGGATTGGCGAGCAGGCCGTTGGCGCCTCGCAGGCCGATCGTCGGACCGTCGCCCATGTTCAGGTAGCGATAGCCGATGTCGAGCTTGAGGTTGGAGGTGACGTCGTAGGAGACGCCGGCCATCAGGGCCCAGGCGAAGTTGGTCTTGTCGGCCGAGTCGCCATAGGCATAGGAGGTGTTGGCGAAGGCGGCGCCCACCGCCTGGTTGATGCCCTGGTCGGACAGGCCGCTGACCGAATGGTTGGCCATGCCGATGCCGAAGCCGAGATAAGGCGTCAGGCAGTTCCAGGTGCCGAGGTCGATATAGGCGTTGGCGAGCGCGACGAAGGTCGCGACGTCGGCGCGATAGACATTGGTCTGGTTGGTCGGGACGCCGAAATTGTAGGAGATCTGGTCGCGGCCGTTGAACGAGCCGCCGCGGTATTCGCCGGTCAGGTCGAAGCGCAGATAGCTGTTGAACTGATAGCCGATGCCGACGCCGGCGAAGGCGGCGAAGCCGCGATCCGGCTTGATGGTGGTGAAGGAGGTGACGCCCGCGGCCGCGATGACCGGGCCGTTGTTCAGCTTCACGTCCAGCTCGTCATAGGACTGCGAGCCGACGCCGATGTCGCCGCGCAGATAGAAGCCGCTGCTGATCGTGCCCTTGAGGCCGAGCGGCTCGTGGGGCGGCGGGGCCGGTGCGTAAGCCAGATCGGCGGCAGCGGCAGCGGATGCTCCGAGCGCCATGGCGCCCGCCAGCGCAAAAGTTTTCAGGCTGCCCATGGCAGTGTCCCTCGAGTTTGCGCGGCGCCAAGAACGCAGCCCGCGCGAGTTACCGACAGGCAGACCATGCCGGCAAAATCTTAAACGAGGCTTAACCTTAGGAATTAACCTCAAAAAAGTCTGAACGCGGCCCGAATACTTGCCGGGAGGTTAATGGGCGGGGAGGGGTGCGTTGCGCTGGCGCGCAGGGCATTGGGAGAAGGCGGCGAGCTTTATAGGCCGACCCTCAGGAACGGCGCCGTCATCCCGGAGCGAAGCCAAGCTTCGTCCCGGGATCCATCATCGGGCGACGACGGAGCCCTATGATGGATCCCGGCCTGCGCGGCTTCGCCGCTTGTCCAGGATGACGCGGTGGCTTCCGAGATTGCCTGATGGGCTTAAGCCGCCGCCTTCGTCACGGCCTCGACGATGTCGTCGACGGCGCGCATGACGAGGTCGCGGTCGTCGCCTTCGGCCATCACGCGGATCACCGGCTCGGTCCCGGAGGGGCGGATGACGAGGCGACCGCTCTCGCCCAGCATCTGCCGCGCCGCCTCGATGGCGCTGACGACGGGCTTCTTCTCGAGCGGCTTGCCATTGGCGTAGCGGACGTTCTTGAGGATCTGGGGCAGCGGCTCGAAGGCGTGGCAGATTTCGGAGACCGGCTTGTCCTGCCGCTTGACCGCCGCCAGCAATTGCAGCGCCGCGACCAGGCCGTCGCCGGTGGTGCCGAAATCCGACAGGATGATGTGGCCGGACTGCTCGCCGCCGAGGTTGAAGCCGTGGCTGCGCATATGCTCCAGCACATAGCGGTCGCCGACCGCCGTGCGCGCCAGGCTGAGGCCCAGCCCCGCCAGATAGCGCTCGAGCCCGAGATTGGACATCACGGTCGCGACCACGCCGGGCTGCGACAGGCGGCCATCCTCCTGCCAGGTGCGGGCGATGACGGCCATGAGCTGATCGCCGTCGACGACCTGGCCGAGCTCGTCGACGATCAGGACGCGATCGGCGTCGCCATCGAGGGCGATGCCGATATCGGCGCGCAGCTCCCGGACCTTGGCGATCAGCGCGTCGGGGGCGGTCGAGCCGACATCCTTGTTGATGTTGAAGCCGTCCGGGTCGACGCCGATCGCAATGACTTCGGCGCCGAGTTCCCAGAGCGCTTCCGGCGCGACCTTGTAGCCGGCGCCGTTGGCGCAATCGATGACGATGCGCAGCCCTTCCAGGTCCATGTTGCGGGGCAAGGTGCGCTTGGCGAATTCGATATAGCGCGCATGGGCGCTCTCGATGCGCTTGGCGCGGCCGAGCGTCGGCGAGGTCGAAAGCCGCGGCGAGAGGTCTGAATCGATCAGCGCCGAGATCTCGCGCTCGACCTCGTCGCTGAGCTTGTAGCCGTCCGGGCCGAACAGCTTGATGCCGTTGTCCTCATAGGGATTGTGCGAGGCGGAGATCATCACGCCGAGATCGGCGCGCATCGAGCGCGTCAGCATGGCGACAGCCGGCGTCGGCATCGGCCCGAGCAGCATCACGTCCATGCCGACCGAGGTGAAGCCGGCGACCATGGCGTATTCGATCATGTAGCCGGAGAGGCGGGTGTCCTTGCCGATCACGACGCGGTGGCGGTGGTCGCCGCGATGAAAGGCGAGGCCGGTGGCCTGCCCGACCTTCAGGGCGAGGTCCGGCGTGATGACGCCATTGGCGCGTCCGCGAATGCCGTCGGTGCCGAAATATTTGCGTGTCATGTCGTGTCCGTCCAGTCGGGCGAGGAGCCCGCTCGGTTGCGTTTTATAGCGGGAATTGGTTTCCGCCTTCTCACGATTTGTGACGGATCGTAGACGGGGGGCGGACGAGACGGAGCGCTCGTTGCCGTGAGTGAAACGAACCGTCGTCCCGGGCGGAGCGCAGCGCAGACCCGGGACCCATTCCGGAACGGTTCAGGCATGGATCCCGGGTCGACCTGCGGTCGCCCGGGATGACGGCGCGCTAGGGGAGGGACCAGGCTCGACGCGCTGTTCACCTCACCCGAAGGCGAGCTGGACTTTCATCGCCCTCGACTTGTCGGCGGCGAGGTCGAAGGCCTCGATCGCGCGTTCGACGGGAAGCGTCGCGGTGAGCAGCGGCGAGAGGTCGATCGTCTTCGAGCCGATCATCGCCACTGCCCAGTCGAACTCCTCGTGGAAACGGAAGGAGCCGCGCAGGTCGAATTCCTTGGCGACGACGACGTTCATCGGCAGGGTGAAGTTCCCGCCGACGCCGATCTGCACGATCACGCCGCCAGAGCGCACCACGTCGAAGGCACCGGTCAGCGCATGCTGGTTGCCCGAGGCCTCGAACATCACGTCGAAGGCGCCCTTCTCGGCGCCGTATTCGGCCTTCAGGCGGTCGGGCTCGACCATGACGTTGATGGCCCGGCTGGCGCCCATCTTCAGCGCCGTCGGCAGGGGGCCGTCGACCACGTCGGTGGCGACGATCTCGGCCGCGCCGGCCGCCTTGGCGGCGATGATGGTGAGGATGCCGATCGGCCCCGAGCCGGTGACGAGGACGCGCTTGCCGAGCAGCGGGCCGGCCCGCTTGACGGCGTGGAGGCAGACCGCCAGTGGCTCGGCGAAGGCGGCCTCGGCCGCGCTGACATGGTCGGCGACCTTCACCGCCTGGCGTTCCTCGATGACGAGCATCTCGCGGAAGCCGCCCTGGACATGGGGGAAGCGCATGGCGCTGCCATAGAACAGCATGTCGGTGCAGTGCTGCTGCTGGCCCATCTGGCAGTAGCGGCAATGGCCGCAGGCGCGGCTGGGATTGACGGCGACGCGATCGCCGACCTTGACGCGGGTGACCTCGGCGCCGACGCATTCGATGCGCCCGGCGATCTCATGGCCGAGGATCAGCGGCTCGCGCACGCGGATCGTGCCGAAGCCGCCATGAAGGTAGTAATGCAGGTCCGAGCCGCAGATGCCGCCGGCCTCGATCTTGACGCGGACCTGCCGCGGACCGGGTTCAGCCGTGGCGACCTCGTCGATGCGGAGGTCCTTTTCGGCATGGATGACGACGGCGCGCATGGCTTCTTCCCTGATGTTGGCGGTCTTCTCAGCCCTCATCCTGAGGAGCGCTCCGTAGGAGCGGGGCTCCTCAGGATGAGGGCTGAGGGAGGCCTGACAGCCTCGCCGATATTGTCTAATCGATTGAAAGCTGCTTACCCACTTTCGCCGAGCCGGCGCAATTCGAAAGATGCCGGCGATCCCGTTCGCGAGGTTCCGCCATGTCTCTGTCGCTGTTCAGTCTGGAGGGCAAGATCGCCCTCGTCACCGGGTCGGGGCAGGGGATCGGGCTGGCGCTGGCGGAAGGGCTGTCTGAAGCCGGCGCACATGTCGTGCTGAACGGGCGCGACAGGGCCAAGCTGGAGCGCGCCGCGCAGGCGATCTCGGCCGCCGGCCGCAAGGTCTCGGTCGCGCCCTTCGACGTCACCGACCAGGCGGCCGTCGAGGCCGGCGTCGCGGGAATCGAGGCTGAGATCGGGCCCATCGACATCCTCATCAACAATGCCGGCATGCAGAAGCGCGCGCCGATCCACGAGTTCCCGGTCGAGGGCTGGCACGAGGTGATGGCGACCAACCTGCACTCGGTGTTCTACGTCACCCAGGCCGTGACCAAGCGGATGCTGCCGCGCAAGCGCGGCAAGATCATCAGCATCGGCTCGGTGATGAGCGAGCTCGGACGGGCGACGATCATCCCCTACACGGCCTCGAAGGGCGCGGTGAAGATGATGACGCGCGGGCTCGCCGCCGAGCTCGGCAAGCACAACATCCAGGCCAATGCGATCGGCCCGGGCTATTTCACCACCGAGATCAACAAGGCGCTGATCGCCGACGAGGCCTTCACCGCCTGGGTCTGCAACCGGACGCCGGCCGGGCGCTGGGGCGAGACCAAGGAACTGGTCGGCGCGGCGATCTTCCTCTCCTCGGCGGCGGCCGACTACGTCAACGGCCATCTGCTGATGGTCGATGGCGGGCTGACCGCGGTGGTGTGAGGGCCGCCGCCCGCTTCTCGAAAGCCCAGGCTCAGTCCGGCGGGCGCCGAGACGCCTGCATCAGGAAATCGCGCACGGCCGGGTCGCTGCTGAGGCCGATGGCGCGGTCATAAGCGTCGCGGGCGGCCTCGCCCTGTCCGGACCGGCGCAGCAGATGGGCCCTGAGGGCCCAGTAGGGCTGATAGGACAGGACGTCGCCGGGGGGCAGTTCGGCCAGGGCCGAAAGCCCGGCCTGCGGGTCGGATGCCTCCGCCAGTGCCGCGGCCCGGCTGACGAGCACGCCGGTCGTCGGTGCGAGCCGGGCCAGCCCTTCATAGAGGCGGGCCAGGGCTGTGGCGTCGGTGCGCCCCGTCACCGCCCGGGCGGCATGGACGGACTGGATCGCCGCCTCCAGCTGGAACGGCCCCAAACTCGCATGCCGGGCGGCCTGCGCCAGTTCGGCTTCCGCCTCCTTGATCAGCGGAGCCGACCAGCGCGCCGTGTCCTGCTCGGCGAGCGGCACGAAGGCGCCGTCGGCCGCCCTGCGGGCCTCGCGCCTGGCCTCGCCATGCAGCATCAGCGCGAGCAGGCCCCGCGCCTCCGGCTCCCCGGGCAGGAGCTGGATCACCAGCCGCGCCAGCCAAGTCGCCTCCTCCGCGAGGCCGCGGCGCCGGGGATCGGCACCGGCGATATCGTCCCAGCCGCTGCCATAGGCGGCGTAGATCGCCTGCAGCACGGCATCGAGCCGCCCGGGCAGCTCGGCCTGTTCGGGAATGGCGAAGGCGATGCGGGCATCGCGGATCTTGGCCTTGGCGCGCACCAGGCGCTGGCCGAGTGCCGCGGGCGAGGTCAGGAAGGCCTGGGCGATGCGGGCGGCATCGAGGCCCAGCACAGCCTGCAGCATCAGCGGTGCGCGGGCGGTGGCGTCGATCGCCGGATGGGCACAGACGAAGAGCAGCTTGAGTCGCTCATCGGGAAAGGCGGCGCCGTCGGTGCGCGCATCCTGCTCCGCCAGCAGGGTCAGGGTCGGCTCGGCGGCGGCGCGGTTGGTCTGGCGGCGCCGCCCGTCGATCAGCTGGCGACGCGCGGTCGTCAGCAGCCAGGCCTCCGGACGGGCCGGGACGCCGTCCGAGGGCCAATGGTCGAGCGCCAGCCGAAAGGCTTCCGCGAGCGCATCCTCGGCGGCCGCCAGATCGCGCCAGTCGCGCGCCAGCAGCGAGAGCAGGCGGCCATAGGAGGCGCGGGCGGCGAGATCGGCCGCCATCCGCGCCTCGTCGGCGGCGCCGGCCTCCGCTGTCATCAGGCGGAGGGCTGCGGCGGGGGCGGCAACACCGGGCGCACCTCGGTCGAGCCATAGGACGAGGCCGGGCTGCGCGCCGCCCAGTCGAGCGCGGCGTCGAGGTCGGGCACGTCGATGACGAAATAGCCGCCGAGCTGCTCCTTGGTGTCGGGATGCGGGCCGTCCTGTACCTGGCGCTGGCCGTCGCGCACCCGCACCATCGTGGCGCTGTGGGGCGGCTGCAGGCCCGCGCCGCTGACCACGATTCCGGCCTGGTTGAGCGCGCCGACATAGGCCATCCAGGAGGCCCAGTAGGCCGGCCCCTTGGCGGGGTCGTCACGCAGGCCGAATTCGGTGTCCGTCTCGCGGAAGATGAGCATGTACTGCATGGGGCGAACTCCTCGTCACCTGACGCCGGAGAACCATCCCCCGGCTGCCATGATGACGTCCAGCCCCGGCGGGTTTCGACAGGCGGTTGAAAAAAAATCCGCCGCCGCCTCTCAGGCCTTTGCCAGCCGCTGCGCATGCCAGGCGATGTGCTGGGCCATGAAGGTCGAGATGAAGTTGTAGGAGTGGTCGTAGCCCTCCCGCATCTGCAGCTCGAGCGGGATACCGGCCGCGGCGCAGGCGACCTCGAGCAGCTGCGGCCGCAGGCCCTCGTCGAGAAAGCCGTCTGCGGTGCCCTGATCGACGAGCAGGTCCCTGACTCGGTGGCCGTCGGCGATCAGCAGCGTCGCGTCGTAGGCACGCCAGCTGCGCTCGTCGGTGCCGAGATATTTCTCGAAGGCCGGCCGCGACCAGCCGGCGGTCGAGGGCTGGGCGATCGGCGCGAAGGCGGAGACGGAGGCGTAGCGCTCGGGATTCTTCAGCGCGAGCGTGATGGCACCATGGCCGCCCATGGAATGGCCGAAGATGCCCTGGCGGGTCATGTCGGCCGGGAAATGCTGGGAGACGAGTTCCGGCAGTTCATCGCGGATGTAGGTCTCCATGCGGTAGTTCTTCGCGTAGGGCTCCTGCGTGGCGTCGAGATAGAAGCCGGCGCCGGAGCCGAACTGCCAGTTGCCGGGCTCGTCGGGCACGCTCTCGCCGCGCGGTGAGGTATCGGGGCAGATGATGGCGATGCCGTTGGCGGCGGCGGCGGCCCGGTACTCGCCCTTGTCCATGACGTTCTGATGCGAGCAGGTCAGGCCCGAGAGATACCAGAGCAGCGGAACCGGCCCCTCCTCGATCTGCGGCGGCAGGAAGATCGCGAAAGTCATCGGGCAGGCGCAGGCAGTGCTGTCATGGCGATAGACACGCTGCGAGCCGCCGAAGGCCTTCGAGGACGAGAGGAGTTCCATGGGGTGTTCCTTATGCTCTGGTCGTGGCCGTCATGGTCGGGCTTGACCCGACCATCTCGGAAACCAGTGCCTTTTATGGGGCAGGCGTGCTCTGCGGAGAGGCGCTCCTCCTCCGGCCAGAGATTCTCGGGTCTGCGCTGCGCTTCGCCCGAGAATGACGAATGGCCTCAGTAAACCACCACGCTGCGGATCGACTTGCCCTCATGCATCAGGTCGAAGCCGACATTGATCTCGTCGAGGCTGAGCTTGTGGGTGATCAGGTCGTCGATGTTGATCTTGCCCTCCATGTACCAGTCGACGATCTTGGGCACGTCGGTGCGGCCGCGCGCGCCGCCGAAAGCCGTACCCTTCCAGACGCGGCCGGTGACGAGCTGGAACGGACGCGTCGCGATTTCCTTGCCGGCCTCGGCAACGCCGATGACGATCGACTCGCCCCAGCCGCGATGGCAGCATTCCAGCGCCTGACGCATCACGTCGGTGTTGCCGGTGGCGTCGAAGGAGAAGTCTGCGCCGCCGCCGGTGAGATCGACGATCGCTTGGACGACCTTGTCGTTGCCGACCTCCTTCGGGTTGATGAAGTGGGTCATGCCGAACTTGCGCGCCATCTCCTGGCGGGCCGGGTTGATGTCGACGCCGATGATCTTGTCGGCGCCGACCATGCGCGCCGCCTGCAGCACGTTGAGGCCGATGCCGCCGAGCCCGAAGACCACGACATTCGCGCCGGGCCAGACCTTGGCGGTGTAGATCACCGCGCCGATGCCGGTGGTGACGCCGCAGCCGATATAGCAGATCTTGTCGAAGGGCGCGTCCTCGCGGACCTTCGCCAGCGCGATCTCGGGCAGGATGGTGAAGTTCGCGAAGGTCGAGCAGCCCATATAGTGGAACACCTCGCCGCCGTCGCAGGAGAAGCGGCTCGTGCCGTCGGGCATCACGCCCTGACCCTGCGTCGAGCGGATCGAGGTGCAGAGATTGGTCCGGCGCGAGAGGCAGGACTTACAGCTGCGGCATTCGGGCGTGTAGAGCGGAATGACGTGGTCGCCGGGCCTCAGCGAGGTCACGCCGGCGCCGACCTCGCGGACGATGCCCGCGCCCTCATGGCCGAGGATCGCCGGGAATTTTCCTTCCGAATCCATCCCCGACAGGGTGTAGGCGTCGGTGTGGCAGATGCCGGTCGCCATCACCTCGACCAGCACCTCGCCGGCCCTCGGGCCGCCGATCTCGATGGTCTCGATGGTGAGCGGCTTGCCGGCTTCCCAGGCGACGGCGGCGCGGGTCTTCATCGGGCGGTTCCTTCCTCGGTTTTGCGGGTCATTTCAGATAGGGGCGGATCACGCGCATGATCTCGCCGATCTCGGCCGGCTCGCTTGCCGGTGTATGGTCGTGGGCGTTCTGATCTCCGCAGGCCTGGCCCATCAGCGTCTCGCGCAGATGGCTTTCCAGGACCTCCGCCATCAGCCCGGTGGCGGCGCCGCGCAGCGCCGAGAGCTGCTGCAGCAGGGCGCCGCAGGGCTCGCCGCGCTCGACGGCGGCGATCAGCGCATCGGCCTGGCCGCGGATGCGCTTGAGCCGCGTCACCGCGCGCTTCTTCTCTTCCGGCGTGTGCGGCATCGGCTCCCCGATACTGGGGGGGTGTATCGTTCCGCCGTTCTAGGATGCCGGGCCGGAGCCGTCAACGCGGCTGCGATGCCGCAGCCCTCACCCCGGCGGCGTCAGGCTGCGGATCCGTGCGAGGCCCAGCGGGGCGATGTCGGCGAGTTCGGTGAGAGGCTTCCAGGCGGCGGCGTGGACCTCCTCGATCTGGGCGACGAGCGGTGCGCCCGGATCGGCCAGGAAGAGATATTGCAGGTCGTGATGGACATGGGCGGGCTCGCCGCGGGACGGCTTGCCGGGGACGTCATGGCTGTCGATGACGAAGGGCGCGTCGCTGCCCTCGTGCCAGGGATGCAGGCGCAGCCCCTGCACGCCGGTCTCCTCCAGCGCCTCGCGCGCGGCCGAGGCGTGGAAGCTCTCCGCCTCCTCCCAGTGCCCGCCGGGCTGGAGCCAGCGGCCGATCACGACATGGTCGATCAGCAGAATGCGGCTGTGATCGGGCGAGAGCACATAGGCGCTGGTGGTGACATGGCCGGGAAAGGTGTCGCGCGAGTCGAGCGCATGGCCCTGGTCGATCTGCCAGCGCAGCAGCGAGAGATGCTCGCGCGGGCCGGCGATCTCGGCGCGGTAGCGCGCGACGGCTGCGGTGAGGCGGGCGGGGAAGGGCTGGATCATGGGGCGGGTCTAGCCGATTCGAAGGCGGGTTGGCAGGGCTGCATGGACGGTCGCCGCCCGGTTCAGGCGCGGTGCGTCTTGTTCGCGCGCATGCGGCGCTGTCTCATGTATTACGACAGTCGATCGCATCGCTGATGCGCAGGTGCGAGCGCTTCATGATACCAGCTGGGTTGTCAAAAGGCGCTTTTATCCCCATTTGATCGCGATAGTCGCAGAAGATTCTGTGGCGCTGACGAATTCTTGTTGAAGGACACAATGTTAACCCTCCTTGTCGCTTTCGCGGTTCTCTCCATTGCGCTGTCCTTCGTTTGTTCGCTGTGGGAAGCCGTCCTGCTCAGCATCTCGCCCTCCTACATGCAAATCGAGCTGAACAAGGGCAGCAAGTCCGGGCTGATCCTGCGCGACTTCAAGAACAACATCGACCGGCCGCTGGCGGGCATCCTGACGCTGAACACGATCGCGCATACCGTCGGCGCGATCGGCGTCGGTGCGCAGGCGACCCTGATCTGGGCCGACAGCAACCCGCTGATCACGGGCCTCGCCGTGCCCGTGCTGATGACGGCCGCGATCCTGATCCTTTCCGAGATCATCCCCAAGACCATCGGCGCGACCAACTGGCGGGCGCTCGCCCCCTTCACGATCAGGTCGCTCGATCTCGTCCTGAAGGTCCTGGCGCCGGTCATCTGGCTCTGCCAGTCGATCACCGGGATCTTCAACTCCAACAAGGAGAAGCAGATCTTCAGCCGGACCGATTTCCTGGCGATGGCGCAGATCGGCTCGCAGGAGGGCCATCTCGACGACACCGAGATCCAGTTCATCCAGAACCTGCTGCAGTTCAAGACGCGGCATGTGCGGGGTATCATGACGCCGCGCACCGTGGTGGTGACGGCGCCGCAGACGATGACGGCGCGGGAGTTCTACGACCATCAGGAGGAACTGACCTATTCCCGCATTCCCCTGCGCGAGGATGCTTCGTCCGAGACCATCATCGGCTACGTCCTCAAGGACGAGGTGCTCGAGCATCTCATCGACGACGAAGGCACCAAGCCGCTCAGCGCCTTCATGCGCGAGATCCCGGTCGTGCCCGAGAGCTACAGCCTCTTTCAGCTATTCAACGATTTCGTCGCCAAGCACGAGCACATCGCGCTCGTGGTCGACAGTTTTGGCGGGACCGCCGGCATCGTCACGATGGAAGACGCGATCGAGACGCTGCTCGGCGCCGAGATCGTCGACGAGACCGACACGACGGTGGACATGCAGGACAAGGCCCGCCAGCAGCACAAGCTGCGCGTCGGCCGGTCCGCCTGATGCCGGCCGGGGCCGCGATGCGTCGCCGCTTCGCACCTCAGGCCGGTGAGAGCGGCCGCGCGTGATGATCCCGGGCGACCTGTTCTTTCTGCTGCCATCGCCCGAGATCGACCGCCTGCCGCTGCTCGTCGCGACCGTGCTCGGCACGGGGCTGCTCGAACCGCTGCGCGCCGGCCTGGCGCTGGCGGTGTCGTTCCCGCTGATCCTCGCCGCCAACCGGGCCGGGCCGCGCTGGGCGAGGGCGGTCGGCGTGGCCGGCCTCGTCATGCTCGGCTGGTGGGCGGCCGAGTCCTGGGGCAGCGTCACCGGCACCTCGGATGACCGGCGCATCGTCGTCGACGAGGTCGCCGGCGCGCTCGCGATGGCGCTCGCCGCGCCCCGCCTGGGCGCGATCCCGCTCGGCGGTCTCGCGCTCGCCTTCCTCGCCCTCGACCGGCTCAAGCCCTGGCCCTTCTCCGCGCTGGAGCAGTTGTCCGGCGGCATCGGTGTGATGGCCGACGATCTGGCCGTGGGGCTGGCGATCGGCATCGCCGCGACCGCTCTCGATCGGATGATGCGGCTGCGAGGCTGAGCGATCGTCCCGCCCTGGTCGTCTGCGTGCGGAGCGGCAGGGACGGGAAGCGGCGGGGATAAACAACCGCGACGCCTCTTCCCTTCTCCCGGATGGGAGAAGGTGGCGCGGAGCGCCGGATGAGGGCCTGCCGCGGCAGCAAGAAGTTGCCACGGCTCCGTCGAGCCCCGGACATCAAGGGCAGGCCCTCACCCCTGCCCCTCTCCCATCCGGGAGAGGGGTTCCCAGCGTCTCCGCCTGTACGGCTCACAGCTTCCCATAAGCCGGCAGGGTGAGGAAATCCTCGAACTGCGGTGCGAGCGAGAGCTCCGAGAACAGCGCGATCGCCTCGGGGAAGCGGCCCTTGTCATAAGTTTCCGCGCCGAGTTCGGTCTTCACGCGGGCCATCTCCTCGGTGAGGCAGCGCCTGAACAGGTCGGGGGTCACCTTGGTGGTGCCGTCGACCTCGACGCCGTAGCTGACAAACTGCCAGATCTGGGCGCGGCTGATCTCGGCCGTCGCGGCGTCTTCCATCATGTTGTAGATCGGCACGGCGCCGCGGCCGCGCAGCCAGGCTTCGAGATACTGCACGCCGACGCGGATGTTCTCGCGGAAGCCCTCTTCGGTGCGCGTGCCCTGATGGACCTCGAGAAGGTCCTTCGCCGTGACCTGCACATCGTCGCGCTTCTTGTCGAGCTGGTTGGCCTGCGGCATCAGCCGGTCGAAGACCTCCATGGCGACGGGGACGAGGTCGGGATGGGCGACCCAGGTGCCGTCATGGCCGTTGCCGGCCTCGCGCTCCTTGTCGGCCTTGACCTTGGCGAAGGCGGCGGCGTTGGCCTCGGGGTTGTTCTTGACCGGGATCTGCGCGGCCATGCCGCCCATGGCGAAGGCGCCGCGGCGGTGGCAGGTCTTGATCAGCAGCAGCGAATAGGCGTTCAGGAAGGCCTTGGTCATCACGACCTGCGAGCGGTCGGGCAGGACGAAAGCCGGGTTGCGGGCGAGCTTCTTGATGAAGGAGAAGATGTAGTCCCAGCGGCCGCAGTTGAGGCCGGCCATATGGTCGCGCAGCTCATAGAGGATCTCGTCCATCTCGAAGGCGGCCGGCAGCGTCTCGATCAGGACGGTGGCCTTGATCGTGCCGGTCTTCAGACCGAGCGCGGCTTGCGCCGCGACGAAGACGTCGTTCCAGAGGCGCGCCTCGAGATGGCTCTCGAGCTTGGGCAGGTAGAAATAGGGGCCCGAGCCGGCGGCGAGTGCAGCCTTGGCGTTGTGGAAGAGATAGAGCCCGAAATCGACCAGCGAGCCCGAGGCGATCTCGCCGTCGATCTCGATATGGGCTTCCGGCAGGTGCCAGCCGCGCGGGCGGATGATCAGGACGGCGGGGTTGGCTTTAAGCTTGTAGGCCTTGCCGGTGGTCGGATCGGTGAAGTCGATCGCGTTGGCCCAGCGGTCTTTCAAGTTGATCTGGCCCTCGACCATGTTGGCCCAGACCGGCGAGGAAGCGTCCTCGAAATCGGCCATGAAGACCTTGGCGCCGCAGTTCAGCGCGTTGACGATCATCTTGCGGTCGACCGGGCCGGTGATCTCGACGCGGCGGTCGAGCAGGTCGGCGGGGATCTGCGCGACCGTCCAGTCGCCCTCGCGGATATGGCGGGTCTCGGCCAGGAAGTCGGGCGTCTCGCCGGCATCGAAGCGCTTCTGGCGCTCGGCGCGCAGCGCCAGCAGGCGCTTGCGCGTCTCGTTGAAGCGGCGGTGCAGGTCGGCGACGAAGGCGAGCGCGTCATGGCTCAGCACCTCGTCATAGCGCGCGGCGAGCGCGCCCTTGACGACGACGCCCTTGGGCAAAGTGAGGGAGGCTTGGGTCATGGCGGGCTCCGGCTGACGGTCTCGTTGGCAGGCCTTATGACGCCTTTGTCGCTTTCTCGAAATCGCGATAAAAGTGAGAGCACCTGTTCCAGAGTCGAAACAATCAACTGCAGCGCGAGTGGTTTCCGTTGCGGCAATCGAAGCGGGTATGCCGCAAAATCCGGTCAAATGCGGCGAAAACCCGTGAATGCCGGGGATTTGGACAATCGGATTCAGGAGTCTGCAAGATTCCCGGGCGCTTTCTTGAGCATGTTGATTGTCGGGGGATAGTCCATGAGCATCCGGAACGTCTTGCAGCGGCTGCGCCGTTTCCGCGATCACGAGCGCGGAAACGTGCTCACGATCTTCGGTTTCGCGCTGGTCCCGGTCGTCGCGGTGACGGGCGCCACCATCGATTACTCGCGCGCGACCGACGCCCGCGAGCGGCTCAACGCGGCCATCGACTCGGCGGCGCTGATGGCGGCGCGGGACGCCAGCAAGCTCGGCGACAGCGAGTTGCGCGACCGAATCAACAAATGGATCGCGGCCAATCTCGCCGGCGACGCCGCCAAGGCTTTCACCGGCGCCAACATCGCCATCGATCGGACGGCGCGCACGATCACGGTCGGGGCGCAGATCGCCATCGACACCAGCCTGACGCGGCTGATCGGCCAGAACAGCATGCTGATCGCCAGCGACGCGCAATCGACCTGGGGCACCAACACGATCGAGCTGGCGCTGGCGCTCGACAACACCGGCTCGATGGCCTCCTCGAGCAAGATGGACGCGCTCAAGGCCGCCTCGCTGGATCTGATCAAGATCATGAAGGACGCGACCATGGAGCCCGACCAGATCCGGATCTCGGTCGTGCCCTTCGCCACGCAGGTCAAGGTCGCGACCGCGCTGAAGGACGAGAGCTGGCTGCGCTACGACCAGACGCAGACGACCTACACCCGGGACCGCTGGGGCAACTGGGTGCCGAACACGGTGAAAATCACCAAATCGAGCTGGACCGGCTGCATCAGCGACCGCGACCAGCCCAACGACGTCAAGGACAACGAGACGGTTTCGGCCTATGCGACGCTGTATCCGGCCGATTTCTGCGCGCAGTCGACGCTGGCGCCGATCCTGCCGCTGACCTCGGACTGGACGGCGCTGAACTCCGCGATCAACGGCATGACGCCGGTCGGCAACACCAACGTCGCGATCGGCGCGAACTGGGGCATGGCGACGCTGACGCCGGGCGTGCCTTTCAGCGGGGCGAAGCCGTTCGCGACGCCGCGGCTGTCGAAGTACATGATCCTGCTGACCGACGGCGAAAACACACAGAACCGCTTCACCACCAGCGCCAGCGCGATCGACGACCGCACCAGGCTCGCCTGCCAGAGCGCCAAGGATGCCGGGATCAGGATCTATACCGTGCGGGTGATCAACGGCAATCGCACGCTGCTGCAGAACTGCGCGACGAATGCGAGCATGTATTACGAGGTCAGCAGCGCGGCGCAGTTGACGCCGGTGTTCCAGCAGATCGCGCGTGAGATCAGCCAGGTGCGCCTGACGCAGTGAGCGCTGCAAAACGGGCGAGAAAGAGCTCCTGCGCGGCTTGCGTGTCGAGCGGTTCCAGCAGCGCCGTGACCGCCCGCGGCAGCGCCTGCGGCCGGCCGAAATAGCGCAGCGCCTCCTCGCGGGAAAAGCCGGCGAGCTGCGTCGCCTCCATGAAGGCGGCGATGGTGTCGGCCTCCTTGGTCTTGCGCTTGAGCAGGGCGGGAGGGGCCGCCGGCAGGCCGAAGCGCAGATGGATGGCGCCGAGCAGCCGCGTCTCCACCGCCTTGTAGGCGTCGCCCATCACCAGCTTGAACGGCGAGATCATGTCGCCGATGACGTATTCGGGCGCGTCGTGCAGCAGCGCCATCAGCCGCCAGGATTGCGACCAGCCGGGGTTGAGGTGATCGGCGATGGCCTCGACCAGCAGGCTGTGCTGGGCGACCGAAAAGGAATGGGGCCCCTGCGTCTGGCCGTTCCAGCGGGCGACGCGGGCGAGCCCATGGGCGATGTCCTCGATCTCGACATCGAGCGGGGAGGGGTCGAGCAGGTCGAGCCGGCGGCCCGACAGCATGCGCTGCCAGGCGCGCGGCGGTGCGGGGGCGCGGGCCATGGTCAGGCGGCTTTCGTCATGGCGAGGAGCGCTCGCGACGAAGCCATCCAGGGGGACGTCGAACGAGCCCTCCTGGATTGCTTCGCTGCGCTCGCAATGACGGCGGAGGCGCTCATGCCGGCCTGATGTCGCGCGCCAGCGCGGCGCATTCCTGCCAGCGGAAGCAGCCGGTGAGGTGGTCGTTGACCAACCCGCAGGCCTGCATGAAGGCGTAGACGATGGTCGGGCCGCAGAAGGTGAAGCCGGCCTTCTTCAACTCCTTCGCCATCGCCTCGGAGATCGCCGTCTGCGTCGGCACCTCGCCCTGCGTGCGGAAGCTGTTCTGCAGGACGCGGCCGTCGAGATGCTTCCAGAGGAAATCGGCGAAGGGCTCGCGCTCGCTGATCGCGAGATAGGCGCGCGCGCTCTTGATCGTGCCTTCGATCTTGCCGCGATGGCGGATGATGCCGGGGTCGGCGAGCAGGCGCGCGACATCGGCCTCGCCGAAGCGTGCAACCAGTTCCGGATCGAAATTCGCAAAGCCGGCGCGGAAGGCGTCGCGCTTCCGCAGGATGGTGATCCAGGACAGCCCGGCCTGGAAGCCGTCGAGGATCAGCTTCTCCCAGAGCGCGCGGGAGTCATATTCGGGCACGCCCCATTCGGTGTCGTGATAGGCGAGATAGAGCGGGTCGGTGCCCGGCCAGCGGCAGCGGAACTTGCCGTCGGGCCCGGCGATGGCGATGCGCTCTTCGCCCGCGGTGATCGTGTCGCTCATGCCGCGGCTCCAAAGCCCGCCTCGCCGGGGAAGGGGAAGCGGATGAAATCCGGCTTCGCCAGTGTAAAGGCCATGCCGCCGCCGAGCAGAGGCTCGCCCGCGGCCTGCGCATCGGCGACGCGGTCGAGCCGCAGCAATGCCAGCGCACGGCCGTTGGCGGCCGAGCCGATTTTGCCCAGCGGCTTGCCGCCGGCCACGGCTTCCGCGCCGGTCTCGGCCGCGATGCCGCCGTCGAAGACGACCGGCACGACGCGGGTGCGGGCGGTGCCGCGATGCTGCATGCGGGAGACGACCTCCTGGCCGATATAGCAGCCCTTTTTGAAGGAGACGCCGCCGGTCTGGTCGAGCAGCGCCTCATGCGGGAAGGCGTCGCCATAGGCGAAGTCGCGGCCGCCCTCGGGGATGCCGAGCGCGACGCGGCGGGCATGCCAGTCGTCGGCGGGGGCGGTCGCGATCTCCGCTGCGCCGTCTCGGTCGATCAGGGCGCGCTGTCCCAGCCCCGGCAGGCGCGGATCGGCATAGACGAGGCCTGAATCGGCTGGCAGCGCGCCGCCATCGGTCGCGGCGATCACGGCGGTCGCCTCGGAGAGGTCTTCGAGGGTCACCTTGGCGCGCAGCTTGTAGAGCTTGAGGCGTTTCATCAGGTCGGCGGTCTGGAGCAGGGGCGTGTCGAGCAGGAAGCCGCCGCCCTCGGCATCGGGGAGCGCGACGACGAGAAAATCGCAGATGATCTTGCCCTGCGGTGTCAGCAGCGCGCCATAGCCGGCCTGTACCGGCGTCACCGCCTCCAGGTCGTTGGTGACGAGGTTCTGCAGGAAGGGGCGGGCGTCCTCGCCGGCGACGCGGATGACGCCGCGGTCGATCAGATGGGTGGCGGGCATGGCTTCGGCTCCTGCGGATAAAGGCGATAGGTAGGCGGCTTCGCGCGCGTTCTCAACTCGCCAGCGCGCGCCGTTTCGGCTAACTCGTTTTCGTCTGCCTCGTGAACCACACCGTCATCCCGGACGCAGCGAAGCGGAGCTCCGGGATCCATCATAGGGCACCACGGAACCCTATGATGGATCCCGGATCTGCGCCGCTTCGCGGCTTGTCCGGGATGACGGTGTGGTTCGCGCGGCATCATTCAAAGGCCTTGAGGAGCCCAGCCATGCCGCAGATGTTCGACGTGATCCTCAAGGGCGGCACGGTGGTGAACCATGACGGGCGCGTGCAGCGCGACCTCGGCATCACCGGCGGCAAGATCATGGCGCTCGGCGATCTCTCTCGCGCCTCGGCCGGGGAGGTGGTGGATTGCACGGGGCTGCACATCCTCCCCGGCGTGATCGACAGCCAAGTGCATTTCCGCGAGCCAGGGCTCGACCACAAGGAGGATCTGGAGAGCGGCTCGCGCGCGGCGGTGCTGGGCGGCGTCACCTGCGTGTTCGAGATGCCCAACACCAACCCGCTGACGACCAGCGAAGCGGCGCTGGCCGACAAGATTGCGCGCGGGCGGCACCGCATGCATTGCGACTTCGCCTTCTGGGTTGGCGGGACGCATGAGAACGTGAAGGATATCCCCGAGCTGGAGCGCCTGCCGGGCGCGGCCGGCATCAAGGTCTTCATGGGGTCGTCCACCGGCAACCTGCTGGTCGAGGACGATGAAGGCGTCGCCGCCATCCTGCGCCAGACGCGCCGGCGCGCCGCCTTCCATTCCGAGGATGAGGGCATGCTGCGAGAGCGGATGGGCCTGCGCGTCACGGGCGACCCGGCGAGCCACCCGGTCTGGCGTTCGCCGGAGGTCGCGCTGACCTGCACGCAGCGGCTGGTGCGGATCGCGCATGAGACGGGGGCAAGGGTGCATGTCCTGCACATCTCGACCGGCGAGGAGATGGAATTCCTCCGGGATCACAAGGATGTCGCGACCGTGGAGGTGCTGCCGAACCATCTCACGCTGGTCGCGCCGGACTGCTACGAGCGGCTCGGCACCTATGCCCAGATGAACCCGCCGATCCGCGACGACAGCCACCGCCAGCGCATCTGGTGGGGCGTCGAACAGGGCATCGTCGACGTGCTCGGCTCCGACCATGCGCCCCACACGCATGAGGAGAAGCACCACGCCTATCCCGCCAGCCATTCCGGCATGCCGGGCGTGCAGACGCTGGTGCCGATCATGCTCGACCATGTGAATGCCGGGCGGCTCACGCTCGAGCGTTTCGTCGACCTCTCCAGCCACGGGCCGCAGCGCATCTTCGGGATGGAGGGCAAGGGCCGCATCGCCGCCGGCTACGACGCCGACCTCACCATCGTCGACCTGAAGCGGCGCGAGACGATCACCAACGCCTGGGGCGCCTCGAAATGCGGCTGGACGCCCTATGACGGCGTTACCGTGACCGGCTGGCCGGTGGGCACCTATGTCCGTGGCCAGAAGGTGATGTGGGGAGCGCAGATCGTCACGCCGTCGCAGGGCGAGCCGGCGCGGTTCCTGGAGGCGCTGCCGAGGGGCTGAGGGTTCGCGATTGGACCACCCAGTCATTCCGGGGCGGCCAAAGGCCGAACCCGGAACCCACGACGGGGTGAGCGCCAGGCAACCTCCATGACGCGGGCTCACCCGGTCGTGGGTTCCGGGTTCTTCGCTGCGCGAAGCCCCGGAATGACGGTGGCGCTTGATCGTCGTCAGCCCAGCATCACCGTCTCGACAATCCGCCAGTCGGCGATCGGGACGTCCTGGCCGGAGGTGACGACGCAGAGTCGGTCGAAGCGGATCGGGCGGCCGGTCAGCGCGGCCGAGACCTGGGCTGCGGCCTCCGCCTTCGGCCTGGCCGCGACCGGTCCGTAGAGCAGCGAGACATGCGGCAGGAAGGGCTCGCGCGCCAGCGGGTCGAGCCGCTGCTTGAGCGCCGCCAGCGGCGCCGACACGGCGAAACGGGCATAAAAGGAGCGAAAGAAGGTCTCGCTCGTCTCGATCCCCAACACAGCCTCGGAGAAGGCCGCGACCTCGGCTGCGGCCGCCACGATCTCTGTCGCAAGCTGCGTCACCGGCCTGTCGGTATCGCCTGCGATGGTCAGATGCGGCGTGAAGAGCGGCGTGCCGAAGCGGCCGGAGAGATCGGCGAGGATGCCCGCGAGAAGGGCGCCGTCGGCGGCCGAGGGCATCAGCCAGAGGGAGTGGATCGGGCCTGTCATCAGAGCTTCATAAACCTATTGCACACGGTCCGACACAGACGTTATGTTTGCTCCAAGCGTATCGGAAATGGAAGATCCATTCCATTCCAGCCGAGCAAAATGCGCGTTCTAGGGAGATGGCACCGTGCCAACCGATATGCCCAACGGGCCGCGCAGCGGCGCGTCGATCGCCGTGCGCGACCTCAAGGTCGCCTATGGTGGCACGCGCGTGCTGCATGGCGTCAGCCTGGATTTCGAGCCGGGCAGCTTCACTGCGCTGCTGGGCTCCTCGGGCTGCGGCAAGACCACGCTTCTGCGCGCGCTGTCGGGGTTCGTCCCGGTTGAAGGCGGCTCGATCATCGTCGGTGGGCGGGATGTCGCCTCCCTGCCGCCGGAGAAGCGCGGCATGGCGATGGTGTTCCAGTCCTATGCGCTGTGGCCGCATATGAGCGTGCTGCAGAACATCGGCTACGGGCTGAAGCTGCGTGGCGTGCCCAAGCCGCAGATCGCGGCCAAGGTCGGCGCGCTGCTCTCCATGCTCGGCCTCTCCGGCTATGAGGACCGCAAGGTCACCGCTCGCTCGGGCGGGCAGCGCCAGCGCGTCGCGCTCGGCCGGGCGCTCGCCATCGACCCCGGCATCCTCCTGCTCGACGAGCCGCTCTCCAATCTCGACGCCAAGATCCGCATGGTGATGCGCCACGAGATCCGCGCCATCCAGCAGCGGCTCGGGCTCACCGCGGTGCATGTCACGCATGACCGCGAGGAGGCCATGACCATGGCCGACCGGCTGGTGATCATGCAGGCGGGCCGCGTCGCGCAGGTCGGCACGCCCGAGGAGGTCTATGACCGCCCGGCCAGCGCCTTCGTCGCGAATTTCATGGGCGCGGAGAACGTGCTGCCGCTGCATGTCGCCCGCGCCGAGGGCGGCGCTTCCGTCACCGCCGGCACGGCGATGGCGCGGCTGGCGCCGGAGGCGGCGCAGGCGCTGCCGGCCGGCGAGGCGATCGCCTATTTCCGCGACGACGTCGCAAGGCTCGACGCCAGCGATGCGGCGGCGGGCGGGGATCTGCTGGTGCCCGGCACCATCGCCGCGCGCGCCTATCCGGGCGGGGTCTACCGCTACCGGATCGAGGCCGCCGGCCGCCAGATCACGGTCGACGACGCCGACCGCCACGAACTCGGAACCACGATCGGCCTGCGCATCCCGCTGCAGCGCCTGCACATCTTCCCGGCATCCGAGGCCGGGATCGCCGCCTGACGTCCCAACCCTGGAGTCTCCCATGCGCATCCTCACGATTGCCTGCTCGCTCGCGGCGCTGATGGCGGCATCCCCGCTTTCGGCCCAGACCCTCAACGTCGCCTCCGCCGGCGACCAGAACATGGTCGACTACGTCAAGGATTTCCTCGGGCCGATGTTCGAGAAGGCCAATCCGGGCGTGAAGGTCGTCTCGGTCGGGACCGGGGCCGGCGATTCCGGTTCGCAGAAGATCTTCGAGAAGCTCGACGCCCAGAAGGGCTCGGCGACGACCGATTTCGACGTCGTCGTGATCCACCAGAAGGCCGCCGGCCAGATGGTCAAGGACGGGCTGCTCGACAAGTACACGGCCAATGTCCCGACCGCCAAGCTCGCCACCGGCGAGGCGGCCCGCAACGCGCTCGGCACCGACGTCTCGGGCTATGTCATCCCGATGTTCCAGTCGCAGACGGCGCTCGCCTACAACGCCGCCATGGTCAAGACGCCGCCTTCCACCTTCGCCGAACTGGCGGAGTGGGCGAAGAAGAACCCCAAGCAGTTCGGCTATAACGGCATCAAGGGCGGCATGTCCGGCGTCTCCTTCGTCGCCGGCTGGGTCTATGCCTTCGGCGGCGACGCCGAGAAGCTGATGAAGGGCCCCTATGACGCGGCCACCAAGACGACCTGGGACAAGGCCTTCGCCGACCTGAAGGAGTTCAACAAGAACGCCACGATCACGCCCGGCAATGCCGGCACGCTCGACATGCTCAACCGCGGCGAGATCGCGATCGGCCCGGTCTGGGTCGACATGTTCTATTCCTGGCAGGCCGATGGCAAGCTGCCGCCGAACATGAAGCTGAAGCTGATCTCGCCCGGCATGCCCGGCCAGCCGATGTACTACGCCGTGCCCGCCAAGGCAGGCCAGAAGAAGCTGGCCGAGGCCTTCATCGCGCTCGCCACCTCGCCGCAGGTGCAGGCCGACGGCATCGTCAAGAAGTTCAACTGGTATCCGGGCATCGACGCCGCCAACCTCGAGGGCAAGCTCGACAAGGCCGCCTGGGACAAGCTCTTCGTCGACGTCACCCCGGCCGACCTGGCCAAGAACGGCAAGGCCTTCCCGATCGCGCCCTACTTCAACGACATCCTCGAGGGCTACGAGAAGAAGGTCGCGAACTGAGATCGAAGACTGACAACCGGGATGACGGAATACGCCGTCATCCCGGACCAGCGGCGAAGCCGCGCCGATCCGGGATCCATGCCTGAACCGTTCCGGAATGGATCCCGGATCTCCGCTTCGCTCCGTCCGGGATGACCCCGGAGCCTTTTGAAGAAGCGCGTTCGAATGAGCCTCTCCCAACGCCATCTGGCGCTGATCCTGATCGCTCCCGGCCTCGTGCTGGTCGCGGCGCTGTTTCTGTATCCGCTGTGCTTCTCGCTGATCTCCGCCTTCAGCAAGGACGGGAGATTCACGCTGGAGTGGTTCGCCAAGGCGTTCGAGCTCTACTCGACCGACATGGTCTTCACGGTGGTGATCGTGGTGACCTCCTGCGCGCTGACGGCACTCGCCGCCATCGTCATCGCCGGCACGCTGACGCTCGGCGAGAACCGCTACATCGTCGGCACGTTGAAGGCGCTCTATCGCTGGCCGCTGTTCATCCCCTTCATCGTCGCGGCGCAGTGCATGCGCACCTTCCTCGCCAAGAACGGCCTGATGAACAACAGCTTCGTCTCGCTGGGGCTGATGGAGCCGCTGCAGGCGGTGAGCTATCTCGACTGGCGCGGCATCATCGCCACCTTCGTCTGGAAGCAGACGCCGTTCGTGGCGCTGCTGCTGGCGGGCGCGCTCGCCTCGATCGACCGGGCGACGCTGGAGGCCGGCCGCAATCTCGGAGCCTCGCGGCTGCGGGTGCTGATCGAGCTGGCGCTGCCGCAGGTCATGCAGACGCTGCTGGTGGCGCTCGTGCTCTCCTTCGTGACGATGCTCTCGGTGCTGTCGGTGCCGCTGATGGTGTCGGGCTCGCAGCCGACCATGCTGACCGTCGACATGGCCTTCCGCATCAACGCCTATGGCGACTACGCCACGGCCAATGCGCTCGGCGTCATCACCTATCTGATCAGCGCCGGCGCCGCGATCCTCTATCTCAAGCGCGGCCTGTCGCAGGAGGCCCCGCGATGATCCGGCTCGCCGCTTCCGCCCGGATGGTGCTGGCCGCGAGCCTGCTCGCCGCCTTCGCGTTCGTCCTGATCGGGCCGATCCTGAACCTCGCGCTCTGGTCCGTCGCCGAGCGCTGGTACACGCCCTACAAGCTGCCCGTGACCTATGGCACGCGCTACTGGGAGCAGGTCTTCCGGCCGACCGGCGACGCCATGGCCTCGCTGGGCACCAGCGTCTGGATCGCGGTGCTGACGGTGCTGTTTGCGCTCGCTTTGTCGATTCCCGCCGGCTACGCGCTGGCGCGCTTGAAGCTGCCGATGCGGGCGCTGTTCATGCTGATGTTCCTGCTGCCGCAGGCGTTTCCGTCGGTCGCGATCTACATCAACGTCGCCCGGATATTCTACCAGCTCGGCATCAACGGCACGGTGCTGGCGGTGGTGCTGGTCCACACCGCGCATGGGCTGGTGTTCTCGGTCTGGATCGCGGCTGCGGCCTTTGCCGCGGTCGACAAGGATCTCGAACTGGCGGCGCGCAACATGGGCGCCTCGCCGCTGCGGGCCTTCTTCACCGTGACGCTGCCGCTGGCGGCGCCGGGCATCATCGCCAGCGGCATCTTCGTCTTCCTCGAATCGCTCGACGAGTTCACCGGCACCTTCTTCGTCGGCGTGCCGCAGGTCACGACCCTGCCGCTGCTGCTCTACAACGCGGCGATGGGCGGCAACTACCAGGTCGCTTCGATCACGGCGCTGATCCTGCTCGTGCCCTCGGTGCTGTTCATGCTGTTCATCGAGCGCTTCCTGCGAGCCGACGTGCTGGCCAAGGTCGGCGCGTAGGGGGGGCTCCAGGCAACCGCGGACCTCGTGCCCCCCAAACCATCAAACAAAAACCCCCTCGCCGTGGCGGCGAGGGGGCTTGCTCGGATGCGGCGGCGGACGGGCGCCGGGTCGTCGCCTTTCTGGCTTACTTCTTCTTCCCGTCCGGCCCGAACTGCTTGAGATAGGCGATCAGGTCGGTGATGCGGGCATCGTCCTTGAGACCCGGATAGACCATCTTGGTCCCTGGCGTGACGCCGCGCGGATCCTTGATGTAGACGCGGAAATTGTCCTCGCTCCACACCTTGTCGAGCGATTTGTAGGCCGCCGAATAGGTATAGCCCGGCTGCGTGCCGGCCTTGCGACCGTCGAACATGCCGTTCAGCGCGGGGCCGACGGCGTTCTTGGCGGTTTCGCCGACCTGGTGGCAGGTCCGGCATTGCAGGAAGACCTTTTCGCCCGCGGCGGCATCCTGAGCCTGGGCCAAGGCGGGCGCGAAAACGATGAAGCCGGCGGCGACTGCGTAGGCGAATTGTCTCATGGCGATGACCTCTCCAGACTTATTCCACATATAATGTGAGCAGAAGACACAACGGGCAAGCCCGCTGCATCGTTCCCCCGGGCGGATTCCCTGTTTCGCAGTTTTCGGGCCCCGGGCCTCTTTGCGGGCTGTCGCCGACCGATCGTGAGAAAGCGCGACCAAAGCGATTGCATGTCGTGCGACTCCTTCGTAGTGTATCGACAGCCTTACAGCAATATGTAAATCAAAGCTGACATATTGGCGAATGCGAGCGAAGGGGACCTGAATGCCCGATACCCCGCTTCTGGACGGTGTCACCGTTCCCGCCGATCTTCGCCATTTCTCGGTGAAGCAGCTCAGGCAGCTCGCGGACGAGCTGCGCGCCGAGACGATCGACGCGGTTTCGGTGACCGGCGGCCATCTCGGCGCGGGTCTCGGCGTCGTCGAGCTCACGGTGGCGCTGCATCATCTGTTCGACACGCCCCGCGACACGTTGATCTGGGATGTCGGGCACCAGGCCTACCCCCACAAGATCCTGACCGGGCGGCGCGACCGGATCCGCACCTTGCGCCAGGGCGGCGGGCTCTCGGGCTTCACCAAGCGCGACGAGAGCGAGTACGACCCCTTCGGCGCCGCGCACACCTCGACCTCGATCTCGGCGGCGCTGGGCTTTGCCGTCGCCCGCGACCTGAAGGCGCAGGACGGAAATGTCGTGGCCGTGATCGGCGACGGGGCGATGTCGGCGGGCATGGCCTATGAGGCGATGAACAATGCGGGTGCGCTGGGCAAGCGGCTGATCGTCATCCTCAACGACAACGACATGTCGATCGCGCCGCCGGTCGGGGCGCTCTCGGCGCATCTGGCCAAGCTGCTCTCGGGCAAGGCCTATCTCTCGCTGCGCGACCAGGGTCGCCAGTTGACGCGCCGGCTCGGCCGGGGGCTCGATTCGAAGATCACCCGGGCGGTCGAGCATGCGCGCGGCTATCTGACGGGCGGGACCCTGTTCGACCAGCTCGGCTTCTACTATGTCGGCCCGATCGACGGCCATAATCTCGACCATCTGATTCCTGTCCTGCGCAATGTCCGCGACGCGCCCAACGGGCCGATCCTCGTCCATGTCGTGACGCAGAAGGGCAAGGGCTATGCCCCGGCCGAGGCGACGACCGACAAGTATCATGCGGTGGTCAAGTTCGACGTCGCGAGTGGCGTGCAGGAGAAGGCGGTCTCGGCCGCCCCGTCCTACACCAAGGTGTTTTCCCAGGCGCTGCTGCAGGAGGCGGCCCGCGACGAAAAGCTCGTCGCGATCACCGCCGCCATGCCCTCGGGGACCGGGCTCGACGCGTTCGCCAAGGCGCATCCCAAGCGCTTCTTCGATGTCGGCATCGCCGAGCAGCATGCGGTGACCTTCGCGGCGGGGCTCGCCTGCGAGGGGCTGAAGCCCGTCTGCGCGATCTACTCGACCTTTCTGCAGCGCGCCTACGACCAGATCGTCCATGACGTCGCCCTGCAGAAGCTGCCCGTGCGCTTCGCCATCGACCGTGCCGGGCTCGTCGGGGCGGATGGCGCGACCCATGCGGGCGCGTTCGACACCGCCTATCTCGGCTGCCTGCCAGGCTTCGTGCTGATGGCGCCGGGCGACGAGGCCGATCTCGTCGATATGGTGGCCACCGCCTGCGCCTATGACGAGGGGCCGATCGCGCTGCGCTATCCGCGCGGCGACGGCGTCGGAGTCAGGTTGCCGGCCGCCGGCGTGCCGCTCGAGATCGGGCGCGGGCGCGTGCTGCGCGAGGGGACGCGCATCGCCCTCCTGTCCTATGGCACGCGTCTGGCCGAATGCCTGCAGGCGGCCGAGTTGCTCGAGGCGATGGGGCTCTCGACCACCGTCGCAGATGCGCGCTTCGCCAAGCCGCTCGACCGGGCGCTGGTCGCAAGGCTGGCGCGCCACCACGAGGCGCTGATCACGGTGGAGGAGGGCTCGGTCGGCGGGTTCGGCTCGTTCGTGCTGCATGCGCTGGCCGATGACGGGCTGTTCGAGGCCGGCCTGAAAATCAAGACGCTGACCCTGCCGGACCGCTTCCAGGAGCATGACACGCAAGCCCGCATGTATGCGCAGGCGGGTCTCGACGCCGCCGCGATCGTCGCGACCGCAACCGGCCTGTGCCGTCCGCCGTCCGCCTGGCGCCATGCCGTCGCGGGAGCGGGCGGCCTGCGGCTGGCCAGCGCCTATCCGCCCGATCCCCGGTCGCTGCACGAGGCCTCGACATGAACGCGGTCATGCCCTTCAAGCGTCCGCTGGCGGTCCTGCTGGCGAAACCGCGCGGCTTCTGCGCGGGCGTGGTCAGGGCGGTCGAGATCGTCGAGCGCGCGCTCGCGCAGGCGGGCGCGCCGGTCTATGTGCGCCATGAGATCGTCCACAATACCCATGTCGTCGAGGGGCTGCGGGCGCAAGGAGCCGTCTTCGTCGGCGAGGTCGACCAGATCCCGCCCGGTGCGACCACGATCTTCTCCGCCCATGGCGTGTCGCGCACGGTCGAGGCGGCCGCCGCGGCCCGCGGGCTGGATGTGATCGACGCGACCTGCCCGCTGGTCCAGAAGGTCCACAACCAGGGCCGCCGCTATGCGCAGCTCGGCTATGACGTCGTGCTGATCGGCCATGAGGGCCATGCCGAGGTCGAGGGCACGCGCGGGCAGATTCCCGGACGCCTGCATGTCATCGCCACCGCCGCCGAGGTCGCCGACCTCGTCGTGATCGACGAAAGCAAGGTCGCCTATGTCAGCCAGACCACGCTCAGCGTGCAGGACACGCGCGAGGTCATCGCGGCGCTGACGGCGCGGTTCCCGGCGATCGTCGGCCCCGACATCCGCAACATCTGCTACGCCACGCAGAACCGCCAGGCGGCGGTGCAGGCGATGGCGCCCCATTGCGACCTGATCCTCGTCATCGGCTCGCGTTCGTCCTCGAATTCGAGCCGGCTGCGCGAGGTTGGTGCGATCGCGGGTGTCGAGAGCCATCTGATCGAGGGGCCCGACGCGATCGATCCCGCCTGGTTCGACGCGGTCGACACGGTCGGCTTCACGGCCGGCGCCTCGGCGCCGGAGCAGCTGATCCAGGACACGATCGACCGGCTGCGCGCGTTCCGCTCGGTCAGCGTGCGCGAACTCGACGGCACGGAGGAGGACATCGTCTTCCGCCTGCCGCAGCGGCTGGTCGAGGCGATGGCGTCCTGAACCCGGAGCGACAGATCATGGACGGCCTGATGGATCCTTCCGACATGCTCTCCGACACGCGGCCCAACGCTGGCGATCCGGGGATCGTCGCCGGGCAAATGGGTGGCCTTGCGCGCGAAAGCGACAAGGCTTTGTTCGCGCCGGCAAAGGGCGCGCGGCGGGCTCGCGCCACGGCGCAGGTCGCTTTCCCGCAGGATGCCGCGACCGGCCGGCCGCCGCCGTTCCCGTTCTCGGCGATCGTCGCGCAGGAGGAGATGAAGCGGGCGCTGCTTCTGGCGGCGATCGACCCGACGATCGGCGGCGTGCTGATCTTCGGCGATCGCGGCACCGGCAAATCGACCGCGATCCGCGCGCTGGCGGCGCTGCTGCCGCCGATGCGCGCCGTGGTCGGCGACCCCTACAACGCCGCGCCCAACCCCGGCCTGCGCGGGCAGAAGACGCATCTCGTGCCGGTGCCCGTGGTCGACCTTCCGCTGGGGGCGACCGAGGACCGTGTCGTCGGCGCGCTCGATCTCGAGAAGGCACTGGCGAGCGGCGAGAAGGCGTTCCAGCCCGGCCTGCTGGCGCGGGCCAATCGCGGGTTCCTGTATATCGACGAGGCCAATCTGCTGGAGGACCATCTCGTCGATGTGCTGCTCGATGTCGCGGCCTCCGGCGAGAACGTGGTCGAGCGCGAGGGGCTGAGCATCCGCCACCCCGCCCGCTTCGTGCTGGTCGGCAGCGGCAACCCGGAAGAGGGCGAACTGCGCCCGCAGCTGCTCGACCGGTTCGGCCTTTCGGTCGACGTCACCACGCCGACCGACCTGCCGACACGCATCGAGGTGGTCAAGCGCCGCGACGCGTTCGATCGCGACCCGCACGGCTTCAGCGGGCAGTGGCGGGCAGCTGACGAGGCGATCGGCCGCAAGCTGATCGCGGGGCGCAAGCGGTTGGCGCAGATCGAGACCTCCGATGCCGCGCTGACGCGCGTGGCGCAGCTCTGCCTGCATCTGGGCACCGACGGCCTGCGCGGCGAACTCACCCTGATGCGGTCGGCGCGCGCGCTGGCCGCGCTCGAAGGCGCGCAGGAGATCCTCGACAGCCATATCCGGACGGTCGCGCCGATGGCGCTGCGCCACCGGCTGCGCCGCAATCCGCTGGACGAGGCCGGCTCGACCGTGCGGGTCGAGCGGGCGCTGGCCGAGGTTTTCGGCCCGTGAGCGCGCCCGGCGCCAGCGCGACCGAGGTTCCGGCGCTGACGCCCTGGCGGCTGGCCGAGATCGCGGCCGCGCTGATCGCACTCGACGGCGCCGCGTTCGGCGGGGTGTCCCTGCGCGGTCCGGCGGGGCCGGTTCGGGAGGCCTGGCTTGCCCGGCTCTCGGCCTTGCGCGGGGGCGAGCGCTCCCTGCGCATGCCGGCCGGCATCGGCGATGCGCGCCTGCTCGGCGGGCTCGATCTCACCGCGACGCTGGCGATGGGCCGCCCGGTCGCCGAGCGCGGCCTGCTCGCCGAGGCGGATGGCGGTGTCCTGCTCGTCGCCATGGCCGAGCGCGTCGAGGCTGCGACGGCGGCGAAGCTCTGCGCCGTGCTCGATGCCGGGGCGGTCACGGTCGAGCGCGACGGCATTGCGCTGACCGTGCCCAGCCGGTTCTCCATCGTCGCCCTAGACGAGGGCATTGCCGCCGACGAACGCCCCGCGGCGGCAATGACCGACCGGCTGGCGCTGCGGCTCGACCTGACGGCGCTGTCGCATCGCGAGATCGAGGCTCCCGTTTTCGACGCGCAGACCATCGCCGCTGCGCGCGACCGTGTCGCCGCGACGATTGACGACGAAACCATCGCCTGCCTGTGCACGGCGGCGCTGGCGCTCGGCATCGGCTCGACGCGCACCGCGCTGCAAGCGGTCAAGGTGGCGCGGCTAGCCGCAGCGCTGTCTGGCCGCGACGTGGTCTCGCCCGAGGATGCGGCGCTCGCCGCGGCGCTCGTGCTGGCGCCGCGCGCGACGCAGTTGCCGGCGCCCAGCGAAGAGGCCGACGACCAGGAACAAGAGCCCGAGCCGGAGCAGCAGGCGCAGCCGGATTCACCGCCCTCCGACAGCGAGGATCAGGCGGCGGAGCCACCGCGCGATCTCGACGACATGGTGCTCGAGGCCGCGAAGGCGGCGATCCCCGCCGGCCTGCTGGCACAGTTGCTGGCAGCGAGCGGCCGGACACAGGCACGCGCCGCCGGCCGCGCCGGGCAGTTCCAGAAGGCCGCACGGCGCGGCCGGATCGTCGGCTCGAAGGCCGGCGACCTGCGCGGCGGCGCGCGGCTCGATGTGGTCGAGACGCTACGCGCAGCGGCGCCCTGGCAGCGGCTGCGGCGCAGCGAGGCCGCGATGGCGGGCCGCTCCGGTCTGATCGTGCGCCGCGAGGATTTCCGGATCGCGCGCTACAAGCAGCGCAGCGAGACCGCGACGCTGTTCGTCGTCGACGCCTCCGGCTCCTCGGCGCTGGAGCGCCTGGCCGAGGCCAAGGGCGCGGTCCGGCTGTTGCTGGCGGAGTGCTATGTCCGCCGCGACGAGGTCGCGCTGATCGCCTTTCGCAAGGCGCAGGCCGATCTCGTGCTGCCGCCGACGCGCTCGCTGGTCGCGGCCGAGCGCGCGCTGGCGGCCCTGCCGGGTGGCGGCGCAACGCCGCTCGCCATCGCGATCCAGGCCGCCTCGGCGCTGGCCGATGCGGTACGCCGCAAGGGGCGCACGCCCGCGCTGGTGTTCATGACCGACGGCCGCGCCAATATCGATGCGGAGGGCAAGCCGGGTCGTGGCAAGGCGCAGGCCGACGCGCTGATGGCGGCGCGGGGACTGCGCGGCGCGGGTCTCACCGCCATCCTGATCGACACCTCGCCCCAGCCGCAGCCGCAGGCGGCCGAACTGGCGGCCGCAATGGGCGGGCGCTATCTGCCGCTGCCCCAGGCCGATGCCGCCGGCGTCAGCCGGGCGGTCGGTGCCGCCCTGTCGGTGGCGCTATGAGCGCCGCCTTGTCCTGGGCGATCGAGGGCCGGGACTGGCCGAATCGCGCCGCGAGCCGCTTCGTCACGGCGGCCGGGTTGTCCTGGCATGTCCAGTCGATGGGGCAGGGGCCGTCGCTCCTGCTGCTGCACGGGACGGGCGCCTCGACCCATTCCTGGCGCGATCTGATGCCGCTGCTGGCGCGGGATTTCCACGTCGTCGCGGTCGATCTGCCGGGCCATGGCTTCACCCAGGCGCCCGACCGCGACCTGCTGTCACTGCCGGCGATGGCGCGGGGGCTGGCGGCGCTGCTGCGCACGCTCGGCGTTTCGCCCGATGGCGTCGTCGGCCATTCCGCCGGCGCGGCGATTGCGCTGCGCATGGTCCTGACCAAGACGATCGCGCCCGATTGCCTGATCAGCCTGAACGGGGCGCTGCTGCCGTTCAAGGGCGTGGCGTCGCAGCTGTTTCCCTCGGTCGCCCGGCTGCTCGTGCTGAACCCGCTGGTGCCGCGCTTCTTTGCATGGCGGGCGGGCAGCGCCGACGCGGTGACGCAATTGCTCGAAGGCACCGGCTCGCGGCTCGATGCGCGCGGGCAGGAGCTGTACCGGCGGCTGTTCTCCAACCGCGTCCATGTCGCCTCGACGCTGGGGATGATGGCGAACTGGGATCTGGAGGGGCTGGGTCGCAGCTTCGGCAAGATCGACGTGCCGGTGCTGCTCGTCGTCGGCACGGGCGACAAGGCCGTCTCGCCCGACGAGGCGCACGAGGTCGCGCGACGCCTGCCCGATGCGCGGATCGAGACGCTGCCGGGGGCCGGCCATCTCGCCCATGAGGAGCAGCCTGAGGCGGTCGCGCGGCTGATCGGGCTGGAAATGCTGCGCCACCGGGAGTTGATCGCATGCTGACCGAGCTGCACCCGCCGAGCCTGGGTTCGGGCACGCGCAGCCCCGAGCCCGACCGCCGGCCGCATGCGGTGGTGATCGGCTCGGGCTTCGGCGGGCTTGCCGCCGCGATCCGGCTCGGTGCGCGCGGCTATCGCGTCACCGTGCTGGAGACGCTCGACCAACCCGGCGGGCGGGCGCGCGTCTTCCGACAGGACGGCTTCACCTTCGATGCCGGGCCGACGATCGTCACCGCGCCGTTCCTGTTCGAGGAGCTCTGGGCGCTGTGCGGGCGGCGGATGGAAGACGATGTCAGGCTGACCGCACTCGATCCGTTCTATCGGCTGATGTTCGATGACGGCTCCAGCCTCGATTGCAGCGGCGACGTCGAAACGATGCGCGAGCGGATCGCAGCCTTCGCGCCCGGGGACGTGGCGGGCTATGGCGGTTTTCTGAAAGACGCCGAGGCGATCTACAAGGTCGGTTTCGAGCAGCTCGCGGATGTGCCGTTCAGCACGCTCGTCGACATGTTCAAGGCGCTGCCGGCGATGGCGCGGCTGCGGGCCGATCGCAGCGTCTACGGGCTCGCGGCGCATCATGTCCGCGACGAGCGGCTGCGCACGGCGCTGAGCTTCCACCCGCTCTTCATCGGCGGCAGCCCGTTCTCGGCAACCGCGATCTATGCGCTCGTCCTGCATCTGGAGCGCAAATTCGGGGTGCATTTCGCCCATGGCGGCACGGGCGCGCTGGTGCAGGGCCTCGTGCGCCTGCTCGAAGGGCAGGGCGCGACGCTGCGCTACGGCGCGAAGGTCGCGGAGATCACCGTGGCGAACGGCGCTGCCACCGGCGTCCGGCTTTCGGATGGCGAGGCGATTACCGCCGATGTCGTCGTCTCCAATGCCGATGCCGCCTACACCTATGGCACCTTGCTGAAGGCGCAGCCGCGCAAACGCTGGAGCGACGCGAAGCTCGAGCGGGCGCGCTATTCGATGTCGGTCGTGGTCTGGTATTTCGGCACGCGGCGCCGCTACGAGGATGTGCCGCATCACACGATCCTGTTTGGGCCGCGCTATCGCGGGCTCGTCGATGACATCTTCGAGCGGAAGGTGCTGGCGGAGGATTTCAGCCTCTACCTGCATCGCCCCACCGCGACCGACCCGACGCTCGCTCCGGAGGGCTGCGACGCCTTCTATGCGCTGGTGCCGGTGCCCAACCTGCAAGGCGATGTCGACTGGGCCCGCGAGGCCGAGCCGTTCCGGGCCCGCATCCAGCAGCGGCTGGAGGCGACGCTGCTGCCGGGCCTCGGCGACTGCCTCGCCACCTCGCGGCTGATGACGCCGCCGGCGTTCCGCGACGACCTGCTCTCTGTCCATGGCGCCGCCTTCGGGCTGGAGCCGCGGCTGATGCAGAGCGCCTGGTTCCGACCGCACAACGTCAGCGAAGAGGTCGACGGGCTTTATCTGGTCGGCGCCGGGACGCATCCCGGAGCCGGCCTGCCCGGTGTTCTCTCCTCGGCCAAGATCCTCGATTCAGTGGTGCCTCATGCGACACACCGGGTCTGACCCGCGATACCCTGGGCCGTCCGTGGCGGACCTCGCGGCCTGCGACGCGATCCTGCGCGTCGGCTCCAAATCCTTCCGGGCCGCGGCGCTGCTGCTGCCGCGCCATATCCGCGGGCCTGCCACCGCGCTTTATGCCTTCTGCCGGCTCGCCGACGATGCGATCGACGAGGGCCCGGGCGATGCCGCGACGATCGCGCTGCTCGAGCGGCGCGTTACGGCCGCTCATGCCGGCCGCCCGCATGAGAATCCGGTCGATCGCGCCTTTTCCGAGACGGTACGGGGTTTCGGCCTGCCGCCGGCCGTGACGCTGGCGCTGATCGAGGGGCTGGCCTGGGATGCGCAGGGGCGGCGCTACGAGAGCTTCGATGAGCTCTGCGACTATGCCGCGCGCGTGGCGGGCTCCGTCGGCGTGATGATGGCGACGCTGATGGACCGGCGCGCGCCGGAGGTGCTGGCGCGGGCGGCCGATCTCGGCGTGGCGATGCAGCTCAGCAACATCGCCAGGGATGTCGGGGCCGATGCGGCGATGGGACGGGTCTACCTGCCGCTGTCCTGGCTGCGCGAAGCCGGCATCGACCCCGACGCGTTTCTCGCCGATCCCCGGTTCTCTCCTGCGCTGGGCGGCGTCGTGGCGCGGCTCCTGGCCGAGGCGGACAGGCTGTATGCCCGGGCCGATGCCGGGATTGCGGCGCTGCCGGCCTCCTGCCGGTCCGGGATTCGGGCGGCGCGGTCGATCTATGCCGAGATCGGCCGGGAGGTCGCGCGCCGCGGGCATGACAGCGTCTCGCAGCGGGCCGTTGTGCCGGCCTGGCGCAAGCTCGGGCTGCTCGCTCGCGCGCTGGCGACGGGAAGGGCTGAGCCGGCGCTCTTCGGACTGCCGGCCCTGCCTGCCAATGCCTATCTGGTGACGGCGGTGGCCGTGATGCCGCAGGGGGGGCGGCCGCCGTTGCACGCGACCGACCTGCCATGGTGGGATCTGGTCGGACGCACCACGGCGGTGATCGAGATGTTCGAGCGCCTCGGCCGGGTCGAGCGTTCCGCTGTCAGGGGGCCGTAACGCCGGAGAGGCCGCGATGTCGTCGAGCACGCTGATCATCGCGGAGATGGTGCTGACGCTGGGATTGTGCCTCGGCTTCGGTTTCCATCAGCTCTGGGACCTGCGCCGCGAGAAGGCCAAGGACGCGGCGAAGGCGGCCGAGAAAGCGGCCTTGAAGGCTGCGGCAGACGCAGATCCCGAGCGCGCGAGCGCGTGATGATCTCACAAGGACCCATGGCGTCGTCCCGGGCTTGACCCGGGACCCATTCCGGAATGCGTCCGATCAAGGTTCAGGAATGGATCCCGGATCTCCGCTTCGCTGCGTCCGGGATGACCCGCGTTTCCATGGAAGAGCAGCGCGTCTCACCCCCGCCGCGGCATCTTGAAGGGCAGCATCGCCTGGACGACCGGGCTGGCGAAGCGGTCGAGCGACAGGCTCTCATGCATGGCCGTGACGCTCTCGCCCGCGAGCGAGGCCCGCACCACAGAGCGCGCATAGAAGGGCGTGTCCTCCAGCGTCTCGACCAGCGCGGCCGGCCGACCGCGATCGCTGCGGGTCTCGCGCGCGAGGCGCCAGCCGCTCTTCGGCAGGGCGGCGGGCGGTCCCGGTTCGAGCGCGGTCGCCTGGCCGCTGCCGTCGAAGCGCCAGCCTAGATCGAAGGTCGAGCCGTCGCGGCGCGTGCCGCCATAGAGCACGGCCGCGCCGTCGGGCGTCGACGCGCGCGACCAGTGCCAGGAGCGGAATCCGTCGGCGAGCGGCGTGTCGCCCTGGTTCATGTCGAAATAGCCCGAGCCGCTCCAGCACAGATCGGGCTCGCTCAAGTTCACCTCGACCCGCGACAACGGCGCGATCGGCCACCAGCGATGGTCGCCATCCCGATTCAGCGTCACGACATGGTCGGTGATCGCCTGCGGCGTGACGCGAACCGACCCGCGCACGCGGCGCGGCAGGGGCGTGCCGATCTCGTCGATCGCGATCGTCAGGGTTGTCCCGTCCCAATGCAGCGCGCTGGGCCCGATCGTGAAATGATCCGGCGCAACCGAGACATGCCGCCGCCCGCGCTCCGTCATCGTCCAGCGCCGCGCGCCTTGGCCGTAGAGGCCGACGTTCAGCGCGCAATGGTCGAGCGGGTCGGCCGCGCCGCGCCGCCGCGCCCAGGCGTAATAGGGCGAGAAGACGCTACCGATGAAGGCGATGATGCTCAGCCCGTAGCGGCCATCGTCGCTCAGCGCGTCGACATACCACCAGACATAGCCGCCGGGCGCGACCGCGACGTCGAAGCGAGGTCGGCGACCACGCTCTGCGTCGCCAGCAGTCCCGAGAGCGCCACCATCGGGACGCCGGGCCCCGGATGGACGCTGCCCCCGGTCAGGTAAAGCCCCGGCAGCCGGCTGCGCGAGCCCGGCCGGTTGAAGCTCGCCATCGCGCCATGGGTCGAGCGGCCGTAAAGGCCCCCGCCCGTCGCCGGAAACAGCGCCTCCCAGTCGCTGGCTTGCGTCGTCAGCATCGCGTCGCTTTGCAGTTCGATCTGCAACCCGCATTGCGCCATCCGGGCGAGGCTCCTGCGCAGGCATGTCTCGATCTCCTCGGGCGGAAAGGCGGGGCGGTCGCCGCAGGGTGGGGCGTTGACCAGGATGAGCAGGCGCTCGGGACCGGCGGGCGCGGCGCCTGTGTCGTCGCGATCCTGCGCGCAGACATAGATCGTCGGCTCCTCGGGGAGGCGGCCCTGCCGGCAGATCGCCTCGAACTCGGCGGCATAGTCGCGCGAGAAGAAGACATTGTGCCGGTGCAGCGGAAAGCCGCTGGTCTGCGCGACCGCGGTTAAGGTCAGGGCCGAGAGCGAGCGCTCGGCGGGCTTGGTCGGCGTCGCGAAGCGGGCGGCGGCCTGGCCGAAACGGCCGGTGGCGATGGCGTTGACGTCGGCATTGCTGACGACCGCGTCGGCGCGCAGCGTCTCGCCGCCGGCCAGGCGCACGCCGGCCGCGCGACCGCCCTCGATCAGGATCTCGCTGATGGCCTCGCCGTAGCGCAGCCGCGCGCCCTTCGCCGTGGCGAGGTCGGCCAGGGTTCGGGCGAGTCGGTGCATGCCGCCCTCGACCAGCCAGACCCCCTCCTGCTCGACATGGGCGACCAGCATCAGCGTCGCGGGCGCGGCGAAGGGCGACGAGCCGCAATAGGTGGCGTAGCGGCCGAAGAGCTGGCGCAGGCGCTGGTCCTGGAAGGACTGGCCGAGCGCATCCCACAGCGTTCCGAACGGGCTCGCGCCCCAGAGCTGGCGCAGGCCGCCGAGCCCCGTGTGCTGCACCAGCCCCAGCAGGCTCGGCCGCTCGCGGGCCATGAAGCTGTCCTTCAGCGCGTCGTGAATGCCGCGCGCCTGATCGCAGAAGGCGAGGTAGTTGCGGCCCTCGGCGGGCCCGGCGAAGGCTGAGATCGCATCCGCCGAGGCCGCGCGATCGGCGAAGAGGTCGAGCCGCTGCGTCTCGCTCCAGGCGTGGCGGGCGAGGACGGAAGCGGGAGTCAGGGCGAGGTGATCGTCGAGGCTCGCGCCGACCTCCTCAAAGACGCGGTCGAAGACCCATCGCATCGTCATCACGGTCGGGCCGGCATCCAGCCTGCGGCCGCCGACCGCGACCTCGCGCATCTTGCCGCCGGGGGCGTCCGCCTTCTCGACCAGGGTGACGTCGCAGCCCCGCCCGGCCAGCAAAAGGGCGGGGACCAGGCCGCCGATGCCGGCGCCGATGACGAGGATGCGGGGAGTGCCCAAGCGGCGGCCTCGTGCGGGTTGACTTCACACTCACAACTGTCCAGTCTTATTGACACATAAGATGTCAGTTTGAAAGAACGCTCATTCGCAAGGGGGATCGTGATGGATACCGGGACACGGATCGAACAGACCCTCGACGCCGCCATCGTGGCTTCCCATCTGCAGAATTGCCCGCCGCTGCTTGCCCAGGCGATGCGTCATGCGGTGTTTCCTGGCGGCGCGCGGATCAGGCCGCGCCTGACGCTGGCCGTCGCCAGAGCCTGCGGCGATCCCGAGCCGATTATCGCGAACGCCGCCGCTGCAGCGATCGAATTCCTGCACTGCGCCTCGCTCGTGCATGACGATCTGCCCTGCTTCGACGATGCCGCGATGCGGCGCGGCAAGGCCTCGGTCCACAAGGCCTATGGCGAGCCGCTGGCGGTGCTGGCCGGCGATGCGCTGATCGTGCTCGCCTTCGAGACGCTGGCCGAGGCCGCCGCCCGCCAGCCGCAGAATCTGGCGACGCTGGTGCGGGTCGTCAGCGCCGCTGTCGGCAGCCGTGGCGGCATCGTCGCCGGGCAGGCCTGGGAATCGGAAGCGGCCATCGACTGCGCGCTCTACCACCAGGCCAAGACCGGGGCGCTGTTTGCCGGCGCGACCATGGCGGGCGCCGCGGCTGCCGGTGTCGCGCATCAGGACTGGCGCTGGCTTGGGGAAAAGCTCGGCGAGGCCTTCCAGGTCGCCGACGACATCCGCGACGTCGCTGCGACGCCCCAGGAACTCGGCAAGCCCTGTGGCCAGGACGCGGCGCATCTGCGCCCCAACTACGCCTCGGCCTATGGGCTCGGCCCGGCGATTGCCCATCTCGACGCGCTGGTGCTGGAGGCGATCGCTGCGATCCCGGCCTGCCCCGGCCGCCAGGATCTGGGGACGCTGATCGGCCTCACGGCCAAGAGCTTCCTGCCGGAAAGCCTGCAGCGTCGCGCGGCCTGACCGTGCCTCCGGCGTCGGTCCCAGCCGCCGGGCCTGTCGCGGAACCGGTCCGGCCGGTCTCGCTGGCCGACCGGCTGGCGGGATGGCGCAACCGGCTGGTGGCGAGCCCGCGCTTCCAGCGCTTCGCCGCCTCCTTCCCCCTGACCAAGCCGATCGCGCAGCGGCAGTCGCAGGCGCTGTTCGATCTCTGCGCCGGCTTCGTCTATGCGCAGGTGCTGCAGGCCTGCGTCCAGCTCGACCTGTTCCGCATCCTCGAAGCGGGGCCGCGCAGCGTGGCCGGACTGGCGCCGCGCCTCGCGATGACCGAGAGCGCGACCGAGCGTCTGCTCGGGGCCGCGGCCGCGCTCGACCTGGTCGAGCGTCGCAGCGGCGGACGCTACGGGCTCGCCATGCTGGGAGCGGCGTTGCTCGGCAATCCCGGCGTCGGGGCGATGATCGCCCATCACGATCTGCTCTATGGCGATCTCGCCGATCCGGTGGCGCTGCTGCGCGGCGGGACGGGGCCGACCGCGCTGTCGGGCTACTGGGCCTATGCGACCGCCGAGCAACCGGCTGCGGCGCCCGCAGCCGAGGTTGCCGCCTACAGCACCCTGATGGCGCAGTCCCAGCATTTCGTCGCCGACGACATTCTCGCGGCCTACGACTTCTCGGGCCATCGCCGTATTCTCGATGTCGGCGGCGGGGAGGGGGCTTTCCTGATCCGCGTGGCGCGGCACGCGGCCGGCCCGGCGCTGACGCTGTTCGACCTGCCGGCGGTGGCCGAGCGGGCGCAGGACCGGTTCGCGGCGGAAGGGCTGGGCGCGCGCGCCAGCACGCTCGGCGGCGACATGCACCGCGACTCGCTTCCCGAGGGCGCCGATCTCGTGACGCTGGTCCGGGTGCTGCACGACCATGACGACGACGCGGTGCGGGGATTGCTGGCGCGGGTTCGCGCCTGCCTGCCGCCGGGCGGGACGCTGCTCATCGCCGAGCCGATGGCGGGCTCGCCCGAGACGCAGCGGATGGCGGAGGCCTATTTCGCCTTCTACCTGCTCGCCATGGGCAGCGGCCGGGCGCGTAGCCCCGCCGAATTGACGCAATTCCTGCTCGATGCGGGGTTTTCCGATGTTCGCCGGCTGAAGACGCGGCGCCCTTTGCTGACCGGCGGACTGACTGCACGTGTCGCTTGACACAATAAGTGTAAATTCAATTTGACACCTTAGAATGTTCCGATAACCTGACAGTCAGGCGATCAAGCGGGCCAGTGCGGCCGGCTCCCGACCTCGAAAGTGCTCCGATGCATGCGCTGGCAGTCCTCGTCGAAAGGCCCGAGCATCTGGTTCTGAGCCAGCTCGAGCTCGTCGCCGCCGGCCCTGAGGACGTCGTCGTCGCCACCCAATGGAGCGGGATTTCGACAGGCACCGAGCGCCTGCTCTGGTCGGGCCGGATGCCGGCCTTCCCGGGCATGGGCTATCCGCTGGTGCCGGGTTACGAATCGGTCGGCCGGGTCATCCAGGCCGGTGACGCCTCGGGGCGCAGCGTCGGCGATCTCGTCTTCGTGCCCGGCTCCCGCGGCTTCAAGGAGGCGCGCGGGCTGTTCGGCGGCGCCTCGTCCCATCTCGTCGTGCCCGGCGCCAAGGCCGTGGCCATCTCCGAGGAACTCGGCCAGGCCGGCGTCCTGCTGGCGCTTGCGGGCACCGCCCAGCATGCCCTGGCCGGCGCAGCGCTGCCGGATCTGATCATCGGCCATGGCGTGCTCGGCCGCCTGCTCGCCCGCATCGCGGTCGCCCATGGCGGCGCACCCGTCGTCTGGGAGACCAACCCGCTGCGCGCCACGGGGGCCCAGGGCTACGCCGTCGTCGCGCCCGGGGATGACAGCCGCAAGGATTACCGCGCGATCTACGACGTCAGCGGCGACTCCGCTTTGGTCGACACGCTGATCGGCCGGCTCGCCCCGCAGGGCGAGATCGTGCTCGCCGGCTTCTACGACCAGCCGATCTCGTTTGCCTTTCCGCCCGCCTTCATGCGCGAGGCGCGGCTGCGCGTCGCCGCCGAATGGCGCCAGGCCGATCTCGACGTCGTCCTGGCCCTCCTTTCCGACGGAAGGCTCTCGCTGGACGGGCTCATCACCCACAGCGCCCCGGCCAATGACGCGCCGGCTGCCTATCGCACCGCTTTCAGCGATCCGTCCTGCCTCAAGATGATCCTGGATTGGAGTGCCGCCTCGTGAACATCCAGATTCGAAACCCCGTCCCGTCTCCGGCTGCCGCCATGGCCGCTCGCCTGCGCGACGAGGCCGCCCAGCCGCAGGACGCGGTCGTCACGACCGCCCCGACCAAGGAAACGCAGATCATCGCGATCTACGGCAAGGGCGGCATCGGCAAATCCTTCACGCTCGCCAATCTCAGCTACATGATGGCCCAGCAGGGCAAGAAGGTCCTGCTGATCGGCTGCGATCCGAAATCCGACACCACCTCGCTGCTGTTCGGCGGCAGGGCCTGCCCGACGATCATCGAGACCTCGTCGCGGAAGAAGGCGGCGGGCGAAGAGGTCCAGATCGGCGATGTCTGCTTCAAGCGCGACGGCGTCTACGCGATGGAGCTCGGCGGGCCGGAGGTCGGCCGCGGCTGCGGCGGGCGCGGCATCATTCATGGCTTCGAGCTGCTGGAGAAGCTCGGCTTCCACGACTGGGGCTTCGACTTCGTCCTGCTCGACTTCCTCGGCGACGTGGTCTGCGGCGGCTTCGGCCTGCCGATCGCCCGCGACATGTGCCAGAAGGTCATCGTTGTCGGCTCCAACGACCTGCAGTCGCTCTACGTCGCCAACAATGTCTGCTCGGCGGTGGAGTATTTCCGCAGGCTCGGCGGCAATGTCGGCGTCGCCGGGATGGTCATCAACAAGGATGACGGTACCGGCGAGGCGCAGGCCTTCTGCGACAAGGTCGGGATCCCGGTTCTCGCCGCCATTCCCGCCAATGACGACATCCGCAAGAAGAGCGCCAATTACGAGATCATCGGGCGGCCTGGCGATGTCTGGGCGCCGCTGTTCGAGGAGCTGGGCCTCAACGTCTCCGAGGCGCCGCCGGTGCGGCCGACGCCGCTGACGCAGGATGCGCTGCTCGGCCTGTTCTCGAGCGAAAGCACCGGCCGCGACGTCGTGCTGGTGCCCGCCACGCTCGAAGACATGTGCGGCCCCTCCGCCCTCAAGAAGACGACCCTCGAAGTCGTCTACGACCAGGTCTGAGGCGCATCATGACCGTCCATCAGCCTCTTCCCGACGCCGCCTCCGCCCCCGCGATCAACGCGGCGGCGACTGAAGGTGATGGGCTGGGCTGCCATTCCGGCAAGGAGGCGCTGCGCAGCGCGGCCACCGCGGCGGGCAACGCCGAGATGCTGGAGCGCTTCGCCAAGGACTATCCCGTCGGGCCCCACGACAAGCCGCAGAGCATGTGCCCGGCCTTCGGCTCATTGCGCGTCGGGCTGCGGATGCGGCGCACCGCGACGGTGCTGTCGGGCTCGGCCTGCTGCGTCTACGGGCTGACCTTTACCTCGCATTTCTACGGCGCGCGGCGCTCGGTCGGCTATGTGCCGTTCAATTCCGAGACGCTGGTCACGGGCAAGCTGTTCGAGGACATCCGCGAGGCGGTGTTCCAACTCGCCGACCCCGCGCTCTACGACACCATCGTCGTCACCAATCTCTGCGTGCCCTCGGCCTCGGGCGTGCCGCTGCGGCTCCTGCCCAAGGAGATCAACGGCGTCCGCATCATCGGGATCGACGTGCCGGGCTTCGGTGTGCCGACCCATGCCGAGGCCAAGGACGTGCTGGCAGGCGCCATGCTGGCTTATGCCCGCAAGGAGGCCGAGGCCGGCCCGGTCCAGGCGCCGCGCGCCGGCCGCGAGGAGCGCCCGACGGTCACCCTGCTCGGCGAGATGTTCCCGGCCGACCCCGTCGGCATCGGCATGATGCTCGAGCCCCTGGGCCTGGCGGCCGGCCCGGTCGTGCCGACGCGGGAATGGCGCGAGCTCTATGCCGCGCTCGACTGCGCCGTCGTGGCGGCGATCCACCCCTTCTACACCGCCTCCATCCGCGAGTTCGAAGCGGCGGGGCGCAGCATCGTCGGCTCCGGCCCGGTCGGCGTCGAGGGCACGGTCGCCTGGCTGTCGGCGATCGGTGAGGCTTGCGGCGTCGCCAGGCCGCTGGTCGAAGCGGCGCAGAACCGGCTGGTCCCGGCGATCCGCGGCGCGCTCTCGGCGATGCCGATCAACGGCCGGATCACGCTGTCAGGCTATGAAGGCTCGGAGCTTCTGGTGGCGCGGCTGCTCGTCGAGAGCGGCGCCGATCTGCGCTATGTCGGCACCGCCTGCCCGCGCACGCCCTGGTCGGAGCCCGACCGCGAGTGGCTGGCGGCACGCGGCGTGATGGTCAATTTCCGCGCCACGCTCGAGCAGGATCTGGCGGCGATGGCCGAATTCCAGCCCGATCTCGCGATCGGCACCACGCCGGTGGTGCAGAAGGCCAAGCAGCTCGGTATTCCCGGCCTCTACTTCACTAACCTGATCTCGGCGCGGCCGCTCTTCGGGCCCGCCGGTGCCGGTTCGCTCGCCCAGGTCGTCAACGCCGCCATCGGCAACAAGGGCCGCATGGACGCGATGAAGGCGTTCTTCGCCGGCGTCGGCGAGGGCGACACCGCCGGCACCTGGCAGGACACGCCGCAACTGCATCCCGATTTCCGCGAGAAGTTCGCCCGCCGCGCCGCCAAGGCGAAGGCGGCGGCCGAGGAGATTCCGTGATGCTGATCCAGGATCACGATCGGGCCGGCGGCTATTGGGGGGCGGTCTACGTCTTCTGCGCCATCAAGGGCCTGCAGGTCGTCATCGACGGCCCGGTCGGCTGCGAGAACCTGCCGGTGACCTCGGTGCTGCATTACACCGACGCGCTGCCGCCCCATGAGCTGCCGATCGTCGTCACCGGTCTCGGCGAAGAGGAACTCGGCCAGCACGGCACGGAAGGCGCGATGAAGCGCGCCAATGCCGTGCTCGATCCGCATCTGCCGAGCGTGGTCGTCACCGGCTCGATCGCCGAAATGATCGGCGGCGGCGTGACGCCCGAAGGCACCAACATCCAGCGTTTCCTGCCGCGCACGATCGACGAGGACCAGTGGCAATGCGCCGACCGGGCGCTGTTCTGGCTCTGGGGCGAGTACGGCGCCAAGCGCGGCATCGTGCCCAAGGCCAAGCCCCGCAAGGAGGGCGCTAAGCCCAAGGTCAACATCATCGGCCCGGCCTATGGCATGTTCAACATGCCCTCCGACCTCGCCGAGGTGCGCCGCCTGATCGAGGGCATCGGCGCCGAGGTCCACATGACCTTCCCGCTCGGCTCGCATCTCGCGCAGGTGCAGCGCCTGGCCGATGCCGAGGTCAATGTCTGCCTCTACCGCGAATATGGCCGGCTGCTCTGCGAGGCGCTGGAGCGCCCCTATCTCCAGGCGCCGATCGGGCTGCATTCGACGACCGCCTTCCTGCGCTCGCTCGGCGAGCTGCTCGGGCTCGATCCCGAGCCTTTCATCGAGCGCGAGAAGCACACCACGATCAAGCCGCTCTGGGATCTCTGGCGCTCGGTGACGCAGGATTTCTTCGGCACGGCCTCCTTCGCCATCGTCGCCAACGAGACCTATGCGCGCGGTATCCGCCACTTCCTCGAGACCGAGATGGGGCTGCCCTGCACCTTCTCGGCCTCGCGCTGCGCGGGGAAGAAATCCGACAACGACACTGTCCGCGCCTCGCTCAAGGAGAAGCCGCCGCTCGTGCTGTTCGGCTCCTTCAACGAGCGCATGTACATGGCCGAGGCCGGCGGGCGCGGAATCTACATTCCCGCCTCCTTCCCCGGCGCCGTGATCCGCCGGCACACCGGCACGCCGTTCATGGGCTATGCGGGCGCGACCTACCTGGTTCAGGAGGTCTGCAACGCGCTGTTCGACGCGCTCTTCCACATCCTGCCGCTGGGCACGCAGATGGATGCCGTCGAGGCGACGCCGTCGCGGCTGCACCGGGAGCTGCCCTGGTCGGAAGAGGCCAAGGCCCTGCTCGACGGGGTGCTCGACAAGCAGCCGGTGCTGGTGCGGATTTCCGCCGCCAAGCGCCTGCGCGACGCCGCCGAGGCGCGCGCCCGCCGGGACGGCGCCGAGCGCGTCCAGCCCGATCATCTCGACGCCATCGCCAGCCGGGAAGGAGCTCTCGCATGACGAGCCTCGCCCTGTCTCGACGCCGCGAGGGGCCTTCGGCCGCCTCGCCAACCAGAACAGCTTTCCAAGGGGAGAACACGACCATGACCATGCAGTTCACGGCGCGCCACTCGGAGCAGGACCATGTTCGCCGGGTGAAGTCCCTGGCTTCCGACCGGCGGATGTGCCGTCGGCTGACCGCCCTGTCGATGCCCTTCTTCCTCGTCTCCACCCTGGTGCAGCGGGCGGTCCGCCCCGCCGCCGGGGGGCACCGGCTTTCGATTTTCGCGCAGGCGCGCGCCAACGCGAATGCCACCATTCCCTTCATGTTCATGGGCTGACGCCCCGGGCAGCGAAGGTCACGCGCTTTCGCCCAGCTCGGGCGGGAGGAACTGCCGGGGGTCATAGCCTGGCAGCCAGCCGCACGGCTTCGTGCGGTAACGGCCGCAAGGCCAAAGGAGAAAAATCATGACAGAACGAGACACACTGTCAGGGTTGACCGAAGCAGAAGCCAAGGAATTCCATGGCTTCTTCATCACGAGCTTCATCGGCTTCACGGTCATCGCCGTGATTGCGCATTTCCTCGTCTGGTCGTGGCGCCCCTGGTTCCCCGGCCCGAATGGATATGCCTCGCTCGATGAGGGCGTGAAGACGGCCCTGACCACCGCCGTTTCGCTGATCTCGTAACCAAGGAGCGAAACCCATGTGGAAAATCTGGCTGCTGTTCGATCCGCGTCGCACGCTGATCGCTCTTTTCACCTTCCTGTTCGGGCTCGCCATCCTGATCCATTTCATCCTGCTCTCGACGAACAGGTTCAACTGGATCGAGGGCCCGCGCAAAGCCGCTGCGGCGCTGCAGATCGAGGTCCCGGCCTCGGATGTGACGATCACCCGGATCGGCTGACGACACTGGCGGACGGGGCGCGACCTTCGCGCCGCTCCCGTCCGCCGCTCGACCCGACGACGCGCACACGAAACCGTTCAGACGAGGCGCGGCCGCACTGGCCACCGCCCGTGGAGGGATGCGACCATGGCCTTGCTCAATTTCGAACGCAAATACCGCGTCAGGGGCGGCACGCTGATCGGGGGCGATCTCTTCGATTTCTGGGTCGGCCCCTTCTATGTCGGCTTCTTCGGCGTCGCGACGGCCTTCTTCGCCGCGCTCGGCACGGCGCTGATCTTCTACGGCGCGGCCCTGGGCCCGACCTGGAACCCCTGGCTGATCTCGATCAACCCGCCCGCGCCCGAATACGGGCTCGGATTTGCGCCGCTCAAAGAGGGCGGGCTCTGGCAGGTCATCACGATCTGCGCCACCGCCTCGTTCGTCTGCTGGGCGCTGCGCCAGGTCGAGATCTGCCGCAAGCTCGGCATGGGCTACCATGTCCCGGCGGCCTATGGCTTCGCGATCCTGTCCTATGTGACCCTGGTGATCTTCCGTCCGTTCCTGCTCGGCGCCTGGGCCTATGGCTTTCCCTACGGCATCTTCAGCCATCTCGAATGGGTGTCGAATGTCGGCTACCAGTATCTCCAGTTCCATTACAATCCGGCGCATATGATCGCGGTGACGTTCTTCTTCACCAGCGCGCTGGCGCTGTCGCTGCATGGCGGCCTGATCCTCTCGGCGACGAACCCGAAGAAGGGCGAGCCCGTGAAGACGCCCGAGCATGAGAACAGCTTCTTCCGCGACACGATCGGCTACTCGATCGGCACGCTCGGCATCCACCGTCTCGGCCTGTTCCTGGCGGTGTCGGCCTCGTTCTGGAGCGCGGTCTGCATCATCATCAGCGGCCCCTATTGGAGCGAGGGCTGGGCCGAATGGTGGGATCTGTCCCGCCACTTCTCGATCTGGCGCTGAGGCTGCGCGCCCCGGCGCGCGCCACCCCACGAGGCATCCGGCTTTCCAAGGATTCCGGCTTTCCAAGGATCAAGGCGATGGCAACCTATCAGAACATCTTCACCCGGGTTCAGATCCATGGCGCGCCCGACCTCGGCGTCCCGATCCCCGGCCGGGGCACGCGGCGCGGCACGGCGACCCGGGTGAACCATCTGTTCGGCATGATCGGCGACGCCCAGATCGGCCCGATCTATCTCGGCTGGACCGGGGTGACCTCGATCGTCTGCGGCATCATCGCCTTCGAGATCATCGGCCTCAACATGCTGGCCTCGGTGAACTGGGACCCGATCCGCTTCGTGCGCGAACTGTTCTGGCTGCAGCTCGCGCCGCCGCTGCCGCAGCACGGCATCAGGGTGCTGCCGCCATTGCAGGAAGGCGGCTGGTGGCTGCTCGCCGGCTTCTTCCTGACGACGTCGATCCTGCTGTGGTGGGTGCGAACCTATAACCGGGCCCGCGCGCTGGGCATGGGCACGCATGTCGCCTGGGCCTTCGCCTCCGCGATCTGGCTTTACCTCGTGCTCGGCTTCATCCGGCCGCTGCTGATGGGCAGCTGGAGCGAGGCGGTGCCCTTCGGCATCTTCCCGCATCTCGACTGGACGCAGAATTTCTCGCTGCGCTACGGCAATCTCTTCTACAACCCCTTCCACGCCCTCTCGATCGCGTTCCTCTACGGCTCGGCCCTGCTGTTTGCGATGCATGGCGCGACCATCCTGGCCGTGTCGCGCTATGGTGGCGATCGCGAGATCGAGCAGATCGTCGATCGTGGCACGGCCTCCGAGCGCGCCGCCCTGTTCTGGCGCTGGACGATGGGCTTCAACGCGACGATGGAATCGATCCATCGCTGGGCCTGGTGGTTTGCGGTGCTGTGCACGCTGACCGGCGGCATCGGGATCCTGCTGACCGGAACGGCCGTCGACAACTGGTACGAATGGGCGATCAAGCACAAATTCGCACCCGCCGATCCCAGCATGTGGCAGCAGACGCCGGTCCCGCCGCCGCGGGTCTGAGCCCAGGCCCAGAACGCCACCAGGCGACAACCGAGACAGATCCAGGGAGGCCGGAAACGGCCTCCCTCTTTCGTTGTGTCCGGGGGGGGCCGTCGCGGGCGGTGAAACCGCGCGCTGCGGCGCAGCGGCGTCTCTCGGCCGCCCCGGGCCGCCACAGGTTCAAGGGGGCGCGGACGCCGGCCGGAGACGGCCGTGCGACCGAGGGAGGTTCGGTGAACAAGGGAATGGCGCCGTCGCGCCCGACAGCGGGGCCGGCTCGGCCGGGCGGCGGCTCACAGAAAACGGCCGGGCTCCGAGAGCCCGGCCGTGATGCCGTGATGTGCGCTGTGCCGGAGCGGTGGGATCAGGCGGCGCGCGCGAGGCCGACCTGGCTCCAGATCGCAGTGAGGGCGCCGACCAGATGGGCGATGTCGGCGTCTGAATGCAGCGGCGAGGGGGTGATCCGCAGCCGCTCTGTGCCGCGCGGGACGGTCGGGTAGTTGATCGGCTGGACATAGATGTGGAAGCGCTCGAGCAGTTCGTCGCTGATGCGCTTGCACAGCACGGGGTCGCCGACCATCACCGGCACGATATGGCTGGGGTTGGGCAGATGCGGAATGCCCGCCGCATCGAGCCCCGCGCGAACCGCGGCAACACGGTTTGCATGGCCGTTGCGCTCGGTCTGGCTGGCCTTGAGATGGCGCACCGAGGCGAGCGCGCCCGCCGCCAGCGCCGGCGGCAGCGAGGTCGAGAAGATGAAGCCGGAGGCGAAGCTGCGGATGAAGTCGCAGGTCGCGGCGCTGGCGGCGATATAGCCGCCCATGATGCCGAAGCCCTTGGCCAGCGTGCCCTCGATCACGTCGAGGCGGTGGCTCAGCCCGTCGCGCTCGCTGACACCGCCGCCGCGCGGACCGTAGAGCCCGACCGCATGGACCTCGTCGATATAGGTCATGGCGCCGAACTCGTCGGCGAGATCGCAGAACGCGGCGATCGGGGCGATGTCGCCATCCATCGAGTAGACCGACTCGAAGGCGAGCAGCTTGGGCCGCCGCGGATCGATCGCCTGCAGCTTGCGGCGGAGGTCCTCGGGATCGTTATGGGCGAAGACGACCTTGTCGGCGCGCGAATGGCGGATGCCCTCGATCATCGAGGCATGGTTGAGGCCGTCGGTCACGACCACGCAGTTGGGGATGCGTGCGGCGAAGGTCGAGAGCGAGGCCCAGTTCGACATGTAGCCGGAGTTGAACAAGAGCGCCGCTTCCTTGCCGTGGAGGTCGGCGAGCTCGCGCTCGAGCAGCACATGGTAGTGGTTGGTGCCGCCGATGTTGCGGGTGCCGCCGGCGCCAGCGCCGCAGCCATCGAGCGCGGCGTGCATCGCGGCGAGCACGTCGGGATTCTGGCCCATGCCGAGATAATCGTTCGAGCACCAGACGGTGACGTCGCGCGGGCCGTCGGCCCCATGATAGGTCGCACGCGGAAACTGCCCGGCCTGCCTCTCCAGGTCGGCGAAGACGCGATAGCGACCTTCGCTGTGGAGCCCGTCGAGTTCCTTGCGGAAGAACATCTCGTAGTTCAGGGGCAAATTCATCGGCATGTTCATGGGCGGCCTCCTGAAAGCGCTATCGACCTAAGCGACGAGGGTTGACGGTTTGACGGCGCGCGCTGGCGCAAGGCCGGCAGGGGCGGGCGTCGAAAGGGCGGCCGGCCTTGCGGAGGCCGCCGTGGTCTCGAGCGGGGACCGCGCCTGCGCATGGGAGCGCAGGCCCCAGGCCCAGAGATCGGCGACCGGCAGCGGCACGACCAGGAACCAGTGTTCGATCAGGCCCAGCACGGCGAGCGTCGCCAGCAGGACGAATCCCGTCGTCAGGAAGGGATCGCCCGCGAGCGCGATCTTGTGGACGAGCCAGGCGCTGAGCAGCGTCGCGGCGGTGACCGAGAGCGGAAACAGCAGGTTCATCGGCTTCTGGCGGAAATAGGTCTTGAGATAGGCCAGATGCTCGGGGAGGAACTCGACCGTCGTGTTGGGCACGCCGAGGAAGATGTTGAGCTTGGTCGAGAGACGCATCGCAAACAGCAAGGCGAAGGTCGCCATGCCGAACGGATTGGCGCCGTCCCAGGTCAGGGCGGCGATCGCCGCCAGCGAGGCCAGCAGCGCGAGCTCGTGATGCAGGATCGCCCGCGTCGCGCTGGTGAAGCGAGCCCAGCCGCGCAAAGCGGGGTCGCAGGGCTCGCGGCTGGAGCCGGCGATATAGCCGAACAGGAAGGCCATCTCGTTCCAGCCCCAGACCAGCACGGCGCTGAGCACGGCGAGATAGGCCCCCGCCACGCTGGTGTCGCCGGCGGTGGCGTGGAGGCCCCACAACGCCGCCAGCCCGATCAGCGTGGCCGCCCCGAAACTCCAGCGGAAGGTCGCCCGCGGCAGGCCGTCGAGATACAAGATCGCACCGGTGGAGAACCACCAGGTCAGCAATGTCGCGACGATCGGCAGGCCGTAGGTGACCAAGATCACGCCTCCTCAATAGGCCGGCTGAAGCCGGCTGGTCGCGGGGAGCTCGTTCTTGATCGTCGGCATCAGATAGAGCCGCAGCAGGGTTGCCCCGACCTGCGCCTGATAGGCGCGCATCCGCATCCGCGCGGCGAAACCCTCCTGCTCGGAGGCTTCCGCGATCTTGCCCGCCAGGATCCGGACCCGCTCCAGGCCGGCCCGGAACTTGGGATTGTCCGTGTCGAGCATCAGCGGGAAGCACTGGCGCGAGATCTCGGAGGTGGTGCGGAAGACGGTGAAATCATACTCCGTCGGGTCGATGTCCAGCGCCTTGTGGAATTCCGGCCGGACATGGTCGCGCACATACATCGTCGCGTAGACGGCCAGGAGGAAGAACCGCACCCAGAGCTTGTTGGGGCCGGTCAAAAGATGCGGATTGGCCCGCATCAGCAGCGAGAAGGCCTCGCCATGGCGGAACTCGTCGTTGCACCACTCCTTGAACCACTTGAAGATCGGGTGGAAGCACTTGTCCGGGTGCTTCTCGAGATGCCGGAAGATGGTGATGTAGCGCGCATAGCCGATCTTCTCGGAAAGATAGGTCGCGTAGAAGATGAATTTCGGCTTGAAGAAGGTGTATTTCTTGGCCTTGGTCAGGAAGCCGAGATCGACGCCGATGCTGAACTCCTTCAGCGCGTCATTGATGAAGCCGGCATGGCGGGCCTCGTCGCGGCTCATATACTTGAAGAGCTCGCAGATGTCGGGGTTGGTGCCGCGCTTGCGCATCTCGGCATAGAGGACGCAGCCGGAAAACTCGGCCGTCAGGGAAGACACCAGGAAGTCGATGAACTCCTTGCGCAGCGGCTCCGGGATGCGCTCCAGCTCGAGCTTCCAGTCGGCGTTGCGGGTGAAATGGCCCTTGTTCGGGTCGCTCTTCATCTCGGCGATCAGCACATCCCATTCCGCCCGGACGGGGGTGACGTCGATCTTGTCGAGCTCCTCGAAATCGGTGGTGTAGAAGCGCGGCGTCAGCATGGTGTCCTGCTGGGCCATGCGGGTGGCTTCGTTGGGGGCCTGGCGCATCGCGCCGGCTGACAAGGTCGCGGCCGTCATAGCTTGGTCCTTTCCGAGAAGCTGAACTCCAGCAGCTCCATGAATTCCGCGCGGCCCGAGATCTTGGTCCAGATCTGCTCCAGCCAGCCGGCGCGCTTGACGGTCGCGACGCGGCGGAAGGTCTGGACCTCGCCATAGGGGACCTTGATCGGCTCGCCATGCACGACGACCTCGTCGCCGGGACGGATCTTGATGTCGCCGTCGAGAGTCACGTGAGCATGCAGGCTGTCGAAGGTGTGCGAGACCTCGATTGTGCAGGGGACGTCGAACTGTCTGGGTTCGGCCATGGTGCTGTCCGTCAACGAGAGATCGGTCATGGACGGGTCTCCCGGGCCGGCAGGAAGCGGGCGAAGGTCGCTGCGTTCCCGGCCCCGAAGGCGTCCAGTTCGATCCTGCCTCCGGTCGAGGGATCGCTCAAGCTCAAGCGGCCATTTTCCCGCCGCTCCAGAAGGAAGGGCAGCTCATGCGGCAGGCCGGCCTGTTTGCGCTGCCGCGCCAGGCTGCGCATCGTGCCGCGAATGAAGCCGTCGGCGCTGACGGGAATGGTATCGAGCACCCGGCCGACACCGTCGCGAACCACGACCGACCCATCGGCGCGATCCTCGAAGCGCAGAGCGACATGCGCGACAGTCCGGCTCTCGGGAACGCCGGTGACGCCGATGCCGGTCTGGCGCGCCAGGCCGGCGATCGCGATCGTGGAGACGACGAGCATGGCCATGCCGAGCAGGGCCCAGCGCGGAGGCGAGAGGCTCGTCGATTCCGGAGGGGGCAGGGCTGTGTCGCTCATGGTCGTGATCTCCTCAGCCAGCCGCCGCCATGCCTTGCGGCAGGCGCTGGTCGTTCGCTGCGATCGCAGCCGGCTGGCGCATCGGAACGGCGCTGCCGACATGGGCTGCCAAAGCGCGCGCCAGGATATCGGCGACGCGGGCGGCCTCGGGCACATCCCGCAGCATCGGCGCCGGCCGGCTCAGGCGCCAGGGTCGCACATGCGGCCAGACCACGATGTAGGAGACGCGCTCGCCCGCGACGATGCCGACCGGGATGTCTCCCGTGCCACCGCGGCGCAGGCGCAGGCCGGCCTCGCCGATGACGGAAAAGGGCAGGTTGATCGTCATCGGCAAGGCGATGCCGAAGCGCATCACCAGCCGCCGGCTGGTGATGGTGTAGACGGTGCCGCGGGCCGAGAGCCAGGCCAGGGTGCCAAGCACGGCGCTCGCGACGCAGCCCGCCATGCCGATCCAGAGCATCGGCAGGAGCGAGGCGACAACGGGCGTGCCCTGCATCAGCGCCAGCACCGGCTGGGCTGCGACCAAGGCGGCGAAGTAGAAGCCGACCTCGCGCAGATGAAAGGCGCGCCAGGCCAGGCCGCGCCAGTCCGGGGCGCCCTGCCAGAGCACGGTCTCGCCCTCGGGTGGCAGGGCCGGCAGGCCGGGGATCGGCTCGAAAGCGAAATCGTCGTGGCTCATATCAGGGGCTCCGCGCGCTGTGGCGTCGCGTAGAGCGTCCCGGCGCCGTAATAGGCGCAGATCTTCTCTTCCTCGAGCCGGGTGACGGAATCGGGTTTGCGGGTGGCGGGGACGTCGGCGAACTGCCTGGCCAGTAGCGCCTCGACCTTGATGCGGCCGACGCCGGGTCTGGCTCCGCGCGTGATGTCGGAGAAGGTGACCGGCAGCAGCACGCTGCGGCCGCCGGGCAGGGCGACCTCGAAATAGCGGATCAGCGCCTCCGAGCGATCGACCCAGAGATCGACGACCTTGCCCGCGACCTTCATGTCGGCGCCGATGACGTCGTAGCCGCGCGGGTCCTCCTTGGCGGAGCAGGCGTAGCCCGTGGCGACACGCACGGGGAGGATCTTGACGTGATTGTCGTAGGTCATCTCCGGGACGTCGGCACGCTCGGCCCAGGAGCCGGGGCCGACCGAGTCGAGCATCGGGTTGGCGCCGGTGGGCGCCAGCGGTGCGCCGGGGAACTTCGCCGTGGGCTGCGCTGCGAGCAGACGGCTGTCGCGCTGGCCGTTGGGCGCCTGGACGCTGGTGCCGTTGGAGAGCCTGAAGGTCTTGGGCGCCGGGTAGAAGACCAGGCTCGGCGCCAGCATCTTGCCGGGATGCGTGTCGGATTCGAGCGGGTAACCCTCGCGTCGATCCTCGCGGCGCAGGTAGACGACCAGCCCGGCGAAAAACAGCCAGAACAGCCAGATCGCGACCTGGGCCACGTCGATATATCCCATGATCTCACCCATCAGAGAGCCCTCCTTGCAAGGCTGTCGGCCTGAAACGTTGTCAGCCTGGAAATTCCGCGAGGCCAAAACGGGTTGACGGAACGCTGCGGGCCGCGCCGGCGCTGCGCACCAGCGGGCCGATCGCGATGAGCGTGGCGAAAAGCAAAGCAACTTCAATGTGATAGACGGTGTTATAGGCCGCCGATGCGTCGGAGAAGCCGGACCCGAGCGCCCCGGTCGCGATCAGCGCCTCGACGCCGTCCTTGACGCCGCCGCCGAGCGCGATCGCGATGCCGGCCGCGCTGGCCTGCACCGCGCCCCAGATGCCGACCGCGAGTCCGTTGTGGACGCCCTCTTCGAGCTCCATCGCGATGGTGAGCGTGCTGACCGCAAACAATCCGCCGCCGAAGCCGATCAGGGCCGTGCCTAAGCGGAACAGCGCGGGGGCGTCGATCGCGCCGGCGAAGATCACGCAGGGGAATGCGACGAGTCCCGAGACGAGGCCGAGACCGGCAAGGCGATAGGGATCGACTCCAGCCGCCAGCATCCGGGCGGCGAGCGCGAAGGCCGCCAGCGACCCCGCCGCGAGCAGCGCGGTCAGGATTGTTGTGCCGCTGACGCTAAGCTTCAGCACCTGTGCGCCATAGGGCTCGAGGATGATGTCCTGCATGTTGAAGGCGGCCGTGCCAAGCGCGACCGCGACCAGGAAACGTGCGGCACGCGGCCGGGCGATGAACTGGCGAAACATCGTGCGGAAGGCCGGGCGCTCGAGATGGGCGGCGGTGCGGGCGGGGTTGCGGACCTCCTGCTTCCACAAGGCCACGACATTGAGCGCCATGGTGACGACGGCGGCGCCCTGGACGACCTGAATCAGCCGCAGCGGCGTGAAATCGGCGAGCAGCCAGGCGAAGACGAGCCCGCTTGCGACCATGCCGACCAGCAGGGTGACATAGAGCAGCGCGACGACGCGGGCCCGGGTCGCGGGCGTGGCGAGGTCGGTGGCGAGCGCCAACCCCGCGGTCTGCGTGGTGTGGAGCCCGGCGCCGACGAGCAGGAAGGCGAGCGCCGCGCCGATCTGGCCATAGAGGACGGGGCCGACCCCGTCTCCGGACAGGACCAGGAGCGCGAAGGGCATGATCGCCAGCCCGCCGAACTGGAGCAGCGAGCCGAACCAGATATAGGGCACGCGTCGCCAGCCCAGCACCGAGCGGTGGGTGTCGGATTTGTAGCCGATCAGCGCGCGCAAGGGCGCAAACAGGAAGGGCAGGCAGACCATCGTCGCGACGAGCGCGGCGGGTACGTTGAGCTCGACGATCATGACCCGGTTCAGCGTGCCCACCAGCAGAACGGTGGCCATGCCGACCGCAATCTGGAAGAGCGAGAGCCGCAGGATGCGTCCGAGCGGCAGTTCCGGTGAGGCGGCATCGGCAAAGGGCAGCCAGCGCGGACCGATCCGCGTCAAACCCTTCACCAAGGCCGCCGAAACCGGGTTCATCTGGCGACAAGCTCCAGGGCCTGGGACTTGTAGAAGGCGCTCGAAATCCGTTGCGTGCGGCCGGCGCGCCAGGAGGCAAGGGCGCCGTCGCCGTCGATCTGGCGGCCGAGCTTGCGCTCGCTGACGGGTTCGATCGCCGGTGCCCGGTTCGAGCGCGGGAAGGCGAGGCCGACCCAGTGCATCAGGGTCAGCGCCGGGGTGCGCGGCGCATGGGTGATCAGCATGGAGCCGCTGGTGCGCGCGGCGAACTGGGCGAGCACGCGGACGATGTCGGCGGTCTTGTAATGGATCAGCGAATCCATCGCCACGACATGGTCGAAGCGGCCGAGCGCCGGATCGAGCATGTCGCCGGAGCGGAAGGTGATCGAGCCGCCGCGCAGGTCGCGCGGGCTGCGGTCCTGAGCGAGCGCGACCAGCGTCGGAGACAGGTCGATGGCGGTGACATGGGCGCCGCGCAGCGCGCATTCGACCGCGAGCGCGCCGGTGCCGCAGCCGGCATCGAGAATGCGGGCGCCGCGGATGTCGTCGGGCAGCCAGCCCAGCAGCGTGCCGCGCATCGCGTCGCGGCCGGCGCGCACGGTGGCGCGGATGCCGCTGACCGGCGCATCCGTCGTCAGCTTGGCCCAGGCCTCGACAGCGGTGCGGTCGAAATAGGTCTTCAGCTCGCTGCGGCGCCGGACATAGGTCGCGTCGGTCATCATTCGTACCCCAGGAAGTCGAAGATCTCGCGATCCTTCATCGGCCGGGCCTCGAGCGCCGGGCCGCCGGCCCACATCTGCTCGGCGAGGTTCATGTATTCGCGCTGGACGGCGAGCACCTCGGGCGCGTCGCCCATCTCGAACAGCGTCGCCTTCTTCAGCCGCGAGCGGCGGATGGCGTCGAGATCGGGGAAATGGGCGAGGCGCTTCAGGCCGGTGGCGGCGTTGAAGCGGTCGATCTCGTCGGTGCCGGCGGAGCGATTGGCGATGACGCCACCGACGCGGACCTCGTAGTTCTTCGACTTCGCCTTGATGGCGGCGACGATGCGGTTCATCGCGAAGATCGAGTCAAAGTCGTTGGCGGTGACGATGACCGCGCGCTCGGCATGCTGCAGGGGCGCCGCGAAACCGCCGCAGACGACGTCGCCGAGCACGTCGAAGATCACCACGTCGGTGTCCTCGAGCAGGTGGTGCTCCTTGAGCAGCTTGACGGTCTGGCCGACGACATAGCCGCCGCAGCCGGTGCCGGCCGGCGGCCCGCCGGCCTCGATGCACATGACGCCGTTATAGCCCTCGAAGCAGAAATCCTCGACGCGCAGCTCTTCCGAATGGAAGTTCACAGTCTCCAGCACGTCGATGACCGTCGGCATCAGCTTCTTGGTCAGGGTGAAGGTGGAGTCATGCTTGGGGTCGCAGCCGATCTGCAGGACGCGCTTGCCCATCCGCGAAAAGGCGACCGAGAGGTTCGACGAGGTCGTCGACTTTCCGATGCCGCCCTTGCCGTAGACGGCGAAGACCTTGGCGGTCTCGCAGCCCATCAACTGGTCCATCTGGACCTGCACCGAGCCCTCGCCATCCTCGCCCGGGGGCGGGGGTGTCTTGGCGCGATAATCGGCCTTGAGGCCGGGATGCTGGAACAGGACGGTCATGCCATGGCCTCGCTGCCGCATTCGACGCGGCGGTCGCGGCGGCGCCGGCTTCCGGCGCGGCGGGGTGTCGGGCCGGCGGCGTCGGTGTCCGCCCGGCCGTCGCCGGCGGATTCGGAGCCATCGCCCATCAGGGCGCGGCGGCGGTCGAGCATGACCATCGCCAGCATGGTGGGGACGAAATCAGCGGCCGAAATGGGCTTTGGCATCGTAAAGTGTCTCCACCGTGATCGGGCTGATCCCGCGTTCGCCTGCGAATTTCTCGGTGTTCCGCCGAGCCTTGCCGCGCACGAAGAACGGGATCTTCTTGAGTTCCAGCTCGGCCTCGGCGGCCCAGCTGAGGACGATCGGCTTGTCGACAAGTTCGCCGTCATTCCGGGGCGGCCCGTCGGGGTCGAACCCGGACTCCACGACGGGGTGAGCCCTGTCGTCTGGCCGGCCATCCGCGTTGAGCCCGGTCGTGGGTTCCGGGTTCGGCGCTTCGGGCCGTCCCGGAATGACAGGCTTGGCGCCATGCCCGAGATGCGAGGAGCCGGCGCCGTCGTTGAACTCGAAATCGTCGCGGAACATGCCGAGCAGATGCTCTTCCAGCCCCATCATCAGCGGATGGACCCAGGTATCGAAAATGACGTTGGCGCCCTCGAAGCCCATCTGCGGCGAGTAGCGCGCCGGGAAATCCTGGACATGGACCGGGGCCGAGATCACCGCGCAGGGGATGCCGAGGCGCTTGGCGATGTGGCGTTCCATCTGGGTGCCGAGCACGAGCTCGGGCTGGAGCTCGGCGCAGGCCGCCTCGACCTCGAGATAATCGTCGGTGATCAGGGCCTCGAGCCCAAGCCGGGTGGCGGCCTCGCGGACGTCGCGGGCGCGCTCGCGGGAATAGGTGCCGAGCCCCACGACCTTGAAGCCGAGCTCCTCGCTGGCGATGCGGGCGGCGGCGATGGCGTGCGTCGCGTCGCCGAAGATAAAGGCGCGCTTGGCCGTCAGATAGGTCGAGTCGACCGAGCGCGAATACCAGGGCAGTCGCGAGGTCTCGTCGGCCAGCACCGCCGTGGCATCGACACCGGCGAGGCGGGCCACCTCGGTGATGAAGTCGCGGGTCGCACCGACGCCGATCGGCACGGTGGCGATGGTCGGCTGGCCGAAGGCGCGCTTCAGCCATTGCGCCGCGAGTCCGGCGATCTCGGGATAGAGCACGACGTTGAAATCGGCCTGGCCGAGCCGGGCGATGTCGGCGGCGCTGGCCTGCCAGGGCGCGACGACGTTCACTTCGACGCCAAGCCGCGCTAGCAGCTCTTTGACGGCGCGGACATCGTCGCGGTGGCGGAAGCCGAGCGCGGTGGCGCCGAGGATGTTGCAGCGGGCCGGCTCGCCGGGCTTGCGTGCGGGGCGGGCGGTCCCCGGCGTCGGCATGTGAGGGCCGGCCAGGCTTCGCACCAGCTGGTAGAAGGTCTCGGCCGCGCCCCAGTTCTCCTTGCGCTGATAGGAGGGCAGTTCAAGCGGGATCACCGGGATCGGCAGCCCGAGCGCACGCGCCAGCCCGGCCGGATCGTCCTGGATCAGCTCGCCGGTGCAGGAGGCGCCGACCAGCATGGCAGCCGGCTTGAAGCGCTCATAGGCGTCATGGGCGGCGCGCTGGAACAGATCGGCGGTGTCGCCGCCGAGATCGCGGGCCTGGAAGGTGGTGTAGGTCACCGGCGGGCGCTTGCCGCGCCGCTCGATCATGGTGAAAAGCAGGTCGGCATAGGTGTCGCCCTGGGGGGCATGCAGCACGTAATGCACGTCGGTCATCGCGGTGGCGATCCGCATCGCGCCGATATGGGGAGGGCCTTCATAGGTCCAGACGGTGAGGTGCATCGCTACACCTCCAGCAGGGCGCGGCGATTCAGCGGCCGTGCGAACAGCTCGGCAAGGTCGCCGGCCTGTTCGAAGCCCTGGATCGGGGTGAAGACGAGCTCGATCGCCCATTTCGTGGTCAGGCCGCGCTCTTCCAGCGGATTGGCGAGGCCGAGCCCGCAGACGGTGATGTCGGGCGCTGCGGCCAGGCAGCGGTCGAGCTGGCGGTCGACGTCCTGGCCCTCGCTAAGCTGGACGCCGGCCGGCAGCAGCGCGAGATCGGCTGCGAGATGGTCCTTGTGCAGATAGGGCGTGCCGACCTCGACCAGCTCCATCTCGAGTTCGCGGGCGAGGAAGCGCGCGATCGGGATCTCGAGCTGGCTGTCGGGGAAGAAGAAGATGCGCCGGCCGCGCAGCGTCGCGCGCGAATGCTGCAGCGCCTTGTGGGCCCGCTCGCGCGGGGCGGAGATGGCCGCCTCGAAGACGTCGTCCGCAACGCCGAAGGCGTCGGCCGCGGCCCGCAGCCAGGCGGCGGTGCCTTCGGCGCCGAGCGGGAAGGGGGCGGCGAGCCGTGTCGCGCCGCGGTTTTCGAGCGCACGGGCCGTCTCGCCGAGGAAGGGCTGGACCAGGAGGTAGCGCGTCTGCGGCCCGACCGCCGGCATGTCGGCGGCGCGACGGGCGGGCAGGAAGGCGACACGGGTGATGCCCATCGCGGCCAGGAGCCGCCGGAACTGGTCCTCGACCGCATCCGCCAGCACGCCGACGATCAGCAGCGAGGCCTCCGCATCGACGGGCTGTGCCGGCAGGGTCGGGACGAGCGCGGTCAGGCAGGCGTCTTCGCCCTGGGTGAAGGTCGTCTCGATGCCGCTGCCGGAGTAGTTGAGGACCCGGACCTGCGGTGCGAAGCGCTGGCCGAGCCGCAGCGCGGCGCGCGACAGGTCGAGCTTGATCACCTCGGAGGGGCAGGAGCCGACGAGGAAGAGCATCCGGATCTCGGGCCGCCGGGCCAGCAGGCGCTCGACGACGGCGTCGAGCTCGGCATTGGCGTCGGCGAGGCCCGCGAGATCCTTCTCCTCGATGATCGCCGTGGCGAAGCGCGGCTCGGCGAAGATCATGACGCCCGCGGCCGACTGCATCAGATGGGCGCAGGTGCGCGAGCCGACGATCAGGAAGAAGGCGTCCTGGATCTTGCGGTGCAGCCACATGATGCCGGTCAGGCCGCAGAAGACCTCGCGCTGGCCGCGCTCGCGCAGGACCGGAGGCGCGCTGCAGCCCGATGCGGGAACCGGCGTGGCAAGCAGGGGCGCGTTCATGAGGCCAGCTCCAGCCGGTCGTCGAGCGTGCCGGGGGCTGCCGCCGCCTGCAGGCGGGCCGCGCGCAGCTTCAGCAGGAACTGGGCGGCGTTGACGACATAGGTGGCGTAGGCGGCGAGCGCGATCAGCATCTGCTCGGTCGGCGTCAGCCAGCCGGTGACGATGGCGACGAGATAGGCCGTGTGCAGGCCGATCACGATGAAGCTGACCGCGTCTTCCCAGAAGAAGGCGGGGGCGAAGAGGTAGACGCCGTAGACGTCGCGCTCCCACAGGGCGCCGGTGACCATGATGGTGTAGAGCACCAGGGTCTTGGCGATGATCGACAGATTGGCCGCGTCATACCCTTCGCCCGTGGCGAGGTAGCGCAGGACGAGGCCGAGGCTGACCAGGAAAACCACGAACTGCAGCGGGGCGAGGACGCCCTGAACCAGCGTCCACGGCGAAGCGTCGCGACGCATGCGCTGCTCGGGCGTATAGAGCGGCTTGGCGCTGGCTTGCCTCGCTGGCGATGGCATCGGACGTCTCCGGTCCGTCGCGCCGCTGGCGGAAAGCCATGGCGCCGAGGCCCGAAGATTGGCGCGACAGGTTTCGAGTGTCAACTAGACGTGACACTATTTATTTCAGTTATGTCATTTGATCTGGACATGTCGTGGCCGCGCCGCTAGCGTGGAAGTCGCCGGATCGTGAGTGGCGTTTGCGGCCACGCTCGCCCTATCGTCCGCGCCGGTTTCGCGGCGACGAAACGCGCCAGGATTCACTGGCCCTTTTGTTATGGTCAGGCCTCAAATCCGCACGAATATTGTCTGGAACCATAGTAATTTCATGATTGCGGACCGACAGGCGGCGTGCTTCACTCTGAGGCAATAGGTCGAGAGGAACTGCCATCCAGACCGTTGGACGCTCCGGCGCCCACAACGTAACAGGACCATCAGAGTTCCTGGCTGGATCCGGCGGTTGCCTCAGGGAGGTGACCTGATGTCTGATTCAGGACGCGGGTTTTTGGCGGCACGCGCGCCATATCTCGATGATCAGAGCCGATTGTCGGAGCTGCCGGGCACCAACTGGTGTCCGCTGGAGCCAGCCGGCCCTGCGCCGGAGTTGCGCACGGAATTGGCCCGGACGATCGAGACCGAGATCATCCCGCGCCTGATGCTCGCGCACCGGGCGCTGGGAGAAAGCCGCGCCGCTGCCCCGGCCGTGGCGCCGATCGTCATCACCGACGCCGATGTCGCAGCCTTCGCGGAAATGATCGTGCGCAAGCCGCTCAGTGCGGCGCGCGCGCATCTCGACGGTTTGCGCGATCGCGGGCTGACGACGGAGGCGCTGATCACCACCGTCCTGTCCGCGACGGCGCGCCATCTGGGCGTGCTCTGGGAGCAGGATCGCTGCACCTTCGTGGATGTCACGGTCGGTCTTTCCCGCCTGCAGCAATTGCTGCGGGTCTATGGGCCGGCCTTCGAGATCAGCCCGGCGCCCGAGGTCGAGCGGGGCCGTGTCCTGCTGGCCGTCGTGCCGGGTGAGCAGCACACGTTCGGCCTGGCCGTGGTGGAGGAGTTCTTCCGTCGCGCAGGCTGGCATGTTCAGTCCGAATTCCTGCCGTCGAGGCCGATTCTGATCGAGCATGTGCGGACCGAGTGGTTCGATCTGGTCGGCCTGTCGGCCAGCGGCGAGGTCTCCGCCGCCGGTGTCGCCGCTGTCGTCAAGGCGGTGCGCGGCGCCTCGCTCAACAAATCCGTTCATATCATGCTCGGCGGCAATCTGTTCGTCGCGGATCCGGCGCTGGCGGTGTCGCTCGGGGCCGATTTCGGCGCTCGCGACGCAGCGGAAGCCGTCAACCGCGTCGACTGGATGCTCGAGACGAAAAAGATGTCTTGTTGAAGATCGGCTACGCCATTATTTGCTAAGCGCCTCTCGACGCCCGTCACAGGCAGGAACCGGGTATCCGTCGTTATGAACGTCTTTGCTCCCCAGGCTCCTACGCTTGGTTTCAAGGGTCCCTCCGGTTGGCTTGGTCGGCTTGCGCCGGAGGTGGCCGGGAGCCTGATCACGGCTGCCAGCGACATTGCGCTCGTGCTCGATCGCGACGGCGTCATCCTTGATATCTCCCTGGGTACGGAAGATCTGCGGCGCGAAGGGCTTCGCGCCTGGATCGGCCGGAACTGGATCGATGTCGTCACGGTCGAAAGCCGGCCGAAGGTGCTCGACCTGATCGACAGCGCCGGCAACGAGACTTCGCTGCAGTTTCGCGAACTGAACCACCCGATGGACGGCGGCGCCGACGTGCCGATCCGGTATTCGGCAATGCAGGTCGGCGAGGACGGCACGATCGTCGCGCTCGGCCGGGATCTGCGCAATCTCGCCAATCTCCAGCAGCAGCTCGTCGAAGCGCAACAGGCGATGGAGCGGGAGTATGCCCGGCTTCGCATGGCGGAGACGCGCTATCGCATGCTGTTTCACCTCACCTCCGAGCCGGTGGTGATCGTCGAGGCTGCCAACTTCCGGATCGTCGAAGCCAACCCGGCGGCGCAGCGCGAGCTCGAACTGCCGAGCGACCGGCTGGTCAGCACGTCGCTTCTGACGAGCCTCGCGCCGCAAAGCAGCGAGGCGCTGCAGGCGATGCTGCGCATGGTGCAGGCCACGGGCCGCGCCGACGAGGCGGAGATCGCCCTGGCGTCAGGTTCGAAGCGCTTTCGGGTTCTGGGCTCGGCCTTTCGCCAGGACAATGCCGGTTACCTGCTGATCCGCCTGACGCCGATCAGCGGCGCAGCACTTCCCGATTCGGCCGCCCAAAGCGGCATCCTCGACGTGCTGGAAAAATTCCCGGACGGCTTCGTCGTGATCAGCCCCGAGATGAAGGTGCTCGAGGCCAACCGCGCCTTCCTCGATCTCACCCAGCTCGCAACCAAGCAGCAGGCGCTGGGCGAGCCGCTTGAGCGTTGGCTCGGGCGACCGGGGATCGATCTGCCGCTGCTGATGGTGACGCTGACCGAGCATGGCGTCGTGCGCAACTTCACCACGATCATGCGCGGCCAGTTCGGGACGGTCGAAGAGGTTGAACTGTCGGCGGTGCCGGCGCTGTCGGGCAGCACGCCGTCCTATGGTTTCGTGATCCGCAGCCTTGGCGTCCGCACGGCTCTGGCCGGGCATCGCGGCCGATCGCTGCCGCGTTCGGTGGAGCATCTGACGGAGCTGGTCGGCCGGGTTTCGCTGCGGGACCTGGTGCGCGAGACGACCGACGTGATCGAGAAGCTCTGCATCGAGGCGGCGCTCGAGCTCAGCCGCGACAACCGCGCCTCCGCCGCCAACATGCTGGGCCTCAGCCGCCAGAGCTTCTATGCGAAGCTGCGTCGTTACGGGCTGGGCGATCTGGACGATGCCGATCTCGGCGAGCCCAACTGACGGGCCGCAACGAGCGTCAATTTGTCTTGACGTTTTTGCCCCAGGCGGTGTCAGTTTTAATTGACAGTCACAGGGCCTGCGCCTAGCCTTCGGGCCATGACGCGCTGCTGCATTCCCTCTCGAACGGCCTCGCTTCCCTCGCTGGCAGGCGTTCCCGCCTCGCCCGCCTCTGGCCAGGCTGTGCCGCGATGACGGCGCCGCTGGGCTGGCTCGGCATCGCCCGGCTCGGTCTGGTCCAGACCGCGATCGGCGCGATCGTCGTCTTGACCACCTCGACGTTGAATCGCGTCATGGTCGTCGAACTCGCGCTGCCCGCCACCCTGCCGGGCCTGCTGATTGCGCTGCATTATGCCGTGCAGGTGCTCCGGCCGCGCTGGGGGCATGGCTCGGATGTCGGCGGCCGGCTGACCCCCTGGATCATCGGCGGCATGGCGGTCCTGGCGCTCGGCGGCTTCGGCGCGGCGGTCGCGACCGCGCTGATGGAGACACTGTTCTGGCCGGGCGTGGCTCTGGCCGCCCTGTCCTTCACCCTGATCGGCATGGGCGTGGGTGCGAGCGGCACCTGCCTGCTCATCCTGCTCTCGCGCCGGGTCGCCGATGCGCGCCGGCCGGCTGCGGCGACGGTGGTCTGGGTGATGATGATCGCCGGTTTCATCGTGACGGCGGGGCTCGCCGGGCAGGCGCTCGATCCGTTCTCGACGGGCCGCCTCGTCGCGGTCTCCGGCGTCGTCAGCGCGATCGCGCTGGCCGTCACCGTTGTGGCCGTCCGCGGTGTCGAGGGCCCGCCGCCGGCGATGCGCTCGCTCGACATGCCGGCGCCCGTCTCCTTCCGGATCGCGATCGGCGAAGTCTGGAGCGAACCCCAGGCGCGGCTCTTCGCGATATTCGTCTTCGTCTCGATGATCGCCTACAGCGCCCAAGACCTGATCCTCGAGCCCTTCGCCGGCACGGTCTTCGGCTATACGCCCGGCGAGAGCACCAAGCTGGCCGGCATCCAGAATGGCGGGGTGCTCGCCGGCATGGTTCTGGTCGCGCTGGTCACGACGCTGGCGGGCCCGAAAGCCGGCTCGCTGCGGATCTGGGCGGTCGGCGGCTGTCTCGCTTCGGCGCTGGCGCTCGCCTGCCTGTCCGTCGGGGCTTTTGCGGGGGCTGGTTTTCCGCTGAAGCCGATCGTCTTCGCGCTCGGCGTCTCCAACGGCGCCTATGCCGTCGCCGCGATCGGTTCGATGATGCGGCTCGTCGGCCAGGGCCGGCCCGATCGGCAAGGCGTGCGCATGGGGTTGTGGGGGGCGGCGCAGGGCGTCGCCTTCGGCCTCGGCGGCTTGCTGGGGGCGTCGGCCACGGATCTGGCGCGGCAGCTCTGGGGCTCGCCGGCGCCGGCCTACGCCACCGTCTTCACCCTCGAGGCGCTGCTTTTCATCGTCTCCGCCGGGCTCGCACTCGCCGTCGCCAGGCAGGCGACGGACAGCGAGCGCAAGCGGCCGCGCAACCCCGACACCCTGCTCGTCCCCAACCCAGGATGACCGTCATGACCCAGACGCCACCGATGCCGCAGGAAGCCGACCTCATCTATGACGTCGCCATCGTCGGCGGCGGGCCGTCGGGCGCGACCGCGGCCGATGATCTCGCCAGGGCAGGGCACAGGGTCCTGCTGCTCGACCGGGCCGGACGCATCAAGCCCTGCGGCGGTGCGATTCCGCCGCGCGCGATCCGCGATTTTGCGATTCCACCGTCGCAGATCGTGGCGCGCATCGCCTGCGCGCGCATGGTCGCGCCTTCCGATACGAGCGTCGATATGCCGATCGACGATGGCTATGTCGGCATGGTCGATCGCGAGCATTTCGACGAATGGCTGCGGGTGCGGGCCGCGGACGCCGGTGCGCACCGGATGACCGGGACGTTCGAGCGCTTCGAGCGCGATCCCGACGGCACGGCGCGCCTGCAGATCCGCCCCAAGGATGGCGGCCCGCTGACCAGCATCCGGGCCCGCATGGTGATCGGCGCCGACGGGGCCAATTCGAGCCTCGCGCGCGCGGCCATGCCCGACAGCAAGCGGCCGCCCTTCGTCTTCGCCTATCACGAGATCGTCCGCGTCCCCGCCGAGGCCAGCGCGCGCTATGACGCCAAGCGCTGCGACGTGATCTACCAGGGCCGGATTTCGCCGGACTTCTATGGCTGGGTGTTTCCGCATGGCGAGACTGCGAGCATCGGCACCGGCAGCGCCCATAAGGGCTTTTCGCTCAAGGACGCGGTGGCGCGGTTGCGCAGCGATACCGGGCTCGACGGCGCCGAGACGATCCGGCGCGAAGGGGCGCCGATTCCGATGAAGCCGATGAAGAAATGGGACAATGGCCGCGACGTCCTGCTCGCGGGCGACGCCGCCGGCGTGGTCGCGCCGGCCTCGGGCGAGGGCATCTACTACGCGATGCTGTGCGGGCGGCTGGCCGGTGAGGCGGTGCAGCTCGCGCTGCGCACGGGCGATGCGCGGGCACTCGCCACCGCCCGCAAGCGCTTCATGGCCGATCACGGGCGCGTCTTCTGGATCCTCGGCCTGCTGCAGTGGATCTGGTATCGCAACGACAAGCGCCGCGAGCAGTTCGTCAAGCTCTGCCGCAACCCCGACGTGCAGAAGCTGACCTGGGATTCCTACATGAACAAGGAGCTGGTACGCGGCAAGTTCATGGCGCATGTCCGGGTGTTCTTCAACGATCTCAGCCACCTGCTCGGCATGGCGCGTTGATGCCGCTGCCGCCGCTCGTCGCCACGATCGACCTGGCGCTGGCGGTCATCGCCATCGAGATGCTGGTGATCGGTCTGGCGGCGTGGCGGGGCGCGCCGTCGTCGCGGCCGGCCCTGCTGCTGACGGTGCTGTCGGGCCTGGGCCTCCTGCTGGCCCTGCGCACGGTCGCGGCCGGGGCCGATCCGCGCCTGACGCTGGCTGCGCTGACGCTGGGCGGTGTTGCCCATGCCGCCGACATCGCGACAAGGCTGCGCAGGGGGGCTGGCGGCTCTCTGGAGCCCTGACCGGGAAACCTTGGCGCGTTGAGACCTTGCCGCTGTCCCCGGTTGTCCGGTTTCAGAGACGCTCGTCCTCACCGTCGAGGTCGCCCAGGCCGTGGCGGCGCAGCTTGGCGTAGAAGCTCTGGCGGCTGAGGCCGAGCATCTGCGCGGCGGCGGCGCGGTTGTCCTTGCTGAGATCGAGCGCCGATTCGATGCAGAGCTTCTCGATCACGTCGCTGGTCTCGCGCACAATGTCCTTCAGCGCGACCGTGCCGACCAGTTGCGACAGCTGCTCCACCGATCGCGGCAGGCCCTGACCGCGCGGAGCCTGAAGGGCGCCTTGGGCCCCCTTGCTGCGGATGATCAGCCCGGTCGAGCCTGCGTCTCCGGCCCAGGCGGTGACGGCCGAGAGTTCGACCGCCTCGACGCTGCCGAAGGCGCCGCGGATGATCGTCGGGAAATTCCGGATGACACCGTGGTCGGCCAGGGTTTCCTGGATCAGGGGCAGGTCGATCCCCGGCCGTCCGAGCCAGCGATCAAGCGATTCGCCGATGGCCTGATGGCGCGAGGCGAGCTGCGCCAACTCCAGAAATGCGCGATTGGCGTGCAGGACGATGCGATCCGGGCTCATGATGACGCAGCCGTCGGGCGTCTGCTCGACCATGCCGTGCAGATGCCGCAACGGGGTGTCGCCGGCCGGCGCTCCCGTCTCCTGCCCATCGGATCGGAGCCGGACCAGCAGATTGATGGCGCCGTCCTGGCGGAAAGCGGTGGCGCTGACCCAGGTCTTGCGCTTGGCGCCCGGGCGCGACACCTCGGTCTCGTGCCCTTCGCCCGACAGCCTGGCCGTGGCCAGCATAGCTTCCAGCGCGTCGCCGCTCGTCGGGGCGAACAAGGATGGCAATGTGATCTTGCCGAGCCGGTCGGCGGTGATGGCGAACTCGTTCAACGCCGCGGGGTTGGCTTCGACGAGCCGCAAGGTGGTGGCGTCCGCGATGAGGATCGGCTCCGACGAGGAGTGGAAGATCATCCGGTAGCGTGTCTCGGCCAGCCGCAGCCGGGCATATTCCCGCTCCATCGCCTGCTGGGCTTCGACGAGTTGCTGCTGCAGCGCCGCAACGGACATCAGGTCGTGCCCGACCAGACAGCGCGCGCTGCTGCTGTCGTCACGGACGAGGCGGTAGCGGAAGGGACGATGCGCGCCGGCCTCGGCGGGGTGGTTGATCTCGCTGCCCCGGCCGGCCTCGGTGGCGGAGCTCCCGAGCAGATCCCTCGCCTTGGCCTGGCTGTCGGGGGAGACGACGTCGATGAAGTGCCGGCCGAGCCAGCTGTCGTGGTCGCCGGGTGGACAGGCCTCCCCCTTGAGCACCTGTTCGATCACGCCGTCGGGATCGACGAAGAGGGCGATGTCGGACGCGGCCGCAATTACCTGGCGCGCAAAGGACGAGAGGCGTTCCGGCCGAGGCTCGTGAGCCGGTCGCGACGTCGTGGAGTCCTGTAACGGTGCGGAGGACATGGCGACGAAGGCCCGTTCCTTGTTGAGAAGGCCTGCATTCATGCGGGATCGTCGCGACACCGGCGCTTCGGGATGCGCGATGCCGTCTCCGAAACCCGCCGGGGTCTCCGGTTCGATATCGACAGGCGAGGTCCTCCGGTCGGGGCGCCCTCCGGTCGCAGCGCCGCGCCTGGCTCGCCAGGTCGACGCGTTGACGGGTGGCGCTCCGGTCGTTGCGGCCACTCCTGCCCCATTCTTGGTCAAGCCACGGATATGGCGAGATTGTTTCAGCAACATGCCGCTCCCGTCAGGGGAGCGGAACCGTTCAGACGTGATCTCGCCCCACGCATTTCGACGGGGAGCATCGCGATGGGCGAACCCCTCGCCAAGCGCGCAAACCTGCTGACTGAAGACCGTAGCGAAAGTCGACTGATTGTAAAGTAGTCGAGACATTTTTTTGTTCCATGAGCGTCAATCAAACTTGACACATAGGGTGCTTGGCTTCAGCTTCACTGGGCCGCGAGCGCAACCGCCACCCGGTTGACGTCGTCGGCAGGAGGCGTCCCATGACGTTTCGTGCAGAATCCATCCGGCCCGCCGGCGACGGCGCCGCCACCCCCCTTTCCCTCCCCTCCGCCTATCGCCCTCATCAAGCGGCGGCGCCGATGGCCTGGACCGAACTGCGGTCCGGCCCGATGATCGGCTGTCCCACGCGAAGGCTTCTCGCTTCGTCGGCGTCACGGTCCCAAGGGCGGCCCGCCGGCGTCCCTGCGCCGGCGTCCGCTACGCCCGAGGTGCCGTGACATGGGCCTGATCGACAGGGCCGGCCCCCGCAAGGCCGAGATCGCCGCCACGCCGGTCCGCGTCGTCATCGTCACCATGGATACCCATGTCGCCAGCGCGACGGCCCGGGCGCATCTGGCGCTGAAGCGGGATCTGCCGGGCCTGGAACTCAGCGTCCATGCGGCGTCCGAATGGTCCGCCGATCCGCGCACGCTCGCGCGCTGTCTCGAGGCGATCGCCGGCGCCGACATCGTGATCAACACGATGCTGTTCATGGAAGATCATTTCCTGCCGCTGATGCCGGCGCTGCAGGCGCGGCGGGAGGCCTGCGACGCGATGGTCTGCATCATGTCGGCCGGCGAGGTCACCAAGATGACCCGGCTGGGTCGCTTCCGGATGGACGGCCCATCGAGCGGCCCGATGGCCCTGCTCAAGCGGCTGCGCGGCAACAAGGGCAAGCCGGCCGGCGGCGGCGGCGGCGCCAGCCAGATGAAGATGCTGCGCCGGCTGCCGCAGATCCTGCGCTTCATCCCCGGCACGGCCCAGGATGTGCGCGCCTATTTCCTGACCCTGCAATACTGGCTGGCGGGGTCCGAGGAGAACATCGCCAATCTCGTGCGCTTCCTCGTCGACCGCTATGCCGATGGCGAGAGGCGGGTGCTGCGCGGCACGCTGAAGGTCGGCAAGCCGGCCGAATATCCCGAGACCGGCGTCTATCATCCAGCCATGCCCGGTCGGGTCAGCGCCGATACGCAGGCCCTGCCGATGGCGGCGGGGGCCAGGGGCACGGTGGGGCTTCTGGTGCTGCGCTCCTATGTGCTGGCAGGCAATTCCGCCCATTACGACGGCGTGATCCGGGCGTTCGAGGCGCGCGGCCTCAACGTCCTGCCGGTCTTCGCGACCGGGCTCGATGCGCGCGAGGCGATCGACGCCTTCTTCTTCAAGAACGGCCGCCCGGTCATCGACGCGTTGGTCTCGCTGACCGGATTCTCGCTGGTGGGCGGCCCCGCCTACAACGATTCTCAGGCGGCGCAGGATGTCCTGGCGCGGCTCGACGTGCCGTATATCGCGGCGCATCCGGCCGAGTTCCAGACGCTCGACCAGTGGGGCCCATCGGATCGCGGCCTGCTGCCGGTCGAATCGACCATCATGGTCGCGATTCCCGAGCTCGACGGCGCGACCGGGCCGATCATCTTCGGCGGCCGCACTGAGAACGCCGGGCACTGCACCGGCTGCAGCCGCGCCTGTCAGTTCCCGCCCAGCGAAGGCCAGCGCGACATGCATGTCTGCGCCGAGCGCGCCGAGGTGCTGGCGGCACGGACCGAGAAGCTGGTGGCGCTGCGGCGCTCGGCCCGGGCCGAACGCAAGGTCGGCATCGTGCTGTTCAACTTCCCGCCCAATGCCGGCAACACCGGCACGGCGGCCTATCTCTCGGTGTTCGAATCGCTGCACCGGACGCTGCTGGCGATGCGGGCCGAGGGCTACAGCGTCGACGTTCCCGACAGCGTCGATGCGCTGCGCCAGGCGATCATCGAGGGCAATGCTTCCCGTTATGGCGCGATGGCGAATGTGCATGTCCGGATCGGCGCGGGCGAGCATATCCGGCGCGAGCGCTGGCTCTCCGAGATCGAGGCCCAATGGGGCCCGGCGCCCGGCCGCCAGCAGAGCGACGGCTCCTCGATCTTCGTGCTCGGCGAGCGCTTCGGGAATGTCTTCGTCGGCATCCAGCCGAGCTTCGGCTATGAGGGCGACCCGATGCGCCTGCTCTTCGAGAAGGGCTTTGCGCCGACGCATGCCTTCTCGGCCTTCTACCGCTGGATGCGCGAGGATTTCGGTGCCCATGCGGTGCTGCATTTCGGCACCCATGGCGCGCTCGAATTCATGCCTGGCAAGCAGAGCGGTCTCTCGGCCCAGTGCTGGCCCGACCGGCTGATCGGCGACCTGCCCAACATCTATCTCTATGCCTCGAACAACCCCTCCGAAGGCGCGATCGCCAAGCGGCGCGGGGCGGCGACGCTGATCAGCTATCTGACGCCACCGGTGGCCTCGGCCGGGCTCTATCGCGGGCTGATCGAGCTCAAGGGCTCGCTCGACCGCTGGCGCGGCCTCGCGCCGGAGGAGATGCGCGAACAGGGTGAGCTGGCTGTTCTAGTCCAGGCCCAGGCGGCCGCGCTCGATCTCGCGCCTGCCGAGCCGGCCTGGAGCCGACAGGAGCTTCCGCCGCGCATCGCAAGGCTGACCGAGACGGTGCTCGAGCTGGAATACACGCTGATCCCGCATGGGCTGCATGTCGTCGGCGAGCTGCTGTCGACCGAAGAGCGCGTCGACATGCTGCTGGCGATGGCGGAATCGAGCCATGGCCAGCGGCCCGACCGGGCGCTGATCGAAGAGCTCGTCGCCGGCGGAAGCCCGGAGCGGGCGCTGAAGGCGCTGGGGCACGAGCCGCAGGACGCGATGCTGGCGATGCTGACCGAACTGGCGGCCGCCGATGCGCTCCTGGCTGAGGATCATGAGATCCAGGGCCTGATGCGCGGGCTGGACGGGCGCTTCATCCGCCCGGCACCCGGTGGCGACCTGCTGCGGACGCCGGCCGTGCTCCCGACCGGGCGCAATCTGCACGGGTTCGATCCGTTCCGCATTCCCAGCGCCTATGCGGTGCAGGATGGCGCGAAACAGGCTGCGCGGCTGCTCGACCGCCATCTGGCCGACGGCAACCCGTTGCCGGAGACCGTCGCGCTGGTGCTGTGGGGCACCGACAATCTGAAGACCGAGGGCGCGCCGATCGCCCAGGCGCTGGCGCTGATGGGCGCCGCACCGCGCTTCGACGGCTATGGCCGGCTCGCGGGTGCGCAGCTCATCCCGCAGGACCAGCTCCAGCGTCCGCGCATCGACGTGGTGATGTCGCTCTCGGGCATCTTCCGCGACCTGCTGCCGCTGCAGATCCGGCTGCTGGCCGAGGCCGCCTTCCTCGCGGCATCAGCCGACGAGCCGCCGGAGCGGAACTTCGTGCGCAAGCATGCGCTGGCCTATCAGGCGGAGCATGGCTGCGATCTTGAGACGGCGTCCCTGCGGGTGTTCGGCAATGCCGAGGGCGCCTATGGCTCCAACGTCAACAATCTCGTCGAGAGCGGCCGCTGGCAGGACGAGGACGAACTGGCCGAGACCTATACGCGCCGCAAGGGCTTCGCCTATGGCCGGGGCGGGCGGGCGGTGCAGCAGCCCGACCTCCTGAAGAGCGTGCTCGGCGGCGTCGAACTCGCCTATCAGAACCTCGATTCGGTCGAGCTCGGCGTCACCACGGTCGACAACTATTTCGATACGCTGGGTGGCATCAGCCGGGCGGTGCGGCGGGCGCGAGGCGGGGCCTCGACGCCGGTCTATATCGGCGACCAGACCCGCGGCGAGGGCACGGTGCGGACGCTCTCCGAGCAGGTCTCGCTGGAGACGCGCACCCGCATGCTCAACCCGAAATGGTACGAGGGCATGCTCAAGCACGGCTATGAGGGCGTGCGGCAGATCGAGACCCATGTCACCAACACGATGGGCTGGTCGGCGACGACGGGCCAGGTCGAGCCCTGGGTCTATCAGAAGCTGACCGAGACCTATCTGCTCGACCCCGCCATGCGCGAGCGGCTCGCGGCGCTCAACCCGACGGCCTCCGCCAAGCTCGCCAACCGGCTGATCGAGGCGCAGCAGCGCCAATATTGGCAGCCCGATGCGGCGACGCTGGCGGCGCTGCAGCAGGCCGGCGACGAGTTGGAGGACCGGCTCGAAGGCATCGGCATGGAGGCGGCGGCATGAGCGAGACCGGCGCCACGCTCAGGCCCGGCACGGGGCCCGTGGCCTATCCCGCGCCATCGGCCGTGCTCGAACTGCTCAAGCCGATCACCTGGTTCCCGCCGATGTGGGCCTTCGCCTGCGGGGTGGTGTCGTCGGGCGTGTCGATCGCCGACAATCTCTTCGTCGCGCTGTTGGGGGTCGTGCTGGCCGGGCCGCTGGTCTGCGCGATGAGCCAGGCCATCAATGACTGGTACGACCGCGATGTCGATGCGATCAACGAGCCGCACCGGCCGATCCCCTCGGGCCGCATTCCCGGGCGCTGGGGGCTCTACATCGCGGTGATCTGGACCGGGCTGTCGCTGGCGGTGGCCTCGCTGCTCGGCTTCTGGGTGCTGATCGCAACCTGCCTCGGCCTGTTCCTGGCCTGGGCCTATAGCGCGCCGCCGTTGCGGCTGAAGCGCAATGGCTGGCTCGGCAACGCGGCTTGCGGCTTTTCCTATGAAGGGCTGGCCTGGGTCACGGGGGCTGCGGTGATGCTCGGCGGCGCGCTCCCGCCCTGGCCGGTGCTGACGCTGGCGCTGCTCTACAGCCTCGGCGCCCACGGCATCATGACCCTCAACGATTTCAAGGCGATGGACGGCGATCGCCAGATGGGCATCCGCTCGCTGCCGGTCCAGCTCGGGGCCGAAGGCGCGGCGCGCGTCGCCTGCGCCATCATGGCCGCCCCCCAATTCGTGGTGATCGCGCTGCTGCTGCAGTGGCAGCGGCCGGTCGAGGCTGTCGTGGTCGGCGCCTTCCTGGCGGGGCAACTCGTGCTGATGGCCCGCTTCCTGCGCGATCCGGTCGGCAAGGCCCTGTTCTACAGCGGCTTCGGCGTGCCGCTCTTCGTCTTCGGCATGATGGCGAGCGCGGTCGCGGTGCGCAGCCTGCCCGCGGGCTTTTGAGGCGATGGGTTCGCGCGCGGCATGACGATGCGCGAGCCGGGCCGGCCTGCCCTGGGATGGATCCGGCTTTTGCTCGGCGGTCTCGCCGTCGTCGCGATCGGTGTCGCGCTTGCGCAGTTGCAGGATACTAGGCGCGGCGTCACCACCGAATCGATGGCCGTGGACGGCACGCCGATGACGGTGTTTCGCCCGGTCCAGACCGGGGCCGCAGCCCCAGTCGTCGTGATCGCGCATGGCTTCGCCGGCTCGCAGCAACTGATGCAGCCCTTCGCCGTCACGCTGGCGCGTGCCGGCTATGTCGCGGTGACCTTCGATTTCGCCGGCCATGGCGCCAATCCGAAGCCGCTCACGGGCAGCATCTCCCGGGAGGACGGCGCGACGCGCCGGCTGGTCGACGAGACCGCGCGCGTCGCCGACAGGGCCAGAGGGCTGGGCGACGGGCGGCTCGCCCTGCTCGGCCATTCGATGGCGACCGACATCATCGTGCGCGTCGCCCAGAGCCGGGCCGATGTCGCGGCAACGGTGGCGGTCTCGATGTTCTCGCCGGCCGTCACCGCGGCGAGCCCGCGCAACCTGCTGGTCGTCGCCGGGGAATGGGAAGGGGGCTTGCGGCGCGAGGCGCTGCGCGCGGTCGGGCTGGTCTCGGCGCCGGCCTCGCCCGAGGCGGGCGTCACCTATGGCGATATCGCGGCGGGGAGCGCGAGGCGCGCCGCCGTCAGCCCCCGGGCCGAGCATGTCGGCGTGCTCTACAACGAGACCAGCCTGAGCGAGGCCCTGGCCTGGCTGGATGCGAGCTTCGGCCAGCCCACTGCAGCAAACCCCGATCTCGACGGCCGGGGCGTCTGGATCCTGCTCCTGCTCCTGGGCGTCGTCGTTCTGGCTTCTCCGCTCTCGGCCCTCCTGCCGCGCGCGGCCTCGCCGCCGGTGGGTGCGGGGCTGGGCTGGCGGCGGATCGCGCTGCCGCTGATCCTGCCGGCGCTGCTGACGCCGGTTGTGCTGCGCTTCGTGCCGACGAACTTCCTGCCCGTCATCGTCGGCGACTATCTCGCCGTGCATTTTGCGGCCTATGGCGTGCTGACGGCGCTCTGCATCGCGTTCGTCCAGCGCGGGCGCACCTCTCCGCGTTCAACCGTGTCGCGCGGCGCGCTGGCCACCGGGACGCTTGCGCTGCTGCTGTTTGGCCTCGTCGCCCTGGCCTGGCCGATCCACAGCTATGTGACGGCATTCGTGCCTACGGGCCATCGCCTGCCGCTCTTTGCCGCGACGCTGGTGGGGACACTGATCTATTTTCTCGCCGATGAATGGCTGACGCGGGGGGCGGGGGCGGCGCGCGGGGCGTACCTCGCCTCGAAACTCGCCTTCCTGGTTTCGCTCGGCCTTGCGGTCGCGCTCGATTTCCAGCGGCTGTTCTTTCTCTTGATCATCGTCCCGGTGATCGTGCTGTTCTTCCTCGTCTACGGGCTGTTCAGCGCCTGGGCGTTCCGGCGCTCCGGCCATCCCTTCATGGCCGGGATCGCCAACGCCTTCGCCTTCGCCTGGGCCATCGCCGCCACCTTTCCGCTGGTGGCGCGATGACTACATGCCTTGCGATGGGAAAGCAGTTGACGTTGCCTCGGCGACTTGCTCGGCTGATAGAGACTTCGTTCGTCAATGAGTGCGCCCAAAAGGCCCAAGGCTAGGTCATCCGTCCATGCTTCTGAAAATCGGTACGCGCCGCAGCCCTCTCGCCATCGCGCAGACGAACTACATCGCCTCGCTGATCAAGGCGAAGCATCCCGACACCGAGTTCTCGCTGCATCCGATTGCGACGATCGCGGACAAGGACCGGGTTTCCGAGTTCCACCAGTTCGGCATCATCGGCGTGTTCTCGACCGAGCATGAGGACCAGCTGACCTCGGGCGAGGTCGATATCGTCGTGCATTCGCTGAAGGATCTGCCGACGACGCTGCGCGAGGGCCTGGTGCTGGCGGCGGTGCCCGAGCGCGTCGACCCCCGCGACGTGCTCTGCGGCGCGACGCTGGCGGATCTGCGCCAGGGCGCGCGCGTCGGCACCGGCTCGCTGCGCCGGCGCTCGCAGATCCTGAGCCTTCGGCCGGATGTCGAGGTCGTGCCGATCCGCGGCAATGTCGGGCCGCGTCTGGCCAAGATCAACGGCGATGACGGGCTCGACGCGGTGATCCTGGCGCAGGCCGGCCTGCAGCGGCTCGGCCTCGAAGGCGCGACCTCGGAACTGCTCGATCCCGTGCTGTTCCCCTATGCGATCGGGCAAGGCGCGCTCGGCGTGCAGGCGCGCGACGACAACCCGACGATCCTGGCGATGCTGAAAGACATCGAGCATCCCAGGACGCGCGCCGAGGTCGATTGCGAGCGGGCGATGCTGCATGCGCTGGGCGCCGGCTGCAGCCTTCCGGTGGGCGCGAGCGCGACCTGGCAGGGCGACAGGCTGTACCTGCACGCCCAGATCACCTCATTCGACGGCGGCAAGCGGATCACCGCCAGCGATGAGCGGCCGGGCCGCGAGGCTGTCGAACTCGGCCTCGCCACCGCCGAGGCGCTGCGGCTCGCCGGCGGCGTCGATGTGCTCGAGGCGTCCTATCGCAGCGTCGGCGCCCATTTCAAATATGTCGGCGCCTAGGCGGGGCGGTTCCGGGGCGATGCGTCGGGGTTCATCCGCCAGACCGTGAAGTTCAGGCACGCCGCGAAGCTCACCCAGACGAGATAGGGGACGAGCAGCCAGGCTGCGAGCGAATCGATCGGCGCAAACAGTACGACCAGCGCCAGGATCGAGAGCCACAGCGCCGACACGTTGACGAAGGCGAGGTCCATCCGGCGCAGGCCGAAGAACATCCCCGACCACATCGCGTTCAAGACGAGCTGGAGCCCGTAGACCGTGAGCGCCAGCCCCGCGCCGGCAAAGCCGGCCTTGCGCCAGACCAGCCAGCCCGATGCCGCGATCATGCAGTAAAGCAGCGTCCAGGCCGGCGGAAAGAGCCAGTTCGGTGGCCGCCACCAGGGCTTGGCCAGGCCTTCATACCAGGCGCCGGGCTTGAAGATCGCCCCCGAACTCGCCGCCACCACGCAGGCCACCACGAACCCCGCCAATCCCAAGCCATCGGTCAACGTCATGAAGTGCAGAGCCCGCTTGTTCGCGTCAGGGACAGGTGGTCAGGCTAGCACATCTGCGGTGCGGGGTGCTGTCGAAACATGGCCGCCGGTCATGCTGTTCGTTTTGGCGAGCGTCAGCAGCATGCGGGCATCGATGCCCGCATCGCCTGGATCTGCGTGCCCGTCAGATGTTCAGCGCCCAGCGGATGGCGAGGCCGACCACGGTCAGGCTGAGGACGCCGGCGGCCCAATAGGCAACGAACCAGCCCAGGCGCGCGAGCGTCCCGGGCTTGTCGGCGGTGTCCCGGCGGCCGGCGGCCATCAGTGATAGCCCCCGACCGCGTTCACCTTGCCGCGGAAAACCCAATAGGAATAGGCGGTGTAGGCCAGGATCAGCGGGATCAGGACGACGGCGCCGACCAGCAGGAAGGACAGCGAGTTGTCCGGCGCGGCCGCCTGCCAGATCGTGACGCTGTTAGGCACGATATGCGGGTAGAAGCTGATGCCGAGTCCGATGAAGCACAGAACGAACAGCCCCTGCGCCGCCAGGAAGGGGCTGAGTTCGCGTCGCCGGGTCAAGCCCCGCCAGAGCACGAAGCCGAGCGCCATCACCGCCAGCGGCACCGGGCCGACGAGCAGGATCTGCGGCCAGACCAGCCAGCGCTCGAGGTAGTTCGCGCTGAGCATCGGCGTCCAGGCGCTGACCAAGCCGATCAGCAGCAGCGTCGCGGGCGCGACCCAGCGCGCGATGGCATAGGCCCGGTGCTGGACGTGGTTTTCGGTCTTGAGGATCAGCCAGGTCGCGCCCAGCAGCGCATAGCCGATGACCAGCGCGACGCCGGTGACGAGGCTGAACGGCGTCAGCCAGTCCCACCAGCCGCCGGCATAGGCGCGCCCGACGACCGGGATACCCTGCACGAGCGCGCCAAGCGCGACCCCTTGAGCGAAGGCGGCGACGATCGAGCCGAAGGCGAAGGACCAGTCCCAGAGAAACTGGCCGCGCTTCGTCTTCCAGCGGAACTCGAAGGCGACGCCCCGGAAGATCAGGCCGAGCAGCATGACGGTCAGCGGCACATAAAGTGCCGGCAGGATGATCGCATAGGCGAGCGGGAAGACGGCGAGCAGTCCGCCGCCGCCGAGCACCAGCCAGGTCTCGTTGCCGTCCCAGACCGGCGCAACCGAATTCATCATCTCGTCGCGATGGGCCTCGCCGGGGATCAGCGGAAACAGGATGCCGACGCCGAGGTCAAAGCCGTCGAGCACGACATAGGCCAGGACGGCGAAGGCGATCAGCGCCGCCCAGATGAAGGGGAGATCGAGCATCATGGCATCGGCTCCTTCAAGGGGCGACCGGAAGGGCGCCTTTGGCGTCCATCACGGGGCCGGGCATGATGCCGCCGGCGCGCACCGGCTCGTCGGGCGCAAGCCCGCTTTCGGCGACATGCGGCGGGTGGTTCATCAGGCGCAGGATGTAGAAGGTGCCGGCGCCGAACAGGGCGAAATAGACCACGATGAAGGCGACGAGCGAGGCGCCGACGGCCGCGGCGTCGATCGGCGAGACCGATTGCGCCGTCGTCAGCAGGCCGTAGACCGTATAGGGCTGACGGCCGACCTCGGTGGTGATCCAGCCGGCCAGCACCGCGACGAAGCCGGCCGGCCCCATCAGGATTGCTGCCCGCAGGAACGGCCTGGCATCGTAGAGCTGGCGACGCCAGCGCAGATAGAGGCTGAGGGCGCCGATGCCCAGCATGGCGAAGCCGATGCCGACCATGACGCGGAAGCTCCAGAAGACCACGCCCACCGGCGGCTGCAGATGCTCGGGGATCGTGTCGAGCCCGGCCAGCGGCGCATTGAGGTCGTGCTTGAGGATCAGCGATGAGAGCTTGGGGATCTGGATCGCATAGTCGATGCGCTTCTCGGCGCTGTTGGGGATGCCGAACAGGATCAGCGGCGCGCCGTCCGGATGGCTCTGGTAGTGCCCCTCCATCGCCATGACCTTGGCGGGCTGGTGCTCGAGCGTGTTGAGGCCGTGGAGGTCGCCGGCAAAAATCTGGATCGGTGCGACGATCGCCGCCATCCACATCGCCATCGAGAACATGATGCGCGCGCCTTCATTGCCGCGATCGCGCAGAACATGCAGCGCCCCCACCGCGCCAACGACGAAGGCGGTCGTCAGATAGGCGGCCAGCAGCATATGGACGAGCCGGTAGGGGAAGGACGGGTTGAAGACGACCGCCCACCAGTCGGTGGCGACGAACTGGCCGACCTCGTTGATGGCGTAGCCGGCGGGCGTCTGCATCCAGCTGTTCACCGACAGGATCCAGAACGCCGACATGAAGGTGCCGAGCGCGACCATCAGCGTTGCGGCGAAATGCAGGCGCGGGCCGACACGCGACAGGCCAAACAGCATCACGCCCAGGAAGCCCGCCTCGAGGAAGAAGGCCGAGAGCACCTCATAGCCCATCAGCGGCCCGATCACCGGGCCGACCTTGTCGGAGAACACGCTCCAGTTCGTGCCGAACTGGTAGCTCATGACGATGCCGGAGACGACGCCCATGCCGAAGGCGACGGCGAAGATCTTCTTCCAGTAGTTGAACAGGTCGAGAAAGACTGACCGTCCGGTCCACAGCCAGAGGCCGTTGAGGACGGCGAGATAGCTCGCCAGGCCGATCGAGAACGCCGGGAAGATGATGTGGAAGCTGACGGTGAACGCGAACTGGATGCGCGCCAGCATCAGGGCTTCGAGACCGAACATGTTCGCCTCTTTCAAAATCCGCTAGGGCGCCTGAGTGATAGAACGATCCTCCGACAAAGCAATTTTCATCACAAAGCCTTGATGTCGCAGGGGCGCGGCGCCCCCCGCGGCGGCCCGCGCCGCTGTCATGGCGATGAGCCGCCCGCCGCAGGCAACCGGCCCTTCAGCTCCCCTCAATACCGGTCGGGGACGTGCAGCTCGGGCGGGACGGCCTGGCGCTGATAATCGGGGTGGCGCACGCGCGCCGGCAGGGTGATGTCCTGCTTGGGCACGTCCTCATAGGGGATCTGGCTGAGCAGATGGGCGATGCAGTTCAGCCGCGCCTTCTTCTTGTCGACGGCCTGGACCACCCACCACGGCGCATATTCGGTGTGGGTGCGGTCGAACATCTCCTCCTTGGCGCGGGTGTAGTCCTCCCAGTGGACGCGGCTTTCCATGTCCATGGGCGAGAGCTTCCACTGCTTGAGCGGATCGGCGATCCGCATCTGGAAGCGGAACTCCTGCTCCTCGTCGGTGATCGAGAACCAGTACTTGATCAGGATGACGCCGGAGCGCACCAGCATGTGCTCGAACTCGGGCACAGAGCGGAAGAACTCCTCGAGCTCGGCGGGCGAGCAGAAGCCCATGACGCGCTCGACGCCCGCGCGATTGTACCAGCTGCGGTCAAACAGGACCATTTCGCCGGCGGTCGGCAGATGCGGGACATAGCGCTGGAAATACCACTGATGCTTCTCGCGCTCGGTCGGCGCCGGCAGCGCCACGACGCGGCAGACCCGCGGATTGAGGCGCTGCGTCACGCGCTTGATCGCACCGCCCTTGCCGGCGGAGTCGCGCCCCTCGAAGAGCACGACGACCTTGAGCTTCTTGTACTGGATCCAGTCCTGCAGGCGCACGAGCTCGTGCTGCAGCCGGAACAGCTCGCGGAAATAGACCTTGCGGTCCACCGTCGATCCGGCCGGGCCGATGCCCTCGGCAACCAGGTCATCGAGCCGGTCCTCCTCGAGCTGCATCTCCAGTTCTTCATCGAAGCTGTCGGCGATCTCGGCTTTGATGCGGTCTAGATCAGCAGTCATGGAAGGGGGCCTTCGAGCTGGCTTTGGCGGGGAGATCGGCTTTCGGCCGCTGGCCAGGCGAGGGGCGCCCGGGATCCTCGGCCGCAGGGTCACGGCGGGCGATCATGACTGTGTCGATGGTTTCGATGACGGTACGATGAAACCGCATCGCGCGAGCCACAGGCTCCGCATCGACGCTCGCCTCAGGCCAGGGGCTGCGGGGCTGACCAGAAGCCCGCCCCGCCTCCGCCGCGTTACTTCGGCGCGTTCTTGCGCAGCCATTCGCGCATCTCGGCGATCTCGCGCTCCTGGTCCTTGATGATCTGCGCGGCGAGCGTCTTCGTCGTCTCGTCCTTGGCGTGAGCCAGCGCGACTTTTGCCATGTCGATCGCGCCTTGATGATGCGGGATCATCTTGGTGCGGAAGTCGATGTCGGCATTGCCGGTGTAGGGCACGGCCATGTCGTGCATCATTGTCATGTCGGCGCTCTTGAAGTCCTTCGTCGAGGCCGCGTCGCCGGGCGCCGGCATCATCGTCTTCATCATGGCCTGCATGGACTCCATGCTCATCGTGCCTGCGCCGGCGCCCATCTGACCCATCGGCGCAGCGGCGCCGGGCTTGGGAGCGGCGCCGTGCCCGCCATGCCCCTGGTGGGAGGATTGCGCGACAGCGGGAGCGGCAAGGGCGAGGAGGATCAGCGCGGTCGGGATCGAACGTGTGATGGGTGTTGAACGGGTCATGGGTCGTGTCCTTCTTCGGGGGTCAGTTGTTGGTGAAACGGGCCTGCAGCGCGTGGCCGTCGGCGAGCGTGGCGGAGATGACGATGCGCGCGCCCGTCCCCAGCGGTTGGGCGAGCGTCCCGACCAGCTTGTTGGGCTCGACGGCGCTGAGCGTCACCGTCGCGGTCTTGCCAGCGTCCTGGACGATGGCGCGCGCCGCCTTCGTGCCCGCCGAGGCCAGGGGCTTGTCGACGGCGTCCGTCAGGTAGAGGACGAGCTCGGTTCCCTTCGCGACCATCTCGACATGGCGCCCGGCGACATCGACGAGCGGGCCGCCATTGGGGCCTTTCGACAGTTCATGGGCCGAGGCGCTCGAGACGAGGCCGAGAAAGGCGATGGCGGTGATCCTGTTGAGCATGGCTGGTCTCCTTGGACGGTTCAGAAGGCTTCCTGGGGCGATGAGCCGTCGTCGCTCGCCATGCGGCTGGCGACGATGCGCTCGAGCGGCTTGCGGCCGAAGGTCAGGAACAGGACGGGCGTCAGCACCGTGTCGATGATCGTCGCCGAGATCAGGCCGCCGAAGATCGTGATCGCGACCGGGTGCAGGATCTCGCGTCCGGGCTGGTCGGCACCATAGAGCAGCGGGATCAGCGCGAGCCCCGCCGAGAGCGCCGTCATCAGGACGGGCGTCAGCCGCTCCAGGCTGCCGCGGATGACGAGCTCGCGCCCGAAGCGCTCGCCCTCGTAGAGGGTCAGGTTGATGTAGTGCGAGACCTTGAGGATGCCGTTGCGGGCCGAGATGCCGGCGAGCGTGATGAAGCCGACCATCGAGGCGACCGAGAGCGGCTGCCCCGCGAGGTGCAGCGCCACGACGCTGCCGATCAGCGCGAGCGGGATGTTGCCCATGATGATCAGCGCCAGCACCGCCGACTGGTAGCGGGTGAACAGCACCACGAAGATCAGCGCCAGCGACACCAGGCTGAGCAGCCCGATCCGCAGCGTCGCCTCCTCCTGCGCCTGGAAGGTGCCCTCCATGCGGGTGACATAGCCCTGCGGCAGCGGCGTCTGCGCGACGACCCCGCGGATGTCGGCGATGATCGCCGCCATGTCGCGCTGGCCGTCACCATTGCCGTAGACCGCGATGCGGCGCTGGCCGTTCTCGCGCTGGATCTGGTTGGGACCGTCGGTCTCGGAGACCGAGGCGATCAGGCGCAAGGGCAGGTGGCCGCCGGGCGTCGCGATCAGCAGATCCTCGAGCCCGGTTGTCGAGCGGTCCTGGTCGGAGAGCCGCAGCACGACGTCGTAGCGGCGGTTGCCGTCGACGATCTGCGACACGGTGCGGCCGTTGGAGAGCGTCTCCAGCGCCTGGGTGACGCTGGCCGGCGTCAGCCCGTAGAGCGCCGCCTTGTCATGGTCGACGTCGATGCGCAGCTGCGGGATGCGGACTTGCCGCTCGATCTGGAGATCGACGAGGCCGGGCACGGAGGCGAGCCGCTCGCGCAGCGTCTCGGCGAGGCTGCGGATCGTGTCGAGGTCCTCGCCATAGACCTTGAGCGCGATCTGGGCGCGCACGCCCGAGAGCATGTGGTCGAGCCGGTGGCTGATCGGCTGGCCGATATTGACCGAGACCGGCAGCACGCTCAGCGCCGTGCGGATATCGGCGTGGACCGCTTCCTTGGGCCTGTCCGAACGGTGGAGATCGATGTCGACCTCCGAGGAATGGACGCCCTCGGCGTGCTCGTCGAGCTCGGCGCGGCCCGTACGGCGGCCGATCGACTTCACCTCGGGGACCCTGAGGACGAGCTGTTCGGCGAGCAGCCCGAGGCGGTGGCTTTCGGCCAGCGAGATGCCCGGGTTGTATTGCAGCGAGACCACCAGCGTGCCCTCGTTGAAGGGCGGCAGGAAGGTCCGCGGCAAGAGCGTCGCGCCATAGACGGCCAGCGCCACGCCGATGCCGACGACGGTGACGAGCAGCGCGCGGGTCTCGAAGGCGAAGCGCAGCAGCGCCGCATTGCCCCGCTTGAGATGGCGCACGACGAAGGAGTCGCGCTCATGGCCGCTGGGAGCGCGCGACAACAGGTAATAGGCCATCACCGGGGTCAGCGTGATCGAGACGATCAGCGAGGCCAGGATCGAGACGATGTAGGCGATGCCGAGCGGCGCGAAGAGCCGCCCCTCGATGCCCGACAGCGCAAAGAGCGGGATGAAGACGAGGATGATGATCGCGGTGGCGTAGACGATGCCCGACCGGACCTCCTGCGAGGCGGCCGCGATGACCGCCAGCAAGGGCCTGGGCGCGGCGCTCTCCCGGTTCTGCTTCAGCCGCCGCAGGATGTTCTCCACATCCACGACGGCATCGTCGACCAGTTCGCCGATCGCGATGGCGAGCCCGCCGAGCGTCATGGTGTTGATGGTCAGGCCGAAGGCCTGGAAGACCAGCACCGTCGTCAGGATCGAGACCGGGATCGCCGTCAGCGAGATCAGGGTCGCGCGGATGTTCATCAGGAAGAGCAGCAGGATGACGGCGACGACGCCGGCCGCCTCCAGCAGCACGCGCTCGACATTGGCGATCGAGGTCTCGATGAAGCTCGCCTGCCGGAACTGGACATTCGTCGCGGAGATGCCGGCGGGCAAGGTCTTCTGGATCTCGGCCAGTGCCGTCTCGACCTGGCGGGTCAGCGCCACGGTGTCGGCTTCGGGCTGCTTCTGAATGCCGATGATCACTGCCGGCCGGCCCTGGTAGCCGGCGTCGCCACGCTTGACCCGGGCCGCGAAGTCGACGCCCGCGACCTGATGCAGCAGGATCGGCTGCCCCTGTCGCTGCAGCACGACGGTGTTGCGCAGGTCCTCCAGCCGCTGCGTCAGCCCGACATTGCGGATCAGGTATTCGCGCCCCTGCTGGTCGATGAAGCCGCCGCCGGTGTTGGTGCCGAAGCGGGTGACCGCCGCCTCGATCTGTTCGGGCGAGACATCGAGCGCCTGCATGGCGGCGATGTCGGGCGTGATCCGGTACTGGCGGACCTCGCCCCCCATCGGGATGACCTGCGAGACGCCGGCGATGTTCAGGATCTGCGGCCGGATGATGAAGTCGGCGATCTCGCGGACCTCCATCGGGGAGGCGCGGTCGGCCGTCACCGCGACCAGCATGATCTCGCCCATGATCGAGGAGACCGGGCCCATCTGTGGGTTGACGCCGCGCGGCAGCTGCTCGCGCACCAGCGACAGCCGCTCGGCGACGAGCTGGCGCGACCGGTAGATGTCTGTGCCCCAGTCGAACTCGACATAGGTAATCGAGAGGCCGACGCCCGAGACGGAGCGCACGCGCAGCACGCCTGGCATGCCGTTCATCGCCGTTTCCAGCGGATAGGTGACGAGCTGCTCGACCTCCTGCGGCGCAAGCCCCTCGGCTTCCGTCATCAGCGTGACGGTCGGGCGGTTGAGATCGGGGAAGACGTCCACGGGAACGCGCGGCAGCACATAGCTGCCATAGGCCATCAGCACGAGCGCGGCGGCGATGACGAAGAGCCGGTTTCGCAGGCTGGCCGAGACGAGGAGGTTGAACATCGCGCCCTCGTCTCAGCGGATCTGGTTGAGATGTTCGGCGCCGCGCACGACGATGCGTTCGCCCGGCGCGACGCCGGAGCGGATCACCAGCCTTGTCGCGTCGAACGGTTCGGTGCGGACGGGCCTGGGCTCGAAGCGCTCGGGATCGGTATGGCGCCAGACCAGCGCCTCGCCATTGCCGCCGCGCACGACGGCATCGCGCGGCAGGATGATGCCGCTGACGCTGGCGCCGTTGCGGGCCGTCACCCGGACAGGCTGGCCGATCGCGACCGTGGCGGGCGGGTCCTCGACGGCGAAGTGCACCAGTGTCGCCTGCTGCTGCAGCGCCCGTCCGGTGCCCCGGAAGGACAGGCTGAGCGGCTTTCCGCCGGGCAGCAGCGCCGAGGCGCCGTCGAGCTGCGAGAGGTCGACATCGCCATAGGACAGGGCCTCGACCCACAGGCCCGCGGGATCGACGATCTGGAACAGGACGTCCTGCGAGCCGACGACCTGCCCCGCCACGACCCGCACCGCTGAGACCACGCCGTCGAGCGGCGCGCGCAGCAGTTCGGGCTCGATCCGGATGCGCCCGACGATCTCGCGCCGCCGCATCAGCCCGGCGAGCTCGATCTCGAAATCGATGACCTGGCTTTGCGGCGCGATGGCGCGCTCGGCCAGGCTGCGCGAGCGCTTCAGCTTCGCCTCGACCATGGCGATCTGCTGTTCGATCTCGCCGACGCGCTCGGCGATGGTGGTGCGGTCGGCCTGCGGCACGGCCTGCTCGACGGAGGCGAGGATGTCGCCGCGCCGGACGCTCTGCCCTAGCCGCGGCAGGCCGCTCTCGGGCGCAACGATCCGGCCGCCGGTGATGCTCTGGACCTGGCCCGAGCGGTTGGGATCGGCGATCACGCGGCCGACCAGGGCCAGGGTCTTGCGCGCTTCCTCGCTCTTGGTGACCTGGGTGCGGATCTCCAGCAGCCGCTGCGTTGGCTTCGGCGCGAAGACCGACCCATCCGCGAGACGGCGGGGGGTGTCGCCGGCGGGCGGTGCCGCCTTCGCGGCCTCGCCATGATCATGGCCCTCATGGGCGCTCGCCAGGTCCGTCCCCGCGATCAGCAGCACGAGGACGAGGCCGGTCAGGGACAGGGCCGGGCGCGAGCGGCGGAGTGTGGCGCCGAGCAGGAGCCCGACAGCCAGCGCCGCGCCCATGGCCAGGTAAAGGACCGGCACTGGCCGGCCCGCGATGACGACGCTCGCAGCCTGAGCGGAGGCGTGGCCCGATCCGGCAGGAGCGCCGGCCGCCGGAGCGGGGGCGGCCGGGCGGTCCAGCGTCCCGATCAGGAGGTCGTCGCCGCCGGGATGGGTGATGGCGAAGACGAGTTCCAGCGGGCCCGCGCCGACGAGCCGGTCCGAGGCCAGCACATAGGTCCCCTCCGGCGTCTGTGTCGCCGCGATATCCGCGCCGGTGCCGATCGTCACGACGAGGCCGGCGTCGGTGACGGGGGCGTTGCCGGCATAGCGGTCCAGGAACAGCGTCAGCCGGTCGCCACGCAGGATGCCGACGAGCTCATAGGCGTCGGAGTGCAGGGCGATCCGCGGCGAACCCGTCGTGGCGACGGGAGCGGGCGGAGCGCCATGGTCGTGGCCCTCATGGGCCGCGAGCGGGGCAACGGACAGGAGGGAAGCCAGCGCCAAAGGCGCCATCAGGCAGCGTGCGAGGCTGCGGACGAACGAAAACATGAAACGAACCCATCACGATCGGCATGACCATCCGGCGGCGCGGCTGGTCAGCCGGCCGACGCTCAAGCGATGTCGATGGTTCGTGGAGGTCTCGCCTGCAGGCCCGGCTCCCGGACCGGAGAGGCGCGCTCGGGCGCCATGTCGAGCCGGATCTGGTGAGGGATCCGCAGCGGGAGAGACACGACGTCGTGCTCAATCGCGGCGACGGTGCAGATCGTGCCGCAGCAACTCCGGCCCTGCGCGCTTTCGTCCGGCGGGCAGCCCGTCGGAAGCGGTGTGCCGATCGCCTCCGGGTCACAGGGGGCGGCCGTCTCGGCCGCGCGCGGAGCGGCGGCGATCGGCGCGCGCGCATCGTGCTGCCGGGGTTCGGCCGCTGGCGCAACGGCCCTGGGCGCCGCGCCATGGCCGGCATGCGCGTTCGCCGGCAAGGCCCAGGCGAACGACAGCAGGACGACCAGCGCGATCGCCTTCAGTGCCTTGGCCAGGACGTCGAATGCCGCCACGTTGCTGCGCCGATCCAGTATGAGCAGACGGTGAGATGGAGCTTCCCATGGGGGAAGGTCAAGAGGCGGCGTGAAGAGTCGGCTGCCGACCGATGCGCGTGGTGAACGGCCGGGCAAAGCTGCTCGCGCTCGCCCGCGGCCCTGCTGAATCTCGCGCAATCGCGACGCGCAGACGATATGATCCGATCTCAGAGCGTTGTCTCGACCGTTCCGTCGGTGCGGACGAAGATGACGTCCTTGCCCATCGCTTGCGCGAGAGGCAGCCCTTTCTGCGCTCCCATCACCAGCAGGGCCGTGGCCCAGGCATCGGCCTCCAGGCAGGTCTGCGCCAGCACCGTGACGGACGCCAGCCCATTCTCCAGCGGCAGGCCGCACCGCGGATCCATGGTGTGCGAGATCGTCCGCGCGCCGATATCGCGATAATGGCGGTAGTTTCCGGAGGTCGCGACGGCGCGGTCCTCGAGTTCGATGACGCCCATCGCCTCGCGGACGCCCCGCACCGGACGCTCATGGGCGACGGCCCAGGGCGTTCCGTCGGGCTTGGCCCCGCCGGCGCGCATTTCGCCGTCGATGCCGACCAGCCAGGCGGGGATCGAAAACTGGCGCATCACGTGCGCCATCTCGTCGACCCCGTGCCCCTTGGCGATGCCCGACAGGTCGAGCGCGAGGGGCGCGTGCTTGCGCGCCCGGCGCAGGTGCGGATCGAGTTCGAGCGCCTCTGCCGTGATCGCCGGTTTCGGCACGGCAGGGCCTCCCGGAAGGCCGTCGCCGGGGGCCGGTCTGGCCCCGAAGCCCCAGGCGCCGACGAGGTCGCCGACGCCGATGTCGAAGGCACCCTGCGACTGCCGGCCGATCCGCAGGGACGCCTGCAGGACGCTCATCAATTCCGCGGGAACGGGCACCCAGACCCTGATGGCCGCATCATTGAGGCGGTTGAGGTCCGATTCAGGCTTCCAGGTCGACATCTGGCGGTCGACCCGATCCAGCGTCGACTGCAGGGCGGCGGCGAGCCTGCGCTCATCGACATCGCCGGAGCCGTAGAAGACCGCCGAATAGCGCGTGCCCATCGTCGGCCCGCTGAGGCTGCGGCGCTCCGCCGCCGGGTGGTCAGTAGACATCTTCGCGGTAGAGCCCGCTCGCCTTGAGCGCGATCGTGCTCAGGCCCATCGGGGCCAGGATCGCGTCGAGCGCCTGGGAGACGCCGCCGGACATCTCGCGCCCGCCGCAGACCATGATCTGGGCGCCGCGCTGTAGCAGCGCAGCCAGATGCGGGCCATCGCTCGTCAGCCCGTCCTGCACATAGCCGCCCGCTGCGACCCGCGAGAAGACGGCGTTCAGCGCAGTCAGGCGCCCGTCGGCCATGCAGGAGGCGAGATCTTCGCGGTAGAGGAAGTCGGAGGCCGGGGAACGCCCGCCCCAATAGAGATGCGCCTCGCGATGCGACCGGTTGGCGCGCAGGAACCCCATCAGCGGCGCGATGCCGGCCCCGGCGCCGATCAGGATCAGCGGCGTAGCCTGGGCATTGGGCCGGAAGGCGGGGTTGGCCTTGATGAAGCCGTCGATCCGGCCGCCGAGCGGCAGGTCGTTGAGAAAGCCCGAGCAGAGGCCGCCGGGCTGCTTGCGCACGCAGATCTCGAGGATGCCCTCGCGCGCCGAGGAGGCGAGCGAATAGTAGCGCGGCACGGTGCTGCCGGGCGGGAGGATGCCGACGAGATCGCCGGCCTCGAAGGGCGGCAGCGAGGCCGGGAACAGGCGCCTCCACAAGGGGAGCCCGGGCTGCGCTCCCGGCAGGCGGAAGGTCAGGATGGCGGTCGGCGCCTGGACCTCGGCGCCGTAGTCCACGCGCTTCACCAGTTCGAGCGCCGTGGTCTTCGGCCGTTCCGCGACATGGGCGAGCGTGAGGGCGTGCCCGAGCGCGGTCCCCAGCCTGTCGCCCCAGAGGGCGAAGGACTGCGCCGACTGGCGGTCGATCCGGTCGATCTCGATCAGAGCCGGCCAACCCTTCTTGGCCAGGGCTGCGCCGACATCCTCGGCGAAGCGGCAGAATCGGGGGAAGCTGCGGTCGCCGAAGCCGAGCACCGCGAAGGGCAGCGTCAACGCGCTGCGGTCGAGCCTCGCCAGGAAGCCGCTGGCGCTCGCGGGCGCCGTGCCGTCGCCATAGGTCGCGGTCAGGATCAGCATCCGCGTGGCTTTCGGATAGGCGGGCGCCAGCGCGTTCATCGGCGCCGCGTGGACCTTGTGACCGGCCTGTGTCAGCGCGGCATGGAGCGTCCTGGCAAAGCCCCAGGTGCTGTTGCCCTCGCTGCCGACCAGGATGATCGTGTCGGCCGCGGAGGCCGGGCGGTTGTCGGCGATCCGGGGCAGCGAGCGGCGGCGCTGCCACCAGATCATCGCGCCGGTCACCGCAAAGACCGGAACCGCCAGGGCGGACAGCCCCAGCAGCAGGCCCAGCGGCCACAGGCCCTGGCCGGTGTGGAGCCTATAGATCATCTCGTAGAGCTGCCGGGCGGTCGAATGCGGCTGGAAGGACAGCGCTTCGCCAGTGGTCGCATCGATCTGCGTCACGCCGGCCGCGGTGGTCAGCCGATAGGTGTCGGTCGGGTCGGCCGCATAGGGAAAGGCGAGTTCGCGCAATTCGGCGAGGTCGACGGCCTGCAGCGCCACAAGACTGCCGACTGAGGCGCGCTCGCCGCCAATGCCGGATGACGTCGCCACGGGATCGGCCGAGCCGTCTGGGATCAGCTCGAAACTGGTCAGCGACAGGAAACACCCGGTCATCGCGGTCAGCAGCAATCCGACGATGGCGAGGCGTCCGGCCTGCGCATGCCAGCGCTGGCGGGCGCTGCCGCGGATCGGCCGCAGCCAGGCCGACCAGCCGCCTTGGCGAGCGGCCAGCATCATCGCGCCGGTGACGGTGAGAACCACCATCGCCAGCGCGCCCAGGCCCGCCGCGACGCGGCCGGCCGTACCCAGCAGCAGCGAACGGTGCAGGTTGGTGATGAAGCGGATGGTGGCCGACGGCGTATGCGGGCCCATCACCCGTCCCGTGGCCGGATCGACGACGTCCGCGCCGGCCTTGTCGCCCTCGAAATAGCTCACGACGAGCGATCCGGAGGCGGTTTGGACGATCTTGTCGATCTCGGCATGCTGCGCGCGGGCGGCCTCGGCCAGTGCCGCGACGCTGATCGTTCCCGTGACGACCGAAGGCGCTGCGAAGCGCTCGAGCGCCGGCTGGACCGACAAGACCGCGCCGGTCAGCGCCAGCACCGCGACGAGCAGCGCGGCGACGAGGCCGGGCAGGGAATGGATCTGGCGCAGCATGGCGAAGTCCCGTCCCGGTCACATGTCGAAGGTCAGGGATTTCACATAGCCGCGCCCGGCGACGGGCTTGCCTGCACCAGCCGTCGCCAGCGGCGCCACCGCGTCGCCCGGGACGTCGCTTTCGTTCTCGACGGCACTGTCGACGCGGATCTCGTAGCCGGCGTCGATCAGCGCATCGGCAATCTCGATGCTGACCGTGAGCGACTGTCCGCTGCCGACGCTGGCGCCGGTCGTGCCGTCGATCTTGCCGCCCGAAAGCCTGTTCCAGGCGCTGAGATGCTTGTGATACTTGGCCTTGCCGCCGGCGATCCTGACCGTTTTGGCGAGCTTGCCCTGCGGATCGGTGATGTAGATCGCCAGATAGGCGCCGTCCCCGCCATAGGGCTTCAAGGTCGTGGTGATGCGGACGGGCCGTGCCTCGGCGGCGGCGCTGTGCGCGAGGACGCCGGCGAGACCGAGCGGGAGGGCGAGCGCCAGGGCGCGGGCGAGAGATCTCATGGCAATTCTCCTCATGGCAACGCTCGGGGTTGCGGAAGCGATGCGAGGAGAGATGCGCCGCCAAGCTGACAGCGACCTGAAGACGATCGAGAAAGACGCTCAGCCGGCTTTCAGCGTCGCAGCGGGGAGCCGCACCACAACCTCGAGGCCGCCGGCCTGTCCTGTTGCGGGCGAGATGAAGGCGATCTCGCCGCCGACCCCTTGTGCGATCGCCTGGACGATCGAGAGACCCAGTCCCGCCCCCTCGGCCATGGTGGTGCCGCGCACGAAGCGCTGCGTCACGGCCGCGAGAATCGCTGGTTCCAGAACCGGCCCGGGGCTGACGACGCTGAAGCGCCCGTCATCCGTCAGCGCCACACGCACCGGCTGGCTGGCATCGCCATGCTTGAGAGCGTTCTCGATCAGGTTGCGGGCCAGGATCGCGAAGGCGTCCATGTCCAGCGTCGAGACGAACCGGCCCACCGGTGGCAGCGCGACGGCGACCGCGCCCTCGGCCGACAGATCGTGCAGGACGAGGCGCAATGCCGGCACCAGGTCCTGCGGCGCTTCACCGATCAGGCCGGCGCCCTCCGCCCGGGCGAGCTGGAGCAGCTTTTCCGACAGCCGCGCCAGCCGCTTGAGCGCGCTTTCGATCTCGACCGTCCGGGCGCGGGCGGCACCTTCCGGCAGTTCGGCCCTGAGACGCTGTGCCTGCGCCAGAGCAGCCGCCACCGGCGTGCGCAGTTCATGGGCGCTGTTGGCAGTGAAGCTGCGCTCGGCGTCCAGCGCCCGGCGCACTCGCGCCATCAGCGCGTTCACCGCCTCGGCCACCGGCGCGATCTCAGAGGGGAGGTGGCTGACGGACACCGGCGCCAGATGACCGCTGCCACGCGCCTCGATCTCGTGCCTGAACGCCACGACCGGGCGCAAGGTGACGGCGACCAGAACCCAGGTCCCGGCGATGCCGAGCGGCAGCAGCAGGATCAGCGGCCAGGCGAGGACCTTGATGGCATCGCGGACCGCCTTCTGGCGATGGCCGGGACGCTCGGCAGCGGTGACGACGATCGTCCCGCTGACGGCAATCTCGGTATAGAGCCGCGAACTCGGCCCGTCGCTGAAGCCATGCGCCGGGTTCGGCGGAAACTGGGCGAGATCGGCGTCGTGGGATTGCAGCAACCGGCGGCCCGACGCATCGCGCACGATGTAGGTGATGTACTCGCGGTGTGCGCCGACCGAGGCGATCCGTTGCGGGTCGGAACCGGCATCCGCCTCGCGCGCGAGGATCTCGGTGTAGGCCAGCGGCAGCACCCGCTGCACCACCTCCTGCAGGGCGCTGTCGAAGACCTCGTCGATCTCCCGGCGCAACAACAGGCCCGCGGCCACGGTCGCGAGCAGCCACAGCGCCGTGACCCCGCCGGTGAGCGCCAGCGCGAGCCGCCGCTGCAGACTGCCCCTGGGCGGCCAGGCGACGCGCATCATGGCGGGCTTTTTCCCGTTCCGGCCAGGGTCGCGGCGCCCAACCGATAGCCCATGCCGCGCACGGTTTCGATCACCTCCGCCCCGAGCTTCTTGCGCAGGCGCCCGACATAGACCTCGATCGTGTTGCTCTCGACCTCGCTATCGAAGGTGTAGAGCCGCTCTTCGAGCAGCGCCTTGGAGAGCAGCATGGTCGGGCGCTGGATGAAGGCGTCGAACAGGGCCCATTCGCGCGCGGTCAGGGAGATGGAACAGCCGTCCCGGACAATGCTGCGCGCCGCCAGATCCAGCGTCAGCCCGCCGATCTGCATCAGCGGATTCGGGTTGCCGCCATAGCGGCGCGCCACCGCGCTCAGGCGTGCCGAGAGCTCTGCCAGATCGAAGGGCTTGACCAGATAGTCGTCGGCACCGGCATTGAGGCCGGCGATCCGGTCGGAGACCTGGTCGCGCGCCGTCAGGATGATCACTGCGGTCGTGTCGCCGGCCTGTCGCCGGGCGCGCAGGAAATCGAGACCGCGCCCGTCGGGCAGCATCAGATCGAGCAGGATCAGGTCGTAATGCGCCAGCCGGACAAACGCGCCGGCGTCCGCCAGCCGCTTCGCCCAGTCGACGCCATGACCATCGGCGGCGACCTGGTCGCGCACGGCAGACCCCAGAATCGGGTCGTCCTCGACGAGGAGCACGCGCATGTCGTCATCTGCCTTCCGGAACGGATACCCTCGGTTATGGCACGAAGCTGACAGCGGGCTGAACGCAATCGCGCCGGCCATTCAGGTGAGCGTCAGCTTGGCATGGTTGATGGCGCCATCGCCGCCCTGAGCGGAGGAGGCATCCCATGAAACTCATCCTGCCGATCGTGGCGCTGACGATCCTCGTCGGCCTTGCCGCTCCCGCCCTCGCCAGCCAGCGTTGTTCGGCGCCCATGGCGGAGTGGAAGCCACGCGAGGCGCTGGTCGAAAAGCTGCGCGCCGAAGGCTGGACCATCCGCCGGATCAAGACCGACGATGGCTGCTACAAGGTCCGGGCTGTCGACGCCGAGGGGCGCCGCGTCAAGGCCAAGTTCGACCCCGCCACGCTGGAGCGCGTGGCCCGGGACGGCGACGACGACTGAGGCCTTACGGGCAGCTCCTGCCGGACGAGCGCCGCGGAATCGGCGATGGCCCTGGCCCGACTCAGGTCGCGTGGTCATGCCGTCCTCCGTCCCGTCGTGCCCTTCTTTCCGCCCTTCTGCTCAGCGCAGGAGGCTGGTTTTCGGCGCTGATCTGACCGAGCCTGTCCTGCCCGCTGTGGTTCCATCGCCGCCGCCGGGTTGAATATGACAGTTTTGTGTCACATACCTAGGGCAAGCCGGGTGAACCGGCGCCTTTGGGAGAAGCGTTCGATGAACCTGAAAATCACCTCGATGGCCGCAGCCGCCTCGCTCCTGGCAGGCCTCGGCGCAGGCTGGAGCGGTGCCGCCCTCGCGCAGGACACCTGTCCGCATACCGGCCAGCTCGACACGATGTACTGCGACGCCAACAAGGATCTCGTGGCGGATGCGCCCACCGATCCGAAGAAGTGGAAAGACCCCTCCGCGCTGGTCTGGGCCTATACGCCGGTCGAGGATCCGGCCGTCTACGCCAACATCTTCAAGCCGCTGAGCGACCATCTCGCCACCTGCACCGGCAAGCGGATCGTCTATTATCCGGTCCAGTCCAATTCGGCCGAGATCGAGGCCATGCGCTCCGGGCGGCTGCATTTTGCCGGCTTCTCGACCGGCCCGACCGGCTTTGCCGTGAACCTCGCCGGCGCCGTCCCCTTCGCGGCGAAAGGCTCGTCCGAGGGTGTGCGCGGCTACAACCTCGTCGCCGTGGTCAAGGCCTCGAGCCCCTATCAGAAGCTCTCCGACCTGAAGGGCAAGAAGGTCGCTCACACCTCGCCCTCGTCCAACTCGGGCAATCTCGCACCCCGGGTGCTCTTCCCCGAGCATGGCTTGACGGCGGAGACCGACTACAAGCCGCTGATGTCGGGCGGGCACGACAAGTCGATCCTCGGCGTCGTCTCGGGTGACTACGACATGGGCGCGGTCGCCGGCGACGTCTATGAGCGCATGATCGTGCGCGGCACGATCAAGAAGGAGGATGTGCGCGAGATCTACCGCAGCGCCATCTTCCCGACCTCGTCATTCGCCTACGCCCACGACCTCAAGCCGGAACTCGCCAAGAAGCTGACCGACTGCTTCTACTCCTTCCGCTTCACGCCCGAGATGACCAAGGAGTTCAACGGCGACGACCGCTTCCTGCCGATCACCTACCAGAAGGACTGGGCGGTGGTGCGCGATGTCGCCGAGAAGTCCGGCACGCCCTACAACAAATCGGCCTATGACGCCGAGGCCAAGCGCGAGGCGGACGCGCTCGCCAAGAAGAACGCGGCGCCGGCCAAGGCGCCCTGATCAGCACACGCCGTCGTCAACGAGGTTTTCCCATCATGAGCGCCCTGCCTGTGGCGTCCGGCCAGGGCCGGGCGCTCGTCATCCGAAACCTCGTCAAGGAGTACCGGCCCGGACAGCCGGTGCTGCGCGACATCTCGCTGACGGTCTCCGAGCCGGGCATCGTCGCGATCATCGGCCCGTCGGGCACCGGCAAGTCGACGCTGATCCGCTGCATCAACCGGCTCGTCGATCCGACATCGGGCTCGATCCTGCTCGGCGGCCTCGACCTGGCGAAGCTCCAGGGCGAGGCCCTGCGCCAGGCGCGGCGCCGTCTCGGCATGGTCTTCCAGGAGTACAACCTCGTCGAGCGCCTGACGGTGATCGAGAACGTGCTCTGCGGCCGGCTCGGCTATGTGCCGGTCTGGCGCGCCTGGACCCGGCGCTTTCCGGAGGCCGACATCGCGCGCGCCTTCTCGCTGCTGGAGTCGGTGGGGCTGGGCGAATTCGCCACCCGGCGCGCCGACCAGCTCTCGGGCGGCCAGCGCCAGCGCGTCGGCATCGCGCGTGCCGTGATGCAGGATCCCGATCTGGTCCTCGCCGATGAGCCGACCTCCTCGCTAGACCCCAAGACATCGGTCGAGATCATGGAACTGCTGGCCCAGGTCGGGCGCGACCGCGACATCCCCGTGCTGGTCAACATCCACAACGTCGCGCTGGCGAAGCGCTTCGCACTGCGGATCATCGGCATGTCGAAGGGGCTCGTCGTCTATGACGGCCCGCCGGCCGGGCTGCAGGACAGCCATCTGGCGGAGATCTATGGCGGCGAAGGCTGGATGGAATGAGCGCGCCTCCGCTCGACTCGGGAAGCCTGCGCGCCCGCGCCTTTCCGCCCAACTGGCCGCTGCGCATCGGCGCGGCGCTGTTTCTCGTCTATGTCGCCTATGCCGCGCAGATCCTCGACATCCGCTGGGAGCGTTTCGTCCTGGGGCTCGACAATGGCGCCCGCTTCCTCGGCCGGATGTTTCCGCCCAACACTGCCGCCGACAAGATGCAGCTGCTGTGGTCGGGGATGCTCGAATCGCTGCAGATCGCGATCATCGCGACGGCGGCGGGCGTGCTGCTGGCCCTGCCGCTCGGATTGTTCGCCGCGCGCAACCTGATGCCGCTGCCGGTGACTGTCGCGGCGCGCGGCGTCATCGCGCTGTGCCGCACCTTTCATCCGGTCATCGTCGCCATCCTGTTCGTGAAGGCGGTCGGCTTCGGCGCGCTCGCCGGCGTGATGGCGCTGGTGGTCGCGACGCTCGGCTTCATCGCCAAGCTGATCGCCGAGGCGATCGAAGAGATGTCGATGAAGCCGATCGAGGCGCTGCGCGCCGCCGGCGCGCCCTTCCTGTCGGTGGTGACGATGGGCGTGGTGCCGCAGGTGCTGCCGCGCTTCATCGGTTTCGCGGCCTATCAGCTCGATTCCAACCTGCGCAATTCCGCGCTCGTCGGCCTCGTTGGCGGCGGCGGTATCGGCGCGACGCTGTTCACCGCCTTCCAGCGCTTCGACTATGATTTCGTCCTGACCATCATCATCGCGATCATCGTCACGGTGATGGCGGGCGAGGTGCTCTCCGCTTTCATGCGGCGGATCTACCAGGACGAGGCCCCGTCCGGCCTCGTCGTCGAGAGCCCGAAAGGGCGGCTCTGGCGCCGGTTCACCCCCGTGGAGCGGGGCTTGCGCCTGGCCTTCTGGGGGCTGGCGGGCCTGGCGCTCGGCTGGTCGGTGCAGACCATCGAGGTCATCCCGGAATTTCTCTACGACGCGCCGCAGCAGACCGCCGACCTGTTCGGGCGGATGTGGCCGATCGACTGGCGCTATTTCGGCACGACCGTGGGCACGGCCCTGGTCGAGACGCTGCACACCGCCACGCTGGGCACGATCCTCGCCATCCTGCTGGCCACGCCGGTCGCGCTGATGTGTGCCCGCAACGTCGCTCCGTCGCCCTGGGTCAATGCGCTCGGCCGCTTCATCCTGGTCGCGACGCGCTCGGTCCATACGCTGGTCTGGGCACTGCTCTTCGTCGCCGTCTTCGGGCCGGGCGCACTGGCGGGCGTGATGGCGATCGCCATCCACTCGATCGGCTTCACCGGCAAGTTCCTGTCGGAGGCGATCGAGGAAGCGAAAGCGGGCCCCATCGAGGCGCTGCGCGCCGCAGGCGCCTCGCGCCGCGCCATCCTGCTGAAAGGCTTCTGGCCCCAGGTGAAGCCGGCCTTTCTGGCTGTGAGCTTGTTCCGCTGGGACATCAATGTCCGCGAGAGCGCGGTCCTCGGGCTGGTCGGCGCGGGCGGGCTCGGCGTCGCGCTGCAAGCCTCGATGGACAACCTTTACTGGGATCAGGTCGGCCTCGTGCTCCTGGTGATCTTCGCGGTCGTCGTCGTGACGGAGATTGTGACTGCGACGATTCGATCGCGGGTGATCTGACGGGTAGCGCTTGTGAGCAGCGCGCCCGGGCCGGCATCAGCGGGCGTGACCCCTTTTGGGAGCCCAGCGGCGAAAGGCAGGGCGCAGACGATCACGGCGCGGCCGACGCGGCTCCCGCGCAGGTCGCGGATCGGGCTGCCCCGGATCGTCAGGATGCCAAGCGCGACGAGCCCTGCCGGCCCATGGCCGGGATCGCGCCGTTTCGCCCGTCGCCGTCACCGCGATTCCCCCGCTCGGCCGCCCCGCCGCATCATCAGCATGGGCCCTCAGCGTGGCCCCCCGCGCAACCTGTCTGGCGCGGCCTCGGCAGGCCGGTCTGCGGGCCTCTGCCCGGTTCGTCGATAATCCAGCCCGTTTCGTCGAAATGACGTGGCGTCAGCCATGCCGCTGCCGTGAAGAAAGGCGGGCCGTGCGTTCCAGGACGATGCGCGGCCGGCGCGGGCGCTCGCCCGCAGGGTTGACGGTGGAGACCGCCTCGAAATGGCTATGACACAGGTTTCGGGGCGCGGCATGCGCCAGGCCGGCAAGGCCCGCGCCGCGCTTTTCGGCAGTGTTTCGCTGATCGCGCTGGCCGTGACCGGCGGCGAGGCCGTGGCGCAGATCGTGGAGACCTGGAAGGCGGTGCCGGTCGACGGCGTTTACAGCAACGGCGGCAACTGGGTCAGTGGGACCGCGCCAGTGAACTCCCGGATCGCCGAGTTCGACGCCTCGAACCTCACAGCGATTGACATAACGGGGTCGATTTTCCCCTACGGTATCCGCGTCCTCAGCGGGGATTATGTGTTCGGAATCGGCAATGGTGTCGTGCTGGGCATCAGTGACGGCGGATTCGTCGTTCAAGGCGGGAGCGCAACCATCAATAATCGGGCTGGGGGAACGCTACAGCTCACTAGTATTGGCGTCGTCCGAGGTGCAGTCGTCAACAACGATGCAGGAGCCATCATCTCTCTTGGAGGGGGCGCGTCTCTTGATAACACGGCCATCGCCAATGCCGGCCAGATATCTTTCTCCGGAGGCGCGCGCCTCGGCAACGCCACGCTCGCGACCTCGGCAGGAGGATCGATCACGGTGACAGGCTTTGTCGCCGGCGGAACCGCAGCGCTCAGCTTCACCGGAAATGGCAAGCTCGACATCTCCGGCCTCAGCTCCGCAGGCTTCGCTGTCGGCTCGTTGGCGAGCGCGAGCGCGACCAGCGAGATCATTCTCGGCGCGAAGGGATTGTCGATCGGCGGCAGCAATGCCAGCACGACATTCGCCGGCAAGATCTCGGGCGCCGGCGGGTCTATCACCAAGACCGGAACAGGTATCCTGACCCTGACGGGCAGCAACAGCTACACCGGCGCGACCACAGTCAACGACGGAACGCTGGTGGTCAATGGCGCCATCACGGCCTCGTCGGGCCTCACGGTCGCGGCGGGCGCGACCATCGGCGGCTCAGGGCAGTTGCCCTCGCTGACGGTCAACGGCACGCTCTCGCCCGGCAATTCACCGGGCACGCTCAGCGTCAACGGCAATCTGACGCTCGGCGCGGGCTCGGTCTATGTCGCCGAGGTGCAGGGTGCAGTCTCCGACCGGATCAACGTGACCGGGACGGCCGCGCTCGCCGGCACGCTGCGGATCGTCCCGCTCGGCGGCGCCTATCTGTTTGGCACAGCCTACACGCTGCTGTCGGCCCAGGGCGGGCGCAACGGTTCCTTCGGCTCCGTCGATACGACCGGTTCCTTCGGCGACGGCGTCACCACCGGCGTCGCCTACACCGCGACCGACGTGCAACTGACCCTGACGCCAAAGCCGCTGGCACTGATCGTTGCCGATCCCGCGCCGATCGCCGCCGTGGCCGCGGCCCCTGCAACCCTGGGGCTAGGCTCCGGCCAACGAGCCAATGCCTATGCGGTGGCACAGGGCATCGACTGGGCCGTGGCCGGCGGCGTCGACCCGTCTGCGCTGTTTGCGATCTACAATCTGCCTGCGGCCGCCATCCCCGCTGCCGTGAACCAGCTCTCGGGCGAGGCCCACACTGCCGCTCCCGCCATGGCCAACAGCGCCGCGGGGCAGTTCCTCCACACCATGCTCGATGGATCGGGCGCCGGCAGGCTCGCGGGCGCCTCGGGTGGCCCCGGCGGTGCGGCCGGCTTTACAGCCGACCTGCCGTTGCGGCAGGACGGGCCCGGGCGGGCGCGCTTCGACCCGGCGCGCTTCTCGCTCTGGGGCGCGACATTCGGTTCGACCGGGCGCACCGACGGCGACCGGGTCGCGGGCTCGGCGAGCCGCAACCTCTCCGATGGTCATGTCGCGGTCGGAGCCGATGTCAGGCTCGGCTCCAGCACGGTCGCGGGTCTCGCTGTCGCCGGTGGCCAGTCACGCGCCTCGCTGTCGGGGGGGCTCGGCGAGGCGATGGCCGATGTCTTCCAGGCCGGGCTTTACGGGCGCACCACGCTCGGCACCGTCAATCTCGCCGCGGCGCTCGGCTATGCCCGTCTCGATACCGACACCCATCGCGCGATTCCCGCGCTCGGCCGCACCGGCGTGGCCGCCTCCTATGTGACGCAGGCCTGGAGCGGCCGGATCGAGGCGAGCCTGCCGGTCATGAGCTGGAGCGGCGTCACGCTCTCGCCGCTGGCCGCTTTCCAGCTGGTGCGGGCGAGCAGCCCTGCTGCCGTCGAGCGCGATGGGACGGGCGCCGGTGCTGGCATGCTGACGCTGGCGCGGCGCTCCGACACCACCAGCCGCAGCGAACTCGGCCTGCGGCTGGATGCCGATCTGATCGCTGGCGCCACGCCCGTGACGGGCTTCGTCCGCGCCGCCTGGGCGGCCTATCACCAGCGCGATGTCGAGCTGACCGCCTCGATCAATGGGCTTGCCGGCGCCAGCTTCAGCGTCACGGGCGCGAGGCCCAGCCGCAACGCCGCCCTGCTGGCGGCCGGGGCCGATATCAAGCTCAGCCCCAGCGTCAGCCTCGGCATGCGAGTCGACTCCGAGCTTGCGGCGCATACCCGCCGCATCGGCGGCACAGCCCAGTTGAGAGTCAGCTTCTGAGCCAAGCGACCGCAACGGGACCGCGGCCGGCAGTGGGCTTCTGCCAGTTCCTGATCCGACCTTCCCCTGGAACCCAGCCGAGGTTGCTCCTGCTCGACCTCAGGCGCCATCGGCGCGGCGTCAGGGCGCGGTTCGACCCCGCCTGACGTTTCCTTGACGCGCTCATGGGACGGTTGCCGCATCGGACAAGACAGGTCGTCCTGGTCCATGGTGCCAGCCGGGGACGGCTTCCGCCTCCGGCCAACCGGAAGGACCGCTACCATGCACCCGCTCCACCGCGAGAACCACCTGATCGATCGGATCGGCTGGCTTCGGGCCGCCGTGCTCGGCGCCAATGACGGCATCATCTCGACGGCGAGCCTCGTTGTCGGCGTCGCGGCAGCGGCGAAAAGTGCCGACGAGGTCCTGGTCGCGGGCATTGCCGGTCTTGTCGCGGGCGCCATGTCGATGGCGGCGGGAGAGTACGTTTCCGTCAGCTCACAGTCGGACACAGAACAGGCAGACATGGCCCGCGAGCGCCGCGAGCTTGCAGAGCAGCCTGAGGCGGAATTGGCCGAGCTGACGCAGATCTATGTCGCGCGCGGAGTTGAGCCGGGGCTGGCCCGCGAGGTCGCGGTACAGATGACGGCCAAGGACGCCTTTGCAGCGCATGCGCGCGACGAACTCGGCCTAGCTGGCCATACGATCGCGCGGCCGGTGCAGGCGGCCCTGACGTCGGCGGCCACCTTCGCGGTCGGGGCCGCCATACCCCTGGCGATCGCCGTCACGGTTTCCGCCACCTCAATCAGTTGGGCGGTCTCGGGCGGCTCATTGATCTGCCTTGCTCTGCTGGGCGCGCTCGGGGCCCGCATCG
>NZ_JAUYTP010000032.1 GCF_030695125.1 Allobosea sp. | reverse complement strand
GGGGATGCTCGTCGGTATCGACGACGATCGGGTCGCCCTTGCGGCGCGGGATCTCCACCGGGGTGATCTCCTTGTCAAACCGGCCGGAGGCCTGGGCGGCGCCGGCGCGGGTCTGGCTGCGGAGCGCAAACGCGTCCTGGGCGGCGCGGCTGACGCCAAACTGTTCGGCCACGTTCTCGCCGGTTTCGGGCATCGAATCGATGCCATACTGGGCCTTCATCAGCGGATTGACGAAGCGCCAGCCGATGGTGGTGTCGTGGATCTCGGCATTGCGCGAGAACGCCGTGTCGGCCTTGGGCATGACGAAGGGTGCGCGCGACATGCTTTCCACGCCGCCGGCTATGACGATGCCGGCCTCGCCTGAGCGGATCATCCGGGCGGCGGCCAGCACCGCGTCCATGCCCGAGCCACAGAGGCGGTTCAACGTGGTGCCGGGCACCCAGACCGGAAGGCCCGCGAGCAGCGATGACATGCGGGCGACGTTGCGGTTGTCCTCGCCTGCCTGGTTGGCGCAGCCGTAATAGACTTCGTCGATCTCAGCCCAGTCGACTTGGGCGTTGCGGGCCATCAATGCGCGGAGCGGGATGGCGCCGAGGTCGTCGGTGCGGACGCCCGAGAGCGCGCCGCCGAAACGGCCGATCGGGGTGCGGATGTAATCGCAGATGAATGCTTCGGCCATCAGGCAGCGTCTCCGGTGTTTGTGCCCGAATGGGCGGCTTTGGTGCGGGCGTTGAGATCGCGCAGCGTTGTCAGTTCAAGCTCGGTCGGGGGCGGAGTCTCGCCCACCTCGTCGGCAAAGCGGACGGTCCAGCCGCATTCGGCCTGCACCATCTCGCGGGTGACGCCGGGGTGCAACAGGACCACCGTGAATTCATGTGTTACAGGATCGGTCCGCCAGACCGCAAGGTCGGTCACCATCAGGGTCGGTCCCTTGGTGGCAATCCCGAGTCTTGCGCGGTGGTCGCCGCCCTCGCCATGGCCGAAGCTGGTGAAGAAGTCGATCTTGTCGACCATGGCGCGTCTGGACTGCTTCAATGTGATGAAGATCTCGCCGCAGGACGAGGCGATCTCGGGCGCGCCGCCGCCGCCGGGCAGACGGACCTTGGGAGCGTCGTAGGGGCCGACTACCGTGGTGTTGAGATTGGCGAAACGGTCGATCTGCGCGCCGCCGAGGAAGCCGATGGTGATGCGCCCGCCCTGCAGCCAGTAGCGGAACATCTCGGGCACCGCGACGGTGGTCAGCGCGGTGTCGCAGAGCTCGCCGTCGCCGATCGAGAGCGGCAGCACGCTGGGCCGCGTCGAGAGCGTGCCGGATTCGTAGATCAGCGTGATCTTCGGCGCATGGGTGAGCCGGGCGAGGTTGCAGGCGGCCGAGGGCGCGCCGATGCCGACGAAGCAGACGTCCTGGTTCGTCAGCAGGCGCGCCGCCGCGATGGTCATCATTTCGGTCGGGGTCGCGGTCATCAGGCTGCCTCCCTCTGCGGCTGCGCATGGCGGGCGAAGGCATCAGGCCCCTTTTCCAGCACGTTTTCCTTGATCCAGGCCAAGAAGGTCTCGCGCTCGCGGGCGATCTTGTCCCAGGCGATGTAGAAGTCGTTGGCCCGCTTGTAATAGCCATGGGCGTAGGACGGGTAGGCGCCGCCGGGCACATGGGCGATTGTCGTGACGGCCCAGGAGGGCAGGATCACCGCATTGGCGTTGCGCGGGCCGAAATCGTCGACGATCTCCTCGACCGTGACGAGCGAGCGCTTCGCCGCCAGAACCGCCTCCTTCTGCACGCCGACGATGCCCTCGAGCAGGACATTGCCTTCGCGGTCGGCCTTCAAGGCGTGGATGATCGCCGCATCGGGGCGGATCGCCGGCACCGTCGCCAGCACCTCGCCCGTATACGGGCAGGTGACGGAGCGGATCTGGGGATTGACCGAGGGCAGATCGACGCCCTTGTAGCCGCGGAAGACGGCGAAGGGCAGGTTCGCCGCGCCCGCCTCATAGGCGTTGGCCATAGCGGCGTGGCTATGCTCCTCGATCTCGAGCCGGTGCGGCCAGCCATTCTCGACCGCATCGCGGAAGCGATGCAGCGAGCCGACGCCGGGATTGCCGCCCCAGGAGAAGATCAGTTTCTCCGCACAGCCGGTTCCGATCAGCTGATCGTAGATCAGGTCCGGCGTCATCCGGATCAGCGTCAGCCGACGCTTGCCCTGCCGGATCGTCTCATGCCCCGCCGCATGGGGGATGAGATGGGTGAAGCCTTCCATCGCGACGGAACAGCCATCGCTCAGGACCGCCTCGATTCCCTGCGAGAGGGAGACGAATTCCGCCACCTTGACATCTCCTCATAATGTGCGTTTATCGCACAACGTTCTGATAATCGAACTTTATGCTGCAGGCAGCAGGCGGGTCAAGCATGGCAGGGGAAGCGGCCGACCGCGACCATATGGCCGCTCTCGAGAAGGGGCTGGCGGTGATCGAATGCTTCGATGCCGCGCACGACAAGCTGGCCATCGCCGACGTCGCGCGCGCGACCGACCTGTCGCGGGCCGCCGCACGGCGCTGCCTGCTGACCCTCACCAAACTCGGCTATGCCGAATTCGACGGCAAATTCTTCCGGCTGACGCCGCGCGTGCTTCGGCTCGGCCATGCCTGGCTGGCCTCCAGCGCCCTGCCCCAGCTCGTGCAGCCGTTTCTGGAGCGGCTCTCCGAGGAGACCCATGAATCCTCCTCGGCCTGCCTGCTCGACGGGCACGAGATCGTCTATATCGGGCGCTCGGCGCAAAGGCGGATCATGTCCGTGGGCCTGTCGGTCGGCACGCGGTTGCCGGCCTTCTGCACCTCGATGGGCCGCGTGCTGCTGGCCTTCCGCGACCCCGCCGAGGCGCAGGCGCGGATCATCGCCGGCAAGCCGCGGGCGCTGACGCCGCGCACGGTCACCGATCCCGCGAAACTGGCGGCGATCCTCGCAGACGTGCGCGAACAGGGGCACTGCATCGTCGATCAGGAGCTCGAACTCGGGCTGATTTCGCTGGCCATGCCGCTGGTCAATGCACGCGGCGAGGTCATCGCCGCCTTCAACATTTCGGGCCAGGTCCAGCGCAGCTCGGCCGGGGACATGGTGGCGCGCTTCCTGCCGCAGATGCGCAGCCTGCAGGCCATGCTGCGGCCGCTGATCACGTGAAAGACGACGACACCATGCTGGAACTCGAAGTGGGACCGCTCCGCGCCCGCATCCATCCGGAAGCCGGCGGCATCATCGCGGCGCTGGAGTGGCGCGGGCCCGACGGGCGCCTGCACAAGCTGTTGCATTCGCCAGACGGCGCGAGGCCCGCGACGGCGGCGCCGAACATGATGGGCAGCTGGGCGATGGTCCCCTTCGCCAACCGCGCCTTCGAGGGGATCGTCGATGACGGCATGACGCGTTTCTGCGTGCCTGAAAACGATCAGCGCGGCGGCAATATCCACGGCTTCGGCTGGCAGTCCGCCTGGGACATACTCGGCCATACCGCCGGCCATACCGTGCTGGAACACCGCCGCGATGCAGGCCCCGACCCCTATCGCTACCGGGTTCGCCAGGAGATTACCCTCGACGACAGGGGTATGACCGTTGCGCTCGCGATCACCAACCAGGCAGACCAGGCGCTACCCTATGGGCTGGGGCACCATCCCTGGTTTCCCTGCGCGGCGGATACCCGGCTCGGTCTGACCGCCAGCGGCGCGCTCGTCTTCGGCGACGCCTTCCGCGCGACCGGTTCCGAGGCGCTGTCGGCTGGCGGCCCCTATGCCGGCAAGCCAGTCTTCGCCACCGGCCGCGAGACCGCCTGGAGCTTCCTGGGCTGGGACGGCACGGCGCGGATCGAGACGCCCTCGACCGGGCTCGCCATCACGCTGACGGCGAGCGAAAGCCTGCGCTGTCCGGTCGTCTGGGCGCCGGCGGGGGCAGATTTCCTCTGCGTCGAGCCGCAGAGCCACGTCATCGGCTCGCCCAGCGAGAGAGCGGCGCGGGAAGCGGCGCCGCTGAGGCGCCTCGCCCCGGGCGAGAGCCTGGAAGGCTGGCTGCGGATTGCGCCGGAGGCTCTGTGAGCCCGGCTCAGCGCCAGCGCGGGCCGGTCTCGTAATAGCGCTGCAGATTGGTAGGCTGGTAGCCGAACGCGCCGGCCGGCAAGGCGGGGCGCAGCAGGATCTGCTCGCGGGCGGCATCCCAGTTCGGCGCTTTGCGCTGCTGGGCGACGGCTGCAGGCCGCTTGCTCTTGGCCTTGGCGATCTTGGCCTTGCTTCCACCCGAGGCCTTGGCGAATTGCGAGAGATTGTCGGGCGCTACACCATTCAGCGCGATGCGCGTCTGACTGGGCCCGTGCTTCTTGACCAGCGCGAAGAGCTTGGCCGCGTTGGCCGGGTGCAGGCGGATGCAGCCATGCGAGGCCGGACGCCCAAGTGCGCCGACCGCGGTCGTGCCATGGATGGCATAGCCGCCGCGGAAGAACACGGAATGGGGCATCGCCCCGCCATATTTGCGCGAATACCAGTTCTTCTCCAACCGCGTCGGGCGGTAGACGCCGTTGGGCGTGCGATAGCCCTTGCGGCCCGAGGAGATCGCCCAGTTGTAGCTCTCGCCGTCGGTCGTGGTGACCTGGATGCGCTGGGCGGCGATGTCGACGCGGACATCGACGCCGGCCTGCGCCGAGGCGATGCCGACGAGCGATAGAATAACGGCGGCCAAAAGACCGAACATGCGACGCATCACACCACTCCGAAAACACGCAACCGCTGAACGCCTCGGCCTTGTCCTGCATCCGGGATCGAGCCCGGAGCGGCGGCCATTGCCGATCAGCAAACGCCGATGGCCGGCGCTTGTAAAGCGCGCAGCCGAAATGTGGTTTCCGGGTCGATGCGGCCGGGCCGGCCGGCGGCTTTGCGGGGAGCGTCGGCAGGTGTAGCAGGAGGCGTCGCATCCCTCCCGACCTCCCGCCTTCCCGGTTCTCCATGCTCGACATGCTCCTGCCGGCCGGCGTCGCGCCCGCCATCGCGCTGCTGCTGATCGCCGTCAGCTTCATGACCTCGGCCTTCACCGCCGCCTTCGGCATCGGCGGCGGGGTGGCGATGCTGGGCGCGCTCGCCGGCACCGTGCCGCCCTCCGTGATCATCGCCGTCCACGGGCTGGTCCAGGTCGGCTCCAATATCGGGCGCACCTATGTGCAACGAGCGCATGCGCTCTGGCCGCTGGTGGCGCGCTTTACCGCGGGCTCCGTGATCGGGGCCGTGATCGGAGCGCTGCTGGTGGTGGAACTGCCGGAGCGCATCCTGCTCGGCCTGCTCGGCGCCTTCATCCTGGTCATGACCTGGCTGCCGAAGCCGCGCATCCCGGGGCTGGCCTCGAGCGGGCTCGTGATCGGCGGCGGCCTCTCGACGATCATCACCATGTTCGTCGGCGCGACCGGGCCCTTCGTGCAGGCGCTGCTGCTGCCGCTGCGCCTCGAAAAGCGCCAGCTGATCGCGACGCATGCGGCCTGCACGACCATCCAGCACCTGCTCAAGGTCGTCGCCTTCGGGGCGCTGGGCTTTTCCTTCTCGGACTGGCTGCCGCTGATCGGCGTGATGATCGTCTCGGGCTTCGCCGGCACCATGCTCGGGACCAAGCTGCTGGAGCGCCTGCCCGAGCGCTGGTTCGTGGTGGTAATCAAGACGATCCTGACGGTCGTCGGGATCGACCTCCTGCGCCGCGCCGCAGGATACTGACCGCCTCAGATCAGCTTCACCTTGCCGGTCGCGAGTTCGTAGATGCCGCCGACGACGGTGAGCTTCTTCTGCGCGACGCGCTCGGCGAGGATCGGCGCCGCGCCTTTCAGCCGTTCGACATTCAGCCGGACATTCGCTTCGGTGGCCGCCTCCAGCATGTTCGCCGCGCCCGCCTTCCGGGCTTCGAGCACGGCCGGCTTGATCGCGTTGATCAGCGAGGGCAGGTGGCCGGGCAGTTGCGTGCCGTTGTTGACCACGTCGATGGTCGAGGCCACCGCGCCGCAACTCGTGTGGCCCAGCACAAGGATCAGCGGCGATTGCAGCACGGCGGCGCCGAATTCGAGGCTCGCCAGCCCGTCCTCGTTGACGAAGTTGCCGGCGACGCGGACCACAAAGAGGTCGCCTGCGCCCTGGTCGAAGGCGAGTTCCGGAGCGAGTCGGGAATCCGCACAGCTCACGATCGAGGCGAAGGGGTGCTGCGAGCGGGCGCGCGCCGCGCGGCCGGCCGAGAAGTCGCGCTCATTGGGCGTGTTGGCGGCATAGCGGGCATTGCCCTCCATCAACCGCTTCAGCGCCTCGTCGCCACCGAGCGGCGTCGGCGTCGTGGTGACGCCTTCCGCGAGGGCCGATCCGGCCAGCCCAGCGGCAAGGGCAAAACCGGCGCCGGCAGCGAGCAGGGACCGGCGGGAGGGCGAAAACGACAGGGCTTTGGTGGCGCAGCCTTCGCACATGGCGATGATCCTTCGCGAGAGCGGCCGAGGGCCGGATCCGGGGTGGAGCGGTCACCTTCGGCATTGCCTCGCGAGAGTATTGGTGCTGCGATGGCTGGCCAGTCCAAACTCTGCAGACACCGCAAAGGATTGGTCCGTGAATTAACGATACGTAAATCAGGCTGCTCACTATTGTTGAATGATAACTCCAGACTTTTTGACGCGATCATTGACCCGCAAGACAGCAACGCGCGCTATCGTTGTGCGATCATCCATTGCGCCGACGCTGTTCTGCGGCTGCATTTCGCCGAAAAGCTGATCAACAAGGTCTTCGGCCGCAGTCTCCAATCTCATGCCGCCGGCCTCGTCGTGGTGATGCATTGCGAAGCCCAGCTCGGCTTGGGGCCGCGCCCGACGCTCGGGCTCGTGCAGCGCGAGATGGGCGGCGCGCGGACGCTGGCGGCGTTTTTCGGGCTGCTGCGGTTTGCGGGCTATCTCACGCAGGAGCCGGTGCCGACGGATGCGCGCGCCACCTGGCTCGTGCCCGCGCCGCCTCTTTTCGAGGGGCTGCGCCAATGGCTTTCGCATCACGCGCGCTGCAGCGAGATCCTCGGCCTCGCCGAGCCGGGCCTGTGCGAGCGGCTGCAGGCCGATGCGGACGGGCTCAGGCTCTACCTCGCCCATGCGCGCGACCTGCTCGATCGCACCCGCGCCGCGATGGCCGGCGACGGCGCCTGGGCCTGGTTCGACCGCTTCGACTGCGGCGACCGCATCGGGCTCATCCTGCTACGAGCCCATCATGCGGCCGCGTCCGACCGCCAGGACGGCCCAAACTGGTTCGATCTCGGCGGCCGGGAGATCGCGGCGCGGCTGGGCGTCTCGCATTCGCATATCCGCAACGTCATCAACCGAGCCGAAGCGCAGGGGCTGCTCCTGCAGGACCGCCCCAGTGGGCGGATCGCCCTGACGCCACGCCTGCTCGCCGAGAGCGAGGCCTGGTTCCGGTTATTCTGGGGCTGGGTCGCGGAGACCGGGCGACTGGCCGAACGTCACGGGGGGCGCAGCTAAGGCGCGGCGAAGGTGACGGCGGAGGCGAAATCCGGCATAGGCTGCCGACATCGCTCCTCAAGGCCGGCCGCGCCATGCTCAAAACCCGCATCATCCCCTGCCTCGACGTCAAGGACGGGCGCGTCGTCAAGGGCGTCCAGTTCCTCGATCTCGTCGATGCGGGCGACCCCGTCGAGGCCGCCAAGGCCTATGACGCGGCGGGCGCCGACGAGCTCTGCTTCCTCGACATCACGGCGAGCCACGAGGACCGCGGCATCCTGTTCGACGTGGTGACGCGCACTGCGGAAGCCTGCTTCATGCCGCTGACGGTGGGCGGGGGCGTTCGCAAGGTCGAGGACATCCGCGCGCTGCTGCTGGCGGGCGCCGACAAGGTCTCGATCAACACGGCTGCGGTGACCAACCGCCAGTTCGTCAAGCAGGCGGCCGAGAAATTCGGCGACCAGTGCATCGTCGTGGCGATCGACGCCAAGCAGGTCACGCCGGGCCGCTGGGAGATCTTCACCCATGGCGGGCGCAACCCGACCGGGCTGGAGGCGGTGGCCTTCGCCCGCGAGGTCGTCTCGCTGGGCGCCGGCGAACTGCTGGTGACCTCGATGGACCGCGACGGCACCAAGGTCGGTTATGATCTGGGCCTGACCCGGGCGATCGCGGACGCGGTCACCGTGCCGGTGATCGCCTCAGGGGGCGTCGGCGATCTCGACGATCTCGTCAACGGCGTGCGCGAGGGCCATGCCTCGGCGGTGCTGGCCGCCTCGATCTTTCATTTCGGCACCTACACGATCCCGCAGGCCAAGGCGCATATGGCGCAGGCGGGCCTGGCGATGCGGCTGGATTGATGATGATGATGCTCCAGCAGCCTGTCATTCCGGGGCTTCGCTTCGCGAAGAACCCGGAACCCACGACCGGGTTCACCCTCAAGACCCGCACAAAGGGCTCGCCCGGTCGTGGGTTCCGGGTTCGCACCTTCGGCGCGCCCCGGAATGCCGGGAGGGCAGCATGACCTTCACCCTCTCCGACCTCGAAGCCCGCATCGCCGAGCGCGCCGCCGCGTCGCCCGATGAATCCTGGACGGCCAAGCTGCTCGCCGCCGGGCCCGAGCGCTGCGCCAAGAAATTCGGCGAGGAGGCGGTCGAGGCCGTGATTGCCGCTGTGAAGGGCGACCGGGACGAGCTGATCGCCGAAAGCGCGGACGTGCTCTATCATCTGTTGGTTGTACTCAAGGCCCGCGATGTTGCATTGCAGGACGTGTTGAGCCAGCTTGAGGCTCGAACCGTGCGCTCCGGTCTGGCGGAGAAAGCCGCACGACCCCGTTAAAAAGCCGAGGCTAGTCCTGCGTTGAACCTCGAAGCCTGGATTGCGGGCCGCCCCATGGACCAGCGCGCGATGCCCGCCCCGGCCCTTCCCGAACTCGATTCGCCTTATCGCAGCTTCACCCGCGACGAGTGGGCCCATTTGCGCGCCGACACGCCGCTGACTTTGTCGGTCGACGACCTGACCAAGCTGCAGTCGATCAACGACCCGATCTCGCTCGACGAGATCGTGGCGATCTACCTGCCGCTGTCGCGCCTGCTCTCGCTTTACGTCGCGGCGACGCAAGGGCTGTTCAAGGCGACGCAGCGCTTCCTGCTCGCCGAGGCCGAGGTCAAGGTACCCTACATCATCGGCGTGGCGGGCTCGGTCGCGGTCGGCAAGTCGACCACGGCGCGCGTGCTCAAGGCGCTGCTCTCGCGCTGGCCCAACACGCCCAAGGTCGAGCTCGTCACCACCGACGGCTTCCTTCTGCCCAATGCCGAACTCGAGCGGCGCGGGCTGATGCAGCGCAAGGGCTTCCCCGAAAGCTATGACGGCTCGGCGATCCTGCGCTTCCTATCCGACGTCAAGGCCGGCAAACCGCAGGTCAAGGCGCCGGTCTATTCGCATCTCGTCTACGACGTGGTGCCGGGCGAGACGGTGACCGTCGAGCGGCCCGACATCCTGATCCTGGAGGGACTCAACGTGCTGCAGCCGAGCCGGATGCCCAAGGACGGCACGGTCATCCCCTTCGTCTCCGACTATTTCGATTTTTCGGTCTATCTCGACGCCGACGAGAACGACCTGCATCGCTGGTATGTCGACCGCTTCATGACGCTGCGCCAGACCGCCTTCCGCGATCCGCGATCCTTCTTCCGCAAATACGCCGAGATCGGCGAGGACGAGGCGCTCTCGATCGCCGAGGACCTCTGGAACGGCATCAACCTGCCCAATCTGCAGGAGAACATCCTGCCGACCCGCCAGCGCGCCAGCCTGATCCTGACCAAGGGCGCGAGCCACCGCATCCAGCAGGTCGCGCTGCGCCGGCTGTGAGGGTGATGGCGCCCGCATCGCCGACCGGCCTGGCCATCGCGCTCCGCTGATGGAGACGTTCTGGTCGCTGGCCGGCATGGCGGGCGCTGCCTTCGTCGCGGCGACCCTGCTTCCGGCGCAGTCGGAGGCCGTCTTTCTCGGGCTTCTGGCGGCGAAGACCGTCGATCCGCTGGCGCTGTTCCTGGTCGCGAGCGTCGCCAACACGGCGGGTTCGGTGGTCAACTGGTGGCTCGGCCGTCTGATTGCGCACCGCGGCGTCGAAAAGCTGCCGCGGCGGCTGCGGCCCGATCCACGCCGGCTCGTTCAGGCGCAGGGCTGGTTTGCGCGCTTCGGCTGGCCGTCCCTGCTCTTCGCCTGGCTGCCGATCGGCGGCGACCCGCTGACCTTCGTCGCCGGCACGCTGAACTATCCGCTCGGCCGGTTCATCGCCCTCGTGTTCATCGGCAAGGCGGCGCGCTATGCGATGCTGTGGGCAGGCTTTAATACCCTGACGTAGCGGCATTCGCGCAACCTGCAGGGCGTTGCGCAAGGCTGCGGCACAAGCTACCAGCGAACGCCCCTTTCTGGAGATCTGATCATGAGCATTCAGCGCATCGCCGTCGGCCCGCGCATGTCCAAGGCCGTCGTCCATGGCGACACCGTCTACCTGGCGGGCCAGGTCGCGGACAAGGCGGCCGGCAAGAGCGTCGCCGAGCAGACCGCCGAGATTCTCGGCATCATCGACGGGCTCCTGGCCGAAGCCGGCACCGACAAGAGCAAGCTGCTGATGGTCAACATCTGGCTGTCGGACATGTCGACCTTCGCCGAGATGAACGGCGTCTGGGACAAGTGGGTCATCGCCGGCCAGACGCCCGGCCGGGCCACCGTCGAGGCCAAGCTCGCCGGCCCGCAGTTCACGGTCGAGATCGCGGTCATCGCCGCCAAGTAAGCCGGCTCCGGTTCCGGCGATCGCCCGGCCGCGCCGGGCGATCGTCACGACCGGCGCGCCCTGCGGCCGGAAGCGAAAGGAGATGGCATCGTGACGACCCAAGATGACATGTCCACCATGATCGCGCGCATCGCGGAGCGGTACGACGTGCCACTCGCGGTGCTGTTGGCCATCATGGCCAGCATCGTCAGGGGCGGCGCCAGACCCAACCTCTCCACGCTCGAACGGCAGCTGACGCGCAAGGCGCGCGATGTGCTCGGCCTGCGCGCCCGGCTGGCCCGGCCGGCCGAAGACGACGGCGTCGCCGAGCCGCGCATGAAGGCGGCCCGCGCGCTCGAAGCCGGCCAGTTCGGCGAAATCGAGCGGGCGCTGGCCCAGCTCGAACTGCGTTTTTTCGGCGGCATGACCGATCTTTCCGCCATGCCGAAGGACCGGCGCATCGCCGCGGGCGAGACCCGTGCCGACCGCGCCGCCACCGCCATGCTGGAGCTGACGCCGACGGCCTGCCGGGAGGCGGCCCAGCGCTATGCCGAGGCAGCGGCGATCGTCGGCGTGGCCGATCTCGCGCGCAGCCGTGACCTCGCGCTGCGCCAGGGCGATGCTCTCGCCAGGATCGGCGAGGATTTCGACGACCGGACGGGCTTCGAGGCGGCGATCGCGCATTATCGCTCGCTGCTCTCCCGGCTCGACAATTTCGAGGACACGATCGCCTGGGCTGCAGTGCGGGAGCGGCTCGGTCGCGTGCAGGCCCGCCTGGGAGCCTTGAGCGGCGATGTCGCCCTCCTCGAACAGGCGATGTCCTGCTATGCGACCGCGCTGGAAGATCTGCGACAGGAGATGGCGCCGGCGCTGTGGCGTTCGCTGAAGGTGCGCTTCGCCCGCATCGCCGTCACGCTCGGCGAGACGCGCGAGGACGATGCCCTGCTGGAGGATGCGGTCTCGGCACTGGCCACCGCGCTCGCGGTCTGGAAACGCGAGGAAGACGAGGCCCGCTGGCTCGAGGCCGAGGAGCTGATCGCGCGCGCCCGCGCCGCTCTCGGCCGGCGAATGAGCGACCTGGCCTTGCTCGAGCGCGCCTTCAACGGGTTTAACCGCGTCGCCAAGGCGACCGACCGCGCCCGCGATCCCCTGCACTGGGCCGCCTTGCAGGACCAGATGGGCGGCGTGCTCGGGGCTATGGGCGAACGCTACAGCGAGCCGGTGGTGCTGGAGGAGGCCATCGCCGCCTTTGGCGCGGCCCTGGAGGAGCGACGCCGCGAGTCGAGCCCGCGCCTCTGGGCCACGAGCTCGGCCAATCAGGGGTTGGTCTCGATGAAACTGGCCGCGCGCCGCAAGGACCCGGCCCTGGCGCAGCGGGCCTTCATGCAGATCGCCGCGGCCGTCGAGGCGATGCGCGAGGCCGGCCACAGCGCCGACGTCGCCGCGCTGCAGAAGACGCTGGTGATGGCCGGCAACCTCGCCGAGACGATGCGCAAGACCTGAAGGCAGACGCGCGCTAAAGGCGGGCGAGGCGGTTCAGGCGGCTGAAATGCGCATCCGCCGATCGGCCAGCCGCTCCAGCGCCGCATCCAGCGTGGCATCGCGCTTGGCGAAACAGAAGCGCACCACGGTTTTGACCGCACCCTCCGCATAGAAGGCGCTGACGGGAATCGCGGCCACGCCATGCTCCGTCACCAGCCGCCGGCAGAAATCGACATCGTCGGTCTCGCCCAACGCGGCGATGTCGACATTGAGGAAATAGGTGCCGACGCTGGGCAGCACATTGTAGCCGAGGCCCCGCAGGCCATCGGCGAAGCGGTCGCGCGAGCGCTGGAAATCGGCGCGCATGCCCTCGAAATAGCTGTCGTCCTTCCCCAGCCCGTAGGCGACCGCGGACTGCAGGTTCGGCGGCGTGGTGAAGGTGATGTATTGATGCGCCTTGGCCAGCACCTTCATCAGCGGCGGCGCCGCCATCACCAGCCCGACCTTCCAGCCGGTCAGCGAAAAGATCTTGCCGGCCGAGGAGATCTTGACCGTGCGCTCGCGCATGTCGGGGCGGCCGAGCACGGGAACATGCCGGCGGCCGTCAAAGACGACGTGCTCCCAGACCTCGTCGCAGATCGCCACCGCATCATGGCGGATGCAGAAATCGGCGAGCAGATCGAGATCGGCCTGGCTGAAGATCGTCGCCGTGGGGTTGAGCGGGTTGTTGAACAGCACGACTTTGGTCTTCGGCGAGAAGGCCTTGGCCAGGGCCGCCTCGCTCAGCCCGAAATGCGGCGGCGTCAGCGTCACGAATTTCGGGATGCCGCCGGCCCGACGCACCAGCGGGACGTAGGCGTCGTACATCGGCTCGAACAGCACGACCTCGTCGCCAGGCGAGACCAGCGCCATCAGCGCGCCGGCGATCGCCTCGGTGGCGCCGGAGGTGACCATGATTTCACTGGCTGGATCGAGGTCAAGGCCCTGCCAGTGCCTGTAATGTGCAGCCGTGGCCTGGCGCAGCTCGGGCAGCCCCATCATCGGCGGATACTGGTTCCAGCCGTTCACCACCGCATCGGCCGCCTTCTGGCGCACGTCGAGCGGACCGGGATCGTCGGGAAAGCCCTGCCCCAGATTGACCGCCCCGGTGTCGCGCGCGAGCTGGGACATCACTTCGAAGACGCTGGTGGGAAGAGCGGCAAAAATCGCATTCATCGCGGTCGGTCGCCTGCGGCACGAAAACAGGCCGCGCGTCTAGCACGGCACGCGGCCTGACGCACGCCACATGGCTCGACGGACCATCCCTGCCGCACGCATCACAAATCGGTGAAATACGAAATGATGATTGTTGACATTCATCATCAATCAGAGTTTAGTCCATCTCGCCGGTTCACGACGGGCACCCGCTGCGACTTCGCCCCTTTGGCGTAGCGGGAATTGGCGTGAACCGGCGACCCTCCCCCATCATGACCGTCACGGCCGTTCACTCGGTTGCCCGGGAGCCAGCCGCCACTTATGCAGGCGCATGGGCACGCTCCGACCCCCCGCCATCATGATCCTGGGCACCGGCTCCAATGTCGGCAAATCGCTGGTCGTGGCGGGGCTGTGCCGGCTGTTCGCCGATCGTGGCCTGAAGGTCAGGCCGTTCAAGCCGCAGAACATGTCCAACAACGCCGCCGCCACGGCTGCCGGCGAAATCGGGCGGGCACAGGCGCTGCAGGCGCGCGCCGCCCGCATCCCCGCGCATGTCGACATGAACCCGGTGCTGCTGAAGCCCGAGAGCGAGACCGGCAGCCAGATCATCCTGCAGGGCAAGGTTGCGGGACATCTCGCCTCGGGCGACTTCGCACGGCGCGGCGACTTCCTGCCCAAGGTGCTTGAAAGCTTCGAACGGCTGAGCGCCGACGCCGATCTTGTCCTGGTCGAGGGCGCGGGCTCGCCGGCGGAAACCAATCTGCGGGCGCGCGACATCGCCAATCTCGGCTTTGCCCGCGCGGCCGGCGTGCCGGCGGTCCTGATCGGCGACATCGACCGCGGCGGCGTTATTGCGAGCCTGGTCGGCACCCATGCGGTGCTCGACGCGGCCGACCGCGCCATGATCGCGGCCTTCGCCGTCAACCGCTTCCGCGGCGAGGTTTCGCTGTTTGCCGAGGGCGTCGAGACCATCCGCAAGGCGACGGGCTGGCCCTGCCTGGGCGTCGTGCCCTGGTTTGCCGATGCGGTGCGCCTGCCGGCGGAAGACGGGCTCGATCTGCGCGCACTCGCGCCCAAGCCGGGCGCGCGGCTCAAGATCGCCGTTCCCATCCTGCCGGGCATCGCGAATTTCGACGATCTCGATCCGCTCAAGCTCGAACCCGCGATCGATCTCGTCCTGGTTCCACGCGGGCAGGCGCTGCCCGGCGATGCCGATCTCGTCATCCTGCCGGGGTCGAAGACGACGCTGCGGGATCTCGCAGCGCTGCGCGCGCAGGGCTGGGACATCGACATCCTGGCCCATCGCCGGCGCGGCGGGCATATCCTGGGGCTCTGCGGCGGCTACCAGATGCTCGGGCGCGTGGTGTCCGATCCGCTCGGCCTGGAAGGCCCGCCCGGCGAGGCGCCGGGTCTCGGCCTGCTCGACGTGGCGACGGTGCTGGAGGGCCAAAAGACCGTGCGCGAGGTCGATTTCGTGCAGGCATTCAGCGCGGCCAGCGGCCGGGCCTATGAAATTCACCTCGGGCGAACCGAGGGCGCCGATCTGGGCCGCGCACCGTTTCGCGTCGGCGACCGGGCGGAAGGCGCGGCGAGCGCCGACGGTCGTGTGCAAGGCACCTATCTGCACGGCGTCTTTGCCTCGGATACGGTGCGCGCTGCTTATCTCGCCGCCGTGACAGGCGCCGGCCTGCGCTCGAGCCTGTCCTATGAGGACGATGTCGAGGCGACGCTCGACCGGCTCGCAGCCCATCTCGCGGCCCATCTCGACATCGACGCCCTGCTGGCACTCGCCCGCGCCCGCGCCAAGGTCGGCTGAAGCGCTCCGCGGGAACATCGTGTCGGCAGGGCGCGTTGGTCGGCATGCGGATCGGCGTCCGCCGCTGCAAACAGCCCCGCCATTTAATCCAGATCAATGCAACCGGGGGCAGGGCGGAGAATTCTATCGAAAGATCTTATTCTCCAGAATGTTGACGAATAACGAAATTCGTCATAGCGATCAATTCCGCCGACAGCCGCCCAAGCAGCAGGACAGGCCGACACCGTGACATTACCCGAGCGCGATACGAGGCAAAGCATCGTCGATACCGCCGAGCGCTTCTTCCGCGACATCGGCTACCAGAAGACGACCGTTGCCGACATCGCCAAGTCGCTGCGGATGAGTCCGGCCAATGTCTACCGGTTCTTCGACTCGAAGAAGTCGATCAACGAGGCGGTGCTGGCGCGCTTCAAGGGCGAGCTCGAGGAGGCGCTGTCGCTGATCATCGCGGAGCCGCGCTCCGCCGGCAGCCGCTTGCGCGAGATGCTGCTGACCACCCATCGGATCAACCAGGCCCGCTTCGCCGACCAGCAGCGCATGCAGGAGATGGTCTGCGCCGCGATGGAGGAGAGCTGGGATGCGATCCTCGGCCATATCGAGCGCTTCGATGCGCTGGTGGGCGGAGTCGTCGCCGAAGGCGTCGCGAGCGGCGAGTTCCGGGCGATCGCCCCCGTGGCGGCGACGCAATGCATCCGTACGGCGATGCTGCGGTTCCAGCACCCGCTGCTGATGGCGCAATGCGAGCGGATTCCCGGACCTTCGGCGGAAGCGATGATCGAATTCATCATGACCGCGCTCGAGCAGCCGAAGCCAAACGTCTGAGCGCCCGCCACCCGGCCAGGCCGCGGCCGCGTTGACAAGCCGCCCGGCGAGCAGGATACCCCGCCTGTCATGGCCCAACGTTCCAAGCACAGCCTCAAGAAGCTCGCCGTCATTCTCCACGATCTCGTGGCGACGGCGCTGGCGATCTGGCTCGTCTTCATCGTCCGTTTCGAGGGCGACCAACTCGGCGAGCATCTGCGCTATCTGCCGCGCTTCCTGCTGTTCTTCGTGCCCTTCTCCGGGCTGGTCTACTGGTTCTTCTCGCTCTACCGCTCGAAATGGCGCTTTGCGTCGCTGCCGGACCTGTCGAACATCGTCAAGGCGACGAGCATCCTGACGCTGACCCTGGTCGTCGTCGACTATGTCCTCGTCTCGCCGGATTTCTACGGTGCATTCTATTTCGGCAAGATCAGCATCGGCCTCTACTGGCTGGTCCAGGTTTCGCTGCTGGGCGGCTCGCGTCTGGCCTATCGCTACTTCAAATTCTCCCGCAGCCGGCGCAACGCGGCGCGCGAAGCGTCGCTGCCCGCCCTGCTGCTGGGGCGTGGGTTCGAGGTCGAGATGGTGATCCGCGCCATGGAAGCCGGCACCATGCGCAAGCTGCGACCGGCCGGCATCCTGTCGCCGCGGGTCGACGATCTCGGCCAGACGATCCGCGGGGTTCCCGTGCTCGGACTGCTTTCGGAGATCGAGCGCATCGCGGGCGACGCCGCCGAGCGCGGCGAGGGTTTTCGCCGCATCGTGGCGACGCCGAGCGCGCTCCTGCCCGAGGCGGAGCCGGAGAAATGGCTGGCGCGGACGCGCAAGCTCGCCTTGCCGATCTCCCGCATCGACACGCTGGGCGAAGGCGTGCGCGACGCCGAGCTGGCGCCGCTCGAAATCGAAGACCTCCTCGTTCGCTCGACGGTGCGGATCGACCGCGAACGCCTCGGCGCCTTTCTGAAGGGCAAACGCGTCATCGTCACCGGCGGCGGCGGCTCAATCGGCTCGGAGATCTGCCTGCGCTGCGCCGCGTTCGGTGCGGCCGAGCTCCTGATCGTCGAGAGCTCGGAGCCCGCGCTCTTTCAGGTGACAGAGCAGCTGATCGCCCAGGCGCATGAGACGCTCGTCTCCGGCGCGCTGGCGGATGTCCGCGACCGCGACCGGATCACGCCGCTCTTCACCGCCTTCAAGCCCGACATCGTGATCCACGCCGCCGCGCTGAAGCACGTGCCCTATCTCGAGGCGGACTGGAGCGAGGGCGTCAAGACCAACATCTTCGGCTCGGTCAACGTCACCGACGCGGCGATCGCGGCCAATGCCAAGACCTTCGTCCTGATCTCGACCGACAAGGCGATCGAGCCCGTCTCGATGCTGGGCGCGACCAAGCGTTTCGCCGAGATGTATGCCCAGTCGCGCGATGCGGAGTTCGTCGCGGCGGCCGCGGGCATGCGGCTCGTTGCCGTGCGCTTCGGCAATGTGCTGGGCTCGGTCGGATCCGTGGTGCCAAAGTTCAAGGCGCAGATCGCGCGCGGCGGGCCGCTGACGGTGACCAGCCCCGACATGATCCGCTACTTCATGACGATCCGCGAGGCCTGCGACCTCGTCCTGACCGCCGCCTCGCATGCGCGTTCGGACGGGCCGGAGGCCGAACGCGCCGCCGTCTACGTCCTCAAGATGGGCCAGCCGGTCAAAATCATGGATCTGGCCGAGCGCATGATCCGTCTGGCGGGGTTCGAGCCGGGCGAGGATATCGAGATCGCGGTCACCGGCGTGCGGCCGGGCGAGCGGCTGAACGAGATCCTGTTCGCCCGCGACGAGCCGATGGCCGAGACCGGACTCGACGGCGTCATGGCGGCCAAGCCCGTCTTCGCCAACCGGGCCCGGCTGCAGGCCTGGCTGGCGCGGCTGGAGGTGGCGCTCAAGGCCGATGATCGCATCGCCGCCGATTCCGTGCTCGACGAGGCGATCCCCGATTTCAGCCTGCGCCAGTCGACGCCGCCAGGCGCTGCAGCGCCGCCCTCGTCTCGACAGGCGGCCGCCAGCCGGCCCTGAGCAGCCCCTCGGGCCGGGCGACGAGGCTGCCGCTCAGCTTGACGAAAGCCTCCTCGCGGCCCGCCAGACGCGCCGCCAGCCGCAACAACCCGATCGGCAGCGCGACCAGCCAGGGCCGGCGCCCCACCCCGGCCCGCAGCGCCGTCAGAATGGCGGCGATCCCGATCGGCTCCGGATCGGCGACGAAGAAGGCGCGGCGCATCGGGCATTTCGGCGTCAGCGCGAAGAGGATGGCGTCGGCCAGATTCTCGACCGCCAGCAGCGAGCGCGGCGCCGTCAAGGCGCCGAGCGGAAGCGGCAGCGGCCCGCGCGCCAGCTTCAGCAACGCCGCCATGTTCGCCTTCACGCCGGGCCCATAGACCAGCACGGGGCGCAGCGCGACCCAATCGAGATCGAGCTTGGCGAGGCCCTGCTCGGCGGCGAGCTTCGAGCGGCCATAGGGGTCGTCGGGGACCGGCGGGTCGTCCTCGCGCAAAGGCGGACCATCGAAGGCCCCGGTCTGCGCCTTGATCGACGAGATGAAGACGAAGCGCGAAACGCCGGCCCGGTAGGCCGCCTGCGCCAGGTCGAGCGTGGCTTGCGTGTTGATCTGCCGATAGAGCGCCGCATCGAGGCCGGGACCCGCATGGGCGAGGCCGGCGAGATGGACGACATGCGCGACGCCCTGCAGCGCCTGCGTCCAGTCGATCGGCCCGGCGAGATCGCCGGTCGCCACGGCCTCGGTGCCGTCTGGAGGCGATGACCCCGCCCTCTGCGTCACGCGGACGCGATAGCCCGCCGCCAGCAGCGCCGCGACGACATGGGGTCCGACGAAGCCACCGGCGCCGGTGACGAGGACGCGCTCGCCGCTCATGGCGCGGAGGCCGGGCGGGCGAAGCGACGCAGCAGCCATGCGGTTGGAAGGATCGCGGCCGCGAGGCATGCGAACTGGATCCAGGCCGCCGGCCACAGGATGCTGAGCGCCGCCAGCAGGATGAGCCCCAGGTTGAGCAGCGCGACCTGCCTGACGATGCTCGCGACGCTGTAGCCGTTCGTCGTCGCCTGCTGGTAGAAATGCGAGCGATGCGCCTCCCAGACGCGTTCGCGGCGCGCCAGCCGGCGCAACAAGGTCAGCGTGGCGTCCATGACGTGGTAGAGCGGCAGGATCAGCGCCGCAGCCAGCGCGCCCGTTCCCGCCAACCGGTAGAGCAGATAGGCGCTGACGAGGCCGATCGGCAGCGAACCGACATCGCCCAGGAACAGCCGCGCCACGGGCTTGTTGAAGGGCGCGAAGCCGAGCAACCCGCCGCAGAGCGCAGCCGCCAGCAGCCCGGTCGGCAGGTCGATCAACCCCAGGCCCGCCGCCAGCGCCAGCGCGCCCGCCAATGGCACGAAGCCCGCGACCGTGATCCAGTCTAGCCCGTCCATGAAGTTGGTCAGGTTGACGAACCAGAGGCCCGCGAGAAGCGCCAGGCAGCGCTCCGCCGCCAACGGCATCTGGGGAAACAACCGGATTTCGGGCGCCGCATAGACGAGCACGACCGCGACACAAAGCGCCTGCAGGCCCAGCCGCAAACCCGCCGGCAGCGGCCTGATGTCGTCCCAGGCACCGACCAACGCCAGCGCCGCAGCCGCCACCCCGACGAAAACCAGCTCCGCCATCCCAGCCATCGGCGCCAGCAGCCAGACAGCCAGCCACAACGCCAGGAAGCCGCCGCCGAGTACGGCGATGCCGCCGCCTTGCGGCGTCGGCACGCGATGGCTGGAGCGGGCATTGGGACGCGCCAGCGCGTAGCGGGCGAGCAGCGGCCGCAGCAGCACGCAGAGCAGCGCCGAAGACGCGGCGGCCGCCATCAGGACGAAAAGGGGGGCGAGACGTTCCAAGCTCTGGGGATCACCGTGGCGGCATCGCGACTTCCTAGAGCATGGCGCCGGAAAGCGGGAGCCCGTTTTCGGATGTTCTGCGCCGGGACCGCCTTGAATTGTCCGGCACAAAGAGGGAACATGAAGGATGCCTCTCGCCGATTCCCTGCTCGAACCCGCATCCGCGCGACCCGACATCACCCGCGCCGTCTGCCGTGGCGCGGCGCGGCACCTGCGCGAGCGCGGCTATGCGATCGTCAAGGAAATGACCTTCGGCAATGGCCGCCGCGGCGATATCGTCGCGTTGTCGCCTGCGGGCGAACTGCTCGTGGTCGAGGTCAAATCCGGCCTGGCCGATTACCGCATCGACGGCAAGTGGCCCGATTATCGCGACTATTGCGACGCCTTCCTGTTCGCCGTCGGGCCGGATTTCCCGCACGAAATCCTGCCCGGCGATGTCGGGCTGATCATTGCGGACGCCTATGGCGGCGCGCTGATCCGCGAGGCGCCGCGGCATCCGCTGGCGCCGGCCCGGCGCAAGGCGCTCACCATTGCCTTCGGCCGGCTGGCGGCCGCGAGGCTGGCGCTGATCGAGGACCCGGCGCCGCGCGATTGAGCGTCGCCGTCCGCCGCTAACGCGGCGCGCGCTTGGCCAGGATGCGCTGGAGGGTGCGCCGGTGCATCCCCAGACGCCGTGCCGTCTCCGAAACATTGCGGTTGCAGAGTTCGTAGACACGCTGGATGTGCTCCCAGCGCACCCGGTCCGCCGACATCGGATTTTCCGGCGGCAGCGGCCGGGAGTCCCGCGCGGCGGCGAGGGCGGCATGGATCTCGTCGGCGTCGGCGGGCTTGGCGAGAAAATCGAACGCGCCGAGCTTCACCGCGCTGACGGCGGTTGCGATGTTGCCATAACCGGTCAGCACGACGCCGCGCGCATCGGGACGCCGTTCCTTGAGCCGCGCGATGACGTCGAGCCCATTGCCGTCGCCGAGGCGAAGATCGATCACGGCGAAGGCCGGAGCCTCCTGATCGACCGCGGCGAGGCCGGCGCTGACGGTGTCGGCCATCCGCACGGAATAGCCGCGGCTCTCCATGGCGCGAGCCAGACGGGTCAGAAAGGGCCGGTCATCGTCGACCAGCAGCAGCGACATGTCCGTCGCCACGGCGACGGGGGCAACTTCGGCCAGAATCTCCTGCATCACATCCTCCTCTCGCCGGGACGTCCCGCGAGAACCTTGAACGCGGCTCGAGCCGCGACGTGTCGTCGGTCGGTGTTCATCTGCCAACCCCATGTGGGATCGACTGTTGCGTGTTTTGAGAGCCCGGCAGCAGGAGATCGGCTTCGAACACGTCGCGCAGCCAGCGCATCCGGACGCAGGCGCCGCTCGCCGGCGCCGGCAGGTTCGAGAATTCCATCACTGCGCCTCCCCGCTCCAGCAGGGTCTTGGCGATGAACAGCCCCAGGCCGAGCCCGCCACCGGCCCGGTTTTCGGTCGTCCCATGCGTGAGATAGGGGTCGCCCGCACGCAGCAGCACATCGGGCGGAAAGCCCGGGCCGTCATCGGCGATGGTGAGCGTGACATGGAGCTGGTTCCATTCGGCCGTGATCGTGACGGTGGAGCTGGCGAAATCAACTGCGTTGTCTACGATATTGCCGAGGCCGTAGATCATACCGGGATTGCGACGGCAGACCGGTTCGGGCTTTTCGCCGGTCATGACGATCTCGAAGGGCACGCCGAACGGGCGCTGCGGCCCCGCCGCCTCCTCGATCAGAAGACGCAAGCCGAGCTGGTCGAGCGGGCTGCCATCGTCGTCCTGCAACGAGGCGAGCTTGCCGAGGATGCCGCGGCAGCGCTCGACCTGCTCGCGCAGCAGCGCGATGTCGTCGGCCATCTCCCCCTCGGCCGGAGCCAGCCGCGACAACTCTCGTGCGACGAGCGCGATCGTCGCGAGCGGCGTACCGAGTTCATGGGCGGCAGCGGCCGCGAGCCCGTCGAGTTGCGACAGATGCTGCTCACGCGCCAGGACGAGCTCGGTGGCGGCGAGCGCGTCGGAGAGGTCGCGCGCCTCCTTGGCGACGCGCCAGGCATAGCTGCCGGTGAAGCCGAGGCCGAGCACGAGCGCCGCCCAGTTCCCCAGCTGATAGGAGAGCGGCAGAACCGGCCGGTCCGGGCCGTTCCACGGCAGGGGCAGATGCGTCAGGCCCACGAGCGTCGCCAGCGCGATGGCGAGGCAGCCCAGCAGCAGCGTGCGCTGCGGCGGCAGCGCCGTCGCCGAGATCATCACCGGCGCCAGCAGCAGGATCGAGAACGGGTTCTGCAATCCGCCCGTGAGAAACAGGAGCACCGACAGCTGCACGATGTCGAAGGCGAGCAACGCGGTCGCCGGCCCAGGCCGCAGCCGATGGCTGAGCGGGAAGCGGATGCGCAGCGCGATGTTGAGCCAGGACGAGACCGCGATCGCGGTGAAGCACCAGCCGAAGGGCAAGGTGAAGCCGAGCCCGAAATGCACGCCGGCGACCGTCAGGCTCTGGCCGGCAATGGCCAGCCAGCGCAGGCGCACCAGCGTATCGAGCCGCAGATGCCGGTTCGCCCGGCCGAAAGCCGGCATCGAAAGCTCGGGAAAGCTCATGCGGGACGATCCGTCCTGGACGTGTTCGGCATCATGCAGGGCGCTCCGGCGCACAGGGGACAAATCAGCGTGGGGATGAATCTTAGTCTTTTGCGGGATTGAATGAGAACAATTTAGGCATAGGGTGCGTTGGTGTTGCGCCGCACCATTGCGTGATATGCCGCCAGACGACCCGAGTAACCGCATCGACGGGGCCACCATGTCATATGCCTACCATGCCTATGAAGCGGTTCACATGATGCTCAGCCCCGCCAGGGGCTTCTCGGATGCGATGCATCTGGCGTTCAAGAACCCCGCCAACCCGCTGACCTATACCCCGGTGGGCCGCAGCATCGCGGCTTCCTGCGAGCTGTTCGAACGCACGACGCGTCGCTACGGCAAGCCGGCCTTCGGGCTGTCCGAAACGACGATCAACGGCGTGAAGACCGCGGTCGAGGAGCGCGTCGTCTGGGAGCGGCCGTTCTGCCGGATGGTCTATTTCGATCGCCGCATCGAGGGCCGGCGCAAGCCGCAACCCAAGGTGCTGCTGGTGGCGCCGATGTCGGGACACTACGCCACGCTGCTGCGGGGGACGGTCGAGGCGTTTCTGCCCGGCCACGAGGTCTACATCACCGACTGGACCGATGCCCGTCTTGTGCCGATCACCGCGGGCGGCTTCGATCTCGACGATTACATCGACTATGTCATCGCGATGCTGCAGATGCTGGGCCCGGAGACGCATGTCATGGCGGTCTGCCAGCCTGCCGTGCCCGTGCTCGCCGCCATCGCCCGGATGGAGGCCGACAACGATCCCAACGCACCACGGTCAATGACGCTGATGGGGGGGCCGATCGACACCCGCCGCTCGCCGACCGAGGTCAACAACATGGCGGTGGAACGCGGCATCGACTGGTTCCGCCAGCGCTGCATCACCACCGTGCCGTTCCCGCATCCGGGGTCGTTCCGCCGGGTCTATCCGGGCTTCCTGCAGCTATCGGGCTTCATGGCGATGAATCTCGATCGCCATGTCACCGCGCATCACGACATGTTCAAATATCTCGTCCGCGGCGATGGCGACTCGGCCGAAAAGCATCGCGACTTCTACGACGAGTATCTGGCGGTGATGGATCTGACCGCGGAATTCTATCTGCAGACCGTCGAGACCGTCTTCATCGAGCACGCGCTGCCGAAGGGCACGATGATGCACCGCGACAAGCCCGTCGATTGCAGCGCGATCCGGCGCGTCGCGCTGATGACGGTCGAGGGGGAGAAGGACGACATCTCCGGCGTCGGCCAGACCCAGGCCGCCCATGATCTGTGCGCCAATATCCCCGACGACAAGCGCGTGCATTATCTGCAGCTGGGCGTCGGGCATTACGGCGTCTTCAACGGCTCGCGGTTCCGCTCCGAGATCGCGCCGCGGATCGCCGACTTCATGCTCACGCTCGACATGGAAGCCGCAAAGAGCCGCCGCGATGCCGGCGCCACCGAAGCGCGCAAGGCGCTGAAGGTCGCGAGCTGAGGCTCGCCCCCCGCCGAGGCCTCTGCTTCTGCAGGACGACGCAACGCCCGCCATCCCGGATCGACCGGGATGGCGGGCGTTTTGCGTTTGGCTCAGCGGAAGAAGATCAGCGTCTGCAACAGGAACAGCGGGATCAGGATCGCGCCCGACCAGGCCATGTAGCCGAAGAAGCTCGGCATCTTGACCTTCCGGTCCTTGGCGATGGCATAGACCATGAAGTTCGGCGCATTGCCGATATAGGTGTTGGCGCCCATGAACACGGCGCCGGCCGAGATCGCCGCCAGCGTCAGCGCGCCCGTCGTCATCAGCACCTGCGGATCCCCACCGGCCAGCTCGAAGAAGACGAGATAGGTCGGCGCGTTGTCCAGGAACGACGACAGGATGCCGGTCAGCCAGAAATAAGCGACCGTGTTGTTGCTGCCGTCGGGGTTGCTCACCAGCGCGACGAGACCCGAGAAGGCGCCGTTGCGGCCGGCCTGAAGCATCGCCAGCACGGGAATGATGCAGATGAAGATGCCGGCGAACAGCTTGGCGACCTCGAGGATCGGCCCCCAGGTGAACTCGTTGCCGGCCCGCACGGGCTTGGGCGTCAGCTTGAGCGACGCCCAGGCCAGCGCCAGGAGGATGAGATCGCGGGCGATGTTCTGCAGCTCGACCTTCGAGCCGGCGATGTCGAAGACGATGCCGGGCTTCCAGCTCGCCGACATCAGGATCGCCGCGATGACGCCGCCGAGCAGGATGAAGTTGACCTTGCCGTAGAGCTTGATGTCGCGGTCCGGCGTCGGGTCCCTCAGCGAGGGCATGCCCTCCTCTTTCTTGTAGAACCAGTGGTCGAGCCCGAAGAACAGCGCCAGCAGGATCGCGACCGCCAGCAGCGTCTCGGGAAACAGATGCGTCGTGGTCCAGAAGAAGCTGACCCCGCGCAGGAAGCCGAGGAACAGCGGCGGGTCGCCCAGCGGCGTCAGCGAACCGCCGATGTTGGAGACCAGGAAGATGAAGAACACCACGACATGGACGTTGTAGCGCCGGCTGTCATTGGCGCGCAGCACGGGCCGAATCATGATGATCGAGGCGCCGGTGGTGCCGACGAAGCTCGCCATCAGCGTGCCGATCGCCAGCAGGGCCGTGTTCGTCGTCGGCGTGCCGTGCAGGTTGCCCATGATCAGGATGCCGCCGGCGATCGTGAACAGCGCAAACAGCAGGATGATGAAGGGGATGTATTCGAGCAGCGCCGTATGCGCGAGCGCCGCCAGCGCCGGCTCGAAACCGCGGAAGAGCAAGAGCGGCACCAGCACCAGAATGGCCCAGAACGCCGCGAACTTGCCGTAGTTCAGCTCCCAGAAATGCGGGAACAGGATCGGGCCGAGCGCAATCGAGAGCAGCATGCCGGCGAAGGGCAGCGCCCAGAGCACGCCCATCGAGGCGCCGCCGATGTCGGTGGCGGCCAGCGCCGGCCCCGATAACAGGCACGACAGAACCAGCGCGGTGGCCCGCGCCATAATCGAAACAGCCATTCCCCGCCCCGCTTTGCGCGCCTTTGTCCGCGACGGGTATACGAAGGCCATGCGCCTCGCAACCTGATGTGCCGAGCCGCTTTTTCGCCATTGTGCGGGTGTTCTTTTCAAGAGAATAATCTTCTCTGGCGGTGATGGGCCGCGCCTTGAGTCGGACAGCGCCATGTGCCGTTTCCTCGCCTATTCCGGCGTTCCGGTCTTCCTCGAGGATCTGGTGGCGGCGCCGTGCCATTCTCTGATCCACCAATCGCTCCACGCCGCCGAGACCAAGACCGGCACGAATGGCGACGGATTCGGCGTCGGCTGGTATGGCGACCGGCCGGAGCCCGGCCAGTATCGCGAGGTTCGTCCCGCCTGGTCCGACGAGAACCTGCTCTCGATCGCGCGGCAGGTGCGCTCGCCGCTGTTCTTCGCCCATGTCAGGGCCGCGACCGGCACGGCGACGACACGGGCGAACTGCCACCCCTTCGCCCATGGCCGCCATCTCTTCATGCATAACGGCCAGATCGGCGGCTATGGCCTGCTTCGGCGCCGGCTGGAGAGTCTGATCCCCGATTCCTATTATTCGGCACGGGTCGGCACGACCGATTCGGAGGCGCTGTTCCTGCTCGTGCTGGCGCGGATCGAAAGCGGCATGGCGCCGGGCGCCGCACTGGCCGCAGCGCTTGGCGACGCGCTGTCGCTGATGCGGCAGGTCGGAACCAGCGAGCCACTGCGCTGCGCCGCCGCGCTGTCCGATGGCGAGACGATCCATGCCGTGCGCTGGTCGTCGGACGCCACGCCGCCGAGCCTCTATGTCTGCCAGCGCGGCGACAGCGTCGTGGTCGCCTCTGAACCGGTGGATGCGGCCCGCGACTGCTGGCAGGCCCTGCCCTGCAGCACGCTGGTCACCGTGCGGGCGGGGACGGTGACGCTGTCGCCCTTCGCGGTCGGGCTCGCCGAGGCGGCGTGACCGCGAGGAGGCATGACCGCGAGACGGGTTGATCGGTGGCGCGATCAGCCGTGCAGGCGGTTGTCGCGGCGGCCGATGAACCGAACGGCGATGGGGAGCGACTGATGAGGGGCCGCGCCTTGCGGCTCGAACCTCGCCGCCCCGACACCACACCTCCCAAAGGCCGTCGGGGCGGCGAATGACCACCCCGGCAGCGAAGATTGTGATGGATGAAGCGGCTTCGTCGTGCGGGCCGCGCAAGCAAGACGCCTGGCGTCTTCGCCCGGCCCTGGCCCGCTACGGGCTCTTCAACTGTCGATGTTCTAGAAGGGAGATGGTGGAGCCAGGCGGAATCGAACCGCCGACCTCTTGAATGCCATTCAAGCGCTCTCCCAACTGAGCTATGGCCCCACTCTCAGCCGGCTGACATGGGGGTCAGCCGGGTCGTTCCGCTGTCCGGGCCACTCACCTGTTCGGTGGGAAGACCGGGCAACCGAGCGCCGCGTCAGCGGCGAAGCGCTCTATAGGCGGGAGCGGAGGAAGACTCAAGCGCCGAATGTCGCCTGATCGTCATTCTTTTTCGCCGCTCCGGCGGGAGACGTTCAGACGTCCTCGTCGCCCTCGATGTCGCCATCGATCAGGTCGGCGACATCGTCGTCGCCTTCCTCGTCCTCTTCCAGGAAGGTGTCATCATCGGGCGCGACATCGTCTTCGACCTCGATGTCGTCCTCGCTGGTGACGACGGCGTCCTTCTCGGTCGCCTCGGCATCGGCCTCGTCGAGCGAGACGAGCTCGACGGCGCTGTCGGCGGCCTCGACCTCATCCTCGTCCTCGTCGGACTTGGCGGCGACTGCGGCAGCGGCCGCCTTGGCCTGCGGCTCGAACACCGAACGCGGATAGGATTGTCCCGTGTAAGGCGAGACGATCGGGTCCTTGTTCAGGTCGTAGAATTTGCGGCCCGTGGTCGGGCAAACGCGTTTCGTTCCAAGTTCCGGTTTCGCCACTGCGTCGGACCTTCAATCATTCATGTTCTGAAAAGCAGGCGCGTCCGTTAGTCGGGGCAGCCGGCCCTGTCAAATGCTGATTTCGGGCCGGAGGGCTTCACCGTGTCCGACAACGCCCGATTCAGCCGGACTCGTCTTGCTTCCCGCGACCGCAACCCGAGCGTGACGCATGGCGGGCCGGCATGCTAGGGCACCGCTTTCCCGATCGACCAGCCGGCAGAAGCATCGTGTCCCACGCGCACCCCCCCGTCCCCGTCACCGCGCGCCGCTCTGGCCCGCTCGCCGGTCGCGTCCGCGTGCCCGGCGACAAGTCGATCTCGCACCGGGCGATGATCTTCGGCCTGCTGGCGATCGGCGAGACGAAGGTGACGGGCCTGCTCGAGGGCGAGGACGTGATGCGCACGGCCGAGGCCGCCCGCGCGCTCGGCGCGACCGTCCATCATGACGGGCCGGGCTCCTGGCGGGTCCGCGGCGTCGGCGTCGGCGGGTTGCGCGAGCCCGCCGGGACGCTGGATTTCGGCAATGCCGGCACGGGCTCGCGCCTGATGATGGGCGTCTGCGGGGCGCATCCGATCACCACGACCTTCGATGGCGACGCCTCGCTGCGCAAGCGGCCGATGCGCCGCATCCTCGACCCGCTGGAGCTGATGGGGACGGTCATCGTCTCGCAGGAAGAGGAGGGCCGCGTACCCCTGACCCTGCGCGGGCCGCAGGAGGCGCTGCCGATCACCTACCGCACGCCGGTCGCCTCGGCGCAGATCAAGTCGGCCGTGCTTCTTGCCGGCCTCGCCGCGCCGGGCGAGACCACGGTGATCGAGACGGAAGCAACGCGCGACCACACCGAGAAGATGCTGACCCATTTCGGCGCGGAGGTGATCGTGACGCCCGATGGCGCACATGGCCGTCGCATCGTGCTGAAGGGCCAGCCCGAACTGCAGGCGGCGCCAATCGTCGTGCCGGCCGATCCGTCCTCGGCCGCCTTCCCGCTGGTCGCCGCCCTGATCGTGCCGGGCTCCGACATCCTGATCGAGAGCGTGATGACCAACCCGCTGCGCAGCGGGCTGTTGACCACACTGCGCGAGATGGGCGCCGACATCACCATCGAGAGCGAGGCCAATGAGGGCGGAGAGGCGGTGGCAACGCTGCGCGTGCGCGCGTCGAGCCTGAAGGGCGTGACCGTACCGCCCGAGCGCGCGCCGTCGATGATCGACGAGTATCCGGTGCTGGCGGTGGCCGCCTCCTTCGCGACCGGGACGACCCGGATGCGTGGCCTGCAGGAGCTGCGCGTCAAGGAATCCGACCGGCTGGCGGCCGTCGAGGCCGGGCTGAAGGCGGCGGGCGTGACCTGCGCGATCGAGGGCGACGATCTTGTCGTCGAGGGCTCGGGCGGTGCGGTCGCGGGCGGCGGCACCGTCGCCACCCATCTCGACCACCGCATCGCGATGAGCTTCCTCGTGATGGGGCTGGCGACGGACAAGCCGATGCAGGTCGATGACGGCGCGATGATCGCGACGAGCTTCCCGAGTTTCATCGCGCTGATGAACGGGCTCGGGGGCGAGATCGGATGACGCAACCGGCTGCAGGGCTGGTCATCGCGGTCGATGGCCCGGCCGCCTCGGGCAAGGGCACGCTGGCGCGCCGGCTTTCGGCGCATTACGGCCTGCCCTATCTCGACACCGGCCTGCTCTACCGCATGGTCGCACGGGCCATGCTCGACGGCGGACACGACATCCGCGATGCAGGGGCGGCCGAAGACATCGTCTCGCGCTTCGACGGCAGCGCCTTCACCGAGGAGGCCCTGCGCGGCCGCGAGATCGGCGAGGCGGCCTCCGTGGTCGCCGCCATGCCGGCCGTCCGCAGCGGGCTGATCGAACGTCAGCGGCGGTTTGCCGCGCAGCCGGGCGGCGCGGTCCTGGACGGACGCGACATCGGCACGGTGATCTGCCCCCTCTCCCAGGCGAAGCTCTTCGTCACCGCCACGCCCGAGGTCCGCGCCGCACGGCGGCAGAAGGAACTGGCCGGGCGCGGCGAGCCCGCGCCTTTCGACGGCATCCTCGCCGACATCCGCCGCCGCGACGCGCGCGATTCAGGCCGCAGCGACGCGCCGCTCAGAGCCGCCGAGGATGCGGTGATCCTCGACACCTCCGCCCTGACCATCGACGAGGCGCTGGCGGCGGCCATCGCGATCGTCGAGAGGCGGCGGGCCGCCGGGCCGGAGCAGCCTTTCACGGAGCGGTGACTGCCCGGCATTAAGGCTTGGAGGGAATCAAAAGCAGGCGCAGAGTTTCGTCACGATGGGATGACGGAGGTGGCGATGCGGCGTTGGCTGTGCGGTCTCTTGAGTCTGGCTGCGGCGGTTTTCCCGGCCGCGGCCCATGCCCAGTCGGCGGCCGGCCCGCCCGAAGAGGTCGATGTCGCGCTGGTGCTGGCGGTCGACGTCTCCTTCTCGATGGATCTCGACGAACTCGCTCTGCAGCGCAACGGCTATATCGAGGCCTTCCGCTCCAAGCCGCTGCACGACGCCATCGCCAAGGGGGCGATCGGCAAGATCGCCGTGACCTATTTCGAATGGGCGGGCGGACACTTCCAGCATGTCGTCAAATCCTGGACGATCATCGATACGCCCGCCTCGGCCATCGCCTTCGCGGAGGAACTGGGGGAGGCGCAGACCCGGCGGGGGCGGCGCACCTCGATCTCGGCCGCGATCGACCTCGGGGTCCAGCTGATCGAGCAGGCGAATGTGGTGCCGCTGCGCAAGGTGATCGACATCTCCGGAGACGGCGCCAACAATGACGGGCGCCCCGTGACCGTCGCCCGCGACGAAGCCGCCGCCAAGGGCATCTCCATCAATGGCCTGCCGGTCATGCTGAAGCAGGCGAGCTATTTCGACCTCGACAATCTCGATCGCTATTACAAGGACTGCGTCGTTACGGGGCCGGGAGCCTTCGTCATCCCGATCCGCGAACGCAGCCAGTTCGTCGATGCGACGCGCACAAAGCTGATCCGCGAGATCGCGGAGGTTGCGCCCGAAGGGCTCGGTCTGGTCCAGAAGGCTCAGTCCACCGGCAGCAACGCCACCTGCCTGGCCGGCGAGCGGCAATGGCGCGACCGGATGGGGAATTGAGACAAGGTCAGGGCCGTGCGGTCGGCGCAAACAACGCGTCGACATCGCGCCCTCGATAGGCGATGCGAAGGATCACGACCGTGTCCGCCCGAATGGTGAAGGCGATCGTGGCGCGTCGGCGATAGCCGATCAGGCGCAAGCCCGGCAAAAGCTCATCGCGCCGTCGCCCGCGTTCAGGCGCGAAGGTCAGATTGAAGCAAAATGACCGCAGGCGCCCGATAAAATTGTCGGCGACACGCTCGCCACTCTGGTCCGCGATCCAGGCATAGAGTGAATCGAGATCGTCCCTCGCTTCCGGCAGGAAGACGAGGTCGAATCGTCTCATTTGCTGGACTGGTGCTGCTTACGGGCGCGATAGCGCACCGCCATTCCGTCGAAGACCTCTTCGGCTGGGATGGCACGGTCCGGATCTGCGAGATAGGCGTCATAGGCGGGCTTAACCGCGGCGAGCAGTGTGCTGTCGTCGAGGTCGAAAATATCGAGTTGCCGCAGGCCATCACAGATCGCCTCGCTCTCCGAAGCATACTCTCCGGACGCGACCCTGTCCTTCAGCGCCCGCGCCATATCGTCTGGAAGGGTGATGGTCAGCGAGGTCAGGCCCATTTGGTTTTCTCCTCGGTGCGAGGATAGCAGCGGCCGGCCGTCGCATCCAGCCACGCTTCACGTCCCGCGCGGCTTGGCCCGCGTCGTGGGCGGGGCGGCGGCGGGGTCGTCGGGCCAGGGATGGCGCGGGTAGCGGCCCTTCATCTCGGATTTCACCGCTGCCCAGGAACCGCGCCAGAAGCCCGGCAGGTCGCGGGTGATCTGCACCGGCTTGTGGCCGGGCGAGAGCAGTTCCAGCACCAGCGGCACCCGCCCGCCGGCCAGCGCCGGGTGCTTTGCCAACCCGAAGAGCTCCTGCACCCGCACCGAGATCGTCGGGCCGGCCTCCGCGCCGTAGTCGACGGCGAGGCTGGAGCCGGTCGGCGCGGTGAAATGGGTCGGTGCCTCGGCCTCGAGCCTTCGCTTCAACTCCCAGGGCAGCAGCTCCGCCAGCGCCCCGTCGAGATCGCCGGGCTCGATCGCCGCAAGCGAAGCCCGCCCGACGAGATGCGGCACGAGCCAGAGGGCGGCATCGGAGGCCAACCCCTCATCCGAGAGATCGGGCCAGGCATCGGTCGCGCCAGCCTCCGCCGCGGCCCGTCGCAGAAATCCGACGCGCTCGCGCAACTGCCGCTGCGCCTTCGTCCAGGGCAGCAGGCCGATGCCGAGCGCGGCTATCCCTTCCGCGAGGACGGTCGCATTCGCCAGCGTCGGCTCGGCCGGGAGCGGCCGCTCGGCGAGGCTGAGGGCGCCATAGCGCCTCACCGCCCGCACGCGGAGCGCGCGGGCGGTTCGGTCAAAGCTCGTCTCGCTGCGGTCTTCGATCGCGAAGGGCGACAGTCCTTCGGCGACGAGCCAGGCGATGTCGGGCTCCGTGAAGGACGCGGCCGAGAGGATGCGCGCCTGCTGGGCCGCGCCGGTCATCTCCGCGATCACGAGATGGGTTTCGCGGGCGAGACGCTGGGCCGCCTCCAGCGTCGCGCCGCGGCCATTGGCGAGGAGATACTGCCCCGAACCCGCGCTGCGCGCCCTGGCGACGCGTTCGGGATAGGCGAAGGCGAGGAGGAGCCCCACTGAGAGGGCTTCGCGGGGACTGGACGGGCCCGCAGCCCGTTCGGCGGCGCGCGCCCAGCCCTCGGCCAGGCGGCGCATATCCGCGGCGCGGCCGCCTCTCTCTCGCTCCAGCCGGTCGAGCCGTTCCGACAGGTCGATCGCATCGCCGCCCAGACCGCGCTCCACCAGAAGCGCCGCCAGCAGGGCAGCCGCTCCGGCCTGCCCGAAGCGCGCCGCCACCACGACCATGCGCGCGAGGCGCGGCGGCAGCGGCAGGGTCTGGAGGGTGCGGCCTTCCGGCGTGATCCGGCCATCGCCATCGAGCGCGCCAATGCTGCTCAGAAGGCTGCGCGCCTCCTTCAGGGCCGGCACTGGGGGCGGATCGAGGAAGGAGAGGCTGGTGGGGTCCGCCACGCCCCAGGCGGCACAATCGAGCAGCAGCGGGGCGAGGTCGGCCGAGAGGATTTCGGGGCGGGCGAAGGCCTCCAGCGCGCCGTTACCCGCTTCCTCCCAGAGCCGATAGCAGATGCCCGGCTCGGTGCGGCCGGCGCGGCCGCGGCGCTGGTCGCTGGCCGCGCGGCTGGCACGACGGGTCTCGAGCCGAGTCACGCCGAGATCGGGCTCGTAGACCGGTACGCGGGCGAGGCCGGAATCGATCACCACCCTGACCCCCTCGATCGTCAGCGAGGTCTCGGCGATGGCGGTTGCGAGCACGACTTTGCGGCGGCCGGGCGGCGCGGGCAGCACGGCACGGTCCTGTTCGGCCTGGTCGAGTGCGCCATAGAGCGGCGCGATCTCGACAGCCTTATCGCGGATGCGCTCACGCAGCCGTTCCTCGACCCGCCTGATCTCGCCCTGGCCGGGCAGGAAGACCAATTGAGAACCCGGCTGTTCGGCGAGCGCCAGCAGGACGGCGTCCGCCACCTGATCCTCGATGCGCTTCAGCGGCTCGCGGCCGAGATAGCGCGTCTCGACCGGGAAGGCGCGGCCCTGGCTCTCGATCACCGGCGCCTCACCAAGCAATCTGGCGACGCGCGCGCCGTCCAGTGTCGCCGACATCACCAGGATGCGCAGATCCTCACGCAGGCCCGCTTGTGCGTCGAGCGCGAGCGCCAGCCCGAAATCGGCATCGAGCGAGCGTTCGTGGAACTCGTCGAAGAGCACGGCAGCAACGCCATCGAGCGCCGGATCGTCGAGGATCATGCGGGCGAAAACGCCCTCGGTAACGACCTCGACGCGGGTCTTCGGGCCGATCTTCGACCCCAGCCGGACCCGCAGGCCGACGGTGTCGCCGACACGCTCGCCCAATGTCTGCGCCATGCGGGAGGCCGCGCCGCGGGCCGCCAGCCGGCGCGGCTCCAGCATGATCAGCTTGCCGCCTTTCGCCCAGGGCTCTTCGAGCAAGGCCAGCGGCACGCGCGTGGTCTTGCCGGCGCCGGGCGGCGCGACGAGCACGGCGTTGGGCTGCGTGCGCAGGGCTGCCGCGAGATCGCCGAGGACGGCGTCGATCGGGAGAGGCGTGTCGAAGGCGCGCATGACCCGGATGTGACGCAGCCCGCCACCGCGCGCAAGCGCTACCCTCTCGCCAGCCCGCGCGCGTCATGCTAACCGCTCAGGCCATGACCGACATCCAGACAGCCACCGGCCAGGCTCGCATCCAGGCCCGTTTCCAGGCCTGCGCCAGCGAGGGCCGCGCCGCGCTCGTGACCTTCGTCACAGCCGGTGATCCCGACCTCGCCACCTCGGCCGCGATCCTGACCGCCCTGCCCGCGGCCGGCGCCGACATCATCGAGCTCGGCGTGCCCTTCACCGACCCGATGGCCGACGGCATCCCCGTCCAGCTCGCCGGGCAGCGTGCACTGAAGGCCGGCCAGACGCTGAAGAAGACGCTGGCGATGGTCGCGGAATTCCGGGGCGCCGGGCACGACACGCCGATCGTGCTGATGGGCTATTATAACCCGATCTATGCCTATGGCGTCGATCGTTTCCTGGAGGATGCACGCGCTGCGGGCGTCGACGGCCTCATCGTCGTCGATCTGCCTCCGGAAGAGGATGTCGAGCTCTGCCTGCCGGCGCTGGCGGCCGGCATCAGCTTCATTCGCCTGGCGACGCCGACGACCGACGACAAGCGCCTGCCCAAGGTGCTGCAGAACACCTCCGGCTTCGTCTACTATGTCTCGATGAACGGCGTCACCGGCGGCGCGATCGTCAATTACGACGCCGTCGGCGATGCGGTCGCCCGGATCAAGCGGCATACCGACTTGCCGGTCGCCGTTGGCTTCGGCGTCAAGACGGCCAAGGATGCGGAGGCCATCGCTGGTGGCGCCGACGGCGTCGTCGTCGGCTCGGCCTTGGTCGAGCGCGTGCGGCTCTCGCTGGACACCGAGGGCAAGGCCACGGAAAAGACCGTTTCGGCTGTCACCTCGCTGGTTTCAGAATTGGCCGCGGGCATCCGCTCGGCCGCGAAGGCGGCGGCCTGAGGCCTCCGGCCCCGCCCGCCTTCCGTGCCAGAACCGTCAGGAATCGATCCATGAACTGGATTTCCGAAGTCGTCCGGCCGCGCATCAAGACGCTGTTCAAGCGCGAGAGCCCGGAGAATCTCTGGATCAAATGCCCCGATTCCGGGCAGATGGTCTTCCATAAGGATGTCGAGGCCAATGGCTTCGTCATCCCGGGCTCCGACCACCATCTGCGCGTCACCGCGCAGGACCGGCTGAAGCTGACCTTCGACGAGGGCAAGTGGCTCGACGTGCCGCTGCCCGAGGTCGCGACCGATCCGCTGAAGTTCCGCGACGAGAAGCGCTATATCGACCGGCTGAAGGACGCCCGCGCCAAGACCGGCGCGGCGGATGCCTTCAAGGTCGGCTATGGCCGGGTGAAGGGTTTCGCCCTGACCATCGCGGTGCAGGATTTCCACTTCATGGGCGGCTCGCTCGGCATGGCCGCCGGTGAAGCCTTCATCAAGGGCGCGCTGACTGCGATCGAGAAGAAGACGCCCTATGTCGTCTTCGCCGCCTCGGGCGGGGCGCGCATGCAGGAGGGCATCCTGTCCCTGATGCAGCTGCCGCGCACCACGGTCGCCATCCGCATGCTCCGCAAGGCCGGCCTGCCCTATATCGTCGTGCTGACCAACCCGACCACGGGCGGCGTGACCGCCTCCTACGCCATGCTCGGCGACATCCACATCGCCGAGCCCGGCGCGCTGATCGGCTTCGCCGGGCCGCGCGTCATCGAGCAGACGATCCGCGAGAAGCTGCCCGAAGGTTTCCAGCGCGCCGAATATCTCAAGGATCACGGCATGGTCGACATGGTCGTCCACCGCCACGATCTGCCGGAAACGCTCGCCCGCCTCGGCCGCCTGCTGACAAAGCAGCCGGCGGCGGGTGAGGACGCCAAGCCCGCGGTGCCCGCCGCACCGGTCGCTGAAGCCGTTTGAGGCGGCGCTCGGGATCATGGGGTCGTCCGATACGGTTCTCGCGCGGCTGCTCGCGCTGCATCCCAAGCTGATCGACCTCTCGCTCGGGCGCATCCTGACGCTGCTCGAGCGGCTCGGCGATCCGCAGAAGCGGCTGCCGCCGGTGATCCATGTTGCCGGCACCAATGGCAAGGGCTCGACGATCGCCTTCATGCGGGCGATCCTGGAGGCGGCAGGCCTGTCCGTCCACGTCTACACCTCGCCGCATCTCGTGCGCTTCCACGAACGCATCCGGCTGGGCGCCCCCGGAGGCGGCCGCTTCGTCGACGAAGCCGTGCTGGTCGAGGCGCTGGAGCGCTGCGAGCGCGCCAATGCCGGTGACCCGATCACCTTTTTCGAGATCACCACCACTGTTGCCTTCCTTCTCTTCGCCGAGCACAAGGCCGATGTCGTGCTGCTCGAGGTCGGCCTCGGCGGGCGTTTTGATGCCACCAATGTCATCGCCAACCCGGCCTGCACGGTGGTGACGCCGGTCTCGCTCGACCATGCCGAATATCTCGGCGACAGCGTCACCAAGATCGCGGGCGAGAAGGCCGGAATCTTCAAGCGTGGCGCCCCGGCCGTCATCGCCCCACAGGAGCCCGAGCCGACCGCCGTGCTCGAAGCGACCGCCGAGCGGGTCGGTGCCGCGAAGATTCTGATCGGCGCGCAGGATTTCTCGGTCCACGAGGCCGGCGGGCGGCTGGTCTACGAGGATGGCGACGGGCTGCTCGACCTGCCCCTGCCGAAGCTCGCCGGGCGCCATCAGCATGTGAACGCCGGCACGGCGATCGCCGCCCTGCGTGCGGCCGGCTATGGCGGCCTGCCGGCTGGCGCCTTCGAGCAAGGCATGCTGGACGCCGACTGGCCGGCGCGGCTGCAGCGGATCGCGCGCGGCAAGCTCGCCGAACTGGTGCCGGGCCGAGCCGAGCTCTGGCTCGATGGCGGGCACAACCCCGATGGCGGCCGCGTTCTGGCGCAGGCCATGGCCGATCTGGCCGACCGTAACCCGGCGCCGCTGGTGATGATCGCCGGCCTGCTCTCGACCAAGGATGCGGGCGCAACGCTGCGCCATTTCAAAGGGCTGGCGCAGCTGCTCTTCGCCGTTCCGATCCAGAACCAGCTCGTCGCCCGACCGGCCGAGGAGGTCGCGGGGCTGGCGCGTGCGGCCGGCCTCACCGCCGAGGTTTCGGGCTCAGTCGAGCAGGCGCTGCGCGAGATCGCGGCGCGCGACTGGTCGGCCCCGCCGCGCATCCTGATCTGCGGCTCGCTCTATCTCGCAGGCGAGGTGCTGTCGGCGAACGGGACGCTGCCGACCTGACTATCGCTTCGCCCCCGGAAAACCGACCTGCCGGAAGAAGGCATCGACTTCGGGGGCCCAGCTTTCCATGGCGCGGATATAGCGATGGCCATCCTCGCCATAAGCGGGCGCAGCCACGAGACGCGCCTGGCCGCCCGCTGCAGTGAATGCCCGATGGAGCCGCTGCGCGAGCTCGGGCCCGAAGAAGCGATCGTTGACGCTGTAGATCCATAGTTCGGGCACTGTTGAGCCGCGGCCATAGTTCGCGGCGGCGGCGACCAGCTCGTCGGGCTTGCAGACCTCGTCCGGGCCGCGAGAGCCGCGTCCGCCCGCGAAGTTCACGACGCCGACAAGTCCCTTGAGCGGCTTCGACGCGGCTGCGAGCGAACCCCAGCCGCCGGCCGAGACCCCCATCAGCACGATCCTCTTCGGATCGGCGTCGGGGCGGGACGCCACCATCGCGGCGGCGGCACGAATATCCTCAGCGCTCGCAAGCCCGGCTTGATGGTAACGCGCCTGCGCACAGCCACCATATGCCTCCGCCCAGGAAGAGGGTTGCGGGCCATAGCCGCGCCGGATCGGCACGCCGACGAGAATGCCGCGGCGTGCGATGCTCGCGGCCACCTCGCTCAAGGTGCCTCGGCCAAATTCGCGGCGCCCGGCGGCATCGCGAGGGCTGCCATGGGACAGGATGAGAACAGGGAACGGCCCCGGACCGGGCGGCACATGGAGGTGGACCGGGACCACCGAGCCGGCCACGTTGACCGATGCCTCCTCGCGCTGCTGCGCCCGCGCCGAAGCGGCTGCGAGCAGCGGCAGGATCGCCAGCGCCAAACAGGCCGGGATGATCCGGAACATTCGGTCGCGGCGGAGGCTGTTAGAAGGCATGGTGAGAATTCCGCAGGAGATAGCGATGACGAGAGAGAACACCGGCTGGCGCGATGTCGCAAGAATCGGCCAGGGCAGCTGGTATATCGAGCGAGGCGATCGCACTGAGGCCGTCGCGGCGCTGCGGCGCGGTCTCGATCTCGGCCTGACTCATCTCGACACTGCCGAGATGTATGGCGACGGGCGCTCGGAGGCGATCATCGGCGAGGCCATCGCCGGGCGGCGCGAGGAGGTCTTTCTCGTCTCGAAAGTGCTGCCGCACCATGCCTCGAAGGCTGGCGTACGCGCCGCCTGCGAGCGCTCGCTGCGCCATCTCAAGACCGATCGGCTCGACTGTTACCTGCTCCACTGGCGCGGGCCGTATCCGCTGGCCGAGACCTTCGCCGCCTTCGAGGCGCTGAAGGCCGAGGGCAAGATCCTCTCATGGGGCGTCAGCAATTTCGACGAGGGCGATCTCGACGAGGCCCTCGAAGCAGCGGGCCCAGGCCAGATCGCCTGCAACCAGGTGCTCTATCACCTCCGCGAACGCGCCATCGAGCATGCGGTCATTCCCTGGTGCGAGCGCCACGGCGTCGCGGTGACCGCCTACAGCCCCTTCGGCCATGACGGGTTCCCGGCTGCGGACAGCCCTGGCGGCCGGGTTCTGGCGGAGATCGCTACGGCCGATGGCGCCAGCCCGCGGCAGGTCGCGCTCGCTTTCCTGACCCGCCGGGCCAGTGTCTTCGCGATTCCGAAGGCTGGGACCCAGGCCCATGTCGAGGACAATGCCGGCGCGCTGCGGCTGACGCTGACCGACAGCGACCTTGCAAGGATCGACGCGGCCTTTCCGCTGGGCAGAAAGCCGTCCTCGCTGCCGATGCTGTAGAGCATGCTGATTCGGCACGGAAACACGCCGTCATCCCGGACAAGCCGCGAAGCGGCGCAGATCCGGGATCCATCATAGAGTTCCGGAGCCCTCCGATGGATCCCGGGGCAAGCCCGGGATGACGCCGTGGTTCCGAGATCACTCAGAATACTGTGAAGGCTTGAGGCCTACGCTCAGGCCGCGCGTGCGAGCCGTTCCAGCGCCGCGCCCGGGTCGATGCGGCCGTCATAGAGCGCGCGGCCGGTGATCGCGCCTTCGAGGATCGCGGCGTCGGGCGCCATCAACCGCTCGATGTCGGCCATGGAGGCCAGGCCGCCGGAGGCGATGACAGGGATCGTCAACGCCTTGGCCAGCGCGATCGTGCCCTCCCAGTTGATGCCCTGGAGCATGCCGTCGCGGGCGATGTCGGTGTAGACGATCGCCGCCACCCCGGCGTCCTCAAAACGGCGCCCGAGATCGGCGGCCGCCAGCGACGAGGTCTCGGCCCAGCCTTCGACCGCCACGAAGCCGTCGCGCGCATCGATGCCGACCGCGACCTGCCCCGGAAAGGCCTTCGCCGCCTCGCGCACGAAGCCGGGGTCCCGCACGGCGGCCGTGCCGATGATGACGCGGCGGATGCCCTTGGCGAGCCAGCCGTCGACCGTCTTCATGTCGCGGATGCCGCCGCCGAGCTGCACGGGAAACGCAACCCGCTTCAGGATGGCCTCGACCGCCGCGGCATTCATCGGCTTGCCGGCGAAGGCGCCGTCGAGATCGACGACGTGGAGCCACTGGAAGCCCTGCGCCTCGAAAGCGGCCCCTTGCGCCGCGGGATCGTCGTTGAAGACCGTCGCCTGCTCCATGTCGCCCTGCTTCAGGCGCACGCACTGGCCGTTCTTGAGATCAATGGCGGGGAACAGAATCACGGAGACCATCCCAGAAAGTTCGTGATCAGCTTAAGGCCGAGCGTCTGGCTCTTCTCGGGGTGGAACTGCGTTCCGGCGATGTTGTCACGGCCGACCATCGCGGTGACGGGCCCGCCATGGTTGGTCACGGCCAGCACCTCTTGCGGATTTTGGGCCGCCAGGGCGTAGGAATGGACGAAATAGGCATGCAGCCCATCGGGCCCGGTCTCGATTCCATCGAGCAAGGCGTGCTCGTTCTGCTTGCTCAGCGTATTCCAGCCCATATGCGGGATCTTGAGACCCTCGCCCTGCGGCACGATCAGCGTGACGTCGCCGGCGATCCAGCCCAGGCCCTCGGTGACCGTGTATTCGAGCCCGCGCGAGGCCAGAAGCTGCATGCCGACGCAGATGCCCAGGAAAGGCCTGCCCTTGCCCCGGACGACCTCCTCCAGCACCTCGACCATGCCGGGCACGGCGTCCAGGCCGCGACGACAATCGGCAAAGGCGCCGACGCCGGGCAGCACGATGCGGTCCGCGGCGCGAACCTCATCGGGATCGCTGGTGACGCGGATCGTCGAGGCGATGCCGGATTCGGCCGCCGCGCGCTCGAAGGCCTTGGCGGCGGAGTGCAGGTTGCCCGAGCCGTAATCGACGATGACGACAGATTGGCTCATCGCCCCCGCGCCTCGGGAAAGAGCCCGATGATCGGCACGGGCCCGGCCGGCTGCGGGCGGGCCGCCGGCAGCGGCAGGCGCTGCGGCGCGGCCTCGCCGGCCAGTGCGCGCTCGAAATAGCGCCGCTCGGCCTCTGGCAGATCGCGCGCCTCGACCACGTCGGCCAGACGCCACCCCTGGCGCGCCAGCTTGCGGGCGATCAGGTTCTGGCCCTCCAGCCCCAGGAACAGCGCGATCGTCCAGTGCGAGATCATCAGCGCGCCGGTCATCAGCCCCAGCCGGCTGCTCGCATAGAACAGCGCGCCCCAGAGCAGGGCGTAGACCAGCGTCGCCAGCCACAGCCGCTGACCGAGCAGCCAGAGCCCGCCGAGGAAGAAGGCCGACCAGGTGAAGGTCTCCGGCAGAAGCCGCGCCTGCTCGATCTCGTCACGCGCGCCGCCCGAACCCGGCGGCGGGATCATCACCGTGTAGAATGCCATGATCGCAGCCTTTCAGAGTGCGCCCTTGGTCGAGGGCACGCGGCCGCCCTCGCGCGGATCGACCTCGATCGCACTGCGCAGCGCCCGCGCCAGTCCCTTGAAGCAGCTCTCGGCGATATGGTGGGCGTTGTCGCCGTAGAGAGTCTCGACATGCAGCGTGATGCCGGCGTTCATCGCGAAGGCCTGGAAGAACTCGCGCACCAACTCGGTGTCGAAGGTGCCGATCTTCTGCGCCTCGAAGCGCGTGCGGAAGACGAGGAATGGCCGGCCGGAGACATCGACGGCGACGCGCGTCAGCGTCTCGTCCATCGGCAGGTGGATGTCGGCATAGCGGCGGATGCCCTTCTTGTCGCCGAGCGCCTGCCGCAGAGCCTCGCCCAGCGCGATGCCGGTGTCCTCGACCGAATGGTGGTCGTCGATATGGGTGTCGCCGGTCACTGCGACCTTCAGGTCGATCAGGGAATGGCGGGCGAAGAGGTCGAGCATATGGTCGAAGAAGCCGACGCCAGACGAAATCTCGGCCTTGCCCGTGCCGTCGAGCACGAGCGAGACGGCGATGTCGGTTTCGTTGGTGCGGCGCTTCACTTCGCCAGAACGCATGACGGCCTCTGTTTCCGGAGCAATTCGCGAGGCTTTAGCAGGAGGCAGGCGCGAAGACCACCGCGCTTCACCAAACCACGGCCCAACCCGAGTCATCCCGGGCGACCGCAGGGAGACCCGGGATCCATTCCGTAACCTCTCCGGCATGCGCTCTGGAATGGATCCCGGATCGGCGCCGCTTTCGCGGCTTGTCCGGGATGACGCGCGGATTTGTTATCGTCTGGAGCTTACAGCCCCGCCAGTGCCGCCGCGAGATCGGCGACGAGGTCGTCGGCATGCTCCAGGCCGACGGAGAGGCGGATCAGCCCCTCCGAAATGCCCATGCTGGCGCGGATCTCCGGACTGAAACGCTGATGCGTCGTCGTCGCGGGGTGGACGATGAGGCTCTTGGCGTCCCCCAGATTGTTGGAGATCCGGATCAGATTCAGCCCGTTGAGGAAGCGGAAGGCCGCCTCCTTGCCGCCGGCGACCTCGAAGGCGACCAGCGTGGAGGGGCCCGTCATCTGCCGGGCGATGATGTCCGCCTGCGGATGGGATTTGTGTCCCGGGAAGATCACCTTCGGCAGCTGTGGCTGGGCGGCGAGCCAGTCGGCGACGATTCCCGCGTTGTGCGCCTGGTGGCGCACGCGCAGCGGCAGGGTCTCCAGCGCCTTCAGCATCACCCAGGCGTTGAAGGGCGAGATCGCCGGCCCGGTCTGGCGCAGGAAGGTCTGCACATGCGTCTCGATGAAGGCCTGCGAGGCCAGAATCAGCCCGCCGAGACAGCGCCCCTGGCCGTCGATGTGCTTGGTCGCGGAATAGACGACGCAATCGGCGCCGAGTTCCAGCGGGCGCTGATAGAGCGGCGTGGCGAAGACGTTGTCGACGACCAGCGTCGCGCCGACCTCCCTGGCCAGCGCGGCGACCGCGGCGATGTCGATAACCTCCAGCGTCGGGTTGGAGGGACTTTCCAGGAAGAAGACCTTGGTCTGCGGCGTCACCGCCCGGCGCCATGCCTCGATGTCGGTGCCGTCGACCAGCGTCGAGGTCACGCCATAGCGCGGCAGATGCTCCTCGACGACATAGCGGCAGGAGCCGAACAGGGCCTGGGCTGCGACGATATGGTCGCCCTGGCGGACCTGACCCATGATGGCGGCGGTGACCGCGGCCATGCCGGTGGCGGTGGCACGGCAGGCCTCCGCGCCCTCGAAGGCGGCCATACGGGCTTCCAGCATCGCAACGGTGGGGTTCGAGAAGCGAGCGTACTGGAAGCCCGGATCCTTGTTCAGGAAGCGCGCCTCGGCCTGCTCGGCGCTGTCATAGACATGGCCCTGGGTCAGGAAGAGCGCCTCGGAGGTCTCGCCGAACTGGGAGCGCAGCGTGCCGGCATGGACGAGGCGCGTCTCGGGATGAAGGCCGGCGATGTCGCCCGGGATTGCCGACATGATAGAAACTCCGAAGCGTTCGTTTTAACGAACCTTTGGCGTAGCACCCTACCCGGCCTTCGTAAAGAAAAACGGACATTCTCCCGTTCCAGCGGTGTGTAGATGTTTATTCTCGCGCCAGTGGCGTCAGGAACCCGGTCAGATCCGACGTGACATGATGGACATGGCCCGCCTCGACCGCCGCCTGCTCCCAGGCTTCGCGAAACGGATCGGGCGTCTGCGGGATGATCAGGACCGTCTTCATCCCCATGGCGCTGGGGACCAGCAGGTTCTTCTCGATGTCCTCGAACATCGCCGCGCGACCGGGATCGACCGCATGCTTGGCCAGAAAGAGCTCATAGGTCGAGCGTTCGGGCTTGGGCGTGAAGCCGGCCGCGACGATGTCGAAGACGTCCTCAAAATGATCGATGATGCCGAGCTTGCCGGCGACGTTGCGGGCATGGGCGACCGAGCCGTTGGTCAGGATGAGCTTGCGGCCGGGCAAGGCCGCGATCGCCGCGCCCAGCGCCGGGTCGGGCTCGAGCAGGCTGAGATCGACGTCATGCGCGAAGTCGAGGAAATCGTCCGGCTCGACCCCGTGCTCGACCATCAGGCCGTTCAGGGTCGTGCCATAGCGATGGTAATAGTAGTTCCGCAGGGCATGCGAGGAGAGGCCATCGAGGCCGAACAGCTCCTGCAGGAACAGGGTGATCCGCTGATTGACCTGCGGCCAGACCTGGCTTTCGTGCGAGTAAAGCGTGTTGTCGAGGTCGAAGACCCAGTGATCGACATGCGCGAAAGCCTCCACCTGGAGTGGCGGGGTGGCGGCGGGTATGTTGGCGTGCGTGTTCATCAGGACCGACACATGTGGCGAGCCGATCCTGACATGCAAGAGTTCTGCTAAGGGTTAAGGGCAAAGCGTCATGCTCGGGCTTGACCCGAGCATCTCGGAAACCAGCAGCTTCGTGTCACGAGATCCCCGGGTCGCCGCTTCGCGACGCCCGAGAATGACGCTCTCCTCTCAGCGCCGGATGATCGTGCCCGAGCCGGTGTCGGTGAAGAGCTCGATCAGCACGGCATGGGGCACCTTGCCGTCGAGAATGACGACCGCCTCGACGCCCTTTTCCAGCGCGTAGATGCAGGTCTCGATCTTCGGGATCATGCCGCCCGAGATCGTGCCGTCGGCGATCAGGCGGCGGCATTCCTCGACCGTCAGCTCGGGGATCAGCACCTTGTCCTTGGTCAGGACGCCGGGAACGTCGGTCAGGAGCAGCAGGCGCTTGGCGTTCAGCGCACCCGCGATGGCGCCCGCGAAGGTGTCGGCGTTAACGTTGTAGGTCTGGCCGTCGGCCGCCGCACAGACAGGGGCCAGCACCGGGATCAGCTCGGCCTTGAGCACGGAGTCGAGCACCGAGGTGTCGACGCGTTCAGGCTCGCCGACGAAGCCGAGATCGAGCACCTCCTCGATCTTCGAATCGGGATCGACGATGGTGCGGGTCACCTTGCGGGCGGTGACCATGTTGCCGTCCTTGCCGCAGAGCCCGATCGCCTTGCCGCCCTCGCGCGAGATGTAGCCGACGATCTCCTTGTTGACCGAACCGGCCAGGACCATCTCGACGACATCGACGGTGGCGGCGTCGGTGACGCGCAGGCCCTGCTTGAACTCCGACTGGATGCCGAGCTTGGTCAGCATGCGGGCGATCTGCGGGCCGCCGCCATGACAGACGACCGGCTTCAGGCCGGACTGCTCGAGCAGGACGATGTCCTCGGCGAAGTCCTCGGCGGTTGCGGCGTCGCCCATGGCGTTGCCGCCATATTTGATCACGATGATCTCCTGATCGTAGCGCTGCATATGCGGCAGCGCCTGGACCAGCAGGTCGGCCGATTGCGACGGCGTCAGATGGGCGGCGGGGTTGATCATCGGTCGAGGCTCCGCGACGGCGCGCGAGGCATCCGCGCCGGTTGCGGTGTCTAGCGGACAATCGGGTGGGGAGGAAGCGCTGGCGCCACAGGACTCGCGCCCAGCACTCTTCTAGTGCCGGCCGCTCGCCTTGCGGATGGCTTCCGCCATTCTCGCCCTCCAATCGGCGCCGCCGTCCTTATAGGCTTCGATCAGGCTCGGCTCGAGCCGCAGCGTCACGACCTGCTTGGCGTCCGCCTGCTTCGGCCGTCCGGGCCCGCGCGTCAGGGTGCCTTGTGCCGGGCGGATGACGTTGCTTCCGATCGCGAATTCGGCGCGAGCGATCTGGTCGTCCGTCCATTCCGGCCCATCATCGGGGTCGACGAAGGGCTGGGAGGACACGCTGTGCTTCGCGTTCATGACAATGCCTCATCGAAATCACATGTCGCGCCTCGCCGCGCGGGGTCCAGACCACCATCACGAGACGGCCGGCGAGCATCCCGTAAGTGAGGAAGCGCTCTTCGCCATAATCGAACCGGTCGTCTTGCTGGGTCAGAACCGGCCCAGCGAAAAGCACCGCTGCATCGGCGAAATCGAGCCCCCGCGCTTCCATTGTCGCGTCACGTTTCGCGTCGTGGAAGGTGATCTTCACAAGGGCGGATGGTATGATCAGGCGCCTCGGAAGTCAATTTCCGTATTACGGAAACACTGTCAGCCGCGCCGTGCGAACAGCGCCGACACCGCCAGCAGCAGCCAGCCGCCCAGCATCCCGAAGCCGCCGATCGGCGCGGCGCGGGGGAACAGCGCCTCGCCGGCAAAACCGCGCCGCGACAGATCGGCCGCAAAGAGCGCCACGCCCGCGACGATCAGCGAAAGCGCGATGCGCGCCAGGAGATCGGAGAGGAAGCCGGCCTTGCGAGCGGCGGTGGCGCCGAAGACCAGCGAGGCATGGAACAGCAGCATCTGGCCGGCGGTCTGGACGTTGGTCGTGCCCGTGACATGCGCCGCGGCGGCGAGCAGCGCGACGCCGGCCAGCCCCATCAGGGCGGCGAGAACGAGATGGATCCTGGCGGCGGTCATCTCAGTCCTCGATCGCGAGTTCGACGAACCCGGCGGGATCGGCACAAAACTCGCGCATGATGCGGAAATGGGCGGTGTCCTCCAGCGCGATCGGATCCAGCCCGTACTTCGACAAGCCGAGCAGGCGCGCTCCGGGAAACGCCATCAGCATCGGGGAATGGGTCGCCATGATCACCTGTGTGTGTCCCGCCCGCTCGATCTGCTGCAACAGCCTGAGGAACGTCATCTGACGCGCGGGCGACAGCGCCGATTCCGGCTCGTCGAAGATGAAGAAGCCCTGCCGCCTGCAGCGCTCCTCGAAGAAGCGCAGAAAACCTTCGCCGTGGGAATGGGACAGAAAGTCCGGGGGCGGCGGCCTCATGGGATCGTCCAACGCCGCCTCGTCGAGATAGCGCGCCACCGAGAAAAAGCTCTCGGCCCGGAAGAACCAGCCGCTGGTGATCTTGGGCAGCCAGCTCGCGCGCAGAGCGCCACCGAGCGAGCCGCCCATCGCCTCGACGGCGCGGCTGTGATCAACCGGGCGGTAGCCTTTGCCGCCGCCCGCCTCGTCGTAGCCGGCGAGCGCGGCGATGCCTTCCAGCAACGTGGATTTGCCCGTGCCGTTCTCGCCGACGATGATCGTGATCGCGCGGTCGAAGCTCAGTTCGAAGCCCTTGGCAAACAGCGGCAGGCAGAAGGGATAGGCCGCCCGGTCGTACGCGTGCGCGTCATCGAGCCAGACGCGCTTGAGGAAGGAGGCCGGCAGACGGGTGGGTCGCGATCCTCTCATGGAACCCGCCTCGTTGCCTCACTGCGCGTCGAACCAGGCCTTCCACTGCGGCACGGCCGTGGCGAAGGTGCCGCGATGGCTGGTGTCGCCGGTCGGCACGGCCGCGACCGTGTCGTTACCGATCGCCTTTTGGTAGGTCATCGGCAATTGGCCGATCTCGATGCGGATCGCCTCGTCGGTCAGGCCGTAATAGGTCCGCACAGGGGTCTTGATCACCCAGCGATAGGCGCTGGTCTGCGCCACGAGCCGGCCATAGGCCGAGTTGGCGAAGAACTGGGCGTCGAAATATTCCGGCCGGATCAGCTTGCGCAGGTCGGTCGGCACGGCGTTCTGGTCGAAGGGCTCGCGTAGATAGGCCTTGCGCGAGATGTCGTAGGTCTCGTCGGTCAGGAGCGCGCGGGCGAGGCCCGGCATGTTGTGATAGTTCTCGAAGGAGAACACGTTCAGGATGAAGATCGTCGTGATCCAGTTCGCGTCGATCTTGCGCGGGAAGTTCAGGAAGCCGTTGAAGGCGGCGAAGGCATCCGCAGGAGCGCTGGCGGTGGTCGCGGCCTTCACCGGCATGCCGACGGCCTCGAGCCGCTCCAGCATGGCCAGCGTGACGAAGCCGCCCTGTGACCAGCCGCTCAGGAAGAGCTTGCTGTCGGCAAGCTTGAGATCGGCGAGCACGGCGCGGCTGGCGACCAGCATGTCATAGGTGGCCTGCTGATGACTGGCCTTGACGAGATAGCCTTCGGGCTCCTTCGACGCGCCCATGCCGAAATAATCGGCCCCGGTGACTAGATAGCCCTGGCCCGCGAACTGGGCGATCATCAGCTGCGTCTCGGGCGACTGTTCGGGGAAGGACGGGACCTGTTCCTTCCCGTAGACCGTGCCGTGCTGGTAGGAGACCATCGGGAAGACGGTATCGGCCGTGTCCGGGACCGCCAACAGCCCGCTGGCGGCGATCGGCCGGTTGTCCTGCTCAGGCACCACGGACGGATAGGTCACGCGGTAGAGCTTCACGGCGTTACGCGCCGGCGTGTAGGCGACAGTGACGCCAGCGAATTTCGGCGTGTCGGTCGTCAGGATCCGGTTGAGCCTGGCGACGTCCCAACGCCCGATCAGCTCGTACTGGACGCCGGTCGAGACCTTGATCGGGGCGGCCTGAGCCGCAGGTGCGGGAGCAGCCTGCTGGGCCTGCGCCGGAAGGCCGAGCGCCAAGGTCGTCGCCAGCAGCGCGACGAACGAACGAATGCGGATCAACGACGACATCAAGGCACCCCCGGCCCGCCGGGGCGGCCGAGCATCAGGCCCGGGCCGTCACCGCGACGTGGGCGATACCCTGCATAGCCGATGTAAAGATTTGGTGGCCGGTTCGTGCCTCAAGCGCGGCTCAACCGCGCTCTGCCAGCACGCGCCCGACGGCGGCGCGCAGTTCGGGGATGCCGAGCCCGGTCTCGCTCGAGGTCATCAGCACCTCGGGGAAGGCGGCAGGGCGGCGCTTGATCTCGTCAAAGGTCGCCTCGCACATGAACTTCTGGTCGGCGGGCTTGAGCGCGTCGCCCTTGGTCAGCACGACCTGGTAGGACATCGCCGCCTTGTCGAGCGTCTCGAGCACGGCGTTGTCGACGTCCTTGAGGCCGTGCCGGGCATCGATCAGCAGGTAGACGCGCATCAGATTGGGCCGGCCGCGAAGGTAGTTGTGGATCAGGTTCGTCCAGGAGGCGACCTTGGCGCGGCCGACGGCGGCATAGCCATAGCCCGGCATATCGACGATCGTCAGGCGCTCGTCGCCGCCGACCTGGCGGAAGAAGTTGAGCTGCTGGGTGCGGCCGGGCGTGTGCGAGGTCCGCGCCAGGGCGTTGCGGCGCGTCACCGCGTTGATCAGGCTTGATTTGCCGACATTGGAGCGGCCGGCAAACGCGATCTCGTGTCCCACCATCGTCGGCAGGTCGTCGATATGGGTCGAGGCCCAGACGAAATCCCACGGCCCCTCGAAGAGCTTGCGGGCGGATTCGATCTCGTCGGCGGTGAAGGGAGTGGTCATTGTGGTGGTCATGGGGCTTACGCCTACACGGCCGCGCGCAGCGCGTCGATGTCGGCGCCTGCGATCGCCGCGACATTGCGCGCGATCCTGTCGGCCTCCCAGTCCCACCAGCGGATCGACAAGAGGGCGGCGACGGTCGCTTCGGGGAAACGCAGCCTCGCGACGCGGCCGGGATTGCCGACGACCACCGCATAGGGCGGCACGTCCTTCACCACCTGTGCGCGGGTGCCGATGATCGCCCCGTCGCCGATGGTGACGCCCGGCATGACCACCGCCTCGCGGCCGATCCAGACATCGTTGCCGATGATCGTGTCACCGCGATGGGGCTGGTTCTTGAGGTCGGGCGCGCCGTCGATGCCGAACATCTGGAACGGATAGGTCGAAAAACCGCCCAGCGGGTGGTTGGCGCCGTTCATGATGAATTGCGCGGCTTGGGCGATCGCGACGAACTTGCCGATGATCAGCCGGTCGCCGATGAAGTCGAAATGGTAGCGCACGCAGCGGGCGACGAAATGCTCGGGTCCGCGCGAGTCATCATAGTAGCTGTAGTCGCCGACCTCGATCAGCGGGTGATCGACGATCGCCCTGAGGAAGGCCGTGCCCTTCCAGCCGGGGATGGGGTGGCGTGTGAGCGGGTCGGGCAGGGGCATCGGCTCAAAGGCGAAGGGCGGGGAAACCCCGCCCTTGCGTCTCTCACTTCTTGTTGCTGTTGGCGGGTTTGCCCGGTGCGGCCGCGGGCGACGGGGACGCCACGACCGGTGCCGGCTTCTTGCCGAACATGCCCTTGATGTTGTCGAACAGTTCGATCTTCACGCCGAACTTCCGCATGATGTAGCCCTGCTGCATCACCGAGAGCAGGTTGTTCCAGCTCCAGTAGATCACCAGGCCGGCCGGGAACGAGCCGAGCAGGAAGGTGAAGAACACCGGCATCCAGGTGAACATCATCTTCTGGACCGGATCCGGCGGCTCCGGGTTCATCTTCATCTGCACGAACATCGTGATGCCCATGATGATCGGCCACAGGCCGAGATGCAGGATCGAGGGCGGCGTGAAGGGCAGCAGGCCAAAGAGGTTGAACAGATTCGTCGGGTCTGGCGCCGCGAGATCGCGGATCCAGCCGAAGAACGGCGCATGCCGCATCTCGATCGTAATGAACAGGATCTTGTAGAGCGCGAAGAAGATCGGAATCTGCACCAGCACCGGCCAGCAGCCGGCGAGCGGGTTGATCTTCTGCGTCTTGTACAGCTCCATCAGAGCCTGCTGCTGCTTCATCTTGTCGTCGGCGAAGCGCTCGCGGATTGCCAGCATCTCGGGCTGGACGGCCTTCATCTTCGCCATCGAGGCATAGGACTTGCTGGCGAGCGGGAAGAAGAGCCCCTTCAGCAGCAGCGTGACGACCAGGATCGCGACGCCGAAATTGCCGACATGCTTGTAGATCCAGTCAAGCACGAAGAACATCGGCCTGGTGAAGAAATAGAACCAGCCCCAGTCGATCATCAGATCGAAGCGCTTGATGCCGAGATCGCGCTCATAACCGCTGATGGCGGCCACTTCCTTGGCGCCGGCGAAGAGGCGCGCCGTGCTGGTCGCGCTGGCGCCGGGCGCCACCGTCACCGCCTCGGAGAGGAAATCGGCCTGATATGTGCGCTGCGACCCGGTCTGCACCGAGGAGAAGCGGCCCTCATATTTGCGGGACTGGTCGGGAACGACCGAAGCGGCCCAGTATTTGTCGGTGATGCCGACGAAACCGCCGACGGCGTCCTTCCAGACGCGGCCATTGGTGCCCGGCGACAGCAGGGGCTCCTTGTCGACATGGTCGTAGGTGAACTCCTGCAGGCCGTGATCGCCGATATAGCCGATCAGGCCCTCATGCAGAACGTAGAAGCCCAGCGTCGCCGGCCGGCCATGGCGCACGACCTGCGCATAGGGGAACAGCGTGACGGCCGCGCCGCCCTTGTTCTCGACCTCGTCCTTGACCTGGAACATCGCGTTCTCGTCAACGGTGACGATCCGGCGGAAAAGCAGGCCCTGGCCATTGTCCCAGGTCAGCGTGAGCGGCCTGGCCGGCGTCAGGACCTGCGCGTCCGGCGTCCAGACAGTGGCGGCGTTCGGCAGCGCCACCGTGGTCCCGGGGGCTGCGACCCAGCCGAAGTCGGAATAATAGCCGTTGGGGCCGCCGAGGGGCGAGAGCAGCACGATGATCGGGCTGTTGGGGTCGACGGTCTCGCGATAGGCCTTGAGCGAAATGTCGTCGATGCGGGCGCCGGTGAGGGCGATCGAGCCCGTGATCTTGGGCGTCTCGATGCGCACCCGCGGGCTCAGCGCCAGCGCCTGGTCGCGGGTCGCGGCCACGGGACCCGCCGGCGCGGCGCCGGGAGCCGTGGTCGCAGCCTGGCCGGGAACGCTCGACGGCGCCGGAGCGACGCCCGTTCCCGGAACGGGCTGGCTCTGGACCTGCTGATTCTGCTGCGCGATCTGCTGCTGCTTCTCCAACTGCGGCTTGGCATAGAAATACTGCCAGCCGAGCAGGATGACCACCGAGAGGGTGATCGCGAGAAGCAGGTTGCGGTTGTCTTCTTTCATCATGATCGGAAACAGATCTCGCTGACGCCCCGTCGGGCTCTAGGGATTCAGTTGCACTAGGATGTGGGGTGGGCGTCGCCGCTGCGGTCGCCCGCCCTGGCGGCAGCCGTCTTGCCGGGAGCAGGCTTGGCCGAACGGGGCTTGCGGCCCTGTCCCTGCGGCCGGGCGCGCTCGATCGCGATCGACAGCTCCGACACGAGCGTCGCGAAGGCCATTGTCAGGGTTTCGGGTCGCGCCACGACGACCACGTCGCAGGTCCGGTCCGCCTGCGCAGCGAGCGCCTGCTGCGCCGCGACCCGCAGACGCCGGCGGATGCGGTTGCGCTTGACGGCGTTGCCGACCTTGCGCGACGCGGTCAGACCGAGGCGGAGCCCCTCGCCGGCCGTCCCGTCGCCGCCCTCGCGCGATGGCGCGTCGAGGACCTGGACCGTGAAGGCAGACGAACGAAAACGGCGGCCTTGATCGGCCGCCGCCAAAAATTGCTTGCGTTCCGTCAGACGGGCGAGGCGCATGGCGATTGGCCAGTCTTCCGGAAAAAGCGCTCGCGATTGAGGCGCGCGGGAATCACGCGCCCGTCACTCAGGCCGAGAGCTTCTTGCGGCCGTGAGCGCGACGCGCCGCGATGACCTTGCGGCCGCCGACGGTCGCCATCCGGGCGCGGTAGCCGTGGCGGCGCTTGCGAACCAGCTTGCTGGGTTGATACGTTCTCTTCACGGTCCGTCTCCGGGGCCTTGGGGACACGGCGGTCGCAGCTTCCCGAGGGAAACGTGGCCATCCGAGCCTGTCATGCAAAAGGTCCGCGCGGCCGGTGAAGGCTGCGCAAGTCGCGGGCTTATGACGGATGACCCCGTCCAAGTCAATGCCGAACGGCGCCCCTGCGACGAAGCTTCGCGGCACTTTTCGCGCGCTTCGCGCGGCGACCGCGCTTGCGCTGGGGCGCCTTATCCCCGATATAGCGCCCGGGAGGTTGGCGAGGGACGTCTCACTCGCCAACCGGGTCAGGTCCGGAAGGAAGCAGCCCTAACGAGACCGAACGGGTCTTCGTCCAGCCTCCCACCTTTGCGCCCGGGCGCGGGGCCGCTGCCGCGGTGCCTTCCCGGCGATGCGCGCCCTGCTCGTCACATGCTGGCCTCCGGCTCTCCTGATCACGGCGCGCCGCTTCCACAGGGGCGTTGACCCTCGCGCGGCGAAACGCCAAACCAGACCCATGAGCGACGACACACATGCAAGCCCTCCCGCCGACGAGCCGGGCTTTGCCGGTTTCGACCCGGCGCCCGTCGTCGCGCCCGCGGCGGCACCGGTGATGTCCGCGACGACGCCGGTCTCGCCCTATCGCGTGTTGGCGCGAAAGTACCGCCCCGCCCATTTCGGCGACCTGATCGGCCAGGATGCAATGGTGCGCACGCTCACCAACGCTTTCACGGCCGGGCGCATCCCGCAGGCCTGGATGCTGACCGGCGTGCGCGGCGTCGGCAAGACCACGACCGCCCGCATCCTGGCGCGGGCGCTGAACTACCAGACGGCCGATGGCGGCGGCGCGCCGACGACCGACCTGCGTGAGTTCGGCGTCCACTGCAAGGAGATCATCGAGGGCCGGCACATCGACGTGCAGGAGATCGACGCGGCTTCCAACAACGGCGTCGACAACATCCGCCAGATCAACGACGCGGTGCGCTACGCCCCGGTCTCGGCGCGCTACAAGGTCTACATCGTCGACGAGGTGCACATGCTCTCGACGGGGGCCTTCAACGCCTTCCTGAAGACTCTCGAAGAGCCGCCGCCGCATGCGCGCTTCATTTTCGCGACCACGGAAATCCGCAAGGTGCCGGTGACGGTGCTGTCGCGCTGCCAGCGCTTCGATCTGCGCCGCATCGAAACCAGCGTCTTGATGCCATACCTCAATAACATCTGCCGGCAGGAAGGTATCGAGGCCGACGAGGAGGCGCTCGCTGCCATTGCGCGCGCGGCCGAGGGCTCGGCGCGCGACTCGCTGTCGATCCTCGACCAGGCCATCGCCCATGCGGCGGGTACGATCACGCTCGAGGACGTGCGCTCGATGCTGGGGCTGGCCGACCGGGCCCGCGTCATCGACCTGTTCGAGGCGGTGATGAAGGGCGATATCGCGGCGGCGCTGGGCGAGCTTCGCGCACAGTACGATGCCGGCGCCGACCCGAGCGTGGTGCTGACCGATCTCGCCGAATTCACCCATCTGGTGACGCGGCTCAAGCTCGTGCCCGACGCGGTCAAGGACAACAGCCTGGCCCAGGCCGAGCGCGTGCGCGGCGGCGATTTCGCCCAGCGCCTGTCGATCCGCATTCTCGCGCGCACCTGGCAGATGCTGCTGAAGGGCCTCGCTGAGGTGAAGCAGGCCGACCGGCCAATCATGGCCGCCGAAATGGTGCTGGTGCGCCTGGCCCATGCCGCCGACCTGCCGACGCCCGACGAGGCGCTGAAGATGCTGCGCGACGGCACCGGCGCTGCGCCGTCGGGCCAGGGTGGAGGTTCGGGCCAAGGCGGCGGAAATGGCAGCGGCGGACATGGCGGATCCTCGGCGCCGCGCGCGGTTTCGGGCGGTGGCAACACGGCGCTGGCCGCGCGGCCGATCCTCGCCAGCGCCAATCCGGTGCCGGCGATGGCGGCGGTGCCGCGCGCCCAGGCGCAGCCGGCGGTGATGGTCGCCTCGCTGGAGGATGTCGTTGCGCTCGCCTCGCAAAATCGCGACATCACGCTGAAGCTCGCGCTGGAGCGCGATGTCCGGCCCGTGCGTTTCGAGCAGGGGCGGATCGAATTCTCGCTCGCCGCCGGCAGTTCGCGCACGATCGCCACCGATCTGTCGCGCCGCCTGAAGGAATGGACCGGCCAGACCTGGATGGTCGCCGTGGTCAATGGCGAGGGCGGCGCCACACTGCGCGAGCAGGCCGAGGCCGTGAAGGGACAGCGCGAAAGCGATGCCGCCTCGCACCCGGCCGTGCGGGCGGTGCTGGAACGCTTCCCGGGCGCACGCATCGTCGATGTGCGCGATCCGCGGGCGGCGGAAGCGGATATTCCCGCCGTCGCTGCGGTTTCCGACGAATACCTGCCCGACGGCGAACCGCTCTTCGACGATGCGGAACCCGATTTCGACGGCATCGATTTCTGACCACTGATAGGGAGACGACCCGATGCGCGACATCATGGGCCTGATGAAGCAGGCGCAGGAGATGCAGCAGAAGATGGCCGATGTTCAGGCCGAACTCGACACGATCGAAGTCCAGGGCGCTGCCGGCGGCGGCATGGTCACGGTGACGATGACGGCCAAGGGCGCGCTCAAGGCGGTGAAGATCGACCCCTCGCTGATGGTCGCCGACGAGCGCGAGATCCTCGAGGACCTGATCGTGGCCGCCAGCAGCGACGCCCGCAGCCGCGCCGACCGCGTGATGCAGGAGCGCATGGCCGAGATCACCAAGGGCCTGCCGATCCCGCCCGGGATGAAGCTGTTTTAGTCTGCAGGCCGTCATGCCCGGGCTTGACCCGGGCATCTCTCAGTCGAGATACATCCTGCAGGAGATGGTCGGGTCAAGCCCGACCATGACGCGAGTTTCCCGTCCATGTCCCGTGCCATCGCCGGCCCCGAGATCGAGCGGCTGATCCAGTTGCTCGCCAAGCTGCCGGGCTTAGGTCCCCGCTCGGCACGGCGCGCGGCGCTGCATCTGGTCAAGAAGCGCGAGGCGCTGCTCGGCCCGCTGGCCGAGGCGATGGCGGTTGCCCGTGAGCGCATCGTCGTCTGCTCGACCTGCGGGAATGTCGACACCAGCGATCCCTGCTCCCTGTGCCGCGATCCGCGCCGGGACGACGGCCAGATCGTTGTCGTGGCCGACATCTCCGACCTCTGGGCGCTGGAGCGCTCGGGCGCGGTCGCGGGCCGCTATCATGTGCTCGGCGGTGTGCTGTCGGCGCTGGACGGGGTCAGGCCCGAGCATCTGGCGATCGATGCGCTGGTGACGCGCGCGTCGGACCCGGCCGTTCGCGAGATCATCCTGGCGCTCAGCGCCACGGTCGACGGCCAGACCACGGCCCATTACATCACCGATCTCCTGGCGCATCTGCCGCTCAAGGTGACGAAGCTCGCCCATGGCGTGCCGGTCGGCGGCGAGCTCGACTACCTCGACGACGGCACGCTGGCCGCCGCGATCCGCCAGCGTACGGGCTTCTGACCCGTCCTCAGAACTTGTAGGCGGCGCTGGCGCGCAGCGCGTGGGTCGTCGCGTCATGGCGGACCGCCAGCCCGAGCAGCGGCCCGCGGGCGGCCTGGGTGCCCTTGCCGAAGTCGGTGTAGCGGTATTCGGCGCCGAAGATGAGGTTGTCGGTGTAGGCGAAGTTGACGCCGGCGCCCGCCGTCCAGCCGGTGCGCGAGCGATCCGCGCTCTCGGCCAGTCCCGTGACGGTGTTGGCCGCGTGAAAGCCGATCTCGGTGAAGGCCGCGCCGCCGGTCGCATAGATCATGAAGCGGTCGAGCGCGAAGCCGACGCGGCCGCGCAGCGAGGCCTGCCAGTCGCGCGTGACCCGCGCCGCGATACCGGGCGCGACGAGCTCTTCCTTGACGTGCAGGGCCTCGACATCGCCCTCGATGCCGAAGACGAGGCTGCCGGTCTGATAGTTGAAGCCCGCCTGGATTCCGCCGAGCGCAGAATCGGCGCTCTGGCGAAAGGCGGCGCCGTTGAAGGCGCGCCCGAGGGTGTCGGAGAGATTCGAGCGCTCCTGTCCCCAGGCGTAACCCGCCTGAAGGCCGAGATAGGCGCCCGTCCAGGAATAGAGCGCCGGCAGCGCCGGAGCGGGCGGCAGCAGATGCGCGGACGGCTTGTCGGCCGCGGCTGTCGGAGCCAGCGCGCCGAGAAGCCCGCCGCACAGGGCGATCAGGCCGACCAGAACGGCTCTCGGTTGGATCGTCATCACGGCCTCGACTCGTCAACGAAACAGGGTGGCGCAGAGACCCGCATGGGCAGGCCCATGCGATGATCAGAAAGCATTAAGGTTAACGATCGGCTAAACCGGACCGGCAGACGGCTTGCCGGGAACCTTCGCGCCGCAGCCCCGTTGCTTGCCGGTGCCGCCGCGGCCAAGCTGATGCGGTGGTGGAGACGTCCCTGAATGTCCCTGTTGAAACGGATAACGGGCGCGGCCGGTGTCGGGGTCGCGCTGGGTTATGTCGCCGAGGCTGTCACCAGCCGGCTGTCGCGCCCCAAGCGCGAGGCCGCCCGCGGGCGTATGGCGCGTTCGCCCTGGCAGATGACCTGGCTCGGCTGGACGGACGTGCTGCGGCGCTTCGGCGGCAATGTCGCCGACAACCGGATCAGCTCGCTCGCCGGCGCGGTCGCCTTCTTCACGCTTCTGTCGCTGGTGCCGGCGCTGTCGCTGCTGGTCACGATCTATCGCTACCTGACCGACCCCGCGACCATCGCCGAACAACTCGACGCTGTGACGACAGTGTTTCCGCAAGCCGCCCGCGAACTGATCCACGAGCAGGCGATGCGGCTGGCGTCGCAGAACGTCTCGGCGCTGTCGCTCACCTTCCTGGTCAGCTTCCTGGTGGCGGCGTGGTCGGCCAATGCGGCGGTGAAGGCCGTGTTCGACGCGCTCAACATCATCTATCGCGAACAGGAGAAACGCAGCTTCTTCAGGCTCAACGTCATCTCGCTGGCGACGACGATCAGCGGCGTGGTCATGATGGTGGCGGCCCTGACGGTGATCGCCAGCCTGCCGGTGGTCACGGCGCTGTTTCCCTTCGCCTATGAACTCGAACGCCTGATCCGTCTGGTGCGCTGGCCTGCGTTCTTCATCGTAGCGACGCTCTCGATCGCCTGCCTGTACTGGATCGGGCCGAGCCGGCAGCGGGCCCGCTTCGTCTGGGTGATGCCGGGCGCGGTGGCCGCGGCCCTGCTCTGGGCGGCAGCCTCCTGGGCGTTCTCCTGGTATGTCGGAACGCTCGGCAACTACACGGCCACCTACGGCTCGCTGGCGACCGTCGTCGTGTTCATGACCTGGCTCTGGCTGTCGGCGATGATCGTCCTCGCCGGGGCCGAGCTCAATGCCGAGCTCGAGCACCAGACGGCGCACGACACCACGACCGGGAAGCCCAAGCCGCTGGGCCTGCGCGGAGCGACCATGGCGGACCGGATCGGTCCGCCCGCGGGATAGCCCGCCGCCATTTTGCACCAGAGCCCGAATGTTCCTCGGCGCCGTTCGCGCCGTCCGCCCTGACGGAGACCCCATGCTCGACCCCGACAGCACGCGCCACGAAGACCTGCGCAGCGGCAGGAGCCCCTGGCTCGCGGGCCCGCCGCGCCCCGACAGCGAGGGCTTGCAGGCGGATACGCGCTGCGACGTCGTCATCGTGGGGGGCGGCATCACCGGAGCGCTCGCCGCCGAGCATCTGACGGCGCTGGGGCATGACGTCATCCTCGTCGACCGGGAGCGCGAGGGCTTCGGCAGCACGGCGGCCAGCACCGCCATGCTGCAGTGGGAGATCGACCTGCCGCTGCGCACGCTGGCGACGCTCTACGGCTTCGACAAGGCTGCAGATGTCTACCGGCGCAGCTTCAAGGCGGTCGAGGGCCTGCGCGAGCGCGTCGCGCAGCTCGACCTCGGCTGCGCCTTCCTGCCCCGCGACACCGTCTATCTCGCGGCCGGCGATGTCGGGCCGCGCGAATTGCGCGATGAATGGGTCCTGCGCGAGAAGGCCGGGCTGCCCGGCACGCTGCTGGACCATGCGACGCTGCTGGGCGCCTATCGCTTCGACCGGCAGGCGGCGATCGTCTCGCCGGGCTCGGCGGAAGCCGATCCGCTCAGCCTCTGTCATGCGCTGCTGCGCGTCGCGGCCGGGCGCGGCGCGCGGCTGATCCGGGACGAGGCCGTCGCGTTCGATTCGACGCCGACCCGCGCCACCGTGCAGCTCGACTGCGGCCGGACGATCGAGGCCGGCCATGTCGTGCTCGCGACCGGCTATGTCATGCCCGACTGCGTGACCAGCGACCTGCACCGCGTCGCCTCGAGCTGGGCGCTGGCGACGCTGCCGCAGGCGCCGGAGGTGCTGTGGCCCGGCCCGGCGCTCGTCTGGGAGGCGTCCGAGGATTATGTCTACTGCCGCACCACCGTCGATGGCCGCATCATCATCGGCGGCGAGGACGAGGACGACGACGACCCCGACCAGCGCAAGGAACGCGGACCGGCCAAGACGCAGGCGCTGCTGGCCAAGCTGCAGGCCTTGGTGCCGGACGCCGCGCCCACGCTGGGCCATGCCTGGTCGGGCGCCTTCGGGCAGACGGTCGATGGCCTGCCGCTGATCGGGCCCGTGCCGGGGCATCCGCGCATGCTCGCGGCCTATGGCTACGGCGGCAACGGCATCACCTTCAGCTTTCTCGCCTCGCGCATCATCGGCGCGCTCATCGGCGGGGCGGAGGCGCCCTGGTTCCGGCATTTCGCGATCGACCGGCCCGACCCCGCCGCGCTCTGAGGCGTGGCGGTTGCGGCCTTGCAATACCGTGTTTGCAGCCCGCGGAGGCGACAAGCCGCGCCGGGCCCGCCATGTGTCGTTGAGGCGGCAGAGGGCCGCGGACGACGGAGAGGGCTGCCATGGTCACGGTCGCTGACAACACATCCACCCCGCCTGCTGCGCTGGAGGCGCGCGACGCGCCGTTCTGCATCGGCGCGGTGACGCTGCGCGTGCTCGACCTCGCCGGACTGACCACCTTCTACCGGGACGGCATCGGGCTCGCCGTCATCGAGCAGGGGGCTGCTTTTGCGACGCTGGGCGTCGACGGCGAGGTTCTGGTCCGGCTGGAACAGGGCGCCACGCGGCCGACATCGCCGGCGGGGCTGTTTCACCTGGCGATCCTGCTACCGAGTCGGAGCGCGCTGGCCGACTGGCTTGCCCACGCCACCGCCATGCAGCTTCCGCTGGAAGGCGCATCGGATCACCTCGTCAGCGAGGCGATCTACCTGTCCGATCCGGAAGGCAACGGCATCGAGATCTATCGCGACCGACCGCGCGCCGAATGGCCACGGCGGGCCGGCGCGATCCAGATGGCGACCGATCGCCTCGATCTGAGGGCGCTGCTGGGCGAGGCCCGGCCAGGCCGCTTCTCCGGTCTCGCGAGCGGGACGCGCATGGGCCATGTCCATCTGCGCGTCGGGGATACGGCGGCGACGGAGCGCTTCTATGGGGATATGCTCGGCTTCGAATTGATGGTGCGCTATCCGGGCGCGAGCTTCCTGGCGAGCGGTGGCTATCACCATCATATCGCCGGCAATGTCTGGCAAAGTCGCAGTGCTGGACCGCGCCAGACCGGCGAGGCGGGGCTCGACCATTTCGAGATCATCGCCCGCGACCCGATGAGCTTTGATGCGATGCGGGCCCGAATGCTCGCCGGGGGTGGGACTGATCTCGCCTCGGGAGTGAGCATTGCCGACCCCTGGGGCAACCGCCTAGTGCTGACGCTGCGTTAGTCGCGCGCCGACAGGCTGGCCGCGTGCTGTCTAGGGTGCGGCGGGCCGTGCCACTGCGGTCGATACGAAACTGGCGATCTCGCGGGTCGAGAACGGCTTGCGCAGGAAACGCACCTTTCGCAGGGGTTCAGGCACATCCGACGGGGTCGAACCCGAGACGAACGCGAAGGGCGTCCCCCTCTGCAGGAGACGCTCGGCGACTTCGAACGTCTTGCCGCCGACCACGTCGATGTCGAGCAGGGCGCAGGACAGCTCTGCGGCTGCCGCGCGCTGCGCCTGCGTGACGGAATCGACCACGATCAGTTCCGCCGCAGCGCCGAACTGCTCGGCAACGGCGGATTCGATGTCCATGGCGATGAACGGATCATCTTCAACAATCAGGATGCGGATATCAGACATGACCTCCCGCTCCTCCTCTACTCTGCCAACGCATGACGTTATCGCAGGGACAACGTCAAAGCGCCGGCTAAGGTTCCTGGGCCGAGGTCGCGGCAACCTCAACGATCATCCCATTCACCTCAATTTGAACGATCAAGGTTACCGGAACGGTAAGCCTGAAAATCCGGCCGTCCTCAACGACGCCGAGCGGGCCGCACCAGCGTCAGCTCGAAGCCCGTCACGCCCAGCGCAACGTTGACGCCCCGCGAGCCCTGCAGCGAGAGCGGCTGCAGCGTGACCGCGTTGTTGTCGCCGCCGACGAGCAGGTTCGCGCTGCCGCCCACGCCAGCTGAGGCTCCGGCGGTGGCGCCACCGTACCGGCCCGCGAGCGCGCCGAGCGGAGCTCGGGCATAGGGACCATAGACACGCCAGGACATGGTGCTGGCGCGGATCGTGCCGAGATCCAGGCCGAAATTGCGGACCACACCGACATAGCGCTGAGCCGGGCCGCGGCGCGGCGAGAAGGTGCAGTTCATCGGGCGCTGCGACGTCACGACCAGGCCGATCCCGGCTCCGACGTTGCAGGTCAGGCGGCCCGCAGGAGCGCCGGACTGCGCGGATGAGGGAAGGCTGGAAACCAGAAGGCCGGCTGCAGCGACAACAGCTGCAAGAACGGGCCTGGAACAACGCGTGGTCATCGGAAAGCTCCTGACATGAATCTGACCTTCAAACGCCTCAGGGCGGGCACAGTTCCGCGCAAGCTGGAACTGGTTAACATCTGCCGCGTTGAGTGTCCCGTCACAGAAAGAGGGTTGCCGTCGTGAGCCGGATTTCGGGATCTGCCCACATCGCGTCTCGTTCCCGCTCGACGGGCGACGCGCCACAGTTCTGGGAGCTGGAAAAGCTCATCCAGGCCGGGTTGGCGCGCGAGCTGGCGCTGGATGTCTTGGCCGCGCGGCGGTTTTGCCGCGAGTACGGGTTGACCGGCCGCATCGTTGGCCGCGTTCCGGACGCCACGGCGCGCCCTTCGACCGTCGAGATTCACTGACAGAAGCGGCTCGACGCCGCCCTCCGTGGCTGGATGTCGATGTGCAGATGGTTGGCGTGGGCGGCATCGGAGCCGGGTCCCAGGCTGGTCATGAAAGCGCCGCAGGCCGACTGCCGCAGCGCGTCCAAGAACGCGCCATGGCCCGGGCCTTCGGGCTTCTCGACGACGATGGTTCCTGCCGCCTTGCCGGCCCCGACCATGATGGCGAAGATGTCGAGCGCCTGGCCGGTGGAATGCTCGCTCAACGGCCCGTTGGCGGCCCGGTTGCGACGCCGGCATTCGTGCCCGCCCCCGACCCGCAAGGACGTCAGGTCCTGCGAAAAATAGCCTTTGGCGAGCGGCTGGACGCTGATCTCCAGCCATTTGGCCACCGCGAGCGCCATGGTGCAGCTCAGCGTCACCGGGGGCAGCAGCGCAATCCGCTGGCGGCCGGGGCCGATGCTGATCGCTTCGACCTCGACCGGCTCGACCACGGTGCAGGCGGAATCCTTCGTCGGCGGGATCGTCACGGCGCGTACAGCGGTGCCGTAAGCGGCCATGAGCGACGCGATGCAGCCCGAGGTGGCTGGAGCGGCAGGCCTCGTTTCGCCCGGCGGCGGTGTCTCGGGCGGCGTTACCGCGCCATCCGGAGCGGTGTCCGGGGTGGCCGACGGCGCTGGAATCTCTGGTGGATCGACGCGTGGCAGCGACAGTTCGGCCGGGCGCCGCGGCGGCAAGAGAAGGACCAGCGCGCTGTCGGCGGAGGCGCGGCTGGCCTGCCCGTGACGCGGCGCGGCGTCGCGGTGGGGCGACGCCCATCCTTCGGCAGACGACAGCGACAGCGTCAGCGTCAGGACCAGAGCGCTCGCCATCGGCAGACGCCCATGCACCTTCTCTGGGTTGGCCGCGACGGTCAGATGTCGACCGCCGACGCGGCGGTCACGGCGAGTGCCGTCACTCCAGCCAAGGCGATCGACAAAACCTCGGCGATCATGGTCCCATGGGGGACAAGGCCACCAAACAAGGCGGCGCCGATCGAAGCGGCGGCGATCCAGGCGGCGATCGAAGTCATAGCCATGGCTTGAACCTCCCTCGATGCCGGGCAAGCACCCGGGCCGAGCCCATCCGTCGCCGGTTCGAACGCCCGTCGACGCGGCTTGTTCCGCGCGCCGTGTCCGCTCGATGACTGAACCCCGGTGAGACGCCGCATCCTTGTCGGCCGCGGCGTCTCACCCGGACATGCAAAAGCCCGCGACGGCGGGCGTCGCGGGCTCGTGACAAACGCGGAAGCCGAAGCTCAGGCGGCCTTGCGACCGGCCCGACGGTCGAAGAACAAGGCCTGGCTGATCGCCGCCTTGACCGCCTCGGGCTGGAACGGCTTGGTGATCAGGAATGCGGGCTCCGGACGATCGCCGGTCAGGAGGCGCTCCGGATAGGCGGTGATGAAGATCACCGGCACGTCGATCGTCGCGAGGATCTCGTTGACTGCATCGAGGCCCGAGCTGCCATCGGCGAGCTGGATGTCGGCCAGCACCAGACCGGGGCGCTTCTTGGCTACGAGCGCGATCGCCTCGCGCTGGGTGCGGGCAACGCCGGTGACCGTATGGCCGAGTTCCTCGACCATGGTTTCGATGTCGAGCGCGATGATCGGCTCATCCTCGATGATGAGCACGTCGGTGGCGACCTGCTCGGCAATCTCCTGGCCGGCCGTCTGGACGAGAGCGGCTGCCTCGGCCGCCGAAACGCCGATGATGGCGCCAACTTCGTCGATCGAGAAGCCTTCCACGGTCCGCAGCAGGAAGGCCTGGCGCGGACGCGGCGTCAGCGCCTCGAGGTTGCGCTCCACAGATGAGCGGTTCAGCGTCACCGGCGCGCCTGGATCGGCTGTGTTCAAACCAACCGACGACCACAGGCCCAGGAAGGTCCTGTAGAGGCCGATCCGCGGATCGACATCGCGCGGGAAGGTCGAGGGGTCGAGCACCAGCGCCTCCAGCATGGCCACGACATAGGCATCGCCACCACTCTGGGTACCGGTCAAGGCGCGAGCAAATCGCCTCAAATAAGGCAGATGTGGCGCAATTTCCTTGGCAATCGACATGAAAACGTCCTCTTTAAACGTGCCGGAAATGAGCACCGCAAAGCCCGCCGTGACAAGCATTTTATTTTTCGTTCGAACCGGAACCTTTTGTGGGAACGCCTGTTTAAGGGGAGTACGAGTGTCGGAAATCGCCGGTTGGGGGTGTTCGACCGGATGTTTGCGTCACCGGGGACCAGCTGGAAAAGCGGCCCTTTTTTGGCATGAGGGCTGAGATGAACATGACGGATTCAGCGGCGGCTGCGCCCGATGATGGAGCCGACTTCGAGCCCGAGGTCATGCTGGATCCCAGGGTCCAGGAATCGATCGGCCGCTCCCTGAAGGCGCATTACGACGACATCGTAAACGCCCCCGTACCGGACAAGTTTCTGGTGCTGCTCGCCCAGCTCGAGGCTACCGAACATCGCGCTGCCGGAGCATCGACCGATGAGCTCAACTGATTTCAAGGACGGCCTCATCAAGGAAATCCCGAACCTGCGCGCCTTCGCGGCGTCCTTGTCGGGGTCGATGCAGCTCGCCGACGATCTGGTTCAGGACACCCTTCTGAAGGCGTGGGGCAATTCCGAGAAGTTCGAGCCGGGCACGAGCCTGCGGGCCTGGCTCTTCACCATCCTGCGCAACACCTATTACTCGCTCTACCGCAAGCGCGGCCGCGAAGTGCAGGACAGCGAAGGCACTTATGCCGAGCGCATGGCGACGCCCGGCAATCAGGAAAGCCACCTCGACCTCGCCGATTTCCGCAAGGCGCTCGCCAAGCTGCCGGAGGAGCAGCGCGAGGTCCTGATCATGGTCGGGGCCACGGGCCTGTCCTATGAGGAGACGGCCGAAATCTGCGGCGTCGCGATCGGCACGATCAAGAGCCGGGTCAACCGGGCGCGAACGAAACTGGCCGAACTGCTCTCCATCGGGGGCCTCGAAGACCTCGGGCCGGACCGCAAGAGCGCCGCGGCGATGCAAAGGGTCGGCTCCGAAATCGTCGGGCCCTGATGCACCTCTCGCGCTTTCCCACCGTTCGGGGGCGGCTTCTCGCTTTGTTGGTGGCGATCGCGCTGCCGATCGCCTGCGTGACGGCGCTGGCGGCGCTCACGACCTATCACAGGGTGATCGCCGCGATCGAGATCGCCCAGTCCCGGACGGCCGATGACTTCGCCGTTCGCACGCGGGTGTGGCACCGCGGCGCGCTCCGAACCGTGCTCGCGGCAGGCTCCGTGATTGCGGGCAGCGGCACGCAGGGCACCGCTTGCGAGGTCCAGGCCCGGGACATGCTGGCGCGCATTCCCGGCTACCGGGCCGTCCGCTTCGTGCTCGGCGAGGGCCGAATCTGTTTCGCGTCGGTGGATTCCGGCGTGACCGAGGCCGACATGGCCAGCATCGCCGGACGCTTGGCCAAATTGCCACGGTCCGTGAGCCGGTCGCTGAAGGGCCTGCCGGCCGCGCGCTTCGACCGGGTCGTGCTCGGTGGCCGAGACCATCTCGTCAGCCAGGTCGGACCGATGAACGACGGGCTCCTGCAGGACGGATTGCTGCTCGCCGACCCCGACCTGCTCGACCAGGTCTTCGAACTCGGCGGCAGTGCCGACGGCGTCAACGTCGCGCTGGTTTCACGTGGCGAAGCCGTGGTCATGCACCGCGGCGAGCACGGAACCGACGATGTCTCATGGTTGCCCGAGCAGCAGGCCTTCCCCAGCGATGGCCAGCGCTGGGAAGCGTTCAGCCGCGCTGGAATAGGCCGCTCCTACGCCGCGCGACTGGTGACGGAGCCCGACCTGTACGTCATTGCGAGCTTCAGCCAGGCGCCAGAGGCCGCGGCCCGCATGCAGTTCATGGCGCTGCTGATCGCACCGATCCTGACCCTGGTCCTGCTCGGCCTGGTCTATCTGCGGGCGATCGACCAGCATTGCATCCGCTGGCTGCGCGGCATCGAAGCGGCGGCGCGCGCCCGCTCGACCCAGCAACCCCAGGCCAGGGCCCCGATCGCCGACGAGATGCCAAGCGACATGCGCAGCGTCGCAGAGGCCTTCAACACCATGGTCGACGAACAGGAGGTCCGCCAGCGGCGCCTGCAGACGGCGCTCGACGACAACCGTTTCCTCGTACGGGAGCTGCATCACCGCGTGAAGAACAGCCTGCAGGTCGTGCAGAGCTATATCGGGCTGACCAAGCGCGACTACCGCGACGAGGCAAGGCTGGCGCTGGCCGACGCCGAAACCCGCGTGCATGTCCTGTCGGCGGCCTATCGCTTCACGCTCGCGGATGGCGAGATGCAGCCGGTGCGGGTCGATCTCTTCATCGAAGACGTCGTGACGATGATCACCAATCTCGTCCGCAATCGCGACCAGTGGGTTTCCAGCCGCCTCAACACCAAGGCCACGCTCTCGGTCGATCGGGTCATCCCGCTCGGCTTCCTGGTGGTGGACGTGGCCTCCCGCGTGCTGCGCAGCACCCCTGGGGTCAGCGTCACGATCATCGTCAGCGATGTCGACGAGGCCACGCTCGAAGTGGCGCTCGAGGCCGATCGCGAGATCGCACCGACCGAGCCGCCGAAGATTTTTGCAGGGCTCGTCGCGCAGATCGAGGCGGTTCAGGTGGAACAGGCCCAGGGCCGCAGGCTCGGCAGCTGGCGGATCCGCCACGGCGCCTGAAGCGGCGCGGCGCGCCACTCGCATCACGCCGGAGCGTCGATGGTCTCGATCGTCACGCCGACACCCAGCCCCAGGAAGGAACCGGCCAGGCCGGTAAAGCTGCCGGAAACGGGCGACGCGTCTTCGGGGACGCGCGCGACGGCGACGCGCAGCAACTGCCGGTCGGCGACGAGGTTGTTGGTCGGGTCGAATTCCACCCAACCGTCTCCGGGGATGAAGACATCGGCCCAGGCATGCGTCAGGCCGACCGTCGAGACCAGGCCCGCAGAATTCGGGGTCCGGTCATGGATGTAACCCGTCACGAAGCGGGCCGCGAAGCCCATGCGACGCGCCAGCTCGATGAAGAGCCAGGCATAATCCCGGCAAGACCCCGATCGCTGGCGCAGCGTGTCGGCGGGGTGCTGCGTTCCCTCGTCGTAGCGCAGTGCATAGGTCAGTCCAACCGAGATGGCCTGGGCGAGATCGCGCAGAAGATGGCCGGTGCCCTGGCCGATGCGCGCCCTGAAATCAGCCAGCCACTGATCGAGCAGATGATCGGGATCGGCCGCGGCATGATCGAGATAGGGCTGCAGGACGGCGCGCTCGCCCTCCGTGTAAACCACTCCGGTCATCCCCGTCGTCTCGATCTCGGTGCGCGGCAAGGCGGAGCCGAAGCGCTGGACCACCAACTCGCTGACGATGTCGAGCGTGTCGGCGGGCTTCTCGAAATTGGCGATCGCGACGGAATTGCCATAGGCGTCGTGCATCCAGCGCAGGCGTGCCGACGGCGAGATCGACAAGGCTGTATCGACCACGCGCAGATCGAAGCTGTCACGCGGCCGCAGCATCAGGCGATGCGGCCCGAACGTCACCGGCCCGCCATAACGGTAGGTGGTGGAGTGGCGAATGCGGAGATACATGGGGTTTTCCGGAGCCGGTCGGGCTGGCGTCTTGATCAACGGCTTGGTGCGAGACAAAAACAAGCCGCCCGGAGGCGGCTTGCAAGTCATGGCGCGAGGGAAGCGCCATCGGTTGAACCCGGAAGGGGCCTGAAAGTTCCGGTACGAGAATCCGGTGGGAGGCCGTGAGCCTCAGCGCAGGATGACGCGCCCGGCGGCGGGAAGCATCGCCTGCTGCGAGCCGGCGATGGCACGCCGCGTGACATCGACGCTGCGCTGCGCGGGATCGACGGCAGCGAGTCGCGCGTCGGTCGGCACCTGGCGCTCGATCTTGGCCTGGGCCACCGCGGCGGAACTGGTGCCCTGGGTGTCCTGCAGGCCGGAGCCGAGGGTCAGGGCGAACACGGCGGCGCCCATGAAACCGAAGAACAGGCCGGCGCGCTTGATGGGGGCAAGGCTGTTGTTCAACATTCTGTTTCTCCCGACGCCTTGGCCGGACGACACTGGCCGGCTTACGGGATGTTAACGCGAAGATAACGGACGGGTTCCGTGCTCAGGCGGAGCGCGCGTCGCTTGGTCATCACATCGGCGCGAGCGTCGGCGTCAGGTGGTTTCGTCATTATCGGCCAACCGACCCTTGAACAGGCGCCAGAGCGACTTGCCGAGACGGCGCGAAGTCAGATGCGCGCCCGCAAGGCGCTTCTCGAGGGTGATCTTGCGGTCATGGTATTCCTCCAGACCCGGGCGGTGACCGACGCTGATCAGCGTGGCATGGGCGAGTTCGGCTTCGAACAGGCCGAGCAGCGCATTCTGGCTGTCTTCATCGAGGGCCGAGGTGGCCTCGTCCATGATGATGATGTCGGGCCGCTGGATGACCAGCCGCGCGAAGGCGACCCGCTGGCGCTCGCCGCCCGACAGGATGCGATCCCACTTGTCCTCGTCGTCGAGGCGCTTGGCGAGGTAGCTCAGGCCGCAGCGCCGCAAGGCCGCGACCACGACCTCGTCGGGCACCGGCTTGTCGGCCTCCGGATAGAGCAGGACCGTCCGGAGGCTGCCGATCGGCAGATAGGGCTTTTGCGGAACGAAGGCGATCGACTTGCCGCGGGGAACGGCGATCGACCCCGAGCCCCAGGGCCAGAGGCCGGCGAGCGCGCGGATCAGGGTGCTCTTGCCGGTGCCGCTCTCGCCGACGATCAGCACCTTCTCGCCGAGGCCGATCACGACCGATGCGTCGGTGATGACCGCCCTGCCATTGCTGTGGGCGATCGAGAGCCGGTCGAGATGAATGGCGCCGTCCTCGCTTTCCTCCAGCGAGATGCGCGTCTCGCCTTCCATGATGGTGCCGATGTCGAGGCCTTCCAGCGCCTCCTGCAATTCGTCGACGCGGGTCACCGAGGCAAACCATTCCGCCAGCCGGACGAAGTTGTCGACGAACCAGATCAGCGCCGCCTGGACCGCGCTGAAGGCAGCCACGACCTGCATCACCGCGCCCAGCGAGACATCGCCCGCCAGATATTTCGGCGCGATCAGCAGCAGCGGCACGATCGGGAACAGCGCGCCATTGGTGTTCAGCACGATGGCGATGACGCCCTGTTGGCGGATCACCCGCAGCCAGGCGGCCAGGACCCGGCCGTAATTGTCACCGACCGAGCCGCGCTCGTCGGCATCGCCGCGGATCAGCGCGATGCTCTCGGCATTCTCACGCAGCCGCGTCATCTCGGCGCGGAACTGCGCCTCGGCCTCGTTCTTGGCGGCGATCCGCGACACCAGCGGCCGGCCGGCGAAATACGCCGCCAGCGAGGCGACCACGGCGTAGCCGATCGCGGCTAGCGCCATGTAGCTTGGGATGACCACCTCGACGCCGCCCAGGGTGAAGCGGGCCGAGCCAGCGACATGCCACAGGATGGCCGCGAATGTCGCCGCCGTGACGGCCGCGCTGATCAGCCCGATCGCGAATTCCACGAGCGGTTCGATGGCGAGGCGCACATCCTCGGCGATGCGGAACTCCGGCGCCGCCTGCTCTTTGGCGACGAATTGCAGCCGGTAGTAGCGCTGGTCGGCGATCCACCAGCCGGCGAGGCGCAGCGTCAGATATTCGCGCCAGCGCGCCTGAAGCAGCATGCGGCTGATCACCAGCGCCGACAATGTCGCCGCCGAGACCGCAACCAGCAGCGGGAGCCAGGCTGCGATGCTCCAGGCCGCCGCGACATCGCGCTTTTCGAGCGCATCGAAAAACAGACGATTCCAGGTGTTGACGCCGACGGCCGTGGCGATCTGGGCTGCGACGAAGGCCAGGACGGTCACCGTCAGCCCCCAGGCGCGCAGCTTCGTCGGGCCACTCCAGAAAGGGAGGGCCAGGGCAAAGAAGCGGCGCATGCGCGACCGTCTGGGGACGCGCGTCTTATGAGGCATGGAAAGGTCTCTCCGGCGATGACGGCCGTGTCGTCAAGCGAGCAAGGGCAGGCTGCACGGACACGGCCGCACGCGGTCGATGGCCTTTGCGGCTGCTGCCGTAACGTTCAGAGGGGACAACGGTTCCCGCCCATACCGGCTATACCGCGATCGGCTCATGACAAAACCGCCCAATTCGATATGGAGAGGATGACGGTGCTCCGCATGCACCGGCCCCGCTCCGGGAGATCGAGCGAGACGATGACGGACAGCGCCCTCCCCAACGGCAAAACCGGCGTGCCCTGCCTGGCCTGCCCGTTGCGCCTGAAACCCGCCTTCAAAGACAAAAACGATGCGGAAATCCGCTTCATCCAATCGATGAAGATCGAACATCGCCAGATGCCTGCCGGCGCCGACATCATCCATCCCGGGCAGGAGGATGCGGAACTCTATACGCTGTTTTCAGGCTGGGCCTTCCGCTACCAGCTGCTGCCGGACGGTCGCCGCCAGATCCTGAACTTCCTGCTGCCGGGCGACCTCGTCGGGCTTCAGGCCTCGCTGCTGAGCGCTGCCCAGCATGGCATCGAGGCGCTGACCGAGGTCGAGCTCTGCGTCTTCCCGCGACGACGCGTCTGGGATCTGTTCGTCCAGATGCCGAGCCTCTCCTACGAAATCGCCTGGCTCGGTTCACGCGAGGAGAGCCTGATCGACCAGAATCTGACATCCGTCGGCCAGCGCAACGCCGGGGAGCGGATCGCCGCGCTGGTGATCTCGCTGTACCGGCGGGCGGAAGCGCTTGGACTCGTGGCGGATGAGAGTTTCCGCTTTCCCCTCTCGCAGCAGCAGCTCGCCGATGCGCTCGGGCTGTCGCTGGTCCATACCAGCAAGACCTGGTCGCGCCTGCGCAAGGCGGGCCTGTTTGCGATCCACGAGGGTCGCCTGAGGCTCCTCAATCCGCGCCTGACCTCCCGGATGGCGCTGCTCTATGAGCGGGAGGTCGCGCCCCGACCGCTGATCTGAAGCCCTGCGCGCGCGCCTGGACCCCACCGGAAACGCAAAAAATGCCAGCGCCAGCCACGACTTGTGCGGATTCGGCGTCTTCGTACTCATAAGCACTTGGCTGGCGATGCGACTTGACCCCATATGACGCGCAGTTAACGTTTGCTTTCCACCAAGGTCGTGCCTTTCGGGCCGATGTCAGAGGCCTCATGTCGCTCACCCCGTCTCGCCGTTCCCCGCAGGGGCGTTCGCTGGCAGCCCGTCTCGGGCAGTCCCGCGTCGCCTCGCGGATCGAGGACGAGGTGCGGGTGACAGCTGCCGACCTCGTCGACAGCGTCGCGCAGGCCCGCCTCAAGGTCGCGACCGTGCGCTACAAGGTGGAGGACGAGGTCCGCAGCAAGACGCAGAAGTTCCGCTCACGGGTCAGCGAAGCCCGCGCGAAGCTCGGCGACGAGGCTCGCTTCATCAAATCCTGGATCGACAACCCGTCCCGCACCGGCTCGGTGACGCCGTCGAGCCCGGCGCTGGCCCGGCGCATGGCGTCCTTCGTGGACCCCGCCCTGCCCGGCCCGGTGATCGAGATCGGCCCGGGAACCGGGCCGGTGACGGAAGCGCTGATCGAACGCGGCATCAGCGAGGACCGGCTGATCCTGGTCGAATACAGCCCTGAATTCTGCACCTTGCTGCGCCAGCGCTTTCCGCGCGCCACCATCGTCGAGGGGGACGCCTATGCGCTCTCGACGACGCTCGCGGGGCATCTGCAGGACAAGGCGATCGCGGTCGTGTCGAGCCTGCCCTTGTTCAACCAGCCACCGGCAATGCGCAGCGCCTTGGCGAAGGACGCGTTCACTCTGCTCGTCGACAGCGCGCCCTTCATCCAATTCACCTACTCGGTGGTTTCGCCCGTTCCCCGCAAGGGCTCGGGCCTGAAGGCCTTTGTCTCGGACTGGGTGCTGCGCAACATCCCCCCGGCGCGCGTCTGGGTCTATCGCCAGGCGGTCTGAAGGCGACTGCCATCGCGCGCAGCCCCCTCGGCCCTGGGCGATCCTCAGCGATTATCTGCAAAGAAACCAACTTAATTGTAACGGTTGGCGGTCTATCACCAGATCATCGGCGGCCAGGCGCTCGTCATTGGGGAAAGACGCGCATGCAAGGCGAGACGCTTCGTTTCAGCCTGCCGAGATGGCGCGCGACGCGCTGGCTGACCGATGCCGGCTCCGAGGTGCCGACCGATATCCGTGTCGCCCTCATCGGCGGGCTGTTCGGAACGCTGCCGATCTTCGGCGCGGGCGTGGTCAACACCATCGCCGTCTCGGTGCTGATTGCGCTGCGCATCCCGACCTGGCCGTTCATCCTCTGGTGCGCCTTCGACATCCTGTGCTGCCTGGCACGCACAGCCGTCTTGATGATCGCCCGGCGTCGGGCCGCCCGGCAGCAGGAGACACCCACCGATCTCTACATCCTGCTCGGCGTCGCCTGGGCCGCGGGCGTCGGCTTCGGCGCGTTCATCAGCCTGCTCAGCGGCGACTGGGTCGTGGCGACCCTGGCATGCCTTTCGGCGACGGCCATGGTCGGCGGCACCTGTTTTCGCAATTTCGGCGCGCCGCGCATGGCGGGGCTGATGATCATCCTGACGCTGGGCCCCTGCACCCTCGCGACGCCCTTCATGAACGAGCCGATCATGCTAATCGGCCTGATCCAGCTCCCATTCTACATCTACAGCATGTTGCGGGCATCGTTCGGTCTCAACGCGATGCTTGTTTCGACGATGCAGGCGGAACGGGCGCACGCCTTCCAAGCCCGGCACGACGTCCTGACGGGCCTGTCGAACCGCGTCGGGCTGACGCGGGCGCTCAACGCCAGCCTCGCGCGGCAGGATGGCGCCGTAGCGCTGATCTATCTCGATCTCGACGGGTTCAAGGCGGTCAACGACACGCACGGCCATGTCGCCGGCGACCGGCTTCTCCAGCTTGTCTCAGAGCGCCTGCGCCGCCTCGTGCGCAGCGGCGATCTGGTTGCGCGCATCGGCGGCGACGAGTTCATCGTGCTGTCGGAGCAACCCGGAAGCGGCCCGCTCAAACGTCTGGGCGAGCGCCTGATCCGCGAGATCTCCTTGCCTTATGTCCTCGACGAGGGCGTCACGGTGACGATCGGGGCCTCGATCGGGATCGCCCGCGCGCCCGATCACGGGCTCGACATGGAAAGCCTGATGAGCGCCGCCGATGCAGCGCTCTACCAGGCCAAATCGGGCGGCAAGTCGCGCTGCGTGATCGCCGCACTGCCGAAACCGACGCCGGTGACACCTTTGGACACCTGCGCGCAAACCGCATAGGGTTGGGGATCACGACGCCCGCCCGGCATGGCATGCTCGTGATGCGTCACGAGGGCCTTCTTTCTGACATTCTCCTGGCGTGACCGCCCATGAGCGCTGGGGCACGCTTGCGACCGCGCCACCGGAGACCGAGACGCGTGACGGATCTGGCGCGCCTGGTTGGCGACATCGCCCGGGAGATGGCGGACCTGCCGGAGCGGGGCGAGGTCGCGACCTACATCCCGCCTCTGGCTGCGATCGACCCCGGCCGGTTCGGCCTCTGCGTGGTGACCGCCGACGGCGCAATCCATCTGGCGGGCGATGCGCTCGAACCCTTCTCGATCCAGAGCATCTCCAAGGTGTTTGCGCTCACGCAGGCGCTCGGCAAAGTTGGAGAGGCGCTCTGGTCGCGCGTCGGCCGCGAACCCTCGGGCACCCCGTTCAACTCGATCGTCCAACTCGAACGCGAGCAGGGCATCCCGCGCAACCCGTTCATCAATGCCGGCGCGCTGGTCGTGGCCGACATCAACCTCGCCGGCCACGCGCCGCGCGTCGCGATCGGCGAATTGCTGCGCTTCGTACGCCATCTTGCCGACGACGAGTCCATCGTGATCGACGAGATCGTGGCACGCGCCGAGCAGGCGACGGGCTTCCGCAACATCGCGCTCGCCAACTACATGAAGGCCTTCGGCACCATCCGGCATGCGCCCGAGTTGACGCTCGGCGTCTATTTTCACCAATGCGCCATTGCCATGAGCTGCCGGCAGCTCGCCATGGCCGGGCGCTTCCTGATGCATGGCGGGCTGCACGCGCCGGGCGGCGCGCGGATCGTGCCGGCCCGCCGCGCCCGCCGGATCAATGCGCTGATGCTGACCTGCGGCCATTACGACGCCTCGGGCGACTTCGCCTTTCGCGTCGGCCTGCCGGGCAAATCAGGCGTAGGCGGCGGGATTTTGGCGATCGCGCCGGGAAAAGCCTCGATCGCGGTCTGGTCGCCCGGGCTCAACGCCAGCGGCAATTCCCAACTGGGCACTCTGGCGCTCGAGCGCCTCGCCGACGCCACGGGCTGGTCAGTCTTCGCGGAAGCCTGACCCAAAGGCGGTTGCAGGCCGATGCTTAAGATTACCGTGCTGTTTCAGGCAATCAGCAAATCTTAATCATCATGGCGCAAGCTGCAGTCCAGAATGCTCTGAAAAGATGACCGTTGCGACCCTGTCGCGAACAATGGCCGATACGACCCAGGATGGTGGCTGTGCAGCTCTTCCCCGCTTCGATCAAGCATTACCTCGTTGCAACCATGGCGTGTCTATGCATCCCCGGCGTGGGTGCCCTGACGTATATGGCCAGCCAATCCTTTGCCGATGTGCGCGAAAACATGCGGCTGGCCAGCCTCGTCGAAGCCGACAAGGCGCTTCTGATCGCCGGCAACAGCATTCGCGCCAATCGCGGCCAGGCGCAGACCGCGATCCAGGCGGCCGACGACCCGACCCCGATCATCACCAAGGTTCAGGAGGCCAACCGCAAGGACCTGGACGAGGCCGTGGCACGACTCGCGGCGACCTCGCTGGCCAACCGCGCCGCCCTGGCTGAAGCCGTGGCGAGCCAGCAGAAGGCCACCGACGCCAAATTCGCAGATCTGCGGGCAGAGGCGAGCAAGCCCAAGGCCCAGCGCAGCCTCCAGGCGACAATGCCGTGGTACAACGGCGTCGGCGACATCGAGACGGCGCTGGTCAAGGCGGCCGACGCCACCTCGCTCGCCGTGCGCCTGTCGGATCCGATCATGGCCGATCTGCAGAACTTCAAGGCGACCGGCTGGCGCGCCCGTTCCAGCTACGGCATCCAGTGTTCGGTCCTGCGGCCGCACATGGCCTCCGGCAAGGCCCTCGAACCGGCGCAGATCCGCCGGCTGGGCGAGCTGCGCGGCGTCGCCGAATCGAGCATGGAGCAGTTGCGGCAGATGAGCCAGCGCAGCGGCATCGGCGCGGAGCTCTTGCGCAAGACCGGCGTGATGGGCGCCGAGATGGACGCCGCCAACAAGGCGATGGATGGCCTCACCGGCAAGCTCGGCCAGGGCACCGCCCCGCTGATCTCGGCCGAGGACTGGACCCGCCTGTGCAACGGCCCGTTCACGGCGATGCTTTCGGCCATCACCCAGTCGCTCGACGACATGGCGAGCGCGACGCAGGACAAGCTGGATGCCGCCTGGGCCCAGCTGGCCATCATCGCCGCTCTCCTGGCCACGCTGATGGCGGTCTGCATCGTGAGCTGGCGCGGCGTGCAGCGCCGCATCGCCAAGCCGGTCGTGGCCCTGAAATCCGCGCTCGACGTCATGCAGGCTGGCGATTTCTCGCAGCCGATCCCCAAGCCCGCCTCGCCCGACGAGATCGGCGCGCTGAGCGGCGCACTCGAAGCCTATCGCGAAAACGCGCTGTCGCTCGAGGCGAGCCGGCGCGATCGTGAGCTCGCCATGCTGGCCGACAGCCAGCAGGCGGCCAATGTCCAGAAGCTGCTCGGCGAGGTCTCCCTCATCGTCAGCGCCGCGCAGAACGGCGACTTCTCCGGGCGGGCCGCCGTTGGGGATGTCGGCGGCCCGCTGGGCGACCTCGTCTCTGGCATCAACGAGATCAATGCGGTGGTCGATTCGGCCACGACCGAGTTCGCGTCTGCGCTTTCGGCGGTGGCCGGCGGCGACCTGACGGTGCGGGTGGATTCGGCCTATCGCGGCAAGTTTGCCGAGCTGAAGAGCGCGATCAACGAGACGGTCGACCGGCTGTCCTCGACCGTGCGCACGATCCAGGTGACCTCGGCCGATGTCGGGCTCGCCGCCCGCGAGATCAATACGGGCGCCGATGATCTCTCCAAGCGCACCGAAGAGCAGGCCTCAAGCCTGGAAGAGACCGCCGCCACGACCGAGGAGCTCGCGGCGTCGGTGAAGGCCACCGCCCAGGCCTCGCGGAATGCGGCGGCGATCGCCACGGAGGCCATGGAGGCCGCGAAGGACGGCGGCGCGATCGCCGGCCAGGCGGTCGACGCCATGGCCCGCATCGAGACCGCCTCGACCAAGATCTCCGACATCATCCGCGTCATCGACGACATCGCCTTCCAGACCAACCTGCTGGCGCTGAACGCGGCGGTGGAAGCGGCGCGAGCCGGCGATGCCGGCAAGGGCTTCGCGGTGGTGGCCTCGGAAGTCCGTACACTCGCGCAGCGTTCGAGTTCGGCCGCCAAGGACATCTCGGCGCTGATCTCCTCGTCCAACAGCGAGGTCGGCGAGGGCGTCAAGCTCGTGCGTCAGGCCGGCGAGGCGCTCAGCCAGATCCTGTCCGCCTCGCAGAAGGTCGCCGCCACCATCGCGGAGATTTCTGCCGCGTCGGGCGAACAGGCCTCGGGCATCGACGAGATGAGCCAGGCGGTCGCGCATCTCGACGAGATGACGCAGCAGAACGCCGCGCTGTCGGAACAGAGCGCGGCCTCGGCCGGCTCGCTCTCGGGCCGCATCGGCCAGCTCAACGACCTCGTCGCCGCCTTCAAGACCGGGCCGGAGGGCGCAAGCGCCGTCCGCGCTTATCCGCAGCACGGCAACACCCGCCGCGCCGCCTGACGGCCCCCTGCACCTGACGCCCCAAAGGCGTCAGGTGTTGTCACGCATCAGGTATCGACGGTGGCGTTGAGCGCGTTGGTCTGTATGAATTCGCGCCGGGGCTCGACGACATCGCCCATCAGCTTGACGAAGAGATCGTCGGCCTCGTCGTTCTGGTCGTTCTTGACCCGCAGCAGCGAGCGGACGTCGCGGTCCAGCGTCGTCTCCCAGAGCTGCTCGGGGTTCATCTCGCCGAGTCCCTTGTAGCGCTGCAGCGAGACGCCCTTCTTGCCGATGGCGGTGACCGCGTCGAACAGGTCGGTCGGGCCGTTGACGACATGGTCGTCGCCCTTGCGGCTGAGCACGCCGGGCTTGGCATAGGCCTCCTGCAGCGAGGCCGCCGCGGCGTCGAGCTTGCGGGCCTCGGCGCTGGCCAGAAGTCCGGCATCGATCGCCGCGACCTGCTTCACGCCGCGCACCATGCGCGAGAACAGGAAGCTGCCCTCGCTGACCTTGCCCTCCCAGCCGCGCTCGAGTTCGTCGGAGATCGCATCGAGACGCCGGGCGACCTGAGCGGCCGCCTCACTGGCCTTGGCCTCGTTGTCTTCGGAGACGGGATGCAGCGCACCGGCGATCGCCATCTGCTCGACCACGCGTCGGTCATAGCGCGAATGCAGCTGTCCCAGCGTGAAGCGGATGCCGCGGGCCTCCTCGATCAGCGCGCGCAGATCCGCGCCGCCGCGCTCGATGACGTTTCGTGTGTCGCCGGCGCTGGTCTTGAAGACCGCGCCATCGAGCGCCGTCTCGACGAGGTAATCCTCCAGCGCGCGCTCGTCCTTGAGGTAGACATGGCTCTTGCCGCGGGCCGCCTTGTAGAGCGGCGGCTGGGCGATGAAGAGATGGCCGCGCTCGATCACCTCCGGCATCTGCCGGTAGAAGAAGGTCAAAAGCAGGGTGCGGATATGGGAGCCGTCCACGTCCGCGTCGGTCATGATGATGATCTTGTGGTAGCGCAGCTTCTCGATGTTGAACTCCTCGCGGCCGATGCCGGCGCCGAGCGCCGTGATCAGCGTGCCGACCTGCTCGGAGGAGAGCATCTTGTCGAAGCGCGCCCGCTCGACGTTGAGGATCTTGCCGCGCAGCGGCAGGACCGCCTGGTATTCACGCGCCCGGCCCTGCTTGGCCGAGCCGCCGGCCGAGTCACCCTCGACGATGAAGAGTTCGGACTTGGCCGGGTCGCGCTCCTGGCAGTCCGCGAGCTTGCCCGGCAGCGAGGCGATGTCGAGCGCACCCTTGCGGCGGGTGCGATCGCGCGCCTTGCGGTCGGCCTCGCGGGCGGCCGCAGCCTCGGCAACCTTGCCGACGATGATTTTTGCCTCGTTGGGGTGCTCCTCGAGCCAGGTCGAGAGCGCCTGGTTGACGACGTTCTCGACGACGGGGCGGACCTCGGAGGAGACCAGCTTGTCCTTGGTCTGGGAGGAGAATTTCGGATCGGGCACCTTGACCGAGACGATCGCGGTCAGGCCCTCGCGGCAATCGTCGCCTGTGAGCGAGACCTTCTCCTTCTTGGAGATGCCGGAGCTTTCGGCATAGCCCGTAACCTGGCGCGTCAGCGCGGCGCGGAAACCGGCGAGATGGGTGCCGCCGTCGCGCTGCGGGATGTTGTTGGTGAAGCAGAGCACGTTCTCATGGTAGGAGTCGTTCCACCACAGCGCGACATCGACGGTAATGCCGTCCTTTTCATTGCTCAGCATCACCGGCTGGCTGATGACCGGCGTCTTGGCGCGGTCGAGATAGCGCACGAAGGCCTCGACGCCGCCCTCATACATCAGCTCCTCGCGCACCACCTCGGCCCGGCGGGCGTCGGTCAGGATGATGCGGACGCCGGAATTGAGGAAGGCGAGCTCGCGCAGGCGATGTTCGAGTGTCTTGTAGTCGAACTCGATCATCGTGAAGGTTTCTTGGGACGGGGTGAAGGTCACCTCCGTGCCGCGCTTGTCGCCGGCCGGCCCGACGACCGCGAGCGGCGCGACCGCGTCGCCATGGCGGAACTCCATGAAATGCTCGTTGCCGCCGCGCCAGATGCGCAGCTTCAGCGAGACCGAGAGCGCGTTCACGACGGAGACGCCGACGCCATGCAGGCCGCCGGAGACCTTGTAGGAGTTCTGGTCGAACTTACCGCCGGCATGGAGCTGGGTCATGATGACCTCGGCCGCCGAGATGCCCTCTTCGGTGTGGATATTGGTGGGGATGCCGCGACCATTGTCGGTGACGGTCACCGAACCGTCGGCGTTCAGCGTCACCGTGACGATGTCGGCATGGCCGGCCAGCGCCTCGTCGATGGCGTTGTCGACGACCTCATAGACCATGTGGTGCAGGCCGGAGCCGTCGTCAGTGTCGCCGATATACATGCCCGGGCGCTTGCGCACCGCATCCAAGCCTTTGAGAACCTTGATGGAATCAGCGCCGTAGGCGGCGTCTTCTAGGTCGCGGGCAGCGTCGTTCATGTCGTGGTCCTTCGGCGGGCGCGCGGGCGTCCGCGATCGTCTTGATTCGTAACACGAATATAGCCGCCCACTGCGGCTTTTTCACGCGTGTACGCGTGCGTGCGCGAGAGCGCGTGCGAAGGCGGCGCCACACATCTGTTGACTTCAACAGTAGTGTTGAATTTGGTAGGATGCTCGATTGTGAGGCCCGATGAACGCGCAAGAGCTGAAGAAGTGGCTGGCGGCGCAGGGCTGCACCTTCGAGACGAAGCGAGGCGGCTCCGGCCATCTCGTCGTGCGACGCGGACCATTCAAGTCCGAGATACCGATGCATGGCGGCCGCAAGGAACTTGGCACGGGTCTGGTCAACGCCATCAAGAAGCAACTGGGGTTGAAGTGATGCTGGCTTATCATGTCGAACTGACGCCCGACGACAATGACACCCTGCTCGTCACCTGCCCGTCGCTGCCCATGGTCGTCAGCTTTGGCGACACGCGCGAAGAGGCTCTGCGTCACGCCAGGGATGCGATCGAAACGGCGCTGGCCAGCATGATTGCCGATGGCGAGGACATCCCACCGGCCGATCCTGCTGGAATCCTGGTCCGCCTGCCGATGTTGACCACCTTGAAGATCGAACTCTATCGCGCAGTCGGGGCGGCGGGAATCACGCGGGCCGAACTCGGCCGCCGTCTGGGTTGGAAACGTGAATCGGTCGATCGCCTGTTTCGCCTCGATCATGCGTCCCGGCTGGAGCAGATCGAAGCCGCGATGGCCGCCGTCGGCAAGACCTTTGAAATCGAGGTTCAGGCAGCGGCCTGACAGCCTACTCGGCAAACCCCGCGATCGCCTCCAGGAAGGCCTCGCCATATTGCGTCAGCTTGCGCTCGCCGACGCCTTCGATCGCGCGCATCTGTTCGAGACCCGCCGGCCTGGCGCGGGCCATGGCGATCAACGTGCGGTCGGTGAAGATGATGTAGGCCGCGACGCCCTCCTCGCGGGCGAGCGAGAGGCGCAGCTGGCGCAGATGCTCGAACAGGCCCGCCGTGCCTTCGTCGAGCCCGTCGGCACGGGCCGCCTCGCGCCCGGCGCGACGCGCGCGGCGATCGGCATGGGGGTCGGCCCGCAGCGCGATGGTCTCGCGACCGAACAGGATGTCCTCGCCTTTCCCCGTCAGGCAGAAGCCGCCATGCTCGAGGCTGGCCTCGGCCAGCGCGCCCGCAGCGAAAAGCTTGCGAGTCAGCGCCGTCCAGGCGCTCTTGGGCTTGTCCTGGCCGACGCCGAAGGTCTTGAGTCCGTCATGGTTCTGTCGGCGGACGGCCTCCGTCGCGGTGCCCGTCAGGATGTCGGCGAGATGGGCGGCGCCGAAGCGCTGGCCCGAGCGGGCGACGGCCGAGAGCAGCTTGCGCGCATCGAGCGTCGCATCGGTGAGCTCTGGCGCATCCGCGCTGCAGAGATCGCAGCGGATCGGCGCATTGGAATGCCGGCAGCTTGGCGTCTCCTCGCCAAAATAGGAGAGCAGGGCGCTGCGGCGGCAGAGCGCGGATTCGCAGAGGTCGATCATCGCGTTGAGGCGCTTGTGCTCGATCCGGCGGCGCTCGTCGTCGATCGCCTTCTCGTCGATCTGGCGGCGGCGCAACGACATATCGTCGATGCCGTAGAGCGTCAGCGTGTCGGCGTTCAGCCCATCGCGGCCAGCGCGGCCGATCTCCTGGTAATAGCTCTCGATCGAACCGGGCATGTCGGCGTGGACGACGAAGCGGACATCGGGCTTGTTGATGCCCATGCCGAAGGCGATCGTGGCGCAGACGACGACGCCGTCCTCCTGCAGGAAGACGTCCTGGTTGCGGTTGCGCACGCTCTGGTCGAGCCCGGCATGATAGGCCAGCGCATTCCAGCCCTTTTCGCGCAGGCCCTCGGCGAGCTTCTCGGTGCGGTTGCGCGACGAGCAGTAGACGATGCCCGAGCCGCCGCGATGGCTGCGCAGGAACTCGTCGATCTGGCGGCGCGGCTGGTCCTTGGGCGCGAAGGCGAGCTTCAGGCTCGGCCGGTCGAAGGAATGCACCACCAGATGCGGCGGCTTGGGGAAGAGCTGCTGGGCGATGTCCTCGCGCGTCTGGCGGTCGGCGGTCGCGGTCAGGGCCGTCACCGGCACGCCGCCCAGCGCCTCGCGCGTCTTGGCGAGCAAGCGGTATTCGGGGCGGAAATCATGGCCCCATTGCGAGACGCAATGGGCTTCGTCGATCGCCAGTCGGGTCACGCCGAGGCGGCGCAGGCGGCCGACCAGCCCTTCGCCCGCCAGGCGTTCGGGCGAGACGAAGAGCAGGCGCAGATCGCCCGCATTCAGCTTGTCCCAGGCCTCGCTCGCCTCGCTCTCGCTGTTCATCGAGTTCAGCGAGGCGGCGGCGACGCCGGCCCGGGTCAATTGCCCGACCTGGTCGCGCATCAGCGCGATCAGGGGCGAGACGACCAGCGTCAGCCCGCCCGCCACCAGCGCCGGGAGCTGGTAGCACATCGACTTGCCCGAGCCGGTCGGCATAACCGCGAAGACATCGCGGCCTGCGAGCGCGGCCTCGATCACCTCCCATTGGCCGGGACGGAAATCATCGTAGCCGAAAACGGATTTGAGGATCGCGCGGGCGGCTGATTCGCGGGACTGCGGCATGGCGCATGGGTGTGCCCGAGGCCGGACCGGATGGAAAGCCTCAGATGGATTCCGCAGCGTTCGGCTCAACCCGCATCGCGAAGGACCGAACCGTGCCGGTCGGCGCGGGCCTGCGCGATTTCGCCCAGGAAGACGGCGATCGAGCGCTCCAGCTCCTGAGCCAGCCGCGAGGTCGCCTTGATCCGCTCGTCGGTCTGCTGGGCGAGCGCCGCAGCCTCCCCGGCCAGCCCCTCGACCAGCGCCGCGTGGCGCGCGATCGCATCGACGCCCGACGACGAGGTCTCGGCCTGCGCCGCGACCGCCTCGATCCGGTTGTGCTGGCCGGCCGCCGACGCAGCCACGAGGCGGGCGCTGGCCTGCATCGCCTGCATCGTGCTGCCGAGTTGCTCCACCGCACCGTCGATGGCGAGGCTCGCGCTGACCACCTCGTCGATGCCCTGGCGGATCGTTTCTGTCGCGCTGTTGGTTGCCGTCGCCAGCGACTTGACCTCGGCGGCGACCACCGCAAAGCCGCGCCCGGCCTCGCCGGCGCGCGCCGCCTCGATGGTGGCGTTCAGCGCCAGCAGGTTGGTCTGCGCCGCGAGGCTGCGGATCAACTCGACCACGTTGCCGATGCGGCCATTTGCCTGCCGAAGCATGGCGACGTTTCTGGCGATCCCCTCGCAACCGGCGCCGGCCTCGTCGGCCGCGCGGCTGGACTGGGCGGTCTCGACCGTGATCTCGGCACAGGACAACCCGAAGGCGCGCGTTGCGGAGACGATTTCGGCAACGGAGGCGGCGACCTGCTCGGGCCGGCGCTGGGTTTCAGCCACCGCCGACAGCGTTTCGCTGGCCTTCGCCGACATCTCGCTCGAAAAGCCGGAAATGTCGCTCATGCTGACCTCTATCGCTGAAATGCGCTCGGCGATGCCGTTGCGAAATGCCTGCTCGACCTGCCGGATGCGCTCGCCGGTATGCTGGTCGATCGCCTCGTCGAAGCGGGCGATCGAATAGGAGATGTCGGTCAGCATCAGCTTGCAGAAGACGCGCAGCGCGTCGTCGATCGACCCCCAGCGCCGCTTCCAGCCCTTCACGATGACCGACGAGAAATTCGAGAAATCCTCGAGGAAGAACAGCGGATAGTCGGCCAGCAGAATGTCGTGCTGGTTGGCCCGGCTCACGATGCGGCGCTTGGCGGCAACGTAATCGGCGTCGAAGCGCAGCGAAAACAGCATCCGGTACTTCGCCTGCTCGTCGCGGTGCAGCTGCCGGTCCCGGTTGAGCTTGTCGCGCCCGAAGGTCGTGCTGTAGAGCGTCTCGATCGACGCATCGAAATGCGGCGACAGCAATGCAAGCAGGCGGCTCGCAATCTCTTTCTCCGCTGCCGAGAACATGTTCGGGGAGGGCTGCATGGTCGCCAGCCTTGACACGGAATGGTTAACCGCTGCTCAACCACGAACGCCTTTGCTCGCCACGGTTGTTTGTCAATCGAGGCGTTCGATCTGGCCGGGTGTGACCGCGAGCCGTTGCGCGCCCGAGGGCAGATCGCCGAACAGGGCCGCGTCGGCCCCGGTCATCCAGACCTGGCAGCCCAGAGCCGTGAGCCCCTCGTAGAGCGCGGCGCGCCGGCGTGGATCGAGATGGGCGGCGATCTCGTCGAGCAGGACGAGCGGGCTCAGGCCGCTCATCGCCGCGACCAGCCTGGCATGGGCCAGCACGAGCCCGATCAGCAGCGCCTTCTGCTCGCCGGTCGAGCCCTGCCCTGCGGGAATGCCCTTGGGGCCGTGTCGAACCTCGAGATCGGAGGCCTGCGGACCCGTCAGCGTGCGCCCGGCCGCACGGTCGCGCGTACGGCCCTGGCGCAGCAGGGCGCGGTAGCCATCCTCGGCGTCGAGCGCCGCGCCGCGCGCCACCAGAAGGTCGATCTCGCCCGAGAGCGCGATGCCGGCATGGGGAAAGGGCGAGGCGTCGTCGCGCGTCTCGGCGATGATGGCCGACAGCCGCGCCACGGTCTCGGCGCGCGCCGCGGCGACCGCGACGCCGAGCTCGGCGATCTCGCGCTCGATGGCGTCGAGCCATTGGGTCTGGCCCGGATTCTCCTCGAGGATGCGGTTGCGCGAGCGCAGCGCCTTTTCGAGCGCGTTGGAGCGCGTGCCATGCACGGGGTCGACCGCCAGAACCAGCCGGTCGAGGAAGCGGCGGCGGTCGCCGGCGGCGCCCCGAAACAGACCGTCGAGATCGGGCGTCAGCCAGACGACGCGTAAGTGCTCGCTGAAGGCAAGCGCCGAGCCGGCGGGCGCACCGTCGATCCGGGCGAGGCGGGCGCGCTTGCCGTCTGCGTCCGCAGGGCCCAGGCCGACACCGAGGCGGGCTCCGTCATCGTCCAGCGCGATCGAGACCGCGAAGGCGCCGTCGCCATCCTGCCTGGCCATCTCCGCCAGATCCGCGCGTCGCAGGCCGCGGCCAGGCGAGAACAGCGACAGCGCTTCGAGGATATTGGTCTTGCCGGCGCCGTTTTCGCCGACAAGCGCAATGATTTGGCCCCCGATCGGCAGATCGAGGGCCTGATAGGAGCGGAAATCCTGCAGGATCAGGCGCGCGACGGCGGCCACGGCGCGATGGCGCCTAGACGCGCATCGGCATCAGCACATAGAGCGCAGAGGCCCCCTCGCGATCCTGGATCACCGTCGGCGAACCCGGATCGGCCAGCTTGAGCAGGGCGGTGTCGCCGTCGAGCTGCTGGGCGATGTCCATCAGGTAGCGGGCGTTGAAGCCGATATCGAGCGGGCTCGATTCGTAGTCGACCTCGATCTCCTCGGTCGCCGAGCCGGAATCGGGATTGGTGACCGAGAGCGTCATCCGGCCATCGGCCATGGAGAGCTTCACGGCGCGGCCGCGCTCCGACGAGATCGTCGAGACGCGGTCGACGGACGCCGCAAAATCACCCTTGTCGACCGTCAGGCGCTTGTCGTTGCCGCTCGGGATGACGCGCTGATAGTCCGGGAAGGTGCCGTCGATCAGCTTCGAGGTCAAAACGACATCGGCAGTGGCGACACGGATCTTGGTGGCGGAGAGCTCGACCACGACCTCGCTCTGGCCATCCTCCAGCAGCTTCTGGATCTCGGCGACGGCCTTGCGGGGCACGATCACGCCGGGCATGCCGACCGAGCCCTGCGGCGCGGCAGTGTCGACGCGCGCAAGCCGGTGACCGTCGGTCGCCACGGCACGCAGCATCGGGCGGCCGTCGACATCGATGGTGTGGAGATAGATGCCGTTGAGATAGTAGCGCGTCTCCTCGGTCGAGATCGCGAACTGGGTCTTGTCGATCAGGCGCTTGAGTTCGCCGGCCGGCAGCTTGAAGCTGTGGGCCATCTCGCCGGCGGTGATGTCGGGAAAATCGCTCTCGGGCAGGGTCTGGAGCTGGAAGCGCGAACGCCCCGAGCGCAGCACGAGCCCGGTGTCGCCGGTCGTCTCGAGCGAAACCTGCGCGCCGTCGGGCAGTTTGCGCACGATGTCGTAGAGCGTATGCGCCGGAACGGTGGTCGCGCCAGGCTCGGCCACATCAGCCGCCACCGTCTCGACGACCTCGATGTCGAGATCGGTCGCCTTCAGCTTCAGCCCGGCATCGGTGCCGCTGAGCAACAGGTTCGACAGGATCGGGATCGTGTTGCGGCGCTCCACCACGCGATGGACGTGGCCCAGCGACTTCAGCAGGGTGGAGCGTTCGACAGTGACCTTCATCTTCAAGTCTTCTGGCGTGTCTGCGCCCGCAGCGAATGCACGGGCCTCATGAATGGCCGCCGACATTGCCGGAGGCCAGCGCGAGGCGCAAGGGCACCTTGGCTGCAACCACAACCAAAATGCCGCGCTGCGAAATGCGCCCGGCCGAACGCCGGCCGAGCACGCTCCCGCATGTCTTCACCGATCCCGCATGCCTTCACTCCTGCAGCATGCGCTTCAGGAGATCGACCTCGTCATGCAGCGAGCGATCCTCGGTGATCGCCTTTTCGATCTTGCGCACGGCGTGAAGCACCGTGGTGTGGTCGCGACCGCCGAAGCGCCGGCCGATCTCGGGCAGGGAACGCGGCGTCAGCGCCTTGGCGAGATACATCGCGATCTGGCGCGGCTTGACCACGGCTGCGGTGCGACGCTCCGAGAGGATGTCGGCGCGGCTGACATTGTAGCGGGTCGCGACCAGCTTCTGGATGTCCTCGATCTTGACGCGGCGCGGCTCGCGGGTGCGAACGAGGTCGCGAATGGCGGCTTCCGCCGTCTCCAGCGAGACGGGCTGGCCCGACAGCGTCGCGTGGGCGAGCAGACGGTTGGCGGCGCCGTCGAGATCGCGCCCATTGGTGGCGACGACGCGGGCGACATAGGTCACGACATCGGGATTGACCTGGAAATTCGGATGGGCCGCCTGCAGCGTCTCCAGCCGGTTGCCCAGGATCGTCGCCCGCAGCGCCTCGTCGAGATCGCCGACCTCGACCACGAGCCCGCCGCCGAGGCGCGAGCGGATGCGCTCGTCGAGCGCCTCCAGATCATTGGCCATGCGGTCGCCGGCAACGACGATCTGCTTGCCCGCGTCGATCAGCGCGTTGATCGTATGGCCGAACTCCTGCTGGATCGACTTGCCCTGGATGAACTGGACATCGTCGACGACGAGGAGATCGATGCCGCGCAGCTTCTCCTTGAAGGCCAGCGCCGTCTGCGACTTCAGCGCGGCGACGAAGCCGTACATGAAGCGGTCGGCGGTGAAATAGGCGACGCGCTTGCCCTGGCTGCGCGCCTCCTGCGCGATCGCCTGGAGCAGATGCGTCTTGCCCAGCCCAACCCCGGCATGGATGTAGAGCGGGTTATAGGGGGTGGTGCCGGCCGGCGCCGCCGCGATGCGCTCGGCGGCGGCGAAGGCGAGCTGGTTCGACTTGCCGACAATGAAGGCCTGGAAATTCATCCGCCGGTCGAGCAGCGTGCCGCAGGCATCGACCAGGTCGCGCTCGCCAAGCTCGGCGGCCGCGATGCCGGTCGCGGGGGCCGGCCTTGGCTCCGTGGGGGCGGCGACCGTCGCGCGGCCGCGAAGCGGCACGATCTCGGCGGGCGGCTGGCTCATGTCGCGCGAGACCTGGCGGACCGAGAGCATGACGCCGTTCAGGCCCGCCAGTTCGGCCATGCAGTTGACCCGCAGCCGCTCGGCATAGTGCGACTCGAGCCAGCTCTTCAGAAAGCGGGTCGGCACCGTCAGATAGGCGACGCCGTCGACGATGCTGCCGAGTTCGACACGGGCAAACCAGCTCGAGAACACATCCTCGCCGAGTTCCGCCCGCAGGCGCCGCCGCACACGGTCCCAGGCCTCTCCTGCCGAGGCCTGAATGACCACCGGCGCCTCATCGATCTGGCGAGCCTGCTCTGCGAAACCCTTTCCCACCGACGCCGACACAACCTCCACCGTATCGTCCATCCGCCGCCGTTCGAACATCATTTGCCCCATTTCTTCGACACTTCGCGCGCCAGATCCGGCCGCCTCCGAGAGGCTGCCGAACCGGTGCTGTTTTGACCGGTCATAGGACAGGGGTTCCTGCGGATGATGGCCCGCGGGTTTTCCGGTCCGTTCTGATCGATTACGCTGGAAAGGCTCGTCGCAGGACGAAGCCGCACTTCATCTCACGCTAGAAAAAGATAAAGAGCGTCATCCTCCAACCCCCGGGTTGCGAGCCAAGAACCGATAATCCTGTGGAAAGGCCGGGCGTCCATCGCTGTCCAACCGGCGTTGAAAAAGACCTTACAGGGCGCTCTCGAAGGCCTGCAATACGCCCATTGTTCGCTACCCGAGAGTCACCCCCCGGAAGGCCCGTCGTGACCCACCGGCAGCCGGCTCGCAATTGGTTGTGGGACTTAAGATTTTCTTCATGAAGGCGATGCCGGGGAGGGCGCGAATCTTTTTTTTCGCGCCGCGAGGCGCGGTGCCCCAGAGTCGCCGGGATTCCCCGCGGTCGAATCCTTTGCCCGCTAATGGCCTGAAAAATATGAGCTTTTGCTGCGCGGTCGCGGGGGCTCCGGAGAGCGTTTTTCCGCCCCGAAAGCCCTGGGGGAGTCAAGCCCGTAAAGGGTCGGAAAGATTGCGGAATCGCGCTTCGGGACGATCGTTTTCGATCATGTTTTCACTGTGGCGCAACGGCCACGAGCAGGCCCGGAACGACAAAAAGCCCGGCGTGAAGCCGGGCTTTTCAAACGTCTGATATACGATGCCGCAGCTGGCGATCAGGAGGCGAGAGCGCCGATCCGATGGGCCAGGCGCGAGACCTTCCGCGAGGCGGTGTTCTTGTGCACGATGCCCTTCTGAGCGGCGCGCATGATCTCGGGCTGGGCGGCCTTCAGGGCGTCGGAAGCGGCGCCCTTGTCGCCGGAGGCGATCGCCTCTTCGACCTTGCGCAGGAAAGTGCGCATCCGCGAACGGCGCGCCTTGTTGACCTCGGTGCGGCGCTCGATCTTGCGCGTCGCCTTTTTGGCCGACGTCGTATTGGCCATCGGATACGTCCTCGTCTTCTGCATCGCGACCGGGCGCCTGGCAATTGCCTGGCGGGACACGACCGCTACCGTGATGGAAATGCTGGAGCGACGACCGATGCTTTCGCGGGCCGTCGCGAGTGGGTGGCGTATAGTCTCAAGCCAGGTTCGCGTCAACGAGGAATTGCCGGCGCCACCGAAGAATCGCGCCGGGACCGACGCTCGATCAGCCAGCCGGCGCCAGGAAGCGGGCGAAGCTGCCCAGATCGACATTGCCGCCGCTGATGATCACGCCGACGCGCTTGCCTTCGACGGGCACGGCGCCGGTGAAGGCGGCCGCGGCGGCGAGGCAGCCGGTGGGCTCGACGACGAGCTTCATCCGCTCGGCGAAAAAGCGCATCGCCGAGACCAGGGCCTCGTCGCTGACGGTGACGATGTCCTCGACCAGCGCCTGGATGATCGGGAAGGTGTAGTCGCCCAGGAAGGGCGTCTGGGCGCCGTCGGCGATGGTCTTGGGCACGGCGATCTTGACGATCTTTCCCGAGCGCAGCGATTGCTGGCCATCATTGCCGGCCTCCGGCTCGACGCCGAAGACCCGGCAGGCGGGATTGAGCGCCTTGGCGGCGAGCGCGCAGCCGGCGAGCAGCCCGCCGCCGCCCAGGCAGACCAGCAGGATGTCGAGGGGCCCGGCATCCTCGATCAACTCCTTGGCCGCCGTGCCCTGCCCGGCGATGACGTCGGGATGGTCGTAAGGAGGGATCAGCGCAAGGCCGCGCGTCTGCGCAAGCTCGGCGCCGATCGCGAGCCGGTCCTGGGTGTAGCGGTCATAGGTGATGACTTCGGCGCCATAGCCGCGGGTGGCGGCGACCTTGGCCGCGGGAGCGTCGAGCGGCATGATGATGGTCGTCGGCACGCCGAGCAGCCGGCCAGCATAGGCGATCGCCTGGGCATGGTTGCCGGAGGAGAAGCTGACGACGCCGGCCTTCTTCTGCGCCGGCGACAGCGCCGCGATGGCGTTGTAGCCGCCGCGGAACTTGAAGGCGCCCATGCGCTGCAGGTTCTCGGGCTTGAAGACGAGATTGGCGCGCGTGCGCTCATTGGCGGTGCGCGAGGTCAGGGCCGGGGTGCGGTGGGCGACGCCCTGGAGGCGGCCAGCCGCGATTTCGACATCGGCATAGGTCGGGAGGACGAGACCGGTCTCGGTCGGCTTGAGGGCGGCGGTCATGGGCGATCCTGTGTGAGGGCTTCGGGCCATCGTGCGGCCGGCGCGATCCCGGCTCCAATCAAACTCTGTGACGCCAACCATGCCCGCGACAGGGCTGGACGGCTCGGGCGGTCAGCGGTTCTTGAAGTCGGGCTTCCGCTTCTCGGCGAAGGCACTCATGCCTTCCTTCTGGTCCTGCGTGGCGAAAAGCGACGAGAACAGCCGGCGCTCGAAGCGGACGCCTTCGGCCAGCGTGACCTCGAAAGCGCGGTTGACGCTCTCCTTGACCATCAGGGCCGAGGGCAGCGATTTGGCGGCGATGGCGTCGGCGGCCTTCATGACCTCGGTCATCAGATCAGCGAGCGGCACGATGCGGGCCACCAGCCCGGCGCGTTCGGCCTCGGCTGCATCCATCATCCGGCCGGTGAGGCAGAGATCCATCGCCTTGGCCTTGCCGATCGCGCGGGTCAGCCGCTGCGTGCCGCCGGCGCCGGGGATGACGCCGAGATTGATCTCGGGTTGGCCGAATTTCGCGTTGTCGGCGGCGATGATGAAATCGCACATCATGGCGAGCTCGCAGCCGCCGCCGAGCGCGAAGCCCGCGACACCGGCGATGATCGGCTTGCGGCGCTGGCCGACGCGGTCCCAATCGGCGAATTTGTCGTCGAGATAGGTCTCGGGGTAGGTTCGGCCCTGCATCTCCTTGATGTCGGCGCCGGCGGCGAAGGCCTTCTCCGAGCCGGTCAGCACGATGCAGCCGATGCCGGGGTCGCGCTCGAAGCCGTCGAGCGCCATGTTGATCTCGGCGATGAGCTGTCCGTTCAGCGCGTTCAGCGCCTGGGGCCGGTTCAGCGTGATGACGCCGACCTTGCCCTTCGTCTCGACGAGAATGGTCTCATAAGCCATGGCAGCCTCCCGGGATGGTCTCTTGCCGTCGAGCTTTAACGGGGCGGACTGCGGTGGTCCATGCGCGCCGGTGCAAGGCGGGCTGTGCTGCGACGGGGAGATGCAGCGGGACCGAATGGATCCGGCACAGGGGTCAGCGCGTATCCTCCACACGACCGCAAACCCCGCCGGAGGATATCCCTGATGCGCGCGCCGATCATCGCCCTCCTCGCCGGGCTCCTGCTCGCCGGCTGTGCCTCGGCCGGGCTCCAGAGCAGCAATGCGCCGCAGCCCGCCAAGCCGGTCGCGGTCGAGCGGCTCTATACCGGGCTCTGGCACGAATTCGCCCGGCGTCCGATGGCCATCACCGATGGCTGCGTCGCCGGCGCGACCGAGTACAAGCGCGACGCGCAGGGGCGGATCGAGGTGCTCGATTCCTGCCGGATGGGGACGCCCTCGGGCGAACTCAAGACGATCGGCGGGCCGGGCGAGATTCTCGATCCCGGCACCAATGCGAAGCTGCGCGTGACCTACACGCTCTTCGGCGTCGTGCCGATCGTGCGCGACTACTGGATCCTCGACCGCGCCCCGGACTACAGCTGGTTCATCTCGGCCGATCCGACCTTCACCGATCTCTATATCTTCGTGCGCGACCCGAAGATGAGCCCGGCGCTGCGCCGCCAGCTCGTCCAGCGCGCCGCCGCGCTCGGCTACGACGTGTCGAAGCTGGAATATCCGGAGCTGCCGCGGCGCTAAGGCAGGCCCCCACGCCCGGCGCGTCAGCGCCGCGGCGCGCGGGGCTGGCAGGTCTCGCAATAGAAGGTCGAGCGGCCGGACTGGACGAGCCTGCTGACGAGGTTGCCGCAGCCCGGTGCCGTGCAGGGCTGCCCCTCGCGGTCATAGACCTTGAAGCGGTGCTGGAAATAGCCGAGCGAGCCGTCGGCATGGGCGAAGTCGCGCAAGGTCGAGCCGCCCGACAGGATCGCCTCCTCCAGGACGTCGCGGATGATCTGCGCCAGCGCATGCGCCGCGGGGCGCGGCCGGCCGGTCGGCGTGGCGATCGAGCCGGCCTCGGCCTCGGGATGGAGGCCGGCGCGGAACAGCGCCTCGCAGACATAGATGTTGCCCAAGCCCGCCACGAGGCGCTGGTCGAGCAGCGCCGCCTTCAGCGGCGCGAATTTGCCCGCGAAGAGCCGCGCCAGCGTCTCGCCGGAGAGTTCGTTGCCGAGCGGCTCGATGCCCATGCCGGCAAAATGCTTGGAGGTCGCGAGCTCGGCACGCGGCACGAGGTCCATGAAGCCGAAGCGGCGGACGTCGTTATAGGTGATGCGGGCGCCCGACCCCATGTGGAAGACGACATGGTCGTGGATCAGGTGCCGGCCGATCTCGTTGTAATAGGCCCCCGGCTCCACGGAAGGGGTGCCGGGGGCCTCGACCACGAAGCGCCCGCTCATGCCGAGATGCATGATCAGCGCCTGGCCGTCGTCGAGATCGGCGATCAGATATTTCGCACGCCGCGACAGGGCCTCGACGCGCCGGCCGGTCAGGCGGGCGGCGAAGCGCTCCGGCAATGGAAAGCGCAAATCCGGCCGGTTCTGCTCGACCCGCTGCAGCGTCTCGCCCAGCATGGCCGGCTCCAGCCCGCGCCGCACCGTCTCGACCTCGGGAAGCTCGGGCATCTCACATACTCTCCGGTCGGCCTGCGTCGAGAGGGGCCGCGACAAGCCCTGCTGGTTTGGCTATGCATCGCCCCAGGCAAAGACAAGACAGATTGCACAGGATCGGACCGATCGTGACAGCAGCTTCGGACACCACCCATTTCGGTTTCGAGACCGTGCCGCTCGCCGAGAAGCAGGCCAAGGTCGACGACGTCTTCCACAAGGTCGCCGCCCGCTACGATGTGATGAACGATCTCATGTCGGCGGGCCTGCATCGGGCCTGGAAGAGTGCGCTGCTGACGGCGATCAACCCGCCGAAGGACCGGCCCTTCCGGCATCTCGACGTGGCCGGCGGCACGGGCGACATCGCCTTCTCGGTGCTGGAGGCGGGCGGACCGCAGACGCAGGTGACGGTGCTCGACATCAACGCGGAGATGCTGAGCGTCGGGCGCGATCGGGCGGCCAAGCGCTTCCCCGACGACGACCGCATCGCCTTCGTCCAGGGCAATGCCGAGGAACTCGGCCTGCCCGACAACCATTTCGACGCCTATACGATCGCCTTCGGCATCCGCAACGTGCCGCGCATCGACAAGGCCCTGTCGGAAGCCTACCGGGTGCTCAAGCGGGGCGGGCGGTTCCTGTGCCTCGAATTCAGCCATGTCGACGTGCCCCTACTGGACAAGGTCTACGAGGCCTATTCCTTCAACGTCATCCCGCCGATGGGGCGGATGGTGACCGGCGAGGCCGAGCCCTACCAGTATCTGGTCGAATCGATCCGCAAATTCCCGCGCCCGCAGGCCTTCGCCGGCATGATCGAGGCCGCCGGTTTCCGCCGCGCGAAGTTCACGCCGATGACCGGCGGCGTCGTGGCGCTGCATTCGGGCTGGAAGCTGTGAGGCGTACCTTTCATCGCGCCGTCGTCCCGGGCGACCGGAGGGAGACCCGGGACCCATTCCAGTACCGGTCCGGCATGGGTCCCGGGTCTGCGCGTCGCTCCGCCCGGGACGACGGCGCGCTTGGGTTCACAGATGAAGCCGAAGCGCCGACGGGCGTTCTCCCATGATCTCCTCCCTCTTCCATCTCGCACGCACCGCCCGCGTCGGCTTCGTGCTGGCGCGCGAGGGTGCGCTCGCCCTGGTCGACCCGTCCGTGCTGCCGCCGCTGGCGCGCGGACTGATCCGGCTTGGACGGCTGATCGAGCGGCGCGGCGCCGGGACGTCCGCGACGCGGCTGGCGGCGGCGCTGACGCGGCTCGGCCCTTCTTATGTCAAGTTCGGGCAGTTCCTGGCGACGCGGCCGGACGTGGTCGGCATGAAGATCGCCTCCGATCTCTCGGCCCTACAGGACCGGATGCCGCCCTTCCCCGTCGCCCAGGCGCGCGCCATCATTGAGGCGGCTCATGGCCGGCCGGTGGAGCAGGTCTTCGCGTCATTCGGCGAGCCCGTGGCTGCGGCCTCGATCGCGCAGGTGCACCGCGCCCGGCTGAACGACGGCCGCGAGGTCGCCGTGAAGATCCTGCGGCCGGGCATTCGCGACCGTTTCCAGCGCGATCTCGGCGCGATGCGCTTCGGCGCGGAACTCGCCGAGCGACGCTCCGCAGAGGCGCGCCGCCTGCGCATGACCGGCGTGGTCGAGACGCTGGCGCGCTCGGTGACGATGGAGATGGATCTGCGGCTGGAGGCCGCCGCGCTGTCGGAATTCGCCGAGAACACCAAGGACGACGCCGATTTCCGCGTGCCCCAGCCCGACTGGCAGCTGACCGCGCGCGAGATGCTGGTCGACGAGTGGATCGACGGGGTCCGCCTGTCGGACATCGAGGGCCTGCGTGCGGCCGGCCACGATTTGCCGACGCTGGGGCGCATCGTCATCCAGTCCTTCCTGAAGCACGCGATCCGCGACGGCTTCTTCCATGCCGACATGCATCCGGGAAACCTGTTCGTGGATGCGCAGGGCCGGCTGGTGGCGGTCGATGGCGGCATCATGGGGCGGCTCGGCCTGAAGGAACGGCGCTTCCTCGCCGAGATCCTGCTCGGCTTCATCACCCGCAACTATACCCGCGTCGCGGAGGTGCATTTCGAGGCCGGCTATGTACCGGTTCATCACGACGTCGCCGATTTCGCGCAGGCGATCCGCGCTGTCGGCGAGCCGATCCATGACAAGAGCGCCGACCAGATCTCGATGGCGAAGGTGCTGACGCTGCTCTTCGAGATCACCGGCATGTTCGACATGGCGACGCGCACCGAGCTCGTCATGCTGCAGAAGACCATGGTGGTGGTCGAGGGCGTGGCGCGCACGCTCGATCCGCATCTCGACATGTGGAGCACGGCCGAGCCGGTGGTGCGCGACTGGATCACGCAGAATCTCGGCCCGCTCGGCCGGGTTCAGGAGGCCGGGCGCGGGGCAGGGTCGCTGCTGGGCAGCCTGTCGCGCCTGCCCGAGACGGTCGCCCGCGCCGAACGCGTGCTCGGGCAGCTCGAGGACGCCTCGCGCCACGGTTTCTCGCTCGACGAGCGCAGCGTCGCCGCGATCGGCCGCGCCGAGGCGCAGCGCAACCGCTGGGGCAACTGGGCGCTCTGGGTGATCGCAGGCCTGCTCGCCTGGGCGGTGCTGGGGTAACCCTGTCATTCCGGGGCTTCGCGGAGCGAAGAACCCGGAATCCACGGCTTGGCGCAGCCCACCCAGCTTCCCGATCCGGAATTTCGAGAATGTATGCCCCTCGCCCGGTCGTGGGTTCCGGGTTCGCCGCTGTCGCGGCGCCCCGGAATGACAGGCGGCTCAGCCGCAATTGGCCCTGTCGGCCGGCATCTCGGCGCCGATCATCCAGTTCGTGCCGAAGCGGTCGCGCAGCATGCCGAAGCGGGGCGCCCAGAAGGTTTCCTCCATCGGCATCTGGGTGGTCGCGCCCTCGGAGAGGGCCGCGAAGAGGCGCTCGGCCTCGGCGATCTCCGGCACGTTGACCGACACCGAGACGCTGCGCATCGGGCCATCGCTGCGCTCGGGCGGGGCGTCGGAGGCCATTAGCATCTGGCCGTCGAGCTCGAGGCAGGCATGCATGATCTTGTCCAGCCATTCGGGCGGGACATGGGCTTCGGCCGGCGTGCCGCGATGGTCCATCATGGCGACGATCCGGCCGCCGAAGACGGTCTCATAGGTGGTGAAGGCCTCGCGGCAGTTGCCGTCGAACATCAGATAGGGGGCGATCTTCATCGGTCTCTCCTTCGGACGGACGCGGGTGATCAGGCCACGCGGCGGTATTGAGCCGTCATGAATTCGCTCCAGCCGCCTTTGCCGTCGGGCATGTAGGACGCCAGGATGCGGTGATCGGGCGAGCGGAGGGTGACGACGTCGCGATAGGGGATGATGGCGCCGTCGCCCATCATGTTCGGGCCCGAGGATTCGAGCGTCAGCACGTTGGCGGCTTCGTCGAGGGTACCCTCGTAGAGCCAGTGATGCGTCATCATCGAACCGATGAAGCTGCCGACGAAACGACCCTTCACGGGGTCGAAGCCCAGCGTCATCAGCGTCCTGCCGGTCGTGCCGTCGGGCAGCTCGCCCTCGCCTTCGCCGAGCGTCCAGAGCCCGCCGAGCGATCGCACGGTTTCCCTGCCCTTGGATTTCTGCCGCGGTTGGTCCGGCCCCATGGCGCAGTCCATTTCCGAGGTCCACTCGCCGACGAGCTGCTGCAGCCAGTCGTGTTCCTTCTGCGGTTTGGCGAACATCGGCATCTCCTCCTCGTAGTCTCGTTCTCGGGCTCAGCCTAAGTTAACTGATTGGTTTAGTAATTAGCGATGGTCATCGAGTCAAGGCGAGGCCCCTGTCAGCCGCCGGCAGTTGTCACGCGCGCGCGGCCGGGGCTAAAGCTCGTGCGAACGAAAGGACGCCCCCGCCCATGACGTTCGAGACAGCCGCAAATCCCGCCGCCGCGATCGACCGGCTCGAACGTCTCTATGGCGAGGCGCGGGCGGCGCTGCGCCGGGACCTGCAGCGCTTCTTCGACACAGGGCAGGCGCCGACGCCCGGCGAGCGCGCGGCTTATCGCTACCCGCTGCTGCGCGTGACCTATGAGCCGTCGAGGCTGCCGACGGCCACCCGGCGCGGCTATGCGAAGTTCGCGGCGCCGGGCATCTACTCGACCACCGTGACGCAACCGGCGGAGTTTCGTGCCTATCTGCTCGACCAGCTTCAGCCGCTGGTCGAGGAGTATGGCGCGACGATCGAGACCGGCGTCAGCGACCAGGAGATTCCCTACCCCTATGCGCTCGACGGCGGCGACGAGCTGGGGCGCGGCAAGATCACGGCGGCCGAGCTGGCGCGGTATTTCCCGACACCGCTGCTCTCGCTGGTCGGCGACGAGATCGCCGACGGCACCTTCGACATCGTCGAGGGGCAGCCACGGCCGCTCTCGCTGTTCGACGCGGTGCGGGTGGATTATTCGCTGCGCCGGCTGGTGCACTACACCGGCACCGACTGGCGCGCGGTGCAGCCCTGGGTGCTGCTGACCAACTACCACCGCTATGTCGACCAGTTCGTCCGGCTGGGGCTGGCCGAGATTGAAGCCGGCACGGCACAGGCGCTGGTGACGCCGGGCGGGGTGCGGATCGAGCGCGACGGTGTCGATGTCAGCGCGGCGGAACGGGTGATGTCGGCGCCCTGGCACCGCTTCCAGATGCCGGCCTATCACCTGCTGCGCAAGAACGGGCAGGGCGTGACCCTGATCAACATCGGCGTCGGCCCCTCCAACGCCAAGAACATCACCGACCATCTGGCCGTGCTGCGCCCGCATTGCTGGCTGATGGTCGGCCATTGCGGCGGCCTGCGGCAGACGCAGATCATCGGCGATTATGTCCTCGCCCATGCCTATCTCAGGCAGGACGGAATCCTCGACGAGCTGGTGCCGCCGGACGTGCCGGTGCCTGCGCTGGCGGAGGTGCAGGTGGCGTTGCAAGAGGCCGCCGCCGAGGTGACCGGCGAGAAGGGCGACCAGCTCAAGAACCGCCTGCGCACCGGAACCGTGGTGACGCAGGACGACCGCAACTGGGAGCTGCGCTGGACCAAGGAGCGTCGACGGATCAACCTGTCGCGCGCCATCGCTGTCGACATGGAGTCAGGCACGATCGCGGCGCAGGGCTACCGGCTGCGTGTGCCCTATGGCACGCTGCTCTGCGTTTCCGACAAGCCGCTGCATGGCGAGATCAAGCTGCCGGGTGCGGCGAACGCCTTTTACGAGCGCGCCGTCAGCGAGCATCTGCGGATCGGGCTCGCGGCGCTGGAGAAGCTCAAGAAAGCCGGCTCGACGATCCATTCGCGCAAGCTGCGCAGCTTCGACGAGCCGCCCTTCCGGTGAGCGGGCCGCGGAGCTCGCGCACCGTCATGCGGTGATGCGGTCGATCCCGGCGAGGTCGTCGGCGGTCAGCGCCCAGTCGGCCGCCTTCACATTGGCAGCGATCTGCTCCGGCTTGGTCGCGCCGGCGATGACGCTGGAGACGACCGGCTGGGCGGCAAGCCAGGAGAAGGCGAGCTCGACCAGCGTCTTGCCGCGCGCCTCACAGAAATCGGTCAGCGCCTCGATCTTCGTCCAGTTCGCGTCGCTGAAGATCTGGCCGGCGCGCTCGGGCAGCTTGGTCAGGCGTGCGCCGTCGGGCATCGGCGCGTTGCGCTTGTATTTGCCGGTGAGGGCGCCGTTGGCGAGCGGGAAATAGGGCAGCAGCCCCATGCCGTAATGGCTGAGCGCGGGGATCAAGTCCTTCTCGGCGCCGCGCTTGAGCAGGCTGTACTCGTCCTGCGCCGAGGCGAAGCCGGCGAGACGCAGATCGCGCGCAGTCCATTGCGCGTCCGCGACCTGCCAAGCCGGCATGTTGGAGCAGCCGGTGTAGCGGACCTTGCCCTGCGTCACGAGATCCTCGAGCGCGCGCAGCGTCTCGTCGATCGGGGTCAGCGGGTCGGGCGTGTGGAACTGATAGAGGTCGATCCAGTCGGTCTTCAGCCGCGAAAGCGACTCCTCGACGGCGCTGATGATGTAGCGGCGTGAACCGCCCTGCCCGCCATGGAACATCTTCATGCCGAACTTGGACGCCAGCACGATGTCCTTGCGGCGCGCGCCGAGCAACTCGCCGAGCACCCGTTCCGAACCCGCCTTCTCGCCATAGATGTCGGCGGTGTCGAACAGGGTGATGCCATGGTCGATCGCCGCATCGACGACCCTGGCCGCCGCCGCATCATCGATGCGTCCGCCAAAATTGTTGCAGCCGAGGCCGACAAGGGAGACGCGCAGGCCGGAGCGGCCGAGATTGCGGAACTGCATGGAAGAGGTCCTTCTGCCGGAAGGCCCACAGGACCAGAGCCGGGCCGCCGTCACAAGCACGGCAAGCGGCCAGCGCCGCTGCGCAGGACGCAAGGCGGATGGACGCAGCGCAGCCAGCCGTAATGAGCCGGCCCGCGCCTCAGTGCGACATCAGGCAGCAGACGGGCGTGGTCTCGATCAGATCCTGCGTGACGCCGCCGAAGATCCATTCGCGCAGGCGGCTGTGGCCATAGGCGCCGGCAACGATGAGGTCGGCTCCCTGCTGCGCGACCTGTCGGGTGATCTCGTCGACGATGTATTCGCCGCTGTCGGGGCGCAGCACCGCGCGCGCCGCGATCCCGAACTGGGCGAGATAGCCGCAGACATCCTGCGCGCCGTCGTCCTCGGGATCGGCCCCGACCGCAAGCACGCTGACCAGTTCGGCCCGGACCAGAAACGGCAGCGCATCCTGGACGGCGCGCCGCGCCTCGCGCGTGTCCTTCCATGCGACGATCACGCTCTTGGCGGTCAAGGTTTCGACGCCCGGCGGAACCAGCAGGATCGGTCGCCCGAGCTCCATGACGATGTCGCCCGGCGCGACGCCCATGCGCCCCAGCGCCTGATCGTCTGGCCCCTGCCTTGCCATCACCACCAGATCGGCCGCACGCGACTGCGTCAGCGCGAAGGCGCGGGGTTGCTCGATCGCGCAGCGCCAGTCGAGCGCGACGCCCTGCGCCGCCTGGCGAAACAGGGCCTCAGCCCTGGCGAGATCCTCGATGACCACGCCGCGGGCGTTCTCGACGAGGACGGCGTCGACCATGCCGGTGCCGTCGCCATAATAGGGCAGATCGATCTGATCGGCGCCGATGCCGATCAGCCGGCAGGACAGGGCCCTGGCCAGCCCAGCGGCGAAACGGATCGTCGCCTGCGCACCGGTGCCGAGATGAACGGGCGTGAGCAGCGCGCCAAAACCCAGAGGCTGGGCGGCGGATCGGGCAGTCGGCATGGCCATCGTCTCCGTCGGAGAGGGTTGCTATGGCGGTGGGGGTCAGGCCGCAGCCGGCTTGCCCACGGGATGAATGGCCACGACCTTGTAGGGCAGGAAGTCGCCATCCTGCTCGCGGATCGAGACATATTCGCCGATCGTGAAGCGGTGGCGGTCGAGCTTGTAGCCGACCTCGTCGTCGTCGCTGGAGGCATCGTTGTAATCGATTCCCCAATTCGCGCCGCCCTCGCCGCCGGCCCGGTGCAGCAGCCAGCCATAGCGGTCAGACTCACCGGGGCTGAAACGGCGAACGCGGCATTTGTCCCGCGCCGCCTGCCATTCCGCGGCCACCAGCCGGCCTTCGGCATCGAGCGGCGCGGTGATCTCGTAGCCGTCCCGGCTGTCGCCTTCAGGATGGGTGGGCGTGCGCCCCAGATGAAGCGAGATGCGCTGTAACATGGTGCCGTTCCTTCGGTCTTCCGTTCGCCGATCTACTGTTTCATCGATCGCCACAGGGTGGATTGATCCAGCGCAAGATGCCGCCTGCGCCTTCGGGGCAAGCTGCCGCAACAGAACAACAGCCTGGAGGCTCGCCATGCTCGCATCGATCAAGAGTGTTTTCATCGCCTTCACGGAAGAAGGGCGCGGGGAGCAGAGCTCGGCCCTCGCTTACGCGATGTCCCTGTCGCAGCAGGCGGGCGCGCATCTGACCCTGCAGGCCGCCTCGATGCGCTATGGCGTGCCCGGCTCTCTGGTCGGCGCCTTCGGGGCCGAACTGATCAACCGCGAGAACCGCCGCATCACCGAACTGGCCGATGCCTTCGCGGAGAAGGCCAGGGGCCGCGCCGATCTCGCCGGGGTGACCTGCACGATCGAGACGCCGTCGCTGATCTACGCCAATCTCTGCGACCAGCTGCTCGCCCATGCGCGGGTCCACGATGTCAGCATCCTCGATCTCGAGAAGGACCCGGTGCAGCGCGACCGCGGGTTGATCGAGGCGGCGTTGTTCGACAGCGGGCGGCCCGTCCTGATCGTTCCGCCCGGCTGCGAGACGTTTTCGGCGAAGCGGATCCTGATCGCCTGGGATGGCGGCGCCTCGGCGGCGCGGGCCGTCGGCGATGCGATGCCCTTCCTGAGCGAAGCCGACGAGGTCGAGATTCTCACGGTCAGCGGCGAAAAAGATCTGTCGAGCAGCCTCGGCGGCACCGATCTCGCGCCGCATCTGTCGCGGCACGGCATCAAGGTCACGGTTCGCAACGTGGCGTTGACGCAGCCCGACGTCGCCAGCGAGATCGCGCAGGCGGCGAAAGCCTTCGGCGCGGATCTGATCGTCTGCGGCGCTTACAAGCATTCCCGGCTGCGCGAGTGGCTGCTCGGCGGTGTGACGCAGTCGCTGCTGAAGGACAGCACGCTGCCGATCCTGATGAGCCACTGAGAGCCGCCGCGGCGCGCCGACCAGGCAACGCTCAGAACAATAAAAAAGGGCGCGCCGCGAGGCTCGCCCTTTTTGATTTCAATGGCTCGGAAGGAAGCCGATCAGGCCACTTCGGCCTTCATCTTCTGCGAGCGCTTGCGCTCGTTGGGGTCGAGAACGCCCTTGCGCAGGCGGATCGACTTCGGGGTGACCTCGACCAACTCGTCATCGTCGATCCAGGCCAGCGACCGCTCCAGCGTCATGCGGATCGGCGGGGTCAGGCGCACGGCCTCGTCCTTCGAGGTGGTACGGATGTTGGTGAGCTTCTTGCCCTTGAGCACGTTCACCTCGAGATCGTTCTCGCGGGTGTGCTCGCCGACGATCATGCCCTGATAGACCTTCCAGCCGGGCTCGATCATCATCGGGCCGCGATCCTCGAGGTTCCAGAGCGCATAGGCCACGGCCTCGCCGGTCTCCATCGCGATCAGCACGCCGTTACGGCGGCCGCCGATCTCGCCCTTGTAGGGGAGATAGGCATGGAACAGCCGGTTCATGATCGCGGTGCCGCGCGTGTCGGTCAGCAATTCGCCCTGGTAGCCGATCAGGCCGCGCGTCGGGGCATGGAAGACCAGGCGCAGGCGATTGCCGCCGGAGGGCCGCATCTCCAGCATGTCGGCCTTGCGCTCGGACATCTTCTGCACGACGACGCCGGAATGCTCCTCGTCGACGTCGATGATGACCTCCTCGATCGGCTCGAGCAGCTGGCCAGCCTCGTCGCGCTTGAGCACGACGCGGGGACGCGAAACGCCGAGCTCGAAGCCCTCGCGGCGCATCTGCTCGATCAGGATCGCGAGCTGGAGTTCGCCGCGGCCCGAGACGATGTAGCTGTCCTTGTCCTTGGCTTCCTCGATCTTCAGCGCGACATTGCCCTCGGCCTCCTTGAACAGGCGGTCGCGGATGACGCGGGTGGTGACCTTGTCGCCTTCCGTGCCGGCCAGCGGCGAATCGTTGACCATGAAGGTCATCGAGACGGTCGGCGGGTCGATCGGCTGGGCCTTGATCGGGGTCTCGACGGACGGGTCGCAGAAGGTGTCGGCGACGGAGCCCTTCACCAGACCCGCGATGGAGACGATATCGCCGGGGATGGCCTCTTCGATCGGCGTGCGCTCGAGGCCACGGAAGGCCAGGATCTTGGTGATGCGGCCGCTCTCGACCAGCGTGCCGTCGCCCGACAGCACCTTGATCTGCTGGTTGGGCTTGGCCGAGCCGGAGACGACGCGACCGGTGATGATGCGGCCGAGATAGGGGTTGGCCTCGAGCAGCGTGCCGAGCATCCGGAACGGACCCTCCTCGATGCGCGGCTCGGGCACATGGCTGAGGATGAGGTCGTACATCGGGGCCAGGCCCTGGTCCTGCGGACCGGCGGGGTCATGGGCCATCCAGCCCTGCTTGCCCGAACCGTAGAGGATCGGGAAATCGAGCTGCTCGTCATTGGCGTCGAGCGCGGCGAAGAGGTCGAAGACCTCGTTGATCACCTCGGTGACGCGGGCGTCGGGCTTGTCGACCTTGTTGATCGCCACGATCGGCTTGAGGCCCAGCTTCAGGGCCTTCGACACCACGAACTTGGTCTGGGGCATCGGGCCCTCGGCGGCATCGACCAGCACGATGGCCGAATCGACCATGTTCAGGATGCGCTCGACCTCGCCGCCGAAATCGGCGTGGCCGGGGGTATCGACGATGTTGATGCGGACATCCTTCCAGACGACCGAGGTCGCCTTGGCGAGAATGGTGATGCCGCGCTCCTTCTCGAGCTCGTTGGAATCCATCACGCGCTCGATCACGCGCTGATTGTCGCGGTAAGTACCCGACTGCTGCAGGAGCTTGTCGACGAGCGTAGTCTTGCCGTGGTCGACGTGGGCGATGATGGCGATATTGCGCATGGACATGCGGGAAGGGCCTTTGTCATGGCCACAAGCCGGCGAGGATCGATGCCCTGCCGGCGCAGCCCGTTCACGAGGAAACTGGAATTCGCTGCGCTGCACATAACCCTTGACGGGCGTTTGGGCAACCACGAACGGCCCGCTCGCCGGGCGCAGGGTGAATCGCGTGCCGGCCCGGAGCCGCTTTGCCGCTGCGTTCGGTCCTCGGAAGGCCGTCAGCTGGCCAGCCTGTCGCCGTCACGACATCAGATCTGGATGGCTGCGGCCCTGATCTTGGCCTCGACCACCGCGCGGCTAACCTGATCGAAGACCAGGCGGTAGGCCGCAATGGCCGAGGAATCGAGGTTGCCCTGGCCGAAATCGCCGAGAACCTCGAGCAGGATCGCATCGGCTTCGCTGCGGTAGCGGTCGAGCCTGTCCAGATCGGTCGTGCTGCGGATCTGCGGCAGGAGCGCCAGCAGGCGGTCGAGCCCCAGCATCGCCTGCCGCCGTCTTGCGGCGCTTTCGCGGCCGAGCAGGCCGGCCGCGCCGGTGCCAAACAGCGACAGCGCCATGACGCCGAGATAGAACCAGTCGCCATAGCGCTCGAAGAACGTCTTCTGTTCGCCGTCGATGAAGGCGGCGGCACCGGGATGGACGGGCAGCGGCGCGTCCTTGTCGGTCGCGGGCGCCTCGAGCCCCTGGATCTGCGGCAGTTCTGCGGCCAGCGTCACCCGCAGCGCCAGAAGCGCGCTGACGAGGTTTCCGACGACGTCCTCGTCGAGATCCTGCGAGGCGACCAGCCGCGAGGTGATCGCGATCGTCGGCAGGTTCTCCGACGGGCGCGGCGGATCGCCCCCGAGCGCGCCCCTGACGATCTCGCCGGTCTCGATGGCGCGCACCCGCGCCGCCAGCGCGTCGGCCTCGCGGATCGGGATCAGGACGGGGTCCTCGCCCCAGGCCGAGCGCAGCCGGGCGGTGCCGTCGCCATTGGCGCGTGCCCCCACCGCATTGACGGAAAAGAAGGCGTCGACGCGCCGTTCCCTGGCCGCGGGGACGATCTCGTCGGGCGTCAGGCCGATGATCGTCACCTCGGTGGGATCGACCTCGTACTGCGCCAGCACGAGCTTCAACAGCACGATATTGCCGGCGGGATTGCGCACCACCCCGACCCTGCGACCGCGCAGATCGGCAATGCGGCCGATCGCGCTGTCCTTGTCAGTGATCAGGAAGGGAAAGGACCGACGCGTGATCAGCGCCGTATCGGCCTTGGCCGGCAGCGCGATATCAGGCCGCACGATGGCGAGATCGGCGTCGCCGCCATCGACCTTGCGGGCGCTCTCCTCCGAGCCTTCCGTCAGGATGAGCCTGAGGCGAATCTGGGATTTCTCTCGGTTGAGCCCCTGCACGAAGCCTGCCGCCATCCGGGCATCCTCGGAACCGAGCGGGCCGACGGCCAGTTTGAGCGTGCGCGGCTGATTGGCGACGTAGAAGATCGCGGCCGTCAAACCGGCCATCGCCAGCAGCCCCGCCAGGATCGTGAAACCGCGCCGTCCCTTGCCGAACACCCGTATCTGCCCGCCCTGCCGCGCCTCGACCCACCGTCCGGGCTCGTCGAGCATTGCTTCGTCTGTCATCATGTCGCAAGTGCGGCGCCGTTCACCTTCATGCTAGAGCCGTGCGATGGAACGTCCCGTGCCTCCCTTCGCGATCAAGATCTGCGGTCTGTCGACGCCGCAGACGCTGGATGCTGCCCTGACCGCCGGCGTCGAGATGATCGGCCTCGTGTTTCACCCTAGGAGCCCGCGCTTCGTCTCGGACATCCAGGCCCTCGAACTCGCCGCGATGGCGCGCGGCCGCGCCGAGATCGTGGCGCTGATCGTCGATCACGAGCCCGACGAGGCCCGCCACCTCGTCGAATGGCTGCGGCCCGACTGGCTGCAACTGCATGGGCAGGAAACGCCTGAGCGGGTCGGCGCCATCAAGGATGCGACCGGCTTGTGCGTCATGAAGGCGTTGGGCATCGCCACGCAGCATGATCTCGCCGCGATCGCGTCCTATCAGGAGGTCGCCGACCGCATCCTGCTCGACGCCAAGGCGCCGAAAGACGCCGCCTATCCGGGCGGGCATGGCAGACCGTTCGACTGGTCGATCCTGGCGGCGCTCGACCCCGCTTTGCGCTTCATGCTATCGGGCGGGCTCGATCCGGCGAATGTGGCGCAGGCCATCACCGTCACAAGGCCATCGGGCGTCGACGTCTCGTCGGGCGTGGAAAGCGCACCCGGCGTCAAGGACATCGATCGGATCACGGATTTCGTCGTTGCGGCACGGGCCGCGGCGGCAGCAGCGACACAAGAGGCAGGCCGGACATGAACGCGCCCCAGAACCCCAACACCTATCGCTCCGGCCCCGATGAGAACGGGCGCTTCGGCCTGTTCGGCGGGCGCTTCGTCGCCGAGACGCTGATGCCGCTCGTGCTGTCGCTGGAGCAGGCCTATGAGGCCGCCAAGGTCGATCCCGGCTTCCAGGCCGACATGGCCAACTATCTGAAGCACTATGTCGGCCGGCCCTCGCCGCTCTATTTCGCAGAGCGCATGACGGACCATCTCGGCGGCGCGAAGATCTATTTCAAGCGCGACGAACTCAACCACACCGGCGCGCACAAGGTGAACAACGTGCTCGGCCAGATTCTGCTGGCGCGGCGCATGGGCAAGAAGCGCATCATCGCCGAGACCGGCGCCGGCCAGCATGGCGTCGCCACAGCGACGCTCTGCGCCCGCTTCGGCCTGGAGTGCATCGTCTATATGGGCGCCGTCGATGTCGCGCGGCAGGCGAGCAACGTCTTCCGCATGAAGATCCTGGGCGCCAGCGTGGTGCCCGTGCAGTCGGGCACCAAGACGCTCAAGGACGCGATGAACGAGGCCCTGCGCGACTGGGTCACCAATGTCGACACCACCTTCTACTGCATCGGCACGGCGGCGGGCCCGCACCCCTATCCGGCCATGGTGCGCGACTTCCAGTCGGTGATCGGCAACGAGACCCGCGAGCAGATGCAGGAAATGGAAGGCCGCCTGCCGGATTCGCTGATCGCGGCGATCGGCGGCGGTTCGAACGCGATCGGCCTGTTCCACCCCTTCCTCGACGACCCCACGGTCAAGATGTGGGGCGTGGAAGCAGCCGGCCATGGTCTTTCGACAGCGCAGCATGCGGCCTCGCTGACCGGCGGACGGCCCGGCGTGCTGCACGGCAACCGCACCTATCTGCTGATGGACGATGATGGACAGATCAAGGACGCGCATTCGATCTCGGCCGGCCTGGATTACCCCGGCATCGGCCCCGAGCATGCCTGGCTGCACGATACCGGCCGCGTCTCCTACATCTCCGCGACCGATGACGAGGCGCTTTCGGCCTTCCAGCTCTGCTCGAAGCTCGAGGGCATCATCCCCGCGCTGGAGCCGGCTCATGCGCTGGCCAAGGTGATCGAGCTCGCCCCGACCCTGCCGAAGGATCATCTGATGGTGATGAATCTCTGCGGCCGCGGCGACAAGGACATCCCGCAGGTTGCCGAAATCCTCGGCGGGATGTGACAAAAATCGCGGCTGAGCCGCGATAAGCGGCAAGACCTCTCGACTCGCACCGTCAAACCGGCAACCATGGGTTGTCCTGGCCAGAAGCGCCGGGACCTGCGGCGTTGCGTGGAGCGGAACCGGGCCAGTGGGGGGCAGCGGTCACGACGGGCGTTCGGCTGGACATGCGGAGGCCTCAGCCGGCCTGCCGGTCGAGATCGCTTTTCTGGCGCGCCATGGCATAGCCCCCGCCGACCTCGCGATGGCGGCGCGACGGGCCGAGCGATGGCGAACCGAGCCGGCGCGGGAGATCTTCGCGCTCGGGTTGATCGACGAGGAGGGCTTCTATCGCGCGCTGGCCGCCGAAATGGCCCTGCCTTTTCACCGTGGCGGCTTTGCGCTCCGGCCGGGCGGCGAGCATGGCGCGATCCTGCGCGGCGGCATCGCGCCGGTGGCGGACGTCACGGGCCGGCTGCGCTTCGTGCTCGCCCCCGAGGGACCGGCGCTGCGGCGCATGCTGGAAGCGGGGCCACGCGACCGGCGCGACATCGCCGTGGTCACGCCGCGGCGCTTCGCCGAGGCGCTTCGCCTGGCCAATGGCACGACGCTCGCCGCCCGCGCCGCCAATCTGGACGAAGCGGGGCTGGCCCGCGACAGCGCGCGCACCGGCTCCAGCCGGGGCCAGCGGATCGCGACGGCGCTTGGCGCCGCCGCCCTGGCAGCCGGCGGCGTGCTGGCTCCGCTGCAGACCTTCTTTGCCGTCGCGCTGCTGCTCGGGCCGGTGTTTCTCGGGTTGATCCTGCTGCGGCTGGCCGCGGCGATCGAGCAGCCCGCTCCCGATCTCTGGCGCCAGCAGCGCTGGCGCGTCGATGACGGCCGGCTGCCGGTCTACACCGTCGCGATCCCGCTCTTTCGGGAGGAAGCGGTGCTGCGGCAGATGCTGCGAGCCCTGGCGTCTCTCGATTATCCGCCTGCCAAGCTCGATATCCGGCTCCTGATCGAAGCCGACGACGACGGCATGCGAGCGGCGCTGTCGCAGTGGGCCCTGCCGGCCCATATCGTCGTCATCATCGTGCCGCCGGGCCTGCCGCGCACCAAGCCCCGCGCGCTCAACCTCGCCCTGCTGGAGGCGCGCGGCGACCTGTTCACGATCTTCGACGCCGAGGACATTCCCGAGCCGCAGCAATTGCGCATGGCGGCCGCGCGCTTCCTGCGGGCACCTGACGACCTGGCCTGCCTGCAGGCGCGGCTCGTGATCGACCACGCCGACGAAGGGCTAATGCCGGCGTTGTTTGCGCTGGAATATGCCGGATTGTTCGAGGTGCTCAATCCGGGCCTGCTGCGCGCGGGGCTGCCGATCATGCTCGGCGGCACCTCCAACCATTTCCGGACGGACGCCTTGCGGGCGATCGGGGGCTGGGACGCCTGGAACGTGACGGAGGATGCCGATCTGGGCCTGAGGCTGGTGCGGGCGGGCTATCGCATGGGCGATCTGCCGTCCGCCACGCGCGAAGAGGCGCCGCTGGCGCTGCACGCCTGGCTGAAGCAGCGCTCGCGCTGGATCAAGGGCTACATGCAGACGCTGGTGACGCATTCGCGCGCGCCTCTGCTGCTCCTGCGCGAAGCCGGACTGCCTGCGACGCTCGCCTTCCTGTCATTGTGCCTGGGGACGGTGCTGACCGCGCTGGCCTATCCGGTCTTCGCCATCGCGGCCGTCCTAGCCTATCGCGAGGGCTCGCTGCTTAGCCCCGCAGGCGCCTTCGCCAACGTGGCCTCGACGCTGGCGCTGACGATCTCGCTCCTCGGCGCCTTCGCGCTCTTCCTGCCGCCCGCCATCGGGGCCATCCGGCGGGCGACGCCACGACGCCTGCTGCTGCTTCCGCTGCTGCCGGTCTATTACGGGCTGGTCTGCATCGCGGCCTGGATGGCGCTGTACGAGTACCACGCCCGCCGCTTCACCTGGAACAAGACGACGCATGGCCTTGCCCGCCAGCGCGCGCCGCTCGAGCGTGGCGCCGCCGTCACAGATGGCGCAGCCATTCCTGCGCCGCCTGCGCCGGTGGCTGCTCGACATTGAACGCGCCGACGAACCCGCCATCCTTGCCCATCAGATAGGCCAGGGAGGTGTGGTCCATGGTGTAGTCGTTGTCCTTGAGCGGCACCTTGCGGGAATAGGCCCGGTACGCCTTGATCATGGCGTCGATTGCTGGTCGATCGCCGCTGAGGCCGACGATCCGCGGATCGAAGGAGCCGAGATAGCTCTTCATGATTTCGGGGGTGTCGCGCTCGGGATCGACCGTGACGAAGAGCGCCCGCAGCTTCTCGCCCTTGGGGCCAGCGGCGCGCAGCACCTCGGAAATCTCGAACAGCTTGGTCGGGCAGATGTCGGGGCAATGGGTGAAGCCGAAGAAGACCAGGAAGGGCGCGCCGCGCAGGTCCTTGTCGGTCAGCGTCTTGCCATCCTGTGCCGTCAGCGCAAACGGCCCGCCGACGCTGGCCGTCCCGGACTGCGACTGGCGCGCTGGCGAGAAGGTCAGGATGGCGGCGGCGGCAAGGGCCAGCGCGCCGACGAGAAAGACGACGAGGGGCAGGACGAGGCGGCGGTTCACGGGACGGTTTCCTGATTGCGGCCCGGGAACGATCCGGGACCTGCGGGCGCCTTCAAAAACAGGCGACGATGGCGGCGATGAGGCCGTCGGTGAAGAGACGGTCGCCCTCGCGCCACCAGAGCAGCAGGCCGGCCAGGACCAGCGTCATCCCGCCGCCCGCCAGAAGCGCGATGCCCAGGCGCGACGGCGCGGGGTCGGCCTCGCCGGCATCGTCGAGCGGGTGGGTGGGATCGGCCTGGCTCATGGTGGGCAACCATAGCGCTCCGGCGCGCTCGCCGGAAGCTTCATCCGTGACGCAGGCGGGGTGCGGAGCGGCTTGATGCGACAAGGCCCGCCGCGTGACACGCGGCGGGCCTTTCCTGGTACGCGATGAAAGCCTGGATCAGGCGGTCTGGATCAAGCGGCCTTGGCGACGGCGGCGGAATTGGCCGGGCCGCCCAGCTTGGTCAGCGCCTTGTCGGTCGCGGTTTCCTCGGCGAGCGTCTCGTCGAGGAGCTTGACGGCGTCCGCGTGGCCGAGCTGGGTCGCCCAGGCCTTCAGCGTGCCATAGCGGGCGATCTCGTAATGCTCGACCGCCTGGGCGGAGGCGACGAGGCCGGCATCGAGCGCAGGGCTGTCGGCGTAATCCTCCATCACGGCCTTGCCCTCTTCGAGGATGCCGAGGATGGCGTCGCAGGTCTTGCCGCGGGGGGCCTTGCCGATCAGCTCGAAGACCTCGCTGAGACGCTCGACCTGCGCCGCCGTCTCGGTCTTGTGGGTCTCGAAGGCCTTCTTCAGCTCGGGGGAGGTCGCCGCCTTCGCCATCTTCGGCAGCGCCTTGAGGATCTGCTTCTCGGCGTAATAGACGTCCTTGAGCATGTCGTGGAACAGCTCGTCGAGCGGCTTGGGTGTCGTGGCCATGGGTGTTCTCCAAAATGTTGCCTTGCTCGCCCAACGACGAAACATGACCTCGGTTCCACGCTGCGGCCGCGGTTTATTTCTGGAACAGTTTTGAGCAGATGGCCGTTTCCTTGGGCATCAGCGGCCTCGCCGCGAGCCTTTGGAGATCATCCCATGAAGACGCTGCTTTTCGCCTCGATGCTTGTCGCCGCGACATCCTTCGGCGCCGTCGCGCAGACCGCAACGACCGCCCCGACCCCGGCTCCCAACGCTGAAGCCGACAAGAACGCCCCGCTGCCGGGCGCCAACAGCTTCACCGAGGGCCAGGCCAAGAGCCGCCTCGAAGCCAATGGCTACTCCAACGTCACCGAGCTCAAGAAGGACGAGAACGGTGTCTGGCGTGGTTCGGCCATGCACACCGGCGCAACTGTCAACGTCTCGGTCGATTACCGCGGCAACATCGTCCGCAACTGATCGATCCTGCTTTTTCGCATTCGTTTTGAGGAGATTGCCATGACCCGTACCATCACCCGTTCCTACGATAGCTACGAGACCGCCGCCGCCGTCGTCGAGAAGCTCGAAGTCGCCGGCCTTCCCGCCGACGACATCAGCGTTGTCGGCCGCGATGAGCGCGCCGAGGGCAATAACGCCGCCGAAGGCGCGGGCATCGGCGCCGGCGTCGGCGGGGCGGCCGGTCTGCTCGCTGGCCTCGGCATGCTGGCGATCCCGGGCGTCGGCCCGGTCGTCGCCGCGGGTTGGCTCGCCGCGACCGCGGCAGGCGCCGTTGCCGGCGCTGCTGCTGGTGGCCTGGTCGGCTCGTTCACCAATGCCGGCGTCAGCGAGGACGACGCGCATTACTATGCCGAAACCGTCCGTCGCGGCGGCACCGTGGTGTCCGTGAAGGCGTCGGACGCACATGCGGCGACGGCCGAAACGATCATGGACGGCGCGACCCCGATCGATCGCGACACCCGCCTGGCGCAGTATCGCCAGGAAGGCTGGTCGCGCTTCGACGAGAAGGCTGAGCCGTACAAGGGCTCGACGGCGTCGACGACGACGATCATCTGACGTCCGTCACGCAGTCGACAAGACAGCCTCCGGGGTCCGCCCCGGAGGTTTTTTGTTGTCTAGGGAGGCCCAGCAAGCGCTTGGGCGGGATGGCGCAGGACTGACGACGGCTCTTCCTCAACCGTCGCATGTTGAAGGACGCCCGCGGATCATCTACCCCACCGCAAGGCAGCGTGACGTGATCCGGCATGCTGCGGCAGGGCCATCAGGGCCGTCAGAGGCGCCCTCATTCAATGTCGATCGACGCATTCGACACTGTCATCCTCGGCGCCGGAGCCGCCGGCATGATGTGCGCGATCCACGCCGCGCGCGGCGGGCGGGTACTCGTCATCGACCACGCCAAGGCCCCAGGCGAGAAGATCCGGATCTCTGGCGGCGGTCGCTGCAATTTCACCAACACCGGCACGACCGCCCGCAATTTCCTCTCGAACAACCCGCATTTCGCCAAATCCGCGCTGGGCCGCTACACGCCACAGGATTTCGTCGCGCTGGTCGAGAAACACGGCATCGCCTACCACGAGAAGACGCTCGGGCAGCTGTTCTGCGACCATTCGGCCAAAGACATCATCGCGATGCTGACGGGCGAGATGGCCCGCGCCGGCTGCGCGCTGCGGCTTTCGACCACGCTGGAGAGCCTTGAGCGGGTCGATGACGGCTTTGCCGTCGTTCTCGGCGGCGAGGGGGCCGGCTCGCTCCGCTGCCGGCACTTCGTCGTGGCCTCGGGCGGCAAATCGATCCCCAAAATGGGCGCGTCCGGCCTCGGCTACCAGATCGCCGGCCAGTTCGGCCTGGCGGTGACGGAGACACGGCCCGCTCTGGTGCCGCTGACCTTCGGCGAAGATGTCCTCGCCGGGTTTCGCGAGCTGGCCGGCGTCGCGGCCGAGGCACGCGTGTCCTGCGGCAAGGCGAGCTTCGACGAGGCGCTGCTGTTCACGCATCGGGGCCTGTCGGGGCCCGCGATCCTGCAGATCTCGTCCTACTGGCGGGAGAAGGAGCCGGTCACCATCGCGCTTTTGCCGGGGCGCGACCTCTTTGCCGCCCTGCGGGCCTCGCGGCAGGAGAACGGCCGCCGGAGCCTGCCCAACGCGCTCGGCGAAATCCTGCCCAAGCGCCTGGCAGCCTTTCTCGCGGAAAGCCATGGCTGGGCCGGGCCGATCGGCGACGCCGGCGACAAGAAACTCGCCGCGATCGCGGCGACGATCCAGGGTTTTGACGTGCAGCCGATCGGCTCGGAAGGCTACCGCACGGCGGAGGTGACGCTCGGCGGCGTCGATACCGCCGGCCTGAACTCGAAGACGATGGCGGCGAGGGCCGTCGAAGGCCTGTATTTCATCGGCGAAGTCGTCGACGTCACCGGCTGGCTCGGCGGCTACAATTTCCAATGGGCCTGGTCGTCGGGCTGGGCGGCGGGAACGGCCATCGCCGAGCGCAGCGCCTGACGGGGCCGGCGAAAGCCGCGGCCAAGCTCAAAGTCTCGCGCTGGTTGGAAAGTTGGAGCGGGCGATCGGGATCGAACCGACGACATTCAGCTTGGGAAGCTGACGTTCTACCACTGAACTACGCCCGCATGCGTCCGGCCTGTGCAATCGCATCGCGCCGAAGCAGCACGTTCATAGCGGCTTGCGGGGTGGGTGTCATCCGAGAATCGCGCGGCACGGGTGCGTGCCGGCGGCGGAGTCGTTCAGTCGTGGAAATGCTTGGAGAGCTTCAGCGCCTGGCCCTGATAGTTCGACTTCAGCCCGGCGCCGTAGAGCGCGGCCGGGCGGCTCGCCATCGCCTCATAGACGAGGCGGCCGACGATCTGGCCGTCCTCGATGATGAAGGGCACGTCGCGCGAACGCACCTCGAGCACGGCGCGCGCGCCCTGGCCGCCGGCCGCGCTGTGGCCAAATCCGGGATCGAAGAAACCGGCGTAATGGACGCGGAATTCGCCGACCAGCGCGTCGAACGGCGTCATCTCGGCGGCGTAGTCCGGAGGGACATGGACGGCTTCCTTCGAGGCCAGGATGTAGAACTGGCCGGGATCGAGGATCATCGCGCGCGAGCCGTCGGAGGGAATCGGCTCCCAGAACTCGGAAGCCCGGTAGGCGCCGACGCGGTCGACATCGATCAGCGCGGTGTGGTGCTTGCCGCGATAGCCGATCAGCCCGTCGAAACCCGCCAGGTCGACGCTGACGGCGACACCGCCCTGGAAGGAGGGCGTGGCGGCGGTGACGAGCGTCTCGCGCTCATGCAGTTCGCCGAGCGCGCGGTCGTCGAGCTTGGTCTCGCCGGCGCGGAAGCGGATCTGCGAGAGGCGCGAGCCGGAGCGCACCAGCACGGGGAAGGTGCGCGGCGAAATCTCGATGAAGAGCGGGCCCTCATAGCCGTCCTCGACGAGATCGAACTCGCGGGCGCGGTCGGTGATGACGCGGGTGAAGACGTCGAGACGCCCCGTGGAGCTCTTGGGATTGGCGGCGGCGCGCAGGCCCGGCGGCAGGTTCAGACCTTCCATCAGCTGCGCGATGTAGACGCAGCCGGTTTCGAGCACCGCGCCGCGCGTCAGATCGATCTCGTGCAGGGCGAGCTGTTCGAGCCGGCTTTCGACCGTGCGCTCCGGCCCCGGCAGGAAGCTGGCGCGGACGCGATAGGCCTTGTCACCCAGCCGCAGATCGAGGCTGGCGGGCTGGATCTGGCCTTCCGCCGGCGGATGCGCGAGCCTGATCGCCCCGCCCTCGATGAAGGTGCGGATGCAGTGGTCGGGCTGGATGCCGGGCTGGAAGGGCAGCATGCGATGTCCGCAACAACAATCGGCTACAGCTAGCGAAGCGCGGCGCAAAGGCCAAGCGCGGCAAGCGGGCGGGAGCCGCCCCGCCCCGGGTTGTCCACGCCGGAATCGGGGGCTCCGGCATTGACCCTGCCGCCCGCGCCTCGATAACAAAGGGACTGCGCCGGCTCGGCCGGCGCATCAGGAGCAGGACCGTCGCGATGTATCAAGCGGAGACGCAGGGCGTGCGCGTGACCGCCGTGCCGAGCTTCATGGAGGGCGAGTCCTCGCCTGCGCAGGGCCGCTATTTCTGGGCCTACACCATCGAGATCCTCAACCTCTCGGGACGGACCATCCAGCTGATGAGCCGGCACTGGTTCATCACCGACGGCCGCGGAGAGGTGCATGAGGTGCGCGGCGACGGTGTCGTCGGCCAGCAGCCGGTGCTGCGCCCGGGCGAAAGCTACAGCTACACCTCCGGCTGCCCGCTGATGACGCCCGACGGCGCGATGCGCGGCTTCTATGCGATGCTGCGCGAGGACGGCGTGATCTTCGACGTCGAGGTCCCGCTGTTCCCGCTCGATTCCCCTTATGTGAAGAAGGTCCTGCATTGACTGGCCATCCCCCCAGCGGGCAGCGCTTCGCGCCCCTCGACATGCTCGCCCGGCTCGTCGCCTTCGACACGGTGAGCCACAAATCCAACCTGCCGCTGATCGCCTTCGTCGAGGACTATCTCGCGGGCTGGGGCGTCTCCTCGATCCGCATCCCCAACGCGACGGGCGACAAGGCGGCGCTGTTTGCCACGATCGGCCCGCAGGACCATGGCGGCGTGCTGCTCTCGGGCCATACCGATGTCGTGCCGGTGGAGGGACAGGCCTGGAGCCGCGACCCGTTCACGCTGCACATCGAGGACGGGCGCGCCTATGGCCGCGGCGCGGTCGACATGAAGGGCTTCATCGCGCTGGCGCTTTCGCTGGTGCCGGATTTCGTGGCAGCCGATCTCAAGACGCCGATCCACCTGTTCTTCTCCTATGACGAGGAGGTGACCTGCCTCGGAGTCGTCGACGGCATCGCGCGGATGGGTGTGGATCTGCCGAAGCCGCGCGCCGTGATCGTCGGCGAGCCGACCTCGCTGGAACTCGCCGACGCGCATAAGGGCATCCGCACCTTCTTCACCACCATCACCGGCGCCGCCGCGCATTCCTCCAAGCCGCATCTGGGGGCAAGCGCCGTGCATGGCGGCATCCGGCTCTCCGCCGGGCTCGTCGCCTTCGCCGATGCGTTGGAAGCGAAACCCGATACGAGCGGGCGCTTCGATCCGCCCTATGACACCGTGCATGTCGGCAAATTCCATGGCGGCATCGCCCGCAACATCCTGGCCGATCGCTGCGATCTGTCCTGGGAGGTCCGCACGCTGCCGGGCTCGGACCCCGAAGACGTGCCGGCGCGTTTCGCGGCGCTGTCGCAGGAGGTTCTCGCCCGGATGCGCAAGACCGCGCCCTCGGCGACGATCGAGACGGTGATGAGCTCGGACGTGCCCGGCCTCGCGCCCGATCCGGGTTCGGAGGCCGAGACGCTGGTGATGCGGCTGGCGGGCCGCAACCGCACGATCGCGGTGGCCTATGCGACGGAGGCCGGGCATTTCCAGCGGGCGGGTTTGCCGACGATCGTCTGCGGTCCCGGCTCGATCGACCAGGCGCATCAGCCCGACGAGTACATCACGCTGGAGCAGTTTGCCGCCGGCGAGGCGTTCATGCGCCGGCTGATGGCGGAGTGCCGGGGGTAGCTTTCACCTCCGTCAGGCTCGGGCTTGACCCGAGCATCTCCGGCTAGCGATTCTCGGGTCGGCGCGAGCGCCGCCCGAGAATGACGGCGGACTGCCTCACTCCGCCGCCAAGCCCTCTTCAACCTCGGCCGGCGTGAACACATAGCGCCGCGAGCAGAATTCGCAGGTGATCGCGACCTGGCCGTCATCGGCGACCATCGCCTTGCGGTCCTCGCCCGAAAAGCCGCGCAGCATGCCAAGCACGCGCTCGCGCGAGCAGCGGCAATCCTCATGCACCAGCACCGGCTCGAACACGCGCGCGCCGCGCTCATGGAACAGCCGGTACAGCAGGCGCTCGCTTTCGAGCAGCGGGTCGAGCAGTTCGTGATCCTCGACCGTCTCGACCAGCGAGCGGGCCTCGGCCCAGGCATCGTCGCTGACGCCGTCGGGGTCCGCGCTCGTCAGGATCTCGTGGCCTTCGGGCGCATCGCCGGGGTGGATGTCGGCGGCGCGCAGCCGATCGACCGAATGCGGCATGAACTGCACGAGCAGGCCGCCGGCGCGCCATTGGCGGCCCTCACCGGTGACGATCGACCCGACGCCGAGGCGGATCCGGCTCGGGATCTGCTCGGACTGGCGGAAATACTGATGCGCGGCCTCCTCGAGGCTCTGGCGTGTCAGCGCCACGACGCCCTGATAGCGCGTCGTCGCCGTGCCCTGGTCGACGGTCATGGCGAGGTGGCCCTCGCCGAGGAGGTCGCCCGTCGACAGCAGACCCGAGGCTTCCGCCTCCGCCAGCCGATCGGCGTCGAAATGGGCGACGGCGCGGTAGACGTCCGGCGCATTGAAATCGACGACCATCATCGAGATCGGCCCGTCGCTCTTGGTCTGGAGCTGAAAGCGGCCCTCGAATTTGAGCGCCGTGCCGAGCAGAACGGTCAGCGCCGCCGCCTCCCCCAGCACCCGCGCCACGGGTTCGGGATAGTCATGGCGGGCAAGGATCGTGTCGATCGAGGCGCCCAGCCGCACGACGCGGCCGCGCACATCGAGTTCGGGCACGGCAAAGGGCACGACGCGGTCGTCGAGCGCGGCGATCGTCGCCCCGGTGTCAGCATCGGCCATCAGGCGGCGACCCCGCCGAAGCACCAGGCCAGAATGCCCTTCTGCGCATGAAGCCGGTTCTCGGCCTCGTCGAAGACGGCCGATTGCGGCCCATCCATCACTCCGTCGGTGACTTCCTCGCCCCGGCTGGCAGGCAGGCAATGCATGAAGATCGCGTCCTTCTCGGCGCGGCCGAGCAGGCGCTCGTCGACCTGGTAGGGCCGCAGCAGGTTGTGACGCGTGCCCTCCTCGTCGCCCATCGAGACCCAGCAATCGGTGATGACGCAATCGGCACCCTCGACCGCCGCTTCCGGCCGTGTCGTCAGAGTCAGCTTCGCGCCCTGCGTCTTCGCCCAATCGAGGATGGCCTGCTGGGGCGCCAGTTCCTCAGGCGTCGCAATGGCGAGTTCGAAATCGAGCCGGCCGGCGGCGTGAATCCAGGAGGTCAGGACATTGTTGGTGTCGCCGGTCCAGGCGATGCGCTTGCCCTGGATCGAGCCCTTGCGCTCCTCGAAGGTCATGACGTCGGCCATGACCTGGCAGGGATGCTGGCGCTTGGTCAGCCCGTTGATGACTGGCACGGTGGCGTATTTCGCCATCTCCACCACGGCGTCATGGTCGAGCATGCGGATCATGATCGCATCGACATAGCGCGACAGCACGCGGGCGGTATCGGCAATGGTCTCGCGCTCGCCGAGCTCGATCTCGCGGCCGGTCACCATCATCGGCGAGCCGCCGAGTTCCCGGATGCCGACATCGAAGGACACGCGCGTGCGCAGGCTCGGCTGCTCGAAGACCATGGCGACGACCTTGCCCTCGAGCAGGCGGTCGCCGGCGGCCGCCGGGGTGCGGCGGCGCGACTTGATCTCCTCGCCGGCGCGCAGGATCGCGCGCAGCTGGGCTTCGGAAAAATCGGAGAGATCGAGGAAATGGCGCGTCACGGGCGCGTCCTTCGCTTGCCTGGAATGAACCGACCGGACGAACAGCCCGGCCGCAATGAGCCGGCGCTATTCCGCCGCGGGGCGCTTCAGCGCGGCTTCGGTGGCGGAGGCCGCGCGGTCGAGACGGGCGACCGCCTCGGCGACCTCGGCCTCGCCGATGATCAGCGGTGGCAGCAGGCGCACGACATTGTCGCCGGCCGCGACGACGAGCAGCCCGGCGGCGCGAGCCTCGGCGACGAAATCGGTGTTGAGCGTGTGGAGCTTGAGGCCGAGCATCAGCCCCTCGCCGCGGATCTCGGCGATGACCTGCGGGTGCTTGTCCTTGAGCTCGGCCAGCGACTGCTTCAGCCGCAGGGCGATCTGGGCGACATGGTCGATGAAGCCCGGCGCCAGGATGACGTCCAGAACCGCATTGCCGACCGCCATGGCCAGCGGATTGCCGCCGAAGGTGGTGCCGTGGGTGCCCAGCGTCATGCCCGAGGCGGCTTCTTCCGTGGCGAGGCAGGCACCCATCGGGAAACCGCCGCCAATGCCCTTGGCGACCGACATGATGTCGGGCGTCACGCCCGAAAGTTCATGAGCGAAGAACTTGCCGGTGCGGCCGACGCCGGTCTGGATCTCGTCGAAGATCAGCATCAGCCCGTGCTCGTCGCACAATTCGCGCAGGCCGCGCAGGCATTGCGGCGGCACCGAGCGCAAGCCGCCCTCGCCCTGGATCGGCTCGATCATGATGCCGGCGGTTTCGCTGGTGATCGCCGCCTTCAGCGCGTCATGGTCGCCGAAGGGGACCTGGTCGAAGCCGTCGACCTTGGGGCCGAAGCCGTCGATGTATTTCTGCTGGCCGCCGGCCGCGATGGTCGCCAGCGTGCGGCCATGGAAGGCGCCCTCGAAGGTGATGATGCGGAAGCGCTCGGGATGGCCCTTCGCGGCATGGTACTTCCGCGCCATCTTGATGGCCGCCTCGTTCGCCTCGGCGCCCGAATTGGTGAAGAAGACGCGCTGCGCGAAGGTCGCATCGCAGAGCCGGCGCGCCAGCCTCTCGCCCTCGGGCATCGTGTAGAGGTTGGAGGTGTGCCAGATCTTGCCGGCCTGCGCCGTCAGCGCGGCGACCAGATGCGGATGCGCATGACCGAGCGCATTGACGGCGATGCCGGCGCCGAAATCGAGATAGCGCGTGCCGTCAGCCGTGATCGACCAGGCGCCCTCGCCACGCTCGAAAGCAACGGGGGCGCGGGCATAGGTCGGCAGCAGGAGGGATGGCGATGCGGAAACAGGGGCGGAAGCCATGGGATGCGATCCTTGCAACGGGCAATGGGGAACAGATGGGCGCTGGACTGAAAACGGTGGCCCGGGCTGGCCGGCACAGACGCTGAGGCTGTGCAGCCGATTACGACCCGGCGACGACGTTATCGTCGCAGTCCGGTTCCGACCTCTCGTCGCGCCGTCATCCGCATGGATTGAAAGATCCTGATCCGCAAAACATAAGCGCCGCCCGAAAGGGCGGCGGTCTCTGGTTGGAACTATGCAAAAGGGCATGGCTGCTGTCAATTCTGAGACGCGGCCGCGCGAAGGCGGGACGTCGCAACGGCAGTGTTGCCGAAAGGATTCGCTTGACGGGCGATTGACGAATCGTCTGGGGAAAAAGCGTTTTCCGATTCGGCGACTCTTGTGGCCGAGTCATCGCATCTTGTAGGGTCGCCCTCGTCAGATACGACATCTCGTGCGGCGACCCCTGTACCTGTCAGTTTCGGCTGTAACGGCCCCCGTCCTGCGACGGGCGCCGCGGTATCGGATTCCGCCATGATCCGCCCCTAGGACGGCCCCGCCAGGAGCCGTCCGGACAAGACAGGTGAGCCCGATGAACGAAGCCGGAGCATGGACTGAGGAGCGCGTCGAGCTTTTGAAGAAGCTCTGGAGCGACGGCCTGAGCGCCAGCCAGATCGCCGCCGAACTCGGCAGCGTGACCCGCAACGCCGTCATCGGGAAGGTGCATCGGCTCGGCCTGTCGGGCCGCGCCAAGAACCCCGCCGCAGCCAGCGCGCCGCGCAGTGCCGCGCCGCGAAAGACGCCGACCCGTTCGCCCAGCCACCCGATGACCGGCGGCCAGGCTACCGTGCAGGGCGGCATGACCCGCGGCGCCAATGCGCTTGCGGCGCAGTATGCCCCCGAGGCGCAGGCCGAGGTCGAGCCCGCCCCCGCACCGTCCGAGGATGTGGTGATCCCGTTCTCCGAGCGCGTCACGATCATGGAGCTGCGCGAGTATATGTGCCGCTGGCCGATGGGCGACCCGACGACGGCGGAGTTCCGCTTCTGCGGCGGCCGTTCGCAGACCGGCATGCCCTATTGCACCTACCACTCCCGCATCGCCTACCAGCCGGCTTCCGACCGCCGGCGCGATCGCGGCAAGGTGGCCCGCGCCTGACACGCGACACTTTGAGATGATCGACAAAGCCGGCCGCGAGGTCGGCTTTTTCTTTGGGTCTCGTCCGCCCAGCCCGCTCAGCGATGCTGGCGCCGGCCGAGCGTCTCCAGATGCCGGCTCCAGCGCGAGAGGGCAAAGCAGATCAGCCAGTAGATCGAGCCCGAGAAGACATAAGCCTCCATGCTCATGCCGACCCAGGCGGGGTCGGCGAGCGAGGCCTGGGCGATGCCGAGCAGGTCGAGGATCGAGACCACCAGGACGAGCGTCGTGTTCTTCACCAGCGCGATGAACTCGTTGGTCATCGCCGGCAGCGAGATCCGCAGCGCCTGGGGCAGGATGATCAGCCCCGTCGCCTTCCAGTAGCTCAGGCCGAGCGCGGTCGCGGCTTCGCGCTGGCCCGGCGGCAGCGCCTGCAGGCCGCCGCGGACGGCCTCCGCCATATAGGCGGCGATGACGAGGCCGAGCCCGATCACGGCGCGCGCCAGGCGGTCGATGCCGATACCGCCGGGCAGGATCAGCGGCAGCAGCAGCGAGGCCAGGAAGATCACGGCGATAATCGGCACGCCGCGCCAGAACTCGATGAACAGCACGCTGATCAGCCGGACGATCTTGAGCTGCGACTGGCGCCCGAGTGCGAGCAGGATGCCGAGCGGGATCGCGATCAGGCTGGCATAGACCGAGATGAACAGGGTCAGCATCAGCCCGCCCCATTCGCGCGTCTCGATCCAGCGCAGGCCGAAACCACCCGCGAGCAGCCAGATGCCGAGCGGCGGCAGCACGACCAGCGCCGCGACCGCCAGCTTCAGTCTTAAGCGCGGCGGCGCGAAGACGACGGCCGCGGTGGCGAGGACAAAGATTATCCCAGCGAGATCGGCGCGCCAGCGCTCGTCCTGCGGGTAGAGCCCGTACATGAACTGGCCGAAGCGGGCCTTGACGAAGACCCAGCAGGCGCCGCCCGCTGAGCAGTCGGCCCGTGTCGTGCCGCTCCAGCTCGCATCGATCAGCGCCCAACGGATGATCGGGATCGCGAACCAGGCGATCGCCGCCGCCAGCAGGACGGTGACGACGCCGGTCGCAGGCGTCCCGAACAGGCGCCGGCGCCAGAGAGAGGTCGATGCCGCGGTCATCGCGTCACCAGGGCGATGCGGGCGTTGTACCAGTTCATGAAGGCCGAGACGGCGAGGCCGATGACGAGATAGACGGCGAGCGTCATCGCGATGATCTCGATCGCCTGGCCGGTGTTGTTAAGCGCCGAGCCCATGAACAGGCTGACCACGTCGGGATAGGCGATCGCGGCGCCGAAGGACGAGTTCTTGAGCACGTTGAGATACTGGTTGGTCAGCGGCGGGATCATCACCCGCAGCGCCTGCGGGATGGTGACGAGGCGCAACGTCTGGAACGGCCGCAGGCCGAGCGCGGAGGCGGCCTCGACCTGGCCATGGGGCACCGCCTGGATGCCACCGCGCACGATCTCGGCGATGAATCCGGCCGTGTAGGTCACCAGCGCCGCCAGAAGCGCGACGAATTCGGGGATGATGACGAAGCCGCCGCGGTAGTTGAAGCCGCGCAGGACCGGAATGTCCCAGCCTGTCGTCAGGCTCGCCCAGGTCACCGCCAGCGCCGGGACGAGCAGGATCAACGTGAGGCCGATCGCCAGCATCGGCGCATCCTGTCCCGTGCGGTCCTTGCGGCGGCGGGCCCAGACCGAGACCAGGGCCTGCGCCAGCCATGACAGCAGGATCGCGGCCAGAGCCCAGCGGAAATTCGCCGGCACCTCCGGCAGCGGAATGGTCAGGCCGCGATTGTTGAGGAAGGCGACGCCGAAGACGCTGACGCTGTCGCGCGGCGCGGGCAGGGCCGCGATGACGCCGAAATACCAGAACAGCACGAAAAACAGCAGCGGGATGTTGCGGACGAACTCGATATAGGCGCCGGCGATGGTCGAGAGCAGCCAGTGCGAGGACAGGCGCGCGATGCCGATGACGAAGCCGAGCCCCGTCGCGAGGACCAGGGCCACGACCGTCACCAGCAGCGTGTTGACCACGCCGACCCAGAACAGGTCGATGATCGGGCTGGCGCGGGTGTAGTTCGTCAGCACGAAGGGCACGTCGATGCCCGAATTGCGCCAGAGGAAATCGAATCCCGAGGCGATGCCGGCCTTGACCATGTTCTCCGAGGCGTTGCGCACGAAGAAGACGGTCAGGGCCACGAGCCCGAGCAGCAGCGCCGCCTGGTAGATCCAGTCGCGGACGCGCTTGTCGTTGAAGAGGGCGAGGGCTTTGGTCACGATGGCGACGTCATCCTGGCAGGGGATGTCATTCCGGGGCTTCGCGAAGCGAAGAACCCGGAACCCACGACCGGGTGATCGCTTGACGCCACCGGCCGTCGAACAACCCCGTCGTGGGTTCCGGGTTCATGCCTGCGGCATGCCCCGGAACGACAGCCCTACTCTCTCACTGGAAGGGCGGGGTGAAGAGCAGGCCGCCCTTGGTCCAGAGCTGGTTCTGGCCACGCTCGAGCTTCAGGCCCGAGCCCATGCCGACGGTGCGCTCGAAGCTCTCGCCGTAATTCCCGACCTGCTTGATGGCGTTGTACATCCAGTCGTTGGACAGCCCCATCATCGCGCCGAAATTGCCCTCGGCGCCGAGCAGGCGGCGGACTTCCGAGTTCTTGGAGCTCGCCTTCATCTGGTCGACATTGGCGGAGGTCACGCCCAGCATCTCGGCGGCGATCGTGCCGTTCAGCACCCAGCGCACGACGAGCTGCCAGCGCTCGTCGCCCCAGCGGGTGACGGGACCCTGCGGATCGTTGGAGATCGGCTGGGTCAGGATGATGTGGTCGGCGGGGACCTTGAGCTTGGCGCGCTGGCCGGCGAGCGCGCCGACGCCGGCGGTGTAGGCGTCGCAGCGACCGGCGTCATAGGCGGCGATGGCGTCGTCGTTCTTCTGGAAATTGGTGATGGTGACCTTGAGATTGCGCTCGAGGAACCAATCGGAGGCGTTCTTCTCTTCGGTCGAGCCGGCGGCGACGCAGACCGAGGCGCCGTCGAGATCAGCCGCGCTCTTGGCGTTGGTCGCCTTGCGGACGATGAAGGTCTGGCCTTCGTAGAAATTGATGCCCTGGAAGTTCAGGCCCAGCGAGGCGTTGCGCGAGAAGGTGATGGTCGAGTTGCGCGAGAGCAGGTCGACCTGGCCCGACTGCAGGATCGGCCAGCGCTGCTGCACCGAGGTCGGCGTGAACTTGACCTTCTTGGCGTCGCCGAGCACGGCGGCGGCCAGCGCCTTGCAGTAATCGACGTCGAGGCCGGTCCACTCGCCCTTGTCGTCGGCGAAGGAGAAGCCCGGCAGGCCGAGATGCACGCCGCATTCGATATGGCCGCGCGCCTTGATCGCATCGAGTGTCGGGCTCGGGGCGAGTTGCTGGGCGCTCGCCAGTGACGCGCCCATGGCGACCGTTGCGGCCGCCGTCAAAATCATTGTCTTCATGGTCGGTTCTCCCGGAGCCGTTGGCGGCTCTCTACGTTCCGGGCGCGACTATGCAACAGTCGAGCCGCGAGCGGTAGCGGGTCGATGTCGCTCAAGGCACGGCGTCCAATCGATCTCCGGCAAGCGGACCCCGGATGCCGATGCAGTTGCCCCATGGGTCGCGTAGCTGACACATCCAAAGCTCATGGTCGATCTTCAATGGGCCGCGGTAAAGGACCGCGCCGGCCGCCTTCAAGCCGGCCAGCGACCTCTCGAAGTCATCCGTCCACCAATACACGACCGAACCGGCGGCGCCGCTGCCGACCTTTTCGTCGGCGGGAACGATCTCGAGCTGGGTCGTCCCGATCTTCAGGAAGGCGAAGCCGGACGGGTAGCTGACCTCGAGCGCAGCATGAGGAAAAGCGTTTCGATACCACGACATACCTTCGTCCATGTCGGATACGTGGACGAGAACGGCGCATACGCCAGCCTGCAAGAGCTATCCTCCGAAGACGGTGTTCAGCTGGCTGCCGACCATGATGAAGGTGGTGCGCTTGGGCACCTCCTTGAGCCGGACGGCGCCGATATAGGTCATCGCCGAGCGCACGCCGCCCATCAGCTCCTGCATCGTGCCCTCGACCGGGCCGCGATAGGGAACCTCGACCGTCTTGCCCTCGGAGGCGCGGTACTTCGCGACGCCGCCGGAATAGCGCTTCATCGCGGTGTCGGAAGACATGCCGTAGAAGGTCATCGCGACGGGGACCTTCTCACCCCCGCGCTCCTCGTAGCGGATGTCGCCCTCGCATTCGTCATGGCCCGCCAGCATGCCGCCGAGCATCATGAAATCGGCGCCGGCGCCATAGCCCTTGGCGAGGTCGCCCGGCACGGTGACGCCGCCATCGCCGCAGACCAGGCCTTTCAGCCCATGGGCGGCATCAGCGCATTCGATGATGGCCGACAGCTGCGGATAGCCGACGCCGGTCATCTTCCGGGTGGTGCAGACCGAGCCCGGCCCGATCCCGACCTTGACGATGTCGGCCCCGGCCAGGATCAGCGCCTCGGTCATGTCGCCGGTGACGACATTGCCGGCCATGATCACGGCATCGGGATACTCGTCCCGGGTCGCCTTGACCGTCTCGACGAACTTCTCGGTGTAGCCATTGGCGACGTCGAGGCAGATCTTGCTGATCGGCGACTGCGCGTGGACGCGGGCGAGCTTGTCGTGGTCGGCCTGCGTCGTGCCCAGCGAGAAGAAGGCGTTGGCCGATTCCGGTTCGCGGAAGAAGGCGGCGAGCTCCTCGGCGCCGTAATGCTTGTGCAGCGCCACCATCGCGCCATGGCGAAACAGGGCGCGGGCCATCGCCATGGTGCCGACCACATCCATGTTCGCGGCGATCAGCGGAAAGCCGGTCCAGTCCCGCCCGGTATGGGCGAAGCGGAAGGAGCGGTGGACGTCGACCTCGGCGCGGCTGCCCAGCGTCGAGCGCTTGGGGCGAATCAGAACGTCGCGGAAATCGAGCTTGGGGTCGTTCTCGATGCGCATGATCGGGCCTTCGCGTCTGGGTTGGAGCACGCGCGGCGGAATTGTCAGTGAGGCTTGCGTGCGCCGATTCATAACCGCAGGCGGTCGGTAAGGGCAATCGGCCTCCCCGTCTCGCTCAGACCGAGGCCGGCTCTCGCGGGAAGGGACGCGCGTTCTTGCGGATGGTGTAGAGCGTCGCCCCGACCACGATTCCCGCGCCGATCCAGGTCGAGAGGGCCGGAATCTCCGCGAAGAAGACAAAGCCGGTCAGGCTTGCCAGGATCAGGCGGCTGAAATCGAGCGGGGCGAGCGCCGCCGCCTCTCCGACCTGGTAGGCCCGGGTGATCAGCCATTGGCCGGCGGTGCCGAACAGGCTGAGCACGATCAACCAGCCCCATTGCGCGGCATCGGGCGGGACCCACCAGAGCCAGGCCGGCAGGGCCAGCGCGGCGATCATCACCATGCCCTGCCAGATCAGGATCGTGTCGGTGCGCTCGGTCGAGGCCAGCATCCGCACGCTGACGGTGATGCCGGCATTGAGCAGCGCGCCTGCGACCGCCAGCAGGGCAAAGGCGTCGAGGCCATCGCCGCTGGGCTTGAGCATCACGAGCACGCCGACGAAGCCAATCACGGTCGCGGCCCAGCGCCGCGCATCGACCACCTCCTTGAGGATGATGACGGCGGCGATGGTGACGAACAGGACCTGGCTGAAGCCGATGGCGGTGGCCTGGGCGAGGGGAATCTGGATCACCGCGGTGAAGCCGCAGAGCATGGCGGCGAGCGTGAGCAGGCTGCGGATGATCTGCAGTCCCGGCCGCCGCGTGCGCAGCATCGGCCCGACGCCGCCACCAGACAGGCCGAGGATCACCATACTCATGATGATCTGGCGGATCAGCAGGATCTGGACGAGCGGAATGACCCCGCCGACATGCTTGATGGCGCCGACCATCACCGCATAGACCAGGAGCGCGCTGAGCATGTAGACCGAGCCCCGCAGATTGGGGCTGGCTCCTGCCCACCAGTGACGCAGACGCTGGCCGCCGCGATCGACCGGCCCGCTCGGTTGGACCGCCGGGGGCCGGGCCACAGGCTCAAGCAGCGGCTGCGGCGCTTCCGTCTCGGCCGCACCGTCTTCCTCGGCCGTGCGGCCCTGCCGCCCGGTCTGGCGTTCTTCGCTCATCGCCCTCGATCATCGGCCTGCGGTTTTTTCACGCCTGGCCCGCTCGTTTCGTCCGTATCTGGAAACTGTTCGGCCAAACCGGGCGCGCGCGCCAGAGCCGGGCGGACATGCCCGGGTTGTGCCGGCGCGATAGGCCGACCTGGCAGAAGCGGCATGCCCTGCGGGGGCTTTGCGGGGTTCGCCGCGCGGTCTAGGAGAACGCGCATCGCCACGACCCGGACCGCGTATGACCCAGCCCGCTTCCCCGCCCGCCCCCGCAGGATCGCCCCCCGGCGCCGCAGGGTGGGCCCGTTTTCGGGCGGGCGCAGGCCGGTGAAGGCGCTGCTGGTCGATTTTGCGGAGGGCGTGAGGGCGTTCGCGCCGGCGCGCTTCCCCTATCGGCGTTTTGCCCTCGCGCTGCTGCTCGGCGGCCTGGGCGGCTGGCTCTTCCTGCAGGCGAGGCTGCCGCTGCCCTGGATGCTGGGCTCAATGGTGATCTGCACGGCGGCGGCGCTGCTGCGCTGGCCGGTCGCGGCGCCGTCGGTGATCCGCCCGCCGATGACCATGGTGATCGGCGTGATGCTCGGCGCCGGCTTCAAGCCCGACATCGTGGCGCAGTTGCCCAACTGGCTGCCGACGATCATCGGCCTGATGCTGTTCATGATCGCCTGCGCCGTCGCCTGCGTCGGCTATTTCCGCAAGGTCGCCGGCTTCGATCCGGTGACGGCCTTCTTCGCAGGCATGCCCGGCGGCCTGCTCGAAATGGTGACGCTGGGCGAGGAGAAGGGCGGCGATGCCCGCATCATCGCGCTGATCCATTCCGCCCGCATCCTGCTGGTGGTGATGACGCTGCCCTTCATCGTGCAGTGGATCGGCGGGGTGCCGATCGGCGGCAACCGCGTCAGCGGGCCCTCGGTGATGGACACACCGCTGCTGGCCGAGCTGGCGCTGCTCGCCTGCGGCGTCGCCGGGATCGTTCTCGGGCACTGGCTGCGGCTGCCGGCGAAATACCTGCTCGGGCCGATGCTGGTCAGCGCCGTCGTTCATGTCTTTGGCCTGAGCGACTCGGTGCCACCCTTCGAGATCGTCAATGCCGCCCAGCTCATCCTCGGCATCACCATCGGCTGCCGCTTCGTCGGCACGCCGCCCCGCAGCATCCTGCGCGTGCTGGCGCTGTCGGTCGGCTCGACGGCGATCCTGCTCTCGCTGACGCTTCTCTTCGCCTGGCTGGTCGCGAAGGTTTCGGTCCACGGCCATGTGCCGCTGATTCTGGCCTATTCGCCCGGTGGGCTCGCGGAGATGAGCCTGATCGCGCTGGCGCTGCACACGGAGGTCGCCTTCGTGGCGGCGCACCACATCATCCGCGTCTTCCTGGTGATGATCAGCGCCGGGCCGCTTTTCGGGTTGATCGCCGGGCGACGCCAGGCCCCGAAGCCCGGACCTGGCGAATAGGCCCAAAGAGCGCGCTTTGCCTTGCGCGGCCGTCCCCCGCCTCGCGAGGTGAGACCGCCGGGCGACGCGCGTCAGGCCTCGTTGACGACGAAGCCGCGGAGCTTTTCGGCATCGCCGCCCAGCGCCGCCGTGGCATGCGCCAGGTCGCCATCGCCGATCGCGCCTTCGCGCAGGATCAGGACGATGTCGTCGGCGAGTTCGACGAAGCGCTGGGCCAGGCCCTGCGCGCCGACGGCCCCGCCATCGATGATGATCGGCCCGAAGCGATGCGCCTTGTCGAGGAAGCCGCTTTCGATCTGCGCTTTCGCGACCTCGTCGGCACGGCCGGCGCGCGGCAGGAAGAACAGGCCGGTGCCCTCGTCCTGCAGCGCCGCCCGCACCAGCCCGACCTTGCCGTCGACGATCTCGCACAAGCCGACCGCGGCTTCGGGCGCAAACACCCGCGTCAGGCTGTCGTCGCCGGCGCCGGCATCGACCAGCATGGCCGGCAGGCCCGCCAGCGCGGCATCGAGCGCGAGATTGAGCGCCAGGGTCGAGGCGCCGGCATCGCCCTTGAGGCCCAGCACCAGGATGCGACGGTGGCTGGCGCCCTGGGTCTGGTCGGCGAGCGTGGCGCGCACCAGCCTGACCGCCTTGGCGAAGGCGGCGTGGGGTTTGTCGATCGTATCGACGAGATGCGACTTGGCCTGGAAGACGGAGCGCGCCTGGCCGTCGTCACGCCGCCAGCGGCGGTGGCGGACGGAGGGCAGCGTCGCCAGCAGCGGCGCGGCGGCCAGCCGCAGCGGATCGGGCAGGCGCTCGGCCTGCCCGCCTTGAATCGAGACGAGGCGCCGCCAACCGGCCTTCGCAGCCGGTGGGGCCGCCGCGCTTGGGCCGGCGGCCGCCGCGGCCGGCACAAGCGGTCCTGCCACAGGCGCCGCAACGGGTTCGGGCGCAACCATGGCGGGCGCCGCAACGGGGTCGGTCTCCTCCACGCGCGGTCGGGGCGCGGGGCGCAAGGCGACACCAAACAGGGCGAGCCCGAGCGCCAGCGCGACGCCCGCACCGCCGCCGAAGACCGCGCCGACCATGACGATCACGCGCCGGCTGATGCCGCTCTTCTCGAGCGGCGGCATGGCGGCGCTGATGACACGGGCGTTGGTCGTGTCGATGCCGGCGAGTTCGCCGGTTTCGCGGGCGCGGCGCAGGAAGGCGTCGTAGACGACGCGCGAGGATTCGACCTCGCGCTCCAGTTCGCGCAATTCGACTGAGGCGCGACCGGCCGCGTACTGATTGGCGGTGAGTTGATCGACGCGCCGCGAGATCTGGCGCTCGGCCTCGACGGCGCGGTCGAGTTCCACCTTGGCCGAACGGGCGATGCGCGACAATTCGTCGGCGATCTGGCGGCGGGCGTCGCGGGTCTGGGCCTGGGCCGCGACGAGCGCGGGGTGGCGGGCGCCCAGCGACGCCAGGAGATCGGCCTCCCTCGCCAGGGCGGCGCCAAGCTGGGCGCGCAGCGCCGTCATGGTCTGGGACGCGACCGCCTCGGGAATCGCGCCGGCCTCGATGCCGGCCGGGCGCGTCGCCAGCGTCTGCTCGTATTTCGCCCGGGCCTCGGTGACGCGGGTGCGCAGGGCGACGAGCTGGCTGTTGTTGAGCGCGAGCTGCTCCTCGCTCATCGATCGGCCGGCGCCGACGCCGACGATGTTGTTGGCTTCCTTGTAGCGCTCGGCCTTCTCCTCGGCGACGCGCAGGCGGTTGCGCAGCTCCTCGAGGCGCGCGGTCAGCGCCGCCGTGGCGCGCTGGGCGGCATCGGCGCGCACCGAAGCCTGGTTTTCGAGATAGGTCATGGCCAGCGCATTGGCGATGCGGGCGGCTTTCGCCGCCTCGCGCGCCGTGACCGAGATGTCGATGACGAAGGTGCGCTCGCCGCGCCGGACCGTGACGTTCTTGTCGAGAGCCGCCAGCGCATAGACCATGCCGTCATGGGGCGTTGCGCCCCCGCCCGGCAGCAGAGCGGCGATGATCTGCCCCAGCCCCGATTTCGCAGCCTCACCGCCGAACTCGGGATCCTTGTCCAATCCCTCGCTCAGGACCACGGGAGACTTGATGCTGTCGGAGGCGATGATCCGCGCCTGACTTTCGAGAAAGCTCGTGATCGAGGTCGGGTCGCCGCCGGTGACGTTGGGCGAGACCTCGTTCTGGAGCACGCGCAGATCACGCGGATCGATGAAGAGCTGCGCGGTCGAGACGTATTTCGGCGGGATCAGCAGGCTCGCCAGCGCCGCCAGTACCGCGCCGGCGATGGTCGCCAGCACGATCAGGCCCTTGCGCGCCCAGAGTGTCCGGACCAGCCAGGCGGGATCCGTCAACCGGGCGACGACGGCCGGGGCCGCGACGGAGGCGGCGCGGCGCTCGCGCGGCTCCTGCCTCGGTTCCGGCTCGCTGACGGCGGTCTCGGTGGTGAACATGACGCTACGCTTCACTCTTCAAGGCCTCGCCCGGGCCCTGCGCCGCAAAGGGCGCCTCCCAGGCATGATCGTCAGCGCCGTCCAGCCCGCCGCAGAGACCGGCGCGATCCCGGTCCTCGGCGCGAAAGCCCGCCTCGGCCTCAGCAACCGGACTCGCGCCGCCGCGCCGCCGCGGGGCACCGATGGGTCGATCCGGTTCATGAAGACGCATGGGCAGGACGGTTCCGTTTCGTTTAGGGTCGCTCAACGCCTCTGGTCTACATGACGGGGATCAGGCGATCGCGGGCAGGCACGAGCCGGGCCAGACGGCCTGCGAGACCTCGCCTCGCGTGGCGAAACGGACCCCATGCTGCCAGACCGCGCCGCCATCCTCGCCTACCTCACCATCCTGAGCGGCTCCGCCGGCCGGCTCGTCATCTCCCTTGTCTACTTCCTCATCGTTGCGAATACGTTGACTCTCGGCGAATTCGGTCTCTTCGCCACGGCGTCGGCGGCCGGGCTGATCCTGTCGCGATTGCTGGCCTTCGGCTTCGTCTCGCCGGTCTACCGGGTCGCGACAGTCAAGCCGCGTCTGCTGGGGGCGTATCTCGCCGGTTTCGCCGGGCTCGGCCTGCTCTCCCTGCCCGCGATCGGGCTCGCCGCGGCGCTGGTCTACCTGCTGCTGTTCGCCGACCGGCTGGCGATCCTGCCATTCGCGCTCATCCTGATGGCCGAGATCCTGTGCTGGCGGCTCGTCGAGGTGGTCGCGATCGTCAATAACGGGCTGCGGCGTTTCCGGCAGTCGGCCCTGCTGGTCATCATCGGCTCGTCGCTGCGGACCCTTGCGGCCCTGCTGTTTGCCGGGTTCGGGCAGCGCAGCCTCGAGATCTGGGCCTGGGCCTATCTCGCGGCGACGCTGGCGACGCTGATCGTGGCGCTGGTGTTTTTCCTGCCGCCGATGCGCCTGCGCTTCGTGCGGCGGCTTTATCCGCGCCGGATGGCGGATGCGATCTATGCCAGTGCGGCGGAGATCGTGTTCTACGTCCAGGCCGAGCTCGACAAACTGCTGATGCTGGCGCTGGCCGGCGAACGCACGGCCGGGCTCTATGTCATTGCGATGCGCGTCATCGACCTGACCGCCATGCCGGTGCGCAGTTTCACGCAGATGCTCGTCCAGAAGATCATGACCGAGCGCGGCCTCGCCGGCGGGCCGGGCCGGCTTGCCCTGGTCGAATTCGGCATCGCGACGATTTCGATCGGCGGCCTCGCGGCTGTGATCCTGGCGCTGCTGCCCTTCCCGGGCCTGCTCGGACGCAATGTCTCGGAGGCGTCCTACCTGTTCCTGCCGATGCTGCTGGTGCCGGCCTTCCGCAACCTCGTCGAATATCACGCCGAGCTGCTCTATGCGCGCGAGCGCACCGGCTCGCGCATCGCGCTGCTCTGCGCCATCACGGCGCTGAAGGCGGCCCTGCTGTCCTGGGTGGTGCTGGCGTTTTCCGCGGGCGATGGCTGGGCGCCCTGGCTCAATCTGGTGTTCGGACTGGTCTATGTGCTGTCGGCGGCGGTGACCTACCGGTTGCTGGGGCAGGCGCCGAACCGTCCAGTGCGACCTGGGCCGTCGTCTTGACGAGACGGGTGGGATCGCCGGCACCAGGGCCGGGCCGGGCTCATCCGGGCCCTTGTTGGACATCCCCCGCAGCCTCTAGGGTGCGCGTCCAACGAGTCAGGGGCCGACAATGAACCAGATCGATCTGCAGGGAAGAACCGCCATCGTCACCGGAGGGGCGCAGGGCATCGGCCGCGCCGTGGCCGAACGCTTCGCCGCCAGCGGCGCCCATGTTGCGATCTGGGATCTCGACGCCGACCTCGCCGCGAAGACGGCCGCCGAGATCGGCGGAACCGCGACCGGGCTCGGCATCGACGTCACCGACGCCAAGGCCGTGAAGGCCGCCGCGGATGCGCTGGATGCCCGGCAGGGCAGCGTCGACATCCTCGTCACCAGCGCCGGCATCGCGGGCGCCAATCTCAAGACCTGGGAATACCCGCTCGAGGAATGGGCACGGGTGATGCGGCTCAATGTCGACGGCACGCTGCATTGCTGCCAGGCGGTGATCCCCGGCATGATCAAGCGCAATTACGGGCGGCTCGTGCTGGTCGCCTCGATCGCCGGCAAGGAGGGCAACCCCAACGCCTCGGCCTATTCGGCCTCGAAGGCGGCGGTGATCGCGCTGACCAAGTCGCTCGGCAAGGAACTGGCGACGCAGGACATCGCGGTGAACTGCATCACGCCGGCCGCCGCTCGTACCCGGATCTTCGACCAGATGAGCGAGGAGCATATCGGCTACATGCTGGCCAAGATCCCGCGCGGGCGCTTCCTCCTGCCCGACGAGGTCGCATCCATGGTCGCCTTCCTGGCCTCGGCCGAAAACAGCTTCACCACCGGCGGCGTCTTCGACCTGTCGGGCGGCCGGGCGACCTATTGAGGCGTGACCATTACAACCGGAAATGCGCCGTCATCCTGGACGACCGAAGGTCGCCTGGGATCCATCCTCGGGCTCTACAGAGCAACATGATGGATCCCGGATCTGCGCGGCTTCGCCGCTTGTCCAGGATGACGGCGCGCTTCACCGTGCCAATGTCAGGTTCCAGGATTCACCGATGACCGCCTCTCTCCCCTCCGCCGCGGTATTGGGCGCGCGCGCCTTCGCGGCGCTCCAGGGCCTCAACCGCTTCACCGACGAGCCGGGCAAGCTGACGCGGCTTTATCTGTCCCCGTCCCATCGCCAGGCAGCGGAATGGACCAGGGGAGCGATGGAGGTCGCGGGACTGGCCGCCTTCATCGATGCGGCGGGATCGGTGCAAGGCCGGCGGGACGGACCTGTGCCGGGGGGGCCGAGCGTGATCATCGGCTCCCATATCGACACGGTGAAGGATGGCGGGCGGTTCGACGGCAATCTCGGCGTCGTCGCCGGCATCCTGGTGGCGCAAGCCCTGCGCGACGCCGGCATCGCGCTGCCTTTCGCGCTCGAGGTCGTCGCCTTCGGCGACGAGGAGAATGTCCGGTATCCGACGCATCTGTCCACGTCGGCGGCGCTCGCGGGCGTTTATGACCCGGCCTGGCTGGAGACACGCGATGCGGAGGGCATCCGACTCGCCGACGCCCTCGTCGCCTTCGGCGGCGATCCGTCCGGGGTCGCCGGTCTGGCGCGCAAGCGCGGCGCGGTGAAGGCCTATATCGAGCTGCATATCGAGCAGGGGCCGGTGCTCGAGGTCGAGAACGAGCCCGTCGGCATCGTCACCGCCATCAACGCCCAGCGGCGGGCCCGCGTATGCGTGACGGGCGAGGCCGGACATGCCGGCACCGTTCCGATGAGCCTGCGCAAGGACGCGCTGACCGCGAGCGCCGAGATGGCGCTGGCGCTGGAGACGATCGCGGCCGCGCACCACCAGGCCGTCGCCACGGTTGGCACCTTCCAGGTCAGCCCCGGCGCGGCCAATGTCGTGCCGGGCAGCGTGGCCTTCACCGTCGATTTTCGCTGCCCCTCCGACGACACGCTCGCAAGCATGGATGCCGCGATCCGCAGCCGGTTCGGCGAGATCGCGGCGCGGCGCGGCGTCGGCCTCGATTTCGCGCTCTATACCAATGCGCGGGCGGTGCCGATGGATGCCGGCCTTCAGGACGCGCTCGCGGCGGGCGTGGCGCGCGCCGGGGGCAATGTCGCGGCGCGGCGCCTGCCCTCGGGCGCGGCGCATGACGCCATGGCGATGGCGGCGCTCTGCCCGTCCGCGATGCTGTTCGTGCGCAACGAGAGGGGCATCAGCCATTCCCCGCTGGAAAACATGACCGAGGCCGATGCCGGCATCGCCATCCGCGTCCTGCTCGAAGCCGTCCTCGAGCTGGCGAGGCGCGAAGGCTGATCGCGATCAAGGCCGGGCGCGACACCGCGTGCCATTTCCCCTATCCGGCTACGGGCCTAGAAAGCGCGCGCCGCAGGAGGCTGGCGATGGACCACGAGACATTCTTCCGCACCGAACTGGACGGCCTGCGCCAGGAAGGTCGCTACCGCGTCTTTGCCGATCTGGAGCGCAAGGCGGGCCGTTTCCCGCGCGCCACCTATCATGGCGAAGGCGGACCGCGCGAGATCACCGTCTGGTGCTCCAACGACTATCTCGGCATGGGCCAGCACCCGGCCGTGCTGGCGGCGATGCATGAGGCGCTCGATTCCTGCGGCGCCGGCGCGGGCGGCACCCGCAACATCGGCGGCACGAACCACTACCATGTGCTGCTGGAGCAGGAGCTTGCCGATCTGCACGGCAAGGAATCAGCGCTTCTGTTCAACTCCGGCTACATGTCGAACTGGGCTTCGCTGGGCACACTGGCCTCGCGGATCCCTGGCTGCGTCGTGCTGACGGATGCGCTCAACCACGCCTCGATGATCGAGGGCATCCGCCATTCGCGGGCCGAGCGGCACATCTTCGCCCACAACGACCCCGACGACCTGCGCCGCAAGCTTGCCGCGCTCGATCCCGCCCGGCCCAAGCTGATCGCCTTCGAATCGGTCTATTCGATGGATGGCGACATCGCCCCGATCGAGACCTTCTGCGACATCGCCGAGGAATTCGGCGCCATGACCTATATCGACGAGGTTCATGCGGTGGGCCTCTACGGGCCGCGCGGCGGCGGCGTCAGCGAGCGTGACGGGCTGACCTCGCGGCTGACCGTGATCGAGGGCACGCTCGCCAAGGCCTTCGGCGTGATGGGCGGCTATATCGCGGGCTCGGCGGCGCTGTGCGACTATGTCCGCAGCTTCGCCTCGGGCTTCATCTTCTCCAGCTCGCTGCCGCCGCCGGTCGCGGCGGGCGCGCTCGCTGCGATCCGCCATCTCAAGGCCAGCACGGTGGAGCGCGCGCGCCATCAGGATCGCGTCGCCACGCTGCGCCAGCGCCTCGACGCCGCCGGCATTCCGCATCTGTCCAACCCCAGTCACATCGTGCCGGTGATGGTCGGCGACCCCGTGCTGTGCAAGGCGGTGAGCGACGAACTGCTCGAACGCTTCGACATCTATGTCCAGCCGATCAACTACCCCACCGTGCCGCGCGGCACGGAGCGGCTGCGGATCACCCCCTCACCGCTGCATTCGGACGCCGATATCGACCATCTGGTGGCGGGACTGAGCGCGATCTGGGGTCGGGTGGGGCTGCAGCGGGCGGCGTGACGTCAGCACGGCGGTGGAGCAAAGCGCGCCAGGAACGCCTGCGCGCGCGGCATGGCGTCGTGGAGAAACTGGCCCGGCTCGCGCAGCCAGAGCCCGTCATAGGTCTTCGACTTCGCCTCGGAGATCAGCACGTCCTGCGGCAATGGCACTAGCGTTCCGTCCCAGCCGGGCCACCAGAGCCGGCCCTTCGCCCAGTGATGGGCGACCAGCGCCCGCTCGCAGCGATAGCCATGGAAGTCGAACGCCGTCTCGCCATTACTGACAAAGACATGGTTTCCCGTGAAACCCTCCTTGGGCCTGATCCAGACGGCGCGGAAATTCCGATCCGGATAGGCTTCGAGAAACGCATAGGCGAGGATGTGACAGGCGCCGCAGGCGAAGAAGACGCGTTCCGGAAGATTCCAGCGTTTCACCGGGTCGCTCTTGATACCGGGCTTAAGCCTGAACATGTTGGCGGCTCCTGTTCACTTAAAGGCCGGGCCCGAATCGCAATGCCAGAGACTAGCAACGCCCCCCTGATGCACGCGACCACCATCCTGATGGTGCGCAAGAGCGGGCGGGTCGTGATCGGCGGCGACGGGCAGGTCTCGCTCGGCCAGACCATCATGAAGGGCAATGCCCGCAAGGTGCGCCGCCTCGCCAAGGGCGCGGTCATCGCGGGCTTCGCCGGCGCCACCGCCGACGCCTTCACGCTGTTCGAGCGACTTGAGACCAAGCTCGAGCAGTACCCCACCCAATTGCTGAGGGCCTGCGTCGAGCTCGCCAAGGACTGGCGCACCGACCGCTATCTGCGCCGGCTGGAGGCGATGCTGCTCGTCGCCGACAAGGAGGTTTCGCTCCTGATTTCAGGCACGGGCGACGTGCTGGAGCCGGAGACCAGCGAGCATGGTTCGGTGATGGCGATCGGCTCGGGCGGCAATTACGCATTGTCGGCGGCGCGCGCGCTGATCGATATCGATGATGACGCCGAGGCGATCGTCCGCAAGGCGATGAAGATCGCCGGCGATATCTGCGTCTACACCAACCATTCCCTCGTGATCGAGACATTGGAAACGCCATGATCGCCGAGCAGGATCTGCAGGCCGCGGTCGCGGAGCGCATCATCGACCAGGCTCAGGCCGTGCGCATCGCGCATCTGGCGCGGCTGCGGCTGGACGCGCAGGGTTCGACCCCGCCACGCCTGGGCGACAGCGTCACGGCCGAGGCCGGCCGCGCCATCGACCCCGATGACGAACGCTTCCGGCTGATCGGCGGCTTCAACGACGTCTTCGTGGCGATCGGCGTCGGCCTGCTTGCGGGTGCGCTGCTCGGTCTGTCGCGTGTGGTCGGCTTCGGCGATGCGTTTGCAGCGATCGCGCTCGTCGCCGCCTGGGGGCTGAGCGAGGTCTTCGCCCGGCGCATGCGGCTGGCCCTGCCCTCGATCCTGCTGGCGGCGATGTTTTGCGCGTCGGCTGCGCTGCTCGTGGCGCAACTCACCGCCGATCGTGGCCTGCCCTCCATCCTCTATGGCGGCTGGGTGCTCGCCGCGGCTGCGTTTTCCGGCGCGGCCCTGCTGCACCACTGGCGGTTTCGCGTCCCCATCGACATGGCGCTGGTGGCCTGTGGCGGGATCGGCCTGGTTCTGGCGGGAGTCTCGGCGCTCGCGCCGGCCCTGGCGCAGGACTATCTCAACCTGATCCTGGCCCTCTGCGGCCTGACGGTCTTCGCGCTCGCGCTGCGGCTCGACATGCGCGACCCGCGCCGGCTCACCCGGCGGTCGGACGCGGCCTTCTGGCTGCATCTGCTGGCAGCCGGGCTGATCGTTCATCCCATCTTCCGGGGCATGGTTAGCGCCGCAGGCAGCTTCACCACCACGACCTCGCTCATCGTGCTCAGCGCCTTCGCCGTGCTCGGCATCATCGCGCTCGTCATCGACCGGCGCGCGCTCCTGGTCTCGGCGCTGAGCTATGCCGGCATCGCCGTGGCCTATCTGATCTCGCAGAGCGTGTCGGGCGATCTCAGCCTGCCGCTGGCGCTGCTGGGGCTGGCGGCACTGGTGCTGGCGCTCTCGGCGGGCTGGCGCAGCTTGCGGCGGGTCCTGCTCCCGGCGTTGCCGCTCGGCCGCTGGCGCGACAGGCTGCCGCCGATCGACGCGACTCCGGCATGAGCGCCACGAGACCGGCCGGCTCCCCACACGCGACAGGACCAGCGGATAGCATGACCTCTTTCTCCCCCCGCGAGATCGTCTCCGAACTCGACCGCTTCATCGTCGGCCAGAACGACGCCAAGCGCGCCGTCGCGATCGCGCTGCGCAACCGCTGGCGGCGTCAGCAGCTCGAAGGGCCGCTGCGCGAGGAGGTTTCGCCGAAGAACATCCTGATGATCGGGCCGACCGGCTGCGGCAAGACCGAGATCGCGCGCCGCCTCGCCAAGCTGGCGAATGCACCCTTCCTCAAGGTCGAGGCGACGAAGTTCACCGAGGTCGGCTATGTCGGCCGCGACGTCGAGTCGATCGTGCGCGACCTCGTCGAGATCGCGATCGCGCTGGTGCGCGAGAACCGCCGCAAGGACGTGCAGGCCAAGGCCCATGTCGCTGCGGAAGAGCGCGTGCTCGATGCGCTGGTCGGCGTCACCGCCAGCCCCGCCACCCGCGATTCCTTCCGCCGGAAGCTGCGCGCCAACGAGCTCGACGACAAGGAGATCGAGGTCGAGATCGCGGCGGGCTCCGGCTCATCGGCGCCGATGTTCGAGGTTCCCGGCATGCCCGGCGCCTCGATCGGCGCGATCAACCTCTCCGACATGTTCGGAAAAGCCTTCGGCCAGAAGGGCAAGCCGCGGCGCATCCTGGTAAAGGACGCCTATGGGCCGCTGCTGACGGAGGAAAGCGACAAGCTGATCGACCAGGAGGCGATCGTGCAGGCCGCGATCCGCGAGGTCGAGAACAACGGCATCGTCTTCCTCGACGAGATCGACAAGATCTGCGCCCGCGAGGGCAAGGGCGGCGCGGATGTCTCGCGCGAGGGCGTGCAGCGCGACCTGCTGCCGCTGATCGAGGGCACGACGGTCGCCACCAAGCATGGCGCGGTGAAGAGCGACCATATCCTGTTCATCGCGTCGGGCGCGTTCCATGTCTCGCGCCCCTCCGACCTTTTGCCCGAGCTGCAGGGCCGCCTACCGATCCGCGTCGAGCTGTCGCCGCTCGATGTCGACGATTTCCGGCGCATCCTGACCGAGACTGAGGCCAGCCTGATCAAGCAGACGGTGGCGCTGATGGCGACGGAGGAGGTCACAGTCGATTTCACGCCGGACGCGATCGACGCGATCGCGCGCATCGCGGTGGATGTGAATTCCACCGTCGAGAACATCGGTGCGCGGCGGCTGCAGACCGTGATCGAGCGCATTCTCGACGACATCTCCTTCACCGCTCCTGACCGCTCGGGCGAGACGGTGACGATCGATGGCGCTTACGTGCAGTCGCGCATCGGCGATCTCGCGAAGAACGCCGATCTGAGCCGGTTCATTCTGTAGCCGACAGCTAAGGGGAAGGGCGGCGATGCCGGCCGAACCAGCAAAGCTCGCCCGCAACTCGCTCGTCGTCGGGCTGGCGACGGTGCTGTCGCGCCTGCTCGGCTTTGCGCGCGACATGCTGATCGCGCGGATGCTGGGCGCCGGGCCGGTGGCGGACGCTTTTCTCGTCGCCTTCCGCCTGCCCAATCTGATGCGCCGCGTGCTGGGCGAGGGCGGGCTGAATGCGCCCTTCGTGCCGGTCTATCTCGATTTGCGGACCGAAGCGGGCGTCGAGGCGGCCAAGCGCTTCGCCGGGCAGGCCTTCGCCTGGCTCGCGCTCGCGCTGAGCCTCGTCACCGCGCTCGGGCTCTTGCTGGCGCCCTGGCTGGTGCTGGGCATCGCGGGCGGTTTTCACGACGCGCCGGCGACGCTCGCCATGGCGACGAGCTACACCCGAATCGCGCTGCCTTTCCTCGCCTTCACGACGCTGGCCTCGCTATTGGCAGCGGTTCTGAACTCCGAGGGGCGCTTCCTGGTGGCCGCACTCGCGCCCTCCCTGCTCAATCTCGTGCTGATCGCGGCCCTAATGGTGGCACTGGTCACGGAGATGCCGTCGCCGCAAGGGGCGGCGCTGATCGCGGCGGCAGTCAGCCTCGGCGGAGCGCTGCATCTGTTGATGGTCGCGGTCGCGCTCTGGCGCGGCGAAACCGGGCTGGCGCGCCCGCGGCTGCAATGGTCGCCCGCAATGACACGGCTGGTGAAGCTCGGCGGGCCGGCGCTGCTGGCGGCCTCGACCTCGCAGCTCGTGCTGCTGGTGGCGACGCAGATTGCCTCGGTCCAGCCGGGCGCGGTGTCCTGGCTGTATTATGCCGACCGTGTCTTCCAGCTTCCGCTCGGTTTCGTGGCGGTGGCGATGGGCGTGGTGCTGTTGCCGGCCATCGCCGTCCAGGAAAGCCAGGGCGACGCGGCGGGGCGGCGGCAGACGATCGACCGTGCGCTGCTGCTGGGGCTCGCCTTGGCCATACCCGCCGCGACGGCCCTGGCCTGGCTCGCCGACCCGATCATCTCCGTCCTGTTCGAACGCGGCCGGTTCACCGAAATCGACCGCATTCGCACCGCCGCAGCGATGCGCGCCTTCGCCTTCGGCCTGCCCTTCGCCGTGATGGCGAAGGTGTTCGCGCAGGTCTATTTCGCCCGCCAGACGCCGCGCCTGCCGCTTTACGCCGGCCTCACCGCTCTGCTGGTCGCGATCCTCGCCGGCCAGACCGCAACCTTGACCATGCCGGCGACCAATGCGGCCGCCGCCGCCAGCCTCGCCTTCGTGACGCAGGCCGGCGTGCTCGGGGCCTTCCTGCTGCGGGACCGGCTCTGGTGGCCGCAGCGGCGGATGCTGCGGCCGCTGCTTGCCATGCTCGCGGCCAATCTGGTCATGCTGGTGGGGATCGAGGCGATCATGCCCCGGCTCGTCGCCAGCCTCGCGGTCGAAGCGTCGCTGCCCTGGCGGATCGCGGCGCTGACCCTACTCTGCGGCCTTGGCGGCGTGCTCTATGCCGTCGTCGGCCGCGGGCTCGGCGCCTTCCGCCTGCGCGAACTCGGGCGGCTGGGAAAGACCGCCTGAACCCATGCCCCGCGACGCTGCTTCGTCAGCGCCCCTTGCGCCCCGTGCGGGCTTCGGCCAGAACGCGGCACTCCAGACGACCCCTATTTTGCGGGAGCGCCCGATGGCGACCTTTCACCAGCGCGTCTTCTCCGGCATGCAGCCGACCGCGACGCTGCATCTCGGCAATTATCTGGGCGCGCTGACCAACTGGGTGGCGATGCAGGAGACGCATGAGTGCATCTATTGCGTCGTCGACATGCACGCGATCACCGTCTGGCAGGACCCCGTCGAACTGACCCGCGCGATCCGCGAGGTCACCGCGGCCTATGTCGCGGCCGGTGTCGATCCCAAGCGCAGCATCATCTTCAACCAGAGCCAGGTTTCGCAGCATGCGGAGCTCGCCTGGGTGTTCAACTGCGTGGCGCGGCTGGGCTGGCTCAACCGCATGACCCAGTTTAAGGAAAAGGCCGGCAAGGACAAGGAAAACGCCTCGATCGGGCTCTATGCCTATCCGGCGCTGATGGCGGCCGACATCCTGCTCTACAAGGCCACCCATGTGCCTGTCGGCGAGGACCAGAAACAGCATCTCGAGCTGGCGCGCGACATCGCGCAGAAGTTCAACAACGATTTCGGCGCGCAGATCGCGGAACGCGGGCTGGGCACGGGTGATCTCGGCTTCTTTCCTCAGCCCGAGCCGATGATCCAGGGCCCGGCGCCGCGCGTGATGAGCCTGCGCGACGGCACCAAGAAGATGTCGAAGTCGGACGCCTCCGACAATTCGCGCATCAACCTGACCGACGATGCCGAGACCATCGCCCAGAAGATCCGCAAGGCGAAGACCGATCCCGACGCGCTGCCGTCGGAAGAGAAGGGGCTGGACGGCCGGCCCGAGGCGGAAAACCTCGTCGGCATCTATGCCGGGCTCAACGGCCAGACCAAGGCGCAGGTGCTGGGCGAATTCGGCGGCGGGCAGTTCTCGGGCTTCAAGGCCGCGCTGGTCGATCTCGCGGTGGAGAAGCTGTCGCCGATCGCCGGCGAGATGCGCCGCCTGCTCGCCGATGTCAGCCATATCGACGCGATCCTGGGCGAAGGCGCGGGGCGGGCCGAGGCGATCGCCGCGCCGATCATGCGCGACGTCAAGGACATCGTCGGCTTCGTCTCGCGGCGTTGAGGCTCCCGACCCGACAGTGGACTTGCGCTGACGTTGCGGCGCGGGCCACCATGCCGCTTCCTGAAGCGGCGGCAGGACAAGCGACATGGTGAAGCGACGGCGGTCCTATGAAACGGGCCATCGCCCGAAATTTCTCGCGGTGGTGGACGACAGCGTCGAATGCGCCAAGGCGGTGCGCTTCGCGGCGCGTCGCTGCGCCCGAATCGGCGCGGCGATGGTGCTGCTGGGGGTGGTGACCCCGCCCGAGCACGAGACCTGGCTCGGCGTCGGCGAGGTCATGCAGGCCGAGGCCGAGGCCGAAGCGGAAAAGCTGATCGAGGCGGCCGCCGCCGCCGTGCGGGCCTTCGCCGGAATCGAGCCCGAGCGCGTGGTGCGCACCGGCGACAAGGCCGACGAGGTGGTCAAGCTGATCGAGGCCGACGAGGACATCTCGCTGCTCGTTCTGGCCGCGGGCGCGGGCCGCGAGGGGCCTGGCCCCTTGGTCAGCGCGCTCGCCGGCAAATCGGCGGCGAGCTTCCCGATCCCCGTCGCGATCGTGCCCGGCCATCTCGAGGACGAGGAAATCGACGCGCTGGCGTAAGCCAACCGGCCTTCGTTCCGGAGCCCCGCTTTCAAGGGCGTCTGCTTCGCGCTGGAATGATTCCCTCCAGGCGCCTATATCTGTGTGATGGAACGGCGGCCTTGAACCGTCCGGGACCGGAGAGTTTCAACGATGTTCATCCAGACCGAAGCCACCCCCAATCCCGCGACGCTGAAGTTCCTGCCCGGCCGGACCGTGATGTCCGACGGCACGCTCGAATTGCGCGACGGCGACCAGGCCGAGCGCTCGCCGCTGGCGCAGCGCCTGTTCAGCGTCAATGGCGTGTCGGGCGTATTTCTCGGGTCCGACTTCATCACCGTGACGAAATCGGGCGGCGAGTGGCCGCATCTGAAGCCCGCCATCCTGGGCGCGATCATGGAGCATTTCATGTCGGGCGCGCCGGTCCTGGCGAGCGGTTCGCAGGCCGATGTGATCGAGGAGGGCGAGTTCTTCGCCCCCGAGGACGCAAAGACGGTCGAGACGATCAAGGATCTGCTGGAGACGCGCATCCGGCCGGCGGTGGCGGGCGATGGCGGCGACATCACCTTCCGCGGCTTCAAGGACGGCACGGTCTATCTGGCGATGAAGGGCTCCTGCTCGGGATGCCCCTCCTCGACCGCGACGCTGAAGCACGGCATCCAGAACCTGCTGCGCCACTTCCTGCCGGATGTGCGCGAGGTGGAAGCGATTTGAGCGTCGTCTGTCACAGCCCTCCCCGTCATCCGGGGCTTCGCGAAGCGAAGTCCCGGGATCCATCATAGGGCCGGCGCTCGCCCGATGATGGATCCCGGACTGCGCGGCTTTGCCGCTTGTCCAGGATGACGTTCCGCTTTTCGAGATCACCAGACAGGCGAATCCAAAGCTGATGCGCATTCTCGCCATCGATACCGCGCTCGGCGCCTGTTCGGCCTGCGTGCTGGAGGCCGGCGCATCGGAGTCGCTCGCCATCGAGCAGATCGCGATGGAGCGGGGCCATGCCGAGGCGCTGATGCCGCTGATCGAGCGCGTGATGAACGCCGTCGAGGGCGGTTTTGCCTCGCTCGACCGGGTTGCGGTCACCGTCGGGCCCGGCAGCTATACTGGGCTCCGGGTCGGTGTCAGCGCGGCACGCGCCATTGCACTGGCGGCCGGCATTCCCGCCGTCGGCGTCACCACGCTGGCGGCCTGCGCGGCGCCGCTGGTCGGGCGCGAGCCCGGCCGCGTGATCGCCGCCGCGCTCGACGCCAAGCATGGCCAGGTCTGGTTCCAGGCACTCAGTTCGGAAGGCCGCCAGATCGTCGCCCTGCGCCAGGTGAGCTACCGCGATGCGGCGCGCGCCATCGGCGCCGGGCCGGTCAGCCTCGTGGGATCGGCCTCGCTGGCGGTTGCCAACGAGGCCTGGGCAATCGGGCTCGATGCGCTGGTTCTCGACGATGCGCGCGCGCCCGACGTGATCTGGGTGGCGCGACTAGGCCTGATCGCCGATCCCGAAAGCGCGCCGCCGCGGCCGCTTTATCTGAAGGCGCCCGAGACGACGCCGCAGGACCGCGCCCGTCTGCCGCGGCGCTGAGACGGTGGACATCGCGCTCCCGGCGCCGCTGGCCGCGGCCCGATCTCGCCCGTAATGGCGCGGGGGGACTTGTCAGGCCGCGCCGCTGTGCCATCAAGCGCCATGGACTGGTTGCGCCGCCTGCTTCACCCCCATGCCTGCCCGGTCCGGACCGGCCATCTCGACTCGCGCCATGCCCGCGACGTCGCGGCCCTGCACCAGCAGGGCGGCTTCGCGCGCGGCTGGGAGCCCGGCGAATGCGCCGCGCTGCTGGCCGACGCCAGCGTGGCGGCCGATGGCGTCTTTCCGGGGCAGTCGGTGCAGCCGGCGGGGTTCGTGATGTCGCGCCAGGCCGCGGACGAGGCGGAGATCCTGTCGATCGTGATCGCGCCGGCCCAGCGCCGCCATCGATTGGCGGCGAACCTGCTCGGGGCGCATCTGTCGCGGCTCGCGGGCAGCGGCGTGGCGCAGGTCTTCCTCGAGGTCGAAGAGGGCAATATCGCCGCCGAGCGGCTCTACCGGCATCTGGGTTTCCGCGAGGTCGGCCGGCGCAAGGGCTATTACCCCAAATCGGACGGCAGCCGGGCCACCGCGGTCGCGATGCGGCTCGACCTGACATGAGCGGGCGCTTGCCATGACACGGCTGGCGCCCGGCGCGATCCTGCGGGTGTCGGCACTGGCTCTGGGCACACTCGCCCTGCTGCCGGCGCAGTTGCTGGTGGTGCGCCTGATGCCCTCGCGCGGCGCCGCGATCCCGCGCCTGTTTCACCGCCTGACCTGCCGCATGCTGGGTGTGCGGCGGCGCGTCCGCGGCACACCGCCACCGCCCGGCAGCACCGGGCTGATCGTCGCCAACCATGTCTCCTGGCTCGATATCTCCGTGCTGGGCGCGGAGCGGCCGGTCTGCTTCGTGGCCAAGAGCGAGGTCGCCGGCTGGCCGTTGATCGGCTTTCTCGCCAAGCTGCAGCGCACCGTCTTCATCGATCGCTCGCGCCGCAAGGCGACCGCCGCTGTCACCGCGCAGATGGGCGAGCGGCTGTCGGCCGGTGAGGCCGTGGTGCTCTTCGCCGAGGGGACCACCGGCGACGGCACGCGCATCCTGCCGCTGCGCTCCTCGCTGCTGGGCGCCGCGCATGAGGCGCTGGGCCAGAACGGCGGCGAGCCGGAGGACGGGGCCGACATCGCCGTCTATCCGCTGACGATCAGCTATACCGGCTATCACGGCATGGCGGGCGGGCGGGCCGATCGGGCGGCGCTGGCCTGGTATGGCGACACCGAACTCGCGCCGCATCTGCGCGCGATCCTGCGCGCCGGCGCCATCGATGTCGAGATCACCTGGGGCGAGCCGATCGCCATGGGCCGCAACACCACGCGCAAGGACGCGACGCGGCGGGCGGAGACGGCGATCCGCAAGGCCCGGCAGGAGACGGTCAGCGGGCGGCCGCTGCCGCCAGAGCCATGACAGGCAGACCGACGACAGCCGGACCCATGACCGACTGGCCCGGCCATTGCTTGACCGCAATCATGGTCGCAGGATCCTGCCGGGGGACGTTTCCTCAGGCCGTGATCCGGAGTAAGGAGACGGTTTGGAGTCCAGACCCGGCGCGATGAAGAAAGTCCATATCAAGTCCTTCGGCTGCCAGATGAACGTCTATGACGGGCAGCGCATGGCCGACATCCTGGGCGAGCAGGGCTTCGAGGAAACGGCGACGCCCGAGGGCGCGGACCTGATCCTCCTGAACACCTGCCACATCCGCGAGCGGGCCGTGCAGAAGGTCTACACCGAGCTCGGCAAGCTGCGCGACATCAAGACCGCCCAGAAGGCGCAGGGCCAGGATACGCGCATCGTCGTCGCCGGCTGCGTCGCTCAGGCCGAGGGCGCCGAGATCCAGCGCCGCCAGCCCGCGGTCGATCTCGTCGTCGGTCCGCAGGCCTATCACCGGCTGCCGGAGCTGCTCGAACAGGCGCAGCGCAGGCGCACGGTCGACACCGATCTGCCGATCGACGACAAGTTCGGCCATCTGCCGACCCCCCGGCCCGCGGCGATCCGGGCGCGCGGCATCTCCGCCTTCGTCACGGTCCAGGAGGGCTGCGACAAGTTCTGCGCCTTCTGCGTCGTGCCCTATACGCGCGGCGCCGAGTTCTCGCGGCCGGTCGCCCAGATCATGACCGAGATCGAGCGCCTGGCGGCCTCGGGCGTGCAGGACGTCACGCTGATCGGCCAGAACGTCAACGCCTATCATGGCGAGGGGCAAGATGGCGGGGTCTGGGGGCTGGCGCGGCTGATGCACCGGGTCGCCGCGGTGCCGGGCATCGCCCGCATCCGCTACAGCACGAGCCACCCCAACGACATGGACGAGGATCTGATCGCCGCCCATCGCGATCTGCCGCAGGTGATGCCGTTCCTGCATCTGCCGGTGCAGGCGGGCTCGGACCGCATTCTGGCGGCGATGAACCGCAAGCACACCGCCGACGAATACCGCCGGCTGATCGAGAAGGTCCGCCGGGCGCGGCCCGACATCGCGCTGTCGTCGGACTTCATCGTCGGCTTTCCGGGCGAGAGCGACGCCGATTTCGAGGAGACGATCGCGCTCGTCGACGAGATCGGCTTCGCCTCGAGCTATTCCTTCAAATATTCGCCCCGCCCCGGCACGCCGGCCGCGGACCTGCGCACGCAGGTTCCCGCCGCCGTGATGGATGAGCGGCTCTACCGCCTGCAGGCGCGCATCGAGCATCACCGCCAGGCCTTCAACCACGCGATGGTCGGGCGCACCGTGTCCGTGCTGCTGGAGCGCGCCGGGCGCCACCCCGGACAGCTTGCGGGGAAATCGCCCTACCTGCAGGCTGTGCAGATCGAGACGGAGACGAATCAGATCGGCGACACGGTGCAAGTGGTGATCGAACGGGCAGGCTCCAATTCGCTCTTCGGCCGCAAGGCCGAGGACCAGGCGCCTGCGGCGTCCGCGGAGATGGCCGCTTGACCGCCACGCGCCTTCCAGCCGCGCCTCGAATGGGCGCCGTCATGACGAGCTGTCATCAGGCTGCCACCGTCGCGCCCGCTGATACGGCCGATTCATGGGATCGATCACCGCGAACACCCGGCCTCACGCTCCTGTCCGGCCGGACCTGGCGCCAGGGAGACGACGCTGTTGGCACAAGCTGACTCGACGACACCGAGACCCGACCGCAACGCGCGCCGCGACGCGGCGCCGGCCCGCGTGGAAAGCCTGACCCGCGACGGGCTGCCCGTCACCGAGGTCGTCCTGTCTTTCGACGACAACCGCCTGGCGAGCCTGGTTTTCGGCCATTACGACCAGAATCTGGCGCATCTGGAGCGCCGCCTCGGCGTCGTCATCAGCCCCAACGGCAACCATGCGACGATCAAGGGCCCGCGCGAGACCGCCGAGCAGGCCGGGCGCGTGCTGAAGACGCTCTATACGCGCGCCAAGGCCGGCGCCTCGGTGACGCTGGGCGAAGTCGACGGCGCGATCGAGGAGAGCAACATCCAGCGCTCGCTGTTTCCGGCCGCCGATGCGGGCAAGACCTCGTTCGATGCCATCGTGACGCGCAAGCGCGGGCCGGTCAGGGCGCGCAACGCAGCGCAGGACGCCTATCTGCGCCAGCTCAAACGCAACGAACTCGTCCTCGCCGAGGGCCCGGCCGGCACCGGCAAGACCTGGCTCGCCGTCGGACACGCCGTCTCGCTGATCGAGCAGGGCGTGGTCGAGCGCATGGTGCTGTCGCGGCCAGCGGTGGAGGCCGGCGAGCGTCTCGGCTTCCTGCCCGGCGACATGCGCGAGAAGGTCGATCCCTATCTGCGGCCGATCTACGACGCGCTGAACGACTTCATGGAGGCGCGCCATGTCGAGCGCGCGCTGCAGACCGGCATGATCGAGATCGCGCCGCTCGCCTTCATGCGTGGCCGGACGCTGACCAACGCCGTGGTCTTGCTCGACGAGGCGCAGAATGCGACCTCGGTGCAGATGAAGATGTTCCTGACCCGCCTCGGCGAGGGCTCGCGCATGATCATCACCGGCGACCCGACGCAGATCGACCTGCCGCCGGGCCAGCGCTCGGGGCTGATCGAGGCGGTGAGGCTCTTGTCGGGCGTCGAGGGCGTCGGCTATGCCAAGTTCGAAGAGGGCGACGTCGTCCGCCACGATCTCGTGCGCCGGATCGTCATGGCCTATGAGGGCGCGGCCCGGCGCGAGCGCGAGGAACGCGAAGAACGGATGCGCACGCCCATGCCCGATACGCCCATCGAGAGCGAAACCGAGGGGCTGAAGCGCACGCTCTCGCGGGAGCGGCCGCGATGACCGACCGACCTCGCGCGCGGCGTTCGGCGCCGCGACCCGAGACTTCACCCGCACCGCCCGCGATGACGCTGCGGGCCCAGTCGCGCCAGTGGCGCGCGCTCGGCGACAGCGCCGCGCTGCGCCTGCGCGCCACGCAAGCGGTCCAGGCCGCTCTGGCGGTCGCCCCCGTGAAGCCCTGCGGCGGGGCCGAACTCAGCCTGCTCCTGACCGACGACAAGCGCATCCGCATCGTCAACCGCGACTGGCGCGGCTTCGACAAGGCGACGAATGTGCTCTCCTTCCCGGCCGCTCCGGCCGGGCAGATCGCCACGAGCCCGGTGCTCGGCGACATCGTCATCGCCTATGAGACCGTGGCGCGCGAAGCGCAGGACGAAAACAAGAGCCTGAGCGACCATTTCAGTCATCTCGTGATCCATGGCCTGCTGCATCTGCTCGGCGAGGACCACGAGACCGACGAACAGGCGCAGCGCATGGAGGGGCTCGAAATCGCAGCCCTCGCCACGCTCGGCATTGCCGACCCTTATGCCGACGGCGAGCTCCTCGATGCGCCCGAAGCGCCCCAAGCGTTCCCTTCGCCAGCCCCAACCCCGGACCGACCTCCACGATCATGAGCGACGACAGTCGACAGACCCAAACCGAAGCCGCAGGTCGCGGCCTCTCCCACTGGCTCGGCCAGTTCCTCGACCGGCTCGGCCTGCGCGGCGGCGGAACGATCCGCGAGGACATCACCGAAGCGCTGGCGCAGGGCAGCGGGCAACTCGCCGATCTCAGCGCGCAGGAGCGCGCCATGCTCTCCAATGTGCTGAGCCTGAGGGAACGGCGCGTCGGCGACGTGATGGTCCCGCGGGCCGACATCATCGCCGTACCTGCCGATGCGACGCTCGACGAACTCCTGGCGCTGTTTCGGACGGCCGGGCATTCCCGGCTGCCGGTGTTCGACGATTCGCTCGACGACCCGCGCGGCATGGTCCACATCCGCGACTTCCTCGAATTCATCGCCGGCCAGGCCAAGGCGGAGCCCACCGCCGGCCTGTCGGAACCGGCCTTCCACGATCTCTCCGCCGTGGATCTCGCGATGACGCTGGGCGAGACCAAAATCATGCGCCCGGTGCTCTACGTGCCGCCATCGATGCCGGCCGTCGAGCTTCTGGTGCGGATGCAGGCGACGCGGACCCATATCGCGCTGGTGATCGACGAATATGGCGGCACCGACGGGCTGGTGACGATCGAGGACCTGATCGAAATCGTCGTCGGCGACATCGAGGACGAGCACGATACCGAGGAAGCGCCGACGATCACGCCGGCCGGCGAAGGCCGCTTCACCGCCGATGCGCGCGCGACACTCGATGAACTGCGGGAGGCGACGGGGATCGATCTGTCGCAGACCCCGATCGCGGAAGAGGTCGATACGCTGGGCGGGCTGATCGTGACGCTCGCCGGCCATATCCCGGCACAAGGCGAGATCGTCGAGGGACCTGAAGGACTCTCCTTCGAGATCATCGAAGCCGATACGCGACGCGTGAAGCGCCTCAGCATCCACCGGCGCGCCACCACCGACCCCGAGCCCGGCTCCCCGGCGGACCAGGGCTGATGCGCCTCGCAGCCCTGGCCGACGGCGTCATCCTCGCCTGGGGTTGGCGCAGACGATTGATCGCGCTCGGCGCGGGCGCCAGTGGTGCGCTGGCCCTGCCGCCGCTCGACCTGTGGCCCTTGATCGTCGTGCCGATGACCGTCGCGGTGTGGCTGATCGACGGCGCCGTCGGCCGGAGCGCTGCGGGCCGGTTCCGCGCCGCCGCCGCGGTCGGCTGGTGGTGGGGCTTCGGCTTCTTCCTCGCGGGTCTGTGGTGGCTGGGCGCGGCGTTCCTGGTCGAGGCCGACAAGTTCGCATGGGCGATGCCGCTCGGTGTCGTCGCGCTGCCGGCCCTGCTGGCGTTCTTCCCGGCCCTGGGCTTCGGCTGCGCCCGGCTGGTCTGGTCATCGGGAGCCGGGCGCATCCTGACGCTGGCGGTCATGCTCTCGCTCAGCGAATGGCTGCGTGGGCACGTGCTGACGGGATTTCCGTGGAACGTCTACGGCATGATGCTCGCCGGGCAGGCGCAGATCGCGCAGATCGCCTCGGTCGTCGGTCTCTACGGATTGACGCTCCTCGCGATCGCGATCGGCGCGGCGCCGGCGACGCTCGGGACAGCGGAAACCCGCCCCGCGCGCTGGCGCGCGCCGGGCGCAGGGCTCGTCGTCCTCGCAGGCCTGATCGGCTTTGGCCTGTGGCGCGTTCCGGCGGAGCCATCCCCGCTCGTCGCCGGTGTCCAGTTGCGGCTGATGCAGCCCAACCTGCCGCAGGACGCCAAGTTCAATGCCCGCAATGGCGAGGCGATCCTCAACCAGTATCTGGCGCTGAGCGACCGGGCGACCAGCCCAACCACGCCGGGCGTCCAGGCGGTCACCCATCTGATCTGGCCGGAATCGGCCTTCCCCTTCCTGCTCGGGCGCACGCCGCAAGCGCTGTCGCGCATCGCGGCGCTGCTGCCGCCCAACACCACGCTGATCACCGGCGCGGCACGGGCCGGCGAGCCGCTGCCCGGCGACAGCCGGCCGCCGATCTTCAATTCCATCCAGGTGGTCGACGACGAAGGCACGATCGTCTCCAGCTACGACAAGGTGCATCTGGTTCCGTTCGGAGAATACCTGCCGGCGGTTCTGGAGACGCTGATCCGCCGCGTCGGGCTGTCGGAATTCGTCGCCGTGCCTGGGGGCTTCGCCGCGGGCACGCGCCGGTTGCCGCTTTCCATCCGGGGCCTGCCGCCGGCGGCCCCGCTGATCTGTTACGAGGTGGTCTTTCCCGGCGAGGTCGCGCCGCAGGGGCCGCGCGTCGGCTTCATGCTCAACCTGACCAATGACGGCTGGTTCGGCCAGACCAGCGGACCCTACCAGCATTTCGCCCAGGCGCAGTTGCGGGCGATCGAGGAGGGACTGCCGCTGGTGCGCGTCGCCAACACCGGCATCTCCGCGGTGACGGACGGCTATGGCCGGATCCTCGCTCGCCTGCCGCTGGGTCGCGAAGGCGTTTTGGATTCAGGGCTGCCGCGCGCCGGGCCTGCCACGCTTTACGCGCGTTTCGGTGACATGATCTATGTGCTGCTGTTGGGCGGGTTGATGCTCGTGTCCCGGATCGCGCCGCGCGATTAATCCCATTTGGAACTTATTTACCGATGGGCTAAGGAGTTGGTACACCGCCGTCCCAATGAGTTGACTATGCCTTCCCCAGAGGCAATGCATCTGGCGAAGGTACACTGACCTAAGGCTGTCGTTCATGTTGAAGAAAGTCCCCAATCCGATCGACCGCCATGTAGGCAGTCGTGTGCGTATGCAGCGGATGCTCGCTGGCGTCAGCCAGGAAAAGCTCGGCGACGCACTCGGACTGACCTTCCAGCAGGTTCAGAAATACGAAAAGGGCTCCAATCGAATCAGTGCGAGCCGCTTGCAGCAGATCGCCAAGATGCTCGACGTGCCGGTGTCGTTTTTCTTCGAGGGCGCACCGACGGGCGACATGCCCACCGGCGGCTTCTCCGACTCCGCGGCCAATGCCTATGTCTCCGACTTCATGTCGAGCAGCGAAGGCGTGCAGCTGACCAAGGCTTTCGTGCGCATCAAGAACGCAAAGGTCAGACGCCGGATCATCGACCTCGTCGAGTCGCTGGCCGACGAAGACGTCGCAACCGCGTAAATCATCCTGTTTTCGTTCGCCCTGACGAACGAAGCGCCCGATTAACGGATTGCCGTGCTTGACGGCGAACGCGTCCGCTGCAAAGAGGATGGCCGTTTTCGTCGATCGGCTCGTTTTCCGTGCCGGTTACCCGTCCCACCCCTGAGCAAGGGCTGTCCGACCGTGTCACGCCAGAATTACCTGTTCACCAGCGAATCCGTCGGCGAGGGCCATCCCGACAAGATCTGTGACCGGATTTCGGACGAGGTCGTCGATCTGTTCTTCAAAGAAGCCGCCAAGGCGGGCATGGACGCCGCCCAGGTGCGCGTCGCCTGCGAGACGCTGGCCACGACCAACCGCGTCGTGATCGCCGGCGAGGTCCGCACCTCGCTCGACGAGAAGGCGATGAAGAGCAAGGTCAAGTCGGCGGCTCGCCGCGCGATCAAGGCGATCGGCTACGAGCAGGACGGCTTCCACTGGAAGAAGTGCAAGATCGACGTGCTGCTGCACGCCCAGTCGGCCGATATCGCCCAGGGCGTCGATGCGTCGGGCAACAAGGACGAGGGCGCCGGCGACCAGGGCATCATGTTCGGCTATGCCTGCCGCGAGACGCCCGAGCTGATGCCGGCGCCGATCTATTACGCCCACAAGATCCTCGAAGTGCTCGCCAAGGCCCGTCATGCCAAGGAAGGCGGCGCCGCCAAGCTCGGCCCCGACGCCAAGAGCCAGGTCACGGTCCAGTACGAGAACGGCAAGCCGGTCGGCGTGACGCAGATCGTGCTCTCGACCCAGCACACCGATGAGAGCCTGACCTCGGCGGACGTCCGCAAGATCGTCGAGCCCTATATCCGCGCGACCCTGCCCGAGGGCTGGATCTCCAAGGAGACCGTCTGGCACGTCAACCCGACCGGCAAGTTCGTCATCGGCGGCCCCGACGGCGATGCCGGCCTGACCGGCCGCAAGATCATCGTCGACACCTATGGTGGTGCTGCGCCCCATGGCGGCGGCGCCTTCTCCGGCAAGGACCCGACCAAGGTCGACCGTTCGGCGGCCTATGCGGCCCGCTACCTCGCCAAGAACGTCGTCGCGGCCAAGCTCGCCGAGCGCTGCACGATCCAGCTCTCCTACGCCATCGGCGTCGCCAAGCCGCTGTCGATCTATGTCGACCTGCATGGCACCGGCAAGGTCGACGAGGCCAAGCTGGAGAAGGTCCTCGGCGAGGTCATGGACCTGACCCCGCGCGGCATCCGCACCCATCTCCAGCTCAACAAGCCGATCTACGCCAAGTCCGCGGCGTACGGCCATTTCGGCCGCAAGGCCGGCCGCGACGGCAGCTTCTCCTGGGAGAAGACCGATCTGGTCGACGCGCTGAAGAAGGCCGTGGCCTGAGCGCAGGCTTCAATCTGACATCGATGAAGGCCGGGCTCAGTCCCGGCCTTTTTCTTTTGGCGGATTGCGCTAGAAACGCGCCGTCATCCTGGCCGTAGCGAAGCGGAGCGCCGGGATCCATCATCGGGCAGCCTCGGCGCCCTATGATGGATCCCGGATCGGCGCGGCTTCGCCGCTTGTCCAGGATGACGCGCGTTTCCCTGAGACATTTTCAAAGACCGCTCATGACAAACGACTACGATCCCGACCGGGCCTTCTTCGGCCGGCGCAAGGGCAAGGCGCTGCGCGACGGGCAGAGCGCGATGATCGACAGTGTGCTGCCGCGGCTGCGGCTGCCCGAAGGCGAGATTCCCGATCTGGCGGCCCTGTTTCCGCGGCCGGTCGAGGCCGTGCGGCTGGAAATCGGTTTCGGCGGCGGCGAGCATCTGCTGCACCGGATGCGCGAGAGCCCGCAGATCGGGTTCATCGGCGTCGAGCCGTTCATCAACGGCATGGCCAAGTTCCTGGCCATCATCGAACGCGAAGGCCTGACCAACATCAGGATCTGGGACGGCGATGCGGCGTTGATGCTACCGCGCCTTCCGGAGGGTTCGCTCGACGCGATCGACCTGCTCTACCCCGATCCCTGGCCGAAGCGGCGCCAGCGCAAGCGCCGTTTCGTCTCCGAGCGGACGCTGGAGCTGTTCGCGCGGACCTTGCGTCGTGGCGGACGCTTCCGCTTCGCCAGCGACATCGACGATTATGTCGGCTGGACGCTGGCCCGGCTGGCGCGCTCGCCGGATTTCGACTGGACCGACGAAAGGGCCGACGACTGGCGCCGGCCCTATCCCGGCTGGATCCGCACCCGCTACGAGGCCAAGGCGGTCGCGGCCGGGCGCGTGCCGAGCTATCTCACGGCTGTGCGTCGCGCATCCTGAGGAAGCCCAGCACACGCTGAGCGGTCGGCTGGGCGAGCGTGCGGAAATGCTGGCGCGCCCGTTCGACCGCCGCGTCCGATTTGCCGAAATCCTTGCGCAGCCCGATCAGCGCGGCCGCCGTGTCCCAGGACCAGCCGAGTCCGCGGGCCACCAGCAGAACGGCGTCGCGATCCACCCCAAGAACGACCTGCTCGGCAGCGGGCAGGCTCAGCTGGGCGAGCACGGCCACAGCACAGATGGCCTGCTCTGTCGCGCCAGCGGCGGCGAAGCGCGCGACCGCCTGCTCGTCGAGCTGGCCGGCGTCGTTGAGCCGGTTGATCTCGGCCAGCGCCTCGTTGACGGCGCCGAGATTGCCATGGATCTGCGCCTGCGCGGCGACGGCCTGGGCCCCGCGCTCGACCGCCCCGTCGATCTCCCCGGCCATGTCGGGGTCGAGGCTCGCCGTGATGCGGCGGCGGGCCGAGTTCTTGGCGGCCACCATGAGCTGGGCGCCCAGATCGGCGGGAAGATCGCTCCTGTCGCCGAGCGCCGTCTGCAGCACCTCGTCCTGGACAGCGCGCATGACCAGAACGCCCATGCCGTGATGGGAGAAGCGGGCCGTCTGATTGGCGGCGATGGCATGGGTCACGATCCGGCCGCCGCGTAGGATCAGGAAATCGGTAACGGGTTCGCCCAGATCGGTGCGCTGCGTGATGGCGACCATGTGGTCACGCCCCTTGGCGGCCGCGATGGCGACGAGGTCCTGGTCGGTCAGCCGCTTGGACTCGACGAGGACCGGACGCGCGACGGCGATCTCGTCGAGCGCGAGCTGGCGCACCACGCCGGCTGGCGCGTTGGGGACGGGGGCAAGCCGCTCCGAAAGCTCGATGCGGGCCCTGAGTTCGATGGCACGCGAGAGGCGTCCGATGACGACGTCGAAAATGCCGACCTGGTCTTCGTCCATCACGGCGGCGGTGCTGAGAAACAGGTCCGTCAGCCGCGACAAAATCTGCGTGCGGTCATCGGTCGAGCCGCGCACCATCGTCGTCTCGAGGTCGCGCAACAGCGTACTGACAGAACTCATACCGCAACCCCAAACAACGCCTAGCGCGCCACCATGCCGCAGAAGGATGACCAGCCGGTTAGCGCAGCGCGCGAAACAGCCGCTCGGCCGCGAGGGCCCGCGAAGACGGAAACTGCCGAGGACGCTTGCATGCGCGGTCGATGCAGACTAAATAGCAGCCAACAGCTCTGGTTTCGGTATCAGCCGATGATCAAGAGCGGGCCGGAAGGCCCGCTCTTTTTTGTTGGCTTCAGCCCAGCCCGGGCCGGACCATGACGCCGACACGCGGCCGCCTTCGAAACGGACCGTGACGGACGGCGCCATGTGCCATCCTTCGGTCGGAGCCGGACCTTTTCCGGGTGACAGGCAGGCAGCCAGGGCATGAACGAGCCGACAGCAACGGACCAGGACAACGACAAGCGCATCGTCGTCGAGAGCGGCGTGGCCGCGCGCGTGGCGGCGATCATCGAGCCGGCGATCGTCGATCTCGGCTATCGGCTGGTGCGCGTGCGCGTTACCGGCCAGAACGGCTGCACCGTCCAGATCATGGCCGAGCGGCCCGATGGCACGATGAATGTCGAGGGCTGCGAAGCGGTCAGCCAGGCGGTTTCGCCGGCGCTCGACGTCGATGATCCGATCCAGGTCGCCTATCATCTCGAGGTCTCGTCGCCGGGCATCGACCGTCCGCTGGTGCGGGCGGGCGACTTCGAGCGCTGGGCCGGGCATCTCGCCAAGATCGATACCGAGACGGTCGTTCTCGGTCGCAAGCGCTTCCGCGGCATCCTGCTCGGCGTCTCAGGCGGCAATGCGCTTCTGTCGCGCGACGACGCCAAATCCGAAGAGGAGCGCGACGTCGCGATCCCGATGTCGCTGATCGCCGACGCTCGCCTGGTGCTGACGGACGCGCTCGTCACCGAATCGCTCCGGCGCGGCAAGGCGGGCCTGCCGCCGGAAATGCCGACCGCCGACGAGATCGCCGCCCCGCCCAAGGGCCGCAAGAAATCGCTGGGCCCGCGCCCCGACAAGGCCCCGGCCTCGAAGGACTCGGCGTCGAAGAACAAGCGCGGACCTGCTCCGCAAGACACAAACCCGGAAGAGGAGTGAGCGTCATGGTCGTCAGCGCCAACAGGCTCGAACTGCTGCAGATCGCCGATGCGGTCGCCCGCGAAAAGTCGATCGACCGGCAGATCGTCGTCGATGCGATGCAGGACGCGATCGCCAAGGCCGCCCGCTCGCGCTACGGCGCCGAGACGGATGTTCATGCCGAGATCAACACCAAGACCGGCGAGCTCAGGCTGGCCCGCCACCTCCAGGTGGTCGAGCAGGTCGAGAACGGCGCCATCGAGATCACCGTCGACGAAGCCAAGCGCCACAATCCGGCCGCCCAGGTCGGCGACGTCATCGCCGATCCGCTGCCGCCCTTCGATTTCGGCCGTATCGCCGCCCAGTCGGCCAAGCAGGTCATCGTGCAGAAGGTGCGCGAGGCCGAGCGCGACCGGCAGTACGACGAATACAAGGATCGCATCGGCGAGATCGTCAACGGCGCGGTCAAGCGCGTCGAATACGGCAATGTCTTCGTCGATCTCGGCCGCGGCGAGGCGATCATCCGCCGCGACGAGATGATCCCGCGCGAGACCTTCAAGGTCGGCGACCGCGCCCGCGCCTATGTCTACGACGTGCGCCGCGAGCCGCGCGGCCCGCAGATCTTCCTGTCGCGCACGCATCCGCAGTTCATGGCCAAGCTGTTCGGCCAGGAAGTGCCCGAGATCTATGACGGGATCGTCGAGGTCAAGGCGGTCGCCCGCGATCCCGGTTCGCGCGCCAAGATCGCCGTGATCAGCCGCGACTCCTCGATCGACCCCGTCGGCGCCTGCGTCGGCATGAGGGGTTCGCGCGTCCAGGCCGTCGTCGGCGAACTGCAGGGCGAGAAGATCGACATCATCCCGTGGTCGCCCGACATCGCGACCTTCGTCGTCAACGCGCTGCAGCCGGCGGAAGTCGCCAAGGTCGTGCTCGACGAGGAGGCCGACAAGATCGAGGTGGTGGTGCCCGACGAGCAGCTCTCGCTCGCCATCGGCCGCCGCGGCCAGAACGTCCGCCTCGCCTCGCAGCTCACCGGCTGGGATATCGACATCCTGACCGAGGCTGAGGAATCGGAGCGCCGCCAGAAGGAGTTCCTGAGCCGCACCGAGATCTTCATGAACGCGCTGAACGTCGACGAGACGGTCGGCCAGCTGCTCGCCTCGGAAGGCTTCCGCACGGTCGAGGAGGTCGCCTATGTCGATCCCTCCGAGCTCGCCTCGATCGAGGGCTTCGACGAGGACACCGGCGCCGAGATTCAGGCCCGTGCGCAGGAATACCTGGCCGCCGTCGAGGCCGAATTCGACGAAAAGCGCCTGGCGCTGGGCGTCGAGGACGGTCTGCGCGAGGTTTCGGGCATCACCACCGCCATGATGGTCGCGCTGGGCGAGAACGACGTGAAGAGCGTCGAGGATCTCGCCGGCTGCGCGACCGACGATCTCGTCGGCTGGACCGAGCGCAAGGACGGCGAGAGCACCCGCCATTCCGGCTATCTCGACGGGTTCGACCTGTCGCGGCAGGATGCAGAGGCGATCGTGATGGCCGCGCGTGTCCTCGCCGGCTGGGTCGAAGCGCCGGCTGAAGAGCCCGCCGAAGAGACCGAACTCGCCGCCGACGAGACGGCGGAGGCCTGAGCCGGACGCCCACGATGACAGCAACCGCTGCGCGCGGCGCACGCGAGACGCGCCAGGACCGCAAGGACGGGCCGGAGCGGAGCTGTGTCGTGACGCGGGCGGTGAAGTCGCCCGACGACATGATCCGTTTCGTCGTCGGGCCCGACAACACGCTGGTCCCCGATCTGCGGCGCAAGCTGCCGGGTCGCGGCGTCTGGGCGAGCCTCAGCGCCGCGACCGTGGCGGAAGCGCTCAAGCGCCGCTCCTTCGAGCGTTCGCTGAAGACCAAGGTCGTCGTACCGCCCGATCTGGTGGCGATGATCGACGGGCTGATGCTGAAGGATGCGTTGCAGGCGCTGGCCATGTCGAACAAGGCCGGGCTGGTGCAAGCCGGCTTCGCCAAGGTCGAGGCGGTGATCGGCTCGGGGCGCTGCGCGGCCGTGATCGAGGCCAGCGACGGCGCCGAGGATGGCCGCCGGAAGATCGGCCAGGCGTTGCGACGAGCGGAAATCGCCCGCGAGGAGGCCCGGCTCAAGCCGCGCAAGGTGCCGGTCGTGGCAATTTTCGCAGGCGAAGATTTGGAATTGGCGTTGGGCCGCCCACATGTGATACATGCGGCGCTTGCTCCGGGACCGGCGGCCGAGGGTTTCCTCTCCCGCTGGCGTCGGCTCGTTCGCTATCGGACGGACGATGCCGGTGCAATCGACCCGGAGGAGCCGACAAGCTCCGACTCCGCAGACGATGATTCCGTAGACCAACGAACGACCGAACCGGCTGGACCGAACGCGGCAGGACCGAGCACAGAATGAGTGATACCAAGACCCCGGGCGACAAGACTTTGACCGTCGGCCCCCCGAAGACCCTGACGATCAAGCGTCCTGTCGAACAGAGCACTGTCCGGCAGAGCTTCTCGCATGGGCGCTCCAAGCAGGTGGTCGTCGAGGTCAAGCGTCGTGTCGCCGGCCCCGAGGTCAAGGAGCAGCCGGTCGCCCCGCGCGCCCCGGCCCCACAGGTCCAGCAGGCCGCGCCCCGCCCGGTGCCGCCCGCGCCGACGCCGCCGTCCCGGCCTTCGTCGGGCATGCTGCTGCGTACGCTCTCCGAGGACGAGAAGGATGCGCGTCAGCGCGCCCTGTCGGATTCGCGCGGCCGTGAGGCCGAGGCCCGCCGCATCGCCGAGGAAGAGGCCCGCGCCCGGGCGCTCGCCGCCGAGCGCGAACGCCAGGAGCGGGAAGCCGCTCTTGCTCGCCAGCGCGAGGAAGAAGAGCGCCGCCGCCAGGAAGAAGACCGCAAGCGCCGCGCCGAAAGCGCCGCGCGCCAGCGCATGGACGAGCCGCAGGCCCCGCGCCCGCCGCAGCCGCCGCGCGAATTCACACCCGCTGCACCGTCGCAGCCCGAGACCGGCGCTGCGCCGGCTGCCGGCTTTGCCGCGTCGCCGCGCCCGGCTCCGTCGGGCCCGCGTCCCGATTTCGCGCCGCGCACCCCGATGCGCGATGTCGGCGCCCGTCCGCCGCGGCTGGATTCGCGTCCGCCGCGCCTCGACACGCCGCGTCCGCCGCGCCCGGTCGATGCGACGGCTCCCGCCGAGCCCGCCATCACCCGCCCGACGCGCCAGGCGCCGTCGACGGCGGCTCCCCGCAGCCGCCCCGACGATGGCGAGGCGCGTCCCGCGTTCCGCCGCCCCGGTGGCTTCGCCGGCGGTCCGCCGCGCGGCGCCCCCGTGCCTGCGCCCAAGACCCCCAAGGTCGGCGAAAAGGTGCGTGGCCGCCTGACGCTGTCGACCGCCACCGGTGGTGACGACGAGCGCACGCGTTCGGTCGCAGCCTTCCGCCGCCGCGTCCAGCGCATGACGGGGCACCGCGCCTCGGACGTCGCCAAGGAGCGCGTGATGCGCGAGGTGATCGTCCCCGAGACGATCACCATCCAGGAACTCGCCAACCGAATGACGGAGCGGGGCGTCGATGTCATCCGCCTGCTGATGAAGCAGGGCGCGATGCACAAGATCACCGACGTGATCGACGCCGACACCGCCCAGCTCGTGGCCGAGGAAATGGGCCACACCGTCAAGCGCGTCGCCGATTCCGACGTCGAGGGCGGCCTGTTCGACACGCCCGATACCGACGACACCCAGGTCACGCGCCCGGCCGTCGTCACCATCATGGGCCATGTCGACCACGGCAAGACCTCGCTGCTCGACGCGATCCGCCAGACTCATGTCGTCACCGGCGAGGCCGGCGGCATCACCCAGCATATCGGCGCCTATCAGGTGATGACGCCGTCGGGTGCCAAGGTGACCTTCATCGACACGCCCGGCCACGCCGCCTTCACGGCGATGCGCGCCCGCGGCGCCAAGGTGACGGACGTGGTCGTGCTGGTCGTCGCGGCCGATGACGGCGTCATGCCGCAGACGATCGAGGCCATCAACCACGCCAAGGCGGCCGGTGTTCCACTGATCGTGGCGATCAACAAGATCGACAAGACCGACGCCAGCCCCGAGCGGGTCCGTGCCGAGCTGCTGCAATACGAGATCCAGGTCGAGACGCTGGGCGGCGAGACGCTCGAAATCGAGGTCTCGGCCAAGACCGGCAAGAACCTCGACAAGCTGCTCGAGGCCATTGCTCTGCAGGCCGAACTGCTCGACCTGAAGGCCAACCCGGATCGTCCGGCCGAAGGCACCGTGATCGAGGCCAAGCTCGACCGTGGCCGCGGCCCCGTTGCCACCGTGCTCGTCCAGCGCGGCACGCTGCGCACCGGCGATATCGTCGTGGCGGGCTCCGAATGGGGCCGCGTGCGCGCCCTGATCGGCGACACCGGTGCCCATATCAAGGAAGCACCGCCCTCGCTTCCGGTCGAGGTGCTCGGCTTCAACGGCACGCCCGAGGCCGGCGACCGCGTCGCGGTGGTCGAGTCCGAGGCCCGCGCCCGCGAGATCACCGATTACCGCGAGCGCCAGAAGCGCGACCGGATCGCGGCGCGTGGCGGCGGATCGGCTGCCGGCCGTTCGCTCGCCGACATGATGCGCGACCTCAAGGAGGGCGCCGGCCGCAAGGAATTCCCGCTCGTCATCAAGGGTGACGTGCAGGGTTCGGTCGAAGCCATCGTCGGCACGCTCGAGAAGGTCGGCAATGATGAGGTGCGCGCGCGCGTGCTTCAGTCGGGCGTCGGCGGCATCACCGAATCCGACATCACGCTGGCCCAGGCTTCGGGCGCGGCGGTGATCGGCTTCAACGTGCGTGCCCACAAGGAAGCGCGCGAGGCGGCCGAACGCTCCGGCGTCGAAATCCGCTACTACAACATCATCTACAACCTCGTGGACGATGTGAAGGCGGCGATGTCGGGCCTGCTGGCGCCGACGCTGCGCGAAACCATGCTCGGCAACGCGCAGATCCTCGAGATCTTCGCGGTCTCCAAGGTCGGCAAGATCGCCGGCTGCCGCGTCACCGACGGCACGATCGAGCGTGGCGCCAATGTCCGCCTGATCCGCGACAACGTCGTGGTTCATGAGGGCAAGCTTGCGCAGCTCAAGCGCTTCAAGGACGACGCCAAGGAAGTGGTGGCGGGCCAGGAGTGCGGCATGTCCTTCGAGAACTACCAGGACATGCGCGCCGGCGACGTCATCGAGTGCTACCGCGTCGAGGAGATCAAGCGCACGCTGTAAGGCGTCCGCTTCGACCCAGGCTGATCATGGCCGGGCTTGCCCGGCCATGATGCTTTTTTCGACCGTCATCCGGTCCGACCCCGGAGAACGAGAACCATGGCAAAACCCGCAAAACCTTCCGGTCCCAACCAGCGCCAGCTGCGCATCGGCGAACTGATCCGCCACGCGCTTTCGGATCTGCTGGCGCGTGGCGACATTCATGACGAGGTGCTGTCCAAGCACGTCATCACGGTCCCGGAGGTGCGGCTATCGACCGACCTCAAGCTCGCCACCTGCTATGTGATGCCGCTCGGCGGTGGTGATGTCGCGCCCGTGCTGAAGGCGTTGAATACGCACAAGAAGTACATCCGCGGCGAGATCGCCCATCGGGTGAACCTCAAATTCGCGCCCGACATCCGCTTTTTGCAGGATGAGAGCTTCGCCGAGGCCGAGCGTGTCGACGCCATCCTCTACTCGGACAAGGTGCGCCAGGACATCCTGAAGCAGCCGCTGCGAATCCAGACGGACGACCATGACGATGACTGATCCGCTCTCTCCGGACGTGATCGAGCCGCAGGGCCAGAGCTTCGCCCCCCGTCCGAAGAAGCGCGACGTCCATGGCTGGGTCGTGCTCGACAAGCCGGTCGGCATGACCTCGACCCATGCGGTCGCCGTGGTCAAGCGCGCCTTTTCGGCGAAGAAGGCGGGCCATGCCGGCACGCTCGACCCGCTGGCGTCAGGCCTGCTGCCGATCGCGCTCGGCGAAGCGACCAAGACGGTTCCGTTCGTCATGGACGGGCGCAAGGCCTATCAGTTCACGGTGTCATGGGGCAGCCAGACCGATACCGACGACACCGAGGGCAAGGTGATCGCAACCTCGGACGACCGCCCCGAAGCCACCGCCATTGCGGCGCTGCTGCCGCGCTTCACCGGCACGATCAGCCAAGTGCCGCCGAAATTTTCGGCCATCAAGATTGCCGGCGAGCGCGCCTATGATCTCGCCCGCGAGGGCGAGGAGGTCGTGCTCGAGCCTCGACCCGTCGAGATCGACAGCTTGCGCATCGTTTCCCATGACGGCGCGACCACGACGTTCGAGGCCGAATGCGGCAAGGGCACCTATGTCCGCGCGATCGCCCGCGATCTCGGCCTCGCGCTGGGCTGTCTGGGCCATGTCGCGCATCTGCGGCGCACCCGTGTCGGGCCATTCGACATCACTGACGCGGCCAGTGTCGAGATCCTGCGCGAAAGCCCCGAGAGCGCAGCCGCTGCGCTTCTGCCGGTCATGGCGGCGCTGTCGCTGATCCCGGACATGGCGGTCAATCGGGATGCGGCGATGCGGCTCAAGCGCGGCCAGAGCGTGCTGCTGCGCGGGCGCGATGCCCCCGTCGAGAGCCAGGTCATGTACGCGACCAGCGGCGGCGTCCTGATCGCCATCGGAGCGATCGCGCAGGGCGAATTCGTGCCGCATCGCGTCTTCAACCTCTGATTTCATCAATGCCCGCACGCGTCGAAAGGCCGCGTTAACGGCCGGCTCGCTATGTCTCCCTCACAACGCTCCAGCCGTTTTGAGGCCTCGCCGCGCGAATTCGGCATGGCCACGGCTCGGATTTCGAGGCGGCGGCCGTGGGAGACTCATCGCCATGCGCGTGACGCATTTTCTGATCTGCACCATCGCTGCCGGCGGCGCCGCGATCCTGGCCAGCGGCTTCGTCGCCTATCAGCAGATGCAGGCGCTCTCGACAGCGCGCGAGACACACAACCTGATCCTGGCCTCGGAGGCCGTCAGCCGCGTGATCGAGCGGGCGGCCATCGAACGCGGCGCCAATACGCAAGTGATTCTCGCCGCCGATCCTGACGGCAAGATTGCGGCGGCAGCCACCGCAGCGGCGCGGGAGACCGACCTGCGCGTCGCGCAGATGCAGGAGACCTTCGCTGCAACACCCTTGGCAAAGCGCTCGGACCTCGCCGGCCCCGTCGCCCAGATCGGCCAGCGTCTGGCAGAGGCCCGCAAGACCGCGGTGGCGGAGGGCGCCAAGCCGCTGCCCCAGCGCGATCCCAAGGCGGCGCAAACCTTCAGCGGCACCGTGCTGGAGCTGTTGAACCAGCAGGCCGCGCTGCAGCGCTATCTCGGCGCGCGGATCGGCGATCTCAACCCCGAGGTCAGCAACACGGTCTCGCTCGGTGAATTCGCCACGACGCTGCGCGAAGCGGCCGGCAGCCGCTCGGTCCATTTCACGCAATATATCGGAAGCGGCGTGAAGCTGACGCCCGCCGCTCTTTCGCAGGTCGACCGGCTGAGCGGGCGCATCGAGCAGCTCTGGATTCTGGCCGACCAGACCCTGGCGCAGATGGAGACGACGCCGCCGCTGAAGACCGCCCTCGCCGCCGTACAGGGCGGGTTCCGCGACGAGGAGAACAAGACCTACCGTGCCATGTACGAAGTGGCCCGCGACGGCCAGCCCGCGGCCATGAGCCTGCCCGAGTGGCGCGCCTGGACGCAAGCCTCGCTCGCGACGATCCTGCAGATGCGCGACGCCGCCTTCGAGCAGGCGCGCCGCGAGGTCAATGAGGGCCTGACGCGGGCTGGCTGGCAGCTGGCCTTGTCGCTGCTCGCAATTCTCGTCGTCACCTGCGTCGTGGTCGGAGTGGTGGTTCTTTTCAATCGAGGCGTGGTTCAGCCGCTCGGCAAGCTCGCTGAGTCCGTCGGGCTGATGTTGTCGGGCGCCGACGACGCGCGGATCCCGGCCAGGGTTGGCATGATCGAGATCGATGCGATCAGCCATGCGCTCGGCGATTTCCAAAGCAACATCCAGCGGATCCGCGCCCTCGAACAGCAGGAGCATGCCGCCGCCGCGGCGCGTCTCGCCCGGGCCCAGTCGATGGAGGCCGTGGTCTCCGATGTCGGCGAGGTCGTGGCTGCGGCAGCGAACGGGGATTTCTCGGCCCGGCTGCAGATCGACCAGGCCGACGAGCAGATGCAGAAGCTCGTCGCCGGCATCAACGAGATCAATGCGGTGGTCGATTCGGCCACGACGGAATTCGCCACTGCATTGTCGGCGGTCGCCGGCGGAGACCTGACGGTCCGGGTGGATTCGGCCTATCGCGGCAAGTTCGCGGACCTGAAGAGCGCGATCAACGACACGGTCGAGCGGCTCTCCTCGACGGTGAAGACGATCCAGGTCACCTCGGCCGATGTCGGGCTCGCCGCTCGCGAGATCAATATGGGCGCCGACGACCTGTCGAAGCGGACGGAAGAGCAGGCGTCGAGCCTGGAGGAAACCGCCGCCACGACCGAAGAGCTCGCGGCTTCGGTCAAGGCCTCGGCGCAGGCCTCGCGCGACGCCGCCGCCATCGCAAACGACGCAATGCAGGCCGCACAGAGCGGCGGCGCGATCGCCGGTCAGGCCGTCGAGGCGATGGCCCGGATCGAGACAGCGTCCCAAAAGATCTCGGACATCATCCGGGTGATCGACGACATCGCCTTCCAGACCAACCTGCTGGCCTTGAACGCGGCGGTGGAAGCCGCCCGCGCCGGCGATGCCGGCAAGGGCTTCGCCGTCGTCGCCTCGGAAGTCCGGACCCTGGCGCAGCGCTCCAGCGCGGCCGCCAAGGACATCTCGGGCCTGATCTCCTCGTCCAATGTCGAGGTCGGCGAGGGCGTCAAGCTCGTCCGCCTGGCCGGCGAACAGCTCAGCCAGATCCTGGCCTCGTCACAGAAGGTCGCCGCCACCATCGCCGATATCTCGGCGGCCTCGGGCGAACAGGCCAACGGCATCGACGAGATGAGCCAGGCGGTCGCGCATCTCGACGAGATGACGCAGCAGAACGCCGCCCTGTCGGAGCAGAGCGCCGCCTCGGCCGCCTCGCTGTCCTCGCGCATCGGCCAGCTCAACGACCTGGTGGCTGCCTTCAAGACCGGTCCCGAAAGCACCGCCACAGCGGCTGTGGCGTCCGCTCCCCAAAGGTTGCGCCAGATCGCAGAGGCGGCTTTCGTCCAGCCGCGAGCGCAAGCGGCCAAGGCCGGCGCACCCCGGGTCGCGACGGCCAAGACGCCCGTCGCGGCTCCAGCCCGATTGGTCGCCACGGCCCCGGCGCCCGCGCGCAGGGTCGCCAATGGACGCGTCAACGACGCCGGCTGGGAAGAGTTCTAAGAGGACTTGGATCGACCGACAACCGCCCGGTCCCCGGCCTGAACCGCATTGTGTTCAGGTCGAGGACCGGCCGGTCTCCGGAATTTGCGTCATTCGCCGTCAAGAGGGTCGCGGCCACGCAAGCGTCGGCCAGACAGTCAATGGCACCGCCAGGCAGCCCTCGCCCGTGGCCGATGTGACTCCGCCGCCAGCGCGTCGGCCCTCAGGAGATCCCGGTGCGTGACGCCCTGCTGCGCGCCATCGGCCTGCGACGCCGGAATCGGATCCTCCAGGATCGCCAGCAGCACCTCGCGGTCGAGTTGGCCATTGCCGATGACGGCGGCGAGCGCCTCGCGGGTCTGGCGTTCGGCCCGCAACTGGGCGGCGAGCGCGAGGATGAGGCGATCCTTGTCCGAATTGCGCATGACGCGACACCTGCTGCTGCTGGACCTGACGAATGCGGTGCTCGTCCAACCGCCAGCCCGGCGGCAGGTTCCGCCACGGCCGCTGGCGTTTCCCGCCATTTCGTGTATATGGCCGTCATCCGGCCGCCATGGCTGGCTGCGCGGCCCCTCCTCGATGAGGCGGTTCGCGGACTTCGGACCCTGCTGGACGACATCCCGGCTGGCGCCCGCCAGATCAACACCCAACCGAAGGATCACACGATGTCGATCACTGCCGAGCGCAAGACCGCGCTCATGAAAGAGCATGCCACCAAGCCGAACGACACCGGCTCGCCGGAAGTCCAGGTCGCGATCCTCACCGAGCGCATCAACAACCTGACCGGCCACTTCAAGTCGCACACCAAGGACAACCACTCCCGTCGCGGCCTGCTCAAGATGGTCTCGCAGCGCCGTTCGCTGCTCGACTACCTGAAGAGCAAGAGCGAGCCGCGCTACCGCTCGCTGATCGAGAAGCTCGGCATCCGCCGCTGATCGACCGCTGACGCCAACGCCCGGTGCGGTTCCGCTCCGGGCGCTTTCGTAAAAGGGGTCTGCCGCAATGGTGCGGCATCGGCCCCGCTACAACGCGGCACCCGCATGGGCGGCCTGCCGCATGACCCGCCGGGCGCCCCTCGCCCATGGCAGGATCGCCAAGCGCTCGGGCGCGACCATCGCACCGACATCGAGCGCTTCGCCGTCTTGCCCATGGGCTTGGGGCACCGGATTGGTCGCATCCGATCCGAAAGAAAATCCATGTTCGATGTCCAGACCGAAGAACTGATGTGGGGCGGGCGCAAGCTCGTGCTCGAAACCGGCAAGATCGCCCGGCAGGCCGACGCCGCCGTGCTCGCCACCTATGGCGAGACCGTCGTGCTCGCGACCGTCGTCTCCGCCAAGACGCCCAAGGCCGGGATCGATTTCTTCCCGCTGACCGTGAACTACCAGGAAAAGACCTTCGCAGCCGGCCGCATTCCCGGCGGCTATTTCAAGCGCGAAGGCCGCCCGACCGAGAAGGAGACGCTGGTCTCGCGCCTGATCGACCGGCCGATCCGCCCGCTCTTCGTCGAGGGCTACCGCAACGAGACGCAGATCGTCTGCACCGTGCTGCAGCATGACCTCGAGAACGATCCCGATATCGTCGCCATGGTCGCCACCTCGGCTGCGCTGACCCTGTCGGGCGTGCCCTTCATGGGCCCGATCGGTGCGGCCCGCGTCGGCTATGCCGACGGCGCCTACAAGCTCAACCCGCTCGTCGACGAGATCAAGGACTCGCAGCTCGATCTGGTCGTCGCCGGCACGCCCGACGCCGTGCTGATGGTCGAGTCGGAGGCCAAGCAGCTCTCCGAGGAGATCATGCTCGGCGCCGTGATGTTCGGCCACAAGCACTTCCAGCCGGTGATCGACGCGATCATCCGCCTGGCCGAGAAGGCCGCCAAGGAGCCGCGCGACTATCAGCCGGCCGACAACTCCGTCGTGCTCGACGCCGTGCTCAAGCTGGTCGACGCCGACATCCGCGCCGCCTACCAGATCCGCACCAAGGCCGAGCGCTACAAGGCCCTCGACGCCGCCAAGGCGAAGGTCGCCTCGCTGATCTCGGAGACGCCGGACGGCAAGACCACCTTCTCCAAGGAGCAGGTCGGCGGCCAGTTCAAGGAAGCCCAGGCCAAGGTCGTCCGCTGGATGATCCTGGACGATGGCGTCCGCATCGACGGCCGCGACCTCAAGACGGTCCGCAAGATCGTCTCGGAAGCCGGCATCCTGCCGCGCACCCATGGTTCGGCGCTGTTCACCCGCGGCGAGACGCAGGCGCTGGTCGTGACCACGCTGGGCACCGGCGACGACGAGCAGTACATCGACTCGCTGGAAGGCACCTACAAGGAGACCTTCCTGCTGCACTACAACTTCCCTCCCTATTCGGTGGGTGAAGCCGGCCGCATGGGTTCGCCCGGCCGCCGCGAAATCGGCCATGGCAAGCTCGCCTGGCGCGCGATCCGGCCGATGCTGCCGGCGAAGTCGGAATTCCCCTACACGATCCGCGTCGTCTCGGAGATCACCGAGTCGAATGGCTCCTCCTCGATGGCCACCGTCTGCGGCACCTCGCTGGCGCTGATGGATGCCGGCGTGCCGCTCAAGGCACCGGTGGCGGGCATCGCCATGGGCCTGATCCTGGAAGGCGAGCGCTTCGCGGTGCTCTCCGACATCCTTGGTGACGAGGACCATCTCGGCGACATGGACTTCAAGGTCGCCGGAACGGCCGAGGGCATCACCTCGCTGCAGATGGACATCAAGATCGCCGGCATCACCGAGGAGATCATGAAGGTCGCCCTCGACCAGGCCAAGGGCGGTCGCGACCACATCCTCGACGAGATGAACAAGGCGCTCTCGACCTCGCGCGGCCAGCTCGGCGAATATGCCCCGCGCATCGAGACGATGAAGATCCCGGTCGACAAGATCCGTGAAGTCATCGGTTCGGGCGGCAAGGTCATCCGCGAAATCGTCGAGAAGACCGGCGCGAAGGTCAACATCGAGGACGACGGCACCATCAAGATCGCCTCGGCCGACGGCAAGTCGATCGAAGCCGCGATCAAGTGGATCAAGTCGATCGTTTCCGAGGCCGAAGTCGGCATGATCTATGACGGCACCGTCGTGAAGATCATGGAGTTCGGCGCCTTCGTGAACTTCTTCGGCGCCAAGGACGGCCTCGTCCATATCTCCGAACTCGCCGCCGCCCGGGTCCAGAAGGTCTCGGACGTCGTCAAGGAAGGCGACAAGGTCAAGGTCAAGTTCCTCGGCCAGGACGACCGCGGCAAGATCCGCCTCTCGATGAAGGTCGTCGACCAGGAGACCGGCGAAGACCTGACCGAGAAGCTCAAGGCCCAGCGCGACGGCGAGAAGAGCCGCGAGAAGCAGTCGGCCGAGTGATCGACCGCCTGTGAGGCAGTGAGCTTCACGTGAAACATGGAAACGCCCCGCATCGAAGGATGCGGGGCGTTTTTTCGTTTCGGAGGCCTTGCGTCATTGCGAGCGGAGCGAAGCAATCCAGCGGCTGCCCTGTGTCTTCTGGATTGCCTCGCTCCGCTCGCAGTGACGATGAGGCTGGCGTCCCGATCAGGATCCAAATAGTCTAGACTTATTGATCTAGGAGCTCGACATGCCTTCCCACACCCTCACCTCCCTCGACGACCTCGCCGCGCTCTATCCCAACCCGATCGCGCCGGCGTCGATCGCCAAGGAGATCGACCATGTCGATGCAAACTATGCCGCGCTGATCGCCGCCTCGCCGTTTTTCGTGCTCGCGACCAACGGTCCGGATGGGCTGGATTGTTCGCCGCGCGGGGATCAGCCGGGCTTTGTCACGGTCCGGGACGCGAAAACGCTCCTGATTCCCGACCGAAGAGGCAATAACCGTCTGGATTCATTGAAGAATATCCTGTTCGATCCAAGAATCGGAATGCTCTTCCTCGTGCCCGGTTACGGGGAGACGCTACGCGTCAACGGAGTCGCGGTGCTCTCCAGCGACCCTGGGTTGTGCGCGGGCTTCGCGGTCGCCGGAAAGGCCCCGGCCTGCGTCATCGTGGTCACGGTCGAGAGCGTCTACTTCCAGTGCTCGCGCGCGATCGTCCGGGCCGGCCTGTGGAACGCGGAGACGCATGTCGCCAAGGGCGCGGTGCCGAGCGCAGGCACGATCCTGCGCGACATCACGGCGCGCGATGCGGCGGTCGAGACGTTCGACGGCGAGGCTTACGACCGGGCGCTGCCGGAACGGGTGAAGGCAACGCTGTATTGAGGGGGCGACCGAGCCGCCACCCTTTCATTCCGGGGCTTCGCATAGCGAAGAACCCGGAACCCACGACTGGGTGATTGCCCCAATCGCGATCACCCTCGCGCTTTGTGAACCCGTCGTCTCACCCGGTCGTGGGTTCCGGGTTCGGCCCGAAGGGCCGCCCCGGAATGACAGACGTAGCGCCCTTCAAAGCAGCCCTTCGTTCCCCGCGAGCAACTTGAGGTTCACGTCCGGCCGCGCGCCGACATGGCTGATGATCTCGGCTGCGGCGAGCGCGCCCAGCCGCAGCGAGTCGCGGACCTCACGGCCCGAGGTCAGGCCGAAGAGGAAGCCGGCGGCGAAGAGATCGCCCGCGCCGGTGGCGTCGACGAGGCGCTCGATCGGGAACACCGGCTCCTCGATCACGCCCTCGGGCGTCACCGCCAGCGCGCCCTTCTCGGAGCGGGTGACGACGGCGAGGATGTTTTCGGCCCGCAGCGCCGCCAGCGCGTCCTCGAAGGCAGGCGCCTGATAAAGGCTCTTCAGCTCGTGCTCGTTGGCGAAGACGATGTCGACCATGCGGTTGCGGATCAGCCCGACGAACTCGTCGCGGTAGCGGTCGACGCAGAAGGAATCCGACAGGGTGATCGCGACCTTGCCGCCGGCCTTGTGGGCGATCTCGGAAGCCTTGCGGAAGGCGTCCTTGGCCGCCGGCGGATCCCAGAGATAGCCCTCGAGATAGATGATGTCGGCGTTCTCGACCGCCCTGGCATCGACATCGGCCACCGTCAGGCCCTGGCAGGCGCCGAGATAGGTGTTCATCGTGCGCTCGCCATCGGGCGTGACGATGATGAAGGAGCGTGCCGTCGCGGGGCCCTCGCTGGCGGCGGGCGTGTCGAAGGCGACGCCGAGCGAGGTCAGGTCGTGACGGTAGAGCTTGCCGAGTTCGTCGGCCTTGACCTTGCCGATGAAGGCGCCCTTGCCGCCGAAGGAGGCAAGCCCGGCGATGGTGTTGGCGGCGGAGCCGCCCGAGATCACCTTGCCGGGACCCATCGCGGCATAGAGCGATTCCGCCCGGGCCTCGTCGATCAGCGCCATGGCGCCCTTGGTCAGGCCATGCGTCGCCAGGAAATCCTCCTCGGCGGCGGCGATGACGTCGACGATGGCATTGCCGAGGGCGAGGACGTCGGTGCGCGTGCTGGTCATGGGAAGCCCGATGCTGTGCGGAAGGGGAATGTCGGAAGGTCAAGGCAAGCCGTGGCGCGGCGTGTCGCATCCATGGCCATGCGGGTCAAGCGGGACCGCCCGGCCGGTTGCGGCGCGCGGCGGCCTCGTCCAGCACGGCGCTGAGCCGGGCAAGATCGGGCGGCTCGAGCTCGCCAATGTCGCGGGCCAGCCGATTGGCGAGCAGCGTCGCCTCCGGGTCGAGCCCGGCGGTGTCGACCGTGACCCGGGGATGGGAGAGATCGGCCAGCCGCACGAGTTCGTCCGCCTCGTCCCAGATGACACCGAGCACATGGATCACCCCCTGGATCAGGGTGAAGGTCGGGCGGCCGCGCTTTCCGTGCTCGAGGGCAGAGAGATAGGCCGGGGTGACGCCGAGCACGCCGGCCATCTCGGCGAGCGTCATGCCGCGCTTGTCCCGGTGGTCGCGCACGCGCTGCCCGAACGGCGTCATGGACCGGCCTCGCGGGCGCGGCGCAGCCGGACATAGAGCGCGCCGGAGCCGCCATGGCGCGCCTGCGCCTCCTCGAAACCGACCACCAGCGGCCGCAGATCCGGCAGGCGCAGCCAATGCGGGACGACCCGGCGCAGCACGCCGCGCTCGTCGCCGAACAGGCCCGCGCTAGCCGCGCCCTTGCCGGTGACGATGAGCGCCAGCCTGGTGCCGCGCGCCTGTTCGCGGCGCAGAAAGGCCCGCAGCGCCAGATGCGCCTCGTCCTGGCGCATGCCGTGAAGGTCGATGACCGCCTCGACGCCCTGCTGCCCGCGCCGCAGCTGCGTGCGCAGGCGGTTTTCGAGCGGCGCGAGCGGAGGGGGCGCCGGCTTCACCGGCGCCGGCCGGCCAGCGGCGGCGGCAGGCACAGTTCGGGTGTCCTCGACCGCCACGACGACGGGTGGGTCCACTGGCTCGGGCTCGACCGGCGCGCGTCCGGGCAGCGGCTTGACCGAGCGCGCGACCTGGCGCCAGAGCGCGAGATCGGCCTCCGACAATGTCCGCCCCCGCCGCACACGCATCGCTAGCGCCCGGCGTCGCGGGGCCAGAGCACGATGAAGTCGACCGGATGGCGGATCAGCCCGGCGCGGTGCCCGGCGGCTGCGCCCGATCCGACGAAGAGGTCGAGCCGGGCCGGGCCGAGGATGGCCGAGCCGGTATCCTGCGCGATCATGAGACGAGCAAGCCGCTCGTCGCCGCCCGCCGCGCCTGGGACGGTCGCGTCGATCCAGACCGGCAGCCCGTAGGGCCATTGCGTGCGGTCGATCGCGATGCTGCGCAGCGGTGTCAGGGGCAGGCCCGCCCCGCCGATCGGCCCCGACCCGGGCGGAAGGTCGTCGCGGCGGGCGAAGAAGACGAAGGAGCGGTTCAGCCTGATCAGCTCGCGGGCGAAATCCGCATCGGCCTTCAGCCGCGCGATCAGGCGGTCCATCGTCATCTGCGCGGGAGGAATGCCCTCGCGCTCGCTCAGGACCCGGCCGAGCGAGGTATAGGCGTGACCATTGCGGCCGGCATAGACCAGCCTGGTGACCGAACCGTCGGGCAGGCGGATGCGGCCCGAACCCTGGACCTGCAGCACGAAGCGATCGACGGGATCGCGCATCCAGAGGATTTCGAGATTGCGGCCATCGAGGGTCCCCGTCTCGATCGCAGCGCGATCGGGAAAGGGCTCGAGGCCGGCATCGGTTCGGCGCGCGGCCGCGAGCTCGGGGTCCAGGCCCGGCCAGGCATCCCCCGGCATCCGCGTCACCAGCTCCGGCGGGCGCCCATAGAGCGGTGTCGGGTAGGCATCCGAACGGGTCAGCGAGCCTTCGAATTCGGGTTCGAAATATCCGGTCATGAAGCCGGCCCGGTCGGGAGCGGGCCGGATGCGCCAGAAGGTGAAATGGGTCTCGAAGAAGCTCTTGGCCGCTTCGGGAGAAACCTCTCCCCTCGCCTGCAGGCGACCGGCCTGCTCACAGGCCTTGGCGAGGCCGGGCCGCACGACCACGGCGGCGCGAAGCGGCGGTTGCGCCTCGCAGCCGCGGGCGAAGATCGAGAGCGCCGCGCGATGATCGTCCTGCGCCCAGCCGGGCAGCTGGGACGGCGCCAGGGCCTGCGCGCTGGCGCCGGCGGGAAGGGGTGGGGAAGGAGCGGCCATGCCGGTCACCGGCGTCCCGCAGGCCGCGAGCAGCGCCAGTGCGACACCGGCGCCACGGATCACGCGGCGGATTCGGTGGCGACCAGGAGCCAGTTGGGGTCGCGGCTGCCGAGCTGGCGCGAGAAGGTCCAGATGTCGTTGACCTCGGATACGGCCTCGGCGCTGCCATCGACGACCACGCCCTGCGCGTCGCGGGTCGCGCTGATCAGTTGCGAAACAAAGGCGATGGTCACCTGTGCGGTCTTGCCCTTGACGTCGACGGCGGTGATCTCGGCCTTGTCGATCGAGACAAAATTCGACTCGGCCTTCTCGCCGCGCTTCTCGCGGTCGGTGATCGCCTGCTCGAAGCCGTCATAGACCTCCTTGGCGAGCAGACCCTTCAGCATCTTACGGTCGCCGCGGGCGAAAGCGGTCACGATCGTCTCGTAGGCGGCCTTGGCGCCGCCGAGGAATTCGCGCGGGTCGAAAGACGATTCCTGGCGGATGATGCCTTCAATGCCGGCGATGATCGGCGAATCCGGGGGCGCGATGTCCTTCCACCGTTCGGCGGCAGGCGCCATCGCGGCGGGATCGTTGGCCGCGCCCGGCAGGCGGATGACGTTGTCGCGCTTGGCATCGACGGCGCCGCCCTGGTCGGGTCGGGCGGGCGGAGCCTCGCGGCGGGCGAAGGGATCGGCCGGTGGCTGCTCGCTGCCGGTCTTCTGGCCGAGCACCGAGCGCAGCTTCCAGGCGACGAAAACGGCCAGAGCCAGGAAGACCAGAGTCGTCATGTCGAAGGAATTTTGCATCGAAAACTGACCCGAGGCTCCAATCGCGGTGAAGAACCGGCGTCGCCGCAAAGGGGAGCCGTCTCACGTATATGGTGAGCTAGGCTCGTAACATCCACCCCCCTGCTTGTGAAGGCGGCTTCTTGTGCGGCGCTTTGGTCCATGATAGCCGACGCCCGCGTCAGGCCTTCACAGGCGAACGCAGTCCAGGGCCTCGGACGGGTGCGGACTTCCCGAGACATTCAGCCAGAAGCGATGGGACCGATGGCCAACGAACTCCCCAACGGCAACGGCGCCGCAGATGCGGCACCGAGCATGAGCGCTCTGATCCAGTACACGAAGGACTTCTCCTTCGAGAACCCGAAGGCGCCCCGCGCGCTCGGCCAGCAGCAGGCGCAGGAAGGCCCGCAGATGTCGCTGCAGGTCAATGTGTCGAGCAGCGCGCTCGGCGAGAACGATTACGAGACCGTGCTCCAGCTCGAGGGCAAGGCCGAGATGAATGGCGAGACGCTGTTTGCCTTCGACCTGAGCTATGGCGGCGTGTTCCGCCTGCTCAATGTTCCCCAGGAGCATATCCACCCGGTTCTGGTGATCGACTGCGCCCGCCTGCTTTTCCCGTTCGCGCGCCAGATCATCGCCGAGGCGGTCCAGAACGGCGGCTTCCCGCCCTTCTATGTGCCGCCGATCGATTTTGCGGCCCTCTTCCAGCAGCGCATGCAGGAATTCCAGGGCCAGCCCTCCTGAACCGGGGCTGGATCCGCCATGACGACCAAAGGGCCCCGCGGGGCCCTTTTTCGTATTCGGTCACGGCCTGAAGGATATGGCCCGGGCCTGAGGCGGTACGGGAGCGTGTCAGGCGTCCTCGGTCAGGCCGAGATAGCCGCGCCAGAGCTGCGTCTTGCCGAGCGAGCGGATATAGGCCTCATGCGCCTCCAGAGCCGCCTCGTCGAGGCGGGGCGGCAGTGGGCGCAGCCTTTGCGGCCGCTCGACGACGAGGCCGGCCAGACCGCCCCGGCCGGTCTCCGCCGCGCCCAGGCCGAGCGAGGCCTGCTTGCCGCCGATCAGCTCGATATAGACCTCGGCCAGGATCTCGGCGTCGAGCAGCGCGCCGTGCCGAGTCCGGCGGCTGTTGTCGATGCCGTAGCGCGTGCAGAGGGCGTCGAGGCTGTTGGAGGCGCCGGGGTGCTTGCGCCGCGCCATCGACAGGGTGTCGACCACGAGCGCAGGCTGGATCGGTCCACGGCCGACCTTCTGCAGCTCCATGTTGAGAAAGCCGACATCGAAGGCGGCGTTGTGGATCACCAGGCGGGCGCCCTCGATGAAGCCGATGAACTCGTCGGCGACCGCCGCGAAGACGGGCTGCGGCGCCAGAAACGCATCCGACAGGCCGTGGACCTTGAACGCGCCCTCCGACATCGGCCGCTCGGGATTGATGTAGCGGTGGAAGCTGCGGCCGGTCGGGCAATGGTTGAGCAGTTCGACGCAGCCGATCTCGACGATGCGGTCGCCGCTATGGGCCTCCACGCCGGTGGTCTCGGTGTCGAGAACGATCTCACGCATGGCTGGCTGTCCGCTGCTGCCCGCTATGGCCGGGCCGGCCAGCGAGCGCCCGCAGGATAGAGCCGACCTGCCGGCCCGCCGCCAGAACGCTACGCGACGTGTCCACAATGAAATGGGCGCGGGCGCGCTTTTCAGCATCGGGCATCTGGCGGGCGAGGATCGCCGCGAGCTTGTCCTGCGTCATGCCGGGGCGCGCCAGGACGCGCTCGCGCTGGATCTCGGGCGGAGCGCTGACGACGAGCACGGCGTCGCAGCGGCCCTCGCCCGCGGTCTCGAGCAGGAGCGGCACATCGAGCACCGCGAGCCCTGCCCCTGTCCGGCGGCAGCGCCGCAGGAAGGCCTCCTCCTCCTCGCGCACGAAGGGATGGATGATGGCTTCGAGCCTGTTCAGCGCATCGGGTTTGCCGAGGACGGCCGCCGAGAGACTGGGGCGATCGACCGCGCCCTCCCGGATCGCGGCGGGAAACGCTGCGGCGATCGCCGCGACGGCGCGACCGCGATAGAGCGCATGGACGGCCGCATCGGCATCGTGAACCGGAATGCCCTCGGCGCGAAACAGCTCGGCCGTGGTCGACTTGCCCATGCCGATCGAACCCGTCAGGCCGAGGATGAAAGTCATGCCGTTGCGCCTGTCTTGAGCCGGGCGAAAGTCCGCCGCAGGGAATCAGTGCCCGAGGATATCGGCTTCGAGCCGGGCGCGCAGCGCCGGCGTCACCGTCGGCGTCAGGCCGAACCAGCGCGCGAAGCCCGGCACGGCCTGATGCAGCAGCATCCCGAGGCCATCGACCGCAACGCCGCCATGGCGCTGCGCGTCCCGCAGCAGCGGCGTCTGCAGCGGCACATAGACGATGTCGTCGACGATGGTGCCGGGCTTCAGCCGCGACAGGTCGAGATCGAGCGGAGGTTGGCCCTGCATGCCGAGCGCCGTCGTGTTGACGATGAGATCCGCCTCGCCGACGAGGTGGTCGCGCTGCGCCCAGTCGGCCGCTTCGAGGGGAACGCCGAGCGAGCCGGCGAGATCGTCGGCACGGCCCCTGCTGCGGTTGACCAGGATGATGCGGCCGACGCCCCGCCCTCTCAGGCCGAAGGCGATGCCGCGGGCCGCGCCGCCGGCGCCGAGCACCAGCGCTGTCCTGGTGGTCTTCTCCCAAGCTGGCGCCGAGGCGTCGAGATGGGCGAGGAAACCCGAGACATCGGTGTTGTCGCCGCAGAGGCGGCCACCCTCCAGCCACACCGTATTGACCGCGCCGATGGCGCGCGCAGCCTCGCTCGCCTCGTCGACGAGCGCCAGCATCGCCTCCTTGTGCGGGACCGTGACATTGCCGCCGGTGAACTCGCCGGCTCGCAGGCGGGCGATGAAACCCGGCAGCTCGGGCGGGGCGACATCGATCTTCTCATAGCTGCCGGGCAGGCCATGCTCGGCGAGCCAGGCGCCATGGATCAACGGCGAGCGCGAATGGGCGATGGGGTGGCCGAGGACGAAGCAGCGTGGCGGCATCAGAGTCCGTTTCCTTCAGCGCGCGAGGACATCGAGATCGCGCAAGGCGACGAAGACGGCCAGCAGGGGCAGGCCCAGAATGGTGAAGTGGTCGCCCTCGATCCTGTCAAACAGCTGGGCGCCGAGCCCTTCGATCTGGTAGCCGCCGACGCTCGACAAGGCCGCGGGCCCCGCGCAATCCAGATAGCGCGCGATGATATCGGCAGAGAGCGGGCGCATCGTCAGCCGGGCGATTGCGACGCCTTCGACCAGGGGAGCGCCGTCGCGCGCCAGGACGAAGGCGCTGTGCAGCTCATGCGTCCTGCCCGCCAAGGCGGCGATCTGGTCGGCGGCCTGCGCCAGCGTGGCCGGCTTGTGAAAGGCCTCGCCGTCGCAGGTCAGGGTCTGGTCGGCCCCGAGCACGAGACGGCCGGGATGGTCCTGCGAGACGGCAAGCGCTTTGGCGCAGGCGAGCGCTGCCGCCACCGCATCGGACGGCGAACCTGCTGCCAGCAGCGGCGCCTCGACCGCGCGCTCGTCGATCTGCGGCTTGACCACCTCGACCGGGATCCCGGCGGCGGCGAGCATGTCGCGGCGTGTCGCGCTGCCCGAGGCGAGCAGCAGCGGCGAAGCTGCCAGCCAGAGCGGGGACATCCCGGTCATGTCGCGATGAATTTCATGCGGTGGTCGCGCAGCAGGTCGAGGATCGAGGCGGCGGTTTCCTCGATCGAGCGGCGCGTGACGTCGATCACCGGCCAGCCCTTGCGGGCGCAGAGCCGCCGCGACTGGGCGACCTCGTCGGCGACGGAAGCCGGATCGACATAGGGCGTCTCGTCATCGGCCTTCAACGACAGCAACCGGTTCTGGCGGATCTGGACGATGCGGTCGGGACTCGCCACGAGGCCGACGATCAGCGGTTTCCTGATGTGGTCGAGTTCGGCGGGAAGCGGGACCTGGGGCACGAGCGGGATGTTGGCCGTCTTGATCCCGCGATTGGCGAGATAGATCGAGGTCGGTGTCTTCGAGGTCCGGCTGATGCCGACCAGGATCACGTCGGCGCTTTCGAGGTCACCGCCGAGCTGGCCGTCATCGTGAAGCAGCGTGTAGTTCATCGCGTCGATGCGACGGAAATACTCGGCGTTGAGCACATGCTGGGCGCCGGGCCGCGGCGCGGAGGCCTGGCCGAGATAGGATTGAAACAGGGCCAGTACGGGATTCAGCACCGAGAGGCAGGGGCAACCGAGCTCGCGGCAGAATGTCTCCAGGCGCTGCGACCATTCCGGCTCGACCAGCGTGTAGAGCACGACGCCCGGCGATGCCTCGATCTCGGCGAGCACGCGGGCGAGCTGCGCCTCCGAGCGCACCAGCGGATAGACATGCTCGATCGCCGACACGGTTTCATATTGCGCGGCCGCGGCTCGGCTGACCGCGATCAGGGTCTCGCCGGTGGCGTCGGAGACCAGATGGAGATGGAAATAATTGCGGTGCACGCGGGCTCCCGGGTCGATGGCGGCGTGTTCCACCTCTATCCCGGCCGGCGATCAAAGCAAATTGGGCTGCCGCCGCGCAAAGGTTAGCAGCTCAGGCGGAGGGCTGGGGTGGACGGCAAGGCCTGGGGAGGGCTGTGGACAAACGAACCAATTCAGGTGGCCGCCCGGCGGCTCTGTATAACCTTAAGAATCCGTTAACAGGCCTGGGCCTGTGGGTGGAGCGAGAGTGTTTCACGTGAATCATTTTGGCCCGGCGCAGCCCGTCCGGGATTCGCATGGGTTAATAAACCGTTAACCCCTCGCATCGGGCACGACGCGAACCGCATTGCCATCCCCCATGCCTGTGGACAGATTGTGGATCGATTTGCGGCGGGCTATCTGCCCCCCACCAGAAGAAGAAAAAGAAGATTCTCTCTCTAGAATCCTATTTAAGAGAGATAGGGATGGATTGGCGATGAACACCACGACGCATGACGAACCTGCCTTTCTGCGCGCACTGTCAGGGGAAGTGCTCGCAACGCCACCGATCTGGATGATGCGGCAGGCGGGACGCTATCTGCCCGAATACCGCGAGCTGCGGGCGAAGGCCGGAAGCTTCCTCGGGCTGTGCTACAATCCGGAGTGGGCAGCCGAGGTGACTTTGCAGCCGATCCGGCGCTTCGGCTTTGATGCCGCCATCCTGTTTTCCGATATCCTCGTCGTCCCGCAGGCTTTGGGCCAGAAGCTCTGGTTCGTCGAGGGCGAAGGACCGCGACTCGAGCCGGTCGCAGACGCAGCAAGGCTGGCCGAGATCGATGCGCAGGCCGGCATCGGCGTGCTCGATCCGGTCATCGAAACCGTCCGTCGGGTCAAGGCGTCACTGCCCAGGGAAACGGCCTTCATCGGTTTCTGCGGCGCGCCCTGGACGGTCGCGACCTACATGGTTGCGGGCCGGGGCACGCCGGACCAGGGCCCGGCCAAGGCGCTGTTTGCGCAGGACCCGGCGCTGTTCCAGCAGATCATCGACCGCATCGTCGCGACCTCGATCGATTATCTCTGCGCGCAGCTCGATGCCGGTGTCGATGCTGTCCAGATTTTCGACAGCTGGGCGGGATCGCTTGGCCGCGAGGATTTCGAGCGCTGGTGTATCGCGCCGACCAAGCGGATCGTGGACGGCGTTCGCGCACGGCACCCGCAGGCCCGGATCATCGGTTTCCCGCGTGGCGCGGGCACGTTCATCCCGGACTATGTCAGGGGTACCGGTGTCGATGCCGTAGGCCTCGAATCGGAGATCGACCGGGCCTTCGCGAGGGACGAGATCCAGTCGCTCGTGCCGGTGCAGGGCAATCTCGACCCGCTGATCCTGCGCGCCGGTGGCCCCGAACTCGAACGCGAGATCGCAGCCGTGCGCGAGGCCTTCGGGGCGGGGCCTTACGTTTTCAATCTGGGGCACGGCATCCTGCCGGATACGCCCATTGCCCATGTCGAGCGTCTGCTGGCTGCCGTGCGGTCCTGATCAAGAGCCCAGACTTCGGAGCGCCAGCGCGATGTATGAATGGATCAAGGCCGTCCATATCCTGGCGGTGGTCTCCTGGATGGCCGGCATGCTCTATCTGCCCCGGCTGATGGTCTACCATGTCGATGCGGCGCCGGGCTCGGTCCAGTCCGAGACCTTCAAGATCATGGAGCGGCGGCTGCTCAAGGGGATCATGAACCCCGCGATGATCGTGACCTGGGTGCTGGGGCTTTATCTCGCCTGGGACGCCTTCGGGTTCCGTGGCGGCTGGCTGCACGGCAAGATCCTTCTGGTCGTGCTGCTGTCGGGCATCCATGGCTATCTGGCTGGCCGGGTCCGCCGCTTCGCCGAAGACCGCAACGACAAGTCGGGACGCTTCTACCGCGTCATCAACGAAGTGCCGGCCCTGCTGCTGGTGGGCATCGTCATTCTGGTCGTCGTGAAGCCGTTCTGACGATCTGTCGTTTGCCGCTTGAGCGGAACTGCGATTCCGGTTATCAGGGCTAGCGCTTCTCCAGCGTTCTCCCTGTTGTCGATGGTTCGTGAGCCGACTGCCCCTGCAGCCGCTCGTGGCGCGCAATCTCCGCGCCGTCCGTCCGGGCCTGTCGAACCTTCCCTTGCCGTCCTGCTCCCGGCCTTCTGCGCCGTGACATTTTACGATCCGGGTGCCCCATGCGGGAAATCAAGCTCCAAGACCTCAAGGTCAAGTCACCGACCGAACTTCTCGCCTTTTCCGAGGGCCTCGAGGTCGAGAACGCCAGCACGATGCGCAAGCAGGAGCTGATGTTCGCGATCCTGAAGCAGCTTGCGGCGAAGGACACCGAGATCCTCGGCGAGGGCGTGGTCGAGGTGCTGCCCGATGGCTTCGGCTTCCTGCGCTCGCCCGATTCGAACTATCTTCCGGGCCCCGACGACATCTATGTCTCGCCGACGCAGATCCGGAAATTCGGCCTGCGCACCGGCGACACGGTCGAGGGACCGATCCGCGGACCCAAGGACGGCGAGCGCTACTTCGCGCTGCTCAAGGTCAGCACGATCAATTTCGAAGACCCCGAGAAGATCAAGCACAAGATCAACTTCGACAACCTCACGCCGCTTTATCCCGACGAACGGCTCCGTCTCGAGGTCAGCGAGCCGACCAAGAAGGATTTCTCGGCGCGGGTCATCGACATCGTCGCGCCGATCGGCAAGGGCCAGCGCGCGCTGATCGTGGCGCCGCCTCGTACCGGCAAGACCGTGCTGCTGCAGAACATCGCGCAGTCGATCACGACCAACCATCCGGAATGCTATCTCATCGTGCTGCTCATCGACGAGCGGCCTGAAGAGGTCACCGACATGCAGCGTTCGGTGAAGGGCGAGGTCGTGTCCTCGACCTTCGACGAACCGGCCACGCGTCACGTCCAGGTGGCGGAGATGGTGATCGAGAAGGCCAAGCGCCTTGTCGAGCATGGCCGCGACGTCGTCATTCTGCTCGATTCGATTACGCGTCTGGGCCGTGCCTACAACACGGTCGTGCCGTCGTCCGGCAAAGTGCTGACCGGTGGTGTCGACGCCAATGCGCTGCAGCGCCCCAAGCGCTTCTTCGGCGCCGCGCGCAACATCGAGGAGGGCGGCTCGCTGACGATCGTCGCCACGGCACTGATCGATACCGGCAGCCGCATGGACGAGGTGATCTTCGAGGAGTTCAAGGGCACCGGCAACTGCGAGATCATCCTGGACCGCAAGGTCTCGGACAAGCGCATCTTCCCGGCCATCGACATCCTCAAGTCGGGCACGCGCAAGGAAGAGCTCATCACGCCGAAGGATGTGCTCGCCAAGACCTATGTGCTGCGCCGCATCCTTAACCCGATGGGCCCGCAGGACGCGATCGAGTTCCTGATGGACAAGCTGCGCCAGACCAAACAGAACGCCGATTTCTTCGACTCGATGAACACCTGATCTGGCGCCGGTGCGCGAGCCGTTCGATTCGGCGCCGTGACGAACCAGCGGGTTTAAGCCCTTGAGCGCCAGCGACGCCCTCCCCACGATCGCGGCCTTGTCCTCCGCGCCAGGGCGAGCGGGTGTGTCTCTTGTCCGGCTGTCGGGATCACAGGTTCGATTCGCGCTCGAAACGGTCGCGGGACACCTCCCCGAGCCCCGGCGCGCGGTTCTGCGCGCGCTGCGCGACGACGCTGGCGGCGTCATCGACCAGGCCCTGGTGCTGTTCTTCCCCGGGCCCGCCAGCTTCACCGGCGAGGATGTCGCAGAATTCCACGTTCACGGCGCGCGCGCCGTGCTGGCGAAGCTGATTCAGGTGCTCTGCGCCCTCCCCGGGATCCGTCTCGCCGAACCCGGCGAATTCACCCGCCGAGCCTTCGAGGCCGGCAAGCTCGATCTGGCGGCCGTCGAAGGCCTGGCCGATCTGATCGATTCGGAAACGGAATGGCAGCGCCGCCAGGCCTTGCGGCAGATGGAGGGTGCGCTGGGCGCCTCCGTCGCCGGTTGGCGCCGGCCGTTGATCGACGCGATGGCCCTGCTCGCGGCCGAGATCGATTTTTCCGATGAGGGCGATGTCTCCGGACCGTTGATCGAGCAGGCCATGGCGGGCGTCGCTAACGTCCTGGCGGAGTTGTACGCCGCGCGCGGCAGTTTCGAGCGCGGCGAACGGATCCGAGAGGGTTTTGTGGTCGTCCTGGCGGGTCCGCCCAATGCCGGCAAGTCGAGCCTGCTCAACGCGCTGGCGCGCCGCGATGTCGCGATCGTGTCGCCGGTGGCGGGCACGACGCGCGACGCCATCGAGGTCAGGCTCGACCTCGCAGGCCTGCCGGTGACGCTGATCGACACCGCTGGGCTGCGCGACAGCAGCGATCCCATCGAAGCGGAGGGTGTGCGTCGGGCACGGGCCTTGGCCGACAAGGCCGATCTGGTTTTGAGCCTGCGCGCGGTCGATTCGGAGCCGGATCGACTCCACGATCAAGTCTCGTCGCTGGCGCTGGCTACGAAAGCCGATCTCGATGGCGCTGTCAGGCCCGGCGAACTGGCGATCTCGGTCCATACCGGGGCGGGTATCGAGTCGCTCTTGTCGATGCTTGCGGAACGGCTCGCGGGGTTGGGTGCTACGGAGCCGGCGCTGCTGACGCGTGAGCGGCACCGGGCGGCCGTCTCCGATTCCATCCTGGCGCTGCAGCGGGCGCTCGATGCGCGCCATGGCCAGGCGGAGCTCCTGGCCGAGGATCTGCGGCTGGCCGTGCTTGCACTGGAGCGGCTGCTGGGGCGGATCGATGTCGAAGACGTGCTGGACCAGCTGTTCGCCGGATTCTGCATCGGCAAATAAGTGGCCGGCCGCGCCCGCAACGGCGGTCGCCTCCGATCAGGATTGACCCCCGGACATCGCTTCGCTAGCGATCAGGCATGGTTCAGAACCCCGAAGAACACGCCTATGACGTCATCGTCGTCGGCGGCGGCCATGCCGGCGTCGAGGCGGCGGCGGCTGCGGCCCGCTGCGGTGCGCGGACGGCCCTCGTCACCCACAGGATCGAGACCATCGGGGTGATGTCGTGCAACCCGGCGATCGGTGGCCTGGGCAAAGGCCATCTCGTGCGCGAGATCGACGCGCTCGACGGGATCATGGCGCGCGCCGCCGACCGTGCGGGCATCCAGTTTCGCATGCTCAACCGCCGCAAGGGGCCCGCTGTTCGCGGCCCGCGCGCCCAGGCCGATCGCAAGCTGTATCGGCAGGCGGTGCAGGATCTGCTGGCGGAACAGGGGAACCTCGCGATCGTGGCAGGCGAGGTCTTCGACCTCGATGTCCAGGACGGCCGGGTCAAGGCCGTGATCCTGGCGGATGGTCGTCGATTCGCCACCGGAACGGTCGTGCTGACGACGGGCACGTTCCTGCGCGGGCTGATCCATATCGGCGAGACCCAGATTCCGGCCGGCCGCGTTGACGAGGCGCCGTCGCTGGGGCTGTCGGCGACGTTGGCGCGGCACGGTTTTCCGCTGGGACGGCTGAAGACGGGCACGCCGCCTCGGCTGGATGGCCGCACGATCGACTGGGCGGCGCTCGAGATGCAGGCCGGCGATGACCCTCCAGAGCCGTTCTCGGCACTGACGACCGCGATCACCATACCCCAGATCTCCTGCGGCATCACGCGCACGACGCTGGCGACCCATGAGGTGATCCGCGCCAATCTACATCGGGCGCCGATGTTCTCCGGCCAGATCGAAGGGCGCGGCCCGCGCTATTGCCCGTCAATCGAGGACAAGGTCGGCCGCTTCGGCGACCGCGACGGCCATCAGATCTTCCTGGAGCCGGAAGGCCTCGACGACGATACGGTCTATCCTAACGGGATCTCGACCTCGCTGCCGGAGGATGTACAGCGCGATCTGCTGGCGACGATCCCTGGGCTCGAGCACGCCGCGATGCTGCGGCCCGGCTATGCCATCGAATACGACTTCGTCGATCCGCGGGCTTTGCGGAACACGCTGGAGACGCGCGCCATCGCCGGGTTGTTCCTGGCTGGTCAGATCAATGGTACCACGGGCTATGAAGAGGCCGCTGCCCAGGGCTTGCTGGCCGGTCTCAATGCCGCCCGGCTGGCCGGCGGCGCCGCGCCGGTCGTGCTGGAGCGGACGTCGTCCTATCTGGGCGTCATGGTCGATGACCTCGTGACACGCGGCGTTACGGAGCCGTATCGAATGTTCACGTCACGGGCCGAGTTCCGTCTGTCGCTGCGCGTCGACAACGCCGATGAGCGGCTGACGATGTGGGGCGCAGCGCTCGGCCTCGTGGGCAAGGGCAGGCTCGCGGTCTTTGCGGACCGCAATGCATCGATTGTGGCGTTGACCTCGCATCTGCAGACCTTGTCGGTCACGCCACAGCAAGCGGATGCTGTGGGCCTGCAGGTCAATCGCGACGGGGTGCGGCGCAGCGCCTACCAGATCCTGTCCTATCCCGATATCGGCTTCGAACAGCTCGCAAGGGTCTGGCCGGAGCTGGCCGCCTTCCCGCCTGCCGTCATCGCCCGGGTCACGGCCGATGCGGTCTATTCGGTGTACCTCGAGCGTCAGTCGACGGAGATTGCAGCCTATCAGCGCGACCAGGCGCTGAAAGTGCCCGATGATCTGGATCTCGAGGGCATCTCCGGCCTGTCGAACGAGCTCAAGGCCAAGCTCGCCAGCGAACGTCCGGCTGATCTGGCGCAGGCCGGCCGGATCGAAGGCATGACGCCGGCGGCGCTGACCCTGCTTGCGGCTCATGCGAGGCGGGGCCGGTCTCGCGTGGCTGCGGCACAGTGACTCATGACTGTTGATAATTCCGACCGTGCGCGCGCTTTGCGCTTGACGCCTGTTTCACGTGAAACAGAGGAGCGCCTGGCCCTGCTCGTCTCAGAGCTGGGGCGATGGCAGGCGGCCAAAAACCTCGTATCCGGCGCGACGTTGGCGGAGGTGTGGACGCGTCATATCGCCGATTCCCTGCAGATCTATGGGCTGGCTCCTGACGCCCTCAAATGGCTCGATCTGGGGTCGGGAGGCGGTTTTCCGGGGCTCGTCATCGGGATCTGCCTGGCTGAGCGGGCTGGAGGCCATATCCACCTCGTCGAAAGCAACAGCCGCAAATGCGCCTTTCTGCGGCATGCGGCGCGGCTGACGGGCGCGCCGGTCACCGTCCATGCTGCCCGCATCGAGGACGTCGTCGGCGAGTTCGTCGGTCGGGTCGATGTGGTGACGGCGCGCGCGCTGGCGCCCCTGCCCCAACTGATCGACTGGTGCAAAGACCTGTTGAGAACCGGCACGCTCGGGCTCTTTCCCAAGGGACAACATCTAGATGCGGAATTGACGGACTCGTCCAGATATTGGAAGATTCAGGCCTCAACGGTTTCCTCCGTCACGGATGGCGCCGCCCGGATCCTGGTGGTTCGCGCGGCCGAGAAACAGGCCGATCAATGACCGATCTGACCCCGATTTCCCTGCCGCGCCGCCCGCGCGTGCTGGCGCTCGCGAACCAAAAGGGCGGTGTCGGCAAGACGACGACCGCGATCAATCTCGGTACGGCGCTGGCCGCGATCGGCGAGAAGGTGCTGATCGTCGATCTCGATCCGCAGGGCAACGCCTCGACGGGGCTGGGTGTCGATCGCCGCAGCCGCAAATCCTCCACCTATGACGTGCTCTGCGGCGATGTCGGCCTCGGCCAGGCCATGCAGGAGACCGCCGTTCCCGGATTGTTCCTGGCGCCCTCGACTCTGGACCTGCTGGGCGTCGAATTGGAGATGGCGTCCTCGAAAGACCGGACGCATCGCTTGAAGAATGCGATCGACGAGTTGGTCTACGACCAGCGCTGCTGCGACCTGACCTATGTGCTGATCGATTGCCCGCCCTCACTCAGCCTGATCACGATCAACGCGATGACGGCGGCGGATGCGGTGCTCGTTCCCTTGCAGTGCGAATTCTTCGCGCTGGAGGGCCTGAGCCAGCTGCTGAAGACGGTGGAGCAGGTGCGTGCGGGGCTCAATCCGCGCCTCATCATCCAGGGCGTGGTGCTGACGATGTATGACCCGCGCAACAACCTGTCCGGCCAGGTGATGGCGGATGTGCGCGAATTCCTCGGCGACAAGGTCTACGACACGGTGATTCCGCGCAATGTCCGGGTTTCCGAGGCGCCGTCCTACGGAAAGCCGGTGCTGCTCTATGATCTGCGCTGCTCGGGCTCGCAGGCCTATCTGAAACTTGCGTCCGAAGTGATCCGCCGCGAGCGCGCGCTGCGCGCCGCGGCCTGAGCGAATTTGCGTAGAGGGTGACGGGGATGGCAATGGCCGAAGAACAGGGGCGGTCACGCCTGGGCCGTGGGCTGGCAGCGCTGATCGGCGATGTCGGCGAGGAAATCGGTGCGCTGGAGCGTGCCCGTGGACAGCGTCGCGTCCCGGTCGAGTTCCTGCGGCCGAGCGCGCGCAATCCGCGCCGCAGCTTCGTCGAGAGCGATCTCGAGGAGCTGACGGCTTCGGTCCGCGAGCGCGGCATTCTTCAGCCGATCATCGTCAGGGCGATCGTCGGCATGCTCGACGCCTATGAGATCATCGCCGGCGAACGCCGCTGGCGGGCGGCCCAGCGGGCTGGGCTGCATGACGTCCCAGTCATCCTGGTCGAGGCCGACGACCGCGAGGCGCTCGAAATCGCCATCGTCGAGAACGTCCAGCGCACCGATCTCAACGCGATCGAGGAAGCCGCCGGCTATGAGCAGCTGATCGCCGAGTTCAACTATACGCAAAACGATCTGGCGCGGGTGATCGGCAAGAGCCGCAGCCATGTCGCCAACACGCTGCGTCTGTCGAAACTGCCTGAATCCGTCCGGCGGATGGTCAGCGAGGGCTCCGTATCGGCCGGCCATGCCCGTGCGCTGCTGTCCGTTTCGGACCCGGAATTCATGGCCCGGAAGATCGTCGACGAGGGCTTGAGCGTCCGCGACATCGAGCGGATCGTGCAGGACGAGTCGCGCGGCGAGACCAAGGGCGTGGTTTCGAAGCCCAGGGCCGAGAAGGACCCAGATACCCGCGCCGTCGAGAAGGCGCTGGAGGAGGCGCTGGGGCTGTCGGTGTCGATCGGCCACCGTGCCAATGGCAGCGGCGAGGTCAAGATCAGCTACAAGACGCTGGAGCAGCTCGACGCGCTCTGCCGCCGCCTCAAAGATTGAGGATCGGCGCTATTCGCCGCGAGCGGCGGTGCGGCCGAGGCGCGCCAGCGTCCAGAGCACGCGCGTGGCGCCAGCCTTGCCAATCTCACCGTCGCGCCGGGCGGCCAGCGTAGCGCTGCCCAGCAGGGTGATGGCTTCCATCAGCTTCGGCGTCGTCCAGTTCGCAAGCGCGGCTTCGGTCGCCGCGATGCGCGGATAGGGCAGGCGCATCGCCGCGACCATGTCCCGGGCGCTACGGCCGGCATCGACGCCCTGGCGGGCCTTGAGCATTGCCAGAGTATGGCGCAGCACCGCGCCCAGCATGACGCCGGCGTCGAGACCCTCGCCGGCGAGTTTGGCCTGGGCGAGATCGAGAGCCGGCAGTTTCCCTGAGAATACCGCGTCGATCAGCATCGCCTGCTCGCGCTGGGCGGTGTCGCCGACGACCGCATCGATATGGGCCAGGGCGACGGACGGCTCGCTGCCGACATAGAGGAGCAGCTTCTCGATCTCGCGCCGCGACGTCTGCCGATCGCCGCCGAGCAGGCTGGCGAGGTGGTCGCGGCTGCCGCGGTCGATCGTCTTTCCGGCGGCGCGCACCATCTCGTCGATGATGCCGCCGAGGTCGCGGGCGGCATCGCCGTAGCAGGGCACGACGAGCGCCGTCCGGGCGCGCTCGCAGGCGGTCCTGAGGGGGTTGGTGCGCTGGAGATCGCCAGCCTCGACGATCACGATGGCGTCCTTGGACGGCGTCGCCAGCAGCGGTTCGACGGCCGCCAGCAGCGGTTTGGAGGTGGCCGAAACGCGGATCGCCCGGCGCCCGCCGAAGAGCCCGATCGTGTTGGCCTCGTCGACGAGCTTGAGCGGGTCGGAGGCGATGTCGTCGCCGCTCATCCGGACGAGCTGAAAGGCGTCGGTGGGGTCGTCGACATGGGCGCGGGCCAGCGCCGTGGCGCGCTCGGAAACGAGGCCCGCATCGGGTCCGTAGATCAGGACGAGACGACAGGCGGGGTCGAGCCTGGCCAGCGCGCGATCGGCCTCATGCGCCTTGATGGCGACCATCGTCGCGCCCGGCCCCGCTCAGCCGGCGACGAGATCGGCGGCCATCTGCCCGCGAATCAGGGTCGCGAGGTTCTTGGCGGCGCGAACCTGTGCGTCGCGCGCCGCACGGACCGTGGCAAAGCGCTGCGACGACCGTTCATAAGGCGCCCGAACGATGTTGGTGCCCTGCGACACGACCTTGCCGGTGCCGTTCTCGGTCAGAGTCCAGGTCGCCGTGGCCACGAGAATCGCCGAATCCGCGCGACCATTGGCGTAATCGACCGTCACGACCTCGATGGATTCGGCAATGCTGGCGTTGAACTTCAGCCGCCGGGAGCGATCCGGCTCATTGCCGCCATCCAGCTCGAAGACCAGCTCATTGCGCAGGTAATGGCCGATCAATCCCTTGATCTCGGGGACCTCGACCTCTTTCAGGGTGTCCTTGATGCTCCCGCCGGTAACGCTGCGGGTGTTCTCCGCATAGAGCGGCTGAAAGCAGCCGCCCGCCATCGCGGCGGCAAGCAGCGCGGCCGCCAGCATCAGCCGGCCGGCCGGGCGTGCTGTGGCGCGATGTCCGGTTTCAAACGACGACATTCACGATTCTCCCGGGAACGACGATGATCTTGCGGATCTCGCGGCCATCCAGCGCCTTGGTGACGACGTCGGACGCCCTGACCAGCGCTTCGACGGCGATCGTATCCGCATCGGCCGGCACGGTCACCTCCGCGCGCTTCTTGCCGTTGACCTGGACCGGCAGCGTCAGGCTGTCATCCCTCAGCAAGGCCGCTTCTGCCTCGGGCCATGAGGCCTCGCCGACGAGGCCCGGCTGGCCGAGCGCCTGCCAGCATTCCTCGGCGAGATGGGGCATCATCGGCGCGACGAGTTGGGTCGCGATGACGCCGGCCTCATGCAGCGCAAAGGCGATGTCGGGTGCCAGAGCCGCGTTCTCTGCTGCCGCGTCGAGCGCTTTCCCGATCGCGTTGGTGAGCGTGTAGACATGGGCGATGCAGCGGTTGAAGCCGAGCCGCTCGATATCGTTGCCAACGGCGTCCAGAGCCCTGTGGCTGGCCTTGCGCAGGGTCTCCGCGGGCTCACCCAGGGATGCGGGCCGAGGGGCGGTGTTGCCCGTGCGCTCGGCGATCTCCCCGAGCAGGCGCCAGAAGCGCTGGACGAAACGGGCGGCGCCCTGGACACCCTCGTCGGTCCAGATCACGTCGCGATCGGGCGGGGAATCCGAGAGCATGAACCAGCGTGCGGTGTCGGCGCCGTAGGAGGCGATGATGTCGTCGGGATCGACGACGTTCTTCTTCGACTTCGACATCTTCTCGATCGCGCCGATCTCGATCGGAGCGGCCGTGTCGACATGGAAACCCTTGCGCTCGGCACCAGCGCCCTCGATGCGGACATCGCCGGGCTCGACCCAGTTGCCGTCGGCGTCGCGATAGGTCTCGTGGACGACCATGCCCTGCGTGAACATGCCGGCGAAGGGCTCGTCGAGGCCGGCATGGCCGGTCGCCTTCATGGCGCGCGTGAAGAAGCGCGAATAGAGCAGGTGCAGGATCGCGTGCTCGACGCCGCCGATATACTGGTCGACCGGCAGGAAGCGATCGACGACGGCGCGGTTCGTCGGGCTCTCCGTCCGCCAGGGATCTGTGAAGCGGGCGAAATACCAGGAGGAATCGACGAAGGTGTCCATCGTGTCGGTCTCGCGCCGCGCCGCGCCGCCACATTGCGGGCAGGCGACATGCTTCCAGCTCGGATGGTGATCGAGCGGGTTGCCCGGCTTGTCGAAGGAGACGTCGTCGGGCAGCTGCACCGGCAGGTCGGAATCGGGCACCGGCACCGTTCCGCATTCGGCGCAGTGGATCACCGGGATCGGGCAGCCCCAATAGCGCTGGCGCGAGACGCCCCAGTCCCGCAGACGGAAGTTGACCTTGCGGGCGCCGACCGGACGGTCGCCGCGGATCTCGCTCTCGAGCCGGCGGGCCACCTCTTCTTTCGCTTCCGAAATGGTCAAGCCATCGAGGAAGCGCGAATTGATCATCCGGCCGTCGTCGACATAGGCGGTGTCGGTGATCACGAAGCTCGCCGGATCGACGCCCTCGGGGGCGACGACGGGGGTGTTGCCGAGGCCATATTTGTTGACGAAGTCGAGGTCGCGCTGGTCATGGGCGGGGCAGCCGAAGATCGCGCCCGTGCCGTATTCCATCAGGATGAAGTTGGCGACGTAGACCGGCAAGGTCCATGACGGATCAAGCGGATGGGCGACGCGCAGGCCGGTATCGAAGCCGAGCTTCTCGGCCTTGTCGATGTTCTCCTGGGCCGTGCCGGTGCGCTTGCACTCCTCGATGAAGGCCTGCAGGGCGGGGCTGCGCGCGGCAACCATTCGGGCGACCGGGTGATCGGGGGCGATGCCGAGAAACTTCGCTCCGAACAGGGTATCGGGGCGGGTCGTGTAGACCTCGATCTCGTCGGCCTCGACCGCCTTCGATTCGAGAGCGAAACGAACCAGCAGCCCTTCCGAGCGGCCGATCCAGTTCTTCTGCATCAGGCGGACCTTGTCGGGCCAGCGGGTCAGGCCCTCCAGCGCGTCATGCAGCTCCTGGCCGAAGGCGGTGATCTTGAAGAACCACTGCGTCAGCTCGCGGATCTCGACCGGCGCGCCAGAGCGCCAGCCTTTGCCGTCGATGACCTGCTCGTTGGCGAGCACGGTCTCATCGACCGGGTCCCAGTTGACCTTCGCGGTCTTGCGATCGACCAGCCCGGCCTTCAGGAAGTCGAGGAACATCTTCTGCTGGTGGCGATAATAGGACGGGTCGCAGGTCGCGAGCTCGCGGCTCCAGTCCAGCGAGAGGCCCATCGACTGCAACTGCGTCCGCATCGCCGCGATATTGGCGTAGGTCCATTCCCGCGGATGGACCTTCTTCTGCTTGGCGGCGTTCTCGGCGGGCAGGCCGAAGGCGTCCCAGCCCATCGGGTGCAGCACGGCGAAGCCCTTGGCCCGCTTGTAGCGCGCCACGACGTCGCCCATCGCGTAATTGCGGACATGGCCCATATGGATGCGTCCCGACGGGTAGGGAAACATCTCGAGGACGTAGTAGCTCGGCCGCGGGTCGTCGTTGCTGGTTTCGAAGAGCTTGCGCTCCTCCCAGACGGCGCGCCATTTCGGCTCGGATTCCTTGGGATTGTAGCGTTCGACGGCCATGGCAGCGGGCTATTCTTGCATCATCGGAGGTGCCAGACGAGAGCCAGCTCTCGTCCAAGAGTTAGCGCATGATTGTATCCGAAAACCGGGTCCCACTTTTCGGCATCATGCTCTAGGACACCATTGAGGCGACGCGGTCAACGCCGTGCCGGGTCTGGAAGGGCAGCAGATGAACGATACGGTTACGCGTTTGGCGGAAATCCGGGCGGCGATTGCGCGCACGGCGCGCGATTTCGAGCGCGAGCCCGATTCGGTGACGCTGATCGCGGTGTCCAAGACGATGCCGGCGGAGGTCATCCTTCCCGTTTTGGAGGCAGGGCAGCGCGTCTTCGGCGAAAACTACGTCCAGGAGGCCAAGGCCAAGTGGCCGGGGCTGAAAGCGCGGTTTCCCGATGCGCAGGTGCACATGATCGGGCCGCTCCAGTCCAACAAGGCGAAGGAGGCGGTCGAGCTGTTCGATGCGATCCATTCGCTCGATCGCGAGAGCCTCGCCAAGGAGCTGGCCCGCGAGATCGGCCGCAGCGGCCGGGCGCCGACGCTGTATGTGCAGGTCAACACCGGCGACGAGCCACAGAAGGGCGGCGTCAGCCCTGCCGAGATCGACGCCTTCCTCGAAACCTGCCGGGTCCATCATGGCCTGGTGATCGAGGGGCTGATGTGCATTCCGCCGGCGGAGGATCCGCCCTCGCCGCATTTCGCCCTGCTGGCCAAGATCGCGGCCCGCCACGGCCTGCGGGGCCTGTCGATGGGCATGAGCGCCGATTACGAGGCGGCGATCCAGCTCGGCGCAACGCATGTGCGCGTCGGCAGCGCGATCTTCGGGGCGCGGGGGTAGGGCCTGCGCCCTCCTGCCCGGGCGCTGGCCCGAGCAGGAGAGCTTGCGTCAAATCCGCTCGCCGACGTCGATCCGGTTGCCGTCGGGATCCTCGAAGACGAAGGCGCGCAGGCCGTAGTCCTTGTCGCGCAGGCCCTTTACGATGCGAAGGCCGTGGGCCCGGACAATCGCGTGAAGGGCGTCGATGTCCTCGACCAGCATGTGAGCGACGGCGAACGGCGCCGGCCTGTGGTCTCGCTGCAGCGTCAGATGCAGTTCACCTGCATCGCGCTTCAGGATGACGAAACCGACGGGGTCGCCGTTCTCGAAGGTTTTGCTGAAGCCTATTGCGCCGACATAGAAGTCGCAGGCGCGCGCCATGTCGGCGACGGCGACGGTCGCGGCGATCCGGCCGAAGCGGAGGGTGTCGGAGGGGGAGTCGGTCATGGCAGTCTCGAGCTTGGAAACCGCGACGGGCGCGGGACGGTGCCCGCATGGCCGTCGGCTGGCTCCTGGAGGGGATCGAGACGGTGCTCGCGACCTCCATAATCCGCTCCGATCTATCTGACCAGCATCACGCAGTGCCGCGCCAGCCGCGGCAGCACCTTCGAAAAAACGTGACGCTCGACTGCGACGCAGCCGGCCGTGGGCGTGAAGCCCGGGCGGGCGAGATGCCAGAAGATCGCGCTGCCGCGGCCGCGAATCACCGGTGCGTCGTTCCATCCCAATTCGACGATGACGTCATAGAGGTGGTCGTCGCGGGTCAGCCGCTCCTCCGCCTCGCCCGGAGGGCGGTCGATCAAGCGGTTGTAGCGGCGGTCCGCGACATCGTCGCACCAGGCGTCGCGCGCGGCGATGATGCGCAGCGGCAGCAGGCTGAGTGGGCGGCCGATGCGGTCGGCCCGGAAGAGCACACTGCGTAGCGGCAGATCGGCGCGGGGTGTCCGGCCGTCGCCCTCGCGTTTCAGCATCCCGATGCCCGCGCGGCCAAGCGCACAGGGAAAGGCGGCCCCGCCAGCGATCAGAAAGCCCTTCCGACGGTCGCGGACCGAGGCGAAGACGCGCAAGCGCGTCAGACGGCGAGGGCGCTCGAAAGCCGGGCGCAGCGGGTCTCGATCACGGTTTCTCACGGGAATTCCAATGGGCGTGACTTGCGGTCACGGTGGGGCCGGCTCATGGTGTACTGCCATTTCTCGTGCGAACGATGTTTCATGCCCGCCGTGCATCATATCCTGCTGGTCGACGACGACCAGACCCTGCGAGACGCGCTCGCCGAGCAGCTCGCGCTCTATGACGAATTCAAGCTCTCGACCGCCGGCACCGCGACCGGCGCCGTGAAGGCGGTCCAGGCCGAGCGCATCGATCTCGCGATCATGGATGTCGGCCTGCCCGACATGGATGGCCGCGAGGCGGTGAAGCTGATGCGCAAGAACGGCTTCAAGAGCCCGGTGATCATGCTCACCGGTCAGGGCTCGGACGCCGACACGGTTCTGGGGCTCGAGGCCGGCGCCAACGACTATGTCGTCAAGCCCTTCAAGTTCGCCGTGCTGCTGGCGCGCATCCGTGCGCATCTGCGACAATACGAGGCCAGCGAGGACGCGGTCTTCCAGGTCGGTCCCTATACCTTCCACCCCGGCTCGAAGCTGCTGGTCAGCGAGAAGGGCTCGAAGACCAAGCTCACCGAGAAGGAAACCGCGATCCTGCGCTTCCTTTACCGGGCCGGCCGCAAGCCGATCGCCCGCGAGGTGCTGCTGCAGGAGGTCTGGGGCTATAACAGCCAGGTGACGACGCATACGCTCGAAACCCATATCTACCGGCTGCGCCAGAAGATCGAGCCGGACCCGGGCAACGCCCGGCTGCTCGTCACCGATGCCGGCGGCTACCGGCTGAACCCTTAAGTCCCGATGGCGCTCGACGACGACATTGCCCTGCTGGCCCGGCAGCCGCTGCTGAGCCTGATGGAGCGCGATGCGCTGAGGCTCGTCGCCTTCGCGGCGGAGAGCCGCATCCTGCGCGCCGGAGATGTGCTGTTTCGTGTCGGCGAGCCCTCGGACGGGGCGGTGCTGGTCGTTTCCGGCGCAATCGCCCTCAACAGCCGCGAGGATGGGCAGCCGGCCGAAGAGATCGTCGGATCGGGCGGGCTGATCGGCGAAATCGCGCTGTTCACGGCGGTGGCGCGCCCGGTCACTGCGATTGCGCGCGAGCCCACCCAGGTGATGCGGCTGTCGCGCAGCGTGATGCGGCGGGTGCTGGCCGAATCGCCGGATTCCGCGCAAGCCGTCGCGGCGGCGATCAGCGAGCGGCTGCGGAACTTCGTCGGCGAGCTGACGGCCGTTCAGGACGCGCTGGCGGCGATCGACCGCGCCTGAGGTGCGACCGGGCCGCAATCGCCAGGGCACCCTTCAGACCAGATCAGAGCGCCAGCGTCACCGTCACCGGGACATGGTCGGACGGTCGTTCCCAGCCGCGGGCTTCGCGCAGGAAGGTGACGTCGCGCAGCGCGGGCGTCAGCGCATCCGACAGCCAGATATGATCGAGCCGGCGGCCGCGGTTGGAGGCTTCCCAGTCGGCGGCGCGGTAGCTCCACCAGCTGTAGAGCTTCTCCGGCTCGGGCCGCAGCGTGCGCGCGGCGTCCGTCCAGCCGAGTTCGCTGCGCAGCTTCTCCAGCGTCGTGGTTTCGATCGGCGTGTGGCTGACGACGTCGAGGAGCTGCTTGTGGCTCCAGACATCATGTTCGTACGGCGCGATGTTGAGGTCACCGAGCAGGATCGCCGGCCTGTCGGTCGGCCGCTGGGCGACGCCCCAGGCGCCGATGGCCTCGAGGAAGGCGAGCTTGTGGGCGAACTTCTCGTTCTTGTCGGGATCGGGGATGTCGCCGCCGGCGGGGATGTAGAAATTGTGGATCGCGATGCCGGCAGCCGCGCCGGCGCCGGCGCCCAGCACCGCGGTCATGTGGCGGGCGTCGTTGCGGCCGCACATCGCCATGGCGTCCTTCGCGGCGAAGGGCAGCTTCGAGACGATCGCGACGCCGTTATAGCCCTTCTGGCCGATGAAGGCCTGGTGGACATAGCCGGCCTTCTCGAAGGCCTTGCCCGGAAACTGCTCGTCAGGCGTCTTGGTTTCCTGCAGGCACAGGACATCGGGCGCATGGCGGCTCAGGTAATCGGTGACCATGCCGATGCGAAGCCTGACCGAGTTGATGTTCCAGCTGGTGACGGTGAGTTGCAAGGGCGCGGTTCCGGCGACAAGGGTGCCGGAAACTCATCCGCTGGCGCGCAAAAGGCAAGCCGCCTGACACGGCTTCCGGCCAAGCCTCAGAGCTTGCGCTGGTAGTCGATCACGAAATTCTTGGCGTCGGGCCGGCGCTGGGTGTCGAGATTGTAGAGCGAGACGGTCGTCTCGTAGCCCTGAGGATCGATCACGACCCATTGCCGCAGCACATTGGCCGCCAGATCGAATTTCAGCGCGATCTTCGAGGTGCCGCCGAGCGTCGAGCGGTCCTCGAGGCGCAGCGTCAGCACGTCGCCATCGACGGCCGCGCCGGTGATCGTGCCCTCGCGGGCCAGGTCCATGCGCTCGCGCACCAGGAATTTGAGGGGTGTCTGGCCGAGCGAATAGATGTCCTGGGTCGCCAGCCGCTTGTCGCGGACCGCAACCGACGTGCCGTCCGCGATCACCTCGATCGTGGCCGGCGGTGCATATTCGAAGCGCATTTTGCCGGGGCGCTGGATGTAGATCCGGCCCTCGAGGCGGCGGCCATCGGCCGCGTGCTGGATGAAATTGCCCTGCAGCGACGAGAAGCTGTTGAGATAGGCGTTCAGCCGCTCGATGGCCTCCTCCTGCGTCGCGGGCGCGCCGGCCTTGGCGCGAACTGGGGCAGGGGCCCTCGTGGTCTCCGTTGCGGCGATCACGGCTGCTGCGCCTGTCGCCTGGGTGGACGAGGCCTCCGATACGCGCGGCAGTCCGAGGCCCGGAGGCCGCATCGGCGGCAGCGGCAGGGGTCGGCTCACGGCGGGCCGTGCGGCGGCCGGTTTGGGCGGAAGGATCTGGAGCGGCTGGGCCATCAGCGAGGACGGAAGCACGACGCAGCCGAGCCATGCCAGCATCGCAGCCTTGGCCCGGAGGGTCGGATTCGATGTCATCAGCAGGCCTTGCTCCCCTTCGCGCCGATCCCATCCAGCGGACCCGACACCTGTTCATTTCGTGCCAGGCCTCAGCCCCGCTGAACACCTAACGCAATGTCATGTGTCAGGTTGCAGTGCCCTGATGGCAATTTGAGGACCGGGAGGCGCAACCACAAGGGCCAGACGCCGCGACAAGCCCCCTTTCAGTCCTCGTCTTCCCGTGCCCTGCCGGTTTCGACGAGGATTTCGCGTTTGCCGGCGTGGTTGGCGGGGCCGACGATGCCCTCGTGCTCCATCCGCTCCATGATCGAGGCGGCGCGGTTGTAGCCGATCTGGAGGCGGCG
>NZ_JAUYTP010000030.1 GCF_030695125.1 Allobosea sp. | reverse complement strand
GCATCGCCGAGCGCTTCGGCACGACCGAGGCCGAACTGCGCCGCACGCTCTTCGACCAGACCGGGGGGATGTATCCGGAACTGGTGACACGGCCGGACATCTCGGTCTTCCTGCCGCCGATCGGCAACATCACTGTCTATCTCTTCGGTGACGTGGCGAAACTCGGTGACCCCGGGACGTTCATCTCCGGGCGCCTGCACGACGAGTGCAACGGCTCCGACGTCTTCGGCTCCGACATCTGCACCTGCCGGCCCTATCTGGTACACGGCATCGAGGAGGCCGCCCGCGACGCGCAGGCGGGCGGCGTCGGCTTCATCGCCTACAACCGCAAGGAAGGGCGCGCTCTCGGCGAGGTGACGAAGTTCCTCGTCTACAACGCCCGCAAGCGCCAGGAGGGCGGCGACTCAGCCGCGACCTATTTCGAGCGCACCGAATGCGTCGCCGGCGTGCAGGATGCCCGCTTCCAGCAGCTCATGCCGGACGTGCTGCACTGGCTCGGCGTCACCCGGATCGACCGGCTGATGTCGATGTCGAACATGAAATACGACGCCATGGTCGAGAGCGGCATCGAGATCGGCGAGCGCGTCGCCATTCCCCCCGAGCTGATCCCGCTCGACGCCTCCGTCGAGATGGAGGCCAAGAAGGCGGCGGGCTACTATGCGCCCGATGGCGCCCCGGGCGACAACGCCCTCAAGGCGACCGTCGGTCGCGCCCTGGACAAGTTCTGACACGATGCCTGATCGCGATCCGGAGGCCGTGCGCCTCCTTCTCAAGCCCGCCATGATCCGCGCCCGCGCGCGGGAGATGCTGACCCTCGGCCGGGCCGGGCAATTGCTGCATTTCACGGTCCAGCCGGAGCGGCTGGAGGCCTGCGCCGACTATGTGCTCGACACGATCAAGGCCAATTACCCGACGCTGGAGATTCCCTTCCACGCCCGCTGGCGCCATTTCACCGTCGCCGGTGTCGATCGCTGGAGCGCGCTCGACCGGGCCGCGGGCTTCACGGACGCCACCGCGCGCGGGCGGGCGGCCTATGATCTCGCCATCGTCAGCGTGCTGCTCGATGCCGGGGCCGGGCCCGACTGGTCCTATCGCGATGCGCTGAGCGGCCAGGCCATTGCGCGCTCCGAGGGGCTGGCTCTGGCCTCGCTCGACATGTTCGCCGCCGGCCTCTTCTCCAGCGACCCGGCGCAGCCGCTGCGGGTCGACGCCACCGCGCTGAAGCGGCTCGACGCCGCCGCCCTGGCGGCGGGTTTCCAGGCCGGTCCGGACAACCCGCTGCTGGCGGTGGGGGGGCGCGCCGCGCTGCTCAACCGGCTGGGGGAGGAACTGGAGCGCCGGGGCCTGAAGCGTCCGGGCGACCTGTTCGACCGCTTCCTGGGCGCGGCCGAGACCGGCACCTTGCGCGCCAGCCACATGCTCAGCGAGGTGCTGGCCTGTTTTGGCGGCATCTGGCCATCGCGGCTGACGCTCGCCGGCATTGCGCTCGGCGACACCTGGCGCCACCCGCTGATCGCGCCCGAGGCCAAGACGGCCGGGCTCGTGCCCTTCCACAAGCTCTCGCAATGGCTGACCTATTCGCTGATCGAGCCGCTGCAATGGGCGGGCATCGCGGTCATCGACATCGACGACCTGACTGGACTGCCGGAATACCGCAATGGCGGCCTCTTCCTCGATACAGGCGTGATCGCGCTGAAGGACGAGGCCGACGCGGCACGTGCCCATGAGGCGGGCTCGACGCTGGTGGTCGAATGGCGCGCGCTGACGGTGGCGCTGCTCGACGAGATCGGCGCGCTGATCCGCCAGCGGCTGGGCCGCACGCGTGAAGAGTTGCCGCTCGCCAAGGTGCTTGAGGGCGGCACCTGGTCGGCCGGTCGGCGCATCGCGGCCGAGAAGCGCCCCGGCGGCGGCCCGCCCTTGACGATCATCAGCGACGGCACGGTATTCTGAAGTCAGCCGACAATCCCCTCAGCCCTCATCCTGAGGAGCGAGCAGAGCTCGCGTCTCGAAGGATGCTCCAGAGCGCACTGGATCATCCTTCGAGACGCCGCTTCGCGGCTCCTCAGGATGAGGGATGAGGCAAGGAAGAAGGGGAACAGAGCGAATGACCAAGCAGCAGGACGGGGTCACCGTCGTCGATCACCCGCTGGTCCAGCACAAGCTGACGCTGATGCGCGAGAAGGACCGCTCGACCAAGAGCTTCCGCCAGCTCCTCAACGAGATCGGCATGCTGCTCTGCTACGAGGTGACGCGCGATCTGCCGGTCGAGATGATCGAGATCGAGACGCCGCTCGAAAAATCGATGCAGCCGATCATCTCCGGCAAGAAGATGGTCTTCGCGCCGATCCTGCGCGCCGGCGTCGGCTTCCTCGACGGCATGCTGGAGCTCGTGCCCGCCGCCCGCGTCGCCCATATCGGCCTCTACCGCGATCCCGACACGCTGCAGGCGGTGGAGTACTACTTCAAGGCCCCCTCCGACGTCGCCGACCGCATGATCGTGGTCATGGACCCGATGCTGGCCACCGCCAACTCGGCGGTCGCCGCGATCGACCGGCTGAAGGAGCGCGGCGCCAGGGATCTGCGCTTCGTCTGCCTTCTGGCGGCGCCCGAGGGCATCGAGCGCCTGCGCGGCGCCCATCCCGAGGTTCGCATCTGGACGGCGGCGATCGACGAGAAGCTCAACGACCACGGCTATATCGTGCCCGGCCTGGGCGATGCCGGCGACCGGATGTTCGGCACCCGCTGACGCGCGTGGCGGCGCCGCTCGTCGCCGCCCGCCCTCGTACGAAGGCCCGCTCCCCTGCGGGCGCGGGCCTGTGGCGGTGCCGAAGCCCGGGCTGCGCGGATGCGGCCCGGACAGGGCGGATCAGTCGATGATCTGGACGATGCGGCGGGTACCCGGTTCGATCACGACGGCGCGGTCGTTGATGACCGTGTAGCGATAGCCCTGCGCGCCGTACCCGGCCGGCACCTCGCGATAGACGACGCCCTGCTCGGGCAGCACGATGCCGACGATGACCGGCTGCTCGTAGCGATAGGACGGCACGCGCTGCTCCATCACATAGGTCCGGAAGCGCGGCGAATCGTCGATCATGCTGCCGCCGGCGGGGTCGCGCTTCATCGGCCGGTTGTCGACCGTGCCGGGCATGGTGGTGCTCAGCGCAGGATCGCGGGTGGCGCCGCCGGCCGGGTCGCGGACGGCGGGGCCGGTGCTCTGGGCGAACACGGTCGCGGGCAGCACGACGAGGGCGGCGGCGACAGCGAAGGTCTTGATCATGGCTTGTCTTCCTTTGGGTTGACGGTCGGGTCTGCAACCCAATCGGGCAGGCAATGTTCCGAAATCGCCCATTGCGTGTGGCCGGCGGCGGCTTTGGCGACGAAAAGCCCGCCCCGTCTCCGGGGCGGGCGTCAAGGCAGCCGATCCGCTCGGCGGACGGTCAGTCGATGATCTGGACGATGCGGCGGGTGCGCGGATCGACCACCACCGTGCGGTCGTTCACGACCGTGTAGCGATAGCCCTGCGCGCCGTACTCGGCCGGAACCTCCCGGTAGACGACGCCGTCTTCCGGCAGCATGGCGCCGACCGCGACCGGCTCGGCATAGCGGTAGGACGGCACGCTCTGCTCGACGACATAGGTCCGGAACTTCGGCGAGGCGGCATCGCCGATGATGGCGCCCACCACCGCGCCGCCGACGCCACCGACCGCGGCACCGATCGGCCCGCCGACGATGGCCCCGCCGATGGCGCCCGAGGTCGCGCCGCTGAGCGCACCGCCCGCCGCGCCACCCGAGGGCTGGGTCTGCACCTGCGTCTGGACCTGGGTCTGGGTCTGGGCGAAGGCCGCGGCCGGGGCCGCAACCAGGGAGGCGGCGAGAGCGAGTTTCTTGATCATGGGAGTTCTCCTTCCGAGAGACAGTTCGGGGAGAAAACCGCCAGGCGGCCCTGCCTGTTCCGCGCCGCGCGGTCACAACATGTGTGCGCGCGTAACGCGTGTCCGGCGACGGCATCTGCCGGGTCTGGAACCGCCGGTGAAGCGCCGTCACCCTGCGGTGCCCTCAAACGAAAACGGCGGGCCCGAGGCCCGCCGTCCTGTCGTCTCAGGCCGAACCTTCTCAGCGCGGCGCGTTCTTCAGCGCCGGGTCGAGCTTGGCGGCATCGCGCTTGATCACGGCGGCGAAGCCATCGGGCGTGCGGTCGGTCGCCGTGGGGATCACCGCGCCGAGATCGAGCAGGCGCTTCTTGGTGCCCTCGTCGTTCAGGGCCTTGTTCAGCGCGTCGACGAGCTTGTCGACGGCCTCCTTCGGCATGCCCTTGGGACCGGCGATGCCGTTCCAGGCCTCGATCTGGTATTCCGGCAGGCCGGCTTCGGTCGTCGTCGGCACGTCGGGCAGGGCCGGCGAACGCTGCGGCGAAGCCACCGCGAAGGCCTTGATCGTGCCGGCCTTGATCTGCTCGGCGACGCTGACGATCTGGTCGCACATGAAGTCGATCTGGCCGGAGACCAGATCGTTCAGCGCCGGGCCGGTGCCGCGATAGGCCACCGCATTGAGCTTGGGCACGCCGAGCTGGCCCTTGAGCAGGGTGCAGGTCGTCCACGACACCGAGCCGAGGCCGGCATGGGCTTCGTTGAACTTGTCCGGATTGGCCTTCACGGCCGCCACGAAGGACTTCAGGTCGGTGGCCTCGATGTTCTTGCGGGCGACGATCAGGATCGGCGTGCCGCCGGCCAGACCGATCGGCTGCATGCCGTTGATCGGGTCGTATTTCAGGCCGGGATAGGTGGCGGGCGCCGCCGAGAAGGTGCCGAGATGGCCCATCGCGATGGTGTAGCCGTCGGGGGTTGCAGTCATCGCGCGGGTGATGCCCGTGGTGCCGCCGGCGCCGGCGACGTTCTCGATCACGATCTGCTGGCCGAGCGTCTTCGACATGTGGTCGCCGACGATGCGGGCGATGATGTCGGTCGGTCCGCCCGCTGCGAACGGCACGATCATCGTCACCGGCTTGTTCGGATAGGCCTGGGCATGGGCGGCGCCCGCGGCCAGGGTCAGGGCGGCGGCGAGGCCGAGTACGGTTTTCTTCATGGCGGTTCCTTCCTCGTTTTGGTTTTAGGCAAGGTGGGGCCGCGCATGACGCGCGGCAACCCCGTCATTCGGTGAACACTTCGTCGCGCTTCTTCGACATCGACGGCAGCAGCGCGATGACGAGCACGGCGATTGCCACCAGCAGCAGCCCCGCCGAGATCGGTCGCTCGACGAAGGTCATGAACGACCCGCGCGAGATGATCAGCGCCTGGCGCAGCTTCTCTTCCATCAGCTTGCCGAGCACGAAGCCCAGCAGCATCGGCGCCGGCTCGAAGCCGAGCTTGATCAGGATGTAGCCGAACAGGCCGAACATGGCGGTGAAGGCGACGTCCACCGGCTGGTTGTTCACCGAGTAGATGCCGATGCAGCAGAAGATCAGGATCGCCGGGAACATCAGGCGGTAGGGCACCTGCAGCAGCTTCACCCACAGCCCGATCAGGGGCAGGTTGATGACGAGCAGCATCAGGTTGCCGATCCACATCGAGACGATCAGGCCCCAGAACAGGTCCGGGTTCTTGGTCATCACCTGCGGGCCGGGGATGATGCCGTGGATCGTCATCGCGCCGACCATCAGCGCCATGACGGCGTTGGGCGGGATGCCGAGCGTCAGCAGCGGGATGAACGCGGTCTGCGCGCCGGCGTTGTTGGCCGATTCAGGCCCCGCCACGCCCTCGATCGCGCCCTTGCCGAAGCGCGACGGATCCTTGGCGATCTTCTTCTCGACGGTGTAGCTGGCGAAGGGGCCGAGCACCGCGCCATTGCCGGGCAGGATGCCGAGGATGGCGCCGATGCCGGTGCCGCGCAGCACCGGGTTGATCGACTGCTTGATGTCGCTCCAGCTCGGCAGCAGGCGGCCGATCTTGGTGCGGACGACGTCGCGCGCCTCGGGATTCTCGAGGTTGCGAAGCACCTCCGCGAAGCCGAACACGCCCATCGCCAGCACGGCGAAGTCGATGCCGTCGGCGAGCGGCGCGAAGCCGAAGGTCATGCGCTCCTGGCCGGTCTCGAGGTCGGTGCCGACGGTCGAGAGCAGCAGGCCCAGCATGATCATGCAGAAGGCCTTGAGGATCGAGCCGCGCGCCAGCACGACCGCGAAGCACAGGCCCATCACCATCAGCGAAAAGTATTCGGCCGGGCCAAACAGCAGCGCGAGCTTGGTCAGCGGCGCGCCCAGCGCCGCGATGACGACGGTGGCGACGCAGCCGGCGAAGAAGGAGCCGAGCGCCGCGGTGCCCAGCGCCACGCCGGCGCGGCCCTGCTTGGCCATCTGGTGGCCGTCCAGCGTGGTGACGACCGAGGTCGCCTCGCCGGGGATGTTGACCAGGATCGCCGTGGTCGAGCCGCCGTACTGCGCGCCGTAATAGATGCCCGCGAGCATGATCAGCGCGCCGACGGGGTCGAGCCCGAAGGTGATCGGCAGCAGCATCGCGATCGTCGCGATCGGCCCGACGCCGGGCAGCACGCCGATCAGCGTGCCGACGAGACAGCCGACGAAGCAGAGCAGGATGTTGATGGGCAGCGGAAGCGAGATGGCGCCCTGCAGGAAGGCCGGCGACCACCAGACGATCTTCCAGACGGTTGCGAAACCGAGGCCGAGATTGGCGAAAACGTCCATGATGACCTCAGATTCCAAGCAGCCAGGGCGCGAGCGGGATCGGCAGGCTCAGCGCGTATTTGAACAGGAGGGCGCAGAACGTCGTCATCGCCACGGCAAAGATGATCAGCTCCTTCCACTTGACGTCCTCCGCGGCGCAGCCCGCGATCAGCACGACAAGCGGGCCGGAGACGAGCAGGCCGAGCGAGGGCACGCTGATCGGCCCGACATCGAAGCCGCGGATGGTCAGGCCGAAGACGATGGCGCCGCCGAGCACGAAGATGACGCCGCGCCAGGACCAGCCCGACAGCTTCTCGCCGTTGAAGCGCAAAGACGACAGGCACAGCATCAGCCCGAGCGCGGCGCAGATCACCGCGAAGGACTTCGGCAGCATGCCGGGCCCGATCTGGCGCAGCGTCCCGAGGGGCAGGTCGCTCGACAAAACGAAGGCCAGCCCGGCCAGCAGGATCATGAACAGCCCGCCGGCCATATCCTGCGACGAGCGGATGCGCAGGCCCTGCGCCCTCTCGATATTGTTCAAACTCATCGGGTTCCTCCGACTGCAGACCCGACGAGGCGGGCCTGACGCACTGGCTTGGTGACGGGAAGGGTGAACGGCAGGATATGCCGCTCGTCGATCAGGGTGACGCTCTCGCGCAGGATCGCCAGGAAATCGTCGCGCGGGTCAAGCCGCTGTTGCGGCCGCCAGGCGATTCCCACAAGAGCGCCCGGCGGCGGCGGGTCGAGCAGGGCGCCACGCAGGCGCCGCATCGTCACGCCGGGGAAGCTCAGCCGCGACACCCAGTCGGGCGCCAGCGCCATGCCAAGCCCCGCCGCGACCGCCGACATCATCGCCGGCTTCTCGGTCGCCTCGATGGTGACGTTGGGCACCGCCCCGACGCTTTCGAAATAGGCCATCACGAGATCGTAGGCGAAGGGCCGGATCCGCTTGGACGGCACGACGAAGGGCTCGCCCACGAGGTCCTGAATCGTCAGATACTCGCGCGCCGCGAGCGGGTGGCGCTCGTTGAGCACCACGATCGGCCGTTCGACGCGCAGCACCTCGAAGGCGCAATCGGTCGGCTTGCGCGGCGGCCGGGTCAGGGCGAGGTCGAGCTTACCGGTCTCCAGCATCTGGATCAGGGCTGCCGTCATCGCCTCGACGAATTTGATCTGGACGCCGGGGTACAACTGGCGGAAGGCGACCAGCGCCTCGGGCACGAAACTCGACGACGCCGCGTCGATCGCCCCGATCCGCAGCACCTTGCCGGAGCCGAGCGAGGCCTCCCGCACAGCCCGCGACGCATGCTCCATCCGCGACAGGATGGCCTTGGCCTCCTCGAGCATGGTCATGCCGGCGCGCGTCAGCGCGACCTGCCGGGTCGTGCGCGTCAGCAGCACGCAGCCGAGCTCTTCCTCGAGCGTGCTGATCTGTCGGGAGAGGGCGGGGGGGGCCAGGCCCAGCCGCTCCGCGGCGCGGCCGAAATGAAGCTCCTCCGCCACTGCGATGAAACATCGCAGGTGCCTGACGTCCATGGTGTCCCTCTGGTCCCCTCTGGCGTATCGTTGACCCGATATCTTCCAGTCGTTGCCGTGAAGCCGATAGCGGCTCAGGCCGCGAAAGCGACCCTAGAACAATTCATAATTTATTGGCAATAATGCGCGGCGTTTCCGGGAGGCGGTCACGCCCCGGCGCCGGCCCGCCGCCGGAACAGCCGCCCGTCGATCAGGGCCAGCCCGGCGAAGATCGCCGCCATGCCGGCGACATGGCGCGGCAGCAGGCTCTCGCCGAGCAGGCCGACACCGAGCAGGATCGCGCTGACCGGGATCAGGAAGGTCACCAGCATGGCGTTGGTCGCCCCTGCGCGGCGCATGATCTGGAAGAAGATCACATAGGCCAGCGCGGTCGAAACCAGCGCGAGGCCGGCAAGCGCGCCCGCCGCCTGGAGGCTCGGCAGCGGCAGCGCCCAGGGCGGGGCGAAGACGAGCACGATCGGCAGCATCATCACGCTGGTGGCGGTCAATTGCCCGGTCGCGGTGACCAGCGGCGGCAGCTCCCGGAAGCGCCGGCCATAGAGCCCCGAGAAGCCGTAGGAGAGGGCCGCGCCCAGCCCCGCGAGCTGCGCCAGCAGCGGCCCGCTGAAGCCCGCCAGCGCATCGGGCCCCATCAGGATGGCGACGCCGCACAGGCCCGCCAGCACGCCGGCGATCTTCAGCGGCGTCGCGCGCTCGCCCTGGCCGAAACAATGCGCGACGACGACACCGAAGACCGGCGTGGTCGCGTTCAGGATCGCCGAGAGGCCGCTGGGCAGCTGCGTCTGGCTCCAGAAGATCAGGCAGAACGGGATCAGGTTGTTGAGCAGCCCCATGGCGAAGAAGGAGCGCCACATCGCGCCGCCGACCGAAAGATCAAGGCCGCGCGCCCGCATGACGAGATAGAGCGCGCCGGCCGCCAGCACGCAGCGCGTCTCCACCACCATCAGCGGCGGCCATTCGCCGACCGCGATCTTGCCGAAGAAGAACGACCCGCCCCAGAGCACCGACAACACCAGCAGGAGCGCCCATTCGCGGGGCCCCATGGCAAGGGGGGACGATGCAGGGGCCGGCGATGCAGGGGCCGGCGATGAAGGGGCTGGCGATGCAGGGACAGGGTTTGTGGCAGAGGCCATGCCGGGAGACTCGGGTGGTGATGGCGGCGGAAGCGCCGCCATCGACCGGCACGGGTTAGGCGGCGGCGCCCGAAGGCGCCACCCGTTTTCCGCTCATGCGGCTTCCGCGTCCCGCGCCGTCCACATCGCCTGGAAGGCGGGGCGCGCATGGCAGGCGTCGAGCCAGGCCTTCACATGCGGCGCCGCCTCGAAGAGCTGCGTCGCCGGCTTGGCGTAGCGGATGATCTCGGCGACGTTGATGTCGGCCACCGTGAAGCGCCCGCCCATGACGAAGCCGCCGCCCGCCGCCAGCGCCGCATCGAGCACCGCGAAGGGCGCGGGCAGGGCCGCCAGCGCCGCCTCGACCAGCTTGGGATCGCGCTTCTCCGGCGGATAGGCCGCCATGTGGTAGTTGATGTTGAGCGCATGGCTCTCGACCGCCGTGCTCGCCCAGAGCGACCACATCACCGCCAGCCCCTCTTCCTGCGCATCCTTGGGCGCCAGCGGGCCGCCATGCTTGCGGGCGAGATAGAGGTTGATGGCGAGCGATTCCTGCAGCTTGAAGCCACCATCGTCGATGGCCGGGATCTGCCCCTTCGGATTGACCGCCAGGAACTCCGGGCTCTGCGTATGCATCGGCGCGCCCGGCGCCTTGGGATCGGGCAGGCGGTAGACCTGGATCACCGGGACATGGGTGAAGGCGAGGCCAAGCTCGTTGGCCAGCCAGATGTTGCGCGTCGCGCGCGAGCGATAGCAGCCATAGATCGTCAGGGTCATGGGAGGCGCCTTGGGAGGAGGGAGGTGACGGTCCAGTCTTACAGAAGAGTCGGCCCCGGCGCATCAGCGCTGAGCGGCGCGATGGCGGCTTATGCCCTGTCCCGTTCCGGCGCGCCTGCCTTCCGGAAGGTCGACCCAGGGCGCGGTGATCGTAATGGCCGGAATCGCGGCCCAGATCAGCGGCCCGAGATGGGTCCGGTTTGCGTTGAGGAAGCGCGACGTCATCGACCGGATTATTTTTAGAGTTTCGTAAGTTCGCATTCGTAGCGTCGAAATCTCGCGTCTTTTCTTGGAAAGATCATGGGCTTGTCCAAACGCAGCCAACCGCCATTCTCATGGGACGGCCCGCAACGTCTTGCGGCGCTGCGGGCGTTCGACATTCTCGACACGCAGCCGGAGGCGGCGTTTGACGAGATCACCCAGCTTGCGAGCGCGTTCTGCGGCGCCCCGGTTGCGATCGTGAATTTCCTCGACGCCGATCGGCAATGGTTCAAATCGAAGATCGGATTGGGCTTCGACGAAACCTCGCTGGACGAATCCATCTGCGCGAAGACGATCCATCTGTCGAAACTCGTCGTCATCAATGACCTCGCCGACGACGAGCGCCTGCAAGACAATCTGCTCGTAACCGGCCAGCCGCATTTGCGTTTTTACGCCGGGGCTCGTCTGGAAACGTCCGAAGGCCTGCCGCTCGGCGCCGTCTGCGTCTGCGATGTCGTGCCGCGACCGGACGGATTGACCGAGGCGCAATCGAACACGTTGCTGGCTCTTGCGCGGGCGGTCATGCGCGAACTCCAGCTGCGCCGCTCGAACAAGGCGCTGGCCGAGAACACAGCCCTGCTCAACGGCACCCTGGAGAATGTCGACCAGGGCATCCTGATGGTCGATCAGAGCGGTGACGTGGTCGTCTGCAATCAGCGGGCGATCGACCTGCTCGGGTTGCCGTCCGAGATGATGCGGTCGGTGCCGAAGTTCGAAGAGGTCAAGCGATGGCAGATCCAGCAAGGAGAATTCGCCGAATCCGACCCCTCGCTGGTGCATGCCATCCGGCATGAAGGCAACAACATCGAGGCCTCGATCTATGAACGCAGGAGGCCCAACGGCACCGTGCTGGAAGTGCGCACGAACCGGCTTGCCAATGGCGGGGTGGTGCGCACCTTCGCCGACATCACCGCGCGGAAGTCGGCAGAGAACAACCGCAGGATCGCGGAGGAGCGTCTGCGCGAAAGCGAGCAGCGCTACCGGCTGGCCGCGCATGCGACATCGGACGCAATCTACGACTGGGATTTTGCGTCCGACGGCCTGCAATGGGGCGAAAGCCTCCAGGGCATCTTCGGCTACGGGGCCATTCAGGGACCAGCGACCGGGACGACATGGCTGGAGGGCGTCCACCCTGAGGATCGAGCCGCCGTCGAAGACCAGATCCGGCAATTCGTCGCCGGGCAGGACGGGGAGCGTTGGGAGGGCGAGTATCGCTGGCGAACCGGTGACGGCGATTATGCTTACGTCCGCGATCGCGCCTATCTGGTGAGGGACGACGCCGGCAGCCCGATCAGGATGGTGGGCGCGTTGCAGGACCTGACGGAAACGCGCGGGGCCAGCGACGCACTGCGAACCAGCGAAGAGCGGCTTCGGTTGGCCCTGGCTGCGACGGGCCTCGGCATCTGGGATCTCGACTTCGCCAGCGGTCACCGCGAATGGTCCTCCGAGGTTCGCCGCATTCTCGGGGTGCCGGAGAGCGCGGCTCTCGAGCGGGACGACTTCCTGCCGCTCGTTCATGCCGAGGACAGGGCGCAGATCGATGCCGCCTTCTACCCGGATGGCGATACGCGCGTGCCCTCCGTGTCGGCGACGTTCCGCATTGTCAGGGCCACGGACGGCGAGACCCGTTGGGTCGAGGTCGGTGGGCGGACGCTCTACGATGCCGAAAGCCGGCCCGTCAGAATGCTCGGCACGCTCCAGGACATCACCCCCCGCAAGATCGCCGAAGACGCCGTGCGAATCGGCGGGGAGCGCCTGCGCCTGGCGCTGCATGCGAGCAACATGGTCGCCTGGGACGTCGATCTCGCGACGACGCATGTCGACCGGTCGGACAACGCGTTCGCGCTGCTGGGCATCGGTTCGGGGCCGGCGTCCCAGTTCTCGGCGCGCGTTCATCCCGACGATCAGCACAAGGTGGATCTGCTTCGGCTCGCCGCCATCACCGATGGAACGCATTGCGCCGAGGTTCGCTACCGCACGCCGGACGGTCGCGAGATTTGGCTGGCACTCAGGGCAGAGCGGAAAGACAAGCAGCGCCTCATCGGCATAACCTTCGACATTTCGGATCGGAAGGCGACGGAAGCCGCGATCTGGCAGACGGCAAACCATGATCCGCTGACAGGGCTGGCAAACCGGGCGCTCTTTCAGACCCGGTTGGAAGATGCGCTCGCGATCGCCGAGGCAGAAGGCACGGGCGTCGGCCTGTTGTTGCTCGACCTCGATGACTTCAAGGACATCAACGACACCCTGGGCCATGCCGCAGGCGACAAGCTCCTGGCCGAAACGGCGGCAAGGTTGACGCGCCTGGTCGGCGACCGCGGAACGGTTGCCCGTGTCGGCGGAGACGAGTTTGCCGTTGTCCTGGTCGAGCATTCCGGGCTGGCCGACATCGCGGCCTGCGCCGACCGGATCGTCGAGGCGTTGCGAACCACGTTCGACTACGAGGGACGGGCCTTGTCGACGAAGGCGAGCATCGGCGTGGCGGCGTTCCCCGAACACCATCGCGACGCCGTCGAGTTGATGAAGGACGCCGACATCGCGCTCTACAGGGCCAAGGAGGGCGGCCGCAGCAGGGCAGTCGTCTACACGAGCGCCGCCCGCGACGTCATGGAACGTCGAGTGTCGATATTGCGTGAAGTGCGCCAGGGCCTCGCGGCGCTGGAATTTCTGCCTCACTACCAGCCGAAAGTGTCGCTCGCGACCGGCGCCATCATTGGCTTCGAGGCACTCGCGCGGTGGCGCCATCCCACCCTTGGATTGCTGACGCCCGCTTATTTCGGTTCGGCATTCGATGATCAGGACATTTCGGCGGCGCTGGCGACGAGCATGATCGGGCAAGTGGCGTCAGATATCCGCGCCTGGCTCGACCAGGGCCTGGAATTCGGGCGTGTGGCCGTCAACCTCGCCTCCGCCGATTTCGCCGACAGAACGCTCGCGACGAGGATCATCGCGCTTCTCGCGGAGGCCGACGTTCCGGCCTCCCGGTTCGAGATCGAAGTCACGGAGACGGTCTTCCTGGGCCGCCAGACCGAGGAAGCGGCGGCCATCCTGCGCGAGTTCCACAAGGCGGGCATTTCAATCGCACTCGACGATTTCGGCACCGGCTTTGCCTCGCTGACCCACCTCAAGCAGTTTCCCGTCGATCACATCAAGATCGACCAGAGCTTCGTCAGGAATCTGGAAACCGACAAGGACGATGCCGCGATCGTGGCCGCGGTTGTCAGCCTCGGCCGCAACATGGGCCTCCAGATTACCGCCGAGGGGGTGGAAAACGCTGGCCAGGCTGAGCGGCTCAGGGAAGCGGGCTGCGATTTCGGGCAGGGCTATTTCTATGCAAAGCCCGGCGCGGGCGAACATGTGCCGTGGATGATCCGGAGCCGGGCGTCCCCGAGCCGGCCAGTGCGTTTGCAACGCGCCGCGTTTCGCCGGGCATGATCGGGGGCGAGGAGACAGCCTGCGAAGCTGCCGTCTTCCCCGAGCCTGTCTTCAGCGCACAGCCTACCCCGCCAGCACCCGCTGCGGCGGGAAGGTGATCTCGACCAGCGTGCCCTCCTTCTTGACGGAGGTGATCGACATCGCGGCGCGGTTGGCCTCGACCAGCGCCTTGGTCAGCGGCAGGCCTAAGCCCGTGCCGCCGGCGCGGCGCGTCGTCGGCACCTGGCGGAAGGGCTCCAGCGCCAGTGCGATCTCCTTGTCGTCCATGCCGATGCCGGTATCGCGCACCCGCAGGATCGCCTCGCCCTGGTCGCCGAGCGCCGTCGAGATGATCACCTGCCCGCCCGCATCGGTGAACTTCACCGCGTTGGAGAGCAGGTTGATCACGATCTGGCGGATCGAGCGCTGGTCGGCGACGACCGGCGGCAGCTTGGGCGAGAGGCCTGAGCGCAGCACGACGCGGCCGCGCTGCGCCTCCGGCTGCAGCAGATTGACGGTCGACAGCGCGATCTCGTTGAGATTGACGCTGACGAAGTCGAGATCGAGCTTGCCGGCCTCGATCTTGGCGAGGTCGAGCAGATCGTTGACGAGGCTGATGACGTAGCCGCCCGACTGGTGGATGTCGCGCAGATATTCCTTGTAGCGCTCATTGGCGATCGGCCCGAAACGCTCCTCCGCCATCACCTCGGCAAAGCCGATGATCGCGTTCAGCGGCGTGCGGATCTCGTGGCTGATCTTGGCGAGCACGTCGGATTTCTGGGCGCTGGCCTTCTCGGCCGCCTTGCGCGCCTCGACGAGTTCGCCCTCGGTCTTCTTCCAGGCGGTGATGTCGCGCAGAACGGCGCAGAAGCGCCGCTCCGTGCCCTCCGCGATCTGGCCCATCGTCATGAACAGCGGGATCTTGCCGCCCTGGCGCACGCGGCCGACGACCTCGCGCCCGTCATTCATCACCGAGGCGACGCCGCCGCCCTTGAGCCCTTCGAGATAATCCAGCGCCGGGGCGTGGCTCTCGGCCGAGAACAACAGCGTGAACAACTCGCCGGTGACCTCGCGCTGGTCATAGCCGAACAGCGCCTCTGCGGTCTTGTTGAGGGAGAGCACGCGGCCGCGCTCGTCCACCGTGACGACGCCGTCGGTCGCGGTGTCGAGCATCGCCACGAGCTCGGCGATGCGCGCATCGCGGACATCGGCGTCGAGCCGCAGCGCCTCGACGCGGGCGGCGCTCTCTGAGGCCTCCGCCTCGAACTCCGCCGCCATCTCGGCCTCTTCGGCCTCCTCCGGCGTCAGCACCTTGACCTCGCCGCCGCCATTGGGGTGGCGGAAGGCCATCAGCGTCGCCGGCTCGCCCTGCCACGCCACGCTGGAGAGCACCGCATGGACGCTGACGAGATGGCCGAGCCGGTCGATCAGGATCATCGCGCCGCCATCGGTGCGGGTCGCCTCCTTGATCAGCCGGCTGACGCCGCCCCCGGACGCCAGATCGTCGAGATCGGCATAGTCGAGCAGGTCGAGCATCGTGCGGTTGGCGTAGAGCGCCTCGTCGTCGCGGTTGACCAGCACCGCGATCGGCAGCTTGTCGAGCACGTCGGCATGGGAGTTTGGCAGGCGCGGGCGCGCCGGCGTCGCTTCGGCGTCGGCCGGGACGGGGGACGGTGACAACTCGTCGTCTTTGAGACGCAGCGGGGCGGCTGGCGGCAGCCGTGGCGCGGTCGGCTCCTCGTCGCCGGCGATGCGCGCGCCCAGCGCCTTGGCGATCTCGCGGAAGGCATTGCGCTCGGCCGAGCTCAGATTGGGCTTCGAGGGCTCGATGATCGGCCGCACCGCCGCCAGATGCCCGTTGCGCAGCGGCACGATATTGCCGGCCGCCGCCTTGGGAGCCGCGATGGCGGGCTCCGGCGGCCCGGCCTGAGCCGAATCGGGCAGCGTCTCTGCGGCGTCGGCCGCCACGGTGGGTTCGACTGCGGGCTCGGACGCGGGTGCGGGCTCTTCCTCGGGACCGGCTTCGATCTCGGCGACCGACTCCAGCGTCGGCTCGGCCGGCGGGATCTCGTCCGCCACTTCATCCCGCGCCGAAGCGACCACGGGCGCATCCGGCGCTTCGATCAGAGCCGTCTCTGCGAGAGCCTCTGTGGCCTCCGCGTTGGCTTCAGCGACCGAATCGACGGGATCGACGTCCGTCTCGAACTTCGCCTCGGCCGTCGCCGGCAAAGCGTCCGGTTCGGGGTCCGGGGTCGTGTCGGCCATGTCGATCGAGACGGGGGCGGGCAGGGCGAAGACCTCTGTTGCGCCGGGGCGCGCCAGTCCAAAACCGCGGAAGCCGGTAACCTGCCGCGCCGCATCCAGCACGGGCACGCCCGACAATTCGACGCGGGCGCCTTCGCCCGGCGTCGCCAGGCGCCAGAGCACCTCATGGCCGCTCCAGGTCGCGGTGCCGGTCAGCCGCGCGAGCAGATCGCCGCTGCGGTCCTGCACCACGGGGCCGATCAAATCGGCCCAGAGGCGGCCGGTGAGGCCGGCCGCAGCCTCGAGGCCGACGAGATCGGCGATGTTGGGCGAGAGGCTGGTCAGTCGCGCTTGCGCGTCGCTCTGCCAGAGAAACCGGATCGCGCGGGCGGGAGGCGGCGGTGCCACGGGGGAGGGCGCCATCTCGGGCGCTGCGGCGGCAGGCTCCGGTGCCGTCTCCGGGGGGGCTTCGTCGGGCGCGACGACCACGCCGAGCCGGCGCAGTTCCGACGCCTGCACCGCGACCGCCAGCACCGGCTCGCCCGCGCCATCGACGATCAGCTTGCAGCCGCAGGTCACCAGCGTCGCCGCAAAGCCCGACGTCAGTCGCAGCCGCTCGAGCCGGACGCCGTCGCGGGAGGCGAGACCGCCGGCGAGCAGCGTCAGGCGCTGCCGTGTCGCGGCGGGGAGGATGGTGGCGCCGGCGAGCAAGGCCTGGCCGGCGGCGTTGACGAAGCCCGGCGCTTGCGCCATCGGGTCCCAGAGCAGCAGCGCGCCGCCGGCTGCGAAGGACGCGAGATTGTCATCCCGCGTCGCCGCCGCGCCCAGCCGCGCCCAATTCTGTCCGGCTTCGCTCATGCCTGTGTGCTCTTGCTTTCCGCCACCATGGCCGCGCTCATATGGCTAACAAATCTTTAATAGCGGCCAAATCGATGCAACACCATGCGGCGGGCCGGGCTGTCCCCGCCCGCATCGAAACAACGTTAACGGCGCGCCCGGCTGCTCCTGATTGTCATGACGGCGCATTAATGATATTGCACTGCACAATAATGGAGCGCTGCACAGTCGCCTCGGGCGGCTGGGCGGACGATCAGCAAGACCGGCCAACCAGGAGGACGACCCGATGACCCCCAAGACCCCCTATGAAGTGCCCGCCGAAATGCGTGAATTCGCCGAGCGCAGCGTCGAGCAGGCCCGCAAGGCTTTCGACGGCTTCATCGGCGCGGCCACCAAGGCCGTCGACACCGCCCAGGTTTCCGCCGAGAGCGCCCGCCTCAACACGCATGATGTCGCCCGCAAGGCCATCGGCTATGCCGAGAACAATGTCTCGGCGGCTTTCGAACTCGCCCAGAAGCTCGTCAAGTCGAAGGATTTGACCGAAGTGATGGCGCATCAGTCCGAATTCATGAAGGCGCAGATGGAGGCGCTTCAGTCCCAGTTCAAGGAAATGGGCGCCGCGGCCCAGGACGTCGCCACCAAGGCGGCCGAGACCATCACCAAGGCCGCCAAGCCCAAGTAAGTCTCCGGAGAGGCTACCCCTGAGCCGAAACGGGCTGAGCCGCTGTGAGACGGCCCGCCCGCTGACTGCGCCGAACTGATCATCCCGGCAGCCCCGGGGCGACATGAAACGATCGGAAGGCCGGGCCCAGTCCCGGCCGGCCGTGTCCCGCGCCGAAGGAGAATCGCGATGGTCAAGCCTGCCCCGACCCGGACCAAGTCGAAGGCCCCGGTCAGCCTGTCGCCTGTCAAGGCTCTGTCGGGCCCCCTCCCGCCCGAAGCCGCCAAGCCCGAACCCGCCAAACCCGTCGCCGCCAAACCCGTCGCCGCCAAGCCCGTCGCCGCCGCGCCGGTGAAGGCGCCGGCCCCGCAGGCGCCGCAACCCACCGTCAAGGCCGCTGCCGAGACGAAGCCGCCCGCGATCGAGGCGGTCGCGGCCAAGCCTCAGGTTGCCAAGACGCCCGTAGCCAAGACGCCGGCTGCACCGGCCGCCCGGGCCTTCAAGCCCAAGCCTGCCGTGCAGATCGCATCGACCAAGCTGCGCGTCGAAAAGCCCGCCCCGACGCCCGCGATGGCCAAGGCCGCCGCGGCCTCGACATCGGCTGCGGTCTCGAAGCCCGCCGCGGTCATGCCTGCCGTCGCCAAGCCGCCCGTCGCCAAGCCTTCCGACGTCAAGCCGCCCGTCGCTCAGGCCCCGGTGCCGGCCGCCGTCGACGCGGTCGCGAAGGCCGTGGCTGCCCCAGCCAAGGCGGCCGAGGCGCTCGCCGAGGCCGTGACCAAGCTGGCCGAGCCCCCGCGCCCCAAGCCGACGCCCTCGCTGAGCGCGACGCCGCTGCCGCGCCCGCCGGAATTCGCCGCCATCGCCTCGACCACGGTCATGACCCAGACGCTGGCGATGGCGAAGGCCTTCGGCGCCCTCCAGGCGCAGATGCTGGACCACGCCTGCGCCGAGCTGAAGACGACGCTGAGCGACGTCGAGACGCTGGCGCGCACCGACAGCGCCGCCGATGCGGTGGCGCTGCAGGCCAAGGCCGTGCGACGCTCCTACGAATCCTATTCGCAGCATCTCAAGGAATTGGCCCGGATCGCCGGCATGGCCATGGGCCAGAAGGCCGACACGGACGCGGACAAGGCCTGAAAGCGGCCAGTGCGAGGCGTCGTCGCGGGGCGACCCACGTCATAACTGGAAAAACCCGCGATTGGCGGGTTGCAATCGCGGGGCGTCGGTTCTAGGTTCCGCGCCGCCGCCGATCTCGCGAAAGCGACCGATCGCCAACCGCCGGGTGCGGGCAGCCATAGCTCAGTTGGTTAGAGCGCTAGATTGTGGATCTAGAGGTCCCCCGTTCAAGCCGGGGTGGCTGTACCACCCGTTCCCGCACCGCGAAATGTCGCAGCTTCGCAGCGTCGAGGGCGCCGGCGGCGCCCTTGAAGCCGCTGGCGCGATCGCCATATCCAGGATGAGCAGGAGGGCTTCGCCTCTGGCTCGCGGGGTGCCGGAGTGTCGGGCCCCGGTCGATCGGGGCGCCCTTCGGGGGCTTCGGCACCGTGACGCAAGGCCCGGGGAATGACACGCACGCCCAGTCTGTCCCATCCGTTTCTTTTGGGTTTCGACGATATCGAACGGGCCCTGGATCGGGTCGCCAAAGGCGCCAGTGAGGGCTACCCGCCCTACAATATCGAGCGACTCGCACGGTCCGAAGCGGAGCCGGACCGGCTTCGCATCACCCTTGCGGTCGCCGGCTTCTCGCGCGATCAGTTGGAAATCACCCTCGAAGAGAACCAGTTGACCGTGCGCGGTCGCCAGATCGACGACAAGACGAGGCAATTCCTCCATCGCGGTATCGCGGCGCGGCAGTTCCAGCGTAGCTTCCTCCTGGCGGAGGGCATGCAGGTGATGGGGGCCGATCTGGCCAACGGCCTGCTGGCGATCGATCTGGTCCGTCCGGAACCGGAGAGGCTGATCCGGCGTATCGATATCGTCAGCCGGGACGAGCCTGCTTAATCAGGCCCGGTCGAATTCGTGGGGGATGCAAGCGCGGTTTTTGCATCCGTTCATCTTTCAAGGCGTATTTTTGTAACCGCACTCGCACTGCTCTGAAGGAGGGCGCGATGAACGAAGACAGGACGATGATCCAGACGAACCCCCTGACCCCGGCCGAGTTCGCGGCTTTGGGAACCGGCGAGGTCGCCTATCTCAAGTCGATGACCTCCGACGAGCTGCTGCGAATCTTCCCGCAGGCGCCGGAGATCCAGTCGGGCCTGCAGCTCTTCGCGCTGCTCTCGGCCGATGGCGCGCCGATCCTGGTGACGGATTCGCGCGAGGCCGCCACCGCCAATGCGTGGGAACATGATCTGCGGATGGTGAGCGTCCACTGAGACGCCTCACGGCGCGGTCGCGAGCCCCGCGACCGCCGCCTTCAGGCGCAGGATGTCTTCCTCCGTCGAAAGCCGGTGGTCGCCGTCCTTGACCAGCGTCAGGATGACGGGATCACCGCTGAGATGCTCGACCAGCCTGAGCGCATGGCGCCAGGGCACATCCGGGTCGGCCATCCCCTGCAGGATATGGACGGGGCAGCCTGTGGCGATGGCGCTGCCGAACAGCAGGTGCTGGCGCCCATCCTCGATCAGTGCCCGGGTGATCGGTGTCGGTTCGGGAGAGTATTCCGAGGGCCGCATCCAGACCCCGTCGCGCAGGATCGTCTGGCGGATCGCCTCGGGCATCTGCGCCCACATCAGCTCTTCCGAGAAATCGACGGCCGGCGCGATGAGCACGAGCCCCGCGGGCCTCTGCGAGGAGCCGAGCAGGCGTCGCGCCGCGAGCAGAGCGATCCAGCCGCCCATCGACGATCCCACCAGGACCGGGGGCTGCGCGCAGTGCGCCGCGACCACCGCCATCGCGTCCTCGAGCCAGTCCGACAGGGTCCAGCGCGCGAAATCGGCCCCGCTCTCGCCATGGCCGGCATAGTCGAACCGGATGAAGGGCCGCCCCGCCTCGCGCGCCCATTGCGCCAGCGCCTCCGCCTTGGTGGCGCGCATGTCGGAGCGGAAACCGCCGAGCCAGACCACCGGGGCGCCTTCGCCGGCTTGTGTCAGAACGGCCAGGCGGCGCTGCCGCCTACCGGCGCCGACCTCCAGCCCATGCGGGGCTTCGCGCAGGGTCTCCAGCGGTTTTTCGGGCTGCAACGCAAATCTCCTGTGACGAATCGCCTGTTCGGCGTGAATATAGGCTGCGCTTTTCGGCCATGGGCCGTCATAGTCGCGCAGATGAAATGCGACGCGGGCTTTCTCGCGCCATCGACAGGCGTGGTTCCAAAGCGGTGAGTATGTCCTTCCAGCCCGGCGCGCATCTCTCCCTGCCGTCCACCGAAGCGCATCCGCTCGTCGGGCGCACGATCCTGCAGATCATCCCCGATCTCGATGCCGGCGGCGCCGAGCGCACCACGGTCGACATCGCCAAGGGCCTGACCGATGTCGGCGCGCGTGCCCTGGTCGCGACCGAAGGCGGCCGGCTGGTGGCCGAACTGCAGGCCAAGGGCGGCGTCTGGCTGCCGTTTCCCGCCGCGGCCAAGAACCCGCTCGCCATGGCGGTCAACATCCGCAAGCTGATGCTGCTGTGCCGCTATGAGGGCGTCGAGCTGATCCATGCCCGCTCGCGCGCGCCGGCCTGGGTCGCGCTCGCCGCCGCGCGGATGCTGCGCCTGCCTTTCGTCACGACCTATCACGGCTCCTACAACAGCCGCTCGGCGGTGAAGACTTTGTACAATTCGGTGATGGCGCGCGGCGACATCGTCATCGCCAACTCCGGCTATACCGCCGAGCTGATCCTGGCCAAGCACGCCTTCGCCCGCGAGCGCATCCGCGTCGTCAACCGCGGCACCAATTTCGCCGCCTTCGCGCCCCAGGCCGTCGCGCCGGAGCGCATCCAGGCGCTGCGCCAGGCCTGGGGCATCGGCGCCCATCAGCGGATCGTGCTGCTGCCGGGCCGCCTGACCGGCTGGAAGGGCCAGCGCGTCCTGATCGATGCCGCCCGCATCCTGCGCGACGGCGGCGACACCGATACCGCCTTCATCCTCGCCGGCGATCCGCAGGGCCGCGACGGCTATGTCCGGGAGCTCGATCTGCTGATCGCCAAGGCGGGGCTCGAGGACCGGGTCAAGCGCGTCGGCCATTGCACCGACATGCCCGCGGCCCTGTTGGCGGCCGCCGTGGTGACCGTGCCCTCGACCGAGCCCGAAGCCTTCGGCCGCGTCGCCGTCGAAGCGCAGGCGATGGGCACGCCCGTCGTCGTGTCGGATCTCGGCGCCGTGCCCGAGACCGTGCTCGCGCCGCCGCAGACCGCGCCCGGCGAGCGCACGGGCTGGCGCGTCGAGCCCGGCAACGCCGCCGCCCTGGCCGACGCGCTGGCCGGCGCGCTGTCGCTGCGGCCTTCGGCGCGCGACAACCTCGCTTTGCGGGCGCGCCGGCATGTCGAGCGGCATTTTTCGTTGGAGACGATGGTCGGCGATACGCTCGACGTCTATTGCGCACTGCTGGAGGGACGGGAGGGCAATTGACACCCGAGCCCTTGCCGGACGCCGTGGCAATTCCGATCTAACGGGGATTCACGAGGCCGCGGCCCTCGTCATCCATTGACAACGCGCTTCTTTGTGCAATGTGTCTGCCGGTGGGCGTCGCGAGCGCCATTCACAGGAGAATATACCATTCGTCGTCCTTTCCGTGCTGCCCCGACCCCGACCAAAGACGGTCCGCGCTCCAACCGCGACATCCGTGGCGTCCGTGACGTCCAGCTCATCGACGATACCGGCGCCAACCGTGGCGTGGTCTCGTTCTTCGAGGCGTTGAAGATTGCCGAGGATGCCGGTCTCGACCTGGTCGAGATCGCCCCCAATTCTGAGCCGCCGGTCTGCAAGATTCTCGACTACGGTCGCTTCCGCTTCCTGGAGCAGAAGAAGGCCGCCGAGGCGCGCAAGAAGCAGCGCACCATCGAGATCAAGGAAATCAAGCTGCGTCCGGGCATCGACAAGCACGATTACGAAGTCAAGATGAAGGCCATGCTCGGGTTCTTCGAGGAGGGCGACAAGGTCAAGGTGACCCTGCGCTTCCGCGGCCGTGAAATGGCCCACCAGGATCTCGGCGTGAAGGTGCTCGAGCGCGTCAAGGCCGATCTCGCCGAGCAGGCGAAGGTCGAGAGCGACTGGCAGCTCGAAGGCCGCCAGATGGTCATGGTGCTCGCACCGAAATAGCCAGCCGCGATCGCGCCATGCGATTTGCATCAGGCCCGGCCCCAGCGCCGGGCCTTGTCATGTCCGGCCTCGCGATGCTTGGGTTTGCACTCCCCCATCGACCGCGAGCGCCTCTCATGACCACGCCGAGCACGACCAGCCAGCGCCGCGATCTTGCCGCCGCCTTGCGCCTCGCCGCGAAATTCGAGCTGAACGAGGGCATCTGCAACCATTTCTCGGTGGCGCTGCCCGATGGCCCCGACGGCCGGCCGCGCTACCTGATCAACCCCTATGGCGTCCACTGGTCGGAGATGAAGCCCTCCGACCTCCTGCTGATCGACGAGCGTGGCCAGGTTCTGGAAGGGGAGGGCGAGGTCGAGGCCACCGCCCGCAACATCCACATCGCCGCCCACAAGGCCAATCCGCGCCATGTCGCCGTGCTGCATGTCCACATGCCCTATGCGACCGCGCTGACCATGGTCGAGGGCGGGCGCCTCGAAATGGCCCACCAGACCGCCTGCCGCTTCCATGGCCGCACGCTCTATGTCGACCATTTCGGCGGGCTGGCGCTGGACGAGAGCGAGGGCGAGGCCATCGTCGCCGCCAACAGGGCCGAGGCGGGCGCCGACATCACCTTCCTCGCCCATCACGGCGTCACCATCGGCGGCCCTTCCGTCGCGGTCGCCTTCGACGATCTTTATTTCCTCGAGCGCGCCTGCCGCCAGCAGGTGCTGGCCATGTCGACCGGCCGGCCGCTGAAGCTGATCCCGCAGCCCGAGATCGAGGCCACCGCGCGCGAATGGCGCCAGGTGCTGGTCCACCAGTCTGAGAAGCATTTCGAGGCGCTGATGCGCATCGAGGGGCTCTGACCGAGCGTCACTTTCGGGTTCTCGCCGGCGCGGTCCGCAACTAGGGTGGCCGCGAGGGGACCGACGCCTGCGACGGGCGTGGCCGCTGCCGGGGGGACTATCGATGGGGTCGAACGGGGTTGCGGCGGCTTGGGCCGCGCTGGTGCTTGCAGCCGCGTCGCCGGGACCGCTTGGGGCCCAGACGCCCCCGCCCGGCCAAAGCCCGGCGCCGGCCAGGCCCGACGAGACCAAGCTCGACCTGAAGCTCTTCGACAAGGCGGAGGTCGACCGCTCGAAAGGCTGCTCGGTCGCGCTGTGGCAGGCCAACCGCGACCCCGACAACGACCGCTACGCCTTCATCTTCACCGAGGCCCTGACCGGACAGAACCATGTCCGCCAGCCCGCGCGCATCAAGGTCGGCGAGAAGGTCCTGCCGATGACGCGGGTGGCGATCGGCGGCAAGGTCGGCGGCTACGGCCTCTACCCCTATCAGCTCTACAGGCTCGGTGAGGGCGACGGCTTTGCGGTGCTCGACCTCAAGCTCGGCGAGATCGAGGGCGAGGCGGTCGAGATCGAGAGCGGCACGCTGACCGTGTCGATGGCCGGCAAGCAGCAGGCGCGCGTGCCCGTGAAGGGCGGGGCCGGCTGCATGACCGCCCCCGCCGCGGCCTCGCCACCGGCGGCCCCGCCTGCCGCCGCGGCTGCGCCCGCCAGTCTGGACGGCATCTTCAGCCGCTACGCCGTGAGGCCCGCCCAGATCCCGCGCACGCTGCCGGCGACGCTCAAGAGCCGCTTCGGCTGCGACCCGGAGATGCTGAAGGCCGGCGTCACCGGCTTCCAGATGTCGGAGGAATCGGCGATCTGGGAACTGCCCTGCCAGCGCTTCAACATCCAGGCGAACGCCGTCTATGCGCTGGTCTACCTGCCGGAGCCGGCGCAGAACCTCCGCTTCCTGAGCTTCAAGGCCCCGCCCGGCAAGAAGCGCACGAGCGCCCCCGCCGAGCTGATGTCGCCGGAATGGAACCTCAAGACCCGCACCGTCACCGGCACCGCGCTCGGCCGCAGCGAGGGCGATTGCGGGGTCCATGAGCGCCACCGCGTCGGGCCCGACGGCGAGTTCGTCCTGGTCGAGTACCGCGAGAAGGTGGCCTGCGACGGCAAGGCGAGCAAGCCCGAGCAGTTCCCACTCGTGTATCGGGCGCGCTGAATGCTGAAGATGACGTAAAGGCACTTGCGTTGCAGCGCCGCTCGTGCGGGCTTCCTGCTTGAAATTTGGGCACGAACACCTGAACGGGCGGATGCGAATCAGCGCGCTTGGTGATCTCCTCTCGCGCGCAATGCAGCCGGCTGGCTGCATTGGCTCGCGTCCCTCGTTCGGTGCTGGACCGGCGGGCGACGGCCTACCGGAGGCGCCTGCGACTTGCCTACGCTTCGAGAGGGATACGAGATCGATCCGGCGCTCGCCGGCCTGATCCGGCACATGCGGGCGATCGACGACTACCGGCAGGTCTTTGACCGGCTGCAGGCGTCCTGGGACACGCTGACGCTGCTCGGGCAGCTTTCGGGCAACGCCACCGAGATGTCGGGCACGCGCTCGGCCTTCGAGGCCTTGACCGCGAGCCTGCTCGGCCATCTCGCCAAGGAAACCCGCGACAAGGCGATGGCCGATCTGCGCATCAAGGCGCAGAACGCCATCGACGTGCTGGTCCGCAATCTGTTCGAGCGCACCGCCGATATCGGCTTCCTCGCCGCCGACACCGACATCCGCGAGATGCTGGAGGCGCCGGTTTCGTCCGAGGCGCGCGCGGCCATCGAGGCGCGCTTCCGCGACTACGTCGCCAAGTACTCCGTCTATTCCGACATCGTGCTGGTCGATCGCGAGGGCGCGATCCGGGCGCGGCTCGCGCCGCATGCCGCTCAGGAGGCCCGGCATCCGGTCATCGACGAGGCGCTGGGTTCGACCGGCGCCTATGTCGAGCATTACGGCGTGCTCGACTTCGTCTCCGACGCGCAATCGCTGGTCTATGCCTGGCGCGTGGAGGATACGGCCAAGCGCCCGCTCGGGGTGCTCGTGCTGGTCTTTCGCCTGGCCGACGAGATGGCGGGCATCTTCCGCAAGCTCCTGCCCGAGCAGGACTGGACGGTGCTGGGCTGCGTCTCGCCCGGGGGCGACGTCATCGCCGGCTCCTGCCCGATCCAGCTGCCGGCGGGGCTGAAGCTGTCGTCTGCGGCGCTGCAGGGCGCGGAGCCGGTGATCCGGCTCGGCGGGCGGCAATATCTCGCCATGGCCTGCCGGACCTCCGGCTATCAGGGCTATATGGGGCCGGGCTGGATGGGGCTCGGCCTGATCCCGTTGGACGCGGCCTTCGACCAGAATGACGGCGAACTCGCCCAGTCGATCGGCGAGGATTTGCTCGCCGCCGTGACCAGCCAGGCCGGGCTGTTTTCCGACGAGTTGCGCCATGTCTCGCGCCAGGCGGCGGCGATCCAGGGCGATCTCAACCGCTCGGTCTGGAACGGCTCGATCCGGCAGGCCGGTTCCACCGCCGCCAACGCCGCCTTCTCGAAGATCCTGCTCTGGGAGATTTCCAGCGCCGGCCGCAAGACGCAGTCGGTCTGCGACGCCTCGATCGGCGATCTGCACCGCACCGTCGTCGCCGCGATCATGGAGAAGTGCCGCTCGCGCGCCGCCTTCGCCATCGATGTGATGGACCGCAATCTCTACGAGCGCGCCAATGACTGCCGCTGGTGGGCGCTGAATGCGAGCCTCGCCCGCGTGCTGGCGGCGCCGTCGCCCGAGGGCCGGCGCCTCTGCGGCGAGATCCTCGCCACCATCAACGCGCTCTACACCGTCTACAGCAACCTCATCCTGTTCGATGCGCAGGGCGTCGTCGTCGCGGTGTCGCAGCCCGCCCAGGCTCATCTCGTCGGCGAGCGGCTCGACGCCGAATGGGTCGGGCGGACGCTCGCGCTGCGCTCGGGCCAGCACTACGCCGTCTCGGCCTTCGAGCCGACGCCGCTCTATGACGACGCTTCGACGCTGATCTACACGGCGGCGGTCCAGGCGCCGTCAGGCGGAAGGGCGCTGGGCGGCATCGCCATCGTCTTCGATTCGACACCGCAATTTGCCGCCATCCTGGCCGATTCCCTGCCGACCGACGAGGAGGGCGCCGCCATGCCCGGAGCCTTCGCCGTGATCGTCGGCAGCGACGGGCGCGTGATGGCGTCGAGCGATCCGCGCTTCGCGATCGGCTCGGACAACCCGCTTCCGGTCGAGCCGGCGAGTCTCGAGCGCGATGGCGATCTCGCTTGCATCCGCAGCTTCGAGGGCAAGCATATGGCGGTGGGGGCGGCGCTGTCGAAAGGCTATCGCGAATACAAGACCAGCGACGGCCACCGCGCCGATGTCGTGGCGCTCTGCGCCGTGCCGCTGGGCGATGTCGCGACGGCCTCCGCCGCCCGGCCGGCGCAGGGCAGCCGTGCCGCGGGCGCGCTCGCGGCCCACAAGCCGGCCGATGGAGTCGAGGCCTTCGAGGTCGCGAGCTTCCACATCGGCCGGCACTGGCTCGGCGTCCGGGCGCGCGACGTCGTCGAGGCGGTCGACATCGTCGGGCTGAAGCCCTCGGCCCGCAAGGCCGGCGACGGCCTGCTCGCCGGCTACAAGCTGCATGAGGGGCAGCCCGTCCCGGTGCTGCGCTTGGCCCGCCTGCTCGGCATCCCCGACGCGTCCTCAGACGAGCAGCAGATCGTCGTTGTGCGCGCGGCCGGCCGAACGCTCGGGCTGATCGTCGATGCGCTCGGCCTGATACCCGAGATCGCGGCCTCCGAACTGCAGCCGCTGCGCGACCTGACCTCGAAGACCGACGTGCCGGCGCTCGGCGTCGTCGCGACGCGCAATGCGCGCGGCGAACCTGCGGGCATGCTGATGGTCCTCGACGTCGACCGCCTCGGAGCGCGCCTTCAGGGCGAGGGCGGGCCGGCGCTCGTCCAGGCGGCGGAGTAGGCGCCGCTCAGCGGACCGGGCACCAGTCCCAGAAGCCGGTCGTGCGCGCCGGCGTGGTGTAGAACCAGCAATAGCCCGAACGCGGCGGCTGCCCGACCCACGACACCGCCGCCGCCCCTGCGATGAAGCCGATCGCGGCGCCCGCCGCGATCGCCCCGCCCCGGTTCCAGTGGCGCCGGGGATGGACGACGACGACATGCGCCGGCCTGTGGTGCCGGACGACCGTCCGCCCCCGATAGACCTGGCCGCGGTTGACATGGGAGCGGTTGACCTGTCCGCGGTTGACCTGCGGCCGCTGGCTGCGATGCGCCCGGTTCACCGATCCCTGCCGGTGATCCCGGACGGCCTGGCGTGAGACCTCGCGGCCGGAGCTGCGCACCTGCGCCTCGGCCGACCCTGTGCCGGGCACCGGAGGACTGAAGCCCGCCATGAAGGCGAACAACAGCACGAGGGACTTCACCGTCAGTTTCCTGCGCATGCCAACCTCCCGCGATGCCCCGTTTCGGGCCTTTGGGCGACGAGACTAGCGCCTCGCCGCTGGCGATGTCGATTTATCCCGGCGAGCGGCAAGGCGACGCTCAGCCTGAGCCATGTCCGCTTCATTGCCCTGTCCGCTTCGAGCAAGCCGAAAGTGTCACCCGCGCCCGTAGCAAGGGTGCCAGGGCAAGCCGCCGCCATCGGCCGTGGGGCGTGCGCGAAGCCCGGTCACAAGCCGACGCCGCTCCTGCGCACGGTCGCGGTCAAGATCGTGAAGCGCGCACGGGTCGATCGCGCCTCGCCCAGGCGACGTCAGGCCCGCCCGGGGCGTCTGCGCTTGCCAGCTCCATCCTTTTCTGTCATACGCGCGTCCTTCGATCGCCCGGCTGATAAGGGCTGCCGTGGCGGTCGATCTTTGCTTCCAGCAAGCAAACATGAAGCGGCGCCGTTTGCGCGCTCGCGACCTATGAGGAGCGGAAATGCCCAAGATCAAGACGAAGTCGAGCGCCAAGAAGCGCTTCAAGATCACCGGAACCGGCAAGGTGCTCTACGCCCAGGCTGGAAAGCGTCACGGGATGATCAAGCGGACCAACAAGCAGCTCCGCAATCACCGCGGCACCAACGTCCTCTTCGAGGGCGATGCGGCCAACGTGAAGAAGTATTTCCTCCCCAACGGCTGACGCCCCCTAACCTTTCCGGAGATCGAACATGGCTCGCGTGAAACGGGGCGTAACGTCCCATGCCAAGCACAAGAAGACACTCAAGGCCGCCAAGGGCTTCTATGGCCGCCGCAAGAACACGATCCGCGCCGCCAAGGCGGCCGTCGATCGCTCGATGCAGTACGCCTATCGCGACCGCAAGAACAAGAAGCGCTCGTTCCGCGCGCTCTGGATCCAGCGCCTGAACGCCTCCGTGCGTGAGCATGGCCTGGTCTATTCGGTGTTCATCAACGGCCTGCACAAGGCCGGCATCGAGCTCGACCGCAAGACCCTGTCGGCGATGGCCATCGACGATGCCGCCTCGTTCACGGCGGTGGTCGAAATGGTCAAGGCCGCGCTCGCCGCCGAGCCGCAGGCCCAGGCCGCCTGAGCTTTCGGGCTTCGATAAGATACGGAAAGGCCGGCAGCGATGCCGGCCTTTTTTGTCTGTTCACTGTCGTCATTCTCGGGCGTAGCGAAGCGAAGACCCGAGAATCCCTTGAAGGAGATGCTCGGGTCTTCGCCCGAGCATGACGCGGATGCTCACGTCTGGACGCCATCCTCCGTCGCCGGCCGCCAGTTGTCGCCCGCGCCCTCGACGATGCGCGCATAGGCTTCGTCGGGCGTGTCGGCATAAGCGAAGAGGGCGATGTCCCGCGTCCGGATCAGCCCGGCCTGCGCCATCACCTCGAGGTTCAGCAGCGCCTGCCAGTAGGCCCGGTCGTAGAGCACGATCGGGACGGGGCGCATCTTGCCGGTCTGCACCAGCGTCAGGATCTCGAAGAGTTCGTCGAGCGTGCCGAAGCCGCCGGGGAAGACGACCAGCGCCGCCGCCCGCATCGCCAGATGCATCTTGCGCATCGCGAAATAATGGAAGCGGAAGGTCAGGTCGGGCGTCGACCAGGCATTGGGCTCCTGCTCGTGCGGGAGCGTGATGTTGAAGCCGATCGAGAGCGCGCCGGCCTCCGTCGCACCGCGATTGGCCGCCTCCATGATGCCGGGCCCGCCGCCGGTGGCGATGACATGGTCGCGGCCGAGTTCGCTCGCCGCCAGCGCCCCGCCGCGCTGCGAGGCGAGCTTGGCGAAGGCGCGCGCCGCCTCGTACCAGGGCTGGCCCTCGCGCACCCGCGCCGAGCCGAAGACGACGATCGTCGAGAGGATGCCGCGGGCGCGCAAGTGGTCCTCGGCTTTCTGGTATTCGAGCATAAAGCGCACGCCGCGCGTCGAATCGCCGAGGATGAAGTCGGGGTCGAGCGCCGCCAGGCGATAGGAGGGCGAGGCCTTCTGCGCTGTGCTGTCGGGCATGTCTGTCTTGTCGGGCATGTCTTGCGAATCCGGTGGGGCTGTCCCAGCCTTACGCCAGATAGCTCCGCAATACGGCCACCATGCGATCCGCGCCGGTCTTGTGCGGCAGGAGCGTCAGGAAACGCCCCTCGTGGTCCATCAGATAGGTCAGCGAGCCATGGTCGACGCTGTGCTCGCCGGGAGCGTGATGCGGCAGCGTGAGCTTGCGGCGATGCACCTTGTAGGCCTTCGCGACCGCCGCGATCTGCGCCTCGCTGCCACTCAGCCCGATCAGCGCCGGGTGGAACGCGGCGACATAGGCCGCCAGCACCGGCGGCGTGTCATGGGCGGGATCGACCGTGACGAAGAGCGGCGCGACGCGGTCCGCCAGCGGGCCGAGGCCGTCCAGCGCCTGCACGATCGTCGGCAGGTCGATCGGGCAGGTGTCGGTGCAGCGCGTGAAGCCGAAATAGACCAGCATGAAGCGGCCACGGAAGTCGCCGTCGCTGACGGCCTTCCCGCTGTGGTCGATCAGCGCAAACGGCCCGCCGAAGCGTCCCGCCAGCGGATCGGGCCGCGGGGAGGGCGCGGCATGGCCGTGATGCTGCGCCAGCGCCGGCAGGCTCCAGCCGGCGGCGAGCCCGGCCAGCAGAGCGCGTCGCGTCGGGCTTGCCCGCATCCTCGCGCTCAGGGCTTCGGCTTGGGCAGGAGGCCCTTGATGCCGAGCGGGCCGGTCTCGGCGATGATCGCATTCGACTCCGGATCGGCGCGCCACCATTCCGGCGCGGCGCCGTTGCGGGCCTCCCATTGCGTCTTGAAGCGCTCCGTCGGCGTGAAGGGGGCGGTGCTGCCGGCCTCCCGGACGCCCTGCGCGAAGAATAGCGTGATCGCGGGGTTCTCGATCAAGAGCCCGTCGGCCTCGACCTCCCGGCCGCAGAAGCCGGCGAGATCGGGCGCAGCCCCGGCGAAATCGACCTGCCCCTTGCCGACCAGCCGGAAGCGGCCATTGGCCTCGAGGATGCCGAGCTGGCGCTTGCCGGCGCCGCAATCGGGCGCGCAGACGCCCTTGAGATGGCATAGCGCATCGACGACGCGTCCCTTCAGCACGAGCGGCTTTTCATGGGGAATGCCCCAGGGCTCGGCGGCCTGGGCGAAACCCGCAGCAGCGCAAAACATGACCATTCCGGAAAGTGCCGTGATTGCTGCTGGCACCCTCGACGCGGTCATCCCGGGCGACCGCAGGGAGACCCGGGATCCATTCCTGAACCATTCCGGAGTGGATCCCGGGTCTGCGCTGCGCTTCGCCCGGGATGACACTGCTTTATGGGAGGCGGGATGCACGCCGACGATCCGTCCCATCGCCTCAGTTCCCGAACGGCTGGATGCCGTGTTCGTCATGGGTCAGGTTGATCACGCCCTTGTCGTCGGCGATCTGGTCCACGAGCAGGTGTTTCACCCCGTCGCGCTCGAGCAGCTCGCCATTCACCGTGACCTCGTGGGTCGCGATGCGGGCGATGCGGGGATTGGCGGCGCTGTCAGTGTCGTCGCCGATCCGCAGGATCAAGTAGAGCGCGCCCTCCGCGTCACGAATGGCGACGGGAATACCGCCCAGCGCGCACCAGACCGCGCATTGGTGATGCGCCGTGCCCTTTGCGAACATCAGCCCGCTGATCGTGCACCAGCTGTCGGCGATCTCGCCGGTGACACTGACGCGCCGGCCGTCCTGCGCCAGCGCCGGGCCCGTCAGTGCGGCGCCGAGCAGGCTCGCAGCAGCCGCCAGCCGTCGGAGGGCTCTGGCGCTCGGCCGTCCGAGCCATTGCGACAAGGCTGTCATGCGAGCACGTTCCTCATCGTCAAAACCCCCGGTTTTGCGCGCGCCGGCCTGCTTTGCCGGCGTGATTGCCTCTAGCATCGCGGCTGGCGACACCCTAGAAGATGCCTCGCAAACGGACCAGAGCAGGCATGAACGAGATCGATCACTTGGGCGCGAGCCTCCTCGCCGAGATCGCCAGCGCGCAGGACGAAGCCGCGCTGGAGCAGATCAGGATCGCCGCGCTCGGCAAGGCCGGCTCGATCTCGGCCCTGCTCAAGACGCTGGGCGCCATGACGCCAGACGAGCGCAAGGAGAAGGGCCCGCTGATCAACGGCCTGCGCGACCAGGTTCAGACCGCGCTGTCGGCCCGCAAGGATGCGCTCAGTGAAGCGGCGCTCGAGGCCAGGCTCGCCTCCGAGACGATCGACGTCTCGCTGCCGGTGCGCGAGGGGCCCGAGGCGCGCGGCCGCATCCACCCGATCAGCCAGGTCATCGACGAGATCACCGCGATCTTCGGCGATATGGGCTTCTCGATCGCCGAGGGGCCCGATGTCGAGACCGACGACCTCAACTTCACCAAGCTGAACTTCCCCGTCGGCCATCCGGCCCGCGAGATGCACGACACCTTCTTCTTCGCCCCCGACGCGAATGGCGAGCGCAAGCTGCTGCGCACCCACACCTCCCCGGTCCAGGTCCGCACCATGCTGGCCCAGCAGCCGCCGATCCGCGTGATCTGCCCCGGCCGCACCTACCGGATGGATTCCGACCAGACGCACACGCCGATGTTCCATCAGGTCGAGGGGCTGGTGATCGACAAGAAGGCGCATATGGGCCACCTGAAATGGGTGCTCGAGGAGTTCTGCAAGGCCTTCTTCGAGATCGACACGGTCAAGATGCGCTTCCGGCCGTCCTTCTTCCCCTTCACCGAGCCCTCGGTCGAGGTCGACATCCAGTGCTCGCGCAAGGGCGGCGAGATCCGCTTCGGCGAGGGCGAGGACTGGCTCGAGATCCTCGGCTGCGGCATGGTCCACCCCAATGTCCTGCGCAACTGCGGCGTCGATCCCGAAATCTACCAGGGCTTCGCCTGGGGCATGGGCATCGACCGCATCGCCATGCTGAAATACGGCATGCCGGATCTGCGGCCCTTCTTCGAAGCGGATGTGCGCTGGCTGCAGCATTACGGCTTCCGCCCGCTCGACCTGCCGACGCTGACCGGCGGCCTGTCGTCGTGAGCGCGGCCGTGACCAGGGTGACGCGATGAGCTTCGCGGCCGTGGCGGGGCTGTTTGCGGCGTTTCTCGTCGCCACGAACCTGCTCTGCCAGGCGATCGCGCTCGTGCGCCTGCGTCGCAAGGATCGGCGCACGGCCCTGCTCGACGCGCTGCCGCCGGTGACGATCGTGCGCCCCTTGCGCGGCATCGAGGCCTTCAGCCGCGAGACCGCGATCTCGGGGCTCGAACTGGATTATCCCGACTACGTCACGATCTTCGCCGTTGCCGATGCGGACGATCCGATCGTGCCGCTGATCGAGGAGTTGATCGGGCGCTATGGCGCCGATCGCGCGCAGCTGGTGACCGGCGATGTGCCGGTCAGCGCCAATCCCAAGCTCAACAACTGCGTCAAGGGCTGGGAGGCGGCGCAGACCGACTGGGTCATCCTCGCCGATTCCAACGTGCTGATGCCCAGGGATTACATCCAGCGCATGCTCGCCTCCTGGGGGGAGGAGACCGGGCTCGTCTGCTCGACGCCGGTGGGCTCGCGGCCGTTCGGCTTCTGGTCCGAGCTGGAATGCGCCTTCCTGAACACCTTCCAGGCGCGCTGGCAGTTCGCGGGCGAGGCCTGCGGCTTCGGCTTCGCCCAGGGCAAGTCGATGCTCTGGAACAAGCCCTTCCTCGACGCCCAGGGCGGCATCGCCGTTCTCGGCGAGGAGATCGCCGAGGATGCGGCGGCGACGAAGCTCGTGCGCCGCGCCGGCAAGCATGTCCACCTCGTCGGCCAGCCCTTCGAGCAGCCTTTAGGGCAGCGCAGCCTGCATGACGTCGTCCAGCGCCAGTTCCGCTGGGCGCGGCTGCGGCGCGTCACCTTCCTGCCCTTCTTCATGCCCGAAATCCTGTCCGGCCCGCTGCTGGCGGTGCTGGCGGCGGCCATCGCGCTGCCGGCCTTCGGGTGGTCTGCCTGGCTTGCGCCCGTTCTGGTTCTGCTGCCCTGGTACGCTGGCGAACTGGCGTTCGCGCGCGGCGTCGGCTGGTACGGCTCCTGGCGCATGCCGCTGGCGCTGCTGATCCGCGACATCATCTTTCCCGGCGTCTGGGCCTATGCCTTCGTCGCCCGCGAGGTGAGCTGGCGTGGCAACGCCATGAAGATCAAGACGGACGGGGAGGACGAGCTCAACGCCGCGCCGGCCCCGATGTCCCATGCAATGACGAGAAGTGACGGACGCTCATGAAGTTCACCCTGTCCTGGTTGAAGGATCATCTCGACACGACCGACACGGTCGAGGCCATCACTGAGGCCCTGACCCGCGTCGGGCTCGAGGTCGAGGGCATCGAGGACAAGGCCAAGGCGCTCGCCGCCTTCACCGTGGCCTATGTGATCGACGCCAAGCAGCATCCCAATGCCGATCGCCTGCGCGTCTGCATGGTCGACACCGGCGCGGGTGAGCCCGTGCAGGTCGTCTGCGGCGCGCCCAATGCCCGCACCGGCATGAAGAGCGTCTTCTCCCCGCCCGGCACCTATATTCCCGGCAAGGACATCACGCTCGGCAAGGGCGTCATCCGCGGCGTCGAATCCAACGGCATGCTCTGCTCGGCCGCCGAGCTGCAGCTCTCCGAGGACCATGACGGCATCATCGACCTGCCCGACGATGCCCCCGTCGGCCAGTCCTACGCCGCCTATGCCGGCCTCAGCGATCCGGTCATCGAGATTGCCGTGACGCCCAACCGGGCTGACGCGCTCGGCGTCGCCGGCATCGCGCGCGATCTCGCCGCCGTCGATCTCGGCAAGCTGAAATCCCCGTCGATCCTGCCGGTTCGCGGTTCCTTTCCATGCCCGGTCGAAGTCCGGCTCGATTTCGCCGCCGATGACAAGGCGCTCTGCCCGGCCTTCGGCTTGCGGCTGGTGCGGGGCGTCAGGAACGGGCCCTCGCCGGAATGGCTCCAGGCGCGGCTGCGCGCCGTCGGCCTGCGCCCGATCAACGCGCTGGTCGACATCACCAACTTCATGACGCTCGACCGCAACCGGCCGCTTCACGTTTTCGACGCCGCCAAGGTCAAGGGCGATCTCGTCGTGCGCCGGGCGCGAGCCGGTGAAACCATCGTCGCGCTCGACGGCAAGACCTATACGCTGAGCGACGAGCAGGTTGTCATCGCCGACGACGCCGGCGTGGAATCGATCGCCGGCATCATGGGCGGCGAGGCCTCGGGCTGCGACGAGGGCACCACCGACGTGCTGGTCGAGAGCGCGCTGTGGGACCCGCTCAACATCGCTCGCTCGGGCCGCGCGCTCGGCATCACCTCGGATGCGCGCTACCACTTCGAGCGCGGCGTCGATCCCGATTTCTGCCGGCCGGGCCTCGATCTCGCGACCGCGATGATCATCGACCTCTGCGGCGGCGAAGCCTCGCAGATGGTCTTCGCCGGCGAACTGCCCGAAAGCCCGGGCGCGATCGATCTGCCCTGGGCCGAGGTCAAGCGGCTGACCGGGCTCGATCTGCCGGTCGTCGAGATGAAACTGGCGCTGACCTCGCTGGGTTTCCATGTCTCGGGGCCGGGCGAGCGGGTCAAGGTCGCGCCCCCCTCCTGGCGCGCCGATATCGGCGGCAAGGCCGATCTCGTCGAGGAGATCCTGCGCATCGCCGGGCTCGATCGCGTCGTCGCGACGCCGCTGCCGCGCATCACCGGCGAGGTGATCAAGCCGGTGCTTACCGTGCTGCAGAAGCGCACCCGCTCGTCCAAGCGCCTGCTCGCCAGCCGCGGCATGGTCGAGGCCGTGACGTGGTCCTTCATCTCGCACGACCAGGCGAAGCTGTTCGGCGGCGGCTCCCGCCAGCTCGTGCTCGCCAATCCGATCGCGGCCGATCTCTCGGATATGCGGCCCTCGCTGCTGCCCGGCCTGATCCGCGCGGCCCAGGCCAATGCCGATCGCGGGCAGGGCGATGTCGCGCTGTTCGAGGTCGGGCAGATCTTCCAGAGCGACCAGCCGGAAGGCCAGCTGATCGCCGCCGCCGGCCTGCGCCGGGGCACGGCGAAGCTCGACGGCGCCGGCCGGCATTGGGACGGCGCGGCGCAAGCCGTCGACGCCTTCGACGCCAAGGCCGACGTGATGGCGCTGCTGTCGGGGCTCGGCGTCCCGACGGGCGGTCTCCAGATCGTGCCCGGCGGGCCGGACTGGGCCCATCCCGGCCGTTCGGCGACGCTGCGCTTCGGCCCCAAGGGCGTGATCGGCGCCTTCGGCGAGGTTCATCCCCGCATCCTCAAGGCGCTCGACGTCAAGGGCCCGCTGGTCGCTTTCGAGATCCATCTCGACGCGCTGCCGCTGCCGAAGTTCAAGCCGACCAAGGTCAAGCCGAAGCTCAGCCTGTCCGGCTTCCAGCCGGTGACGCGCGACTTCGCCTTCATCGTCGATAAGGCAACCGCCGCCGGCGAGATGGTCAAGTCGGCCCAGAACGCCGACCGCGCTTTGATCTCTGACGTCTCGGTCTTCGACCTCTACGAAGGCGTTGGCGTCGAACCCGGCAAGAAGTCGGTCGCGCTCGCGGTCACGCTCCAGCCGGTCGAGAAGACGCTGACCGAGGCCGAGATCGAGGCGGTGGGCGCCAGGATCGTGGCGGAGATGGCAAAGCGCTACGGCGCGGCGCTGCGGGGGTAGGGGCAGCGTCATGCTCGGGCTTGACCCGAGCATCTCGGAAACCAGCCCTCTCTCGTCCTGAGATTCTCGGGTCTGCGCGTGGCGCAGCCCGAGAATGACGCGTCACCACCATTGATCTGGATTGTGTAATAATCGCTGCGCGCAATCCCCCGGGATTCAGCGTACGCGCTTCCTATTGCATGACCCCGAAGTGGCGCCCATGGCCCTCACCGATCTCCCCGTCGCCGACAGCCTCTTTCCCGGCTTCCGCCTGCTCGACGTTTCCACGTCGGGCGCGCGCGTCCGGGTGCGCACGGGCGGGCAGGGGCCGGCTTTGCTGCTGCTCCACGGCTATCCGCAGACCCATGTGCTCTGGCACAAGCTGGCGGAGCGCCTGAAGGACCGCTTCACCCTGGTCTGCGCCGATCTGCGCGGTTATGGCGACAGCGACAAGCCGCTGACCGACGCCGAGCACTTCCCCTATTCCAAGCGCGCCATGGCGCTCGACATGGCGCAGGTCATGACGTCGCTCGGCCATGAGCGTTTCATGGTCGGCGCGCATGACCGCGGCGCCCGCGTCGCCCATCGCCTGGCGCTCGACCATTCCGAGCGCGTGACCAGGCTCGCCACGCTCGACATTGCGCCGACGCGCGAGATGTATGAAGGCACCACCGACGCCTTCGCCCGCGCCTATTGGCACTGGTTCTTCCTGATCCAGCCGGCGCCCTTTCCGGAGAAGATGATCGGGGCGGATCCGACGGCCTACTGGCGCAAGAAATGCGGCTCCGGCGCCGCGGGCCTGAAGCCGTTCGCGCCCGAGGCGCTGGCGGAATATCTGCGCTGCTTTGCCGATCCGCGGACCATCCATGGCTCTTGCGAGGATTATCGCGCTGCCGCCACCATCGACATCCGCCATGACGACGAGGATGGCGGCCGCAAGCTGACGCAGCCGCTGCTCGCGCTCTGGGGCGAGAACGGCATCATCGGCAAGTGCTTCGATCCGCTGGCGCTCTGGCGCCTGCGCGCGGAGAACGTCCAAGGCCGCAGCCTGCCCGGCGGGCATTATCTGGCCGAGGAGATCCCCGATCTCGTCGCTGCCGAATTTATCGCCTTCTTCGGAGACAAGTCATGAGCCGTACCAACCGCGTCTATCGCATCGCCGCCATCGCCGGGGACGGCATCGGCAAGGAGGTGATGCCGGAGGGGCTGCGCATCCTCGAGGCGGCCTCGAAGAAATACGGCTTCGAGCTGCGGCTGGACGAGTTCGATTTCTCCTCCTGCGACTACTACGCCAAGCATGGCAAGATGCTGCCCGACGACTGGAAGGACCAGATCGGCGGGCATGACGCGATCTTCTTCGGCGCTGTCGGCATGCCCGCCCAGGTGCCCGACCACATCTCGCTCTGGGGCTCGCTGCTGCTGTTCCGGCGCGAATTCGACCAGTACGTCAATCTGCGTCCTGTCAGGCTGATGCCGGGTGTGCCCGGCCCGCTCGTCGGCCGCAAGCCCGGCGACATCGACTTCTTCGTCGTCCGCGAGAACACCGAGGGCGAATACTCCTCCGTCGGCGGCCGCATGTATGCCGGCACCGAGCGCGAGATCGTCATGCAGGAGACGGTGATGAGCCGTGTCGGCGTCGACCGCGTGCTGAAATACGCCTTCGAACTCGCCATGCGCCGCCCGCGCCGGAAGCTGACCTCGGCGACCAAGTCGAACGGCATCGCCATCACCATGCCCTACTGGGACGAGCGGGTGAAGGAGATGGCGAAGAACTACCCCGACGTCGCCGTCGACCAGTACCATATCGACATCCTGACCGCGCATTTCGTGCTGAACCCGGACCGGTTCGACGTTGTCGTCGCCTCCAACCTGTTCGGCGACATCCTGTCCGACCTCGGCCCGGCCTGCACCGGCACGATCGGCATCGCGCCCTCGGGCAACATCAACCCGACCGGCGACTATCCCTCCCTGTTCGAGCCGGTGCATGGCTCGGCGCCCGACATCGCCGGCCAGGGCATCGCCAACCCGATCGGCCAGATCTGGTCGGCGGCGATGATGCTCGACCATCTCGGCGAGACCGAAGCCGCCAAGGGCATCGAGGCCGCCATCGAGCGGGCACTCGGCGATGCGCGCACCCGCACGCGCGATCTCGGCGGCGCGCTCGGTACGGAAGCCGCCGGCAAGGCGGTCGAGCAGGCGCTCGGCTGACGTACCGGAACCTGCGAGCCGCCGCGCCGTTACGCGCAGGGGGCTCGCAGATGATGCTTGTTTTCAGCGCTTGCCCCTTGCGTTGATCGGCTCTTTTGGGTCACAGGGGGCGCAACGCCCGAAGGCATGAGGAACTGACCGACCGATGGATTTTTCATCCTCCACATTCTGGGTCTCGCTGCTCCAGATCATCTGGATCGACCTGCTGTTGTCGGGCGACAACGCGGTCGTGATCGCGCTGGCCTGCCGCTCGCTGCCCGAGAAGCAGCGCAAGGTCGGCATCTGGCTCGGCGCCTCGGCGGCGATCGGTCTGCGCATCATCTTCGCGCTGGTCGTGACCTATCTGCTGCTGGTGCCGTATCTGAAGGTGATCGGCGGCCTGCTGCTGTTCTGGATCGCGGTCAAGCTCGCCATGGGCGAGGATGAATCCCATGCCGAGATCGATGGCGGCACCACGCTCTGGCAGGCGGTGCGCACCATCGCCATCGCCGATGCGGTGATGAGCCTCGACAACGTCATCGCGATCGCCGCCGCCTCGCGCGGACACCCTGAACTGTTCATCTTCGGCCTGCTGCTCTCGATTCCGCTGATCATCATGGGCGCGCAGTTCCTCACCACGATCATCACGCGCTATCCGATCCTGATCTGGATCGGCGCGGCCCTGCTCGGCTGGATCGCGGCAGAAATGATCCTGGGCGATATCGCCGTGCTGCAATGGCTGCAGGTCAACATGCCGACCTGGGTGAAGCCCGTGCCGCCGGAAGTCAGCGCCATCGGCATCGCGCCCGCCAACATGCCGCACTATGTCACCTCGGTGATCGGTGCCGCCCTGGTCTGCGCCGTGGCCTATGTCCTGAAGCAGAGGCACGCCGCCAGGGCGGGCTGACCGACGGGGTCTCAGTCGAGAACGATCATCGCGGCGGCCAGGATCTCCTGGCCGCCGTTTTCAATGGTGCGGCTGAAACCGCTCGCGGTCGCGGCCCCGTCACGCACCGTGAACGCGCCGTCCTGCGAGATCGCGACGGCGAAACTCTCCGGCGCCTGCGCGAAGCCCGTCCCCAGCGCCTTCACATAGGCTTCCTTCGCGCTCCAGAGGCGCGCGAAGGCCACCGCTCGGCTCTCCGGCGGCTGGGCGAGAAGCCAGGCCCGTTCGTCCGGATGTAGGACGTTCATGGGCGGGGAAGCAGTTTCGTCCACGGCCTCGACGTCGACGCCGACGGGCCGGTGGGCGAGCGCCACGGCGACAAGCCCGGCCCGGGTCGCGAGCGAGAGATGCAGCCCGCTCCCGCGCGGCTGCTCGACCAGGGGCCGTCCGCGCGCGTCATGGCTGATCGTGACCGCTTCACGCGGCAGGCCGAGCTGCCGCGCCAAGATGCGCGCTCCGATGCCCCGTCGCAGCGCGGATCGCTCGGGCAGCGTCGCGGGCCGCTCCGGCGTCGCCACGAGCCAGACGGCAGGGAGGCGGGCGGCGATGGCGTCGGGAGAAGAAAGCCAGTTCATCGCGGCAGGATAGGCCACTGCCGGGGCGCTCGCCATCGCCCTGGCGCCGCCCTGTGCCAGGCTCATGTGGCCAACCCGCCCGGCGGCGTTGACCTGCGGCCCACTTCGGCCTTGGAAGGGTCATCCGTCGCCCGCTCTCGGCGAGGCGGCGCAAGTACGGGCCGCGACAGGCCCGCGCACAGGGAGAGAACGGGTTCATGGAGGAAGCCCCGGCACAGACGAGCGCGGCCGGCATGCGCCTGGGCATGCGCAAGGTCTTGGTGCTGGTACCCGGCGTCGTGGTCTTCGCGGTCGCCTTCGGCGCGGCAGCCGCCGCCAAGGGCCTGAGCCTGGTCGAGACGCTGCTGATGAGCGCGCTGGTCTATGGCGGCATCTCCCAGCTCGTCGCGATGGAGCTCTGGCGGCCGGAGTGGAGCTGGGGCGCCATCATGGGCCTCGCCGTGGTCACGGCCACCGTCAATTCGCGGATGATCCTCCAGGGCGCGTCGCTGCAGCCCTGGTTTGCGGCTTATCCCAGGGCGCTGAACGCCTTCCATCTGTTCTTCTTCACCGACGCCAACTGGGTCATCGGCACGCGCTACCGGGCCGAGGGCGGGCGCGATCTCGGCGTGCTGATCGGCGCGGGGCTCCTGCTCTGGGTGGTCTGGATCCTGTTCACCGGGCTGGGCTATGGGCTGGGCGCGCTGGTCTCGGACCCGCGCGCCTTCGGCATCGATCTGGTCATGCCGATCTTCTTCGCCGCGATGATCGTGCCGTTGTGGCGCGGCCGGCGGGCGGCCGTGCCCTGGGTCGTCGCCGGGCTCGTGGCGCTGGTCACGGCCAAGCTGGTCGATGGCTATGCCTTCATCATCGTCGGGTCGCTGTCGGGCGCGATCGTGGGGGCCTTCAGCAATGACGCTGCCTGATCCCGGCGCCTGGGGGGCCCTTATCGCCATCCTCGCTATGGCGGTGGCGACCTATCTCTGCCGCATCGCCGGCGTGGTGCTGATGGGCTTCATCCCGCTGACGCCCCATGTCCGCCGCGGGCTGGCCGCCCTACCGGGCTCGATCATCGCCGCCACCGTCCTGCCCCTGATCGAGCGGCTCGGGCTGGCGGCCGGCATCGCGCTGCTGGCCGCGATGGGCAGCATGATCCTGCGTCGCAACGAACTGCTCGCGCTGGTCGTCGGCATGAGCGTCATCGCCGCCCTGCGCGCGTTGGGGTTTTGATCCATCACCCACACCGATCGCTTCCATCACATCCCGTCATCGGGTTGTGCGGGGCTGCATGTTGACGAAGGAAGGCCCGGGGCAGACGGTGCGCGCCACGTCGATTGTACAGCAGGAGCGCCTGATGGCCTGGTATTCGCAGACTTGGACATGGTTCGAGGGAGAGTGGCACGAGGGCAACCCGCCGATCATGGGGCCGCGCAGCCACGCGACCTGGCAGGGCTCCTCGGTCTTCGACGGCGCCCGCTATTTCGACGGCGTCGCGCCTGATCTCGCTTTGCACGCTGCCCGCGTAAACCGCTCCGCCACCGCGCTCGGCCTGAAGCCGACGGAAACCGCCGAGACGATCATCGCCAAGGCGCATGAGGGCATCAGGAAGTTCGGCGGCGGGACGGCCCTCTACATCAAGCCGATGTACTGGGCCGAGGCCGACGGCGTCTCGACCATCATCCCGGACGAGGATTCGACGCGCTTCTGCCTGTGCCTGTTCGAGGCGCCAATGGGCCTGCCCGCGAACGGTCTTTCGGTGACGCAAGGCGTTTTCCGCCGCCCGACGGTCGAGACGGCCCCGACGGACGCCAAGGCCGGCTGCCTCTACCCGAACAACGCCCGCACGCTGCGCGCCGCCAAGGCCGCCGGCTTCGACAACGCGCTGGTGCTCGACATGCTCGGCAACGTCGCGGAGACCGCGACCTCCAACATCTTCCTCGCCAAGGACGGCGTGGTGAAGACGCCCATCCCCAATGGCACTTTCCTGAACGGCATCACCCGCCAGCGCGTCATCGGTCTGCTGCGCCAGGATGGCGTCACGGTCGAGGAAGCCAGCCTGCGCTACAGCGATTTCGAACAGGCCGACGAGATCTTCTCCTCGGGCAACTACTCGAAGGTCGTGCCGGTGGGCCGCATCGACAGCCGCCAGCTCCAGCCCGGCCCGCTCTACACCAGGGCCCGCGAGCTCTACATGGACTTCGCCAAGAGCGCGAAGGTCTGAGGACCATGGCGCGCCTCGTCACCAGGTTGACGCGGCAACTGGGCATCGAGCACCCCGTCCTGTCGGCGCCGATGGCGCTGGCGGCGGGCGGGGCGCTCGCGGCGGCCGTGACGCGGGCCGGGGGGCTGGGCCTGATCGGCGGCGGCTATGGCGATGGGGCCTGGCTCGAACAGGAGTTCGGGCAGGCCGGCAACACCCGCATCGGCTGCGGCTTCATCACCTGGTCGCTGGCGAAACAGCCGGATCTGCTGACGGCGGCGCTCGCGCATCGTCCTGCGGCGCTGATGCTCTCCTTCGGCGATCCCGCCCCCTTCGCCGCCGAGATCGCGGCGGCTGACATCCCGCTGATCTGCCAGTGCCAGTCGCTCGACCATGTCCGCCAGGCGCTTGATGCGGGTGCCGCGATCATCGTCGCGCAGGGCGGCGAGGCGGGCGGCCATGGCCACCGCCGTGCGACGCTGCCCTTCGTGCCGGAGGTCGCCGATCTGCTGGCGCGCCAGAGCCCCGAGACGCTGCTGCTCGCGGCGGGCGGCATCGCCGATGGCCGCGGGCTCGCGGCCTCGCTGATGCTGGGCGCCGACGGCGTGCTGGTCGGCACCCGCTTCTGGGCGAGCCGCGAGGCGCTGGTCCATGCCAGGCAGCAGGAGGCGGCCCTGGCGGCCACCGGCGACGGCACGGTTCGGACCTCGCTGCCCGACATCGCCCGCCGGCTCGACTGGCCAAAACCCTTCGACATCCGTGTGGCCGCCAATGCCTTCACCGCACGCTGGGCCGGCCGCGACGAGGCGCTGAAGGCGGCGATCGAGCAGGAGGCACCGGCCTATCGCGACGCCTTCGCGGCCGGCGATCCCGACAACGCCGCCGTCATCGTCGGCGAGGCGGTGGGTCTGGTCGCCGACGTGCCGGGGGCCGGCGAGATCGTCGCGCGCATGGTCGACGAGGCGGCGGTGCTGCTGGGCAAGCGGGCGCGGGGCCTGCTGGGTTGATGATAACTTCACTCGGAAACACAGCCGTCATCCTGGGCGACCGCAGGTCGACCCGGGATCCATCACAGGGCTCGTCGGTGCCCTATGATGGATCTCGGAGCTGCGCCGCTTCGCGGCTTGTCCAGGATGACGCCGTGTTTTCGAGCGACATCATCGTGATCTGAGCCCTACCGCAACAGCCGCAGCGTCCCTGTGGCCTTGAGCCCAGCGGCCAGAACGACGCCGTAAAGCGTCGCAGCCCCCAGGCCGACCAGCCCGAGCGCGACCAGCCGCGGCTGGAACGCCAGACCGGAAAGCGCTGCCAGGAGCGCTGGGGCGGCATAACGGGCCGCAAACCCCGCAAGGATCGCGGCCAGCACCGCGACGGCGATCAGCGTGCCCAGTCGCGGATCCGGCCGCGCCCAGCCGCGCCGGATGCCGAGCACGAACAGCGTCGCGACATTGATCCAGGCGCCGGCTGCGGTCGCCAACGCCAGGCCCGGCGCGCCGAAATCGCGCCACAACAAGAGCTTGAGCGCGACATTGGCCCCGATGGCGGCCAGCGACACCAGCATCGGCGTGGTGGTATCGCCACGCGCCTGGAAGGTCGAGAGCTGCGTGCGGATGAGCACAATCGCCGGCAGGCCCACCGCATAGGCCAGCAGCACAGCGCCCGCCGCCTGGCTCGCGGCTGCATCGAAGCGCCCGCGCTCGAACAGGGCCGAGACGATCAGCTCGGGGATGGCGAGGAAGGCCGCCGCGAAGGGCGCTGCCGCCACCACCGTCAGCGCGATGGCCCGGTTCTGCGCGCGGTCGGAGGCCGCCTCGTCGCCGGACGCGATCAGGCGGCTCATCGTCGGCAGCAGCACGGTGCCGACGCCGATCGCGATCACGCCGATCGGGAGCTGGTACAGCCGCTCGGCATAATACAGCGCCGCATAGGCGCCCGCCGGCAGCAGCGAGGCGATGATGGTGTCGGCGAAGAGCGCGATCTGCACGCCAGCCGAGCCGATGACGGCGGGCCCGAACGCCTTGAAGAAGCTCTTCACATCGGCGTCCAGCCGCGGTCGTGTCAGGGCGGCCGCAACGCCGGCGCGTCGTGCGGCGAAAGCCAGCAGCAGCCATTCCAGCACGCCGGCCGCCGCCATACCCCAGGCGGCGGCATAGGCGGCGTTCGGAAACAGGAAGGCAACGGCGAGCGCCGCGACGAGGCAGAGATTCATCAGGATCGGCGCCGCGGCTGCCGCCGCATAGCGATCGACCGCGTTGAGATTGGCCGAGAGCAGCGTCACCAGCGTGATGAAGAGCAGATAGGGAAAGGTGATCCGCGTCAGCGAAACCGCGAGATCGAAACGCAGCGGATCATTCGCGAAGCCCGGCGCCAGCAGGCGCACGATCTCCGGCATGAAGGGCAGAGCGATCGCCACCAGCCCGAGCTGCACGATCAGGTTCAGGCTGAAGACGCGGTTGGAGAACAGCGCCGCCGCTGCCTCGCCGCCCTGTTCGCGGATGCGCGCATAGGCGGGGATATAGGCCTGGTTGACCGCGCCCTCGCCGAAGATCGCCCTGAAATGGTTGGGCAGCCGCAGCGCGACCGAAAACGCGTCCATCATCGCGCCCGCGCCGAGAACGGCGGCCAGCACGATGTCGCGCACGAAGCCCGAAAGCCGCGAGAGCAGGGTGAAGCCGCCGACGGAGAGGATTTTGCGAAGCATCAGGGCGTGACGACTTTTCTCACAACCACCGCGCGGCCATCCCGGGCGGAGCGAAGCGGAGACCCGGGATCCATTCCGGAACCTTTGCGATCAGCGTTCCGGAATTGATCCCGGATCAGCGCGGCTTTGCCGCTTGTCCGGGATGACGGTGGGTGTCGGCAGGGACCGGCAATCAACGATGCCGCCTACATCCCAGATCGGAGCGCCAGCGTCTACCGGATCAGCGGCGGCAGCGCGTCGCCGCGCGGGTGGTCGACGGTGCGGGCGTCGAAACCGACGCGCTCGCCGATGAGATAGAGCGGCCGGCGCTTCACCTCCGCGAAGATGCGCCCGACATACTCGCCGATCATCCCCAGCGAGACGAGCTGGATGCCCGAGAAGAACATGATCGAGACGATCAGCGAGGGGAAGCCCGGCAGGTCGGTGCCGAAGAAAAGCGTGCGCAGCACGAAGAACAGCGCCGTCAGCGCCGCCATCAGCGCGATCATGACGCCGGCCCATGTCGCGATCTTGAGCGGCACGGTCGAGAAGGACGACAGCCCGTCGAAGGCGAAGGAGAACAGCGTGCGGTAGCGGAATTTCGAGACGCCGTGTTCGCGCTCGGCGACGTCGAAGGAGACCCCGGTCGAGCGGAAGCCGACCCAGGCATACAAGCCCTTCGAGAAGCGCGCCCGCTCCGGCAACGCCCGCAGCGCATCGACGACCTTGCGGTCGAGCAGGCGGAAATCGCCGGCCCCCTCCGGCAGCTCGGTCTCGCCGAAGCGGGCGAAGAGCCGGTAGAAGACCTTGGCGAAATTGCGCTTCAGCCGGGTTTCGCCGTCGCGGTCCGAGCGCTGGCCATAGATGTTGAGGTAGCCCTCGCGCCATTTCTCCAGGAAGAGCAGGATTGTCTCCGGCGGATGCTGCAGGTCGGCATCCATGATCACCACCGCGTCGCCCGAAGCGTGGTCGAGCCCCGCGGCGATGGCGATCTCCTTGCCGAAATTGCGACTGAACGAGACGGCGCTGACGCGCCGGTCCTGCGCCGCCAGCAGCCTCAGCACGGCCAGGGAGCCGTCGCGGCTGCCGTCGTCGACGCAGACCAGCTCCCAGGAGGTCACCGCGCCGTCGAGGACCTGCTTCAGGCGCTCGACCAGCAACGGCAGATTGTCCGCCTCGTTGTGGACGGGCACCACGATCGACAGTTCGGGCCGGCTGGCGGGCGCGCGCGGCGCGGCGGGGGCTGGCGTCTCGGACACGGACACATCGACCTCTCGGCAGCGCCGCGTGCGACATCCGTCCGGAGACCGGGACGGCGCCGGGATGACGCGGCCTGCATAGAACCGTAAAGCTGTCGCGCTTTTAGCGCATGACGCCTGAACAGAGGACAACAAACCGGGATGGCGAGCGGATTTGTTTTATGCGCCGACGACTTCGCCCTGACCGCGGGCGTCAGCCGCTCGATCCTGGCGCTGCTGGAGGCCGGCAAGCTCTCGGCGGCCGGCGCGATGACCAACCGGCCGCATTGGCCGGCCTTTGCGAGGGATTTCGGAGCGCTCGCCGACAAGGCCGATCTCGGCCTGCATCTCAACCTGACCTGCGCTGCGCCGCTGGGCGGGATGCCGCGGCTTGCGCCGGGCGGGGAACTGCCCGCATTGCGCGATCTGGCGCGGGCGGGCGCGACCTCGCCGACGGCACGGCGCGAGATCGCCGACGAGATCGCCCGCCAGCTCGACGCCTTCGAGGACAGGTTGGGGCGGGCGCCCGATTTCATCGACGGCCACCAGCACGTCCATGTCCTGCCAGGCGTCCGCCGCAGCCTGCTCGATGCGGTGACGCGCCGCTACGCCGCCGGCCGCGTCTATCTGCGCGACCCCGCCGATTCGGCGGCCGCGATCCGGGCGCGCGGCATCGCAATCGGCAAGGCTTTAACGATCGCGGCGCTGGCCCTGGGCTTCCGGCAGGCGGCCCTGCGCCGGGGCATCCCGGTCAATCGCGGCTTTGCGGGCGTCGCGCCGTTCGATCCGGCTCGGGATTTCGGGGCCGATCTGCAGCGCTTCCTGCTGCGTCCGGGCAGGGCCCATCTCGTGATGTGCCATCCCGGTTTCGTCGATGACGAGCTCGCCGGGCTCGATCCCGTGATTGCGACGCGGCCGGTCGAGCATGCCGCGCTGATGGCCTTCGCGCCGGTCGGATTGCCGATGGTTCGGTTCTCGCAGCTGCGCTGAGCGGCGCGCCGCGCAATCGATTCTTTACCAAACTCTGGCAGCTTGCCCGTGGACTTTGTTCGCGGCGGCGCTTCCGCCGAGACGGTTTCGGGGATATCGCGTGCCATGAGCTGGATGAAGCGAGCGGACAGGACAGATTCCGCTGCGCAGGCACTCCCGAGGTCCCGGACATGGGGCCGCTCGCTCGGCAGCAAGATCGCCGCTGCGGCTGTCGCGACCGTCGCGCTCGCCATCATGCTCGTGGTGTTTGCGGCCGCGCGCTACAACGACGCCAAGACGCGCGACGACCTCCAGCAGAAGATGAACTCGCTCGTGCTGATGGTCGTCAATGCGGCGCCGTCCCTGATCCTGGCGCGCGACACCAACACGCTGGGCTACATTCTGGCCTCGCTGCAGCGCGACCCCGATTTCGAGGCCGGTTTCGTCGCCGACGACCTGTCGGCGCTGGCGAGTTCCGGTCGCACCGAGGACGCGCGGCTGGCCATGACGCCGCGCACCGTCACCGCCCTGTTCGGCCGCGAGCCCTGGGAGATCTTGAAGGACGTCGCCTCTGCCCAGGTCGAGGACGCCACCTACATCACCAAGCTGCATGTCGTCCGCGTGGGGGGGCACCAGAAGCAGATCGGTTATGTCGCGCTGCGCTTCGACAAGTCCCGGCTGCTGGCGCGCGCCGGCTTCGAGCAGGCCGCCACCATCGCCTTCGGTGTGCTGATCCTGATGATTCTGGGGCCGCTGCTCTGGTTCTCTCTGTCGCGGACGATGAAGCCGCTCAAGAGCATGACCCGGGCCATCGTCAGCATCTCCGACGGCCAGCTCGACACGCCGATCGACGCGCTGACCCGCCATGACGAGATTGGCGCGATCGCCCATGCGCTCGGCATCCTCAAGCTGCGCCTGGCCGAGCGCGCCGCGCTGCAGGAAAAACAACATGTCACCGAGGCTGAACGCAGCCTGCACCAGCAGCGCGTCGACGAGGCGATCGGCCTGTTTCGCGGCGAGGTCGGCGTCGCGCTCGAAGCCTTCAAGAGCAATGCCGATCGCATGAGCGAGGCCTCCGACGGTCTCGCCCGCGTCGCGGCCGAATCCTCCGGCCGCGCCGCGCGGGCTGCCCACAATGCCCACGGCGCCTCCGGCAATGTCGAGAGCGCAGCGCAGGCCGCCGAAGAGATGGGCGCCGCGATCCGCGAGGTCGAATTCCAGATCCGCCGCGTCCGCACCGAAATCGTCGAGGCGGCTTCGATCTCGCGCGAGACTGCGACCTCCGTGCGCGCGCTCGACGAGACGGCTCGCGCGATCGGCGAGGTCGTCAACCTGATCCGCGACATCGCCGCCCAGACCAACCTGCTGGCGCTCAACGCTACCATCGAGGCGGCCCGCGCCGGGGATGCCGGTCGCGGCTTCGCGGTCGTCGCCTCGGAGGTCAAGAGCCTGGCCTCGCAGACGGCCGATGCGACGGACCGGATCGTCGCGCAGGTCGGCGCGATCCAGAGTGCGACCGGGCAGGTCGTCGGCTCGATCCAGAACATCGCGGAGCGCATGAGCGCGATCGAGAACTTCGCCAATTCGGTCGCGGTCTCGATCGAGCAGCAGGCGATCGCCACCGGCGAGATCGCGTCGGGCGTGGCGATGGCGTCGTCCTCGGCGCTGTCGGTGTCGAGCGATCTCAGCGTGCTCGCCGATTCGGTCGAGGAGACCGGCCGCTCGGCGGCGGAGGTCCGCGGAGCGGCCGGCGAAGTCGCGGCCCAGGCGCTGCGGCTGCGCTCGACAGTCGACCAGTTCCTCCACAGCGTCGCGGCTTGAAGCCTCGCGCAGCGTCGCGAAAGACGGCCATCGCACCATAAGAAAACGGGGCCGCGAGGCCCCGTTCATGTGTCAGGCGTCGACTGCGAAGGCTCAGGCCTTGGCGGCGGCGTCGTACATCTCGGCCACATACTCCCAGTTCACCAGGCTCTCGAGGAAGGCCTTGAGATAGTCGGGGCGGCGGTTGCGGTAATCGATGTAGTAGGAGTGCTCCCAGACGTCGCAGCCGAGGATGGGGGAGGCGCCGTTGACCAGCGGGCTCTCGCCATTGGGGGTCTTGGAGACGGCGATCTTGCCGCCCTTGACCTCAAGCCAGGCCCAGCCCGAGCCGAACTGGCCGACGCCGGCGGCGACGAAATCTTCCTTCATCTTCTCGACCGAACCGAAGGAGTCGACGATCGCCTTTTCCAGCGCGCCCGGAATGGCGCCGCCGCCATTGGGCTTCATCCACTTCCAGAAGTGAAGGTGGTTGTAGTGCTGGCCCGCATTGTTGAACACGGGGGCGTTCTTGCCGTGCGAGGTCTTGACGATCTCCTCGAGCGACTTGCCCTCGAATTCCGTGCCCTTGATCGCGTTGTTGCCGTTGGTGACGTAGGCGAGATGGTGCTTGTCGTGGTGGAACTCCAGCGTTTCCTTCGACATGAAGGGCTGCAGCGCATCATGGGCGTAGGGCAGGTCGGGAAGGGTGAAGGTCATCGGGGCCTCTCCTTGGGCTGGCAAAATCGCATGAATCGAGAATGGCTTGCCGCCGGGCGGCCTGGGCCGGGTGGGCCCGCAGGGAGCGCCCGCCATTCGCCTCGTTAGTTAAGCCTCCACCGGCCCCCCGGCAACCGCCGCGCCGGCGGAAGACGCATGTTGCAGCAAAGAATGCGCCTCACTGCCGCCCAAATCCTCGCCTCTAGCGGAACCGAATTCGAAACTCTCTCTTATTCAATACGTTAGATGATGGCAGAAGGGGTCGGCCGCTTCAGGTCGGTCGGCGGATTGCCTGAAGGGCCTTCGAGCCGGTTGCCAAGGACACGTCATTGATCATCATTTTCATCGTGCTCGGGCTGGGCTTCCTCGGCGGCGGCGTTGCGGCCATCGTCGATGGCGCGCCCTATATGGTGCTCGAGCGGGGCTTCACGCAGGTCATCATCGGCACGGTGGTGGCGGTGGCGGGCGTGGTCATGCTGGCGCTCTCGCGGGTGCTGCTCGAGATCAGGCGGCTGAAGGCCACGCTGTCGGGCGCCGCCGTGGCGATCTCCATGGCCTCCATGGCGGGCGGCCCTGTGGCGGAGACGGCTGCGCCACGAAGCGAGACGGGCCCCGACGGCAGCGACGCAAGGCCGCCGGCCGGCCTGCCTGCCGCTGCGTCCCTCGCCGGTGTGGGGGCGGCGCTGGCTGCGTCGCAGGCTTCGGCGGCTCCGACGCCTGAAGCCCGCGCCGAGGGAGCACCCGAAGCCCCGTCTCTCGACATCAAGGCCGAGGCGCCCGATCTCTTCGACGCCTATCTCGAACGGTCCTTCGCCCCTGCCGCCGAGCCCGAGGTTGTCGCGCAACCGGATGCGCGCGCGGCCGCAGTCGATGCGCCCGAGGCGGCCGAGCCGGACCGGCCGGTGGATCCCCCGCAACTGTCCGATTCCGCGCTGATCGCCGATGTCGACAGGGCGTTTGACTGGCCGCCCCTGCGCATCGTCGAAGCCGAGATCGCGACGCCCCTCGAGGCCTCGCCGCAGCCGGAGCCCGTCGATGAGCCGTCGGCGGACGCGGCGACCGAGCTGCCGCCGGCGCTGCCGGGCCCCGCCGACATCGACGATCCCTTGTCGTTCGACCGCCCACCCCCGTCCCCGAGCGAGGACGACGAGTTCGGCCGGCTGCGCGAAAGCCTGGCCGGTCTGGGCCTCGGCCCCGCTGTGATCGAGGGGCGAGCCGAGCCGTCTCTTGCAACGCCCGAGACCCTGGACAGGGCCGTTGAGCCGTCCGCGGCCGAGCAGGCCGACGATCTGGCTGCGGCGGCGAGCTGGATGCAGACGCCTGAGACGCGCAAGGCCCCCTGGTTCGACGAATCGTCGGGCCGCCCGGACATGGCGCCGATGCCCCTTTCCCCGGAGCCGGAGCGGCCGTCCTCTCCGGCCTCTCCGTCCTGGCCGGTGCTCGACGCCGCCGATCGCAGCGTGCCGTCCTGGCTTTCCCAGCCGCGAGATCTGCGGGGGGGCGCCCCGGATTTGGGCGCGGTTCGGCCGGTGCCGGAGGTGGAGGCCCCCAGGCCGGACGAGCCGATATCCGAGCCGGCGGCGCCTGAGACGTTCGCGTTCGAGGCTCCCGCGCCCGAATCTGTCGCGCCCGACTCTCCCGCCATCGAGGCTCCCGCCATCGACGACGCCCCGGCCGCTTCCGACGAGGGCATCGTCGGCGCCTATCAGGTCGGTGAAGCGCATTTCACCATCTTCGCCGATGGCTCGATCCAGGCCCGCACGCCCGATGGCGATTACAGCTTCGGCTCTATGGACGAGCTCAAGATCTACCTCGCCAGCGAGAAGAGCCGGCTCGGCACCTGACCGCTCGGTTAGTCCTTGCCGGCCTCCGGCCAGCCTTCGCCGACCGCCTGGATGGCGAAGGCATAGGCGAGCGCCGTCTCCTTCAGCGAGTCGAAGCGGCCGGCCGCGCCGCCATGGCCGGCCCCCATATTGGTGTGCAGCAGCACCGGCCCGCCGCCGGTCATCGTGGCGCGCAGGCGCGCCACCCATTTCGCCGGTTCCCAATAGGTCACGCGCGGATCGGTCAGCCCGGCCATGGCCAGGATCGGCGGATAGGCCTGAGCCTTGATGTTGTCATAGGGCGAATAGCTGCGGATCGTCTCGAAGGCGTCGATGTCGCGGATCGGGTCGCCCCATTCCGGCCATTCCGGCGGCGTCAGCGGCAGGGTGTCGTCGAGGATCGTGTTGAGCACGTCGACGAAGGGCACCTCCGCGACGATGCCGGCGAAGAGGTGGGGGGCCATGTTGGCCACCGCCCCCATCAGCATGCCGCCGGCGCTGCCGCCCTCCGCGACGATGCGGCCGCGCGCGGTGAAGCCGGCCTCGGCCAGCGTCTCGGCCGCCGCGATGAAATCGGTGAAGGTGTTGGTCTTCTTGTCGCGCTTGCCGTCGAGATACCAGCGCCGGCCCTTGTCGGTGCCGCCGCGGACATGGGCGATGGCGTAGACGAAGCCGCGATCGACCAGGCTGAGCGGGCGCGTCCGGAACGAGGCCGACATCGCCGAGCCATAGGAGCCATAGCCATAGAGCAGGCAGGGCGCCGAGCCGTCGAGGGGCGTGTCGGCGCGGTGTAGGATCGAGATCGGAACCTGCTCGCCATCCCCAGCGGTGGCGAAGATGCGGCGGACCCGGTAGGAGTCCGGATCATGGCCCGAGGGCACCTCCTGCCGCTTCAGCAGCACGCGCTCGCCCGTCGCCATATTGTAATCATAGGTTTCGGCCGGGCGTGCCATCGAGGCGTAGATAAAGCGCAAGGTGTCGGTGTCGAACTCGTAGCCCGCATCCATCCCCAGCCCATAGGCTTCCTCGGCGAAGGCGATGCGGCTTTCTGCGCCCGTCGCCAGATCGCGGATGACGATGCGCGGCAGGCCGTCCTCGCGCTCCAGCCGGATCAGGCGTCCCTTCAGGCAGAGATGGCTCAGGATCAGCCGGCCGGGTTGATGCGCGATCAGGTCGCGCCAGTTGGCGGGCGACGGGTCGGCCACCGGCGCGGCGGCGATCTTGAAGTCCTCGGCGCCGTCGGCATTGGTCAGGATCAGCAGATCGTCGCCATGATGCTCGACCTCGTATTCGAGACCCACCGCGCGCGCCGCCACGATGACGGGGCGCGAATCAGGCGCTTCCAGATCGACGAGCCGGATCTCCGAGGTTTCATGGTCGTTGATCGAGATCAGCAGGAAGCGGCCCGACTGGGTCTCGTCGATATCGACGAACATGCCGGCGTCCGCCTCCTCGTGCAGCAGCGTGTCCTCGTCGGGGCGCTCGCCGAGACGATGGCGCAGCACCTTGGACGGCCGGTGGTCGGCGTCGACGCCGACATAAAAGAACGACTGGCTGTCGGCCGCCCAGACGATGTCGCCGGTCGTGTCGGGGATGGCGTCGGGCCCATCCGCGCCGGTCGCCAGATCGCGCACGCGGATCGTGTAGAGCTCGGAGCCGGCCTCGTCGGCGCTCCAGGCGAGAAGGCGATGGTCGGGGCTGTGGGCGGTGTCGCCGAGGTCGAAGAACTCCTTGCCGTCGGAGAGCGCGTCGGCGTCGAGCATCACCGTCTCGCGGGCCTTGCCCTTGCTCGTGTCCGCGCCCGGCGCCGTCGTCCCCGGTCGCGGCTTGCGGCAGATCAGCGGGTGTTCGCCGCCCCTGCGGTAGCGCGCATAATACAGGAACGGCCCGTCCGGCTGCGGCACGCTCGCATCGTCTTCCTTGATGCGGCCGCGCATCTCCTTGACGAGATCGCGCTGCAGGGCGCGCGTCGGGACCAGCAGCGCCTTCGCATAGGCGTTCTCGGCATCGAGATGGCGGCGGATGTCGGCGGGCAGCGCCGCAGGTTCGCGCAGCACCTCTTTCCAGTTCGCGGCCCGCAGCCAGTCATAATCGTCTTGCAGGGTGACGTTGTGAACATGGGTCGTCTTGGTGCGAATCTCGGCGCGCGGCGCGGTGGCCTTGCGCGGTGGCCGCGTCCTGGCGCCGGAAACGGAGTTTGAGCGCATCGACGACATCCCCACCAAGCTTGGACCCAGACAGGTAGAGAGCAGCCCTGCAACTGGCAAGACCGCGGCGCCCGGGCCGGAGGCAGCCAAGCGACGCAGCCTGTTGCCATGAACATCTGGAACAGACGGAAACAATCGCAGAGGATAATCGTATTCGCAGCATCTCCATCACTTGCAGCGATGTAGGCCTTCGATTACATCGTCTGCAATGGTTCGCAGTTGATGCGTCCGAGTCGGTAGTGTTCGGATGCCGTTGATCAGGGCCGCGTCAGGCATCTATGCAGATAGTGCCGGCTGTAATCGTCGATTCTCACGGACTATCTCAGGGAGTGATGCCAACATGGCTGACAATGACGAATCGGATTTCATCGAGCTGACGGCGGATATCGTGTCCGCTTATGTTTCGAACAACTCGGTTCCCGCGTCCGATTTGCCTGCGCTGATCAGTGATGTTCACGCCGCGCTGGGCCGTGTCGTCAGCGGCGCCGCTCCGGTGATGCCGGCCGAGGCGCCCAAGCCGGCGATTCCGGTCAAGAAGTCGATCACGGCCGACTATCTGATCTGCCTCGAGGACGGCAAGAAGTTCAAATCGCTGAAGCGCCATCTGCGCACGCAGTACAACATGTCGCCCGAGCAGTACCGCGAGAAGTGGGGTCTGCCGCCGGATTATCCGATGGTGGCGCCCAATTACGCCGAGGCGCGCTCGCAGCTCGCCAAGAAGATGGGCCTGGGCCAGCAGCGCCGCAAGCGCCGCTGAGATCCTTGCGATCACTCTGGATTTCACAAAGGCCGCCGGCATTCCGGCGGCCTTTTTCCATGGGCTGCCCGGTGCCGCGGCGGGGATAGATGCGGCGCCAGACGCTCGCACTTGATATAGGAATATTTTCATGATCACATAGCGCCACGACGCCGCGACCGGCGTAGCGCTGAAGGAACAAGACATGAACATACGTCATCTCGACGGCGCCGATCCGCTGGACTGTGCCGCCTTGGCGAGGCTCGCCGAAATCGCTGTAGCTGCGACCTCGCATGTGTCCATTGGCGCCTTGCGGGCACGCCACCGCGGCGGCGCACCGGCGGCCCGGGCGCGTCAGACGGCGATGTATCTCGCTCATGTCGCCTTCGGGCTGACCTTCACCCGCGTCGGCATCTGCTTCGGGCGCGACCGCACGACCGTCCGCCATGCCTGCGCGCTGATCGAGGATCGCCGCGATGATCCCCGGCAGGAATTTGCGCTGACGGCGCTGGAGGCCAGCCTGCTCGCGCTGACGGGTTCGCTCGCAGCCGTCACGCATGGGGAGTGCCGCTCATGAGCCGGGCAGGGGAGAAAGCCGCTCGCACGGACGCCGCAACGGCGTCGCTGCGGCGCCATCTGGCCCAGCCCGGGGCCTTCGGCTGCCTGTCGCCGCTGGGCTGCGGACGGCTTGCGCTCTACCGCAGCAAGGGCGGAACGAGCCTCGGTGCGGGCTATGCGCCGATCGAGGCGGCAGAGGCGCTCGTCGCATCCGGCGGGGCGCAGTGGACCGGCGAGGGCCGCACCCGGCGTCTGCTCCCGCGCGATCCCGTCGGCAGGGTCACACGGTCCGTGGTCGAGGCCACGGTCATGGTCGATGGACGCGCGCAGAGCGTGATGCTGGACGAGCGGGAGAGCCCACTGCTCTGGTTGCACCGGCGGCCCGGCAAGGACGGCCAGCCGCAGATCTCGGCGCAGGAATTCGCAGCCGGCGAGCGGTTCCGCGCCGATCTCACCTTGGCCCGGATGATGCCGCGCATGACGATGAACTGGGATGCGTCGCTGGCGCCCGACGGGCGCGGCGCCGGCAGCCGCGGCTCGGCCTCGGCCTCGGACGCAGCCCTTGCGGCGCGCCAGCGCGTCCGGTTGGCCTGCGACCGGCTCGGGCCCGATCTGTCGGGCCTGGCGATCGATGTCTGCGGCTTCCTGAAGGGGCTCGATTCCGTCGAGCGCGAGCGCGGCTGGCCGGCGCGGTCCGCCAAGGTGGTGCTGCGGCTCGCGCTCAAGAGCCTCGCGACCCATTATGGCCTCGTGACGCCCCCCGCGAGCCGACGCCGCGACCAGGTCTGGCTGGCGGACGACGCCCGGGCGACGATCATGGCTGCGTCGGCGGGCTGAGACGCGCTGTCAGCCGGCAGCGGCCTGGCGCGCGTCGGCCTTGATCCGCTCGATCATCGAGCGCACGCCATTGGAGCGCTGCGGCGTCAGATGCGCCGCGAGCCCGAGCTTTTCGTAGATCGCGAAGGCGTCGGTTTCCAGGATCTCGGACGCGGTGCGGCCGGAATAGGTCGCCAGCGCCAGCGCCACCAGCCCGCGCACGATATGGGCGTCGCTGTCGCCGCGGAAATGCAGGAGCGTCTGGGGCCCCGGCCCGGCCTCGCGGCGCGCGTCGAGCCAGACCTGGCTGGCGCAGCCGCGCACCTTGTTGGTCTCGTTATGGGCCTCTTCCGGCAAGGGCTCGAGGCTCTTGCCGAGTTCGATCAGATAACGATAGCGGTCGTCCCACTCGTCGAGCAGGTCGAAATTCGCGATGATCTCGTCGAGTTTGGCGCTCATGTTCCGTCCGTGCGGCCCGCCGCGGGGCATGCTGCAGGCCAGCGTCGCAAACCGGCAGCGACAGCGTCTTCGGCGCGCCGGGCGTCGGCGTCAAGCGCGGGGCCGCCTGGCGCCCTGTGGCGTGTCAGCGCGTCGGGGGGCCGGCCGCAGCTACGAGCCCCTCGCCACGACCAGCGGCGGTCGCGGCCGTCATCGCCATCAGGCGCTGTCGCGTTTCGGGGTCGAGGCCGGCGAGGATCTGCGCCGCCTCGCGCGCCGCAGTCAGGCCCGACATCGCGCCATGGGCGTCGATCGTCGCCGCGGCCCGGCCCAGATTGCGCGCCGTCGCGACCGGGCCATGCTCCTCGGCCCGCTCGCCATGCACGGGCGAGTACGCCGCGATCACGCCGATCACCGCCAGGCTCCGCAGGATATAGGCCATCGGGGTCCCCACATCGAAAGAGGCTCTCACAGCCCCGTCCCGAAGCGATACTAGCCCGGGATCCGACAAAATCGCGTCATTCGCGATCCTCAAAGGCAATGGCCGATCTTCAGCTTCCGTTCACCCTGCTTCCAACATCGGCGCGCGGCGGTCCCGGGCCGGTGTCGATTCCCAAGTCTCTGTCATGAAACGATAAAAGGGCGCCGGCGAAGCCGTTCTGGGCGGACCGCCGGGGGCAGCCTTAAGCCCCGCTTAAACCGCCATGGCGACAGTGGCATGAAGCGGGCGAACCGTCCGCAAAGGTTAGGCGTTGCGTTGCTCATGAAGATGCAGGCGGTCAGGACACAGGTGGCGGCGATGGTGCACGCATCCGTGCTGCCCAGTTCGCTGGAACGCATGCGCCATGAGCGCTTCATCCTGACGCGTCTGCTGGTCGGCGCGGTCGCGCTCGGCCTCGCCCCGGCCTACATCGCCTGGCGCGGCACGCTCGGGGCGCTCGAAGCGGCGGTGATCGTGGCGGCTGCCCTCCCGCTGCTGGCGGTGGTGACGCTGTCGCGCAGCGGCCGGCTCGACATCGCGCATGGCATCTCGGCCGCCGCGCTCGCTCTCTTCATCGGCGCGCTGGCCGGCCTGACCGGCGGCGCGGCCTCGCCGCTCCTGCTCTGGCTCGCCGCGATCCCCGCCGAAGCGATGTTCTTCGGGGCGCGGCCCTATGTCGTGCGGGCGGGCATCATCGCCGCGGTCGCGCTGTTGGCCGTCGTCGCGCTCGACCATGCCGGCCTCTTCGCCGGGCAGGTCGCCTGGTCCGGGGAGATGATGCCGACCCTGGTCATGGTCGCCGTCCTGCAGGTGATGCTGGTCGCCGTCGGCTTCCTGCATCGCCGTCGTGAGGAGTTGCGGGAGCACCGCGCCTCCGACCAGCGCGCCCAGCTCCTGCTCGACCATGTCGGCGACCTCGTCACCTGGCATGATGCCAGCGGCGCCGTCGTCTTCGCCAACGAGGCTGCGCGCTCGCTGGCGGGTGCCGAGCCGCGCGACCTGCTCGGCCGTGGCCTGTTCGAGCGCGTGCATGTCGCCGACCGCCCGCTGTTCCTGAAGGCCCTGAGCGATGCCGCGCATGGCGCGGGAGCCGCGACTGCCTGTTTCCGCACGCTCTTTCTGGCCAGCGGCGAGCGCGACCAGCCGCAGCCGGTCTCGCTCTGGCTGGAAATGCAGGCCCACCGCATCGAGACCGCCGTCCCCGGCGACAGCGCGGCGGTCGTCTGCGTCATGCGCGACATCACCGCCAGGCGCGCCGTCGAGGCCGAACAGGCGCGCGACCATGCCGAGGCGGTCAAGGCGAGCGACATCAAGGGCCGCTTCCTGGCGACCGTCAGCCATGAGCTGCGCACGCCGTTGAACGCCATCATCGGCTTCTCCGAACTGCTGACGAGCGAGGCCCAGCCCTGGCTCGATGCGGACAAGCGGCTCGAATACGCGCAGATCATCCACGCCTCGGGGCATCACCTGCTCGAGGTCGTCAACACGCTGCTCGACATCTCCAAGATCGAGAGCGGCACGATGACGATCGACCAGGAGCCGCTCGACGTCTCAGAGCTGACGCGCGACTGCGCGGCGCTGATGGCACTGCGGGCGCAGGCGGGCGACATCGATCTGGAGCGCGTCGTCGGACCCGACCTGCCCACCGTGCTGGGCGACCGCCGGGCGCTGAAGCAGGTCATCATCAACCTGCTCTCCAACGCCATCAAGTTCACGCCGCCGGGCGGACGCGTCGTCCTCGCCATCGTCCGCGACGGCGACATGATCGACCTCTCGGTTTCCGACACCGGCATCGGCATCGCCGCCCCGGACCTGCCGCGGCTCGGCGACCCGTTCTTCCAGGCCAAGGGCTCCTATGACCGCGCCTATGAGGGCACGGGCCTGGGACTTTCGGTGGTGCGCGGCCTCGTGGGCCTGCATGGCGGACGCCTCACCATCGAGAGCGCGCCGGGCGTGGGAACGCGCGTCGCCGTGCGCCTGCCGGTCGCCGGCGCGGCGGAGACGTCCCAGCCCGCCCGGATCGCGACCTTCGCCCGCGCCCCGCGCCGCGGCTTCGAAACCAAGATACCCTTTCGTCTGACCGCCTGAACACGAGCCCTTCGCATGTCAACGATCGCCGCCCGCTCCCATTCCAGCGTCTCGCTGTCTGCGCCGCTCAAGCGCGCCCAGCCCCATCCGCGTCGCGGCGCGAGCTGGCTCGGCCGCATGACGAAACTCGCCCTGCGCCGCCCCGGCCGGGCCTTCGTGCTGCTCGTCTTCGCGGGCATTTCGGCCGCCATCCTCGCCAATGCCCTGTTCCTGCAGAAGGCGCGCCACCCCGCGCCGATGGTCTCGGCGCCCTCGCAGACGCCGCCGGCTCGCCAGCCGGAACGCCAGGCCGAGCGCCGTGTCGAGCCGCCGGCTGCGGTGGCTCCCGCCGCCGCGATGACGAGCACGGCCGCGGCGCCGTTGCCGCCCTCGCGCCCCGTCGATCTGTCGCAGCAGGCGCGCGAGACCGTGGCCCGGCCGCCGGCTGCGGTCACGAATGTACCGCGCACCGCGGCTGCGCCGGCTCCGACGCCGGCTCCGGCCGCGCGCGCCGCCGCGCCGCGCGATCCGATCGCCGATCTGATCAACGGTGCCGATATGCGTCCGCCCGCCGACATCCGCGGCGTCGCCCAGGCGAAGCCGGCCGCGCCGCGCCGCAGCGCGGAAAACTGAGACGGCGAAGGAAGCGGCGCCGATGGCGCGTCTGACCAGCGATTTCTGGGTTTCGGCCTATCTGCGCCAGGCGGCGCATGACGGGCTCGTGGCCGTGCTGCGGCGCCGGGGCGCCGCCGAGGCCGGTGCGATCTTCGTCAAGCTCGATCGGCTCGACCGCACGGCGGCGCTGTATGGCCCGGCGCCCCAGTCGATGGCGCAGGATGACGGCGTACGCCGCTTCCAGCTCGTCCTCGACAGCGATCCCGGCAGCGTCGAGGAGCGCGTCGCGCGCGAACTGCGCTTCGATTCCGACCTCTGGCTGGTCGAGATCGAGAACCGCCAGGGCGACCCCAAACTCGACCTCTTCGCCGAATAGGCGCGTCGCTTCGTCCTGGACGATCAGCCCTGGTCGCGCTTCAGGCCGAGCTTGCGCAGGATGTCGCCGGCCGTGCCGACCGTCTCGCCGCGGGCGGTGCCGGTGCGGGCGGGCGTGCCGCTCGGGTCCATCGCCGGCTGATGCTGTCCCCTGCGCGCGGCTGCGGGCATCGGCGTGCCGCTGACCTGCATGACCAGCCGCAGCGCCACGCTCGGCCGGACGCTGCGCATCAGCGCAACGACGGCGAAGATCCGCTCGACCGAATGGGCCGCCTCGTCGCCGAGCCTGATCAGGAAGCGCGTCGCATCCTCGACGCTGGCGCCGGCCGCCGCCAGGCTGAGCGCGGCGAGATCGCGCGCATGGTCGGTGGCGATGGCCGCAGCCAGGGTGGGCCCGCCGCCGAGATGGGTCGCGAGCGCCAGGAACGCGCTGTCGCGATCCTGGGCCGCCAGGGCGAGCCAATCGGCAAACGCCTCGCGCGATACGGGCGGGCGGCGCTCGGCCGGGCCCAGCGAGTCCAGCGCCGCCAGCGAATCGAGCATCGCCATGCGCCGATCGGCCCCGGCGAACAGGAACAGGGGGGCGAGATCGCTGCTGGCGAGGTCGCGGCGCGCCAGCAGCGGCGGCGCATAGCCGGCATCGGCACGGGCGCGGGAGAGCAGCAGATCGAGCGAGGCCCGGGGCAGGGTGGCGGCCATGTTGGCCATCACCGCGAAGTCGATCGCGCGGTCGGCGCGTTCGATCAGAATGAGGATGGCGGTGGCGCTGAGGTCGGGCCGGCTGGCCAGCGCGGCCGCCAGCGCGATGTCCGAGTGTCCGGCGAAATCCTCCATCTCGGCGGGCGTCAGCGGCAGGCCGTGATGAATCAGGGCGGCGAGCGCCGCCCCGCCACGGGCCCGCAGCGCCATCAGGGCCTGCGCCGGCGCATGCCGCCAGCCGGCGATCTTGCGGGCGAGGATCACGGCCGTGGCCTCGTCGATGCTGGGCACCAGCGTCGCGGCCATCTCCCCGAAGGCGGCGAGATCGTCCGGCGCCGGGTGCGGCGTCGACATCAGCAGGTCGGCCTTCACCCGCAGCGAGACCTGGCTGAGATCGAGCCCGCCATCGCGTGCAAGGCGGGCCAGATGGGCGAGTTCGGCTGAAATCCGCGACGGCATGAGACACTCGGCTGTGATTCTAAGGCGCAGGCCAGCGTAATCCCCGAGGCTTTAAGAGGGCGTTAACCATGTGTGGGCCTGATGCGGGACGGAGAGCGATCTCCCGCGACCGAAACGCAGGCGCCAAGACATGGAGGCGCATTATGGCCGTCGTCATCCCGCTTGCGCCCCGCCGCAGGGCGCAACCCGCCGAAGCCTCCGCCCTTCCCAGGACGGAGCCGGCGACGATTCTGTTCTTCACCGGGGTTCGCTACGAGCGGCAGGGGGACCCGGGCGTCGTCGCCGAGGCCCCGTCGCCGCGCCGGCCGCGTGTGCAGCCCCCATCTGCGACGAGCCGCCCGAAACGCCCCAGGAAGGCGACGCACGCCAGGCAGCCGGCGTGATGTCGCGCCTGGCGGGTCTGGACCGCGCCGGGTTGCGGCGGGCGGCCGCAATGGTCGTCGCCCTCGCCGCGGGGGCCTGCACGGGCGATCTCGGCCGGCCGCGCCAGGATATCTTCAGCCAGGTCATCGCGCCGCAGGCCGGCTTCTGGTCGGCCACCTTCCGCGGCGAGGCCGCCTCGCATTTCCGCTTCACCGACGACGAGGAGCAACTGCGCGACCGCGCCTGGCGCTTCATCATGCCCAGCCATGAGCGCAGCGTCTTCCAGGCCCGCATCTCCGACCTCGCGCATGCCAGGGTCCTGCCGGCGCAGATGCAGCCAGGCTCGGTCTCCGACTATTTCAGCGCGCTGACGGCGGGCTCCTACGCTTCGCAGGCCTCGCGCTATGCGCGCCTGGCGGAGGACGCCAATGCCGACCGGCTGCTGATCGGCCCCTTCCGCGCCAATGCGATGCGCGTGGTCTCGGCCGACCGGGTGCGGATGCGGACGGCCGAAGGTTCGCCACAGGTCGCGCCGAGCCAGATCGAGCCGGCCTTCGCCCGCGTCGTCGAAAACGAGGGGCTCATCCTCTGGGTCTGCGAGCGCGTCGGTTTCCGGATCGAGAGCTATCGCTATGCGCTCGCCAATCTCGTCGTCCAGATGCCCTCGCGCGAGGCGATCCGCGCCGAACGCGCCATCATGGCGCTCGAGGCGGAAGCCGGGCCTCTGTGCAAGATGTCGCTGATCGGCGCCTTCGGCGGCGGCGCGCAGACGCCCGCTGACGGCGGGTCTCCCCAGCCACCGGCTGTCTACAAGGGCTGAAGTTCAGTCAAGGAGAGCTCAGTCGGCCAGGCCGCAGGCGACGCCGCCGGCCAGCGCCTCGGCATCGGCCCGGTCGGACGGGAGGCGCATCAGGACACGCACCACGATCAGCCCCTGGACGCTGTCGGAGACGATACGCAATTCGCGGGCGGCCTCGCCCTCTTCGTCGCCGGCGATGCGCTCGTCGCGCTGCTCGGCGGTCATCACCACAAATTCGATGACCCCGCGGACCGCGGCGCGATCGGTGATCGCATAGACCACGCCGCCGCCGCTCCGGTGAAGGGTCAGGCCCAGCGGCAGGCTCCCCGCCCGCGCGATGACCCGCATCGGCCCGGCCGTGAGATCATAGCTGCAAACGGCCGTCACCACCGCCGGGTCCGCCTCGCGGGGCAGGGGGAGGCCACGCTCGTCGGCCGCCGCGATCAATTCGGCGCGGCCGTCCTGGCCGAGCGCGCGATAGGCGTGGGCGGCGTCGCCGACGGACAGGGTCGGGATCAGCAGGATCGTCACGATATGGACGATGCCCGCGAGCACGAGCCCGGCCGCCGTCGCCAGCAGCAGGCGGCTCACCGCCGCGCCGAAGCGTGCGCCGCGCGGCAGCGCCCGTCTCGCCGTCGCGCTCGACGCGATGGTCCGCGCCCCGGAGGCGAGGTCCTGATCGGCGGCGCTCATGGGCAGTCCAGCCGCTCGATCCGCGGCAGGCTTTCCGGCCTGGTTTCGCCGGCCTGGGTGGCGATGGGCGTGTCGTAGAGCCGCAGGCGCAGCTGGAAGCGCCCGCTCGTCGGCAGCGGCAGCCAGTCGCCGGCCTGCGGCCAGGATGCGGCGGCGATGCGCAGTGTGCCGCTCTCGTCACGCAGGACCTCGGCATCGGTGAAGCCGCTGCGGTCGAGCGGCAGCCGGAAGGCGCGGCCATCGCCGTCGGTGACGCTGAGCGTCCAGCCACGGGTCGTCGGAACCAGCCCGCTCAGGAGATAGCGGCAGCGCCCGTCGAGGGCACGGCCCTGGTCGTCATGCTCGGCGATCAGTTCCAGGCCTTCGCCCGCGCCCAGCGGCAGATGCACGCCTCTGGCGAGATAGGCGCGCAGATAGGGGTCGATCTCGCGCCCGCCGCTGCGTGGCCAGGTCTTCCAGGCGCCGATCTCGACCATGCCGAGCAGGGGCCGTCCGGCGACGGCGTAATGCGCCGAGGTCAGCCCCAGCCCCGCACCGAGCGCGATCAGATAGGCGAGATGGAAAACGCGCACGATCCTGCTTTCGAAAGCGGCCCGTATCAGGCGGGCGGCGGCGCGAGTTGACCCAGCCCGCGGCAGCGCGTCAACCGAGCCCGGCCGATGGGCTTACCGGATGGCCCGCTCGGAGCCCGCGGCCGAGATGTCCTGAATGCCGACCTGGAGCCGCCGCCCGGCGGGGCGGGGCGCCTCGATCGTCTTGAACATCGCCCCCACGGCCGACAGCACCTCGAAGGACTGGCGCGGCATGTGGCCGGCCCCTGGCCCAGTGGCAGACGCCGCATTCGGGGTGGCCGGCGCCTGGGCCCGCGCGATCGTCGCCGCCTTCGGATCGGGGGGCGCGACGCCGGGAATCGGCTTGAGTTCGAGGCCCTGATGGGCGAACTGCATGATCTCCTTCCAGGTCATGGCCGGCAGCGAACCGCCGGTCATGTTGGCGGTCTCCGAGGAATCATCGTTGCCGTACCAGACCGCGCCGACCAGGTTGCCGGAATAGCCGACATACCAGGCGTCCTTGTAGCCGTTGGTGGTGCCGGTCTTGCCCGCCGTGACGACGCCCTCGAGCGCGGCGCGGCGGCCGGTGCCCTCGGTGGGAACCTTGGACAGCATGAAGTTGATGTCCTGCGCCACCTGCGTGCTCAGCACCTGCAATGGCGCGGGCTCGTCGCGGTCGTGGCGATAGATCGGCTCGCCATGGGAGTTGTGGATCTCGATCGCGGCATAGGGCCTGGCGCGCCTGCCGCCATTGGCGAACACGGCATAGCCGGCGGCCATGTCGATCACGGTCACCTCCGCCGCGCCGATCGGCAGCGAGACCGTGTCGGTCAGCGGCGAGTTCAGGCCCATCGCGCGGCTGGTCTCGATGATCTTCAGCCGGCCGATGCGGGCGGCGCGGGCGACATGGGTTTCGCCGGTGGCCTGGCCGAGCGCGATCGACATCTGCACCGGGATTGTATTGATCGACTTGGCCAGCGCCACCGTCAGCGGCATCGAACCGGCGAAGGACCGCCCGTAATTGTTGGGGCACCAGTTGCCGATGCAGACCGGCCGGTCGGTGACGATCGTCGCGGGCTTGTACAGCCCCGCCTGCATCGCGGCGGCATAGACGAAGGGTTTGAAGGAGGAGCCGGGCTGCCGCAGGCTTGCCGTCGCACGGTTGAACTGGCTGGCGCCATAGTCGCGCCCGCCGACCAGGGCGCGCACGGCACCGTCGGTCTCCATGATCGCGGTGGCAGCCTGCTTGGCGCGATAGCCGGGCCCGTGCTGACGCAGGATCGATTCGATCGCCGTGTCGGCCCGGTCCTGGATCGCGGGGTCATGCGGCGTCTTCACCGTCAGCACCCGGTCGGGGCCGATCTTGCCGTCATCGGCCAGGCGCCGGATCTCGTCGAAGGCCCAGTCGAGATAGTAGTCCGGGCTGGAATCGCGGCGTCGGTCGATCGGCGTCGCCGGGTTGCGCTTGGCGCTGTCGACCTGGCCCGCCGTCATGAAGCCGGCATCGACCATGGCGTTGAGCACGTCATTGGCGCGCGAGCGGGCGGCCGGCAGGTTGACATGGGGCGCGAATTTGGTCGGCGCCTTGAACAGGCCCGCCAGCATCGCGGCCTCGGCCAGCGAGACATCCCGCACCGATTTGCCGAAGTAGTAATCCGCCGCCGCCGCCACGCCGAAGGTGCCGCCGCCCATATAGGCCCGGTCGAGATAGAGCTTGAGAATCTCGTTCTTGGTCAGCCGCTGTTCCAGCCAGATCGCCAGGAAGGCTTCCTTGATCTTGCGGTCGAGCGAGCGCTCATTGGTCAGGAACAGGTTCTTGGCGAGTTGCTGCGTCAGCGACGAGCCGCCCTGCACCACGCCCGAAGCCCGCGCATTCACGCTCAAGGCGCGCATCGTGCCGATGATGTCGATGCCGAAATGGTCGTAGAAGCGTCGGTCCTCGGTGGCGAGAACGGCCTTCAGCAGATGGTCGGGCATTTCCTCGAGCGTCAGCGAATCGTCGTGGCGCGCGCCGCGATGGCCGAGCTCGGCACCATAGCGGTCGAGGAAGGTCACGGCGAAGACCTGGTGCTTGAGCGCCTCCTCGCGCCCCTCCTGGAAAGAGGGGATGGCCAGCGCCAGCAGGAGAAAAGAGCCTGCGATGCCGACATTCAGACCCTCGCTGGCGAATTCGGCGGCGAGCCTCTGTCCGCCGGTGACTGTGAGCCGGTCGGTGAAGCTGCGGATGCGTTCATAGGTGTCGCCAGCGCGCCGCGCCGCGCCCCACAGCCCGGCATCGACCCATGAATCGACGGCAAGCGCGAAGCGCTTCAGTCGGGTCGTCCAGCCTGTCTTCTTGAACTCCATCGCCGTCCTGGCATCCCGATTGAGAGCCGCCGCCCCGAAACATCGGCAACATCGTCCCGCCGCGCTCCGGTCGCGCGAGCACCATAATCGCGCCGGTGCGCGATTACATATCCCCTCTTCGTCCCAGCGTAAGAGGCGCCGGGATAATTTGATCGGCACAGCAGTTTCCGGGCCACGCCCCGCTGTCCCGTTTCGGCACGCCCCCTGCCTACGCAGGCGCGGGAGAAGCGGATGCGGCGGCCGTCTCGCTTCCATCGCCGCGCCGGGCGGCGCATAAGGCGCCATGGCCGATGAACGAACACCGCGCGATCCCTTCTGGCTGTCGACCTCGCTGGAGGCGATGAACCCGCAACAATGGGAATCGCTCTGCGACGGCTGCGGCCGTTGCTGCCTCGTCAAGCTACAGGACGAGGACACCGACGCCATCCTGGCGACCGATATCGGCTGCCGCCTGTTCGATGCGCAGACCTGCCGCTGCAAGGACTACGTCAACCGCTCGACCATCGTGCCCGACTGCGTGACGCTGACGCCCCATGACGTGCGCACGCTGCCCTGGCTGCCGCCGACCTGCGCCTATCGGCTGGTGGCCGAGGGGCGCGATCTGCCCTGGTGGCATCCGCTGGTCTCGGGTGACCCTGAGACGGTGGTCGAGGCGGGCGTCGCGGTCCGCGGCCGGGTTTTCGCCAGCGAGGATGATGTCCCCGACGAGGACGTGCCCGACCGGATCGTCAACTGGCCCCTGCGCTGGCCGAAGAAGGCGAGGCCGCGTTAGGCGGCAGGGGACGGCACGAACGCAGCGAGGCTTGGCATCAGGCGCCATCGTTCTTACATCGAAACGTAAGAAACGGAGTGAAGCCATGCGCATCACGTCGAAAGGCCAGGTCACCATCCCCGCCGAGATCCGCGAGCAGGCGGGCCTGCTCCCGCACACCGAAGTCGAGTTTGCTTTCGATGGCAAAGTCGTTCGGATCACGCCCGCGACATCGGGCAAGAAGGCCACCCGAGGCGCCAGGCTCGTCGCGCATCTGCGCGGCCGCGGCGATGTCGCGATGAGCACCGACGAGATCATGGCGTTGACACGGGAGGGCTGAGTGACGGCCCTCATGATCGACAGCAACGTGCTGCTGGACGTGATGACGGAAGACCCTCGCTGGTTCGCCTGGTCGGCACACGCGCTGGAGCAGGCGGCCGACCGTTTCCGGCTCGTCATCAACCCCGTTGTCTATGCCGAAGTCTCCGTCCGCTACACCCGCATTGAAGATGTCGACGCAGCGTTGCCGAGGGCTATGATCGACCGTGAGCCGATCCCGTTCGAGGCCGCGTTCCTGGCGGGCAAATGCTTCCTCACCTATCGGCGGCGGGGCGGCACCAAGCTATCGCCATTGTCGGATTTCTTCATCGGTGCCCATGCGGCTGTCGCGGGATATCAGTTGATGACGCGGGACGCGGCCCGCTATCGCACTTATTTTCCAAATCTGTCCTTGCTGGCGCCCGAAGAGCCGTGGCCCGGCGGCTGATGGGACGGCACGAGGGTTCGTTCGGCTCATTGATTGTTCATGCGCTTTTCGGCATGACCACGCGGTCTTTGGCCCGCGTTGCCCCTGCGCGATGGGCGGCGCTGCGCCGAAACATTTTGAACGCCGGGGCGTTGTTGGCCTGGGCTCAATCAAGAGGCGAAATCTGATGGCTGGCGGGAAATGGGTCTACACCTTCGGCGACGGCAAGGCCGAGGGTGAGGCGGGCATGAAGAACCTGCTCGGCGGCAAGGGTGCAAACCTCGCCGAAATGAGCAATCTGGGCCTGCCCGTGCCGCCCGGCTTCACCATCACCACCGAGGTCTGCACCTGGTATTACGACAACGGCAAGCAGTTCCCGCCGGAGCTGGAGGCGCAGGCGCAGGCGGCGCTCGCCGAGATGGGCCGCTTGACCGGCAAGACCTTCGGCGACCCTGCCAATCCGCTGCTCGTCTCCGTGCGCTCCGGCGCCCGGGCCTCGATGCCGGGCATGATGGACACCGTCCTCAATCTCGGTCTGAACGACGTCACCGTCGAGGCCGTCGCCCAGGCCTCGGGCGATGCCCGCTTCGCCTGGGACAGCTATCGCCGCTTCATCACGATGTATTCCAACGTCGTGCTCGACGTCGACCACGGCCATTTCGAGGAGGCGCTCGAGGACTACAAGGAGCGCAAGGGCCTCCATCTCGATACCGATCTCGGCGCCGATGACTGGAAGATCCTCGTCGGCAAGTACAAGGACATCGTCAGGAAGGCGCTCGGCAGCGAGTTCCCGCAGGAGCCCCACGCCCAGCTCTGGGGCGCGGTCGGCGCGGTCTTCTCATCATGGATGAATGCCCGCGCGATCAAGTATCGCGAGCTCAACAGCATCCCCGCCGCCTGGGGCACGGCCGTCAATGTCCAGTCGATGGTGTTCGGCAATATGGGCGACACCTCGGCCACCGGCGTCGCCTTCACCCGCAATCCCTCGACCGGCGAGAACGCGCTTTATGGCGAGTTCCTGGTCAATGCGCAGGGCGAGGACGTCGTCGCCGGCATCCGCACGCCGCAGGACATCACGGAGGTCGCGCGCAAGGAAGCCGGCTCCGACAAGCCCTCGATGGAGCGGGTGATGCCGGAGGCCTATGCCGAGCTGTGCCGTATCTACGGCATTCTCGAAAAGCACTACCGCGATATGCAGGACATGGAGTTCACCATCCAGGAGGGCAAGCTCTGGATGCTGCAGACCCGGTCGGGCAAGCGTACCGCCAAGGCGGCGCTGCGCATCGCGGTCGAACTCGCGCAGGAAGGGCTGATCTCGCAGGAGGAGGCGGTCGGCCGCGTCGAGCCGGGCGCACTCGATCAGCTTCTGCATCCGATGATCGACCCGAAGGCGCAGCGCTCGGTCCTGACCACCGGCCTGCCCGCCTCGCCCGGCGCGGCCGCCGGCGAGATCGTCTTCAACTCCAACGATGCCGAAGCGGCGAAGAAGGCCGGCCGAAAGGTCATCCTGGTGCGCGTCGAGACGAGCCCGGAGGACATCCACGGCATGCACGCCGCCGAGGGCATCCTGACCACGCGCGGCGGCATGACCTCGCATGCGGCCGTCGTCGCGCGCGGCATGGGCAAGCCCTGCGTCTCGGGCGCCGGCCAGATCCGCGTCGATTATGCCAAGGGCACGATGACCGTGGGCGCCACCACGCTCAAGGCCGGCGATATCCTGACCATCGACGGCGGTACCGGCCAGGTGCTGCTCGGCGAGGTCAAGATGCAGAAGCCGGAACTCTCCGGCGAATTCGCCACGCTGATGGGCTGGGCCGACAAGGTCCGCCGCCTCAAGGTGCGCGCCAATGCCGAGACGCCCGACGACGCCCGCACCGCGCGCGAATTTGGCGCCGAGGGCATCGGACTCTGCCGCACCGAGCACATGTTCTTCGAGGCGGACCGCATCCAGTCGGTGCGCGAGATGATCCTCGCCGCCGACGACAAGGGCCGCCGTGCGGCGCTCGCCAAGCTGCTGCCGATGCAGCGCCAGGATTTCGTCCAGCTCTTCACCATCATGAGCGGGCTGCCGGTCACCATCCGCCTGCTCGATCCGCCGCTGCACGAATTCCTGCCGCATGGCGAGGCCGAGATCGCCGCCGTCGCGACCGCGCTCGGCGTCACGCCCGAGGCGCTGAAGCATCGCGCCGCCGAACTCCACGAGTTCAACCCGATGCTCGGCTTCCGTGGCGTGCGGCTCGCCATCGCCTATCCCGAGATCGCCGAGATGCAGGCCCGCGCCATCTTCGAGGCGGCCGTCATCGCCGCCCGCGAGACCGGCAAGGCGGTGATCCCCGAGGTCATGGTCCCGCTCGTCATGGGGGTCGCCGAACTCGACCTCGTCAAGGCGCGCATCGACACCATGGCGAGGGAGGTCATCGCCGAGAGCAAGGTCGAGCTGACCTATCAGGTCGGCACCATGATCGAGCTGCCGCGCGCGGCGCTGATGGCGCAGGAGATCGCGGGAAGCGCCGAGTTCTTCTCCTTCGGCACCAACGACCTGACCCAGACGACGCTCGGCATCTCGCGCGACGATGCCGCCTCCTTCCTGGGAGCCTACACCGCCAAGGGCATCCTCGCGGCCGACCCCTTCGTCACCATCGACCAGGAGGGCGTCGGCGAACTGGTCAAGCTCGCGGCGGAACGCGGCCGCAAGGCCCGCCCCGACATCAAGCTCGGCATCTGCGGCGAGCATGGCGGCGACCCGGCCTCGATCGGCTTCTGCGAGAGCATCGGGCTGGACTATGTCTCCTGCTCGCCCTTCCGCGTGCCGATCGCGCGTCTGGCGGCGGCGCAGGCGGCGCTCGGCGCGGTGCGGGCGAAGGAAGGCTGAGGCGAGGCGGATATTCAGGCGGCGGTCAGCACCGGAATATGAGACACATCGATGTCGCGTTCCGCATGCCAGGCATCATAAGCCGCCTGCATGCGCAGCCAAGATGCCGTGCTGCCGCCGAAGGCCTTGGCAATCCGCGCCGCCATGGCCGGTGACAAGGGCTTTTTGCCGTCCAGCACCGCGTAAAGGTACTGGCGGGAGATGCCCAGCAGGCTGGCGATCTCGGTCTTGCTCTTTCCCACATCGGGAATGATATCGCCGAGAACGGCTCCGGGATGGAGCGGTGCGCGGAGCATCTCGGGACGATGATCATTGCTGTCAGTCATGTGTCAGCCTCCTGATCACTAGTGGTACTGCTCGAGATCAACACGGTAGGCGTCGGCGTCCAGGAATTCGAATGTCACGCACCACGGCCCGTTGATATGAACCGTGTAACGGGTGGGATCGAAACCGCGCAGCGCGTGGAAGTCGTAGCCGACCAGATTCATGTCTTCCGGTCTTGCCGCCGCATCCAGGCTCGTCAGCCGAGCCAGGATGCGCCTGTGCATCTTGACGTCGATCTTCGCCGTCGCGCCCGTTTCCCAAAGGGTCTTCAGAGCCTTGTTGCCGAAGCTCTTGATCATGCCCCATGATAATCCGCCCGGGCAAAACGTCAACCGATCGGATGACTACCGCTTCGTAACCGCCTGCGCCGCGAGCACCGCGATCTGGCGCAGCCTGGCTTCATAGGTTTCCAGCGAAGGCTGCGGCCCCATCTTCGCGCCAATCGCAGCATGTGCGATCGTTTCGACGATCTGTTTGGCCTTGAGCGCTCCCAGCGAGACCTCTCCTGAGGCGGCCGCTTGCGTCAGGAGCGCCGTCGCATGGCTGCAGAAGATGTGCTCGAAGGCCTGCGCTTCCCGCGTCGCGATGCTCGCCATCACCGTCTTGAGCTCGAGCAGATGTTCGCCATCGCCGAAAGCGGCATAGCCTGCGCCGAAATGCGCGAGCATCAGCGCTGAAAGCTTGTCGGGAAGGGGCAGGGGCTGCGCCATCACGGCTTCGCAGCGTGCGGCGACCTGCGCCAGAAACCGCGCCATCATCGCCCGGAAGACGTCGTCCTTGCCCTTGAAGTGCAGATAGATCGTCGCCTTGGCGAGGCCGGCCTCGCGCGCGATGTCGTCCATCGAACTGCGCTTGAATCCATAGCGCGCAAACCGGCGAAGCGCCGCGTCGGCAATCTGTTCGATCCGGGTCACCGCCTCGTCGTGCGGCGCCGGGGCACATTCTCGTGAGCCGTCCATTCTCACTCTTGACGGATTCCAGTCTTTGCGCGATCTACTGAATGGACTGAATTGATACAAACAGTCCAATTCGGCTGATCGCTACCGCGGTCGCCGTCGGACGCTATGCCGGATCGGGTTCTGACATAACCCCCCGCGACAGACCGACGTTCCGCTTCTTCACATCGTAGTTCATCCACGAGGCAGCCATGGCCCATACACTCACCGTCAATGGACGCACCCACAGCGTCGATGTCGACGACGACACGCCCCTGCTCTGGGCGATCCGGGACAATCTCGGCCTGACCGGCACCAAATTCGGCTGCGGCATCGCCCAATGCGGCGCCTGCACGGTCTGGATCGACGGACAGCCCGTGCGCTCCTGCGTCACGCCGGTTTCGGCGGTCGACGGCAAGGTGACGACGATCGAGGCGCTCGACAGCAAGGAGGCGAGGGCGGTCCAGACCGCCTGGGACAAAATCGACGTGCCCCAATGCGGCTATTGCCAGTCCGGCCAGGTGATGAGCGCGGTCGCGTTGCTGAAGGACAACCCCAAGCCCAGCGACAGCGACATCGACGCCGCCATGAACGGCAACATCTGCCGCTGCGCCACTTATGCCCGCATCCGGACGGCCATCCACGCCGCCGCCCGCACCTTGGAGGGTTGAGCATGACCGCCCACGATCTCACACTCTCGCGCCGCTCTCTGCTGGCCGGCGCCGGCGGCCTCGTCATCGCCCTCCAGCTGCCCAAGGCGGCGCGCGCCCAGCAGGCGCCCGGCGCCGCGACCTTCGCGCCCAACGCCTTCATCCGCGTTGCGGCTGACAGCAGCGTCACCGTCCTCGTCAAGCATATCGAGTTCGGGCAGGGGCCCTTCACCGGGCTCGCCACGCTCGTCGCCGAGGAGATGGACGCCGACTGGAGCCAGATGCGCGCCGAGCACGCGCCCGCCGACGTCAAGCTCTACGCCAACCTCGCCTTCGGCGTGCAGGGCACCGGCGGCTCCACCGCGATGGCCAACTCCTTCGACCAGATCCGCAAGGCCGCCGCGACCGCCCGAATCATGCTGGTGCAGGCCGCCGCCCAGGCCTGGAAGGTCCCGGCCGGGGAGATCACTATCGAGGCGGGCGTGCTCAAGCACGCATCGGGCAAGCAGGGCCGCTTCGGCGAGTTCGCCGAGGCCGCTGCGAAGCTGCCGGCTCCGACTGATGCGCCCTTGAAGTCACCCGCTCAGTACCGGCTGATTGGCAAGGAGGGGGCGGTCAAGCGCATCGACGGTGCCGACAAGGCCCGTGGCAAGGCACAGTTCACCATCGACATCAGCGCGCCCGGCATGCTGACTGTCGTCGTCGCCCGGCCGCCGCGCTTCGGCGGGAAGGTCGCCAGCTTCGATGCGACGGAGGCCCTCAAGATCAAGGGCGTCGTCGACGTCAAGCAGATCGGCTCTGGCGTCGCCGTCTACGGACAGGGCATGTGGCCGGCCATCAAGGGCCGCGAGGCGCTGAAGGTCGCCTGGGACGAGAGCGGAGCCGAGACACGCGGCAGCGCCGAACTCATCGCCGAGTACCGCGCTCTGGCCCGCACGCCGGGCACCGTCGCCGGAAACCATGGCGATGCGCAGGCCGTGCTCGCCAAGGCCGAGCGCGTGATCGAGGCGGAATACGTCTTTCCCTATCTGGCCCATGCGCCGATGGAGCCCCTCGACGGCTATCTCGAATGGAACGCGCAGGGCGCGCTCGCCCGCTTCGGCAGCCAGTTCCAGACCACCGAGCACATGACGATCGCGACCGTGCTGGGCTTGCCGCCCGAGACGGTCAGGCTCGAGACCATGCTGGCCGGCGGTTCCTTCGGGCGGCGCGCCCAGGTCAGCCAGCATCTGGCGGCGGAACTGGCCATGTGCGCCAAGGCGATCGGGCCCAACCGGCCGGTCAAGCTGGTCTGGACCCGTGAGGATGACCTGACCGGCGGCCATTACCGCCCGCTCTTCGTCCACCGCCTGCGCGGCGCGGTGAAGGACGGCAAGATCACCGCCTGGACCAACAGCATCGTCGGCCAGTCCTTCTTCCTGGGCACGCCCTTCGAGGCGATGACCGTGAAGAACGGCATCGACGCGACGATGGTCGAGGGCGCCAATGAGCTGCCCTACGAGGTCGCGGATTTCCGCTGCGAGGTCCACACGGCAAAGGTCGGAGTGCCCACCCTGTGGTGGCGCTCGGTCGGGCACACCCACACCGCCTATGCGGTCGAGTGCTTCATCGACGAACTGCTCCAGGCGGCGGGGCAGGACCCTGTGGCCGGGCGCCTCGCTCTGATGGGCAAGGAGCCGCGTCTCGCTGCCGTGCTGAAAGCGGTGGCCGAACTGGCGAAATGGACCGGCCCGGACGCCGGCAACGGCCGGGCGCGCGGCGTTGCCGTGGCGGAGAGCTTCGGCTCCTTCGTCGCCCAGATCGCCGAGGTCTCGATCGGAGCGGACGGCGAGCCCAAGGTCCACAAGGTCTGGTGCGCGATCGATTGCGGAATCGCGGTCAACCCCGACGTCATCCGCGCCCAGATGGAAGGCGGCATCGGCTTCGGCCTCGGCCATGCCCTCTATGGCGAGATCACGCTCGACAAGGGCAAGCCGGTGCAGACCAATTTCGACAGCTACCGCTCCCTGCGCTTCCAGGAGATGCCGGAGGTCGCGGTGGTCATCGTCGCCTCGACCGAGAAGCCGACCGGCGTCGGCGAACCCGGCGTCCCGCCGATCGGCCCGGCGGTCGCCAATGCGCTCGCCCGGCTCGGCAAGGGGCGCCCGCGCCAGCTTCCGATGGTCGGCGGGATGGTCTGACGTCTAAGCCGGCAACGGCTGTGATCAGGCGATAGAGAAGGTGGCGGGCCCCGGCGGGTCTGCCGCCTTCTCTGTTACTGCGCTTCGCTGGACCCGCGTTGCAATTTGTGCTAGCTCCACCCATGTAAGACGAGATGCGGCCGGGTTCTGGCCATCCTCCGCGCGGGTTGTCCCGGTCGGCGGGCACGATTCAGATCCACCACACATCGACTACAAGACCATGGCAGGCGTCCGCGCGCCGCGCCGTGTCTTCCCCACATACGCGGATCTGAAACGTAAGGACTACCTTCCATGGATAAGGGCACCGTCAAGTGGTTCAACGCCACCAAGGGCTACGGCTTCATCACCCCTGAGAACGGCGGGCAGGACATCTTCGTCCACATCTCCGCTGTCGAGCGGGCCGGCCTGCGCGAACTGGTCGAAGGCCAGGTCGTGTCCTACGAGCTGATCGCCGATCGCAAGACCGGCAAGTCTTCGGCCGGCAACCTCGCCATCGCCTGAGACGACGACGACCGGGCAGGCGCCACGCGCGCCCGCCCGGCATTCCACCAAGACCATAAGAAAGACACCTCCCGGCGCTGTGGCTTAGCGGTTCGCCGGCAGGACAGATCCAATATTCAAGGCCGGACGCAATCCGGCGGCACAGCCGATACCCACATGTGCCCCTTGCGTCACGGCGTCCGGAAAGACCTGTTTTGACTCAATTCACCGACCTCGGCCTGGCCGAGCAGCTTCTCAAGGCGCTCGCCTCCGAAGGTTACACCACGCCCACGCCGATCCAGGCCCAGGCGATCCCCCATATCCTCCAGGGCCGCGACCTTCTCGGCGCCGCCCAGACCGGCACCGGCAAGACCGCCGCCTTCTCCCTGCCGCTGATCCACCGGCTGCTCAGCCAGCCGCGCCGCATGGAAACCCGCCAGGTGCGCGCGCTGATCCTCTCGCCGACGCGTGAGCTTGCCGCCCAGATCGAGACCTCGATCCGCGCCTATGCCCAGTTCACCACGGTCAAGTCGGCCGTCGTCTTCGGCGGCGTGCCCGTCGGCAAGCAGATCCGCGCGCTCGGCCAGCATGTCGACATCCTCGTCGCCACCCCCGGCCGCCTGCTCGACCTCGTCGACCAGCGCGCCGTCTCGCTGCGCGAGATCGAATACCTCGTCCTCGACGAGGCCGACCAGATGCTCGATCTCGGCTTCGTCCATGCGCTGCGCCGGATCGCGACGCTGATCCCCAAGAAGCGCCAGACACTGCTGTTCTCGGCGACGATGCCCAAGCCGATCCGCGAGATCGCCGGCGCCTATCTGACCGATCCCGTCGAGGTTTCGGTCGCGCCCGTCGCGACCACCGCCGAGAAGATCGACCAGCGCGTAATCTTCACGCAGCCCGGCGAGAAGCCGGCGCTGCTGGCCAAGACCCTGAGCACGCCCGACATGGAGCGCGCCATCGTCTTCACCCGCACCAAGCATGGCGCCGACAAGGTCGTCCGCCAGCTCGAGATCTCCGGCATCAAGTCGGCTGCGATCCACGGCAACAAGAGCCAGGGCCAGCGCGAGCGGGCGCTCGGCGCCTTTCGTGACGGCGAACTGCGCATCCTCGTCGCTACCGACATCGCCGCCCGCGGCATCGATGTCGATGGCATCAGCCATGTCGTGCAGTTCGACCTGCCCAACGTCGCCGAGACCTATGTCCACCGCATCGGCCGCACCGCGCGCGCCGGCGCCTCGGGCATGGCGATCGCCTTCTGCACGCCCGAAGAGCGCGGCGATCTCGCCGCGATCGAGAAGCTGACCCGCATCGCCATCACGCCCATGGGCGAGGTGCCGTATTGGGACGGTCGCACCCCCAAGAAGCCCCCGCAGAACCAGGGCCGCGGCGGACGCGGCCAGCAGGGCGGCGGCGGTCGTGACCAGGGTCGCCCCCAGGGCGAGCGTTCCGGCCGGTCTGCCTCCTCAGCCAAGCCCGCCGGTGGCGGCGGTTCGCGCTCTGATGCGCCCCGCAACGACAGGCCGCAGCGCAGCGAAGCGCCGGCCCCGCGAAAAGACGCCGCTCCCGCCAAGGAAGGGCTTGGCGGCGTCGCGTTCTTGCAGCAAAGAACACAGCAACCACGCACCAACGGCGCCCGGCGGCGCGCGAACTGACGCGCAGGCCAGCCAGAACCGGAGCGAGACGGCCGCCAGGCCGTCTCCTCTTGCGCCAACGGGCACACGAAGGACGACAGAATGGCTAAAGAAGAACTGCTTGAATTCGACGGAACGGTGGTCGAAGTGCTGCCGGACGGCAATTACCGGGTCAAGCTCGACAATGACCATGTGATTCTGGCCTATGCGGCCGGCAAGATGAAGAAGAACCGCATCCGCACCATCGCCGGCGACCGGGTTGTCGTCGAGATGTCGCCCTACGATCTCGATCGCGGCCGCATCAACTTCCGCCAGAAGACCGCCGGCCCCGCTCCGGGTGGTCCGCCGCGCAACCAGAACTTCCGTCGGCGCTGACGCCGGCATGCGGTTTTCCCGCGTCGAGCTGGTGTTCGTCGCGTTCGGCGCCAGCCTCGGCGCGCTCGTCGCCGCCGTGACCGGGGCGGGCTGGATCGCGCCCTCGGCCAGCTTTCCGCCTTTCCTCCTCGTGCTGCTGGGGCTGGGCCTTTCCGAAATCCTCGCCGGCTTCGCGCTGGGCCGCCCGCCGGGCGCGCTGGTGCGCATGCCGGCCCGCATGCTCGCCTTCGGGGCCGGCATCGGCGTGCTGGCGCTGCTGATGGGCGGGCTGGGGTAGGACGCCGCAAAGCCAAGCTCGCATTGCTGCGTCGGGCTCTCCGTCGACACATATCAAGACCGTCATCCTCGACCAGCGGCGAAGCCGCGCAGGCCGGGATCCATCATCGGGCGCCATCCCTTGCCGGACGGAGCGCCCGATGATGGATCCCGGTCTTTTCGCTGCGCGAAGCCCAGGATGACGCGGTGTGTCGAGCTCTCGGGGCCGACTCATGAAAAAAACCCCGGCGCGAGCCGGGGTTTGAGTGGTCTTTTCCGTAGTTCAGGGTCTCAAGTCAAAAACTCAGTAGCCGGCCTTCTGCCAGTGCTGCGAGCCATGGCTCACCAGCACCTTGCGATGGCGGGTTTCGTAGACGGCCGGCACGGTCTCGTGCAGGACCTGCGTCGGCTGCACCATCACCTTGCGCTGGCGCTGCGTGTAGACGGCGGGGATCGTCTCGTATTCGGTGCGGGCCGGCGAGACCTCGACGGTGCGCTGGCGGAATCCGTATTGCGGCTTGTCGTAGACCCAGCAGCCGGTGGTGCGGCCATGTGCGTCGGTGGTGACCTCCCAGCGCTTGCCGCCGGGCGAGATCAAAACCTTCTCCTGGATCGACGAATACTGCGCCGGGACATGATGCGGGATCTGCCGCGCCGGCTGGATCATCACCTTCTCGGTGACGTAGTCATACTGCGCCGGCACGATGCGGCGATGCGTCTGCGCCTTCCGCACCAGCTGCGTCTCGGCGATGGTGCCATAGACCGGCGGTGTCTGGACGAGGTTGTAGCAGGCCGAGCCGCGGCAGGGTGCCGGGCGGCAGGAGGAGCCGTAGCAACCGCCGGCCTGGGCCGCCGTCGAGCCCAGCAGCAGGACAGCCGAAAAGGCCGAGGCCGTGAAAGCCGAAATGCCGAGAACCTTGTGCGTCATGTCAGGCAACCTGTCCCGCCCATCTCCGCGACGCCTTGCGCCGCTCGTTGGCCGGAGAAAGCCGGGAAACAGTGATGAACGCAAGGTAAACGCCGAAACAAGGTAAAATTAACCACGTCGGACAGGCGGCATGCGTTCACGCAGTTTGCGGTTGCGTGAACCCAAAGCGCTACATTTGAGCAGGTTTTCGCCGGCAATCGCCGGCAGCCGGGGCACTCAGGCGCCTCACCCCCGCGCGAAGGCGATGATCAGATAGAGCCCGGTCCAGACCGTGGCATAGGCGCCCAGCCACAGCCCGCGCTCGCGGCCGGCCCGGCGCAGGTCGCCGGCGCCCTCGGCGCGCAGGACCGCGGAGGCGATCAGGAGTGCCAGCAGGGGCCAGAAGCCGAACAGCAGCATCACCGCGTTGAGCGAGAAATCCAGCAGCGACATCCCGCCGCCCCAGAGCGAAAACAGCGGCATCGCCGAGAGGAACGGCCAGGCGCCGAGCACGGGCAGGAACAGCGCCCAGGCCAGGATGCGGCTGATGTCGGTCTTGAGCGGCGAAGTCGCATCTGTCATTGGCCAGGGTCCATCCGTTTCTGCTGACGCAGCGTAGGTGGGGCGGCGGGCAAACACCACGCGGTGGACCGCGACATTTTGGCGGGTGGGGGAGGGCTGCTGTAGCGTCGATGGATCACCACCGACGGCCAGCACGCTTCGATAACACCCGCCTCGTCCTGCTCCCGGAGGCCGTCCACGAGCGCCTTTCCGGCGCCTGGATCGACTGCCTGGGCTGGCAGGCGTTCATCCAGCGCTGGGACCGGCCGAAACGCTGTTCTACCTCGACCCGCCCTATTGGGGCACCGAGCACTACTATGGCCGGGGATTATTCGAGCGATCAGAGTTCGAACGCCTCAGCGCCGCTTTACAGCGCCTTCAAGGCCGCTGCATCCTGTCCTTGAACGACGTGCCCGAGGTGCGCGAGCTGTTCGCCTGGGCCTCGATCGAGACGGTCGAGCTGAGCTAGCAGGCCGGCGGCGCGGATCACACCAAGAGGGCGCGGTAGGTGGTGATCAGTGGCTAACCGAAAAGATTGAAGCTCTCGCTAGGGTTGGCTACAAAGTATCAAGGTGGACGGTCGCGCTGACCTGCTAGACGCCTTGATAGAACGCTCCCGCGCTGGGCCAGCAGTTCTCCCCAAAACATCAGCCCAGTCGGTTACCGACTATCGGGCCCGTCGAGGAGAAAACTGCTATGCGCGAACTAGTTCGCATTCCCGTTGTCCCGGTGCTCAAGCGGGCAGAGTTCGTGGGCCTCTTCAAGGCGAACGAACATAAAAGTTGGGCAGCCTGGGAGGAGACGTTCAAGGCTTGGGCAGAGGACCGAGGGGAGCAGGGGTACGTCGCTGAACGGCGCGAACTCGATCTGCAGGAATTTCAGCGGTATGTTCGGGTGCGCACAGGCGGCCCCATGTACCCCACGCTGCGGCTCTTATTGGATTTTCTGCATCAGATCCCCTGATACGATGATGCCGCCGTTCGAGCGAATCCGCCGCGGACGGCGGCATGCACCAGAACTCCGCAGTTTGAAATGCGATCTGTTGCCATTTGATCCTTCGCTCGTTGCCATTTGAAATTTCGCGCTACACCCGCTCACGTCTGCCCAGGCCGCAGCTTGTAGAAAACGTGCTGGCCGATCGTGTCCATCTTCTTGAGCTTCTTCGCCCAGTACGGCCGCACATACTGTGCGTGGTAATGCGTGGAGGCGCCGACTTCGGGCAGGTAGGTCGTGCCCTCATAGACCTCGCGGGCGATGCGGACCGCGTCGCGCCAGGGGGCGGGCTCGGTGATGCGCAGCGATTTGCCCTCGCAGGTGAAGGTGAACTGGCAGGCGAGGTAGCGGTGGCTGTTCTGGTAGACCACGCCGCAGACGCTGTCGGGATAGAGCGTGCTCTTGACCCGGTTGAGCACGACCTGCGCCACGGCGGCGCGGCCCTCGTCGGATTCCGAGCGCGCCTCGAAATACACAGCTTCAGCCAGGCAGCGCTGCTGGCGCGCCATGTCGGCGCTGGCGATGAGCCCGGTATAGATCTCGCGGGCGCCGGGCGCCGCGCTGGCGGCGGGGCGCCGGGGCGAGGTCGGCGCGCGCGCGGTCAGGCCTGGCATGTCGGGCGCGGCGGGCGTGACGAGGGCGGGCACCAGCGTGGTGACACTGTAGGACACTGACGGCGTCGCGGAGGCCTGCGCGTTCGCGGCGGCGACGCCGGGCGTCGCGCCGTCGATCGTGCGCGGCACATTGCCGAAGGGGTTGGCGCGGTGGCCGCCCGGCGTCAGCGCGTCCGGCGAGGCATCCGACAGCGCCGGGTCGGTCAGGCCCTGCTCGTCGGAATGCGGCTCAAAGCCGACCGGCGGGCCGATGATGCCCTCCGCCTCGCGCATCGCCTCCAGCGAGAAGCCGCCCGAGATCAGCCCGGGCTGGGTATCGCCGAACACGACGCGCTCCAGCTCGCGCGGCGCGCTCGCCGAAAGCCCCGGCCTCAAGCGCGGCAGCGGGTCGCCCTTGGCGGTGCGGTCGACCTCCGGGAAGCCGCTGGCGCTGCGCTTCATCTCCTCGCGCGGCTGGCGCGGATCGATCGCGACGCGGCGCTCGGGGTCCTCGAAGGAGAGATGCGCCTGGCGGATCGCCGAGGACAGCGACAGGCCCGGCAGCCGGAAGGCGCTGGCGGCGATCAGCAGCGAGGGGCCTTCGGCAAGCTCCGAGGCCGGGCCGGGCTGCGTACGCAGGAGCGCGGTGGTAGGCAGGCCGTCGAGGCTGAAATCCTGCCCCGCCGAGGCGGTGAAGGAGACCAGGAGCCCCGCCGACAATGCCCAGGGCGCGACCGTCGCCACGGCCCATTTGAGCCCGACCGAACCGATCCGCCTTGTCCGCCGACGCAAACGCAAATGACTCAAGGCAACACACCCACCCGAACACACGAGGGCCGCGACGGCGCGCCACCGGCACGCTTTCGCATGCTGTCGTTATCACCCCGGTAGGGTTGAGCGCGGGTTAACGCGGGCGGGGGCTGAGCGTCGTTAGCAAGGAGCTGCAGCAAGGAGCTGCGTCATCCCGGGCGAAGCGAAGCGCAGACCCGGGATCCATGCCTGAACCGTTCCGGAATGGATCCTGGGTTTCCCTTCGGTCGCCCGGGATGACCCGCCATGAGGAGCAGGCCGTGACAGCCCCCTCCCATGCGCGCCCGTGATGCGCCCTGCCACGAAATCGCGTTATCGGACGGTGCGAGGCGGCGCTATCGTGCGGCGAAAGCCAAGCCAGATTCCCGGAGTGTCGAAGCCCATGAGCGTCGTGTCCAAGGCCGCCCCGGGGCGCAGCCATGCGCCGGAGATCATCGTCGCGGCGGGCTGCCTGATCGCGCTGATCACCTTCGGGCCGCGCGCCAGCGCCGGCCTGTTCCAGATCCCGATGACCGTGGAGTTCGGCTGGGGGCGCGACACCTTCGGGCTGGCGCTCGCGATCCAGAACCTGCTCTGGGGGCTGGGCGCGCCGTTTGCCGGCGCTATTGCCGACCGCTTCGGCATCGTCAAGGTGTTCTGCGCCGGCGCGCTGCTCTATGCTGCGGGCCTCGTCGTGATGGCGCTGGCCACCACGCCGCTGCAGCTGCATTTCGGCGCCGGCGTGCTGATCGGCTTCGGCCTCTCGGCCTGTTCCTTCAACCTCGTGCTCGCCGCCTTCGGCAAGCTCCTGCCCGAATCCTGGCGGCCGATGGCGTTCGGCGCCGGCACGGCGGCGGGCTCCTTCGGTCAGTTCCTCTATCCGCCGATCGGCAACATCCTGATCGAGCAGATCGGCTGGAACCAGGCGCTGATGGTCTTCGCGCTGACGCTGCTGCCGATCCTGCCGATCTCGATCTTCCTGTCGACGCGCAAGCTCGGCGGCGCGGTCCAGGCGTCGGCCGCCAACCTGCCCAACCAGTCGATCGCCCAGGCGCTGGCGGAGGCCTTCAAGCACCGCAGCTATGTCCTGCTCGTGCTCGGCTTCTTCACCTGCGGCTTCCAGCTCGCCTTCATCACCGTCCACATGCCGGCCTATCTCAAGGATATGGGCCTGGCGGCCTGGGTCGGCGGCTGGACGCTGGCGGTGATCGGGCTCGCGAACGCCGTCGGCTCGCTCTCCTCGGGCTGGCTCTCGACGCGGATGCCCAAGCGCCATCTGCTGGCCTGGATCTATCTCGGTCGTTCGCTGGCGATCGCCGTCTTCATCCTGCTGCCGCCGAGCCCGGCGACGGCGATCTGCTTCGGCATCGTCATCGGCCTGTTCTGGCTCTCGACCGTGCCGCCGACCTCCTCGCTGGTCATGCTGATGTTCGGCACCAAGTACATGGCGATGCTCTATGGCTTCGCCTTCTTCTCGCACCAGGTCGGCGGGTTTCTCGGCGTCTGGCTCGGCGGCCTGCTCTACGAGGCCTTCGGCTCCTACATCGTCGTCTGGTGGCTCTCGGTCGCGCTCGGCATTGCGTCTGCGCTGATCAACCTGCCGATCGTCGAGAAGCCGGTCGAGCGCGCGGTGCCGCAGCCGGCCTGACGAAAGGCGCAGGGCGAGCGGGCTTGCCCCGCGGCCTGCGCTGCGTATCTGCTGCCGGAAACGACATTCTGGAGGATGCGCCCATGACCAGCTTCAAGGCCCTCGTCGCCACCAAGGGCGAAACCGGCCCGAACCTCGCCTTCACGGAGTTCGCCGAGAGCGACCTGATGGACGGCGACGTCACCGTCCGCGTCACGCATTCGACGGTGAACTACAAGGACGGGCTGGCGCTCACCGGCCGCGCGCCGGTGATCCGGCGCTGGCCGATGATCCCCGGCATCGATTTCGCCGGACGGGTCGAGATCTCCGAGCATCCCGATTTCAAGCCCGGCGACCTCGTCATCCTCAATGGCTGGGGCACGGGCGAGACCCATCTGGGCGCCTATGCCCAGAAGAGCCGCGTCAAGGGCGACTGGCTGGTGCCGCTGCCTGAAGGCCTCAACCCCGACGAGGCGATGGCGATCGGCACCGCCGGCTATACTGCCATGCTCTGCGTGCTGGCGCTGGAGAAGCATGGGCTCAAACCCTCGGACGGCCCGGTGGTCGTCACGGGCGCGGCCGGCGGTGTCGGCTCGGTGGCGGTCGCGCTGCTGGCGAAAGCCGGCTGGCATGTCATCGCCTCGACCGGGCGCCCCGAGGAGGCGGAGTATCTCAAGGGCCTCGGCGCCGCCGAGATCATCGATCGCGCGGAATTGTCGGCGCCCGGCCGCCCGCTCGGCAAGGAGCGCTGGATCGCCGGCGTCGACGCGGTGGGCTCGCACACGCTGGCGAACCTCCTCTCGATGACGAAATATGGCGGCGCCATCGCCGCCTGCGGCCTCGCCCAGGGCATGGACCTGCCGGCCTCCGTCGCGCCCTTCATCCTGCGCGGCGTCGCCCTGCTCGGCATCGATTCGGTGATGTGCCCCAAGCCGCGCCGGCTCAAGGCCTGGGCGAGGCTGGCGGCTGACCTCGACCGCGAGCGCCTCGCCCTGATGACGACGCGCATCCCGCTAAGCGAGGTGATCGAGACCGGCCGCGCGATCGTCGACGGGAAGGTGCGCGGGCGGGTCGTGGTGGAAATCGGCTAGCGCCTATACGATCGTCCCCTCGATCAGCGCCCGCTTCTTCGCCAGTTCGCCGCCGACGAAATCCATGAAGGCGCGCACGCGCGGGGCGTTGCGGATGTCGGGATGGGTCAGGATCCACAGCCCCGCCGCGAAATCCGGATCGGGCGGGAGCAGCCGCACCAGCCCCGGCCGCTGGTCGGCGATGAAGCAGGGCAGGGGGCCGATGCCGAGCCCCTGCTCGACCGCCTCGGCCAGCCCCAGCACCGCCGAACTCTTCAGGGCGATGCGCTCGGGCGCGACCTTGTCGCGGACGAAGCGCGCAGCCTTCACATGGCCGAGCGCGTCGCCGAGCCCGACCCAGTCGCGCGCGAACAGGTCGGCGGGGTCCGCCCGGGCGGCGGCGTTGCCGTAGATCGCCCAGTTCAGCGTCGCCAGCCGCCGCCCGACCAGCGTTTCGCCGGGCGCATCGCTGGCGCGAATGGCGATGTCGGCGTCGCGCTTGGACAGGTTCAGCGCCTGGTTGCCGATCACGATGTCGAGCCGGATCGCCGGATGGGCGACCCGGAAACTCGCGAAGATCGGCAGCAGCAGGTTGAGATAGAGCGTGTCGGTGGTGGTGATGCGCAATTCGCCGGAGGGGGCGAGGTCGCGCCCGGCGAGCCTTCGGCTGAAGGCGGCGACATCGTCCTCGACGCGTCCCGCCAGCGCCGCCATCTCGACGCCGGCCACCGTCGCGACATAGCCGGTCTTGCGACGCTCGAAGAGTTGGAGCCCGACCTGCTCCTCGATCTGCCCGAGCCGGCGAAACACGGTCGAATGGTTGACGCCGAGCGCGGCGGCCGCTCCCGTCAGCCCGTCATGGTCGGCGATGGCCTTGATCAGCCGGAAATCGTCCCAGGCGAGATTGAGGTTCATGGGTGGCCCTGTCGTCGAGGGCGGACAGGCAAGCGGAAATCTTGCGGGAGTGCAAGGAGTTGCCCTGAGGAAGGTTCAGGTCGGGCCTGGAAACTCCGGCCCTCATCCCGAGGAGCGCGTCTCGAAGGATGCTCCAGATGGTTCCGGAGCCTCCTCGAGCATCCTTCGAGACGCCGCTGCGCGGCTCCTCAGGATGAGGGCTCATGTCGTAGCCGATGCTGAGATCACCGCGGCGCAGCGGCTCTCCGGAGCCGGTCGTTGATGGCCTCGCCGAGGCCGTGATCGGGGATTGGCGCTACGGCGATCACGGCGGGGCCGGCGGCATCGAGCGCCCGCAGATGCCCGAACAGATTCGCCGCCGCCTCGGTGAGATCGCCGCCGGGGCTGAGATCGAGCCCGGGCGCGGCGCTCGCCAGCAGGGCCGGGTCGCTGCCGAAGCCGAGCCAGGCCTCGCCGGGGCGCGGGGCGTCAGCCTCGAGCCGGATCCGCGCCGCGGGCGCATAATGCGAGGCGAGCAGGCCCGGCGAGATCGGCGCCATGCCGGCCTCGCCCGCGAGCATGAGGGAGCGCCCGATCACGCCCTCGATCGCGCTGCGCGGCACGCCGCCCGGACGCAGCAGGCGCGGCGCGCCGTCGAGACAGGCGACGATGGTCGATTCGACCCCGACCTCCGTCACGCCCCCGTCCAGCACCGCGTCGATCCGGCCGTCGAGATCTTCAAGCACATGCGCTGCGCTCGTCGCGCTGACTCGGCCCGAGCGGTTGGCGGAAGGCGCAGCGATGGGCCGCCCCGCCGCTTGCAGGATCGCATGGGCGACGGGATGCGACGGCACCCGCAGCGCGACCGAGCCGAGCCCCGCGCGTGCCAGTTCGCTGACCTCGCAACCGGCCGAGACCGGCACCACCAGCGTCAGCGGCCCGGGCCAGAAGGCCCGCGCCAGCGCCAGCGCGTTGGCGTCGAACAGCCCCTGCCGGCGGGCAGCGGCGAGATCGGGCAGATGCGCGATCAGCGGGTTGAAGCTCGGCCGCTCCTTGGCGCCGTAGATGCCGGCGACCGCCGCGCCGGAGGTCGCGTCGGCCGCGAGCCCGTAGACCGTCTCGGTCGGCAGCGCAACGAGGCGGCCCTCACGCAGCAGGGCGGCGGCACGCGCGATGCCGTCGGCATCGGGGCGCAGCCGCTCGGTCACGCGGGGGGAGGGGACATCCTGCGTCACGGGAATCTGCGTCACCATGGCTCCATCGCCGGGCGGTCGCGCCCGATTGACCCAAGACGGTTTACATCTAAACTATATCAACGCCGCAGCGGAGCCGTTCGCGCAGCGCATGGCATCGGGGATAGTTCCTCGCTACCATCGCGGCAACGCCAAAAGCGGCTGGCCGGGGCATGGCGCATGGCCAGCCGACGTCACGAAAACAGAGATGGCCGGCTGCGACAGTGGCAAGGCTGGCGTCCAGGGAGAAGACATCATGAGCTATCGCGCCCCCGTCGAGGACATCCTCGCCACGATGCGCCATGTCGCGGGCCTCGACAGGCTGATCGCGGATGGTCTGGCGCCGGAGCTCGATGGCGACATGGCCCAGGCCGTGCTCGACGAAGCCGCGAAATTCGCCGGCGACGTGCTCGCGCCCCTGAATCGCGTCGGCGACAAGCATGGCTGTCTGCTGAAGGACGGCGCCGTCACCACCCCGCCGGGCTGGAAGGACGCCTACACCGCCTGGGCCGGCGCGGGCTGGAACGCGCTGCCGGCCCCGCCCGAGCATGGCGGGCAGGGCCTGCCGGCGCTGCTGCAATCGGCCTGCATCGAGATGTGGAACTCGGCGGCGTTTGCCTTCGCGCTCGGGCCGCTGCTGACGGTCGGCGCCATCGAGGCGCTGCACGCCCATGGCTCGGAGCACCTCAAGGAAACCTATCTCCCCAAGCTCGTCTCCGGCGAGTGGATGGGCACGATGAACCTGACCGAGCCTCAGGCCGGCTCCGATCTCAACGCGCTGCGTGCCAAGGCCGAGCCCGTCGGCGACGGCACCTACAAGATCACCGGCCAGAAGATCTACATCACCTATGGCGAGCACGACCTGACCGAGAACATTGTGCATCTCGTGCTGGCGCGCCTGCCGGATGCGCCGGCGGGCACGCGCGGCATCTCGCTCTTCCTGGTGCCGAAATACCTCGTCAACGGCGATGGTTCGCTCGGCGCGCATAACGATCTGCGCTGCTCCGGCATCGAGCACAAGCTGGGCATCCACGCCTCGCCGACCTGCTCGATGGCCTATGGCGACAAGGGCGGGGCGATCGGCTGGCTGATCGGCGAGGAGAATCGCGGGCTGGCCTGCATGTTCACGATGATGAACAACGCCCGCCTCAACGTTGCGCTCCAGGGTGTCGCCATCGCCGAGCGGGCCTATCAGCAGGCGCTGCATTTCGCGAGGGAGCGCCGGCAGGGCACGGCGCTCGATGCGCCCAAGGGGGCGCCGATGAGCCCGATCCTCGTCCACCCCGATGTCCGGCGGATGCTGATGGAGATGCGGGCGAAGACGCAAGCCGCCCGCGCCATCGCCTATCAGGTGGCCGAGGCGCTCGACCGTTCACACCGCGCCGGTGACGCGGCCGCACGCAAGGCCGCCGCCGAACGCGCCGCGATCCTCACCCCCGTCGCCAAGGCCTATGCCACCGATATCGGCGTCGAGGTTGCCTCCACCGGCATCCAGATCCATGGCGGCATGGGCTATGTCGAGGAGACCGGCGCCGCCCAGCATCTGCGCGATGCCCGCATCGCCACGATCTACGAGGGCACCAACGGGATTCAGGCGATCGACCTCGTGCTGCGCAAGCTGCCCCTCTCGGGCGGGCAGGCTGTCGCGGACCTGATCGCTGAGATGCGTGGCGTCGTGTCGGAGGTGAAGGCGGCCAACACCCCGGGCTTCGGCCACAGTGCGGTGCGCCTCGGCGCCGCCGTCGATGCGCTCGAGCGCGCGACACAGTGGATGCTGGCGACCATGGGCAGCGATCAGGGGGCCGTGCTGGCCGGCGCGACGCCCTATCTCAAGCTCTTCGCTTTGGCGCAGGGCGGTACCGGCCTCGCCCGCAAGGCGCTCGCCACCCGCACCGAGGCGCAAGGGACGGACGATCTCGCCACAGCCCGCTTCTTCGCCGAGATCCTGGTGACCGAGGCGCCGTCTCTCGAACTGGCGGTGACGGAAGGGGCGGGGGCCATCGCGGACGCGGCATCGGTCTTCGCGGCGTGAGCGAGCCGGAGCGTCCGCTCGCCAACCGCATCTGCCTCGTCGCCGGCGCCTCGCGTGGGCTCGGGCGTGGCATTGCCCGGGCGCTGGGGGAAGCCGGCGCGACCGTCATCGTCACCGGCCGCTCCAGCGAGGCCGGCCCGCGCACCGATCAGCGCCTGGAGACCTTCGAGGACGCGGCGCGCGAGGTCGAGGCTGCCGGGGGGCGCGGCCATCCCTATCGCTGCGACCACACCCAGGAACGCGAGGTCGACCAGCTCGTCTCCTGGTGCCTGCGTCGCTTCGGCCGGCTGGACGGCGTCGTCGATGCCGTCTGGGGCGGCAATGAGGGCTATGACGGTCAACGCTATCCGGACGGCTCGGCCTTCGGCGCGCCGTTCTGGCGAAGGCCGGTGGCGCGGCTGGGCCAGAGCTTCGAGAGCGGCGTCTATGCGCAGTTGCTGCTGGCGCGCGCGGTCGCGCCTGCCATGGTGCAGGCGCGCAAGGGGCTGATCGTCACGGTCAGCTTCGACACGGAAGGCGGCTATCTCGGCGACGTCGTCTACGATCTCGCGCAAGCGGTGATGAACCGGCTGACGCTGGCGATGGGCCATGAACTCAAACCCTTTGGCGTTACCGCGCTCGGCCTCTCGCCGGGCCGTGTCGCGACCGAGCGTGTCCGGGACGCCGGACTGGCGACCGAGGCGCTTGAAACGCCCGCCTATGCCGGCCGCGCGGTTGCAGCCCTGCTCGCCGATCCGCACGTGGCGCGCCATGCCGGGCAGGTGCTCAACGTCGCCGATCTGGCCCGCGCCCATGGCTTCACCGACCGCGACGGCAGCATGCCGGAGCGCTTCGTGCCGCAGGCCTGACCCGCCCGTTATCGGTTTGACACGGCCTGCGGGTTGGGGTTCCTGCGCTGCTCAACGCCGCCGCGACCAACCCGGATTGCCCGCCATGCTGATGATCAACACCATCTGCCCCGAGCATGGCGACCGGCTCGTGCGCCGGGTCCTGCCGGACGAGGAGGCGATTCCCCAGGGCGCGATCTGGGTCGATCTGCTCAACCCCACCGCCGCCGAAGACAAGAAGATCGAAACCTATCTCGGCATCTCGATCCCGACCCGGGAGGAGATGCACGATCTCGAGCCCTCCGAGATCATCTACACCGAGAACGGCGCGCATTACATGACCGCGCGCATCATCTGCCAGTCGGAAACCGATGTGCCCAAGCTGGCCGACGTCACCTTCATTCTGACGGACACGGCGCTGATCACGGTGCGCTATGACGAGCCGGGCGCCTTCACCATCTTCCTCAACCGCGCCAACAAGCCCGGCGGCTGCGGCCTCGAGCCCGCCGCCGTGATCGAAGGGCTGTTCGAGGCGATCGTCGACCGCGCCGCCGAGGTTTTGCGCGGCGTCGGCGACCGCGTCGACCTGCGCTCGCGGCGCATCTTCGAGGGGCGGGGTTCCCAGGTCGAGCAGGGTGGCGCCTATCAGGCGGTGATCCGCAAGATCGGGCAGTACGAGCACATCATCTCGAATGTCCGCGAGAGCATGGTGTCGGTCGAGCGCGTGCTGCTGTTCCTCTCGGCCAACTTCAAGCGCTCGAAGAAATCCGCCAGCGCGATCGTGCCCGAATGGCGCAGCGCCATCCGCGACGTCCAGGCGATCGAGGAGCACGCGACCTTCCTGACCAGCAAGCTCCAGTTCATGCTCGACGCGACGCTGGGCCTCGTCGGGCTCGAGCAGAACAAGATCATCAAGCTGTTCTCGGTGGTCTCCGTGGTGCTGATGCCGCCGACTTTGATCGCCTCGATCTACGGAATGAACTTCAAGGCGATGCCGGAGTTGGAATGGGCCCACGGCTATCCGATGGCGCTGGCGATGATGGTGATCTTCGCGGTGCTGCCATACCTGTTCTTCAGGTGGAAGAAGTGGCTCTGACCACGCGAGCCTGAGATCTCGCGCAAATGCGGGATCGATGCGATGACCACCCCTCAGCTTCTCTCCGTCTCGCTCGTGGCGGTGATGATGGCGGCCTTCCTGTGGGGCCGGCTTCGCTATGACATCGTCGCCATGCTGTCGCTGCTGGTCGGCGTCGCCATCGGCATCGTGCCGGCCGCTGAGGCGTTCAAGGGCTTTTCCGACGACATCGTCATCATCGTGGGAAGCGCGCTCGTGCTCAGCGCCGCGGTGGCGCGCTCGCGGGTGATCGAGCGCGTTCTGGCGCGGGTCACGCCGGTTCTCGGCTCGGTCCAGTCTCAGGTCGTGCTGCTGGTCGTGGTGGTGGCCGTCATGTCGGCGATCATCAAGAACATCGGCGCGCTGGCGATGATGCTGCCGATCGCCTATCAGCTCGCCCGCAAGGGCGGCCACTCGCCCTCCGTCTTCCTGATGCCGATGGCCTTCGCCTCGCTGCTCGGCGGCGTCGTCACGCTGGTCGGGACCTCGCCCAACGTCATCGTCTCCCGCGTGCGGGCCGAACTCGGCGGCGAGCCATTCTCGATGTTCGACTTCACGCCCGTCGGCATCGTGGTTGCGCTCGCCGGCTGCGCCTTCCTGATGGTCGGCTACCGCCTGCTGCCCCAGGACCGGCGCGGCGCTGTCTCGCTCGACCAGGCCATCGACATCAAGGACTACGTCACCGAGGCCAAGATCGGCGCAACGTCGGTCCTGGCCGGCCAGACGGTGGCCGACCTCAAGGCGATCGGCGACGGCGAATTGCAGATCGTGGCGATCCTGCGCGACGAGCGCCGCACGCAGGCGCCCTTGCCCGATGCGACCCTCAAGGCCGGCGATACGCTGCTGCTGCGTGGCGATGCGGCGGTTCTGGAGCGTGTCGTCGCGGAGGGCGGACTGGATCTCGACGGCCAGAACCGGCCGATGGAGAAGGAGGACGCGCTCGACCCCGACCAGGTGAGCGAGGCGATCATCGGCCCCGACTCGGTGCTGATCGGGCAATCGGCCGGGGATATGGGGCTTCATGCCCGCTTCGGCGTGAACATGATCGCGATCAGCCGGGCCGGCGAGCGTTCGACGGAGCGCCTGCGCGACATCCGCCTGAGGGCCGGCGACGTCGTCGTCATCCAGGGCGACGAGAAGCAGCTGCCTGAAAAGCTGCTGGAACTCGGCCTGCTGCCGCTCGCCGACCGCGTCGTCTCGCTGGGCTCGACCCGCAAGGCGGTGCTGACCGTGTCGATCGTGCTCGCCGCCGTGGTGACGCTGGCTTTTGGCCTTGCACCGGTCCCGATGACCTTCTTCGCCGCCGCCGTGCTGCTGATCACGCTGCGCTGCCTGCCTTTGCGCGAGGCCTATAGCAGCATCGACGCGCCGATCCTGCTGATGCTGGCGGCGCTGATCCCGGTCAGCGACACGCTGCGCTCGACCGGCGCCACCGACCTCTTCGCCGGCTGGCTGGCGCAGGTTGGCTCGGGGATGCCGGGCTGGGCTTCCGTCGCGCTGATCCTGGCGGCGGCGATGGCGGTGACGCCGTTCCTCAACAACGCCGCGACCGTGCTGGTGATGGCGCCGATCGGCGCGGGCTTCGCCGCCAAGCTCGGCTACAACCCCGACGCCTTCCTGATGGCGGTGGCGATCGGCGCGGCCTGCGACTTCCTCACCCCGATCGGGCACCAGTGCAACACGCTGGTGATGGGCCCGGGCGGCTACAAATTCAGCGATTACCCGAAACTGGGCGCGCCTTTGTCGCTGATCGTGCTGCTCGTGGCCGTGCCGATGATCCTGCTCGTCTGGCCGTTGCAGGCGGGATAGCGGCGCGCGCGACCGCTCACGCGACGAGGCGTCCCATCAGCTGCTCGACCTCGTTCGCCAGCCTCTGGCTCTGGCTGTTCAACTGACGGGCCGAGGCGCTGACCTGTCCGGCCGCCTCCGTCGTCAGCCTTGCGCCGCTGTTCACATCGTCGATGGTGTGCGCGACCTCGGCCGTCAGATGCGCCGTGCGCTGGGCGTTGCTGGAGATATCGCCGATGATCGCGGTCTGCTCGACGAAGGCGGAGGCCATCGCGATCGCGATTTGCGACATGCGCTCGATGGTTTCGCTGACCTCCTCGATCGACGTCACCGAGCTGCGTGTCGCGTTCTGCATGTCGCTGACCAGCCTGCCGATGTCGTGCGTCGCCGTGGCGGTCTGCGCCGCGAGCGCCTTGACCTCGGCGGCGACGACGGCGAAGCCGCGCCCGGCATCACCCGCGCGCGCGGCCTCGATGGTCGCGTTGAGCGCCAGCAGATTGGTCTGCTGGGCGATGTTCGAGATCACGCCGAGCACCGCTCCGATGCGGCTTGCCGCCGTCGAGAGCGACACCATCCGCTCATTGGTCAACCGCGTGTGCTCGACGGCGTTGCTGGCGATGCGGCTCGATTCGTCGAGCTGTCGACTGATTTCCTGGACAGCGACGGCGATCTCCTCCGCCGCCACGGCCATGGCGGTGACATGGCCGGAGGCCTGCCGCGCGGCGCCGCCGACCAGTTCGGAACGTGTCTGCGCCTGGCCCGCCGTTGCCGACATGTCGCTGGCGGCGACTTCGAGCTGCTGGGACGCAGCCGCCACGCTTGCGACGATGTCGCCGGCCGCTGCCTGGAATCGGTTGGCGACCTCGTGCAGCAGGCGGCTGCGTTCATCCGCATTGCGCCGCTCGATGTCCTCGAGGTCGCGCCTCGCCGCATCGGCGACGATGAGCTGGCGACGAAAATCGTCGATCGCCCGCGCGATGTCGCCGATTTCGTCCGAGCGGTCGCGCCCGCTGATCACGGTTTCGCGCTGCCCACCCGAGATCCGGGCCACCTGAGCCGACAAGGCCATCAGAGGCCTGGCCAGACTGCGGCCGGCCGCCAGCGTCACCAGCACGATCGCCAGAAAGAACGCCAGCTGCAGCCCGAGCTTGATCGTCATCTCGGTGCGATGATCATCGACCCGGTCCGACAACAGTTGCGCCAGGCCTGCTTCCGCCCCGCCCATCATCGCGACCGTCATGGTCAGCTGGTGCGCGATCGCCATGTCCGCCTTCGTGACCAGATCCGGCGCCTCGGTCTCGGCGACGATCCTGTCGATGGTCGCGGAGACGGCATGGATCGCCTGCAACAGGGTGGAGGGCGCCTCGCCGAGTTCGCGGCGCAGGCTGCCATCGGCATTGCCTTCGAATGCGGAGGCGAGCGCGTTTTGAACCGCGTCGCGCCCGCGGTCGAACCGGCTGGCGGCCGAAACCAGCGCCGCGAGATCGCTCCTTGTCCCGAAGCCTGCATGATAGGGGATCAGGGCCTGCCGCAGGGCGAGCCCCGAGACCATCATCTCGGGCAGCAGCACCGTGACCAGGCTCATCAGATAATAGCTGTCGAGCTTCGGATCGAGCGTCAGATAGGACCCGTCGGCGATCTTCACCAGGGCGGGCTGGGCCTGCGTCAGCGCCAGCAGCGGGTCGGGCTGGGCGGCGGCCCGCAGGAACGCCGATATCGCCTCCGCCGAGCCGAACGCCGTGTCGTAGCGCGCGCGCGTCGGGCCGAGCGCCTCGATGGTCGCGGGCGCGACACCCGTCGTCGTCTTGGTCAGCGCGGCCAGCACGGGGGTCAGCGCCTGCAGATAGCGAACGCCATCGAGCTCGCGTGCGGCGAAGCTGATGTCCTTGTTGGCCTGAGCGACGTAGGAATACGTCATCAACCCGAACGGAACCGCGACCAGCAGCAGAAGGCAGGACAGCTTCTTGCTGATCCTGAAATCAGCGTAGCGAAGGAAACCCATCACGATGACCCGAAGCCCCGGCGACCAAGATGTCGCGGACCGGATGACGATAGGTAAAAAGCTCCTCTATTTGATTAAGACGATGCCTGAAAATCGGGGATCGTCGAAAAGCAGCCGGAAACCGATCTCCAGGCGCTTGATCCATCTGCGTCATCGCTCGATGGTACGCATGACGACGCTGCCGATACTGACCTCGCCGGCTTCGATCACCCGCGCCGTGATCCCGCCATGGCCGCGCACGGCATTGTAACCGCCTTCGCCGAGGATTTCTTCCATCCGAGAGCAGGGATGGCATTCGCCGGTCGCCTCCAGCACCGCCGTGCCGAGCCGGAGATGGCGTCCCTTGAGGGCGGCGAGGTTGATCCCGGAGACCACGATGTTGCGGCGAAGCAGTTCGGGCGTGAGTGCGTCGCAGCCGAGATGGGCGGCGATGGCGGCCAGATGCTCGGCCTGGATCAGCGTGACATGCCGGGCGCCGCCGGTGCGGCTGCTGTAATGGTCGCCGAGCAGACCCTGCTGGGGATCGAGCGTCGCGGTCTCGACGATCTGCATTGGGCCGCGCCGCAGCGGCCGCAGGCCGATCCAGACCACGCGACCGGGCCGCATCGGGGCGTCGAGCAGCCGGGCAAGGGGGGAGGCGGGATCGAGCGGCAAGCGCCTCAGCCCATCACCCGCGCCACCACATCCTTCAGCCCTGCGCCATCCCGCTCCAGCCAGCCCGGCACCGGCAGCCCCTTCGAGCGCAGGAATTCCGGATTGAACAGCTTCGACTGGTAGCGCGTGCCGTAGTCGCAGAGGATCGTCACGATGGTGTGGCCGGGACCGAGCTGCCGGGCGAGCCGCATCGCACCCGCGACATTGACCCCGGACGAGCCGCCCAGACACAGGCCCTCATGCTCGAGCAGGTCGAAGACGATCGGGATCGCCTCCGAATCGGGGATCTGGAAGGAGACGTCGATCGGCGCATCCACCAGATTGGCGGTGATGCGGCCCTGGCCGATGCCCTCGGTGATCGAGGAGCCTTCCGACTTGAGTTCGCCAGTGGTGTAGAACGCGTGCAGCGCCGCGCCCATCGGATCGGCCAGCCCGATGGTGATCTTGGGGTTGAAGCGCTTCAGCGCGATGCCGGTGCCCGCCAGCGTGCCGCCGGTGCCCACCGCGCAGATGAAGCCGTCGACCTTGCCGTCGGTCTGCGCCCAGATCTCGGGGCCGGTCGTCTCGATGTGGCCCTGGCGGTTGGCGGTGTTGTCGAACTGGTTGGCCCAGATCGCGCCGTTGGGCTCGGTCTTGGCCAGTTCCGCAGCGAGCCGGCCCGAGACCTTCACATAATTGTTCGGGTTGACGTAGCCGACGGCCGGCACCTCGACCAGGGTCGCGCCGGCCAGCCGCAGCATGTCCTTCTTTTCCTGGCTCTGCGTCTCCGGAATCACGATCACGCAGCGATAGCCCAGCGCATTGCCGACGAGCGCCAGCCCGATGCCGGTGTTGCCGGCCGTGCCCTCGACGATGACGCCGCCCGGCCGCAGCAGCCCCTTCGCCTCGGCATCGCGGATGATGGCGAGCGCCGCGCGGTCCTTGACCGACTGGCCGGGGTTCATGAACTCGGCCTTGCCGAGGATGGTGCAGCCGGTCGCCTGCGAGGCGCGCTTCAGCCTGATCAGCGGCGTATTGCCGATGGCGTCGATGACGCCGTCGCGGATGCTCATGCGGAATTTCCCTGTTGGTCTGCAACCTGATAGGCGAAAGCACGAAACAGGTCATCCATCTCGCGCCCCTCCGCCTCGCTTCGGAAGAATGGGCTCGACGAAGGCCACCGCAGGAGACAATTCGACCCCGATGACGCTCGCCATGAACGAAATTCTCTCGGTGGCCCGGCTGGGCCAGCGCGGCGACGGCATCGCACCGACGCCGGGTGGCGACGTCTTCGTGCCCTATGCCCTGCCGGGCGAGACCGTGCGCGCCGTGCGCGACGGCGACCGGGCGCAGATCGTCGAGATCATCACCCCCGCCGAATCGCGCATTGCCGCGATCTGCCCGCTGTTCACGCGCTGCGGCGGCTGCGTCGCCCAGCATATGGAGCCCTCGCTTTACAGCGCCTGGAAACGCCAGCAGGTGGTCACGGCGCTGTCGCGGGCCGGCATTGCGGCGCCGGTCGCCGAGATCGTCGACGGCCATGGGGCCGGGCGCCGTCGCGTCACCTTCCATGCGCGGCGCGAGGGCGACGATCGCCAGGGGCTCGGCATGCTGGTCGGCTTCATGGTGGCGCGCAGCCATGACCTGATCGCCGTCCCGGCCTGCCCGGTGCTGGCGCCGGGCCTCGCGCGCGCGCCGGCCGTGGCGCAGCTTCTCGCCAACCGGCTCGGCGGCTCCAACAAGCCGCTCGACATCCAGATCACCAGCTCGGATGCCGGCCTCGACGTCGACATCCGCGGTCATGGCCCGGCCGCCGAGAAGCTGCGGCTTTCACTGACCGAAGCAGCCGAGCGGCTCGATCTGGCGCGGCTGGCGATGCATGGCGAGATCGTGGTCGAGCGCCGCCCGCCGCAGCAGCGCATGGGCAAGGCGATGGTCGCGCCCGCGCCCGGCGGCTTCCTGCAGGCGACGGTCGCAGGCGAGGAGGCGATTGCGGCGCTGGTGCTGGCGGCCCTGCCGGCCAAGGTCAAGCGCGTCGCCGATCTCTTCGCCGGATGCGGCCCGTTCAGCTTCCGCCTCGCCGAGCGCGCGCAGGTCCATGCCGTCGAGAGCGACCAGGCCGCGCTGCTGGCGCTGACCCGTGCCGCCGGTACGACGCAAGGCCTGAAGCCGATCGCGACCGAGACCCGCGATCTGTTCCGCCGGCCGCTGCTGGAGCACGAGCTCGACGCCTTCGACGCCGTCGTGCTCGACCCTCCACGGGCGGGCGCGGAAGCGCAGGTGCGGCGTCTGGCCGCCGCCAAGACGCGCACGGTCGTGTACGTATCCTGCGATGTCGGCAGCTTCGCCCGCGACGCCGCGATCCTGATTGCGGGCGGTTATGCGCTGGAAGCTGTCACGCCCGTCGATCAGTTCCGCTATTCCGCCCATATCGAGCTCGTCGGCGTGTTCCGGCGCGCCAAGAAGATCTGAGACCCCGGAGGCATCCTTGAGCGCATCCATCCTGGACGACATGGCGGCGATCATCGGCGCGAAGAACATCGTCACCGATGCGGACGCGATGGTGCCCTATCTCAAGGAATGGCGGGACCTGTTCCGCGGCAAGGCGCAGGCGATCGTGCGGCCGGGCTCGACCGCGGAGGTCGCCGAGCTGGTCAAGCTCGCGGCCCGGACCGGCACGAAGCTCGTGCCCCAGGGCGGCAATACCGGCCTCGTCGGCGGCCAGATCCCGATCGCCGAGGGACGCGAGATCGTGCTGTCGCTGCAGCGCATGGACAGGATCCGCAGCATCGACGCCGACAGCGATACGATGACGGTCGAAGCCGGCCTGACGCTGCAGAAGGCGCAGGAGGCGGCGGAAGCCGCAGGGCGGCTGTTCCCGCTCTCGCTCGCCTCGGAAGGCTCCTGCACCATCGGCGGCAATCTCTCGACCAATGCCGGCGGCACCGCCGTGCTGGCCTATGGCAATGCCCGCGAGCTCTGCATGGGGCTCGAGGTCGTGCTCGCCGATGGCCGGGTCTGGAACGGCCTGCGCCAGCTGCGCAAGGACAACACCGGCTACGATCTGAAGAACCTCTTCATCGGTGCCGAGGGCACGCTCGGCATCATCACCGCTGCCGTGCTGAAGCTGTTCCCGCAGCCTGCCGCGCGCGCCACCGCCTTCCTTGCCGTGCCCGACCCTGAAGCGGCGCTGGCGCTGCTCAACGCCGCCAAGGCCGGCGCCGGCGGCACGCTCACCACCTTCGAGCTGATGTCGCGGCTCGGTGTCGAATTCGTCCTGCGTCATGCCGCCGGCGCGCGAGACCCGCTCTCGGAGCCCTCGCCCTGGTATGTGCTGATGGAGGTCTCGGCCCAGTCCGCGACCGGGCTCGACGAGGCGGTCGAGGCCTTTCTCGGGGATGCGCTGGAGAACGGGCTGGTCACCGATGCGGCGCTGGCGGGCTCGCTCTCCCAGCGTGCGGATTTCTGGAAGCTACGCGAGATGCTCTCCGAGGTGCAGACCTATGAGGGTGGCTCGATCAAGCACGACGTCTCGGTGCCGCTGCAGGCGGTGCCGGCCTTCATCGCCCGCGCCTCGGAAGCCGTCACGGCGATGGTGCCCGGCTGCCGGCCGCTGCCCTTCGGCCATCTGGGCGACGGCAACATCCACTTCAACGTCAGCCAGCCGGTCGGCGCCGACAAGGCCGGCTTCATCGCCGGCTGGAGCACGATGAACGAAGCGGTCCATGCCATCGTCAGCGAGATGCACGGCTCGATCTCGGCCGAACACGGCATCGGCCGCCTCAAGCGCGACCTGCTGCCCGGGGTCAAGGACCCGGTCGAACTGGCCTTGATGAAGACGCTGAAGGCTACGCTCGACCCGCAGGGAATCCTCAACCCCGGCGCCGTGCTGGCAATGTGAGTTCCAACAGTTCGGGCGGGAAACCGGCTCGATTGTTGGAACCGCTGCTGTGCGTCAGAACAGGCTGCCCTGACCGTCATCCCTGGCACGCGCCACCGGTTTGGCCCTGGCGCTGACGGCGGCGGCCTTGGGCACCGTCGCCGGATCGAAGGGCGCCTGCACCTCCGGCCCGTCATGGGCGACCTTGTTCACGGCGCTGCCGATCCGGACCATCTCCAGCAGATCCTCCGGCGGTGGCCGCAGCAGCGCGTTGTAGGCCTGGGCTTCGGCTGCGGGATCGAGCCAACAGTCGAAGTCGCGCGGATCGAGGATCACCGGGCAGCGATCATGGATCGCCGCCATCAGCCCGTTCGCCGGTCCGTTGACCAGCGCGACCGTGTCGATTTCCGATCCGTCCGGCGAATGCCAGGTCTCCCACAAGGCGGCGAAGGCGAGGAGCCCGCGATCGGGCCGCCGGAACAGATAGGCACGGTTCTCGGCCTGCCGGCCCTGGCCCAGCCGATGCCATTCATAGAACCCGTCCACCGGCATCAGGCAGCGCCGCCGCGTCAGCGCGGCCCGGAAGGAGGGTTTCGTGGCGGCACTCTCGCCGCGAATATTGATCACGAGCGGAAAGTCCTTGGGGTCCTTGACCCAGCCCGGGATGAAGCCCCAGCGCATCAGCATGAACTGCCGCGCCCCCTCGTGCTGCCGGACCACCGGCACGGGCTGCGTCGGCGCGATGTTGTAGCGCGGCGGGAAATTCGGCTGCTCGGCATAGCCGAACAGCGACCGCATCGAAGCTGGCGGCAGGGTAATGGCGTAGCGACCACACATGATCTTGCAGATGTGGCGACGACTTGCTTTCGGATCAACACTTTATTTGGGTTTGCCGAAGCATAGTCCCGTCGGTTTGAGGCTCGAGAGGACCGTCTCCGCGATCGATGCGCAGGGTGATGGAGGGGACGCCAGGGGCGTAGATGTCAGAAGGTCCACGCCTCTCGACCGACTTTCTCAACCGATACAATGAAGCCCTGATGCTGATCGAGCTGGCGGCGGATGATCACGGCGTCATCGACGATCTCAAGGCCTGGCGCAGCATCACCTATTGCGAGCATTTCGAAACGTCGCCGCTGCGTTGCGCTCCCGCTGCGCTGGCGGCCTATGAGCAGGTCTCGCTGGAGCGCCGCTCCGGCTTCGAGGAACTCTGCGTGGCGATGACCCGGCTGGTCGCGACCGCCACCGCCCTGCTCTCCGACAAGCCGTCGGGGCTGGACGCCGCGACCATCGCGGAAGTGGCCGGTGAGGCCTTGCGCCGGCAGATCGGGCGCGCCACCCAGTTCATCAACGCCAACGGTGCGGTCGATATCGGCCGGGTCGAGAGCCGGGCCCTGCAGGCCGAGGTCGATGCGCTTCTGAAGCGCTGATCAGCCCAGCTTTTTGGCGCCGATCAGGAATTCGCGGTTGCCGTCGCCGCCCTCGATCGGGGAGGGGATGGGGCCTTCGACGGCAAAGCCGAGAGTGCCCAGCAAGGCCGCGATCTCGGTGCAGACCGCCTGATGCACGGCCTCGTCCCGGACGATCCCCTTCTTGAGCGCGGCGCGGCCGGCTTCGAACTGCGGCTTGATCAGGGCCGCGATCTGCGCGCCGGGCGCAAGCAGCGCCGCGACCGCCGGCAGCACCAGCCGCAGCGAGATGAAGCTGACATCGATGGCGGCGAGCGTCGGCGCGTCCGGCAGTTCGGCGGGCTTCAGCGTCCGGATGTCGCGCGCCTCGAGGCTGACGACACGGCGATCACCCCGCAGCGAGGCGTGGAGCTGGTCGCGGCCGACATCGACCGCGATCACAAGAGCCGCGCCGCGCCGCAGCAGCAGATCGGTGAAACCGCCGGTCGAGGCACCGACATCAAGGCAGATGCGGCCCTTGGGATCGAAACCGAAGGCATCGAGCGCCTCCGCCAGCTTCAGCCCGCCGCGCGAGACGTAAGGATGGGGTGACTGCGCCGTCAGCACGGCCGTCGGCGCCAGCATCTGCGACGCCTTTCGGACGGGAAGATCATCGGCAGTGACGAGGCCGGCGGCGATGGCGGCCTGGGCGCGGGCGCGGCTCTCGCACAGGCCGCGTTCAACGAGCAACTGGTCGGCCCGGAGCTTCATGACGAGCCTTCCGCGCGCCGTTTCAGGCCCGCCTGACCGAAGCGGGAACGCCGAGCGCGCCCTCGACGGTGCGCACGATGCCGGCGGCGTCGAGCCCGGCCAGCGCATACATTGCGTCGGGCTTGTCGTGTTCCTGGTAGACGTCCGGCAGCGTCAGCGTGCGCACCTTCAGCCCGCCATCGAGCAGGCCGCTGCGCGCCAGCAGATGCAGGACATGGCTGCCGAAGCCGCCGACCGATCCCTCCTCGACCGTGACCAGGACCTCGTGCTCGCGGGCAAGCCGCAGGATCAGCGCCTCGTCGAGCGGCTTGGCGAAGCGCGCATCGGCGACGGTGGTCGACAATCCGCGCTGGCCGAGCTGCTCGGCCGCCATCAGACACTCCGCCAGCCGCGTGCCGAGCGAGAGCAGCGCGACGCGCGAGCCCTCGCGGACGATCCGGCCGCGGCCGATCTCGAGCGGAACGCCGACATCTGGGATCTCGACGCCCACGCCCTCGCCACGCGGGTAGCGGAAGGCGATCGGACCCTCGTCGAAGGCGGCCGCCGTGGCGACCATATGTGTCAGCTCCGCCTCGTCGGCTGCTGCCATCACCACCATGTCGGGCAGGCAGGCGAGATAGGCAACGTCGAAGGCGCCCGCATGGGTCGCGCCATCGGCGCCGACCAGCCCGGCCCGGTCGAGCGCGAAGCGCACCGGGAGCTTCTGGATCGCGACGTCGTGGACGACCTGGTCGTAGGCGCGCTGCAGGAAGGTCGAATAGATCGCGCAGAACGGCTTGTAGCCTTCCGTCGCGAGACCTGCGGCGAAGGTGACTGCATGCTGCTCGGCGATACCGACATCGAAGGTCCGCGCCGGGAACTCCTTGCCGAAGGCGTCGATGCCCGTGCCGGACGGCATCGCGGCCGTGACGGCGACGATCTTGGCGTCCTCGCGCGCGGCCTTGATCAGCGCGTTGCCGAACACCGCCGTATAGCTCGGCGCGTTCGCCGGCGCCTTGGCCTGCTGGCCGGTCACGGGGTCGAACTTGACCACGGCATGATATTTGTCGGCCGTCGCCTCGGCGGGCGCGTATCCCTTGCCCTTCTGGGTCACGACATGGACGAGGATCGGACCGCGGCCGGCGTCGCGCACATTGCGCAGCACCGGCAGGAGGTGGTCGAGGTTGTGGCCGTCGATCGGGCCGACATAGTAGAAGCCGAGCTCCTCGAACAGCGTGCCGCCGGTCCAGAAGCCGCGCGCATACTCCTCGGTGCGCTTCGCCTTGTCGTGGAAGAAGCGCGGCAGCCTCTCGGCCAGTTGCTTGGCCGCCTCGCGGATCGAGCGGTAGGTCCGGCCCGAGACCAGCCGCGCCAGATAGGCCGACATCGCGCCGACCGGGGGCGCGATCGACATGTCGTTGTCGTTGAGGATGACGATGAGGCGCGAACCCAGCGCGCCGGCATTGTTCATGGCCTCATAGGCCATGCCCGCCGACATCGCCCCGTCGCCGATCACTGCGATGACGTTGTTGACACCGCCGGCGAGGTCGCGCGCGACCGCCATGCCGAGCCCGGCCGAGATCGAGGTCGAGGACTGGGCGGCGCCGAAGGGATCATACGCGCTCTCCGAGCGGCGGGTGAAGCCCGACAGCCCGCCGGGCTGGCGCAGCGTGCGGATGCGCTCGCGTCGGCCGGTGAGGATCTTGTGCGGGTAGGCCTGGTGGCCGACATCCCAGATCAGCCGGTCGCGCGGCGTGTCGAAGACATGGTGCAGCGCCACCGTCAACTCGACGACGCCGAGACCGGCCCCGAGATGGCCGCCGGTCACGGAGACGGCACTGATCGTCTCCTGCCGCAGCTCTTCGGCGAGCTGTCGAAGATCGGCATCGGGGAGCTTGCGGAGGTCCTCGGGCGTGGCGACGCGGTCGAGGATCGGCGTGTGAGGGCGCTTTGTCACGCGCCGGGTCTATCGCATCCCGCCGGGGTGGCACAAGGGCGCGGCGTCGCGAAACGCGGACGGCGCCGATGCGCCGCAGCGGATCTCGGTGCGGCCGATACGGCGCGCATGGCGCGGCATCACGTCGGACTGTCACAACCTGCAGTCGCAGCTGACAGCCAGGCCCAGGCCGTGCAGGGCTCGCCTGCTCAGCCTCGAAACCAGGGGGTGCGGCCTGCCGATCTTGAGGGCTTGCGCCACGGCTCGCAACTTGCAAAACGCAACCTGCAAGTTGCAAATTGCGCTGATGGCACTTGGATGATGCGGCGGGGGGGAAGACAATGCGTGGATGGACTTTTGCGGCCTCGCGCGGGCGGCTGGTGGCAGCGCTGAAGATCGCGATGCTCGCCGGCTTGTCCGGGCTCGGGTTGAGCGAGCCCCTGCGGGCGCAGGGCACGCTGCGCATCGCGATGACCGCCTCCGACATTCCGACCGCGACAGGCCTGCCCAATAACGGCTTCGAGGGGATGCGGTTTCTCGGCTACCCGGTGTTCGAGAGCCTCGCCCTGTGGGATTTGACGACGACCGATCGACTGGCGCCGCTGCGGCCGGGCCTGGCCGAGCGCTGGGAGCAGGCGGCCGAGGATCCGAAAACCTGGATCTTCCATCTGCGGCGCGGCGTCGCCTTCCATGACGGCACGGCCTTCGATGCCGACGCCGTGATCTGGAATTTCGAGCGCTACTTCAATAAGGACGCGCCCCAGTTCGAGGCGCCGTCTTCCGCGATCATGCGCGCCCGTGCGCCGATCATGACCGGTTACCGCAAGATCGACGCCTACACGGTGGCGATCACCACCAGCGTGCCGGCCTCCTACTTCCCCTACATGGTCTCGCTGGCGTTGCTCAGCTCGCCCGCCTCCTTCGAAAAGGCGGGCCGCGACTGGGCCAAGGCCGCGCTGCTGCCGTCAGCGGGGACCGGTCCGTTCCGGATCGCCAGTGTCTCGCCGCGCGAGCGGGTCGAACTCGTCCGTCATGACGGCTATTGGGATGCTGCGGGCAAGGCCAAGCTCGACAGGGTGGTGCTGCTGCCGATGCCGGAGGCGAATGCACGCCTCGCGGCGCTGCGCACCGGCCAGGTCGACTGGATCGAGGTGCCGCCGACGGATGGCATTCCCTCGCTGCGCCAGGCCGGTTTCACCATCGCCACGGGCTCCTACCCGCATGTCTGGCCCTGGCTCTTCAACATTGGCGCCGCCGGCAGCCCTCTGAAGGACGTCCGCGTCCGCCAGGCGCTGAACTACTGCGTCGACCGGGACGGCATCGTCGCGCTCCTGAACGGCATGGCCGAGCCGGCGGTCGGCTGGCTGAAGGCGAACGACCCCGGTTTCGGCAAGCCGGCCAACCGCTATCGCTTCGACCCGGCCAAGGCCAAGGCCCTGCTCGCCGAGGCGGGGTTCGGCCCGCAAAAGCCGCTCTCCTTCAAGGTGATGATCTCGACCTCGGGATCCGGGCAGATGGCGCCCCTGCCGATGAACGAATTCCTGCAGGCCAGCATGAAGGAGGCCTGCGACATCCGCATCGACTTCAACGTCACGGAATGGCAGGTGCTGCTCAACAGCATGCGCGCACTGCCTGACCAGCCCTCGCTGGGCGGCGCGATGGCGCTCAACATCAGCGGACCATCGACCGACCCAAGCGTCATGGCGCGCTATTTCGGCGCCGCCAGCGCGCCGCCCAACGGCTTCAATTTCCCGCAGTGGAAGGACGAGGCCTTCGAAGCGGCCCTGGCGAAGCTGGCGGCCGCGTCGGATCCGAAGGTGGTGACGGAGCAGACGGCGATCGCCCATGAGCGGCTGGTGGACGACCCGCCCTGGCTCTATGTTGTCCACGATCTCAACCCGCGCGCCATGTCGAAGAAGGTTCAGGGTTTCATTTCGCCGCAATCCTGGTTCGTCGACCTGGCGCGCATCAGCATGCAGTAGCCGCCATGGACACAGCCCCTCGCATCGGCACGGATCCGGTTCATCTGCCGGCCCATGTCCTGGCGCGGGAGATCGCGGCCCGGCGGCTCTCGCCCGTCGATGTGGTCGAGGCGCTGCTGGCCCGCATCGAACGCCTCGAGCCCAAGCTGCGCGCCTTCGTCGACGTCTATGCCGACGATGCGCGGCTGGCCGCCGAGGGGGCCGAGAAGGCGATCCGCTCCGGCCATGCGGTGGGCCCGTTGCACGGCATACCGGTGGCGCTGAAGGACCTCGTCGATCTCGAGGGACGCATCACGACCGGCGGCTCGGCCCATTGGCGCAGCCGGAGATCGGCGGTCACGGCGACGATCGCCCGGCGCATGATCGCGCAGGGGATGATCGTCCTCGGCAAGACCCACACCGTCGAATTCGCCTATGGCGGCTGGGGCACGAACCAGCATATGGGCACCCCCTGGAATCCCTGGGATCTCGCCCATGCGCGCACGCCCGGCGGCTCCAGCAGCGGCTCCGGCGTCGCGGTCGCGGCAAGGCTCGCCCCCTGGGCGATCGGCACCGACACCGGTGGTTCGGTCCGGCTGCCCGCCGCCTTCTGCGGCCTGACCGGGCTCAAGGTCACGATCGGGCGGATCTCGACGCATGGCATCATCCCGCTCTCGACCTCGCTCGACACGCCGGGCCCGATGGCGCGCGACGTCGAGGACGTGGCGCTGCTCTACAATGTCCTGCAGGGGCCTGATCCGCTCGACCCCAACACGCGCGGCATCACAGCGGCGGACCCGCTGCCGACGCTGAAACGTGGCGTGCGCGGCCTGCGGCTGGCCCGCATGCCGGCCTCGGAACGCATCGGCGTGGATGACGACGTGCTGGCGGCCTATGACCGCTCGTTGGCGACGCTGGCCGGGCTCGGCGCCGAGATCGTCGATGTGGCGCTGCCCTTCGCTTTTTCCGATTTCCTCGATTCTCAGGCGGTCCTGGAGGCGGAAGCCTATTTCAACAGCGGGCACCTGGCGGGTGACCCTGCGGTGGTGCTGGACGAGGCCGTCCGCGCCCGCGTTCTCGGTGGCGCCGGGGTCTCGGCGCAGGATTATCTCGCCACCAAGCGCAGGCAGGTGCGGGCCAAGCAGGCGATGGCGGAGGCGCTGGCGGGGACGGACGCCCTGCTGACGCCGAGCACGGCGATGCCCGCGATCCGCCTCGACGCGGTCGATCAGGCGGTGATGCCCTCGCGCTTCACCCGCTTCGGCAATTTCCTCGAGATATGCGCATTGTCGCTGCCCAACGGCTTCACGGCGGAGGGCCTGCCGCTGTCCCTGCAGATCTGCTGCCCTGCCTATGAGGAGGCGATGACCCTGCGCATCGGCTTCGCCCTGCAGCAGGCGACGGATCATCATCTCAGGATTCCGCCCATGCTCGGATGAGCGACGACACGGCGCGACTGCGGGAGAAGCGGCAGACTTCCCAGAAATCGGGTGGGCCCCGCCGGGCATCGCTGGGAAGACCTCCTGATCCAGGCAGGAGGCCGCCATGTCATCGCTTTTTCTTCCGTCCCTGCTGCTGGCCGGGATCATGGCGCAGTTCGCCGACAGGTTGGCGCTCGACACGATCACGCTGGCGGCCACGCAAGCCGGCGCGAGCCCGCGGCTGGTCGGCCTGCTTGTCGCCGCGCAATCGGCCGCCTGGCTGCTGGTCTCGCTGCCGGCGGGCGTCATCGCCGACCGCGTCGCGCCGCGCAGCCTGATCCGCCTCGGCGGGGTGCTGATGATCATCGGCGCCGGGGCGGGCGCGGGCCTGCTCGCGATCGGCCAGACCGGCTGGCTGCTGGCGGGCTCGACCTTCGTCGCGGCCACCGGGCCGGTCATCATCGCGTTGTCGATCTTCGTGCTGATGCCGCGCATCGTCGCCTTAGCAGAGTTGCCGCGCGCCAATGGCCGGCTCGAACTCGGTCGTGCGGTTTTGAGCCTCGCGGCACCGCTGATCGCAGGCTTTGCGGTTGCGCGCGGGCAGGGTTGGTTCGGGCTGCTGCTCTGCACCGCGGCGGGTGCGCTGGTGCTGGCTGCTGCGATGTCGCTCCCCGGCGAGCGGCCTCCGGCGCAAGCCCGCCTGAAGCTGCATCGCGCCATCGCCGAAGGCGCGGCCTTCGTCGCGCGCCATCCCTATCTGCGGCCGATCGCGCTGTGCGCCATCGCCTGGAACCTCGCCTTCTTCGCCTTCACCGCGATGGTCGCGCCCTATGCCGCGCGTATCCTGCTGCTGGCGCCGGAGACGATCGGGCTCGCCTCATCGGCCTATGGCGCCGGGCTGGTCGCCGGTGCGCTCGGCACCGCCTCTCTCATTGCCGGTTTGCCGACAGGCTGGCTGCTGGTCTTCGGCCCGGCCTCGTCGTTGCTCGGCGCGGGTGCTCTGGCTCTCGCACCCGTCGGGCTCGGCGGGCCTGCGCTGGCGCTCGCCTTCTTCCTGTTCGGCTTCGGCCCGATCCTCTGGTTCATCACCCAGACCAGCCTGCGCCAGGCGGTAACGCCGCAAGCGCTGCTCGGCCGCGTCAGCGCGACCCTGACCACGGCGATGTACGGCATGCGGCCGCTCGGGGCGCTGGCCGGCGGGCTCGCGGGCGAATGGTTTGGCCTCGCTACCGCGATCTGGCTGCCGGTCGCGCTGTTTGGCCTCTCGACGCTGGCGATCCTGGTTTCCGCGATGCCCCGGTTGAAGGCAATGCCGGTCTCGGAGGTCACCCCTCCGGGAGCGGGATGAACTCAGTATCGTCGCCCGGCACCGTGTCGAAGCGCCCCGCCTTCCACTCCGCCTTGGCCTGGTCGATGCGCTCCTTCGAGGAGGAGACGAAATTCCACCAGATGTGGCGCGGCCCGTCCATCGGCTCGCCGCCGACGATCATCAGCCGGGTCTGGTCGAGCGCCAGGATCGAGATCCGGTCTCCCGGCTTGAAGATCAGCAACTGCCCCGCCCCGAATTCGTCGCCGGCGATGTCGACCTTGCCGGAGACGATGTAGATCGCGCGCTCGTCATAGTCGGGATCGAGGGGCAGGACCGCGCCCGGCGACAGCACGGCCTCGGCATAGAGCGCCTCCCACGGGAACGACACCGGCGACGTCTGGCCATAGGCCGAGCCCATGATCAGGCTGACCCGCTTGCCGCCTTCGACGATGCGTGGCAGCTCGGGCGCGGCATGATGCATGAAGGCCGGCGCGGTCTCTTCATGCGTCTTCGGCAAGGCGAGCCAGGCCTGGATACCGTAGAGCCTGGGTCCGTTGGCGCGCGCCTCCAGCCCGGTGCGCTCGGAATGGACGATGCCGCGCCCCGCCGTCATCAGGTTGACCGCGCCGGGCCGGATCGCGAGTTCGGTGCCCAGCGAGTCGCGGTGCATGATCTCCCCGTCGAAGAGATAGGTCACCGTCGAAAGCCCGATATGGGGATGGGGCCGCACGTCGAGCCCTTCGCCGAGATGAAACTCCGCCGGCCCCATCTGGTCGAAGAAGATGAAGGGCCCGACCATCTTGCGCCCGATCGAGGGCAGCGCCCGCCGCACCGAAAAACCGCCGAGATCATGCGCGCGCGGCACGATCACCTGCTCGATCGCCGCGCAGGAGCGGGCATCGCCCAGGACGGGATCGTCGGCAGGAAGCTTGGACATGGTCGGGGCTCCTCGGGGCGGCGCTCTTCAGACTGGGAGCAACCGGGCTGGCGAGCAAGTCCGCGGACTGCGCAAGCCGCAACCGCGATCCGCTCATTGATGCTCGTAAAAGTTGTAAAAAGACTTGATCAATTAAAAAAGCTGTAGTTCTCTCTCCCGACGGCGGGGTCGGCGATGCAGCGATGGTGCTCGCTTCTTGGCGCGGCCGAACATTGTCGGGGGCGGACATGAAGGTCGATCATCACCGGCTGAAGCTGGACAGTGGAAAATTCGCGAGTTTCGTGTCCACGCCCAACATGGGCGGGCAGCTGGAGGGCGGAGCGCCCAGCATCATCGTCGTCCACTACACGGCTGGAGCGACGGCTGCTGGAGCGATCCAGACATTCAAGTCGCAGTCTCCGAATGGCAGGACATCGGCCCATCTGGTGATCGATCACGACGGCAAGATCACGCAGATGGTGCCGTTTGATCGCGTCGCATGGCACGCCGGCGCCAGCCGCTGGCGCGGGCACAACGGCATCAATCAGCATTCGGTCGGGATCGAAGTCGCGAACTGGGGCAAGCTCTCACGCACCGCGGGAGGAGGCTGGGTCAGCTGGACCGGTGCCAGCGTACCGGCAAGCCGTGTGATGCTTGCTCCGCACAAACATTTCCCCGGCCAGGAGCACGGCTGGGAGATTTTCGACGAGGCGCAGATCGAGGCCCTGATTGCCGCCTGTCGGGCGATCGTCGGCGCCTATGACATCCAGGGGTGGGATCTGGTTGGCCATGACGACATCTCGCCGATCCGCAAGATCGATCCCGGCCCGGCCATGGCCATGGACAGCATCCGGTCTCGCGTCTTCGGGCGCGAGGACGACGCCTTCAACGACAGCCTGTTCCGCGTCAACGCCCCGGGCGACGGGCTCAACCTGCGCGAGAATCCTGGGCTCGCCGGCAGCAGGGTGATCAAGAAGCTGCCCCACGGCACCACGGTGCATGTCGTGGAGGTCGTCGGAAGCTGGGCTCTTGTCGCGGAGGTGATCGGTGGCAATGACGATGTCACCGGCTTCACCCATGTGAATTGGCTCGTACCGTTGGCGGCCTGAATTGCGCCTGCCGACGAACGCCACCGCTCCAAACTGCGCGCAACTTTTGGGTGTGCAGTCCGATGCGAAGCATCCTGGGATGCTCCCGGTCGTCGTCGACGGGGCCGATCACGCCTTGTGAGTTGAATCTGCCATTCGAACGCGCGGAAGTCGGCCATGGACGCTTCGAGCCCGAAACCCGTCACATCATTCGTGAAAGGGTTTCTTTTCATCACGCTTTTCGTCGTGTCGATCTACTTCATCCTGCAGTTGATCAAGAACGGGTTCGCTGCAGACAAGCAGATGGACTTCGCGATCTGGGCGTCTGTCTTCATGGCGTTCGTCACGCCGGCTGCCATCGTCATGATCCGGCATGAAGTTCGGCTGAGCCGCATCAAACTCATCGAACTCTTCGCCGAAACCTTCAATTTCGTGCCGTCCGCCCCGCGAACGGCAGCTGTCCCGCCAGCGGTGCCCGTGCAGCAGGACGGGATGATCCAGCCGGCTCCGCAGGAGGCTCAGCTCCCCCAGCGAGATGCGAAGAGCAGGCAAAACGTCTCGTTCGAGTTCGTGAAGGGCAAGTACTTCGCCGATCTCGACATGCCACGGCATCATCAGCAGTCGACGGCGAACGTCCCGCGGTTCCCGATGATGATCCGCTCCGACTGGTTGATGCTGGTGTGCGCGATCCCCTTCATGGTGATCGCCTGGTTCGGCTCGTTCATTCTGTTCGCGCCGCTGATCGAGGTCTCCCGGATCGGCAGGGATTTTGGCGTGGGCTCCTGGCTGTGGCCGAGCATGCTGGCGCTGGGCGGCGCCGACATCAACACGATCAGGGATCCGGCGCAGTTTGAAGCCCAGCACGTCAACGTCCTCACCGTCGCGATGCTGGCGTTCGCGGGGGGGTATTTCTTCAGCCTTCGCTTGTTGCTGCGGGCCGTCGCCGTCTTCGACCTGTCGCCGATCACCTTCTTGCGCTGCTTCGTGCATATCCTGCTGGCGATGCTGCTGGCCGTGGTGATCTACCGCGTCTTCCCGACGGCCGAGAGCTGGGGGAATGCCATCTCCCGGACGGGCCAGGCGCTGCAGACCCTATCGGGCGCGCCATCGCCCCCTGCACCGCCCCCGACCGTGCCACCTGCTGCGGCCCCGGTCGCGCCCGTCATCGTGCCTCAGGGGGGCGTGGCCCCGCCCGTGGTGCCACCGACCCCCGGCCCGGGCGCGCCGGTCGTTTTGCCCGCGCAACCCACCGCCGGCGTGACACCGGCCGCAGCCGAACCGCTGCGCGATCCGAAAGGCGGCACGATCTGCCAGGCCAGCCAACCCTGCCAGGCATTGGGGCCGGCCGCCGGAGTCAGCGCCATCTGGCTGATCATCGCGTTTGCGCTCGGCTTCATTCCCGATGCCGCGCTGCAGTTCGTGCTTCAGAAGGCGGGTCTGAGCTTCAAGGAGCGCTATGCCGACCTCGACCCGCACGCCAAGCTCGTGCCGGTGACCCTGATCGACGGCATCGACAATTTCATCGCCTTCCGCCTGGAGGAGGCGAACATCTTCGATGTGCAGAACCTCGCCACTGCCAACCCGATCATGCTGCACATCGAAAGTCCGTTCGGGATCTACGAGACGATCGACTGGGTGGCGCAGGCGCAGCTCTGCACCGTGACGGGGCCCGATCGGTTCCTGCTGCTGAAGACGCTCAACATCCGGACGATCTTCGATCTGGAGCGGGCGGTGATGCCGCATGTCCCGGACCCGAACGCGCCGGCGGCTACGCTGCCGCCGCCTGCGCCGCCTGACGACGTCGTGCTCGCCATCGGCGAATTGCTGGTGCGCGACAGCGAGCGCGACAAGGCCATGCGGACCCAGCTGGCGCTTGGTCCTTCGGTCGGAGAGGGCCGCGACGGCGCGCGCGGCAAGCCATCCGTCACCGAGACCCAGCATATGGTGACGGTGATGATCGACGACCTCCATGTCCACCGCCTGCGGCAGATCTGGAAGCACATCGTCGGGGAACTCGGCGGCGCCAACGCGAGGTTGTGACGCGCCGCTGCCGCGCGGTTCCGGCCGTTCCACGCCAAAGCAGCGCCAGCCCGCTGCCGCTGGCGGGCCGGTCCGGTGCCTTCAGGGCGCGGCGCGATGCCCTACTTGTCGACGTCGAGCGGTGCGGTGCCCGTCGGCTTGCCGTCGGCGGAGAGGGTGATCTTCTCGATGCGCGCTTCGGCCTGCTTCAGCAGCGCATCGCAGCGGGCTTTCAGCGCCTCGCCGCGGGTGTAGATCGCGATCGATTCCTCGAGCGGCACGTCGCCGCGCTCCAGCCGGGCGACGATGTCCTCGAGTTGTTTCAGCGCAGCCTCGAAGGGCAGGGCGGCGACGTCGTCGTTGGAAATGGCTTCGCTCACAGCATGATTCCCGTTTGCCGCACGCTTATCGGCCGGAGAGACGGGACCCGCAACCCAAAAGCCGCCGCGGCGCACAGGCAGGGGCGGCCGCCCCGTGTGGCGTCACACCGGCAGCGCCGAGCTCTTCTTGATCGAGCGCAGCGTCAGCGTCGATTGCACGCGGGTGACGCCGGGCAGCTGCGTGATGATGTCGGTGTGGATGCGCTCGAAATCCGCGCTGTCGCGGTAAATCACGCGCATCAGATAGTCATGCGCCCCGGCGAGCAGATGGCATTCGAGGATCTCGGGCAGGTTCAGCACCGCCTGCTCGAAGCCCTCCAGCGAGGCGCGGCCCTGCTGGTCGAGCGTGACGAAGACGAAGGCCGTCCCCGGAAACCCCGCGATCTTGTCGTCGAGGATCATCGCATAGCCGCGGATCAGGCCGCTCTCCTCGAGCTGCCGGACGCGGCGCAGGCAGGCCGATGGCGAGAGGTGCACCTTCTCGGCCAGGTCCGAATTGGTGATGCGGCCATCCGCCTGCAGGATGCGCAGGATGGCGCGGTCGCGTGAATCGAGTTCGATGGTCATGATGCCCGTCCCTTGCGCGATGCATCATGGCAAATTCCGCTCAGTGCAAGCAATTTTCTGCATCGATTTTGGCTGGGGCCGCCGATTTCGGCGGCATTGCGGTCAGAGGCCGCACGAAGCTGCCCGGCGCCGCGAGGCCGTGGTGGCCTCAGTCGAGCCGTAGCGCAAACGGTGTGCCCTCGAACGCGTCCGCGCCGCGGCCGATCCGGGCGATCGCCGCGCTCATGCGGCCGTCGCGGCCGAGCATCGCGTCGGCGAGCGCGACGAGGCGGGCATTGGGCGTGGCGGAAGGGGCGACACGGCGCAGCTCGGTGGCGATCGCGTCCTCGTCGCGGGCGGGGCCGAGCGCGCAGGCCGCGATATAGGCCGCAGCCGTCGAGCGGCTGATTCCCGCCCAGCAATGGATCACCAGCGGCGCGGCCCGGTCCCAGCGTCGCGCAAAGGCCAGGAAGCGCTCGACATGGAGTTCGGCGGGCACGACATGGCCGTCCATCGGGGCGCTGATGTCGGACATGCCGAGAAAGAGATGGTTGCTTTCGGCGATGCCGAAGGGGCGTTCGACGACGGTATCGACATTGATCAGCGTCACGAGATGGCTGGCGCCAACGGCGGCAACCGTGTCGTGGAGCTTCGACAAGGGAGAGACGTGGAGGGTTGGCATGGGGTCCCCTGGGCGTGGTGTCGTGCGGCTGACGGTGTTGGCGAGCGCGACCTGCTGTTAAGCCAGCCATGGGACGCCGTCATCCGGCGCAACGTCGCGGCGCGGTCTCGTCGCTGGTCTTGCCCGGTCAAATGGTTCATACGTGAACCATGATGATCGTAGAGCGGCGCTGCCCGGCGTCCGACCCGCGGGGTGCGCCATGAATCTCTGGTTCCGCCTGATCTGGCTGCTGGTCTCGAGCCGGTTCGGCCCGCGGCTCGAGCCCCTGGCCGATCCCTCCCGGCTCGGCTTTCGCGTCTGGCCGCATGATCTCGATACCTCGCTGCACATGAACAACGGCCGCTACTGGTCGCTGATGGATCTCGGCCGCACCGACCTGATGCTGCGGACCGGGCTCTGGCGGGCGGTGCTGCGGCATCGCTGGGTGCCGGTCGTCAATGCCGGCATGATCCGTTTTCGCCGCGAACTGCGTCCGTTCCAGCCGTTCCGGGTCGAAACCGCGATCCTGTGCTGGACGGAGACCTGGCTGGTAATCCGGCATCGCGTCCTCATCCGCGGCAAGGATGGCGAAGAGGTCGTGGCGGCGCATGCCCTCGTGCGCGCCGCCCTCTATGATCGCGCCAACCGTGCCTATGTCCCCGTCGCGAGGCTGATGGCCGAGATCGGGACCCTGCAGGAGAGCCCCGGGCCTGGGCCCGAAGTCGAGGCCTTCCTGACGTCGGAAGAGGCGATGCGCGAGAGCACGACGGCGCCGCGCTGACCGGCGCTACTCGGCCGCGACCCGCGTCGCCCGCCACTGCGCCAGGAGCGCCCGCAGCGCGCCGGGTTTCACCGGTTTGTTCAGCAGGTGGACGTCAAGCGCAGCCGCTGCCTCGCGCACATGCGGCGAGCGGTCGGCGGTGAGCAGGATCGCCGGCAGACGCCCCCGCGACCGTTCGCGCAGCGTGCTGATGGCGGTGAGGCCGTTGCCATGGTCGAGATGGTAGTCGGCGATGACGACATCGGGCGTTCGTCGCTTCTGCTCCGCCAGTGCCGCATCGAGCCCGGCCGCTGTCGCGACGCTGCAGCCCCAGCCCTCCAGCAGCCGCTTCATGCCGTCGAGGATCGCGGGCTCGTTGTCGAGGACGAGCAGCTTGAGCCCGGCGAGCTGGCCGGCGGGAATGGTGCGGGGCGCGGCGCTGACGCTCATCTCGGGCAGGGACGCGGCGCGGGGCACCAGGACCGCGAAGCGGCTGCCCCGGCCGGGCACCGAATCCAGCGTCAGCTTGTGGTCGAGCGTGCGCGCGATGCGCTGGACGATCGACAGGCCGAGCCCGAGTCCCCGCGCGACGCGGGCGCCCTGGTCGAGCCGCTGGAACTCGCGAAACACCGTCTTCTGCTTGCCCTGCGGGATGCCCAGACCCGTATCGAGCACCTCGACCGAGACCTGCGCGCCGCGGCGGCGAAAGCCGATCAGCACCTTGCCGCTCGGGGTGTACTTGATCGCGTTGGAGACCAGGTTCTGCAGCAGCCGCCGCAGCAGCCGCCGGTCCGAGCGCAAGGCGAGGCTCGTCGGCATGAAGACGAGCTTGAGGCCCTTCTCCTGGGCGCTCGGCTCGAATTCGCGCTGGAGCTGGCGCATCAGCTCGTCGAGCCGGAACGCGGTGATCTCGGGTTTCAGCGCCCCGCCGTCGAGCCGGGAGATCTCGAGCAGCGCGGTCAGGATCTCCTCGACCGCGTCGAGCGAGGCGTCGACATTCTCGGCGAGGTCGGGGCTCCCGGCGGCGCGATCGCGCTCGACCAGCGAGGTCGCGTAGAGCCGTGCGGCGTTGAGGGGCTGCAGGATGTCGTGGCTGGCGGCGGCGAGGAAGCGCGTCTTCGAGGCGTTGGCATCCTCGGCTTCGGCCTTGGCGCGCTGGAGTTCGGCGTTGACGCGCAGGATTTCCTCGGTGCGCTCGACGACGCGCCGCTCCAGGCTTTCATTGGTGCGCTCGAGTTCCTCCTGCGCCTCCACCGCTTCCGTGATGTCGGTGTAGGTGGTCACGAAGCCGCCATCGGGCAGCGGGTTGGTGCGGATCTCGATGACCTTCTTCGAGGGGTAGAGCTTGAGCCTCACCGGCTCGCGGTCGCTGACGAAACTCTGCAGCCGCGCCGCCATCAACTCGTCCTGCTGGCCGTCGCCATAGGCGCCGCGCGCCGCATTGTAGCGGACGATCTCGTCGAGGCCCGTGCCGAAGCGCACCATCGCGGGCGGCAGGTCGTAGAGCTGGATGAAGGCCTGGTTCCAGGCCAGCAGCCGCAAATCGCGGTCGAGCACGGTGATGCCCTGGCCGGCATGGTCGAGCCCGTGCTGGAGGATGTCGCGGTTGTATTGCAGCGCCGCCGACGCGTCGTCGAGCAGCTTGAAGGCGGCCTCGGTCGTGAGGTTGCGCCGCCGCAGCAGGAGCGACAGCACCAGCCGAGAGGAGGCGGCGCCGATCGCCGAGGAGAGCAGATGCTCGCCAAAGCGCAGCAGGTGGATGTCGGCGTCGCGCGCGGGCGTCGGCGCCTCGCCCCGGCTGCTGGCGAAGCCCTCGAAGGCGCGCTGCGTGCGCTCCTGGCCGAGATAGCGCCCGATCGTCGATTGCAGCTCGGATTCGGTGACGCTGGAGCGCCAGAGCGAGAAGGATTGCGCCATCGTGGCGCGGTCGGATTCGACGAAGGCGTTGGCCTGCAGGCGCTCCATCGCGGTGGCCGGACGCAGCAGCGAAAAGCCGATATAGGCCAGGAGGTTGAGCCCGAGACTCCAGAACACGCCATGGGGCAGGGCCGGCAGGTCGAGCCCGAACAGGGCCTCCGGTCGCAGGGACGCCTGGCCGAACGGCCCGGATGCGACGATGTCGCTCCAGAAGCTCCCGGGCCGCACGAGGCTCGGCATCAGCAGCGTATAGGCCCAGGTCGCGACGCCGACGATCAGCCCGGCCGCCGCGCCCAGTGCCGTGCCGCGCCGCCAGACCAGGCCGCCGAAGAAGGCCGGTGCGATCTGCGCCGTCGCGGCGAAAGAGAGAAGGCCGATGGCGACCAGCGCCTGGTCGCCCGCCGCGCGGTAATAGGCATAGCCGAGCAGGATCACGCAGAGGATCGCGATCCGCCGGATGATCACCACCTGCGAACCGAGATCGCCGCCCATCGTGCCGTTCTCGGCGCCACGCGCCTCGATCTGGGCCTTCGATCCGGCGGGGTCGCTGAGGCCGCGGCGGCCGCGCAGGAGAAGCGGCATCACGAGATGGTTCGAGATCATGATCGCCAGCGCGACCGATGCGACGATCACCATGGCGGTCGCCGCCGAGAGCCCGCCGACGAAGACGAGCAGGGCCAGCAACCCCGCCTGCTGCTGAAGCGGTAGCAGAAGAACCGTCATGTCGCGGTCGACATCGGAGCCGGGGATCAGCAATTCGCCGGCCATGGCGAGCGGCAGCACGAACAGGTTGATCAGGATGAGGTAGAGCGGAAACATCCAGGCGGCGCGGCGCACATCGGCTGCATCGCGGTTCTCGACGATCGTCATGTGGAACTGGCGCGCCAGCAGCAGCGCGGCGCAGGCCGACAGCAGCGTCAGCGTCAGGAAGGTCGGCCAGCTCGATGTCCGTTCCCAGATCGGCGGCATCCCGCTGGGCAGATGGGCCGCCTGTGCGAACAGGTCGCCGGCGCCGTCATAGAGCCCGTAGACGACGAAGACGCCGAGCACGAGGAACGCCACCAGCTTCACCAGCGATTCCACCGCGATGGCCAGCACCAGGCCATCCTGGTGCTCGGTGGCGTCGATATGGCGGGTACCGAAGGCGCAGGCGAAGCCGGCTAGCACCAGCGCGACCAGGAAGGCGAGGTCGGTCAGCACCGGCACATCGGGCGAGGCCGGCCGGCCGCCGGCCGCCGTGAGCAGCACGGACAGCGAACTCGCCACGGCCTTCAGCTGCAGGGCGATATAGGGCAGGGCGCCGATCACGGCGACGAGGCAGACCAGCGCCGCCACGCGCTCGCTCTTGCCGTAGCGAGCGCCGACGAAATCCGCGATCGAGGTGATGTTCTGGGATTTCGCGGTTCTGACGATGCGCTCGACGAAGCGGTGGCCGAAGCCGATCACCAGGATCGGCCCGACATAGATGCCCAGGAAGTCCAGGCCGGCGCGGCTGGCGAACCCGACCGAGCCATAGAAGGTCCAGGACGTGCAGTAGACACCGAGCGCCAGCGCATAGATCGTCGCGCGCGCCCTGCCGCTGATCAGCCGCCGTCCCGAGGTGTCGGCGGCATGCGCGATCGCAAACAGCGCGCACAGATACGCCAGCGCCACCAGGACCACGGACCATGCGGGGATCATCTTGCCTCCATCGCCAGGCGGAGCTGGCGCCGAACCTTAAAGGAGGACGGCGGCGCGTGGGAACTGGTTTCCACGGCCGCTTTCGTGCTTTAGCCTCCCTTGCGTCATGCGGGGGTGGCCGGCCGGTCGGCCCCGCCGCGCCAGCCATCCAAGAAGGGGCCAAAGCATGCTCGATGAGTTCAAGAAGTTCGCCCTGAAGGGCAATGTCGTCGATCTGGCGATCGGCGTCATCATCGGCGCGGCCTTCAGCAAGATCGTCGATTCGCTGGTCTCCGACATCATCATGCCGTTCTTCGGCGCGCTCGGCGGCCTCGATTTCTCGAACTATTATGTCGGCCTGAACAGCAGCGTTACGGCCCCGGTCCTGGACGAGGCCAAGAAGCAGGGCGCGGTCCTGGCCTATGGCTCCTTCATGACGGTCGCGCTGAACTTCCTGATCATCGCCTTCGTGCTGTTTCTGGTGGTCAAGGGCATCAACCGGCTGCGCCGCGCCGAGGAGGCGAAGCCCGAAGCGCCGACCCCGCCTGCGGCCGATGTCGTTCTTCTCACCGAGATTCGCGATCTGCTGAAGCACAAGCCGGTCTGATGCGAGGCCGATCGGTCACGCTGAATCATCACCGTGACCGATCGACCCGATCTCGCGATTTCATGCCGCGCGACGCCATGATGGGATAAAGCTGCCCGATCGTGATCGCGAGGTTCCCGCCGATGTCCACCGTCCTTCCCGCAGGCTCCAGCCTGATCGCAGGCCTGCGCTCCGAGGCGCGCAACGCGCCCGAGAGCGGCATCGTCGAGGTCGTCAATCACGGCCGGATGAAGGAGGGGCTGATCCCGCTCTGGGTCGGCGAGGGCGATCTGCCGACGCCCGATTTCATCGCGCGCGCCGCCAACGCGTCGCTCGCCGCCGGCGAGACCTTCTACACCTGGCAGCGCGGCATTCCCGATCTGCGCGAGGCCCTGGCGCGCTACCACACGGCGCTCTACGGCCAGCCCTTCGCGATGGACCGGTTCTTCATCACCGGCTCGGGGATGCAGGCGGTGCAGATCGTCGTGCGCATGGTCACCGGTCCGGGCGACGAAGTTGTGATCCCGACGCCGGCCTGGCCGAATTTCGCCGCCGCGCTCGGCGTGGCCGGCGCCGTGCCGGTCAGCGTCCCGATGGATTACGTCCAGGGCCGCTTCTCGCTCGATCTCGAACGGCTCGCCGCCGCGATCACGCCGCGGACCCGCGCCATCGTGATCAATTCGCCCGCCAACCCGACCGGCTGGACAGCCACCAGGGACGAGCTGGCGGCGATCCTGGCGCTGGCGCGCCGGCATGGCCTGTGGATCATCGCCGACGAGATCTACGGCCGCTTCGTTTATGATGGCGCCGCTCGCGCCGCCTCTTTCCATGACGTGATGGAGGCGGAAGATCGCGTCCTCTTCGTCCAGACCTTCTCGAAGAACTGGGCCATGACCGGCTGGCGCGTCGGCTGGATCGAGGCGCCGCCGGCGCTCGGCCAGATCATCGAGAACCTGATCCAGTACTCGACTTCCGGCGTGCCGGTCTTCGTGCAGCGTGCGGCGATCGCCGCGCTCGACGAGGGCGAGCCCTTCGTCGCCGACCAGATCGCGCGGGCCGCGCAGGGGCGAAAGATCATCGCCGAGGGGCTGAAGGCGACCAACCGCGTCACGCTGGCGCCGCCCGACGGCGCCTTCTACCAGTTCTTCTCCGTCGACGGGCGCGAGGATTCCCGCGCGCTGGCCATCGAGCTCGTCGACAAGGCCAATGTCGGGCTCGCCCCGGGAACCGCCTTCGGGCCGGGCGGCGAGACGGGCCTGCGGCTTTGCTTTGCCCGCAAGGCGTCGGATCTGGAGGAGGTCGTCAGGCGGGTTCAGCGGGCGCTGGCCGGGGGCTGAGGTTTTCGCCGGCCAGACCCCGCCGAGCCGCCGTTTCACGCAAGGCGTGCATGTCGCCTCTGCGTCGATGGCGCGCCCCACCAAATTGACCGGGCTCCCGGCTGCCGTCATGAACGCTCATGCTGCGTTGCAGCGAAGCGGCGGGGCGTCATGTCAGGCTCGGGTCATTCGTCGACGGTGCTTACGGTCTGGTCGCGCGAGGCCCTCGTCATCGCCATCGCCGCGATCGGCGGCGCGCTGTTCTCGCTGCTGGGGGCGCCGGCCGCCTGGCTTTCGGGCGCGATGATCCTCAGCGCCGCCGTGGCGCTGGTCCGGCCCTTGCCGGTTCTGCGCCGATCCTGGTTCGATGCGACCGTGCTGTTGTCGGGCACGATCATCGGCGCCTCGGCGACGCCGGAGGCGTTGGCGGCGGCGGCGCGCTATCCGGCATCGCTCCTTGTCCTGCTGATTGCGATGGCGGGGATCATGACCGCGACGGGGGCCTATCTGCGCTATGTCGCGCGCTGGCCCTGGATCGACGCGCTGCTGGCGGCGGCACCTGGCGCGCTCGCGACCGTGCTGGCGGTCGCCCAGGCCAAGGGCGCCAATATCGGGCGCATCTCGGTCGTTCAGCTGTTTCGCCTGCTCGTGCTGGTGGCGCTGCTGCCGAGCCTGATGCAGCTGACCGGCCTCCATCCCGACATCGCGCCTGCTGCGGTGAAGGTGCTGACGCCGGGGACCATGCTGGTGCTGCTGCTGAGCAGCTTCGCCGTCGGGCTGGTCTTCGAGCGGATGGGCGTCGCGGCGCCGATGATGTTCGGGGCCACCTTCACCAGCGCGGTGCTGCACGGCACCGGCCTCGTCGAGGGCAGCCTGCCCCCGGCGGTCCAGATCGCGGTGCTGGTCATGCTGGGCTCGACCATGGGCGGGCGGATCGGAACCATCCCGCGCGGCGAACTGCTCGGCCTGTTTCCGCTGGCGGCCGGCGGCCTCGTGGTGTCGCTCGGCGTCGCCTTCGCCTTCGCCTGGCCCGCCGCGCTGCTGGCGGGCGTGTCCTATGCCGATGCGATGACCGCATTCGCGCCGGGCGGGCTCGAGGCCATGGCGATGCTGGCCTTCGCGATGGGGCTCGACATGCTCTATGTCGGCTCCCACCACCTGATGCGATTCCTGGTCATCGGCTTCGCGATGCCCTTCGTGCTGAGCCGCGTGAAGGCCGAACCGCCGCAGCCCTGAGGCCGCGGCGGCAGGCGGGTCGCCTGTCAGTCGACGCCGATCGTCGTCAGGTCCTGGAACCAGTGCTGGGCCAGCACGAACTTCTTCACCTTCGGCGAAAGCGCGTGCGGGTTGGTGTCGTGCACGACCCAGCCGAGCACCGCGTCGTCGACGATCAGGCTGTGGGCCTTGGCGAGCAGCTCGTCCTGCTTGGCGACGTCGAAGCTCTTGGCGGCCTCGTCGAGCAGGGCGTCCACCGCCGGGCTCGACCAGGTCCCCCAGTTCACGCCGACGGGCGCGACCTGGCTGGAGTGGAAGAAGCGGATGATGGCGTAGAGCGGGTCAGACGTCACATAGGCGATGTTGTTGGAGGAGACGTCGGCATTCATCTCGTCCTTCGCGCCCTTGCGCCAGCGCGTGTAGAGCACCTCGAGCTCGACGACCTTGAACTCGATCTCGATGCCGACATCCTTGAGGTTCTGCTGGATGAACTCGTTCATCGGCAGTGACTGCATCTGGCCCGAGCCACCCTGCGCGATGACGAAGGTGGTCTTGAGCGGCTTCTGCTTGGAATAGCCGGCCTCGGCGAGCAGCTTCTTGGCGGCTTCCAGATCGTACTTGATCTGGAAGGTCGGCTTGCCGAACCAGGGGCTCGTCGGGTCGACCTGCCCGATGGCAGGGCGCGCCAGCCCGTTCAAGAGCGCGACGATGCCCTCGCGGTCGATGGCGAGGTTGAGGGCCTTGCGCAGCCGCACATCGGCCCAGGGCGAGCCGGGCGCCACCGAAAGATGGTAGTTCCAGACATGCGGCGTGACGTTCTCGACGATCCGCATCTTCGCCGACTTCAGCTGCGGCACGGTGTCGGGCGCCGGCGTCTCGATCATGTCGACCTGGCCGGTGATCAGCGCGTTGGTGCGCGCCAGCACCTCGGGCATCGGCAGAAGGATCAGCCGGTCGACCTTGGGGAGGCGCCTTTTGTCCCAGTAGTCGGCGTTCTTGACCAGTTCGGCGCGCTCGCGCGGCACGAACTTGTCGAGCTTGAACGGCCCCGTGCCCGAGGGCGTCATCGCGAACTTGTCCCAGTCCTTGCCGACCTTCTCGTACTGCGCAGGCGAGGACACCAGGAACCAGAGCATCTGGTAGGGGAAGAAGGAATCGACCGCCTTGGTGGTGATCTCGACCGTCTTGGCGTCGACGACGCGGTAGCTCGCCACTGAAGGCAGGCGCGGCTTCACCTGCGCGGCCTGACGGCGGTCGAAATGCGGGGCCTTCTCGTCCAGCACCTTGTCGAGGTTCCAGACCACGGCGGCGGCATCGAGCGTCGAGCCGTCATGGAACTTCACGCCCTCGCGCAGCGTGAACAGCCACTTCTTCTGGTCGGTCGGATCGACCTTCCATTCGGTGGCCAGCCCCGGCATCAGCTTGCCCGGCCGGTCGGCGACATCCATCTCCCAGGCCACCAGCGGGTCGTAGATCGTGTAGCCGGTGAATTTGTAGGCGCCGGCGCCGCGATCGGGCTGGCCCGAGGTCAGTGGGATATCCGCCAGCGAAATGCCGTAGCGCACCACGGATTCGGCTTGCGCACCGCTGGCGAAGGAAAAAGCGAGCGCAGCCGACAATGCCAATCGTTTCAACATGCATGCATCTCCAAGGGGAAAGATGCATGCACTTCAGCAAGGGGTGTGCCATGGCCGCCGCCCTCGCGAACACGTCATCGAAAGCGCTTTGGGCCTCTCAGCGCTGGCCCGGCCACACGGCTCCATTGGTGTTGGTCATCACCGCATAGAGCGAACTGGTGCCGCAGATGAATAGGCGGTTGAGCCTGGGCCCGCCCCAGCAGACATTGGCGACGACCTCGGGGATCGCGATCTTGCCGATCAGCGTCCCGTCGGGGTGGTAGACATGGACGCCGTCGGCGGCGCTGGTCCAGATCCGGCCCTCGACATCGAGCCGGAAGCCGTCGAACAGGCCGGCCGTGCAGGTGGCGAAGATGCGGCTGTCCGCGAGGGCTTTGCGGTCGGCGGTGACGGCGCAGGCCCTGATATGCCGCGGTCCGTTTGCGGGATCGTGGCTGGCGCCGGTGTCGGCGATGTAGAGGATGCGCTCGTCGGGCGAGAAGGCGAGCCCGTTGGGCTTGACGAAATCATCGGCGACGATGGTGAGCGCGCCGCTCTGCCCGTCGATCCGGTAGACATGGCAGGCCCCGATCTCGCTCTCGGCCCGGTTGCCCTCATAATCGCTGAGGATGCCGTAATCGGGATCGGTGAACCAGATCGACCCGTCCGATTTGACCACGATATCGTTGGGCGAGTTGAGCCGCTTCCCCTGCCAGTGGCTGGCGAGCACGGTGACCGAGCCGTCAGGCTCGGTACGCGTCACCTGCCGCCCGCCATGCTCGCAGGTCACGAGCCGCCCATGGCTGTCGACGGTGTTGCCGTTGCTGTTGCGCGCCGGCTGGCGGAACACGCTCGTCTGCCCGCTCATGGCGTCGAAGCGCAGCATCCGGTCGTTGGGGATGTCGGAGAAGACCAGCGTGTTGTGCGCCCGGAACCAGGCCGGCCCCTCCGCCCAGCGCGAGCCGGTCCAGAGCCGCTCGACGCGGGCCGAGCCGGGAATGATGCGGTGGAAGCGGGGATCGAGCACGGTCGAGCCCGTGCCTTCGAGAATGCCGAACATGGAATCTGTCTCCGCCTGCGTGCTGCCGATGAGCCCGTCTTACGTTTACAGCGTCAGCCCGGCGTCCCAATAGGGCGTCTGGCCATAGAGTTCGGCGAGGTAGTCGACGAAGGCGCGCACCTTCTGCTCCATGTGCCGGCGGCTCGGATAGACCGCGTGGATGGCGACACGGCTGCCGACGGAATAGGCCGGCAGCACCCGCTGCAGCGCGCCCGATTTCAGCTCCGGCCCGACATCCCAGGTCGAGCGCAGCGCGATGCCGAGCCCCGCCAGCAGCGCCTCGCGCACGACCTCGCTGGAATTGGTCCGCAACGGGCCGGCGACGCGCACCGTCACCGGCCCGGTGGGGCCGTCCAGCGTCCAGTGGTCGGTGTTGTGGGCGATCAGCGTGTGGCGCGAGAGGTCCTCGATCGTCGCCGGAACACCGGCTGCCGCGAGATAGCCCGGCGTCGCGCAGAGCACGCGGTGGTTCGGCGCCAGCCGCTTCGCGACCAGGCTCGAATCTCTGAGATCGGCGATGCGGATGGCGAGATCGAAGCTCTCGCCGACGATGTCGATGAAGCCGTCGCCGAGCACGAGCTCGACGCTCACCAGCGGGTGCGCGTCGAGGAAGGGCTTGAGATGCGGCGCGATGTGGAGCCGCCCGAAGGAGGTCGGCGCCGAGACCCGCAGCGTGCCGCGCGCCTGTCCGGCCCCGCTGGCGACCCAGGCCTCGGCATCCTCGATCGAGGACAGGATCGAGACCACGCGCTCATAGAAGCCCTGGCCGGCCTCGGTCAGCGAGAGCTGCCGGGTCGTGCGCTGCAGCAGCCGCACGCCCAGCCGCTCCTCGAGCCGGCGGATGCGCTTGGAGATGACGGCCGGCGACAGGTTGAGCTGTCGCCCGGCGGCCGACATGCCTTTGGCCGTCACCACATGGGCGAAGACGTCGAGATCGCCGAACCGGTCCATCGTGCGTCCTATCTTTTCCGATTTGGAAACAATCATGAACGTTGGTCGCACTGCAAGGTTGCTGGAATTGGTCTAGGGTTGCGCTGAAGGTTGGTTCGTCGCGCTCCTCCCTTCCCCCTTGTGGGGAAGGGTATGGGGATGGGGGTGGTGCCGCCTGGTGATCGCTCACCCGGTCGGTCCACCCCCACCCCTACCCCTCCCCACAAGGGGGAGGGGTTCCCGCGCTTCATTTCGATCTGAATAAGACCGGGGAAAACCGCACCATGTCCGCCATCGCCTTTCCGCTGCCCGATCCAGGAATCCTCGCCCGCCGCGACGCGATCATTGCCGGCCTGGCACGGCTTGTTCCCGCGGAAGCCCTGATCACCGCCGAGGACGAGCGCCGCCCCTATGAGACGGACGCGCTCACCGCCTATCGCCGCCTGCCGCTGGCGGTGGTGCTGCCCTCGACGACGCAGGAGGTCGCCGCTGTCCTGAAGTTCTGCGGCGAGCAGGGCGTGCCGGTGGTGCCGCGCGGGGCGGGCACCTCGCTCGCCGGCGGCGCCATCCCGCAGGAGGATGCCGTCGTCATCGGCGTCTCCAAGATGAACCGCATCCTTTCGATCGACTATGCCAACCGCACCGCGAAGGTGCAGGCCGGCGTCACCAATCTCGCCGTCACCGGCGAGGTCTCGGCCGAGGGCTTCTTCTACGCGCCGGACCCGTCCTCCCAACTCGCCTGCTCGATCGGCGGCAATATCGGCATGAACTCCGGCGGGGCGCACTGCCTGAAATACGGCGTCACCACCAACAATGTGCTCGGCGTGACCATGGTGCTGCTCGACGGCAGCATCGTGGAGGTTGGTGGCGCCCATCTCGATGCCGCCGGCTACGACATCCTCGGCCTGATCAACGGCTCCGAAGGCCAGCTCGGCATCATCACCGAGGCGACGGTGCGCATCCTTCGCGCGGCCGAAGGCGCCAGGCCCGTGCTGTTCGGCTTCCCGACCAGCGAGCAGGCCGGCGCGGCGGTGGCGGCCATCATCGGCGCGGGCATCATTCCCGTCGCGATGGAGTTCATGGACAAGCCCGCCATCGAGATCTGCGAGGCTTTCGCCCATGCCGGCTATCCGATGGATGTCGAGGCGCTGCTGATCATCGAGGTCGAGGGCTCCGACACCGAGATGGACGCCCAACTCGCCCGCATCGTCGCCATTGCCCGCGAGCACGGCGTCAAGACGGTGAAGGAGAGCAAATCGGCGATGGAGGCGGCCGCGATCTGGAAGGGCCGCAAATCCGCCTTCGGCGCCACCGGCCGCATCGCCGATTACATCTGCATGGACGGCACCATCCCCACCGGCCAGCTGCCTTACGTGCTGCGCCGCATGGCCGAGATCGTGAAGGGCTATGGGCTGCGCGTCGCCAATGTCTTCCATGCCGGCGACGGCAATCTCCACCCGCTGATCCTCTACAACTGCAACGACCCGGTCGAGGCGCAGAAGGCGGAGGATGCCGGCATGGACATCCTCAAGCTCTGCGTCGAGGTCGGCGGCTGCCTGACCGGCGAGCACGGCGTCGGCATCGAGAAACGCGACCTGATGACCTTCCAGTTCAACCCCGAGGATCTGAACCAGCAGATGCGGGTGAGGGCGGTGTTCGACCAGCGCTGGCTGCTCAACCCGGCGAAGGTGTTTCCGTTGGAAGGACGGGTGGCGGCCTAATTGTCTTTCCGGGGCTTGCGAAGCGAGAACCCGGAACCCACGACCGGGTGAGAGATGGCCTACTTCCTTTATCTCATGGCCAGCAAGCGCAGCGGCACGCTCTATCTCGGTGTCACCAACGATCTCGCCAGGCGTATCCATGAGCACAAGGCGAAGCAGAACGCCGGTTTCACGAGCCGTTACGATGTCGATCGTCTGGTCTGGTACGAAGAGTTCGCCGACATCCGGGATGCCATCGACCGCGAGAAGGTGTTGAAGAAGTGGCGCAGGGCTTGGAAGATCACGTTGATCGAGGACATGAACCCCGAATGGAAAGACCTCTATGAAGGGCTCGCTTGAGGGGCATCGTGCCACCCTGTCATTCCGGGGCGGTCCGAAGGGCCGAACCCGGAACCCACGACCGGGTGAAATGTGTCCGATCGTCTGCTTTCGCGCGGAACGCGAAGCGGCTCGCCCGGTCGTGGGTTCCGGGTTCTTCGCTGCGCGAAGCCCCGGAAAGACAGGGGAGAGCGAATGACCCTCCACATCCCCACCACCGAGGCGCAGGCCTGCGCCATCGTGAAATCGGTGATCGGCAGCGGCGTTCCCCTGTCGATCGGCGGCGGCGGCACGCGCGCCGGGCTCGGCCGCCCGACGCAGACGCAGAGCACGCTCTCCAGCGCCGGCCTCACCGGCATCACGCTCTATGAGCCCGCCGAGATGGTCATCGCCGCGCGCGCCGGCACGCCGCTCGCCGAGGTCGAGCGCACGCTCGCCGACCGCGGCCAGATGCTGCCCTTCGAGCCGATGGACCACCGCGCGCTGCTGGGCACGGAGGGCGAGCCGACCATCGGCGCGGTTGCGGCCGGCAACATCTCCGGCCCGCGCCGGATCAATGCCGGCGCGGCGCGCGATTCCCTCATCGGCATCCGGCTGGTGAATGGCCGCGGCGAGGCGATCAAGTCCGGCGGGCGGGTGATGAAGAACGTCACCGGACTCGACCTGGTGAAGCTCGTCGCCGGCAGCTACGGCACGCTCGGCTTCCTCACCGAGGTCACCTTCCGCGTGCTGCCGAAGCCGGAGCGCATCCTGACCCTGGTCTGGCGCGGCCTTTCGGACGAGGGGGCGGTCGCCTTGCTCTGCACCGCGCTGGGCTCGCCCTATGAGCCCTTCGCGGCCGCGCATCTGCCGGCCGGCCTCGGCACCGAACAGCCGCGCACCCTGCTGCGGCTGGAGAACTTCTCCGATTCGATCGACTACCGCAGCCGCGAGCTGATCGCGCTGCTGGCGGCGCATGGAGCGCCCGACATGATCGAGGGCGAGGCCTCGGTCGAACTCTGGCGCGATGTCCGCGACGCCCGCGTCTTCGCCGGCACCGACGAGGCCGTCTGGCGCCTCTCCGTCGCGCCGACCGACGGCCCCAAGGCGACCGCGGCCATTGCGGCGCGGGTGCCGGGCGCGCGCTGGTTCTATGACTGGGGCGGCGGGCTGGTCTGGCTCGCGGTGCCTGCCGGCGCGGATGCTGCGGCCGGCGCCATCCGCGCCGCGATCAGGCCGCTGGGCGGCCATGCCACGCTGGTGCGCGCGCCTGCCGCGATCCGCGCGAGCGTGCCGGTGTTCGAGCCGCTGACCGAGCCGCTGATGCGGGTGACGGCGGGCATCAAGACGAGCTTTGATCCGGCAGGGATTTTCGAGCCCGGCCGGATGTATGCGGGGGTGTGACGTGAGCCGTCATTCTCGGGCGGAGCCCTCGGGTCCGACCTTTGGTCGGCCCAAGGATAAACTCCACGCAGACCCGAGAATCTCTCGGGAGGAGATGCTCGGGGCAAGCCCGAGCATGACGGGCAGGCGAAACGGATAGACCATGCAAACCAATTTCAGCCCCGCCCATCTCGCATCGGACCCCAGGCTTCCGGCCTCGGAGAAGATCCTGCGGACCTGCGTGCATTGCGGCTTCTGCACCGCGACCTGCCCGACCTATCTGCTGCTCGGCGACGAGCTCGATTCCCCGCGCGGGCGCATCTACCTGATCAAGGACATGCTGGAGAACGGCAAGCCGGCGTCCGAAGAGGTCGTGAAGCATGTCGACCGCTGCCTCTCCTGCCTCTCCTGCATGTCGACCTGCCCGTCCGGCGTGAACTACATGCACCTTGTCGACCATGCGCGCGCCCATATCGAGGAGACCTATGAGCGCTCCTGGCACGACAAGCTGCTGCGGCGCGTGCTCGGCGCGATCCTGCCCTATCCCGGCCGCTTCCGTGTCGCCATGCTCGGCGCGATGCTGGCGAAGCCTCTGGGCCCCGCGCTCGGCGCGCTGCCGCTGGTCGGGGCGCGGCTGAAGGCGATGCTGGCGCTGGCGCCCTCCAAATTGCCGTCGCGCTCGCCGATGGAAGGGCCGCAGAGCTTCGCCCCCGCTGCAGCCCCTGCGGGCAAGCGCGTCGCCATCCTCTCCGGCTGCGCCCAGCCGGTGCTCGACCCCGCCATCAACGAGGCGACGATCCGGCTTCTGACGCGCCACGGCGTCGAGGTCGTGCTGCCGAAAGGCGAGGGCTGCTGCGGCGCGCTCGTCCACCATATGGGCCGCGAGCACGACGCCCACGCCTTCGCGCGGGCCAATATCGACGCCTGGACGGCCGAGATCGAGGGCAAGGGGCTCGACGCCATCCTGATCACCACCTCGGGCTGCGGCACGACGATCAAGGATTACGGCTTCATGTTCCGCAACGAGCCGGCCTATGCCGCCAAGGCGGAGCGGGTTTCGGCGCTGGCCAAGGACGTCACGGAGTTCGTGGCGACGCTCGATCTCGTGCCCGTCCGGGATGTCGCCATGCCGATCGCCTACCACTCGGCCTGTTCGATGCAGCATGGCCAGCAGCTCAAGGATGGGCCCAAGCGCCTGCTCTCGGCCGCCGGATTCAGCGTGAAGGAGGCCCCGGAGGGCCATATCTGCTGCGGCTCGGCCGGCGTCTACAACATCCTGCAGCCGGAGATCGCGGGCCAACTCCGCGAACGCAAGGTCGGCAACATCCAGAAGACCAAGCCGATGCTGGTCGCCACCGGCAATATCGGCTGCATGACCCAGATCGCCAAGGGCTTCGCCGACCGCGGCGCCACCACCCCGGTCGTCCACACCGCCGAACTGCTCGACTGGGCGACGGGCGGGCCGCTGCCGGAGAAGCTGGCGCAGGCGGGGATCGCGGATCGCCCGCTGCGGGATGTGGCGCGGGTGGCGGCGGAGTAGTCAGTCGCGCTCTGCGGCCCCCCGCTCGGGCGGGTAGCCTTCGGGCAACTCTTCGCCCGCAAGAGGAGGCCGGTCGGGAACCTTCGCCAGGACGGCCAGCATGTCGTTGCGGCTGGCGCCGTCCGCGCGGCGGCGAAAGAAGTCGGCCGCAGTTTCCGTTGCCGCCACCTGCTGCGCGACAGCCACCGAAATCCAGTGGTTCAGCGAGACGCCATCCTGCTTTGCCAGACGCTGTGCCTCGCGCTTGAGCGATGCCGGCAGCTTCAAGGCATAGGAACCTGCAGTCATCAGATCATCTCCTTCAACAGATCGCCGGGGGTGAGGATGCGAATTCCGAAGCGCTCGGTCACCCCGGCGAAATCGCGCAGGTTGTGGGTGACGATTGTTGCGACACGTCCATTCGCAGCGGCTTCCAACACGAGGTCGTCAGCCGGGTCGCGCAACTGTGGTCGCCAGCGGAACCAGATTTCGACCGGATCACTGACGGCCGCGAGGCCCGCGAGATAAACGTCGATATCCGCGTTCGACAGTCCATGGACAGCCTGTTGGGCCGGACGCTTCAGAACGTCCTCATATTCCAGAAATAGCGCATGGCTCACCGCAGGAACCAGCAGGCCCCTGCCGATACCTACGAGCAGCGCATGGCTTGCCCCGGTTCGGCTTCGGAAGCCGGAGACCATCACCGATGTGTCGAGCACGACCCGCAGCATATCGGATAGCATATCACAGGTGATATCAAGTCTGCTACCGATCAAGGACGCCTTGCTCCTCGGTGGCGACCGGGCTAACCGACGGGCTCTCCCTTTTCGTCGTCAGATCGAGACCGCCTCCATGTCCGTGGACAAGCCCGCCCCCGCCAAGCTGAAGGCCCGCCAGCCGCGCGGCTTCGTCGATCGTGGACCGGCCGATGTCGCCGCCACAGAGCGCATGCTGGCGGTGATCCGCGAGAGCTTCTCGCGCTATGGCTTCGATCCGGTCGAGACCCCCTTCGTCGAATACACCGACGCGCTCGGCAAGTTCCTGCCCGACCAGGACCGCCCGAACGAGGGCGTCTTCTCCTTCCAGGACGATGACGAGCAGTGGCTCTCGCTGCGCTATGATCTGACCGCGCCGCTCGCCCGCTATGTCGCCGAGAATTACGACGCGCTGCCCAAACCCTATCGCAGCTACCGCGCCGGCTATGTCTTCCGCAACGAGAAGCCGGGCCCGGGCCGCTTCCGCCAGTTCATGCAGTTCGACGCTGATATCGTCGGTGCGGGCAGCGTCGCGGCCGACGCCGAGATCTGCATGCTCGCCGCCGACACGATGGAGGCGCTCGGCATCAAGCGCGGCGACTATGTCGTCAAGGTCAACAACCGCAAGGTGCTCGACGGCGTGATGGAGGCGATCGGTCTCGGCGGCGAGGAGAATGCCGGGCGAAGGCTGACGGTGCTCAGGGCGATCGACAAGCTCGACAAGTTCGGGCCGGAGGGCGTGCGCCTGCTGCTCGGTGAGGGCCGCAAGGACGAGAGCGGGGATTTCACCAAGGGCGCGGGGCTGAGTGATGAGCAAATCGACGTTCTCCAGTCGTTTTTGGAGATGGACTTGTTTCACAATCCAAGCGCGTCACTCGTGCCTCCCAGCAATCCCGAACTGGCTGGAATGAAGGGCGGTATCCTCACGCGCGTCCCTGCAGCTATCGACCGCAGCGCAGCTTATGCTGAAGCAGTCGCTGGCAATGAACTGATCAAGACTGGCATCCGAGAACTTGACGCGATCAGACTCTTGGTCGAATCGGCAGGGTACGCAGCGGATCGCATCGTCACGGATTTCTCCGTCGTCCGCGGCCTCGAATACTACACCGGCCCGGTCTACGAGGTCGAACTGACCTTCCCGGTCACCAATGAGGACGGCCAGGTCGTGCGCTTCGGCTCGGTCGCGGGTGGCGGGCGCTATGACGGGCTGGTCGGCCGCTTCCGGCCCGAGCCCGTGCCGGCGACGGGCTTCTCGATCGGCGTGTCCCGGCTCTACACCGCGCTGAAGGCGGTGAAGTCGCCCATCGTCGATCAGAAGAACGAACTGCCGCTCGTCGTCGTCACGGCGATGGACAACAAGTCGCCGGAGTTCATGCCGCGCTATCAGGCGATGGTTTCTGACCTGCGCAAGGCTACCAAGACAGTCATTGATGAGAACGGCCTTGAGCTGAAGAAGCCCCTTATGCGCGCCGATCTTTATCTGGGCTCATCCGGCTTCAACGCCCAGATGAAATATGCCGACCGCCGCGGCGCCGTCTGCGCGATCATTCAGGGCTCGTCGGAGCGCGAGGCCGGCACGGTCGTGATCAAGGACCTGATCCTGGGCGCCGAACTCGCCGCCGCCTCCCGCGACGTCAAGGATTCCGCCGAGCACAAGGCCAAGCAGGCGGAGGCGCAATTCTCCGTGCCGGTCGAGGGGCTGGTCGAGGGTGTGAAGACGGTGCTGGCAAGGCATTCGTAGGGCGCGGGGAACCCCTCTCCTGTAAGGAGAGGGGCAGGGGAGAGGTGTCGGCCCCTGGACCAGCGAGGCGCCCATCTGTCAGGCAGGCAGCGGTGAGGTCTCCGCCCGAACGTCAAACGGCCGACCCCTCACCCTGCCCTCTCCCTACGGGAGAGGGTTCCCCGCGCCTCCCTCGTTCCGTCATGCGGGTCACGCCCGAGCACGACGCTTGCCGATTCCCGTTCACCCATTTCCCTCAAATGCCTCGAAAATCGCGCCCGCCGCTGCTAGGACAGCGCCCGTAACAGGATGAAGCCGCCGTGCCCGCGACCGCTGCCAGCATCGAGACCGTGATCGCGCTGTTCGCGCGCGAGGGCTATGCCCGCGCCGAGCCCGCGATCCTGCAGCCGGCCGACGTCTTCCTCGATCTCTCGGGCGAAGACATCCGCCGACGCATCTTCATGACGCAGGACTCTGACGGCCGCGACTGGTGCCTGCGGCCGGAATACACCATCCCCGTTGCGCTCGATCACATCGCGTCTCGCCGCACCGAGCCCGCGGCCTATGCCTATGCCGGCCCGGTCTTCCGGATGCGCTCGGGCGAGCCCGGCGAATTCGCGCAAGCCGGCATCGAATCCTTCGGCCGTGACGACTTCGCCGCGACCGACGCCGAGATCATGGCGCTGACCGTGGAGGCCACCGCCGCGCTCGGTCTCGCCAGCCCGAAGATCCTGATGGGCGACGTCGCCCTGCTCGGCGCGCTGCTGGACGGGCTGTCGGTTCCGGCCGGCGCCCGCCGCCGCCTGATGCGCGCCGTCGTGCAGGGCCGCGGCGTCGAGGCCGTCGAGGCGCTCGATCCCCCGGTCGCCACCGGCGAGACCGCCCATGCCGGCCTGCTCAAGGCGCTGGAGGGGCAGGACCCCAAGGCGGCGAAAGCCTTCGTCGAGGACGTCCTCTCCATCGCCGGCATCTCGACCGTCGGCGGCCGCAGTGCCTCCGACATCGCCGAGCGCTTCCTGGCCCGCGCCGCCGAGCGCGAGAACCCGGTCAATGGCGACGTCAAGGCGCTCTTGGCGCAGGTTCTGGCGATCAAGGGCGATCCCGACACGGCGTCGGCCGCGCTGCGCGCGCTCGCGGACCAGGCCTCGCTCGATCTCGGCCGCGAACTCGACGCCTTCGACGAGCGCACCGGCTTCCTCGCCGTGCGCGGCGTCGATGTCGGCGCGATCGGCTTCCAGGCCGCCTTCGCCCGCAATCTCGACTACTACACCGGCTTCATCTTCGAGCTTCACGACGCCAGCCGCAGTGACGGCAAGCCGGTCGCCGGCGGCGGCCGCTACGACGAGGTGCTCGGGCGCCTCGGCGCGGCGGCGCCGATTCCTGCGGTCGGCGCCTCGATCTGGCTCGAGCGCCTGGCGGGAGACGCCGCATGACCGACATTGCCGCTAAAGACTCGGCCGCCAACGACACCCCGCTCGTGCTCGCCGTGCCCTCCAAGGGCCGGCTGCAGGAGAACGCAACCGCCTTCTTCGGCCGCGCCGGCTTGAAATTCGTCAAGTCGCGCGGCGAGCGCGACTATCGCGGCACGATCGCCGGCGTCGAAGGCGCCGAGGTCGCCTTCCTCTCGGCCTCCGAGATCGTGGCGCAGCTCGCCTCGGGCGCCGCCCATCTCGGCATCACCGGCGAGGACCTCGTGCGTGAGCAGGTCGCGGATGCCGATGCAGCGGTGGAGATGCTGACTCCGCTCGGCTTCGGCCATGCCAACGTCGTCGTCGCCGTGCCGCAGGCCTGGATCGATGTGCGGACGATGGCCGATCTCGACGACGTCGCCTCCGCCATGCGCAGCCGCCAGGGCCGCAAGCTCCGCGTCGCCACGAAATACGTCAATCTGACCCGCCGCTTCTTCGCCCGTCACGGCCTCGCCGATTACCGCATTGTCGAGAGCCTGGGCGCGACCGAGGGCGCGCCGGCCGCCGGCACGGCCGAGATCGTCGTCGACATCACAACGACGGGCGCGACGCTCGCCGCCAACGCGCTGAAGATCCTCGATGACGGCGTGATGCTGGCCTCCGAGGCCAATCTCGTCGCCTCCGTGCGCGCGCCCTGGGGCGAGCGGGCGAGGGCGGCCGCCAACGCCATCCTGTCGCGCATCGCGGCCGAGGAGGAGGCACGCTCCGTGCGCGAGATCCGGGCGACGCTCGGCGCTTCGTCCGATACGCTCGGCGATCTCGGCGCCCTGTTCGGCGCGCGGCTGCCCTTCGGCGCGAGCCCGGCCGGTGGCGTGCTGACGGTGCATTGCCCGGAGAAGGCGGTCTTCGCGCTGGTCGAGCATCTCGCTGCCGCGGGCGCCGACGACGTCACGGTCTCCGCACCGGCCTATGTCTTCCGCAAGGCCAATCCGCTGATCGAGCGCCTGCAGTCGCGGCTCTAGCCGCGCCGGCAAGCGAGGCCGCCGCCGGGGGGCAAGCGGCCTCGCCGGTCGCGGACGGCTCCGGGGGGATGAAGCCGGCCACTGGACCTCGTGTTTCCGACATCTTTGGCGGTTACGGCTGGCGAGCGCTGCCGGATGCAGGCTCCTGCGAAAAATCCGGCGGGGCCGCCGCCGCAGGGGCGCGAAATCGCGGCGGGTGTAGCTTGCCGGTTGATCGCGGGACGATTGGCCGCTACGCGCTTTCACAGGGGCGCGCCCATGCGCTAGGGTCGCCCCGAGATGTTCAGGTTAGACGACCGGGTAAGACGACCATGATTCGACGCCTCGGCTATGCCGTTATCCTCGCCGCGATGGCCGCGCCCCTGCTGCTGCCTGCGGATGCGCTGTCACAAAGCCGCCAGCGCATGCCCTCCCGCGAAGAACTCGGCGCGCCGCAATCGGCGCCTGTCCAGCAGCAGGAAAAGAACTTCCCGCTCGGCGCTTCCTGGTCGGCGGTGTCGTTCAACGGCAAGCCGATCGCCGATCGCCGCGCCACGCTGCAGGTCGACGCCTCCTTGCGCGGCACCGGTTTCGGCGGCTGCAACACCTTCTCGGCCTCTGCCTACCCGCTGCGCGCGCAGGGTTTCGCGGTCGGCCCGCTCGCCTTGACCAAGCGGACCTGCGACAAGGGCCTGTCCGATTTCGAGCGCAGCTACCTGACGGCTCTGCGCGCCACCCAGAAATGGGATCTCGTCGACGGCAAGCTCGTCCTCACCGGCAGCGCCGGCGAGCTGCGCTTCGATCGCGGCTTCTGACGCCTTCGGCTTTTTCCGCGGAACCATCACCGTCATCCCGGGCTTGACCCGGGATCCATCGTAGGGCGCAACGGAGCGCTATGAAGGATTCCGGATCTGCGCGGCTCACGCCGCTTGTCCGGGATGACGCGGTGTTTCTCCGCATGATCCCTTGATCGCCGCTCAGGCCTCGGCCGGGAGCTTCACGGGCGCGCGCGGCGTGTAGGTGCCGTCCGGATTCGGCTCCATCGTCACCACCGCATCGTGCATCTCGCGCAGCGTCGAGCGATGGCCGATCGAGACCACGCGCGTCTGCGGCAGGGCGGCATCGATGGCGGCATAGAGCTCACCTTCCAGCTTCTCGTCGAGCGAGGCGGTGGCCTCGTCGAGGAACAGCCAGTCCGGCTTGGCGAGCAGGGCCCGCGCCACGGCCAGCCGCTGCTGCTCGCCGCCCGACAGGCGCTGGCCCCAGAAATCGACCTCGTCGAGCCGGTCCTGCAGATGGCCGAGCTTGACCTTCTCCATCGCGGCGCGAATGGCGGCGTCGTCATAGGCGTCGGCCTCGGCCGGATAGGCGAGCGCGGCGCGCAGCGTGCCCTGCGGCAGATAGGGCCGCTGCGGCAGAAGCATCACCTCGGCCTGGGCGGGAATGCCGACACGGCCCTCTCCGAACGGCCAGATGCCGGCAATCGCCCGAAACAGCGTCGATTTGCCAGAGCCCGAGGGGCCGATCAGCAGCGTTCGCCGGGCCTGGCCGAGGTCGAGATCCTCGATGCGCACGATCGGCGCCCCGTTGGGCAGCGTCAGCACCGCGCCGCCGACATGAACGTTGCGGTCGGGTGCGTGCTCGCGGTGGATCGTCTTGTCGCCGACGCCGGCCGCTTGCGCCTGGGCGATCGCCGCCTCGAAGGTCGTCAGACGGTTGATCGAGGCGAGGTAGGAGGCGATCGACTGGTAGCTGTTGATGATGAAGGACAGCGCCGACTCGACCCGGCCGAAAGCCGAGGAGGTCTGCGTCAGGGTGCCCAACTGGAACTCCTTGGCGAAGTAGCCCGGCGCCAGCAGCAGGAACGGGATGACCACATTGGCCTGGTTGTAGGACAGCGTGAAGCTCGTGATCTTCAGCTTGCGCCACATCAGTTCGAAGAAATTGGCGACGATAGCGCGGAAGCGCTGGCCGAGATGCTGCAACTCCGCCTTCTCGCCGCGCATCGAGGCGATCTGCTCCGAGTATTCGCGCAGGCGCGCCATCGAGAAGCGGAAATCCGCCTCGCGCCGCTCCTGCTCGAATTCGAGCGGGATCAGGTGGCGGCCGATCAGATGGGTGATCCAGGTCGCCAGCGCGGCATAGAGGAACGTCGCCCAGAAGATGAAGCCGGGAATGACGATCTCGGTACCCGGCACCTTGATGACCACCGGCAGCGACCAGAGGATGATGGAGAACGAGACCAGTGTCGAAACCTGGGTCAGCAAGGTCAGCGAGAAGGCATAGGTCTGGTTGAGGAAGGCGCGCGTGTCCTCGGCGATGCGCTGGTCGGGGTTGTCGGCGGTGCCCGCGAGCGACATGCGGTAATGCGCGCCGCTCGACAGCCAGCGCCGGTTGTAGTCGGCGGCCATGTACTCGCGCCAGCGGATCAGCAGCACCGATTGGCCGACGATCTCGACCAGGTTGGTGATGACGGAGATCGTGGCCCAGACGCCGAAGACCCAGATCAGCTGATACCAGAACGCCTGGACGTCATAGTTCTGCAGCGCGTTGTAGAAATCGCGATAGAAGAAGTTCAGCCGCAGCGAGACGCCGACCTGCGCCTGATTGAGCACGACGAGGAAGACGATCAGCGCCACCGCGAGATGGCCGAGCCTCACCCGGTAGCGGCCGAGCAGCCAGAGATTGGCCTCGGTAAAATCGTCGGAGAGAAAATAGGGCGACGAGATGCGCGCGATCCGCTGGACCACCGGCGCAAAGGAGATCGCGTAGATCAGGATGCCGAACACCGCGACCGTGGTGGCCAGGCTTGCCGGAGGGGCGGCGGCCATCCAGTCCTGCGGCCAGAGGCCCCCTTGCGCCAGCAGCGCGCCGCCGCCGAAGACGACGAACTCGGTGCCGAAGATGCCGGAGAAGATCTTCAGGAAGAAGGCGATCTCGGTCGAGCGGTACAGCGCCACCGCCAGCAGAACGCCGACGACTCCCATGCCGATCGTCCCCGCCGCGCCGCTCTGCTGGCCCATGATGAGCGCCACGACGGCAAGCGCAGCGACGGCGAAACTCAACGGGCGCATCGGCTCTTCCTGATCAAAGCTGGAATCGCGGGGAAAACCGCGAGCGCGACCATGTCGCAGCCGATGCGACCGTTCAATGGCGCAGTGCGAAGATGAGCAAATTGTCATCCCCTGGATAGCAAAAGGCCCGGCTCGCGCCGGGCCTGTCGGATGCTGCGTGAGAGGCGAACGCTCAGCCGCCGGGCTTCTGCTTGCGCCGCGCGTCCAACTCTTCGGTGACGGCGATGACGTCGAGATAGTCTTCGTGCTTGGCCGGCGCATAGGTCGAGACCTGGCCATCGGTGAAGGTTTTGAAAACCTCGGGGGCGTCGGTCTTCATCGCCATCATCGCGGCGACGAAATCGCGCTTGAGGCCTTCGGGCAGGTTGGCGCGCGTCGAGAACGGGCTCGCCGGAATCAGGGGTGAGGTCCAGATCACCCGCGTCGAGCCCTGCGGAATCATCGCCTTGCCTGTGAGCCGCTGCACCACCCCGGAGTTTTCGTTCACCTGGAACGTCGCGGCAGCCTCGAACTGGCCGCGCACCAGTGCGATCACTGAATTGTCGTGGCTACCGGAGAAGACAGTGCCGCTGAAATGGCTGGCCGGGTCGAACCCCTGCTTGCGCAGATAATAGGACGGGAAGGCATAGCCCGAGGTGGAGTTGGGGTCGGCGAAGGCAAAATTCTTGCCCTTCAGATCGGCGATCGTCTTGTAGGGGCTATCGGCGCGCACGACGATGACGGAGAAATAGCCCTCCTGCCCGTTATTGTCGACGTCGCGGAACAGCGGCTGCAGCTTGTCGCCGAGCACGCGTCGGCCGAGCGCGTAAACCGCCGGCCCAAAGCGCGAGAATTCGAGCTGGTCGGCCCGCATCGCCTCGACGAGGCCGGCATAGTCGCTGACCCGGTAGAGCTTCACCGGCACGCCGAGCGCTTTGGTCAGGTAGTCGATGACGGGCTGTGTGCGGGCGAGCGCGGCCGCCTCGTTCTCGGCCGAGGACACGCCGAAGCGGATTTCCTTGATGGTCTGGCGCCAGTCCGCCTGGGCGAAGGCAGGCATGGCGAGCGAGCAGCCGAAGCCGGCGAGCAGGTAGCGGCGTGTGAGCATGATGGCGATCCTCCCGAGCCGCGAGGAAGCCAGCATCCGATTGCAGCCCGACGACGGTTGCGTGTCGGTTTCATCACGGAAGCCGTCCGGCCTCGAGCCTGTCGGCGTGTTCGCCTGTCCGGGTGGTGTCGCCGAGCCTCGTCCACTGGTCCGGCCGGCTTGCCCTGCTGCGTGACGGTGCCGTCCTCCCCGTTCCCGCAGCCTCCGGACGGACAGCGCGCTTTGAGGTGCGACAGGTGGCTCAAGCGAATGCAGCGGCACGGATCGGCGACGGGAGGCTCGGCTGATTGACGCCGGTCAACTCGCGAGTTCGCGCGTCTGCGTCTGCATCAGCCGACCGGTCCTGTCGTCGATGAGCGTGACGACGCAATGCGTCACGCCTTCCCAGTCCGATGCGGGAATGTGGCGGATTCCCGCGGTGCGCCTGCCGTTTCCCGGCGTCATGATGGTCTGAACCGTCTCGCGCGATCCGGCGTCGCTCTTCTGTGCCGGTTTCGTGGGCCCATCGAGCGTGTCGGCCGTGTCCGTCTCGAAAAGCTCCCGGGCCGTCCGTCCTATGATCGCGGAGCGGGGCATCCCGAACAGGACTTCGGCAGCCCGATTGACGAAGACATAGCGATCGGTGCTGGTGTCGCGAGCGAGGATCGCTTCGCCGATGTTTTCAGCGACGGTTCCAAACAGCCGCTCGATCCGCTCGAGCATCTGCTCGACCTGATGCAGCCGGGTGAAGTCCTCATGGGTCGCGACCCAGTCGCCCCCCGGCATGGATCGTCCGACGATCCGGATCCAGCGCCCATCCTTCAGGTGGAGGAAGCTCGTCGTCGGCTTGCCCAGCGCAATGCGGGCCTGGATTGCCTTGATATGGCTGGGTGCATCGCCCGAAAACAGGCCGGCTTCAGCGCGATGATGGAGGATGTCGCTCAGGCTGCACGGTGAATCCGTGATGGTGTCCGGCAGCTTGTAGATCTTCTTGTACGCATCGTTCATGAGCACGACGTTTGTCTGCGGGTTGAGGATCACGAGGCCCTGAGCCATGTTGTTGATCGCGGCAACGAAGTGGGCTTCGTTGTCTTTGAAAACGGCTTGCTCGCGCAGGGCTGCGCGTTCCTTCTTCCGAAGCGTTTCGTTGTGCCGAAACACCTTCTGCAACTGCTGTACGGCGGCCGCCAGCTTGCCGATCTCGTCGGTTCTGGTGAGATGCGGGATCGTGATCAGCGGCTTGCCGGCTGCCATGCTGTCCGTCGCGGCCGTGATGTGGAGGATGGGCGTCACCAGCAAGGCTTTGAGCAGGAACAGCGTCATGAAGGTCACTGAGACAGCCAGGACGCCCAGAGCGATCAGAACCAGCTTCGTGAAACCGATGTCGTCACCCATGCGCGCGCGGTTGGCGTAAATGGTGGCGAGGGCTGCGAGGTCTTCATTGAGCGCTATGCGCACCGCGCGGTTCGCGTCGTTGTCGCCCCATTCCCGAGCCGCTCCCTGGCTGACGGTCGTCGCGAGGCGTGCCAACTCGTTGCGAAACCGGATGAAATCCACGACGCGCGACCGGACGGTGTCAAACAGCTTCTGGTCGTCAGCGGGGATGCTGCGCTGCCATCCGTCCAGCAGCTGGGCCAGTTCACGGTTGCGCTGCAGCAGCGCCGAGGTGAAGCGTTGGACGGCCGCCGGATCGGTCGACATGTAGACACCGCGCGATTCCATGACGACCGCGAAGATCAGACCATTGGCCTTTTCGGCGTTGAGGGCACCCTGCGCTGAGGTATCGAACTGATCGCGATAGGTGGATTGCTGGTGGAGAGAGTAGATCGCTACGCCAGTCAGCATGAGGACAAAGGACAGAAGCAGGGCGAACGCAGCGTAAATGCGAAGCCTTACGCTGCTTCGAAGCGGTCGCGCCATGCGATCGAGATAGGATCTCGGCATTTTGAGCGTCCAAGTTACCAACAAGGCAAGTTTGCGCCCCGATCATTGAGGTTTGATTTCGTAATCCCGTACTCTTTGATGCTGATGATGGCTCGGCCGGCATCGTCCTTGTGGCCGCCTGGCTGCCGGCGCTGGGTGATCCGCGTGGGGACGACACGGGCCAGTCCCGTTGGCGCGGTGGCGTCGGTCATGGCTGAAGCGCGACGAAAAAGGCCCGGCTTGCGCCGGGCCTTTCATCGTTTTCGCAGGAGCGAAGGGTGCGTGGATCAGAAGTCCATGCCGCCACCGAAACCGGGCTTGCCCGGTTTCGGCACTCCGACGCTTTGGGCGTCTGGATTTCCTCAGAAATCCATGCCGCCCATGCCGCCGCCGCCCATCTGCGGCATCGGGGAGTCCTTCTTGGGAAGCTCCGCGATCATCGCCTCGGTGGTGATCAGCAGGCCGGCGATCGAAGCCGCGTCCTGGATGGCGGTGCGCACGACCTTGGTCGGGTCGATGATGCCGGCCTTGACCAGATCGCCGTACTCGCCGGTTTGGGCGTTGTAGCCGAAGTTGTAGTCCTTCGACTCCAGCAGCTTGCCAACCACGACCGCGCCGTCATCGCCGGCGTTGTCGACGATCTGGCGAGCCGGGGCCATGATCGCCTTGCGGACGATCTCGACGCCGGTCTTCTGGTCGTCGTTCTGGGTCTTGATCGACTTGACCGTCTGGAGCGCGCGCAGGAGGGCGACGCCGCCACCCGGCAGGACGCCTTCTTCCACGGCCGCGCGGGTCGCGTTCAGGGCGTCGTCGACGCGGTCCTTCTTCTCCTTGACCTCGACCTCGGTCGCGCCGCCGACGCGGATGACCGCGACGCCGCCGGCGAGCTTGGCCAGACGCTCCTGCAGCTTCTCACGGTCGTAGTCCGAGGAGGTTTCCTCGATCTGCGCCTTGATCTGCGTGACGCGAGCCTCGATGTCCTTCTTCTTGCCGGCGCCGTCGATGATCGTGGTGTTCTCCTTCTCGATCCGCACCTTCTTGGCGCGGCCGAGCATGGCGAGGGTCACGGTCTCGAGCTTGATGCCGAGGTCTTCCGAGATCATCTGGCCGGCGGTCAGGATCGAGATGTCCTCGAGCATGGCCTTGCGGCGATCGCCGAAGCCCGGAGCCTTGACGGCCGCGACCTTCAGGCCGCCACGGAGCTTGTTGACGACGAGCGTGGCGAGAGCCTCACCTTCCACGTCCTCGGCGATGATGAGCAGCGGCTTGCCGGTCTGCACCACGGCCTCGAGGATCGGCAGCATCGCCTGGAGCGAGGACAGCTTCTTCTCGAAGATCAGGATGTAGGGGTCTTCCAGCTCGGCGACCATCTTCTCCGAATTGGTGATGAAGTAGGGCGAGAGGTAGCCACGGTCGAACTGCATGCCCTCGACGACGTCGAGTTCGGTCTCGGCGGTCTTGGCTTCCTCGACGGTGATGACACCCTCGTTGCCGACCTTCTGCATGGCGGTCGCGATCATCTTGCCGACCGTCTCGTCGCCATTGGCGGAGATGGTGCCGACCTGCGCGACTTCCGAGTTGGAGGTCACCTTCTTGGAGTTCTTCTTCAGGTCCGCAACGATCGCCTCGACCGCAAGGTCGATGCCGCGCTTCAGGTCCATCGGGTTCATGCCGGCGGCCACCGACTTCATGCCTTCGCGCATGATGGCGGCGGCGAGAACGGTCGCGGTCGTGGTGCCGTCGCCGGCGTGGTCGTTCTGCTTCGAGGCCACTTCGCGCACCATCTGGGCGCCCATGTTCTCGAACTTGTCGGCGAGCTCGATCTCCTTGGCGACGGTGACGCCGTCCTTGGTGATGCGGGGAGCGCCGAACGACTTGTCGATGACGACGTTGCGGCCCTTGGGACCGAGCGTCACCTTGACGGCGTTGGCGAGGATTTCGACGCCGCGCAGCATCCGGTCGCGCGCATCGGTGGAGAACTTGACGTCTTTGGCTGCCATGAGAGCAACTCCTTATGTAGTGACGGGAAGGGCGGTCTCAGGCGTTCAGCCGATGACGCCCATGATGTCGGATTCCTTCATGATCAGGAGATCCTGGCCGTCGATCTTGACCTCGGTGCCGGACCACTTGCCGAAGAGGACGCGATCGCCCTTCTTGACGTCGAGCGCGACGAGCTTGCCGGCGTCGTCACGGGCGCCGGGGCCCACGGAGACGACTTCGCCCTCTTGGGGCTTTTCCTTGGCGGTATCGGGGATGATGATGCCACCCTTGGTCTTCTCTTCGCCATCAAGGCGACGGACCACAACGCGGTCATGCAGCGGACGGAACTTCATGGTTCTGTCTTCCTCTCGTACAAATTCGATGCGGGCTTCTGAACAGCCCGCGCGGGCATCTGTTAGCAGTCTCGATCCGTGAGTGCCAACCGATGGCGCGGAGATAGGCGCAGGGGCATCCAGAGTCAAGAATTGACGCTGCAGAAAGGTGAACGGCGCTGCCGGGACCGTGCGTCTGGACCGGCGTTCGACCACGAAGGCATGGCGTTATGACGACACAGCCCCGTCCCGACCGGGGAAGGGGTGGGAAAGTCGCTCGCCGCGCGGTTACGCCCGCCGGCTGATCGCGATCGCGCCGGCGACGATCAGCACCGCGCCGGCATAGGTCGTGATCAGCGGCACCTCGCCGAAGACGAAATAGCCCAGCAGGCTCGCCCAGATCAGCGCGGTGTATTCGAGCGGGGCGAGCCGCGACGCCTCGGCGCGCGCAAAGGCCGAGGTCAGCGTCAGATGCCCGGCGACGCCGAGCATACCGGCGACGAGGTAGACCAGGAGGTCGGTCGTGCTCAAGGGCACGAAGTTCAGCGCCGCCGGGATCGCCAGAACCAGCGCCGGCCCGCAGTTCTGGAACGCGACGATGACCGCCGGATGCTCCTTCTGCGCGATCCGCCGCAGCAGGATCAGGTTGAAGGCGTAAGCCACGGCCGAGAACAGCGCCGCGGCGACGCCGAGTCCCGCGCCGCTGACATGCCCCTGCAGCCGCGGCCAGACCATCACCAGCATGCCGGCAACGCCGAAGCCGAGCGCCTGCAGGATGCGGGAATCCATGCGCTCCTTCAGCATCAGGGCGCCGAGCAGCGCCACGAAGACCGGCGCGAGGAAGGCGAGCGTCAACGCCTCCGCGAGAGGCAGCACCGAGAGCGAATAGAAGAAGCTGCCTGCGGTCAGCACCACCACCGGCACGCGGATGCTGTTGCCGATCAGGCTCGCGCGCGTCGGCGTCGGCGGGCGCACGATCGCCAGCACCGCGAGCGCGCAGATTCCGCCCATGGCGAAGCGCATGAACAGCGCCACGATGAACGGGTGTTCCTGCATCTGCGCCTTCACCACCGCATCCATGACGGTGAGGAGCGCAATGCCCAGAAGCGCGCGCAGCGCCGGCCCGACGCTCATCGCGGCGCAGGGCTGACAGGCTGGCCCGCCAGGCTCAGCCGGAAATGATACTCCCAGGTCGCCGAGACGTCGGCGAGATAGCGCTCGCCGGGCCAGCGCCGGAAGCCGAGCTTCTCGTAGAAGCGATGCCCGCGCGCAAACCGCGTATCCGACCACAGCATCATCTCGCTGTGGCCGCCGGCCTGCGCGAAGGCCAGCGCCTCGGCAAACAACGCCTGCGCCAGCCCGCTGCCGCGAAACGCCGGCGCGGCATAGACCTTGGTGATCTCGACGGCGTTCTGCTCGGGGAGCGGCGTCGCGGCCAGCGAGCCGGCAATGCCGCCATCGGGGCCGTCGACGATCCAGAGCCGGCCGCCCTTGGCCGCGAAATGGCTGGCGGGCGCCCGCAGTTCCGGGAATTCGTCCCAGACGAATGCGCAGTTGGGGTACTCGGCAAAGCACGCCGCGATCAGCCGCGCGAGCGGCTCGGAGTCATCGTCGCGCGCGGGGCGGATCTCGGGATGGGCGGTGTTCATGGCCGCTCCGCAATAGACGGACCGGCGGGCGGCGGATAGCGGCCTTCGACGCCGCGTCGCATTCGGGCAGCGCATGCGGTGGCTGCAGGCTGCTACCGGGTGTGCTTGGCCTCTTCGAGGCTGAGCGCCTGCGCGAGCGAAACCGCCGTCTCGAAATCGACCCTCGAGGGGTCGATTTGGCCGGAGATGCCATGCGCGGCAAAGATCGGGTCCTGCTGCGGCGTCCGGCGATATCCGCCCATCTTCCATTCGCGGAAGAGGCGTGTCTCGGCGGGATGGGTCCCCAGCACCGACACGTCGCGGTGGCGCTCGTCGGCTGCGATGCGCGCCATCGTCGCCTCCAGCGCCGCCAGCGGGCCCTCGAGAACCTGGATGAAGCTGTCGCCGTCGAAGATCAGATAGCCGGTCACGTTGGCGGCCTCGTTGTTCTTCCGCGACGTCGACAGAATGGCGCGCAGCGCCGAGAGCGCGTTGTCGACCCGCCCTGCGCGATAGACAGACGTGTAGACAAGCCGATGAAGAGGCGCTGTGTTCATGCTGTCTCCTTGCTCGACAAAGGTCCCGGGCGTCAACGCAGATCAGCACGTCCGGTTCAACGCTTACGTGCGGCCGGCGACGGTCGTCGCCCCGCGCCCTCCCGACGAGATGCCGGCGGTGCTTGCAAAAAGCGCCGCCGGCCCGCTACGCCGGATCCTCAGGACAATCGCGCTCGCAGGCGAGTCGCCCGGTGTGGCTGCTGACGGAAAAGGGCATCGTCGGACGATGACGGAGACGCGATGACGGTTCTACTGCCTTTCGTCATCAATGCGGGCCTGAACTTCGTCCTCGGGCTGCTGATCGCGTTTTTCCTCGGCCCGGAGGCGTTCGGCCGCTACGCCATCGGCGCCGCTATCATCGTCCTCGTCAACACCGCGATGCTCGACTGGCTCAAGCTATCGGCGGTGCGGTTTTATTCGCTGGGGACGCGCGAGAGCCAGCCCGAGATCCGCGCCACGCTGGACCTCCTCGTCGCCGGGGTCAGCATGACGCTCTGCGCGCTGCTGGTGGCGGCGATCGCAGCCGGCGTGGATTTCCGCATGCCGGCGATGATGCTGGCGGCCTCGGTGCTCGCCGGCATCGGCGCCGGCCTGTTCGACTATCATGGCGCGATCGCGCGGGCGCGCTTCCTCGATGCGGCCTATGCCCGGCTGGTGATCGTCAAGAACGTGCTGGCGCTGATCCTGATGGTCGGCGGCGCCTGGCTGACGCGCGATCCGACCGTGGTGCTGCTGGGCGGGCTGCTCAGCGCCGCGGTCGCGCTGATCTCGGTGCGCCGGCGCCTCGCCGATGCGCCCCTGTCGGTGACGGCGGCCAGGCGCGACCTCGCCTGGACCTTCGCGAAATATGCCCTGCCCATCGTCGCGGGCAACGCGATCTACTCGCTGATGCCGCTGCTGAACCGTTCGCTCGTCGCGGGCGCGCATGGCTTTGCCGAGGCCGGCTATTTCTCGCTCGCCTCGGATATGGGGCTGCGCCTGTTCGGCACGCTGGGCGCCACGCTCGAGATCATTCTCCTGCGCGAGGTGCTCCGCCTTGACGAGACGCGCGGCCGGCGCGCGGCGCAAAAGCGCATCGCCGCCAATCTGACCATCGTGCTCGCCGTGGCGTTGCCGGCCGCGGTCGGCTTTGCGCTGGCGCTGCCCGCCTTCGACCGGCTGCTGGTGCCGCCGAGTTTCCAGGGCCGCTTCTCCGCCTACATGGCGTTGCTGCTGCCGGGCTTCGTCGCTCTGACGATCTTCCAGGCCGGGCTGTATCCGGCCTTCCTGCTGGAGAAGCGCACGCTCGTCGCCACGCTGGCGGCGGTCGCGGGCCTGGCCGCGAATGGCGCGATCGTGTTCGTCTTCGCCGCGTCGCCGCCGACCATCTATGCCGTGGCGCAGAGCGTGGCGCTCCTGCTGGTGCTGGCCATCACCGCAACGGCGGCGCTGCGAATCCTGCCGGTAAGGCCCTCGCTGCGGGACGGCGGGGCGATCCTGCTCGCGGTCACCGCGATGGCGCTGGCGATTGCACCGCTGCAGGGTCGGCTGCCCGCTGCAGCCGAACTGACGCTTCAGGTCGGGCTGGGCGCGCTCGTCTATGTCGCCGTCATCCTCGCCTGCGACGTCGCGCGCTGGCGAACGCTCCTGTGGCTCTGGTGGGCGGCGCGGCGCAGCCGGAGGCGCTGAGCGCCGCGGATCGCTCTCGGGGCGGCTGCGCAAGGGTTCGTTCACCCTGTCCGTTGGCATGGCGATAAGGTTAATTCCGCGAATTGCGTGGTTTGGTTGAGCATTCGCGCGACGCGAATCCACGATTCACCATTCCTTTTAAGACATCCCGGCATGCTCTCGGCAGTCGATGTCGAAAGAGTTGCGTCATGCGTCCGGTCCTCTGCTTCCCGCTGTTCACACTCGCGGTTGTGCTGGCCGCTTCCGGTCCGGCCCTGGCGCAGAGCTACGCCTATCCCGCTCAGGTCGATCCGATGATGACAGCCTCGACGGCCCGCGGCCAATATGGCGGCGGCTTCATCGAACTGCTGATGACCGGGCGCGATCCTGGGTCGCAAGGGCGCGGCGCCGCCGTCTACAACCGGCCGGGCGGCTACTCCGCCTATGGCCGCAGCGCCCGGCCGCAGGCCGGCTACGAGGCCGATCCTTTCGAGCAGGCGAGGGGGCAGCAGAGGTCTCCGGGACGCGTCGCGGCGCTGGGCCAGCCGATCGAGATGGAACGTCCGATCGAACGCGTCATCGACCCGCGCTTCCACAAGCAGGAGGTCGCCTATGGCGGCCCGCACAAGCCGGGCACGATCATCATCGACACGCCGCAACGCTTCCTCTTCCTGGTGCAGCCGGGCGGCCGGGCACTGCGCTACGGCATCGGCGTCGGGCGTCCGGGGTTCTCCTGGGCCGGCATGAAATCCGTCAGCCGCAAGGCCGAGTGGCCGACCTGGACCCCGCCGCCCGAGATGCTCAAGCGCCGGCCCGATCTGCCGCGCTTCATGCCGGGCGGCCCCGAAAACCCGATGGGCGCGCGCGCGCTCTATCTCGGCTCCTCGCTCTACCGCATCCACGGCACCAACGAGCCGCACACGATCGGCCAGGCCGTGTCCTCCGGCTGCATCCGGATGACCAATGACGACGTCACCGATTTGTATGAGCGCGTGCGCGTCGGCGCGAAGGTGCTGGTGATCTAACCGCATAACGGCTGCCGCCGTCGGCGCTGGCGCCATCGCCATGAAAAGACCCGCCCGGCTCGCGCCGGGCGGGTTTCTTATTTGTGCGGAGGGTGGCAGAGGCCGATCGCGGGATCAGGCCCAGCTGTCGTCGTCGCCGCCGTCGAACCCGCTCGAGCCGTCGTCATAGCCGGCATCGGCAGGCTCCGGATAGGCGGCCTGCTGGTAGTTCCCGGCATTGGACGACCCATCGTCGTAGCCGGCCTGCTCGGTGTTCGCCGCAGCTTCCCCGGCCGGTGTCCCGGCCGCAGCGTCGGCGGGCTTGGCTTCCGCAGCCTTGGCCGAACCACCGCCAAAGGCATTGGCCAGCATGCTGCCGACGACCATGCCGCCGGCGACGCCCGCCGCCGTGGTCAAGGCGGTGGCCATGAAGCCGCCCCGCCCGGGAGCCTGCTGCTGTGCCCCCTGGTTGGACCAGGGACCAGGCTGTGCGCCGGGAGCGGGCTGACCGCCCGGAACGGCCTGCATCGCGGAGCCGGGCTGCTGTTGCCCGGCCCATGCGGGCGAGGCCCCTTCCTGCGAACGCGGCGGGAAGGAGGGCACCGAGCGCGGCCGCGCCGACGGTTGTGCGCCGCCGCCGAAGATCCCCGAGAGGAAGCCGCCAGCGGGTGCGGGCGCCTCGGCCGGACGGCTCTGCAGGTCGCGCAGCTGTGTCTGCAACTCCTCAACCTGAGCCTGCAGGTTGGTCAGCGCGGTCTCCTGGACATAGACCGCCTGCGCCATCGCATAGGGAGCATAGGGCTGCTCGCGCAGGCGCTGCGCGATGAAGTTTTCAGCCTCGGGGTCGCGGGGCTGGTTGGCCGCCTGTTTCAGGCGATCGAAAATCCCGGCGATCACGTCGCGTTCTTGCGGCGTCATCGTCATCTCCTCTCATCGTTGGACGGCGCGGATGCGCCGCCGCACAAGAGGTGGTGGCTGGTTATGACGGTATCAAGGCGGCGGGCAGGGCCACCATCCCAGAACGCCGATAAACCGGATCTGGACCTCAGATACCGTCCACCGCGGCAAATTCGTCAAAGCTTTCGCCGGGCTGGGGCGTGAGCAATTGTCCGCGGTTCAAGACCACCACCGTCGTGCCGGTCGGCACCCTGCTGTGCAGATCGATGATGTCCTGGTTGAACAGGCGAATGCAGCCGCTCGAAACCGACTGGCCGATCGACCAGGGCTCCGTCGTGCCGTGAATGCGGTAGAGCGTGTCGCGATTGCCCTGGTAAAGATAAAGCGCCCGGGCGCCGAGCGGGTTGTCGAGGCCCGATTCCATCCCGCCGGCCCACGGGCCGTTCTTCTCGGGGTCGCGTGCGATCATCGCGGCCGTCGGCGTCCAGCGCGGCCAGGCGGCCTTGCGGGCGATGGTGGCACGCCCACGCCAGGACATGCCCTGCTTGCCGACGCCGATGCCGTAGCGGATCGCGCGGCCGTTCTCGCGGACGAGATAGAGGAACTTGTTGTCCGTATCGACGATGATCGTGCCTGGCTGCTCGCGCGTCGGATAGGAGACCTCGCGGCGCAGGAAGCGGGGATCGACTTCGGAGATGTCGGTCGCCGGCAGCGGGAACTGTTCGTCGGGACGCTCGCCATACATCGCCAGGTATTCGGCGCTGACGCTGAAGCCGGGAGCGCGCGCCACCTCATAGGGTTGCTGCGGTCCCGAAACGCACGCGGCCAGCGCAAGCGGCATCATCAGAATAGTCAGTCGCCGCGTCGGACGCGCGAGAGCAGATGGAAGATGGCTGGCGACGGACGAGACAACGGACATGAAGTTGGGCTCTGCTTTATTGGTCTTGCGGATGTGGCTGATGAACGGCGAAACGGCGTCGACGTTCCATGCGTCACGCCGATCACGACCTTCAAGCCCTATCGCATGTCCGCGGGGTGAACGCGATGCGGCGAAAATATGTCGCGCCGCCGTTGTGATCTATCCGCAACAGATTGCTGAAGGACGGTGCGGGGTCGTCACGGCCGACGACCCGGTCCGGGGGTGGTGAGTAAAAACATAGCAGTCACCGCTTAGAATCCGGACAGATCGCCGATAGGTTGCAATTTAAGTGATTGTTCATCGATTTGATCTAGATCAATTCCAAGATCGGACGAAGGGCGCTGCGGCATGCCAAGTGCAGGGCGCTCGGGACGGTCCGGTAGACCAACTGGCCTCCCATTTTCGTCCTTTTGTTCATTGATGCGCGCCCCGCGCTCGAAGGTGAAACCGGCGCCGTCTCATGACGGCCAGGCTCTGTGCTGCACAGAACGCCCCGTGGGTCGACGCCGCTTCCAACCCAGGCTGTCTTCATGAAAAAACTCCTGTCGTTTCGTCTGCCCTTTGCCACCCGTCTCGCCGTTCTCGGCGTGATCTTCGTCGGATTGGCCGTGGCCGCCTCGGTGCTGGTCTCCCTGCGGGCGACGGAAGCCGCCATGCGCGAGCGCGCCCAGAACGACCTCACCGTCAACATCAACCTGCTGCGGGACCTCGTCGCGGCGAAGGGGGAGCCCCGGCTGGAGGGCGACAAGCTCTATTTCGGCAACGAGCTGATCAACGGCAACTTCGCCGCCGTCGACAAGGTCAAGGCGCTTGCCGGCAGCGTTGCGACGATCTTCATGGGCGACGTCCGGGTGGCGACCAATGTGCAGCGGCCCGACGGGACGCGCGCGGTCGGCACAAAGCTGGCGGCGGGGGTGGCCTACGACACCGTGCTCAAGCAGCGCGCCACCTATTCGGGCGCGGCTGACATTCTGGGCCAGCCCTACTTCACGATCTACGAGCCGATCATCCAGAAATCCAACAACAGCGTCGTCGGCATCCTCTTCGTCGGCATCAAGCAGCAGGATTTCGTCAGCGTCATCAGCGAGATGATCGTCGTCAACGTCATCGCCGGACTGCTGATCGCAGCGGCCGCCGGCCTGGCGCTGTTCCTGCTGGTGCGCCGGATGATGAAGCCGCTCGGCAGCCTCAAGGCGGCGATGGAGCGTCTCGCCACCGGCGATCTCGTCTCGGCCGTCCCGACTTTCCGCAGCGGCGAATTCGCCGAGATGGCGGGGGCGGTCGATGTCCTGCGCAGCGCCGCCATCGAAAAGGAGCGCCTCGAAGCCGAGGCTCAGACACAGGCCGGCATGATGGACGAGAACCGGCGCTCGACCGAGGAGCAGCGCCAGCTGGCCGCGCAGCAGCGCATGCAGCAGGCACAGGACCTTGAAAGGGTCGTCGGCGCGATCGCCACGGGCCTCGCCCATCTGTCGGACGGCAACCTGACACATCGCATCGAGGCGCCCATCCCGGCCGAATACGCCAAGCTGCGCGACGATTTCAACGCCACGGTCGATCGCCTGTCCGCGACGGTCAAGACCATCCAGGCGACGACGGCCGATGTCGGCCTGGCGGCCCGCGAGATCAACACGGGCGCCGACGACCTGTCCAAGCGCACCGAGGAGCAGGCCTCCTCGCTGGAAGAGACCGCGGCGACGACCGAAGAACTCGCCGCCTCGGTGAAGGCCACCGCCCAGGCCTCGCGCCAGGCGGCGACCGTTGCCGACGAGGCGATGAAGGCGGCGCAGAACGGCGGCGCCATCGCCGGCCAGGCCGTCGACGCGATGTCGCGGATCGAGAGCGCCTCGACGAAGATCTCCGACATCATCCGCGTCATCGACGACATCGCCTTCCAGACCAAT
>NZ_JAUYTP010000026.1 GCF_030695125.1 Allobosea sp. | reverse complement strand
ATTGGTCTGGAAGGCGATGTCGTCGATGACGCGGATGATGTCGGAGATCTTCGTCGAGGCGCTCTCGATCCGCGACATCGCGTCGACGGCCTGGCCGGCGATGGCGCCGCCGTTCTGCGCCGCCTTCATCGCCTCGTCGGCGACGGTCGCCGCCTGGCGCGAGGCCTGGGCGGTGGCCTTCACCGAGGCTGCGAGTTCTTCGGTCGTCGCCGCGGTCTCTTCCAGCGAGGAGGCCTGCTCCTCGGTGCGCTTGGACAGGTCGTCGGCGCCCATGTTGATCTCGCGGGCGGCGAGGCCGACATCGGCCGAGGTCAGCTGGATCGTCTTCACCGTCGAGGACAGGCGCTCGACCGTGTCGTTGATGGCGTTCTTCAGATCGGCGAAGCGGCCATGATAGGTCTTCTCGACCTGATGCGTCAGGTCGCCCGCCGCGATCGCCTGGAGCGCGCTGGAGAAGTCGCTGGTCGCGCCATCGACGACGGCGTTGATCTCGTTGATGCCCGAGACAAGCTTCTGCATCTGTTCGTCGGCATGGTCGATCTGCAGCCGCGCCGAGAAATCGCCCGCCGCAGCCGCCGCGACGACTTCGCCGACATCGGAGACGACGGCCTCCATCGACTGGGCCCGGGCCAGGCGCGCCGCAGCGGCCGCCTGCTCCTGCTGCTGCAGGATCGCGACCTGCTCGCTGCTGTCCCGCAGCACCGAGACGGCCTTGGCCATCGTGCCGATCTCGTCCTGGCGGCCGAGATGGGGCACGGAGACCTTGAGATCGCCATTGGTGAGTGCGGCCATGACGGCGCTGAGATCGAGGATCGGCTTGGTCAGCGAGCGCTGGGCAAAGAACAGCGCGATCAGCATCGAGCCGAGCAGGGTCACGCCCAGCAGGATCGGCAAACCGATCTGCACCATCCCGGTGAACGCGCGGCCTTCTTCTTCCAGAGCCCCGCTGGCGGCGTCAGTGGTCTTGGCGAAGGCGACCAGCAGATCGTTCAAGGCCTTGCGGTTGTTGCGGTTGGCCTCGTTGTTGCCCTGCGTGTTGGCGGCCGCCGTCGAAACCTCGCGCGCCAGACGGATCGTCTCCGAGCGGAAGGTGATGAAATCGGCGATGGCCTTTTCGATCGCCCGCGTCTGGGTCTTCTCGGCTTCGGGCGCGATCTTGGTAAGATCGGCCGCCAGCGCCCGCATCTGCGGGAAGCGCGCCTCCATGCCCTTGGCGAAGGGCTCGGCGGCGGCAGCGTCCTTCGACATGTAAACGCCGCGGGCGTCCATCACCACACCCAGCACATGGCCGTTGATCCGGTCCGTGAACAGCGTGAGATCGGCCAGCACCGCGGAACGCTGGCTGAGATCGTTGGTGCGCGACAGCGCCCACAGGCCCAGAGCGGCGGAGAAGACGGCACCGAGCGAAATGATCGCCAGGATCGCCAGGATTTTCGTGCGGATCGATTTCAAGACGTTTCGCTTTCGATCACGGCGCCTGAACGACGCCGTTGTGAGCGGGAGAGATGTGCAGGCAGCGCCAATTCCGTAGCGGATTTGAAGCCCTGATAGTCAAGCAGGGCATCTCCTTGCGATATATTTGACCATCCACGGTTTAAAATTCGATTAATCAACGCATAACGCTGCGCGAGCCAAGCGATGACTTTCGGCCTCACCGCCCGCGAAAGCGGCCCCCAAGGCCGTGCCAGACGCGATTTCGCTCCCTGCCTCTAAGGCAAGGCGACGCCATGACGATCGTCTGCTTTGGACGAGAGGTCGCGCCTGTGGCGTACGACGGCCGGTTGGGGCCTCTCGCGGGCCAGACTGCGGCAAGAGGCGCGCGAGGCGGAGCCGTGGGAGGCGTCGGGTTCGGAGGGCGGCGCCGCGCCTGTCGGAGGCTAGCCGATCAAGCGCGCCGACGGCGGGCCGCGCCTGGCGGCTACCACTGGTAGCGCAGGGCGGCCTTGCCGCCGAAGCTGCGGCTGTTCTGGGCGAACTCGCCCTCCAGGCTGGTGGCGAGCACGATCGCGTCCGTCAGCTTGAGTTCGGCCGATGCTGTGGTGCGCAGCGCATTGCGGTCGAGCGCGGTTCCGCCGACGCTGAAGCTCGCGCCGGGCAGGGTCTGGAAGCTCGCCAGCGCGCTCGTGCCGGTATTGCCGTTGCGGATCCAGGCTGCGCCCGCCTCGAGCTTCAGCGGCTTGCCGGCGAGCAGGAGCTGCGCCGCGGGGCGCGGGCCGGGTCGCTTCGGGCCGGGTTTTGCTGTCGGCGGGAGGCATATCGGGCGCTGGAAGCGGGGAAAGCCGGGGCGAAACCCGTACGAACCCCTGCGGCACACCTGCGCCCGCCGTCGCCAAAACCATCATAGCCCTTGCCATTTCGGAGGGCGGACGGCCCCCCGAATCGCCGCCGTCCAAGGCAGCGCAGGAGCGCAGAGGGCATCGGTTATGGTTAGCGCTACGTAAACGAATATTGCCGGGTGGCGCCCCGAAACGGCGCGAAACAGAGCGGCGGCGGAGGCCCGCCCCGCCGGATCAGGCCCGTCCGCGCGCGCTCGCCTGGGGCCTGACGCGCTGGTCCAGGAAATTGCGCAGCTCGGTGACGCGGCGCATATCGTCCAGCACCTCGGCGTCGAGCCCATGCGCCCAGGCGAGGTCCTGGCGGCTCTTGTCGGCGTCGAGCGCGCGCAGCTCGGCGAGCCAGGTTTCCGCGGCGGCCTCGTCCGACCGGAAGCCCTCCTCGATCAGCACCGGCACCATCCGCCCGAGGATCGAGGCGACCTGGCGCAGCGGGAATTCGGGGTGATACTGCACGCCCCAAAACACCCCGCCCTCATGGCGGATCTCGGCCGCCTGGACCTGGCTGTAGGCGTTGGAGGCCAGGATCGTGGTGCCGTGCGGCGGCTGGACCACGGTGTCGAGATGGATCGCGGGCGCATCGAAAGCCGCCGGGCGCCCCGCCAGCAGCGGGTGGTTGCGGCCGGCCTCGCTCGGCGTGATCTTGCGCGCAAAGCCGACCTCGCGGCCGTTGGGGTTGGCGGTCACCGTACCGCCGGCCGCGACCGCGCCCATCTGGATGCCCCAGCAGGAGCCGAAGCAGGGCGTGCCGCTGGCGTAGATCGCGCGCATCAGCTCGATCTGCCGGGTCACCGCCGGCTCGATCTGATAGATGTGCAGGGCCGAGCCGGTCAGGACGATGCCATCATAGGATTGCAGGCCGGCGCCGTCGGGAAGATTGGCGCCCACGTCGGCCGGCAGGCAGATGTCGGCCACGATGCCGGGCTCGATCGCGGCGATCTCCTCGGCATAGGCCTGCGCCGGCTGCAGGCCGCCATAGCCGGCAGCATGGCTTTCGCGCTGGGCACGGGTGTTGCCGTCGACGAAGAGCAGGCGCAGCGGACGGGACGAAACATCGAGCATGGGACAGGCCGACAACAGATCGAAGGAAGGGATGCGCCGAGCGCCGGGCGAGCCTGCGCCTCATCCCACATGACGCGAAGGCCGCGCAAGGCTATTGCAGGGGCCCCTTTCCTGTCAGGTTGAGCTCTTGCCCGAGACCCGGACCCTGCCGCATCGCCTCTGGGGCAATGCCTATCTGCTGCTGACGCTGACGACGCTGATGTGGGGCGGCAATGCGGTGGCCGGCCGCCTCGCTGTCGACGCCATCTCGCCGATGGCGCTGACCTCGCTGCGCTGGGTCGTGGTCTGCGCGGTCATGCCGGTGCTGCTGCGCCATCAGATCAGGGCGCATTGGCCGGTGCTGCGGGCCCACTGGAAATTCATCGTGGCGATGGGCACGGTCGGCTTCACCGCCTTCAACGCGCTGATGTACCTCGCCGCCTATTCGACGACCGCGATCAATATCGGCATTCTCCAAGGCTCTATTCCCGTCTTCGTGCTGGTCGGCGCCTTCATCGCCTATCGCACGCCGATCGGCCCGGTGCAGGCACTCGGCGTCCTCGTCACGCTGCTCGGCGTCGCCGTCGTCGCCAGCCGCGGCGAGTTCGCGGTGCTCCGGCAGTTCGCCTTCGCGCCGGGCGATCTCTTCATGATCGTCGCCTGCACCTTCTATGCGGGCTACACGGTGGCGATCCGCTCGCGGCCGCAGGTGCCCGGCCTCGTCTTCTTCTCGGCGCTGGCGATGGTCGCCTGCCTGGTCTCGCTGCCGCTGCTGGCGATCGAGGTCGCGCAGGGTGCCTTCGTGGTGAAGGCGCCGCAGGGCTGGCTGATCCTGCTCTATGTCGCGATCGGTCCCTCGATCCTGTCGCAGCTCTTCTTTATGCGCTCGGTCGAGCTGATCGGCCCGGGGCGCGCCGGCGTCTTCGTCAATCTCGTGCCGGTCTTCGCGCCCATCCTCGCCGTTCTGATCCTCGGCGAGCAGCTCGCGCTCTATCATGGCGTCGCCCTGCTGCTCGTGCTCGGCGGCATCTTCATCGCCGAGCGGCTGGCCAAGCGCGCCTAGCGCAGCGCCGCGACCGCCAGCCGCGCCACCGCGGCATGGGCCGCTTCGCGCTGCTTTAAATCCGCCATCGAGCCGGCGAGATAGACCGCGATGGCGAAGACCCGCCCGTTCGGCAGCGTGACGAGGCCGATATCGTTGGTGGCGTGGTTGATGCCGTCCATGGTCAGGCCGGCGCCGGTCTTGTGGGCGAAGCGCGATCCGGCCGGGAGCCCGGCGCGGATGCGGTCGGGGCCCGACTTCGTTTCCAGGGTGATCCTGTCGATCAGCGCGCTGTGCGCCGGCTCACGCAGCCAGTTGCCCTTCGCCTGCGCCTCGACGAAGGCGACGCTGGCCTCGGGCGTGGCGCTGTCGCGCGGGTCCTTCAGGGCCGCCTGCAGGGCCGTCTTGCGTTTCGCGGGATCGAGCGCGGACAGCCTGGCGCGATAGGCAGGCTCGTCGATCACCTGCGACCAGCCGAAGCCCGGCAGGCCGAAGACCTCCGGCTGGAACTGCCGCTCATAGCGGTCGACGGAGATGCCCGTGATGCCGCCGGCCTTCAGCATGGCGGTCACCGCCTGCGGCCCGCCGATTTCGCGCATCAGGATGTCGGCGGCGGTGTTGTCGCTCTCGCCGGCCGCCAGCGCGAGCAGCTCCCGCACCGGATAGGCGTTGGCCTCGCCCTTGAACGCCTTGGCAAGCGGGCTGTGATAGAGCGAAAACTCGCTGCGCCGGATCGTGATCGGCTGATCGAGCCGCAGCTTGCCGGCCTCGACCGCCTGCAGGGCCGCAATGGCCAGCGGCCATTTGAACACGCTCTGCATCGGGAAGCGCTCGCTGCCGCGATGCGACCAGAGCGACCGGTCCTTCAGATCGAGCAGGGCGACGCCGAGCCGGCCCTTGGCCTCCCGCTCGATCGCAACGATCTCACGCGACAGCCTCGCCTTGTCCCAGTCGGCGAGAGCCGGTGCCGGCGCGAGCAGGGGCGCCGCAGTGGCGCAGGCGAGGATGGCGGTCGTGATGAAGCGAGGCATCGGCGTCTCCCGTGAGCGGCGCGCACGGAAGAGGGCGAATGGGGCGCGGGTTTGTCGGACCGGCGGCGGGGTTCAGCTCGCCTGCTTGACCGCGATGCCCTTGTCCGCGAGCAGCGCCTGCAACTCGCCGGCCTGGAACATCTCGCGGGTGATGTCGCAGCCGCCGACGAACTCGCCCTTGACGTAGAGCTGCGGGATCGTGGGCCAGTTGGAATAGGCCTTGATGCCCTCGCGAATCTCCTGATCCTCCAGCACGTTCACGCCTTTGAACGGCACGCCGACATAGGACAGGATCTGCACGACCTGCCCCGAGAAGCCGCACATCGGGAATTGCGGCGTGCCCTTCATGAAGAGCACCACATCGGCGGACTTCACTTCGGCATCGAGGCGGGCGTTGACGTCGGTCATGGTCATCTCTCCAATCAGCTCTGTCCCGCCAGAGCATCGTGCTCGTTCAGGCGATGGACAACGCGCAGAATCTCGTTGGTCTGGGTCAGCACACGATTCTCGAGCAGGACGACATCGCTCTTGATCTCCCCGATGTCGCGCCTGACCTCGCCGATGTCGCGCTCCAGCCGTCCGAGGCGAACGTCGTGTCGCCCGAGCGTCTCGATGACGTGATCGAGCTTGCGGTCCATGCTGCGCAGGAGAACGAGCGTGTGGTTGGCGACGGTCGGATCGGGCTCGGCCATGGCGGCTGCTCCAGGGTTCGCCTCAAATATCAGGCGTCACCGTCGTCAGCGCAAGAGCGTGCAGGACGCCGCCCATGTTCCCCTTCAGCGCGGCATAGACCATCTGGTGCTGCTGCACCCGGGTCTTGCCCTTGAAGGCGGCCGAGGTCACGGTTGCCGCATAATGGTCGCCGTCGCCGGCGAGATCCTTGATCTCGACGATCGCATCCGGCAGCGCCGCCTTGATCATCGCCTCGATGTCGTGGGCATCCATCGCCATGGCGGTTCTCCTCAGGCGGCCTTGCCGGCCATATAGGCCGGCAGCCAGGTTTCATGCGCGGTCTTGAGCTCCGCCAGCGCCAGCGGCGTCTCGCCGGGCAGCGCGAAGGTGTCGCCGCCAGTCCGCCCCAGCACCAGAACCGGCACGCCCGCTGCCGCGATCTCGGCCCGGACGGCCTCGGCCGAAGCCTCGGGAACCGTGACCAGATAGCGCGCCTGATCCTCGCCGAAGAGGACGGCATGCGCCGGCCCCGCCGGCAGCGTCTCGATGGTGGCACCGATCCCGCCGGCCATCGCCATCTCCGCCAGCGCAACGGCAAGACCGCCATCCGAGAGATCGTGGCAGGCGCTGACCCGCCCGGCCGTGATCAGACCCCGCACGACATCGCCGTTGCGACGCTCGACGGCCAGATCGACCGGCGGCGGGGCGCCCTCCTCCCGGCTGCAGACCGTCGCGAGATAGGCGCTCTGGCCGAGCCAGCCGGAGGTCTCGCCGACCAGCAGGATCGCCTCGCCCTCCGCCTTGAAGGCGACGGTGGCGTGCTTCGTCACATCCGCCAGCACGCCAACGCCGCCAATGGTCGGGGTCGGCAGGATCGAGACGCCGTTGGTCTCGTTGTAGAGCGAGACATTGCCGGAGACGACGGGGAAGTCGAGCGCGCGGCAGGCCTCGCCGATGCCCTTGATGCAGCCGACGAGCTGGCCCATCACCTCGGGCCGCTCCGGATTGCCGAAGTTCAGATTGTCGGTGACCGCGAGCGGGGTCGCCCCGGTCGCGGTGAGATTGCGCCAGGCTTCCGCCACCGCCTGCTTGCCGCCCTCGAAGGGATCGGCCTCGCAATAGCGCGGCGTCACGTCGGCAGTCATGGCCAGGCCCTTCGGCCCGTCCTCGATGCGGATCAGCCCGGCATCGCCGCCCGGCGTCACCACCGAATTGCCCAGGATCAGCGTGTCGTACTGCTCCCAGACCCAGCGCTTCGAGCACAGATCGGGCGAGCCGATCAGCGTCAGCAGCGCCTGCGCGTTGGACACCGGCGGCACCACGCTCTCGGGCGCAATCCGCTGCTGGCGCGGCGTCTCGATCCAGGGCCGGTCATATTCGGGCGCCTCGTCGCCGAGCTCCTTGATCGGAAGGTCGGCCATGACCTCGCCCTGGTGCTTCACGACGAAACGCAGATCGTCGGTGGTGTGGCCGATGACCGCGAAATCCAGGCCCCATTTCTTGAAAATGGCTTCGGCGGGCTCCTCATGGCCCGGCTTGATCACCATGAGCATGCGCTCCTGGCTCTCCGACAGCATCATCTCATAGGCGCTCATGCCGTCCTCGCGGCAGGGCACGGCATCGAGGTTCAGCTCGACACCGAGATCGCCCTTGGCGCCCATCTCGACGGCCGAGCAGGTCAGGCCCGCCGCGCCCATGTCCTGGATCGCGTCGACATGGCCGGCCGCCATGATCTCGAGGCAGGCCTCGAGCAGGAGCTTCTCGGCGAAGGGGTCGCCGACCTGCACCGTCGGGCGCTTTTCCTCGGCGCCCTCGCCGAAGGCGGCCGAGGCCATGGTCGCGCCATGGATGCCGTCGCGGCCGGTCTTGGATCCCAGATAGACGATCGCTTTGCCGACGCCCGAGGCCTTGGCGTAGAAGATCTCGTCGGCCCGGGCGATGCCGACCGCCATGGCGTTGACCAGGATGTTGCCGTCATAGCGCGTGTGGAAGCCGGTCAGGCCGCCGACATTGGGCACGCCGAAGGAATTGCCGTAGCCGCCGACGCCGGCGACGACGCCCGAGACGAGATGGCGGGTGCGCGGATGGTCCGGCGAGCCGAAGCGCAGCGCATCGAGCACCGCGATCGGCCGCGCGCCCATGGTGAAGACGTCGCGCAGGATGCCGCCCACACCCGTCGTCGCGCCCTGATAGGGCTCGATGAAGGACGGGTGGTTGTGGCTCTCCATCTTGAAGACGATGGCGAGCCCGTCGCCGATGTCGATCACGCCGGCATTCTCGCCGGGCCCCTGGATCACCCAGGGCGCCTTGGTCGGCAGCGTCTTGAGATGGATCTTCGAGGATTTGTACGAGCAGTGCTCGTTCCACATCGCCGAGACGATGCCGAGCTCCGTGATCGAGGGCTCGCGCCCGATCAGATGCAGGAATCGCTGGTACTCGTCGGGCTTCAGGCCGTGTTCGGCGACGAGCTGCGGCGTGATCTTGATGTCGTTGGGAATCACGGGGCGAGGGTTCCTGGCGTTCCGGCCGCACGGCCAGTTTCGATTGCGCGGGGCATAGCGCGCCTGACCGGCAGAGACAACGCATTCCGACAGCAAAACCGCCCGGCTGGCACAGGTTCTGCGCTGATTCCCGCAGCATGCAGCCGACCGTGCCGGGGAGGAACAGTTGATGTCGCTTATGTCCCGTTTCAGGAAAGACGCCTCCGGCAATGTCGCGATTCTGTTCGGCTTTGCCGCGATCCCGCTGGTCGGCATCGCCGGTGCCTTCATCGACTATGGCCGCGCCACCTCGGCGCGCACGAGCCTGAACGCCGCCGTTGATTCGGCTGCGCTGATGGTGGCCCGCGACGCCACCAAGCTGACCGACACCCAGCTCAGGACCCGGGCGGAGGCGCTGATCCGCGCCAATCTCGCCGGCAATGCGAACGCCGCGCTGGGGACCTACACGGTCGCGATCGACCGCACCGCCCGTACCGTCAACGTCACCGCCAACACCACCGTCGAGACGAGCCTGACAAAGGTGATCGGCGTCGACACCATCCCCGTCTCGTCGAGCGCACAGGCCGCCTGGGGCACCAACACGATCGAACTCGCGCTGGTGCTCGACAACACCGGCTCGATGGCCTCATCCAACAAGATGACCGAGCTGAAGAAGGCCTCCAACACGCTGCTGACGACGCTGGAGAACGCCAGCGTCGAAACCGGGCAGATCAAGGTCTCGCTGGTGCCCTTCGCCTCGCAGGTGCGCCTCCCCAACAGCTACCGCGACGAAGCCTGGCTGCGCTACAGCCCCTCCAGCACGGATCCCCGACTGGCGGTCAAGAAAGCCGATTGGAACGGCTGCGTCTCCGACCGCGACGAGCCTCTCGATATCAAGGACAGTACGCCGAGCGGCGCCACGACGACGCTCTACCCCGGCGCCAACTGCGAGAGCTCAAGCCTCTCCCGTGTTCAACCGCTCACGACGAACTGGGCCTCGTTGCGCAGCAGCGTCAGCGCGATGACGCCGGCGGGCTGCACGAACATCACCTCCGGCGTCGTCTGGGGCGCGGCCACGCTCAGCCCCGGCGCCCCATTCTCGGAGGCCGCTGCGGCCAACACGCCGCGCCTGACGAAGTACATGATCGTGCTGACCGACGGCAACAACACGATGAACCGGTTTTTCACCAACCGCACATGCTGGGATTCCAACAGCAGCGCGATCAACCCGAAGACGCGCTCGGCCTGCGACGACGCCAAGGCCGCCGGCATCAAGATCTATACGGTCCGCGTCATCGAAGGAGATCGCAACCTGCTTCAGCAATGCGCCAGCGAGCCGGACATGTATCGCGAGGTCTCCAGTGCGAGCCAGCTCGACGCCGTGTTCCAGCAGATCGCCCGCGAGATCAGCCAGATCCGCCTGACGATGTGAGGCCTTCCAGCACCGCGCGCAGGTCCTGCGGGATCGGAACAGGGCGCTGCGTGGCACGATCGACATAGACATGGGTGAAGCGGCCCTGCGCCGCCGCCCTCTCCCCGCCCTGGCGGAAGACGCCGATCCGGTAGGTGACCGAGCTGGTGCCGAGGCGCTCGATACCGAGGCCGAGTTCGACGGTCTCCGGAAAGGCGACGCTCTCGAAATAGCTGCAGGTCGTCTCGACGACGAGGCCGACCGTGGCGCTGCCGGCGATATCGAGGAAGCCGCGCTCGATGAGCCAGGCGTTCACCGCCGTGTCGAACCATGAATAATAGACGACGTTGTTGACGTGACCGTAGACGTCATTGTCGGCCCAGCGCGTCGGGATCGACCGGAAGAGGCCGAACGCGTCACGCGTGAGACGCTCCTGTTTGCCGCTCATGTCACTCCCCCGCTCGGTCGCCCATGCCGATCTCCGGCACGCCGAGCGCGTCCGCCAGACGCGCCTTGGCGGAGCCCGGCCGCAGCGGCTTCTGCTGGCTTTCATGCGGAGCCCAGCCCGAGAGCCAGACGATCTCGAAGGTCGCGCGCAGTTTCCCGTCCGGATCGGCGAAGCGCTCGGCGTAGAGCGCGGCCGCCCGCATCAGCGTATCCCGGCGCAGGCCGGTGCGCCGGCGGGCGGTCAGGGCATTGCCCCAGCCCAGCGCGCGCAGATCGCGCAGCAGCCCGAAGATGTCGCGGTAGCGCACGGTCACGACCTCGCTGTCGACGACGGGCAGCGCAAACCCCGCCCGCTGCAGCAGGCTGCCGAGATCGCGCAGATCAGCGAAGGGCGCGATGCGCGGGCTGACCCCACCCGAGGTCTCCGTCTCGGCTTCCAGCAGGACCTGCCGCAGCTCGGTCAGCGTGCGCCCGCCGAGCAGGCAGCCGATGAACAGCCCGTCCGGCCGCAAGGCGCGGCGGATCTGGATCAGCGCGCCCGGCAGATCGTTGACGCCCTGCAGGGCCAAAAGCGACGCCGCGAGATCGAGGCTGGCCGCCGCGAAGGGCAGGCGTTCCAGATCGCCGACCAGATCCGTCGCGCCGCCCGGCGCCTCGGCCATATGCAGCACGGCGTCGGCCTTGCCCTGCAGCACCGGCGCCGCCAGCGGCAGCGCCGAGCCCAGATCGGCCGCGACGCCGAAGCGGCGCAGGACAGCGGCCAGCCGCTCCTCCAGATCCTGTGCGGCCCGCTCCAGCAGGAAGTCGGGATAGCCGGCTGCCAGCGCCCTCGTCAGGCGGCGGCGGCCCAGAACACGGTCGAAGACGAGGCCGGCCTCGCTCACCGGCGCGGCTCCGGCGTCAACCGACGCATCAGCGATCCAGCAGGCGCTCGAGTTCCTGGCGGAACTGCGGTCCGATATCGTTGCGGTCGAGCGCATAAGCGATATTGGCCGTCAGGAACCCGATCTTCGAACCGGTGTCGTAGATATCGCCGTCGAAGCGCACCGCATGGAACGGCTCCAGCCGCGACAGCGCGATCATCGAATCGGTCAGCTGGATCTCGCCGCCCGCGCCGGGCTCCTGGTTGGCGAGCAGGTTGAAGATCGTCGGCTGCAGGATGTAGCGGCCGGTGATGTGCAGGTTCGAGGGCGCGGTGCCCTTGGCCGGCTTCTCGACCATCTTCGTCACCTTGGACACCTTGGCCTCGCGGTTGGCGACGCCGACGATGCCATACTGGTGGGTCTGGTCGTCCGGCACGGGCGCCACTGCGATCTGGTTGCCGCCATGCTTGTCATAGGCGTCGATCAGCTGGGCAAGGCAGCCCTTGCCATGGGTATGGTGCAGCATGTCGGGCAGCAGCAGGGCGAAGGGCTCGTCGTCCCCGATGATGTCGCGCGCGCACCAGACCGCGTGGCCGAGACCCAGCGGCTGCTGCTGGCGTGTGAAGCTGGTCGCGCCGGCGGGCGGGAGATCGAGGGCGAGCGCCTCGATCTCGACCGTCTTGTTGCGCTTGCGGAGGGTGTCCTCCAGCTCATAGGCGAAGTCGAAATGATCCTCGATCACAGCCTTGTTGCGGCCCGTGATGAAGACGAAATGCTCGATTCCGGCGGCCCGCGCTTCGTCCACGACGTGCTGGAGCACCGGACGATCGACGACCGTCAGCATTTCCTTCGGGATCGCCTTTGTCGCAGGCAGGAAGCGCGTGCCCAGACCGGCGACGGGGAAGACAGCCTTGCGAATGCGTTTCGACATGGGAGGTCCAATTGGCGCCTCGGCTTTGGGTGCCTTGGGCGGTTCGAGAGGGAGAGCGGCGCGCTCGCGGCTTGTAGCAAGCCGTCCACATCATCCTCATAGCAGAACGAGCTTGCGAGAACGTCAACGCTTTTGCGTTAGAGCGGTTCCGGGCAACGGGGAGCTGGGATTCGACCATGGCTGTACTTGTTTCGGGCGGAGCCGGCTATATCGGCAGCCATATGGTGCTCGAACTGCTCGATCGCGGCGAGAGCGTCGTCGTGCTCGACAATCTCTCGACCGGCTTCTGGTGGGCCGTGCCGAAGGAGGCCGTTTTCGTCGAGGGCGACATCGGCGACCAGGACCTGGTCGCCCGCGTCATCGCGCAGCACGGCATCACCGAAATCGCGCATTTCGCCGCCCGGATCGTGGTGCCGGAATCGGTCTCGGACCCGCTGGGCTATTATCTCAACAACACCGTGAAGACGCGCAGCCTGCTCGAGAGCGCCGTGCGTGGCGGCGTCAAACGAATCATCTTCTCCTCGACGGCGGCGGTCTATGGCGAGCCCGCAATCAGCCCGGTGCCCGAGGAGATCGACCTGCACCCGATCAATCCCTATGGCCGCTCCAAGCTGATGAGCGAATGGATGCTGGCCGACGCCGCCCGCGCCCATGGGCTGAGCTTCATCATCCTGCGCTACTTCAACGTCGCCGGCGCCGATCCGAAAGGCCGCTCCGGCCAGTCCTCGCCCAACGCGACGCATCTGATCAAGGTCGCCGGCCAGGCGGCGCTCGGCCAGCGCCCGGGCCTCGAGGTCTTCGGCACCGACTACCCGACGCCCGACGGCACCTGCATTCGCGACTATATCCACGTCACCGATCTCGCCCGGGCTCATCTCGCCGCGCTCGACCATCTGCGCAGCGGCGGCGGGAGCCTGACGCTGAATTGCGGCTATGGCCGGGGCTATTCGGTCGACGAGGTCGTGCGCGTCGTCAAGCAGGTCTCTGGCGTGGATTTCCCGGTCACCTATTCCGGCCGCCGCCCCGGCGACCCGGCATCCCTGATCGCCAGGGCCGACCGCATCCGCAGCGAACTCGGCTGGACGCCGGAGCATGACGACCTCGAAGAGATCGTCCGCCAGGCGCTCGACTGGGAGAGCAAGCTGAAGACGCGCAACGCGGTCTGACCCAGCCCAAAACCGATCGGCCCAAAGCCGATCGCTCGTGGGCCGTCCTGTGACAAAGCCGACGGCAATGCGACCGCGCACCCCATCCTTGCCGCGTGGCTTAACCCTTGGTTAATCTTGTTCGGGCGCTCTTGAGCAGTCCTGTCTCTTCAGCCGCCCGAGCGAGTGTCCCATGCGCCTGTCCGTCATCGCCGTCACGGCCCTGATCAGCCTCGCGCCTGCGCTCGCGCAGACCACCGGCTCGATCAGCACCTCGGCCGCCAAGGCCCGGGACGCCACGCCCACCCCCGCCGCGCGACCGGCGAACGCTTCTTTCGAGGGTTTCGTGCAACGGCTCTGGCCGCTGGCGCAGGCGCGCGGCGTGTCGCGCGCGACCTTCGACACCGCCTTTCGCGGCGTGACGCCCGATCCCTCGATCGTCACGCTGACGAAGAAGCAGTCCGAGTTCACCGCGCCGATCTGGGGCTATCTCAACAGCGCGGTGGGCGGCACGCGGATCCCGCGCGGGCGCGATGCGGCGGCCGAGAACGCGTCCGTTCTGGCCCAGGTCGAGGCCCGCTACGGGGTGCCCCGGGAGATCATCCTCGGCGTCTGGGGGATGGAAACCAACTATGGCTCGTTCAAGGGCGACAAGGACACGATCCGCTCGCTGGCGACGCTGGCGCATCTGCGCTACCGCGGCGACTTCTTCCGCGACGAGCTTCTGACCGCGCTGGAGCTGATCGAGGAGGGCCATGTCGAGCGCCGCGAACTGCGCGGATCCTGGGCCGGCGCCATGGGCCACACTCAGTTCATGCCGTCGAGCTACCGCAAATACGCGGTCGACTTCACCGGCGACGGCCATGCCGACATCTGGAGCTCGACCGCCGACGCTTTGGCCTCCACCGCCAATTACCTCAAAGGCTTCGGCTGGGTGCAAGGGCTGCCCTGGGGGCTCGAGGTGACCTTGCCCCAGGGTTTCGACCACAAGCTCAACCGGGCGAGCTTCTCGGCCTTCGCATCGGCAGGCGTGCGCCGGGCCGATGGCGCGAGGCTGCCTTCCTCCGGCGAGGGCCGGCTGTTCTACCCCGCCGGTCATCGCGGCCCGGTGATGCTGCTGACCGAGAACTTCGACGTCATCAAGAAGTACAACTCCTCGGACGCCTATGCGCTCGCCGTCGGCCATCTCGGCGACCGGATCATGGGCCGCCCGGCGATCCAGGCCGACTGGCCGGTGCAGGCGCCGCGCCTCGACAAGGCCGGCCTGCAGGACCTCCAGCGCCGGCTGAAGTCGCTCGGCCTCTACAACCACGACGCAGACGGGCGCATCGGCACCGGCACGCGCGAGGCGGTGCGGCAATACCAGCTCCGCACCGGGGAGATCGCCGATGGCTGGCCGACCCCTGCCCTCTTGGCGAAGATGCGCGACGCGCGCTGACGTCGCGGCCTTTTTGAGCTATAGGATCACGGCTCCTGAACCTGGCGCGGGACCCAAAAGCCCGATGCGTTTGCGCTCTCTGTTCCTGCTTCCGGCCTTCGTCGCCCTGCTGCTGCTCACCGGCGGCCCGGAAACCTTCGCGCAGCAGGGCCGCCAGTCGTTCCAGCAACCGCAGCCGCAGCAGCGCGGCTTCTTCCAGTTCTTCTGGCAGCAGCCGCCGCCTCCCCCGGTGGCGCAGCCGCAGCGCCAGCGCGTCGCGCCGGTGGCCCGCCGTCGCCCGGCCGCCCCCGTCGTCGTCAGGGACGACCCCGTCATTCCCAAGGTCGATGTCGCCCACCACATCCTGCTGATCGGCGATTCGCTGGCGAACCTGCTCGCCAGCGGGCTGGAGGACGCGCTGGAGGACCGGCCGGATCTCGCCGTCATCGCGAAGGCGAAGCCCGATTCCGGCCTCGTCCGAGCCGATTTCCACGACTGGCCCAAGGTCGCGACCGATCTGCTGGCCGGGGACGCCAAGATCAGCCTCGGCGTGATGCTGATCGGCCTCAATGACCGGCAGGCCCTGCGCGAGGGCGACACCGTGCATGAACCGCTGAGCCCGCGCTGGCTCGAACTCTATCGCGAGCGCATCGCGGCGGTGTCTCAGGTCTTCGCGGGTCGTCGCATCCCCCTGATCTGGGTCGGCGCGCCGCCTGTGCAGAATGCGCGGCTGTCCGTCGATCTCGTCACCTTCAACGAGCAGTATCGCCAGCAGGTCGAGCGCAGCGGCGGGCAATATGTCGATCTCTGGGGCGCTTTCGTCGATGCCGAAAATCGCTACACCGCGATGGGCCCCGACGTCTCCGGCCAGACCATGCGGCTGCGGCTCGGAGACGGCATCCACTTCACCAGCGCCGGCGCCCGCAAGGCGGCGCATTTCGTCGATGTGCTGGTGCGCCGCATGTTCGAGCCCGGCACCCAGGGCAGCGTCATCGCCCTGCCCGTCTCGCCGGAGACCGGAGCCCCGACGAACCCCGAGCTCCAGCCGGGCGGCATCGAACGCCTGATCGACCAGATGGTCGCCGGCCTGCCCGTGATCAGCCTCCCCGCCGCGCTCCAGGCCAAGCCGGCCGCCGGGCCGATCCTGCCGTTGACCGGCACGGCCGGGCCGGGCGATCAGGCGCTGCTGGTCTCGATCCCCGAGGCGCGCGGCCGCGGCGAGATCGCCGGCCAGCTCGACCGCATCTTCGGCGAGGGCATCCTGCCCGAGCCGAAGCCGGGGCGGATGGACGATCACCGCTGGCCGCGGTGAGGTCCGGGGCCAGCCGTCATTCTCGGGCGCAGCGAAGCGCAGACCCGAGAATCTCGTGACGAAAAACCACTGGTTTCCGAGATGCGCGGGTCAAGCCCGAGCATGACGCGCTGCCCTCACACCGGCAAAATCGTCTCGCCCATCAAATGCTTGTCGATCGCATGCGCGGCCTGGCGGCCTTCGCGGATCGCCCAGACGACGAGCGACTGGCCGCGCCGCATGTCGCCGGCGACGAAGACCTTGTCGACACTGGTGCGATAGTCGCTGTCATTGGCGACGACGTTGGCGCGCTTGTCCACGGCCGCGCCCGACTGCGCGATCATGCCCTCGATCAGCGAGCCCGCGAAACCGATGGCGAGGAAGCAGAGATCGGCCTGCAGCACGAATTCGGTGCCCGCAATCGGCTTGCGCTTCTCGTCGACGCGGACGCATTTCACGCCGGTCAGCCGACCGTTGCGGCCTTCCAGCCCCAAAGTCGCGGCCTGGAATTCCCGCTCGGCGCCCTCGGCCTGCGAGGAGGAGGTGCGGAACTTCGTCGGCCAATAGGGCCAGACGGTCAGCTTGTTCTCGATCTCCGGCGCCATCGGGCGGATGTCGAGCTGCGTCACGGACAGCGCGCCCTGGCGGAACGCCGTGCCGACGCAGTCCGACGCCGTGTCGCCGCCGCCGATCACGACGACATGCTTGCCGCCGGCCAGGATCGGCGTGATCCCCGCGACGTCCTCGCCGCCGACCCGCTTGTTCTGCTGGGTCAGGTAGGGCATCGCATAATGCACGCCCTGGAGATGGGTGTCGGGCAGGCCGGGATCGCGCGGCGCCTCGGCCCCGCCGCTCATCAGCACGGCGTCATGCTCCGCCGTCAGCGTCGCGAAGGGCACGGTTACGCCGACATTGACGTTGTAGTGGAAGGTGACGCCCTCGGCCTCCATCTGCTTCACGCGGCGGTCGATATGCTTCTTTTCCATCTTGAAGTCAGGGATGCCGTAGCGCAGCAGGCCGCCGGCGCGCGCCTCGCGCTCATAGACATGGACGTCGTGGCCGACGCGGGCGAGCTGCTGGGCGGCCGCCAGCCCGGCCGGGCCGGAGCCGACCACGGCGATCTTCTTGCCGGTGCGGATCGCGGCCGGCTCGGGGACGATCCAGCCCTCCTGCCAGCCCTTGTCGGCGATCGCCTGCTCGATCGTCTTGATCGTGACGGGCATGTTCTCGAGGTTGAGCGTGCAGGCCTCCTCGCAGGGCGCCGGGCAGATGCGGCCGGTGAACTCCGGGAAGTTGTTGGTGGAGTGGAGGTTGCGCAGCGCATCCTCCCAGCCGCCGGAATAGACCAGCTCGTTCCAGTCCGGGATCTGGTTGTGGATGGGGCAGCCGGTCGGGCCGTGGCAGAACGGGATGCCGCAATCCATGCAGCGCGCCGCCTGCTTCTTGATGTCGCGCTCCTCCAGCGGGAGCGTGAACTCGCGGAAATGGCGGATGCGGTCGCCGGCGAGCTGATACTTCTGCTCCTGCCGGTCGTATTCGAGAAAGCCCGTGACCTTGCCCATATTTTCGTTTCTCTCGCCGTCGTGCCAAGCCTCGGAAGCCCGGCATCCCTCACCGATGGGAGCCTGTCTTGATGGTCGTCGCCCGGGCGGGCTGTGAACCAGCCGCCCGGGATCGCCGTCGCGTTTATTCGGCCGCCTGCAGCGAGCGGGCCTGTTCCATCTCGCGCAGCGCCCGGCGGTATTCGACCGGCATCACCTTGACGAACTTGGTCCGGTAATCGGCCCAGTTGTCGAGGATGCGCTTGGCCGTCTCCGAACCGGTGTAGTCGACATGGTTCGTCAGCATCTGCATCAGGCGCTCCTCGTCATGGCCCGACATGTTGGCCATGTCGATGCGGCCCTTATGCTCGAGGTCGCCGCCATGATGGTGCAGGCGCTCCATCAGGTCCTCCTCCTCCTCGACCGGCTCGAGATCGACCATGGAGAGGTTGCAGCGCGCCGCGAAGCTCTTGTCCTCATCGAGCACATAGGCAATGCCGCCCGACATGCCGGCCGCGAAGTTGCGGCCCGTCGGCCCGATCACGGCCACCACGCCACCGGTCATGTACTCGCAGCCATGGTCGCCCGTGCCCTCGACCACCGCGATGGCGCCCGAGTTGCGGACCGCGAAGCGCTCGCCCGCGACGCCGCGGAAATAGGCCTCGCCCGCGATCGCGCCGTAGAGCACCGTGTTGCCGACGATGATCGAGCGCTCCGGCACGGCCTTCGAAGCGGGGTCCGGCTTGACGATCAGCTTGCCACCCGAGAGACCCTTGCCGACATAGTCGTTGGCCTGGCCGGTCAGTTCGACGGTGACGCCAGCCGCCAGGAAGGCAGCGAAGCTCTGGCCCGACGTGCCCTTGAGCTTCACCGTGATGGTGTCCTCCGGCAGGCCGGCATGGCCGTACTTCTTGGCGACGGCGCCCGAGAGCATCGCGCCGACGCTGCGGTCGACATTGCAGATCGGGTGTTCGAGCACGACCGGCGCGCCGCCTTCGAGCGCATCCTTAGCGCCCGCGATCAGCTTGCGGTCGAGCACGTCGTCGATCGGGTGCTTCTGCAGCTCGACATGGCGGATCGCGACGCCCGGCATATCGACCTTGTGGAACAGCCGGGTGAAGTCGAGCCCCTTGGCCTTCCAGTGGTCGATCAGGTCGCGCTTGTCGAGCAGGTCGGAACGGCCGACGATCTCTTCCAGCTTGGTGAAGCCCATCTCGGCCATGATCTTGCGCACGTCTTCGGCGACGAAGAAGAAGTAGTTGATCACATGCTCGGGCAGGCCCTTGAAGCGCTTGCGCAGCACCGGGTCCTGCGTCGCGACGCCGACCGGGCAGGTGTTGAGATGGCACTTGCGCATCATGATGCATCCCGCCGCGATCAGCGGTGCGGTCGAGAAACCAAACTCGTCGGCCCCCAGCAGCGCGCCGATGACCACGTCGCGCCCCGTGCGCAGGCCGCCATCGACCTGCAGCGCGACGCGACCGCGCAGCTTGTTGAGCACAAGCGTCTGCTGCGTCTCGGCGAGCCCGATCTCCCAGGGGGAGCCGGCATGCTTCAGCGAGGTCAGCGGGCTCGCACCCGTGCCGCCCTCGAAGCCGGAGATGGTGATGTGGTCGGCGCGAGACTTGGCGACGCCGGCCGCAACCGTGCCGACCCCGATCTCGGAGACGAGCTTGACCGAGACATCAGCCGCCGGATTGACGTTCTTCAGGTCGAAGATCAGCTGCGCCAGATCCTCGATCGAGTAGATGTCGTGATGCGGCGGCGGCGAGATCAGGCCGACGCCCGGCGTCGAATGCCGGACCTTGGCGATCTTGGCGTCGACCTTGTGACCGGGCAGCTGGCCGCCCTCGCCGGGCTTGGCGCCCTGGGCCACCTTGATCTGCATGACGTCGGCATTGGCGAGATACTCCGCCGTGACGCCGAAGCGGCCCGAGGCGATCTGCTTGATCGCCGAGCGCTTGGAGCGCCCATCGGCCATCGGCTTGAAGCGGATCGGCTCCTCGCCACCCTCGCCGGTGTTGGACTTGCCGCCGATCTGATTCATCGCGATGGCGATCGTCTCATGCGCCTCGCGCGAGATCGAGCCGAAGGACATCGCCCCCGTGGCGAAGCGCTTCACGATCTCGGCGGCGGGCTCGACGCTCTCCAGCGGCACGGGCTGGCGCCCATCCTCCCTGGCCTGCTTCAGCTTGAAAAGGCCGCGGATCGTGGTCATCCGCTGCGCCTCGTCATTCACCTGGCGGGCAAAGTCCTCATAGCGATCCTGCGCGTTGAGGCGCACGGCATGCTGCAGCGAGGCGACGACGTCGGGCGTCCAGACATGCTCCTCGCCGCGGATGCGGTAGACATATTCGCCGCCGATATCGAGGCTGTTGCGGTAGACCGGCGCGTCGCCGAAGGCGTCGCGATGGCGGCTGACGCTCTCCTGCGCGACCTCGTCGAGGCCGACGCCCTCGATCGCGGTCGCCGTGCCGAAGAAATAGCGCTCGACGAAGTCGCTCTTGAGGCCGACCGCGTCGAAGATCTGCGCGCCGCAATAGGACTGGTAGGTCGAGATGCCCATCTTGGACATCACCTTGAGCACGCCCTTGCCGACCGACTTGATGTAGCGCTTCACCACCTCATAGGCGTCGACCTCTGTCGGGAAGGCGCCCTGCGCATGCATGTCGAGCAGCGTGTCGAAGGCGAGATAGGGGTTGATCGCCTCGGCGCCATAACCGGCCAGGCAGCAGAAATGGTGAATCTCGCGCGGCTCGCCGGTCTCGACGACGAGGCCGACCGAGGTGCGCAGCCCCTTCCGGATCAGGTGATGATGCACGGCCGCCGTCGCCAGCAGCGCCGGGATCGGGATCCGGTCCGGCCCGACCAGACGGTCCGACAGGATGATGATGTTGTAGCCGCCATGGACGGCCGCCTCGGCGCGCTCGCAAAGCCGCTCCAGCGCCCCGACCATGCCGCCCGCGCCGTCGCGCGCGGGATAGGTGAAGTCGATCGTCTTGGTGTCGAAGCGATCCTCGTAATGGCCGATGCAGCGGATCTTCTCGAGATCGTCATTGGTCAGGATCGGCTGGCGCACCTCGAGCCGCTTGCGCCGCGAGGTGCCTTCCAGATCGAGGATGTTGGGCCGCGGGCCGATGAAGGAGAGCAGGCTCATCACCAGCTCCTCGCGGATCGGATCGATCGGCGGGTTGGTGACCTGGGCGAAGTTCTGCTTGAAATAGGTGTAGAGCAGCTTCGACTTCGACGAGAGCGCCGAGATCGGCGTGTCCGTCCCCATCGAGCCGACAGCCTCCTGACCGGTCACCGCCATCGGCGCCATCAGGATGCGGGTGTCCTCCTGCGTGTAGCCGAAGGCCTGCTGGCGATCGAGCAGGGCCACATCCGTGCGCTGCGCCCGCGCCTCGACCGGCGGCAGGTCCTCGAGCACGATCTGGGTGCGCTTCAGCCACTCCTTGTAGGGGTTGGCCTGGCAGAGGCTCGCCTTGATCTCGTCGTCGCCGATGATCCGGCCCTCTTCGAGATCGATCAGCAGCATCTTGCCCGGCTGGAGACGCCACTTCTCGACGATCTTCTCTTCCGGGATCGGCAGCACGCCGAATTCCGACGCGAGTACCACGAGCCCGTCATCGGTGACGAGATAGCGCGCCGGCCGCAGGCCGTTGCGGTCGAGCGTCGCCCCGATCTGCTTGCCGTCTGTGAAGGCGATCGCGGCCGGCCCGTCCCAGGGCTCCATCAGCGCGGCATGGTACTCGTAGAAGGCGCGCCGCTCCTCGTTCATCAGCGGGTTGCCGTTCCAGGCCTCCGGCACGAGCATCATCATCGCATGGGCGAGCGAGTAGCCGCCCTGCACCAGGAATTCGAGCGCGTTGTCGAAGCAGGCGGTGTCGGACTGGCCCTCATAGGAAATCGGCCAGAGCTTCGAGATGTCGGGCCCGAACAGCTCGGAATCGACGCTTGCCTGCCGCGCCGCCATCCAGTTGACGTTGCCGCGCAGCGTGTTGATCTCGCCGTTATGGGCGACCATCCGGTAGGGATGGGCCAGCCGCCAGGACGGGAAGGTGTTGGTGGCGAAGCGCTGATGGACGAGTGCGAGCGCGCTCTCGAAGCGTTCGTCCTGCAGATCCTTGAAATAGCTGCCGAGCTGGGTGACCAGCACCATGCCCTTGTAGACGATCGTGCGGGCCGACATCGAGACCGGGTAATAGGTCGCGGTCGCGCGGTCCTTCAGCTTGTAGACCTGGTTGGAAACCGACTTTCTGAGCACATAGACCTTGCGCTCGAACTCCTCCTCGCTGCCGATCTCGGCCGGGCGGCCGACGAAGAGCTGGCGATGGACCGGCTCGCTTTCCTTGACCGCCTCGCCGAGATCCGAGCCATCGACCGGCACGTCGCGCCAGCCGAGGAAGATCAGCCCCTCTTCCGTCACCGTCTGCGCGACGATGTCCTCGCAGATCCTCCGGTCGCCGGCGTCCTGCGGCATGAAGAACTGGCCGATCGCGTAATGGCCGACCTCAGGGAGCGCGATGCCGATGGCGGCGCATTCCTCGCTGAAGAAGCGATGCGGGATCTGGGTCAGGATGCCGCAGCCATCGCCCAGCTTGGGATCGGCGCCGACCGCGCCGCGATGGTCGATGTTGTGCAGGATCTGCAGGCCCTGCGCGACGATGGCGTGGCTCTTGCGGTTCTTCATGTCGGCGATGAAGCCGACCCCGCAGGAATCCTTCTCCATCGAGGGATCATAGAGGCCCTGGCGCCCCGGCATGGCCGGGTCGCGAACCTCCGGGAAGCGCTCGAAAGGCTCCGCGCCGACCACGGACATGGCACCGCTCGACTGGCTGGTTTCGCTCATCGTCAAACCCCGTTCGCCCAGGCCCGGCCAGCTTCCGCCGGGGGCACCTTTCAGTCCATATCATCCTTCCGCCACCGCACCGCATCGCTGCCGCGCCGGCCCGGAAGCCGGCAGCAAGGATGGGGCCAGAATGGCCGGGTCTTTCGTCGGAGGGGTGGCTTGCGCTGGTCTTGGGGCGCCCGCGTCCTCCGCAGGCGCTGAGGGCTCTTCGCCCTGCCGCGCCTGTCAGGCCGCCGCTTTGCGGGCGGCGCGCGTACGAATGGTTTTGGCGTCTTTGGCCGTCCCCTTCGTCATCGTCCCGCTCCGTTGCGTCGGCGCGACCGACGCCCGAAACGGCCCCGGTCGTCGCGCTGAAAATGGGACAGCAACACTGTCCTATTACGATGAACTTGCCAGAATTCTAATCACTGCACAAGCGGCGTTTTGTCTCTTGGCCGACATTTTGTTCTGGAGGAGCCGCCTATTCGGACACATCCGGCAAGCCTGCGGCGCATCCCCGCACATTTCCTGTCGGGCCGTATCGCGAGCCGTGCCTCTGGCCAAGGGCGACGTCGCGATCTAAACTGTGTTCACATTGTCAGATGGATGACCGGCCATGGCTCTCGCGATCGTCCCCGTCTATGCCGCCCTGCTCGGCCTGCTGTTCGTCGCGCTCTCTCTGGCGGTGGTCAAGCAACGCCGCGTCGGCCGTGTCGCCATCGGCGTTTCCGACGATCGCGCCCTCGAACGGCGCGTCCGGGTGCATGGCAACTTCGCAGAATACGTGCCGTTCGCCCTGCTGCTGCTCGCGATGGCCGAATGGCGCGGCGCGCCCGGGCCGCTGCTGCACCTGCTGTGTCTGACGCTGCTGATCGGACGCGCCAGCCATGCCTGGGGCGTCTCGCATACCGACGAGGATTTCCGCTTCCGCACAGCCGGCATGATCGCCACGTTCCTGACCATCATCGCGGCGGCCCTCACCTTGCTCGCGCAGGCCGTTCTGCGCTGAGGCGCGCCGCGCCGCGCGGCCGGCTTGGCGGCACGGCGGCCAGCGTCTATCGGTGACGCCATGAACTTCATCAGCGACAACACCGCCGGCGCGAGCCCCCGTGTCATGGCCGCCATCGCCGCCGCCAATGACGGCGCGGCTAGCGCCTATGGCAGCGACACCTGGACGAAACAGGCCGAGCGCCGCTTCGCCGAGATCTTCGAGCGCGAGGTCGCGGTCTTTCTGGTGACATCAGGCACCGCGGCCAACGCGCTGGCGCTGGCCAGCCTCACCCGGCCCTGGGGCGCCGTCATTACCCATGAGGAAAGCCACGTCGCCGACGACGAATGTGGCGCGCCCGAATTCTTCAGCGACGGCGCCAAGCTCATCGGCCTGCCCGGTGCGGGTAACAAGCTCTCGCCGGATCAGGTGACGCAGGCCCTCGGGCGGTTCCGCGAGGGCGCGCTCCATCAGGTCCAGCCGCAGGCCCTGTCCATCACCCAGGCGACCGAATGCGGCACGATCTACACGCTCGACGAGATCCGCGCCCTCAAGGACGCGGCCGCTCCGCGGGGGCTCAGCCTGCATATGGACGGGGCCCGTTTCGCCAACGCGCTGGTCACGCTCGGCTGCTCGCCAGCCGAGATGACCTGGAAGGCCGGCATCGACGTGCTCTCCTTCGGCGGCACCAAGAACGGCGCCTGGGCAGCCGAAGCCGTGATCTTCTTCGACCCCGCCAAGGCCTCCGAGATGAAATGGCGCCGCAAGCGCGCCGGCCAGACCCTGTCGAAGGGCCGCCTGATCGGCGCGCAATTCGAGGGGCTGCTCGCTGACGGGCACTGGCTCGACCTCGCCCGCCACGCCAACGCGATGGCGTCGAAACTCGCCGGGGCCGTCCAAGCCGGCGGCGAGGCCCGGCTCGCCTGGCCCTGCCAGGCCAATGAAGTGTTTCCGATCTTGTCTCCGGCGTTGCAGCAGCGGCTGCAGGTGGCGGGCGCCGCTTATCTGCCCTGGTCGGACCGGGCGCTGCCGGCGGGCCTGAGCCTGGCGGAGGGCGAGATCGTCGGCCGTTTCGTGATGTCGTTTGAGACACCGGCCGAAGTGGTCGAGCAACTGATCGGGGTGTTCGACGCGCCACGAGGCTGACGAACCTTCGCATTCCAGCCCCACGCACGCCGCAATCCCTAACGAAGACTGACGATCTGATTGTCTGTCCTGGAAAGGGATGCCCCCATGGCCATTCGTACGACCCTGCCCCGGCGGACCGCGCTGATGGGCCTGGCCGTCGCCGGAGCCCTCGCCGGAACCGCCGGCGCCGCATCGGCCCAGTATTATGTCTATGACGACGCGCCCTATCTCGAGCAGCGCTTCGGCTACGGGTATCGCTACGCCGTGCCGCGGCCGCCCGCGCCGATCCCGCCGCGCGCCGCCAGCCGCATCGCGGCACGCGATTTCGGCCTCGTCCAGATCGACCGCACCGTCACGACGGCCTCCGCCTATATCGTCGACGGCCGCACCCGGTCGGGCGCGCGCGTCCGGCTGATCCTCGATCCCTATAGCGGGCAGCTTCTCGATGAGATCGTGCTGCAGGGGCCGCGACGCAGCACCCCCCGCGTCGCCCGCACCGATCCGCGCGAGGAGGTCCGGCCCAGGCCCGCGCCCCGCTCCCAGCAACCGCCCGAACGCCCCGCCGTTCTGAAACCGCCGGGACAGGCGACGGCGCCAGCCACCGTCATTCCGCCCGCGCCGGCCACGCCCCCGCGGGCCGAACCCGCACCTGCGCCCGAGAAGCCGCCGGCCGCGGCGAGTGCGCCGGCCACCGAAACTCCACCCGCGCCCGCCGCACCGCCCCGCGCCAAGCCGACCCCCGCCCCCGACAAGCCCCCGGCCGAAGCCAGCGCGCCGGCGACCGAGACGCCTCCCGCACCGACTGCACCCGCGCCTGGCCCAGGCGCGCCGGCGACGGCCGCGCCGACACCGCGCCTGGTCAATCCCAGCGATGTCCGGGGCACCGAGCCCGGTGAGGCCAAGCCGCCGCTCGCCCGGTCCGAACCGGGGATCCCGGCGCAGCTGCCGCCGGTCCAGCCGCAGGATGCCACGCCGACGACATCGCGGCCGCAGACGCCGGACGTGCCGGTCACACCGCTGGATTGAGGGGTGAGGCGCGCCTGTGGCGCGCAGCCACCCTGCGACATGAAAAGAGGGCGCTTCCGGTTTTTCCGGAAGCGCCCTCTTCATTCAGGCAGTGGCGTCAGGCGCGGATCACGCAGCCTTGGCGCTCTCGACCTTGGCCTCGAGCACCTTGCCCTGACCGCTGCCGATCGCGATCTGGCGGGGCTTCTTGGCCTCGGGGATCTCGCGCACGAGATCGATGTGGAGCAGCCCGTTCTCGAGGCTGGCGCCCGTCACCTGCACGTAGTCGGCGAGCTGGAAGCGACGCTCGAAGGCGCGCGCCGCGATGCCCTGATGCAGGATCTCGCGGGTTTCGCCATTGTCGTTGGCCTGCTTCTCGCCGCGCACGGTGAGCGCGTTCTCCTTGCTCTCGATGGCAAGGTCGCCCTCGCCGAAACCAGCCACCGCGATGGTGATGCGGTAGGCGTTCTCGGCCGTGCGCTCGATGTTGTAGGGCGGGTAGCTCGGCGCGGCATCAGCGCTGCCGGCCTGGTCGAGCAGCGAGAACAGGCGGTCGAAACCGACGGTCGAGCGATAGAGCGGGGAAAGATCGAAGTGACGCATGGTGTCCTCCATAGGAAGCGACGTTTGGGTCCAGCCCGCCTCTCATGAGCGCAGGCCCGGTTTGGTCTCGCGCAGCCGGTTCAGGCCTGCGCAGGCTTGAATTGGTAAAGTGTTTTGCGCTTTTCAAGAGCCCCCCGCGGGAGGCATAGTCCCGCCGAAATCGCGCTGCGGCGGATGCTGCGACAGCCGCGCACCAGCCGCCATGAAAGTCAGGGATGGCCGACGCCGAGCTCTTCTCCCTCTCCGATTACCCCGTGCCCGGCCATGGCAAGGTCTGGTTCGCGGCGACGCGGGATCGCGCGCGGCTGCGCTTTGCGAGCTGGCGCCCGACGGTAAAGCCGGTGCGCGGTACGGTCGTCCTCGTCCAGGGGCGGGCGGAGTTCATCGAACGCTACTTCGAGACGGTCGCCGAACTGCGCCGCCGCGGCTTCCATGTGCTGGCCTTCGACTGGCGCGGCCAGGGCGGCTCGCAGCGCTTCGTCAGCCGCGAGCGCAAGGGCCATGTCGGCTGGCTGCGCCATTACGAAGCCGATCTCGCCCTGGCGATGGCGCAGATGCGCGAGACGCTCCCCGGCCCCTATTTCGTGCTGGCGCATTCGATGGGCGCCGCGATCTGCCTCGACGCCGCCCGCAGGAATGCCCTGCCGGTCTCACGGCTGGTGGCGATGGCGCCAATGCTGGACTTGACCATTATCGACAATCCGAGATCCGCGCGCCGGCTTGCCGGCCTCCTGTTCTGGCTCGGCTTCGGCAAGGCGTTCGTGCCCGGCGGCGGCGACACCGCGATTGCGACCAAGCCCTTCGACGGCAACCGGCTGACGAGCGACCCGGTTCGCTATGCCCGCAACAGCGCGCTCTCGGCGCAGGCCCGCCATCTCAGCATCGGGGACCCGACCATCGCCTGGGTCAGGACCGCCTTCCGGCTGATGGGGCGGCTGTCTGCCCCCAATGCCGCCCGCGAGGTCCGCGTGCCGACGCTGGTCATCGCCGCCGGTCGCGACCCCATCGTCTCGACCCCGGCGGTCGAGCGCTTTGCCGCCCGGCTCAAGACCGGCCAGGCGCTGGTGCTGCCCCAGGCGCGCCATGAGATCCTGATGGAAAGCGATTCGATCCGGGCGCAGTTCTGGGCCGCCTTCGACGCCTTCATCCCCGGCGAGGATGCCGAACTCGGCGCGCAGCCGCCCGCGTCAACCGGCGAGCCGCGCCAGCGCAGCCTGATGCAGCGCCTTGTTGGCAGCGGCGAGGATGCGCCCGCCCCCGGCGGCGCTGCCGCCCTCCCATGAGGTGACGACGCCGCCCGCGCCCTCGATGATCGGGATCAGCGCGACGATGTCATAGGGCTTGAGCCCGCTCTCGATGACGAGATCGACATGGCCGGCGGCCAGCATGCAATAGGCGTAGCAATCGCAGCCATAGCGCGCGAGCCGCACCTGGCTCTCGACGCGGGCATATGCCAGCGCCTCCGCCCCCTTGAACAGCGCCGGCGAGGTCGTCATCAGCGTCGCGGTCGCGAGCGTCGAGACCTGCCGGGTCCGCAGGATCTTGGCCCCGCCCGGCCCCTCATAGCGCGCCTCGCCGCCATCGCCCCAGAAGCGCTCCCCCGTGAAGGGCTGGTGCATCATGCCGTAGACCGGCGTGCCGCTGCGCGTCAGCCCGATCAGCGTGCCCCACACCGGAATGCCGGAGATGAAGGCGCGGGTGCCGTCGATCGGGTCGAGAACCCAGACATATTCGGCGTCGGTGTTCTCGTTGCCAAATTCCTCGCCGAGCACGCCATGGGCGGGAAACTGCCGCTTGATCAGATGCCGCATGATCGTCTCGCCGGCCCGGTCGGCCTCGGTCACGGGATCAAACACGCCGCCGGCAGACTTGTCCTCCAGCGCATGATGCGCCCGGAAGAAGGGCAGGATCGCCCGGCCCGACTGGGTTGCGAGATCGGCCACGAAGGCCCCGAAATCGACCGCACTCATGAATGCCCCCAGGCCTGTCGCGGCGCTGGATGCCGCGCCGCTGTCCGCCCGTGATGGGCGGGACGTCCTCGAAAGGCAAGACATGCGCGCGGGCCGGACGCGAAAGGCGGGACAGACCTCGATCCCCCGCCCCGTCCCGCGTCTGACGCATGCCCCATCCCACATGCGCTCTTGCAGAATTTTGGTCAGGCCACTTGCTTTTTTGCGCTGCACAGTCATATTGTGCACTGCGAAGGGGCGATCACCTCAAGCCTTCGTTGCCCTCCTTGGGCGTTTCCTCCCTAGACTTGGGCCGCCACGAAAGTGCGCGGCCCTTTTTTTCGTTGCGGTCACAACCGGTTCCGCGCCGCCTCCCGCTACTCGGCCGCGTGCCGGAACGCCTTGAGCCAGCCGCTCCAGCGCGCGAAGCACTCCGCCATCGCCGCCGAGATCGCCTTCTCGAGCGGGGCGAAGCCGGCATGCGGCAACAGCGTCGTCTCGTCCATGTAGAGCGCGCGGTTGACCTCGATCTGCAGTGTGTGGACGCTCGCGCTCGGCGCGCCGTAATGCTCGGTGATGAAACCGCCGGCATAGGGCCGGTTGCGCGTGACGCTCAGGCCGAGCCGGGCGAAGGCGGCCTCGGCGATGTCGGTGACGTAACCCGCCGCGCTGGTGCCGAATCGATCGCCGAGAATGATGTCGGGCTTGGCCGCGGCGTCACGGTCGAGCCCGCTTGAGGGCATCGAATGCGCATCGACCAGGATGCAGGTGCCGAAGGCGCGCTGCGTGCGGTGGACGAGATCGCGCAGGCCCGCATGATAGGGCCGGTAGAGCCCGTCGATGCGCCCCAGCGCTTCCTCGACGGGAATGCGCCCAAAATAGATCTCGTGCGCGTCGCCGACGATGCGCGGAATCGTGCCGAGCCCGCCCGCGACCCGCAGCGAGCGCGTGTTGGCGAAGGGCGGCAGCCGACCCTCGAACATGCGCGGGTCGAGTTCATAGGGCTCGCGGTTGACGTCGAGAAAAGCGCGCGGGAACTCGGCGACCAGCAGCGGCGCTCCCAGGGCGACGCTGTGGGCGAACAGCCGGTCGACATACGCGTCCTCGGAGCGGCGCAGGGAGCGCAGCGGCAGCCGCGCCCGCTCGACGAAGGCCCGGGGGTAGCGCCGCCCGGCATGGGGGACGTCGACCACCACCGGGACGATGTGAAGCGCCGGCTGATACAGCGTGTATGGCCGCTCGATCTCGGCGACGACGTCTTCGGGACCGGGAGGGAAAGGGGCTGAAAGCGCGCTCATCGGCCCCGACACAAGCACACATAGCGGCGCGGTTGAAGCGCCGGCGGCGCACAGCCGCCATCGCCAGGCGATTCACCCGTTGTTTACCATGGTGATGCCTTATAGAAACGCAGGGTTCCAAGCGCGGGGATGGGCCGATAACCCTGCCGGCGCAAGCCCGGCAGCGGCGCTGGCGCCAGATGAGCATGGGATGAGGGTCGCCTGGCCGGCACCCCCTGAACCTGAAGACAGGCCATACGGGACGGACAGATCAGGCCCATGACCAAGATACTTCTCGCCGAAGACGACAACGACATGCGCCGCTTCCTGGTCAAGGCCCTGCAGAATGCGGGCTATGACGTGGCATCCTTCGACAATGGGCTCTCAGCCTATAACCGCTTGCGCGAAGAGCCCTTCGAGCTGCTGCTGACCGACATCGTCATGCCGGAGATGGACGGCATCGAGCTGGCGCGCCGCGCCACCGAACTCGACCCCGACATCAAGGTGATGTTCATCACCGGCTTCGCGGCCGTGGCGCTCAACCCCGATTCGCAGACGCCCAAGGACGCCAAGGTGCTTTCCAAGCCCTTCCACCTGCGCGAGCTGGTGAGCGAGGTCGAGAAGCTGCTGGCGGCCTGAGGCCGGTCCGTCGCGACGGACATCAGGTGGGGCGGGATGTTTATCCACAAACCGCCTTGCAAGGCTCGAAGCGAGCGGCTATAGCCGCACACCTCGCAACATGGTCGACCGGCAACGGCCAACCCTGTTTCCGACAGCCGCGGCGAGATCCCGACGCGGCAGACGGGCGCGTAGCTCAGCGGGAGAGCACTACGTTGACATCGTAGGGGTCACAGGTTCGATCCCTGTCGCGCCCACCATTTTCCAAGCCCTGCAAACCCTAGTGTTTGCAGGGCTTTTTGCTTTCCGGGGCTTGGCCTGGAATGGTCCCGAAAACGGGGTGGTCCTGAAACTGGTCCTGAAACAACGCAAAAGGGCCCGGCGAGCGGGGCTCCCAGGCGGTCAAGCCCCAGGAGACCACGGCGGCGGTTGCCCGATCTAGGCGACGGTCAGATCGAGGTCTTCCAGCGCGGCCAGGTCTTCGTCGCAGAGCAACTGCGCTCTTTCGTGCCGCTCCAGCCGCGCGGCTTCCTCCCGCCGTTCGACCTCTGGAGGCGTCGGTTCGAGCATCGCTCTTTTCATATCGGCGTGCAGCGTCGAGATGCCGTGAGGCCAGCAAGAGATGATCTTCTCGACCGTGACGGCGCCGTAGCCGCGACCGCGCTTGAGCAACCGCGCCGTCCACCAGGACCGCGAGTCGAGCGCCGTCTCATGGTGCAGCGATGCAGACAGGATCAAGTGACCGTCCACGACACCGGTACCGTCGCCGATCCGCTTCACAATCGTCATCCAGTCGAGCGGGAGGGTAAGCGTGTGCACGTCCATCAGCTCCCTATACCCTCTCAAGGCGACGCGCTCGACGACGTGCTCGCCCGCGTGCCCGGGCACGAAAATCAGCTTCGGATCGTTCCGCCGCCACGCGTTAGAGCCGATCCCGGTTTTCGCCCAGGCCTTGTCGAAGACCTCTCGCCGACTCTGCGTCAGCCGCTCGGCGAGCGTCCAACGCTGAAATTGGTGGGCAAGCCAAGCGCGATCATTAGAGATCCGCGCCGTGTTCTTGCTCCACATCAGGACTCGTTCCCCACGATCTTTCCGGAAACGATAGAGCTCATCGACCAGCGGCCGCAGATGCCACGATTCGCGGCAATAGGGCGTCGAGACGTCAGCGTGGATAACGAAGCTGCGCTCGGCGCGCGTCAGTGCTGCCATGGCCTTGGTCAGATCACTTTTCATGGCTTATCAGTCCCCTCCCATCCGGCGATCCCGCGCAGCGTGTCCTTCTGCATCGCGAGCCAGATCGTCTTGTCATCGATGACGTCGAGCGCGGCGGCCCATACCCACGGCGGGATCGTGCGTTCGCCGGCGGCCCAGCGAGCCACCATCTGCTGCGTCACACGCTTCTCCTTCGGATGCAGCCCGGTCAGCCGGCGAGCGAACTCGGACTGCCACTGCGATCCGTACAGGCCCTCCCCGACGATCCGCAGCGTCGTCGCGCCGTGGCTATCCCGCCCGGGGCCGACGTAGACTTTCTTCTCGCTCATCGTCGTCTCCTGGGCTTGTGCGAGACCCCGTCCCCGGGTGCCAGCCCTCGCGCTCCAGCAGCGCGGGCCAGGGTCTCGCAGAAGCCCGGGGCTGCCCGCCCCGGGGTCTCTCATGTCACCGGTCTAGCTCGCCGGGACGGTCCGCGCACGGATGCCGCGCTCCCGCAGATTCGCGATCATCGAAGCCGCCGCCGTCGGCGAGAAGAAACCGAATCGGCTGCGGACCCAATCTCCGCACGAGAGAACCTCGATCGCGACCATCACGCCGCCCTCCCGAGGTCGGCGTTGTCGTTCGCGCCCTCGCGCAGGCCGCGGGCGATCATGATGCCCTCGACCGCGTAGGCCGCCAGCCGGTCCTGCGCGACCTTCGATCCCTGGGCGGCAAGATCGACCAGCCGCTTGACCTCGCGACCGGTCTCGACGCCGCCCGGCAGCTTGATGTCCTCGTTGCCGCAGAGCTCGTCGACCAGCACGAACGGCTGGCCGGCGTGGTCGACGCAGACGATCGCGTACATGCGCGTGTCGCCGTCGATCAGGAAATAGGCGTCGGGCAGGATGCGGGACTGGCCCGGCCTGAAAGTGACGGTGGGGGTGTTTTCGGTCATCTGGCCCTCCTAGGCCGGTGCAGAGTCGCCGGGAATCCGACGCTCGTTCGGAGCCGCCTCGGGTGCGGCTCCTATGCGAGCGTGGGATCAGGCGGCGATCGCTTCCTTCGTCGGCAAGATGCCGAAGGGGGCCAGAGCGTGACGCACGACGGCGTCACGCGCCGCCTCGGTCAGCACGACCTCGTCGATCTTGGGTGTCTTCGGATAGACGTTCTCGCCGCGCGCGGTGACGATCACCCAGCCATCCTTCTTGCGGCGCAGACGGAAGGCCCAGACGGCCTTCGAGTATTTGTAGGCGTTCGCCCACGGGCCGGCCTGCCGGAAGTGGTATTCGCAGCCCACCCGATGCGTCTTCGCGACACCGGCGTCTTCGAGACGCTCCTCGGCATCGGCAGCGGCGTCGATCAGGACGCTTGCCGGCGGCGACTTTGTGCGCCCGGCGGACTCATTGATGAAGGCGTCGAGGGCGGCGGTGTGTTCGACGGTGATCAGAACGGAGGTCTTGGCGGCCATGATGCGGGTTCCTGATGAAGCCCGAGAACCACTCTCGGGATTGGGTGTAAGATAACATCCAAATCGGAACCTACAAGAGGTCGCATCGAGAAATCGCAAGCGCGCGCGACCGCGCCGTGGAACCGTGCGTCGATCCGGGGATTCAGCCGTGCAGGGAGACCGACATGGACAACCCAGCCGCCATCACGATCGAGAGCGTCGACGACTACGAGGGGGCAACCCAGCGCGTCGCCGAGCTAGCCGGGGCGGTCGAGGACAGCCCCGAGGAGCGCGAGCTTGAGGCGCTGACCGACGCGATCATGGCGTGGGACAAGACGCACGACGACGCGACCGCCTGGAGCTAGCCTTCGTTGGGAGCGCCGATCCGCCGGCGACGCTCGCGGGCCGGCTCGGCTGGCAGCATGTCGCCCTTGCCCCCTTCGAGCACCACCAGGCCGCCCATGGCCGGCGGCATGTCGGGAGGGGTGAGCTTCCGCAGATCCGGGCAGTGCCCACCGCATTTCATCCCGTACTTCTGGGGTTTCCGCGTCGGATTGGTGTGGTGCCACGGGCAGAGTGAAGCCCATTGCCGGACCAGTGTGCCGATCGAGATGCGATGCCCCTTCTTGGCCGCCAGGGAAGCCAGGCGCACGTCATCCCACCGTTGGCAGTAGTGACAGCGGAATCGGACCTCGACCCACGGCCAGCGTCCTAGCGGTGTGTTCTCGTCGGGAGGGAGGTCGGATCGCATGGAGAACAGACGTAGAACATCGCCTGTGATTTGAGGAGTCCCCGAGCCGATCTGGTCACCCCGTGGCGGGCCTGCACCGGCGGCCTTTCTGTGTCCTCTTAGTAATCCGCTCGATCGCTATTCCCGCAAGCGCAAGCGCTCCTCCATTCCATTCCGGTCCTCCGGATGCGGGCGCTCCCTCCCGTCTCTCTTTGACGCCACAGGCCGCGCGGTGCGGCCCAGCATCGGAGAGACCCCATGATCGACATCGGCAGCTTCACCTCGGACGGCAACGGCTACGTCGGCACCCTCACCACCCTTTCCTGCACCGCCGAGCTCGTCTTCGAGCCCTTCGAGAGCGCCTCGGACAAGGCCCCGGATTTCCGCATCCTGCACAACGGGCGCGAGGTCGGCGGGGCATGGCGCCGCCAGTCGAAAGCGGGGGTCGCCTTCCTCTCGGTCGCGATCCAGGACCCGAGCTTCCCCTGCCCCGTCCGAGCCGCCCTGTTCCAGCCCCGGACGCCGAAGAGCAAGTCCTGGCCGCTGGTGTGGGACCGCAGCGGCACCCGAGACTGACCCCTTTCCCAGCCCGCCGGCAACCCCGGCGGGCTTTCCCATTCAGGAGACCCGAAATGTCAGCTTTCTTCGTCTCGCAGCATCATATCGACGTCCTCGTCAGCGCAGCCATCGACTACCGCGCATACGGCTGCCCGCCGCGCCGCGAGCAGATCACGCATCACCGAGCGACGCTCGTCGGACAGATGCTCTGGAGCGAGAACCTGCGATCGATGTTCGCCCGCTATCCGAGCTTGGTCGGCTCGGTAGAGGCCGCCGGCTACCAGCAGCAGATCGACGTCTACCGGCACCGCTACTATCCCGACGTCCGGATCACGGCAGCCGCGCACACGCTGGCTTGCTACGACTACCAAGCCTGCGAGCATCCCGATTACGACAAGAGCGAAGCCTCGGCGTTCGTCGAATCGCTCCGCAACCGGCTCCTGGCATCACTGCCTGGGATCGATGTCGAAGCCTGGGGCATCGATTCGCCAGAGCAGGCCGCCGCAACGACGGGGCTCGGCTGACACAAGCCGGCGGCAGGCACCCTGCCGCCGGTCAAACATGGTTTCGCGCCCCTCCCGCCCGGAAACTTTGGTCAAACAGGAGGTGTCCCATGTTTCGCCGCATCTACGAGTTCATCGGCCTCGGTCCCGTCGCCCGGCCCGACGTGAAGCCCGCCAGGCCGCCCAGCGCCAGGCTGAAGCCGACCATCAGGCCGGAGGTCAAACCGGTCCGTCCCGAGGTCAAACCCGATCCGCGTCCGGCGATCGAGCCGGAGCGGCCGGAGACCCCGGCGCCGGCGCGGCCTCGATTCGTGATGCCGCCCAGCTTCCCGGTCGCCGTGGTCACGTACATCAGAGGATTCGGTCGGCACGGCGAGAAGCCGACGCCGGAGCGCATCAAGCTCGCGGAAAAGGTCTTGGGGCCCGACCTCGCCGCGTACCTGAAGGCGCTCGACATGGTCGACGGCAGGCTGACCCGCTTCATGCTGTCCGAAGCACGGATGGATGACCCGGATGCCGAGATGGGGCTGCTGCGTCGGCTCAACGACGCGACCTACGGCGACCTCGAAACGTGGCGCGAGGCCGAGCGGGCCGACCAGCGCGAGCGCAAGCGGCTCGAATACATGGGCAAGCCCGTGCCCGCGCCCCTGCACGTCCCCGCCGAAGTCCAGATCGCCCTGGTCAAGGCGCTCAACGCTGCCGCCGCGAAGGTCACGAAGGGCGGCAGGGACGGCAACGCGGGTTCGTCGGGCGGCCCCGCGCCGGCTCCGCCGGAGACGCCCTCGGTCGCCGACGTGACCATCCCCGAAAAGACCGGCGGCAGGACGAAGGTCCCCGGAAAGAAGAAGAAGAGGCCCCATGACGACGATCCCGATGGGACGCCGCCGGCTGCCGGAGCCATGCCCGTGCCCGAGGTGACCGAGGAGCCGGAAGCGGAATCCGGCAACAAGGGATTCGGCAGCAAGGGCTGAATTAGGAGGCGGTTTGACCGCCGAGTTTTACCGGAGTGTTTGACATGGAAATAAGTGCAGAGATTAAGCCAGGCATAGGGTCAAACACGCTTCGCGGTTTGCCCCTAGACGACGCCCCCGTTCCGGCGACGTCTGCTGGCCAGGGGCGTCGCCCCGTGGACCCCTCGACGGGCAGCCGCCTGCTGCCCTCGATATTGGGAATCCGGCTCACCGGAGACCTCCGAGCGAAACTCACTGTCGCCGCGCAGCGCGACGGGATTTCCGATTCTGCCCTGGTGCGCCGCCTCATCGCCGACCACCTGGTCGACGAGGCACCGGTCGACCGGGCGTCCGGCCCCCGCTTGGTCACCCAGGTCCCGCCCGAGGACCTCGCGGCCGCGTCGAGGATGCTCGGCACGCTGACGACATTCATCGTGCGCGCTCGCGAGGCGGGGGAAGCCGACGGCGCGGGCGTCATCGCCGCGATGGAGGCGGCGCACGAGCGCCTGGTGCGGCTCATCGAGCGGCTGGAGACCCGGTCGTAACCGTGCTCAGTGGCGAGGGCCGCTGCCTGCAGGTTCTTCTGTCATGACAGCAGCGATCAAAGCAGCTTCATGCTCGATCAGATGCTTGCAAAGCTTCAACGCGGTGTAGTGCTCACCAGCCAGTACGTACTTCGAAACCTCAGCCAGCATGGTTCGAAGGCTAGGCGCCACGGCGGCAACCTGTTTCACCAGCTCGAAACATTCGTGATCGTGAAGAGCGGCGTTCTCGGCGAGATAGGCGTCCGTGATCGCGACATAGATCCGCTTGCAGACCGTGTCCGCTTCCGCAGGGTCGATCATATCCTTCTGCTTGAGGATCGGCTCACGGCCCTCAAGATAAAGGCTCGCCTTGAACTTCCCGTTGGTGACCAACGTTCGGCCGATGTAGACCTTTTCGCCTGGGCGCAGCTCGACATGCAAGGCCATGGATCGATTCCGATTAGTTGAAGAGTCGGAGGACGCTCTGGTCAGCCTGGTTCGCAAGCGACATACCGGTCTGAGCAAGCTGCTGGCGAGTCTGAAGGGCGAGCAGGTTTGCCGCTTCCTCATTTTGATCCGCCAGAACGAGATTATCAGCGCCAACCTTCAAGACCGACATTAATTGCTTCGTAAAATCCTGTCGGGAAGTGATGATCGCGCCGTTGGCACCAAGCGTCGAAGCGGTTGCCCGGAGCTTTCCGAGAGCGGCATCGAGGAGACCGATATCTGTGTCGACGTTTCCGTTGGTTGCCCAGGAGCCTGTTGCGGCGACGAGCGATAGACCTGCTGCACCGAGTGCAACGCCAGTGACAGTAAGATCATTTTTCGGAGCCGGGGCAGCAGCTGTGGCTCTCTCGGAAAATCTGACGGTCAAATTGTCGGGGGTGGCCTTGATAAGATTGAGGCCATTGAAGCCCGAGTCTTCGGCCAAGGAGGTAATCTGGCTCTGGATCTCGTTGTACTGGACTGACAGCGCTAGTCGCCCTGCCGTATCCGTTGATGCCAATTGACGAGCGGCGCTCGCCAAACCTTTAGCTGTCTGAACCAGCTTGGTTATGCTCTGGATGCCTTTGTCCGCAGCCTCCACTACCTTCTGCGCATTGCCGATGCCGTCCAGCAGCGCACCCAAATCGCCTGCGCGATCGTTCAATGCGGCCGAGGTAAAATAGTTGACCGGGTTGTCGACAGCGGAGTTGACCTTGCGGCCCGTGGTTAGGCGCTGCTGGGCAAGTGTCGTCTGGTCATTGATCTGCTGAAGCGCCAGCAGACCGGTGCGCACTCGCGCTGAGATCGAAATATCGGCCATGAGCAAGCCCCTTCATGAAGATCGTGAAGGGAAGATGACCGGGCGTGGTTAACAGCGAGTAAAGGCCGGCAGGGACAACCCCGCCGGCCCTTTTGGTTCAGAGGCGGCTTAGAACAGGCGCAGGATGGCCTGCTGCGACTGGTTGGCCATCGACATGCTGGTCTGAGCCAGCTGCTGACGCGTCTGCAGCGACAGAAGGTTGGCGGCCTCTTCGTTCTGGTCTGCCATAACGAGGTTATCGGCGCCCGTCTTCAAGGTGCTGATAAGGTTCTTCGTGAAGTCCTGCCGCGTGCTGATGATCGCACTGTTCGCGCCGAACGTTGCAGCCGTCGTCCTCAGCTTGACCAAGGCAGCATCCAGCTTCACGACGTCGGCGTCGATATCCGTAGTCGCCGCCCAAGAAGCCTGTGGTGCGGTTATGTTGAGACCAGCGGTGCCTGAATCCAGCTGAACACCGACAACATCGAGTTTGCTGGCGCCTTCGGAGAATTTGACGCTCAACGTTTCCACGGTCGCCGGGGCCGTGACACCCTTGATCAGATTCGTGCCGTTAAAGCTAGAATCGCCCGCGACAGTGGTGATCTGAGCAATAATCGAAGTATATTGAGCAACCAGAGAAGCCCTATCGGCGGTTGTAGGCAGCTGCTTCGCGGCAGAAGCGAGGCCCTTTGCTGTCTCAACCAACTTCGAAATGCTCTTGATGCCCTCGTCGGCTGCCTTCAGGACCTGCAGACCGGAACCGATCCCATCCAACAGGTTGCCGAGGTCCTTGGCCCGGTCATTCAACCCCTGAGCGGTGAAGTAATTCGTCGGATTGTCGAGTGCCGAGCTGACCTTGAGGCCAGTGCTGAGGCGATTCTGAGAGACGTTTGACTGAGCAGTAATCGTCTGAAGCGCGTTGAGGCTGTTGCGCATTGTTGCGGAGATAGCGACAGACATATTAGTATCCTTTTCTAGGATTGATATCTCCGTACTGGAGACAGGCCCAAAATGCCCCCCAGCCCCTTCCAAGCGATTAATTTTGGAGGTGGCATTGCAGCTATCGACCGCCGGCTGACGGGGTGGTTAGCCAATGCTTAAGCGGCGGATCATGGCTTCTGGTTTCGCGCCGCCCCCGCCGGGACAATCGCTCCATCCGAATTCGCGATGGAGTCACCTATGCACCTGTACCTGGACATCAAGACGATCCCCTCCCAGCGGCCCGGCATCCGGGACGAGATCGCGGCGACCATCACGCCGCCCGGCAACATCTCCAAGGCCGAGACGATCGCGGCCTGGGAAGCCGAGAAGAAGCCGGCCCTGGTCGACGAGGCGTACGCGAAGACGGCGTACGACGGGGCGGCGGGGCACGTCGTGGCGATCGCCTACGGCATCGATGACGGCAACGAGGCCACGTGGTGCGCCAAGTACATGCGGCCGGATTGGCTGGTCGGCTCAAAGCAGGACATGCTCTCGACCGAGAAGGTCATCATGGAGCGCGCCTTCGTCGCCATGACCGACGCTCTCCAGAACGCCGCCAACGCCGCCGAGAAGCACCGCCTCGGTCCCGGTCGAGGATTCGTCTACGTCAGAGGCGGCGAAATCCGCGACTGCCAGGCTAACGTCGGCCCGGTCACGGTCGTCGCGCATTATGCCGATCACGTGCTGCGCTTCCTCTACCAGCGTGCCGTCATTCTCGGCGTCCCGGTCCCTCGATGGTTTCCCATCAACGCCCGTGCCAACCACAACCAGCCCATGGGAGGCGCGCCCCTGGTCGTCGACACAATGACCTATTGGACCGGCTATGGCGGCCGCATCTCTCTGGACCGCCTGTGCGACACGCTCGGCGTGAAGCGCGAAACCCATATCGGCGATGACCAGGTCTACGACCGTTGGCTCGCCGACGACTATGACGACGTTGTGTTGGTCGCGCGGTCGAACGTCATGCGGCTGCGCCAGATCCACCGCAAGCTGACGTTCTGGACGCCGCCGCCCGAGCAGGTCGTCGGCCCCGAGACTGTCATGCAGGAGGCGCTCGTCCATGACTGAAGCGCCCCGACACCCCGCCGAGGGCCTCTCGATTGAGGCCCGGCATGCCTTCGAGTGCATCGCGCTCGGGCAGACCCAGGGGCACGACCGCGCCGTCCTCGCCGAGCTCAAGCGCCACGACCTGGCCATCCAGGTCGGCGGCGTCTGGCTCGTCCACCTCACCGACCACATCGCGTTCTGCGAATGGTGCGCAACCCAGGAGCCGCTTTGATGAATGACCAGGCAATGATTGGATTCGCCATGGGGCTGGCCCACGAGGCCGGGCGCAAGCGCGAGGATCTCACCGAATCCCGGGTCGCGGACATCATCAGCGAAGCCCAGCGGATGAGCGACTTCAAGAACCTCCCGCAGCTGCCCTCGACCATCACGGTCGGCAGGCTCAACGTGTCGGTCGCCGCCCTCCAAAACGCCTTCCGCAACGATCCCATCGTCCGCATGACGATCGACGCCGTTTCCCGCAACCAGGCCTACAACCTCAAGCCGACGGAGATCCGGCCCGAGGAGGCCGACACCGTTCGCAAGGCCCTTACGCGGCTCGCCGAGCGTGGGGAGATGACGGACATCGAGGACCTGGCCGCCGCCGCAGAAATCCACGCTTCAGAAGCCCTGCTTCTGTGCCGCCGGCTCGCGGTCCGGGGCGACGTCGAGTTCGATTTCGCCGGCGAACGCGTCGAGATCACGGGCAGTGGCCGTCAATGGCTGAAGGAATCGACGACGCCACCCGAAAGTCCGGGCCATGACATGGAGGAGTGCAACGTCATCCTCGCATTGCGCAGAATGGGCCCTTGCCAAGTGACCGCCATCTCCGAGGGAACGGGCTGGCCTCCCCGCCGCGTCCGCACCGTCATGCAGCGCCTGTGCGTCAAAGGCCTTGTCGCCCCGTACATGGGCTCTCTTTACAAGATCACGAACGCCGGCAACGACTTCATCATCGAGACCTCCGATGCGTGACCGCATCGCCGCCGCCGAGGCCCACCTCTCGGAATCCGCCACCCGTTATGCGGCCCTGCATCCCTTGGCTGCCCTGTCCCTTGAGGCCCGCGCCGCCGTCGAGCGTGCACTGGCCGCCAAGGCGCAGCATGTGGAATGCTCGCGGGCAATCGGCCAGGAGCTCGTTACGGCGAACGTCTGCGCGCGGCATCAGAGCGGCAGCGAGGTATCCTTTCTCGTACGCTCCACGATCCCCGCATTGATCGCGAACTGGCATGCGGCCGACCGCTTGCGGGCCTTCAACGAGGTCCGCTTGAGGACCGACGTGGGGATGATGCGGGTCATGGAGGCGGTCGCTGCGAGGCAGCCGGGCGATCCCAGCGCGTCTCGATTCCCCGCGTCGTGGGGCCAGGAAATCGGGGACTGACATGGAGCGGTGCTACCGGACCAAAGAGGAGCATGCAGCCCTATTAAGCTACCTCACGAACGTCGCGGTCGAAGCGGTCGCCGCCCATAGAGGCGATCTCGCGAATATGGAAGCGGAAATGCGGGCCCATGAGGCCGCCGTCACGGATTTGTTACGGGCGAAACGAACGCCCTCGCCCCCGAGGCCGCAAACGGCCCGCAACTGAATCCCCGCTGTCCACAGTTCCCGCGACGTTCCATTCCATTCCAGACGCCAAACGGCTTGAACGTCCCGCCGCAATCTGATTAGGGTTACCTATCGGAGGGCGTGCCATGAGTCGCATTGACGACATGATCGAGGAACTGCGGTCGCAGATGAAGGTCGAGATCGAGGCCGCGTACCAGCGCGGGCTGGTCGACGGGGCCGCGCAGATGCGCGACCGCATCCTGTCGGCTGCCCAGGGCCATGGCGGCCCCGTAGCGATCGCCAGCCCCGCCATCATCGCTGCGGCGCCCCGGCATGGCGGCGGCCCGAGCCTTCCCCGTGCCCCGCGAGGCGCGGTCGGTCGCATGCTTGAGAAGGCGCTGACGGACATGCCCGGGCTGACGACGACCGAGCTGGAGCAGATCTCCGGCGACTACGACGGCGCGGTCGCCACCAAGTCCATCGGCAACGAGCTTCGCCGATTCCAGGACAAGAAATACCGACGCGATGAGCGCGGCAGATGGTTTCTCATCGATGGCGGTGCCGTCGAAACGGAAACGGCGGGGGAGTCCCCCGCCGTACTCGGTTCTCAGGAAGGAGGTGGTAACGATGAAGCGCCGTAAGCGCCCGCCATAACCTGATCACCTCCGGGCAGCGGAGCGCTCGTAACGCCACGCTGTTCGCAGTCACCGCATAGGGTGGCAGCGTATCGCACGCAGGGCGGGGCTCGGGAAACCGGGTCCCGCTTGCGTTTGGGATAGCACATCCAGCACCAAAGGGAATCCCCCTTTCGGCGACATGGTTGACCCGCCCCGCGTTGGTTTCGCGCCGGTCAAACCGGGAGAATCTGCTTCAGGATTCACCTGGAGGCCGCCATGTCCCGCTACATCGATCGTCTGACCGCCTGCGCCCGCCAGCAGTTCCGTGACACCACATGGTGCACCGGCGACGTTGATCCCCTCACCGACGCAGCCCTTGAAGACGCTCTGATCCAGTTGGCGAAAAAGCTGCCGGGCATGCGCGATTACGATCGTGTCGACCTGATGGTCCGCTCTTTCGGGGAATCCGAGATCCTTGAAACTACGGCGCTCGTCGAGGCCATCCAGGCCGACCTGGACCTGGACGCCGAGGTCGCCGGCGATCCCGCCCCCGAGGACGCCCCCAACGCCAGGTTCCGCTTCTACTGCGTCGAGGTGTCCAACGCTACGCCGGCGCAGGTCGACCAGATCGCCCGCATGGTCGCCGGCATCCTGTCCGATCGGGGCTGACCATGTCGGATCAGAAGGCGCCTCGCGTCCCCGCCGGCGATGTCGGGACCTCCGACAGGATCGAGGGCGACCAGGGCCACTACTGGGTGCGCCTCGTGACGCGCCAGGCGATCCGGCGCGAGGGCGACTGCATGCAGAATTGCCTGCGCGACGGTCGCTACGACGAGCTTCGAGGCTCCGAGGACGCGACCGACCACGGGCTCTGGAGCGTCCGCGATGCGACCGGCCTCTCGATCGCCCTGGCCGAGGTGAAGAAGCCGAACCGGCAGCACCTGGTCACGTCGTTCCTCGGCTTCAAGAACTCGGTCGCGCCGGCGCCGGCTTACCGGCAGCTGCGTTTCCTCGCTGCCGAGTTCGCGAGCTTCGGCTCCCATCTGCACTTCGACGGCATCCGGGACGAGCCCGTCGTCGTCGCGCCGTCGGGGGAGACCTACAGATGGGATAAAGCTCCCCCGCCGCTACGGCTACGCGACCACGACGAGCGGATGGAGAGGCGCCGCCAGGGTGACCAGCGCCGTGCCGCCCATCGGAATAGGATCGAAGGCGGCCCAGCGGTCCCACCAGATCCCTGGAACGAGCCGATCCCCGACAACCCGAACTTCCTCCACGACGACGTCATCCGAAACATCGAGACGATGATCGAGGGCCTGCCCGAGCCCGTGCGCATGGCTTTGCTCGACGGGCGCGACGGCCTCGAAATCCGGAGCTTCGTGAATGCCCTGGGAGACGGTTTGACGATCCTCATCAACGACGCCCGTTTCTTCGTGGGACGGCGTCGCATACAGGAGGTCGGCTTCATCCAGGCGCTGGCAACAACCCTTATCCGAGAGGCGCTCCCGGTCGCAGTCCCTGCCGAGGACCCGTTCACCCACATTTCCATGACGGAGGCCCTTGCAGCCTACGACCCCCTGGAGCGCCTCAATCCGCGGCCGGTCGAACTCACTGGCTCGATTCGCTACGACCCCGCCATGAGCTACCGGGGCATGCTCCCGGACGGGCTGCTTTACTCGACCGCCTATGGGGGTCCGGATAACGGCCAAACCTGCATCGTCACCGAGCGCGGGCGAACGGTCACAGCCTTCGAGGTCCATTCCGATGGCAGATTGAGCCTTGAATTTGCTCCCCACCGAGTAGTCGAGATCCGCTCGAACGAACTCCCGGGGCGGCCCGTGGTCGCAAGCTATATTTTGCCGGGGCGACCGCAAGGCGATCTGGAAGCCCGCATCGTCACCGAACATTGCGTCGACGATTGGCGCAGAGCGGCACCATGATCTCTGGCAGCGCACGCGGCGCCGGCGGCAGGGCCTTGAGCGCCCACCTGCTGAAGGCCGAGGCCGACCAGGTCACCCGCGTGATCGAGCCCCGCGGCGTCATCACCAAAGGCGATCTCCACGCCCAGCTGCGCGAAGTCGTCGCCGGCACGGCCCACCATGGGACCCAGAAGCCCTGCTATCACGTCCACGTTGACCCGCCGCCCGAGGCAGTCGATTCGCAGCAGGTCCTCGATCGCTTCTGGCAGGCGTTCGAATCCGAGTTCGGCCTGGAGAGCCAATCGTACGTCGGCGCGCAGCACACGAAGCACGCCAGACATCACGAGCATCGGGTCTACTCGATTGTCCGCGACGACGGCGTCCTCGCCAATCTCGACCACGATTACGCAAGGCGCACGTTCGTCGGCTACTTGGTCGCCTTTGAGCTCGGCCTGCCGGCGATCGCGACGCCTTTCGCCCGGGCTTGCTATCACCGTGCCGAGCGCGAAGGCCGCGTCGAGATGGCGGCATGGCTACTCGCCGCCGGCGTCCTAGAGGGCGACGCCCCTATCGCGAAATCTACGCCCCGTGAACGGCTGATGGAATCCCGAACCGGCGTCTCGCTCGACGACGTCAGGGCAGCCGCCCTGGACGCCTGGAATGCCTCCAGCGACGGCGAAGGCCTCCGGCGTGAGCTCGCCGCCCGGGGTCTCCGGCTCGCCCAGGGCACCGCCGGCGCCGTCGTCGTCGACAAGTCGGGGACGCCCCACGCGCTGTCTCGCGTCATCGGCGCGGCGTCCAGGATCGCCACCGGAAACCGAATTCCCGCAGCCGCCGTTCGAACGCGCGTTGCAGGGCTACAGTTGGAGGACTGGAATGGAAAACGAGGCAGTGCTGGCCGAGGTGCGGGCGATCCGCTCGACTCTGGACATCTTGATCGCGGCGCTGGTGGCGGACCAGGAGGGCGACCCGGTGAACGGGCTGACCGAGGCCTTGGAGACCCTGGGCAAGGCCGTCGAGGACCAGGCAACCCAGGTCACCCGGTTGACGACGGAGGTATCCGATTTGCGGCTGCGGCTCGCCGAGCGTTCACCCGTGGCCGCTTGAGATTGATGCTCGCCGGGATCGACCTGCGGGCCGTCCGCTCCGCCGAAGACCTGGCCGAGCGGATGCGGGAGATCTCGTCGCGGAAGGAGGGGCCGTGGGTCCCGGGGATGACAGATCAATGGGGGATACCCCTCCCATAGTCCCCACGATTTTGACTTCATCTACAACGGTTTCACCCACTCGCGGTTGGCGGAATAGTGGGTGAAATCCAACCCCTTGAAATCGTTCACTCGGGATTGGCCCGACAAGGGGGCTTGGCGAGGGGCGAAAGCCCATTTCCCGCCCCGGCACCCTTCATCCCCCATTTTCGCCTGGCTACGGTCGCAGGCTCCCTCCCGTGCCGCCTAAAGGCGTCACATCATGAGTCGCATAGATTCTCACGGTTAACCATCCGTTATAAGATGGCCGGAGTTCAATCAATCGCGGCAACCTGAAAGCAACGTCTGTCCCATAGACTTCGATAATCGGCGCAAGGCAGCGTCTCTGTATTATCGGAGTGTGTGACATGGACTTCGCGGCCATCGGGGAAGCTATGGCCATGGGCCAGGCGATCAAGAATGCCAACAAGAACGCGCAGCAGTGGATCGACTGGAGTTCTCGCCAGGTCGCGATCGCCAAGGCGCGTGGCGAGGCCCAGGACGCTGGCAGGATGGCTCAGCTACGGGCCGTCCTGGACGCGCTGCGCGAGGCGGCGCCGGCGCACGAGCTACTGCGGGAAACCGGGCTGTTCCATCCCGACGGCTCGCCCGAGATCCGCTGGCATCGGTGCTACGACCGGGCCTACGACGCCGTGGCGGTACGGAATGCCCTGCCTCTCTATTCGAAGGCCGTGAGCCCGGCGGAGGCGGCCCGGCTGGCCGTCCTGCGGGAGCCGGTGACCTGCAAGAGGGTGTTCTTCTGCCGGACGTGGTGGTGGCGGGGCGAGCAGCATCGCAGCGAGCGCGGGGCGATCCAGGCACGAAAAAGGGCTGCCGAGGTGGCAGCCCTTGAGGTCGAGCGGCGGCGGTAGGCGGCCTGGTCAGGCGGCCTTGGCGACCGGGGCGGCCCAGTCTTCGAACTTCCAGCCTTCGACCCACCACGCCATCAGCCTGCCGTTCGGAGCGAGCCGGACGACGCGGAGGTCGAGGATCGCGCCGAAGTCGTCGTCGTCGATCCCGGCCTTCTGCGGAGAGTTGGCGGCAAGGATGGGATCGTCGCTATCGGCGACCACACGTGCCTCGACGACGACATGTGGCTCGCCGCGACCCTTGAGAGTGGCGCGCTCCGTCGGAGTGACGATGTCGCCGATCTCGAAGCGGGTGTAGGCGCCCATGCGGTAGATCTCGGCGGTCGACTTGAGCAGCGCCACCTTTTCCTCGGCAGTGAGTTCCGGGAGGTCCGCCGGGCGCTCGCCGCCGCCCATCATGCGCATCATTTCAGCCATGGCGTCGGCTGCGGCATGCGCCGGCCTCGCCTTCGGAAGCTCGGTTGTCTTACCGGACTCCAGGGTCACTTCCTCGGCGACCTTGGCGGCCAGTTCGTCACCGTTGCCCCATGGGCTCTTCGCATTCTCGGTCATGTGCCAGTCTCCGTGGCGGGTGGGTACGGAGACAGTGTCCCGGCCAGAGGGGCGCGAAACCAACGCGGCTACGACGGCGAGATCTCGATCGTCTCATACGGCGTCCCATCCGGCATCAGGGTCACCACGACGCGCTTCATCGGCGCCTCGGCTGGCCGCAGGAAAACCCAACCCGATTCGGTCAGCCCTTCCATGATGTCGGCGGCTAGCCTGTCGGCGTCCCCGGCCGCTTTTCCGTCGATCAGTTCGCGGATTCGGACATAGGCGGCCGCGCGGTCGAGGGCGATCATCACGGCGTCTCCGGCTTCACGATGGATCGGACGGCCCCCAGCTTCTGCCGGCAATCGTCGCCGGCGTCGGCCAGATCGAGCACGTACGTCGCCACGGCGCGCTGCGTCCCCGTCGCCGGCGGGACCGGCTCGGGCTTGCACGAGAGAACCTGGTCGGGGACGTCGGGCCCCGCGACCGAAACGACCGGTGCGGGCTTCGCGCAGCCGGCCAGGAACCCCACGAGGACCACGAGCAGAACGAGCGGGATCGCGTACCGCAGGGCGAACGCCAGCAGGTAGTAAACGACGACCGCGACGACGACGTAGACGATCAATGGAGCCTCCTGCGCAACGCGTCCAGGGCGCCGCGCAGCACGGGCGCGACGGGTCCATCGTCCGCAACCGGAGAGCGCGAAACCACCTCGCGGGCGGCCCCCATGTCGGCGGCCCGGCGATCCGCGGCCTCCCGCTCGGCGGCCAGGGCGGCAATCGAGGTCACGTGCTGCCGCTCGACGACCTCGGCGCGAATCGTCGCGGCCTCGATCTCGATCTGCGCGGCGGTGAGCTTCGCCGTGGTGTCGGCCAGCGATTCGCGGAGATGCGAGACGTAGATCCACCCGGCCAGCACGATCACACCGACCAGGGCGTACGGCCACAGCTTCGCGGCGAGGGCGGCGAGGACGCTCATGACTTGCTGCCCTCGTCACCGTCCTCGGGATTGAGGTCGAGCCACAGCACGAGCGGCTTCACGTCGTTGTCCGTGACCGCGCGCTGCATCGCCATGCGCATGGCCTTCGCCGTGCGGTAGAGCGTCTTCATCTCGCCGCGCAGGCGAACCATGTCGCTGTGCAGCGCGATGTTCTCGCCGTGAAGCTTGCCGATTTCCATCCGCGCCGTGTCGAGCGAGATCGCCAAGGCCTCGACGCGGAGCTGTTCCTTGTCGAGCATGCCATTCAGTTCGGCACGGATGCTCTCGCCTGCCTTACGGATTTGCTCGCTCTCGTCGGCTACCGTCGCGTTTTCCTTCAGCCACTTCCGGAGGAACGGGAAGGCATAGACCGCGGCGACGATGAGCAGGATGACGAAGAGAATCGGCGCGGTCGTCGCCAGGCCGGCGATGGCGGTGAACAGGCTCTCCACTGGGTCAGACCTCGGTCGCCGATGCGATGGCGGCGCCGGCGTTGACCTGGCCGACGACGGGCAGCGGCTGCCCCTTGGGCCACCAGTAGCCCGTGATCTGCCCGGGATCGAACGAGGCCTTGGAGACCGCGTCGGACTGATTGCCGCCGACGAGGACGACGCGCTTGCGGGCGTCATGGCCGGCGTAGAAGCCCACGTGGCCCAGGCCGGACTTCGGCGACGTGCGCCACTTGGTCACGATCGCGCCAAGGGCCGGGCCCTTCAGCTTCACGAAGTCGGCGCTGCGCTCGTAGGAGCGGGCCATCCCGCTGCGCGTCCCCTTGACGCCCGACGCTTCGAGGGCGGCGTTCACGAAAATGGCGCACCAGGGCACGACCGAATCCTCGCCGGCGAGCGGCGTCTTGCCGATCGTGCGGTAGTCGAGGATTCGCTGGGTTGACTTCGAGCCTGGGGTCTCTTTCGTGCCGAGCTCGGCGAGAGCCCAGCGATACCAGGTGGGGGTGGATGCGGACATGCGCGGAGGCTCCTTTGCCTCCCAGCGTGCCGCGTGCCGCGTGGCCCGTTGTAGTCCACCCCGTCAGTGCGTCCGGCGCTTGAGCGGTTCCGGGACCTCGACGACGTCGCCGGCGACCTCGTCCTCCTCGTCATGGCCGACGGCGTTCGCCAGCAGCGCGCGCGCATCGGCGAGTCGGACCTCCTTCCACGCCGCCAAGGCCTGGCCGGCGATCCCAGCGACGACGAGGAGGCCGACGATGGCGATGGTGAAGGTCAGCCAGTCCATCGTCAGAACCTCGCGATCACGTAGATGAGCATGGCCACCGAGGCGGCGAACAGGAAGGCGTCGAGGCGGCTAGTCATGGATGTCGGACTCCCACCGGAATTCGCCGGTGAAGAGCTTGTCGGCGACGTCCTCGACAAGGCACTCCAGGGCGACGATGGCGGCCAGGACGAGCGCGAGACCCGTCGGCGCGATCATCAAGGCGGCGAACGCATACATGGCCGGGCGGGCCATCATCGTCGCAACCATCGCGGGACGCAGCGGGAACGCGAAAGCTCCCACGGCGATGTACGCGCACATCTGCGCCAGCCCCGCCACGATGGTGGCGACAACGAGGTACGCGAGCGCCGTCTTCCCGAGCCAGGCGTACGTCCCGATCGACGTCGCGAGCGAGATCGCGTGGTGTGGGGCAGCAGGTTGAAGTGGATCGTCATCGGATCACCGCCACGACGGCGCTGACGAGCCCGCCGACCAAGAGACCCAGCGCCGATCCCAGCGCCAACGCCGCGATCGTGTTGAGCATCCAGGTCTCGAAATCCCACTCCGGCTCGGGCTTCGGCTCGACGCGATACACATGAGTAGGGCCGGCAGACCGCATCGCCCCGGGTCGCTCGTTCGAGCGGATCTCGATCGTCTCGCCGTCGCCGAGGTCATCATGGTCGACACGGGGCCTCACGACCTCACCTCGTGCTTGCCGATCCCGCCCTTGGCCGCGGCGACCAGGCGTCGTCCCCCCTTGCGATCCCGCCGCTGGCAGGCCGCCGCGATCTTGGACTCCTCGATCGGCGTGACCGGGTTGCCTTGGAGCTTTCGGACCTCCCGCCAATCGCCGGCATCCCGGGCGACTTGTATGCGGCGGCGGCGCTCTTTCATCAGGATGTCGACCTCGGCGGGGGTCAGCTTGCGCTTGACCTTCTCCGGTGCGGGCTCGGGCGCCACTTCGGGTGTCCCGGTCAGCGCAGCGACGCCCGCGCGTTCCTGGTCGGCGATCATGGAGGCCATCGTGGCGGCCAGGGCCATCTTGAGGCGGGCGCTCATGACGAGGTCTCCTGGACGGCGGCGCTGCCGGCGAGGAATGCGGAGATCGAGGCGATTGCGACGGTCGCCGCGATGGGTCGCAGGTCGATCGTCATGTCCCCGTCGTGCACGACGCGCGGGTTGCCCGACCGGTCGTGAACGACGACGGCTCCCGAGGTCTCCAGCATGTCGGCAAGCGTTCGGGTCGCCTCGTCGATCACGACTTTCGAGGCGGCGCTCATGGCCAGGTCTCGTCGGACGCGAAGACGACTTCGAGGACCCGGGCGCCGCGATGCTCGGGGATCTCGTCGTCGAGGCTGACATCGTCATCAAGGGACTTGATGTACCAGTGCTGGACCTCGACCTTCGCCGCCAGCACACCGTCCTTGAGCGCGGCTGCCGCCTGTTCGACGACGTCGCGCCAGGTCTGTCCGGCGAGGCGGTCGCGGGAGTACGGCGGCTTGCCGGCGAATCGGATCGTGAGCCGGTCGTCCTCCGACAGCTTGATCCGGCCCGGCTGGAAGATCGCCCGGTTCACCGCCATGAAGCCCTGCTCGATAAGGAGTCGGCCTTCGCGGAGCCAGCGCTCATCGATCGGGGGGTCGGCCAACAGCGAGCGGTCGGAGAGCTCGTCGAGGATTCGCATGACGCGTTCCTCGGCTTCCTTGTTGACGTTGACTAGGGCGACCCTGGTCGCGTCCTGCGGCTGATAGCCGGCCACGGGCAGACCGGCGTGCTTTCCCTCGACCTTGAAGCGCGTCTTCAGGTCGGCTGTCTCGCGCCTATTCATGATCCACTCCTCCGGTCGGGCTTGCGCACCATGCGGTCGCCATCGGGCTTCCCCTGCCGGTCACCAAGCGGGCCGGCCTGGAATGCGGACAGACGCTTGGCCATGCGGTCGCCGGACCGCTCCAGGTTCCTCATGAGGCGCGCGAACGTCTCATCCGCGTCGCTCTGCTTCCGCTCACTCATCGCTGTCTCCCGTGGGTTGGATACGCTTCCGCTTGAGCCGCATCCCCTTGGGCGCGATGGTCACCACGACCCCGGTCCGCTCGACCAACAGGGACACCCCATCGATCCGCAGGACCGTGGCGCCGAGGTGCATCGCGACGCCGCCGTAGTAGGCGAGGCGCGCCTCGATCGCGGGGATGTCGAAGCCGCGATCAACGAGCTCGACGCGACATTGGTGATCGTCGAACCCGGCCAGGGCGACCTCGCCCAGCCCCAACGCCCGCTCGCAGTAGCGGCGCAGCGCGTGGGCCGAGACCTGCGCGCGCAGGCCGCCGGACCGATCCACGACGACGTCGGGCGGCACGGGTGACGCGAACAGCAGAGGGTCGGGGTGACGGCTCATGGGATCGATTGTCCCGGCGGCGTCGGCGCGAAACCATTCGGCCAATTACGGGGAAATCCCGCATTTACCTATGGTTGCATCGCCCATGGTTCGCCATGGAAAAGCCCATGGAGGGGCACCATGGGCCGCGATGGGCACATCATGGCGATCGATGGCGACTTCATGGGAAATCGATGGGGATCATGGGCGGTCCATGGGGCAAGCATGGCCGCCAGGGCACCATTCCTACAGGTTGCATCGCCATCCGAATGGGCGATGGTCACCCCCGATGTCGGTATACCGATATCGCCCTTGGGGACCGGCCCTCGGCGTTGGATTCGCGTCGCGAAAGGTCGCCGCAAGCCCCACGTCGGCATGAAGGTCGGCTCCTGGAGGCCGATTACAGCGGTCCTGGAATAGATTCGGGGTATCGGGTCATCCGGAACGCAAAGGGGCCTGGAATCAAACGATTCCGGCTCTCGATGGGGTGCGTTGCAGCTGTTTCAGGCTTAAGTATCTGACATACAACGATTTTCGCGGTTTCCACATCGCGAGGGCATGTCAGAGATAGAGATAATCGAAGAGGATCGGGTCACCAAGGCCTGCGTTGCAGCGGATTCCGGCGATTTCCCTTACGTGTCAGCGACTTAGGTGACTCGCACATCGCGACCCCATGTCCGAGATAGAGATTGGCCAAGAGAGTCGGGTGACCCGGCATCGAGGTCACCCCTCCCGCCTCTCATCCTGCCTTTCATCACCGGTCACCAGGCAGTCGTTGCGCGTCCTGGCGTCAACTCTCGAATAAATCGTTAACCATTGAGAAATCAGCCTTTTCCCCCTTGCGCCAGGGTGATTCGAGGGGGAGATTGGGAGGGTCCAGACTTGCCGAATTCGCCCTTCTTGAAAGTTCCCCGTTGTCAGGAAATCAGGACCATTTCGATCACGTGACCCGAGCCGTCGGCGCGGTGCGGGATTGGTACGGCACGACCGCGCGGGACGGAGACTTCCGCGCCCGTTTGCTGGCCGCGGCGATCGAGGCGAATGGCGGCCGCCGCAACGCGATGGTCGATCGGATCGTCGAGTATCAGTGCACGAAGACGGGTCGCGGGACGGTCATGACGTCGAAGGGCCTTCGGCAGGGCCGAGGCGTGCACGCGAAGCGCCGTCGTCGCGAGAGCCAGTGCCGGCCCGTCCGCGAGTATGTCCATCATCGCGTCGGGCAGGTGGCAGCGGAGTTCCTCGGGCGCGGCGAGCCGATCCCCTCCGCCCGCCGGGTCCGGCAGATCCTCCGCGACCGCGAGTTCCCCTGCGGCGAGACCGCCATCCGCTCGGGCCTGCGGTCGATTCCGGAGGTCGGCACGCCGCTGATCGATCGCAACCGGGCACGCCTTCCGAGGCCTTGCCGGGACCTGATCGAGGCGTTCGAGGAGGTGATGCCGAGGTCGTCGGTCTCGCACACGAGCGTCTCCGAATGCCTTCGCAAGCTTTTCGTCCGTAGCGCGAATCCCAGCACCCAGCGGTCGCACTGGCGGCGGCTGGACGCGGCGCTGAAGGTCCTGGAGGCCTCCAGGAACATCGGGATCTCGGTTCGGCGCGAGGGCGGGACGGTCTTCGTCGGCAGGGGTCGCGCCGTCCCTGATAACGGCTATGCCTGGGCCCGCGAGAACGCGCTGCGGCACTACGACCTTTCCCTTGGCATCGCCAACGGGCGGGCCGGCCTGTGGTCGTCCCCGGAGGGCCGGATGGCCCGCGACCTCGTGGCGACCGCTCATGACATCGGCGACCGCTTCGTCGGCGAGGAACTCGGAAAGCTCCTCGACATCACCGACAGCCGCCAGCTCGACCGGGTCGAGGAGGACGCTTACGGCATGGAGTGGAGCGCGCGCCGGGGAGTCTACAACGCCGCCGATATGCGCGCCGGGGCGCACGATCGCCGCCTTTTCGTGAAGCGGGCGCACGACGACATCGACAGCAGCATCGACCTCATCGCCGACCTGTACCATTCGGTAGGCCTGCCGGGCCTGTGGCGCGCGGCGAAGTCGTGGCCCGGCTTGAAGGTCAAGGCGAGAGATCCGGCGGCGCAGCGCCGCATCGCCCGCATCGCGGACCGATTCGCGGAGATCCGGTGTCCCTGCAAGACGGTCGAGGCGGAGCGATTCGCGCTGACCGTGTGGCTCGATACGCCGGAGAAACTGCGCAAGCCCGACCGGCCGACCGTGAGCGATTACATCCCCATCGTGCCTCGCCTTCCCAAGATCCGCATGCCTCGCGTCCGGCCGGCGCAGGCCCATAGATGGAGCTCCGGTCTCTCGATCGCAGCGGCCCATGTCATGTCCGAAATTCGCACCGAATTGACGCCTTTGCGTCGTGTGGAGCTGGTTTCTCGCGGGTGAATCGGCTATATAGAGAGTGCGTGGCAAACGCGGTTTCGGAAGGTGGCTGGCGAGTTTGGACGCTTTGCAAGTGACCTCCAGGGGGCGTCGGGAAACCGGCGCCCTTCGCCGTTTCGAGGCCCCCATGGACCGAGTCCTCTACCAGGGCACGTGGATGACTCCCGAGGCCGCTCACGAGCGGGCCGCGGCCCACATGCGCATCGTCGACAGGCTCTACGAGGCCAGGGCGGCGCAAGGTGACCTCGCAGGCGCCCGGCAGGCCCTGGACAGCAGCCGCCTCGACCTCCTGAAGAAGCCCCGCGACCGCATCAAGATCCGCCGGCTGGCGAAGGGGTAGACTACAACGGGCCACGCGCCCGAGGGCACGCTGGTCGCATGGCCGGCTTCGATATCGACCTCACGACCGACATCACTGACAGGCTCACGACCTGGGCCGAGCAATTCATCTCCGAGACCAGCTTTCGGCGGTATCAGCGCGCCTGCGCGTTCGTCATGGACGAGACCGCCAAGCACGTCGCCGTGAGCATGCGCCAGGTCCTGCCGAGTGTCCTGGACCGCCCCACCGAATGGTCAAAGCGGGCCTTCCAGTATAGGCGCGCATTGGGCAAGGGTCGCGGCGTCTCCGCAGGCGTATACAGCGAGTTCTACGTCCTACCCAACCAGTCCGTCGTCCTCAAATACCTCATGGGGATGAGCCAGAACGTGCGTCTCCCAGGCGACGTGGGCTTGGCACAGGACCGAATCTACCTACCCGCCTACGACAACCTCGCCAAGACGCAGGGCATCCGGCCCAATGCGCAAGGGAATCTACCCGGCGGGGTGATGGCGCGCCTCAATCGCGAGGCCGAGGGCAACCGCAACAAGCGGCGCAAGGGGGATTCGGGCGGCGTCTTCAAGAAGGAGGTCACGATCAACGGCGTGACCTCGATGGCGTACATCAATCGGCCCAAGCGAACCTATAGCAACGAGACGCACATCATCCACAACAAGCGGACGGGTCGCTTCTACGAGGTCCGCAAGCCCAAATACAGCGACCGCCCTCGCATCCTGATGTTCAGCGTGCCCAAGGCGACGTACGACCCCGTGCTGCAAGCCCCATGGGACAACTCGGTGCGCGAGGCATTGGACGCGATCCCCGAGAGGATGGCGTCGGAGATGCAGTCGGCGTTGGCGTACATGGCCGCGACGGGAAGGCGCTGACCATGTACGCGCCCAATGGTTCACATGTGAACGATCTATTTAAAGGCGATCTGAAGCCCCTCTGGAATTCGGATGGGGTGATCGCTCATGGCAGCAGCAGCGTGGCTGTAAGCGCGTCTATGACTATCGAGGATGGTTCGCATGTGAACGATCCCGATTGCCCGCCTGTAAGCACCAGGAAAGCTCACTGTGTATCCTTGATCGATCCCACCCCTTCGAGGGCATCTAATGCCCGTCGAGGTGGACGACAGGCCGTATGGGGACCCCACGGACCCCCCATGACGTGCGAGGAGGCATTTGCCCCCGGTTCGTCGCTACTTACAAGAATTTTTCCGGGCACCCCGCATTTGGAATCCAAACAAGCCATTGTTTTCATGGCGGATTCCGGCTGCCCGGATGCGGCATTTGGAGGCCGTTTCCATGGATGAACCCCGCATCTCGATCGCCGAAAACCATGGATATGACGACGTTCGCGGTGTCGTCGTGGACGTGTCGACGCTCGCCAAACTCACCGGATACGACCGGGGGACGATCTCGAAATGGATCGCCGACGAGGAACTCCGGACGCTCGCCGGCGGCAGCGCTGGCGTCCCGTATGCCATCAGCCTGCGCGAATTCATTGAATGGCGCGCGACCGTCGCCGCCGACGAGATCCGGAAGAAGCTCCCGAAGGGGAACTTCGTCGGCTTCATGGGCGCCACCACGCCGAAGGAAAGCCTCGCCGCGTCGACGGCCTACCTCAAGTTCGAGGCCCTCGCGAAGAACCTTGTGCCCCGGCAATACGTGCTCGACACCCTCGCTCGCGCCTTGAACGCCGCCCGCGTCTCGATCAATTCCATTCCTGATCGGCTCTATCGCGAGAAGTCGGGCTTCCCGCCGGAGCTGACGGCGAAGTGGCGCGAGGAGGCCCGCAAGGTCTGCGTGACCTCGCTCGACACCGCCGCGACCTCGATCGAGCGGGCGATGACAGACATCGCGGACCCGGACGATGACCCCAGCGACCGCTGACGCGCCGGCGCGCGCGCCGCTCAACGTCGACATCTCTTCGCTGACCAGGCTTGGACGCCGCCGCTTCAAGCGGGGCGTCGCCCGGCTGGCCGCATACCTGCGCGCGAATCCCTTCAAGCGCGGCGTCGATTGGGTCCACGACGTCGGCTTCATCCCGAGCGGCACACGAATCGGGCCCGCCCGGTTGGACATCACGCAGCGCGCGATCTTCGACGCGATGCAGCGATTCGGCGTGAAGACGGTCGTGTGGCTCAAGCCCCCGCGTTCTGGTTCTTCGACGCTGACCGCGTGGATGATGCTGTTCAAGGCGCTCTACGACGGCCAGAACGTCATCTTCTACGAACGCTCCGACCAGGAGGGCCAGCGCTTCCACAACAAGAAGCTGCTGCCGTTCTGGGAGGCGTCCGACAAGATCGTCCACCTGCTGCGGGGCGATACCAAGACGGGCGTCCAGGATAGCTGGTCGGACATGTATCCGGCCAACGGGTCCTCGATCCAGATCCGCGGCGCCCATGCCGACGGCAACTTCAAGGCCATCAGCGGCGAATGGATCTTCATCGACGAGGCCGGCGACAAGGTCTACTCGGCCACCACGGTCGATTCGGAAGGTAATAAGATCGGCCAGGCACGGTCGAGGTACGCGGAGTTCCCGGACGGCAAGCTGTACCTCGGCGGCACCCCGACGACCACCAACTGTGCGGTCGTGGTCGAACACGAGGCGTGCGACGACAAGCTCCACCTGGTGATGCCATTCCCGTGCTGCGACGGCGCCCCGCAGCCCTTCCTGCCGCGCGTCTCGCAGAAAGGCGCAAAGACGGAAATCCCGGGGCCAGGTCTTAAGTTCACCTGCGACGACGGTGGCGAGGTCGACGAGATCGGCTACGAGTGCGCGCACTGCCGCACCTGGCTCGTCGAGAAGCTGCGCAACGATACGATGGAGGCGGGCGAGTACGTCTCCAAGGTCCCCGTCAAGGGGCCGGTCACCTCGGTCGGCATCGAGACCTGGGTGATCCATTCCAAGGACCCGAGCTACATCTGGTCCGAGATCATCAAGATGTACCGGGCGCAGCTGGTAAACCCGACCCTCCAGCAGGTCTGGCAGAACCTGTGGCTCGCGCGGGCCTACGAACCCATTTCGATCGGTAGGAGAGACCCGCACGAGCTAGCGGCGCGCGCCGAGGATTACGGCGCCGGCTGCCCCTTCGAGGTCATCAGGACGTTCGCCGGCATCGATTTCCAGCGCGGCTCCGAGACCAAGGGCAAGCACCCTCGCGTCGAGATCTACACCATCGGCATCGGGCCGAACGAGGAGAAGTGGGTCCTTGGCAGGAAGGTGATCGACCGCGTCCCGACGTTCTATCATGACGACGACGGCGTGATCGAGGAGAGCTGGGAGCGCATCGATCCCACCGGCCCGGAGGCAATGGCGCTCATCTGGGCTCATCTCGACGAGGGCTACACCCGTCCCGACGGCACCAAGATCTACGCCACCAGGGTCGGCGTCGACACCGGCTACGAATCGACGAAGGTGATGGCCTTGTGCTCGCATCCCGAGAGCCGTCGCCGTCGGCTGACCCCGTTCAAGTCGCGGTCGGAGCGCCCCTCGCACTTCGGCAAGCGCGCCCAGGTCCTCGCGACCGCCCCGTCCAGGCGCGGCGACCGGTCGGGCCTCAAGGTCACGCCGATCGGCTCGATGGCCCTCAAAGACTATATTTTCCAATGCTTGGACATCGATCCCGGCCAGCCCTTCAGCTGGCATTTCCCGCTCACCCTGGCCGGCGATGGCGACGACTTCTTCGAGCAGCTGACCGCCGAGGAACTCGTCGAGGACCTCAAGAATGCCGAGCTCACAAGCTGGCAGATCCCCCGCAGTCGCGCCGGCGCGTCGAACGAAGCGCTCGACTGCATCGTCTACGCCCTCGCCGCAATGCACTACGAAAAGGCCGTCAACATGCGCGTCAAGAAAGACCTGGCACTCGATCCCGAGGCCGCCCGCAAGAAGCCCCGCCACAAGCCCGGCAAGGATTCCAACGTGGCGTTGAAGGAGCCACGCGGCGAGGCGCAGGCTGAAACCGGGACGGCTGAAACCGCGCCCAGGTCCGGTCGCCAGCGAATGGCGGCCGCCCTGGCTGCGTTGCCGCCGGACATCGCGAAGGTACTCGCGCCGATCGCGCAGGCCACGCTGCGGCAGCCGGCCAAGCCGACGGCGGCGCCGGTGACGGTGCAGCCCAGGCAGCCCGCCGGGCCGCGTCTGTCGGCGTCGGAATACGCCCGGCAGATGCGCGCCGGGCAGATCAAGCCGCAACCCGTCCTGCCCCAGGGCCGGACGGAGGAGCGGAGCGAGGGTCGCCGTCCGCGACCGAGGCGACCGAATCGGTTGCTGAATTGGTGACGAGGTAGCGATCGATGCGGGACCTGCGGCTCTACGAATCGTCCGAGATCGAGGCGTGGGTCCGCGAGATCCGCGCGCAGCTCAACACCGGCGCGACCAGCATCACCTTCGCCGGCGGCGGCGGGGCGACCTACTCGATCGCGGCCGCGCGCCAGTCGATCGACGAGATGATGCAGGAACTCGACGCCCGCGACCGTGGCGGCAGGCGGCCGCGCATCCGCAGCTATCTCATCCGCCCCTGGGTTTACTGACATGAAGAACGCCGCCGGAATCGCCCGCGCCAACCGCCTCGTCCTGCCGCAGTCGCCGGGCATCCTCCGCTCGTCGCGCAGCGGACGCCGCGCCGCCGGCTTCAACGTCGACGGCCAGGTCGCGACCGCCTTCGAGGCCGCCTCGACGCGTGGCCTGGTCCCCATGGTCCCTGACATGGGGCCGGAGGATTCGACGCGGCACACCCGGACCCTCCAGCGCCTGTCCCGCCACCTCAAGCGGAACTCCCCCTACTTCCAGGGCCTCATCCGCGTGATGAAAGACACGTACGCCAACGTGGGCCCCGTCCCTGTTTCCCGGCATTCCGAGCTCGTCGACCTGTGGCACCGCAGCGCCGACGACTTCGACGGTCGCGGCGTCCATGGGTTCGGGTCCTGGCTCCGCGAGGACATCGCCGACAACCTGTTCACCGACGGCGAGGTTTTCGCCCGGCGCGAGACCGACGACCAAGCTTTCGACGGCATCCGCGTCCCGCTGGTCTACACCGCCTATCCGTCCGACTACGTCCCGATCGACGGATATTTCTCGCCGAGCGTGACGGACGAGGACGTGAAGGCCGGCATCAGGTTCGGGCGCGTCGGCAAGCGCGACCTGCCGATCGGCTATTTCTTCCACACGTCGCATCCCCGCGACGCCAGCTTGAGCGCCATGGCGCGCGGCGATGGCCTGGGCTTCGCGGAGATCGCCGCGAACGAGATCCATCATCTTTTCTTTCAGACCATGACCGGCGGCCCGCGCGGCCTCGTCATCCTCGCGTCGGCGCTCATCCGCGCGATCAAGCTTCAGACGTACGAGGACGCCGAGCTTCGCCGCAAGATCAGCGCCACGATGATGAGCCTCTTCATCGAGCGCCCGCTCGGCGACATGGCGTCCGAGGACCTGTTCCCGTCCGACGACGAGATCGACGACCTCATCAGCGCCGTCGAGATGGCGCCGGGCGCGGTCCACGTCCTGCCGGCGGGACACACCGGCAGGCTTGAGACGCCGCCGGACAGCCCCGGTTTCGACAAGGGCGTGCAACTGGGCGTGCTCTCAATTTGCGCCGGCGTCGGCGTGCCGCCATACGAGGTCCTCGGCAACTACCAAGACGCCAACGAGAGGATGGCCCGGTTTGCTGCGGTCGCGATGAAGACGCGCGCGAACATCATCCGGCAGGACATCGAGACGCGGCTCCTCAACAGGATGTGGCGGTCGTTCGTCGACACCGCGCTGGCCTTCGGCCTGTGGTCGCCCGGCAATCCCCGCGACCTGGCCGAGGCCTACAACGTGAGCTGGGACTGGCCCGTGGTGCAGAGTGCCGCGATCACCCAGGAAATCGGCGTCATGCTGAAGGCGCAGGAGGCCGGCGAGATCCCGCCCGGATTCGTCAGTCAGACCTACTTCGGCAAGCGCCACGAGACGGTCACCCGCGAATCCGCCGAGCGCTACGCCCGGATGGCCGACCTGGGCCTCAAGGCCGCCGAGGAGCGCTGGGCCCCGACGACGCCGAACGCCGGCCGCGTGCAGGCGTGGGTCTCCGCGGAGGAGTCCGTCGAGCTCGACCTGGTCGAGCAGGCGGGTCTCGATTCGGGGCAGTCGCGGGCCACGTGAGGGCCCGCCGACGTAGACTACAATGAGCCACGCGGCTTGCGGCACGCTGTTTTCATGACGCAGAGCGCCGCCATTTCCGAGCCAACCGAGACGCACCAGCGCAATGCGCCTGCCGTGCGTTTCGACGTGGGCGAGCGGTACGCGCAGATCAAGATCGGGACCCGGGGCAGCAACAGCTACGACCCGGAGACCCGCACGTTCGAGTTCGTGCTCGCGACCGAGACGCCCTGCGAATCGTATCGCTACGAGGGCTGGGATGCCTACGAGGTGGACGAGGTCCTCCTCATGCGCGGCTTGGAGGACATCGAGTCCCTCGTCGGCGCGCCGATCCTCAACAGCCACAACCGCTATTCGCTCAACATGGTCGTCGGCGTGATCATCGCCGCCCGTGTCCAGGGCAAGAAGCTCGTCTGCACCGGCAAGCTCTCCGCTCGCGAGGAGGTCGCCGACATCGTCCGCGACATCGCCGACGGCATCCTCACCAAGATGAGCGTCGGATACCGCCGCCTTGCGGAGACCGAGAAGGACCGCATCGGCGACAAGCCGCTGGTCACCGTCGATCGCTGGAGGGCCATGGAGGCCTCGATCGTCGCCGTCCCCGCCGACACCAACGCCTCGATCCGTTCAGGAGACAAGACCATGGCCCACAAGCCCACGAAGACCCGCGCCGCCGAGACCGAAGCCGAGATGACCGAGGAGGAGAAGGCCAAGCTGGCCGCCGCCGAGGCCGAGGAGTCGGGCGAGACCGAGGAGGAGCGCTCCGGCGTTCTGGCCGCAGTCCGCTCCGCCCTCGCCGGCATCGAGGCCGCCCTGTCGGGTCGCGCCGCTCCGAAGGCCGACGCCAAGCCGACGGCTGTGGCCACCCCGGCCCGTGACGCCGCCGTCGAGGCGCTGCGCGGTGTCGCCAAGCGCAATGGCCGCTCCGAGGATTTCGAGGGCCTGGTCACCGCCGGCGCCGAGATCGCCGAGCTCCGCGCCATCGCGGTCTCCGCGATTCGCACGAACAGCGTCGAGATCGCCGCCCGCAGTTCGAAGCCCGTGCCGGATTCCGGCGCGCGCGAGCAGCTTTCCCCGTTTTCCGAAACCGCCGCCGGCAAGCGCCTCGCCGCGCGCGCCGCCGCCACCCGCTAAGGAGCCGCTCCCATGTTCGCTTCCCGCATTTCCGAGGCCAAGAGGCAGGGCTGCTACGTCCTGTCCGACAACGGCACTCAGTCCTACGACACCCGTGTCGTCTCGTCGGTCGCCGATATCGCGCCGGGCACCCCTCTCATGGAGTCCGCTCCCGGTGACGTCTTGGTCTTCGTCGGCCAGGTTCCCGGCGCCGGCAAGGGCGTTCTGACGATGGCCGCCGAGCCGACCAGCGGAGCCGTGCCAGAGGGCACGTACAACATCTTCTGCATCGAACCGGCGGCGAACGGCGGCACTTTCCACGTCGAGCGACCGGACGGCACCCTGGACGGCATCGCGACCGTCGGTGTCGCCTACGCCGGCGCGATCAATTTTACGATCGCTGACGGAGCCACCGACTTCGTCGCGGGTGACCGCGCCGGCGTTGCCGTGTCCTACGAAGCCGGCACCGGCGTCTTGGTACCGGCCGATCTGAGCGTTAGCGGCGGCAACCGCGAGGTCGTCGGCATCCTCGACGCCCCGATCTGGGCGGCCTCGATCGGCACATCCGAGCGGATCGCCGTGTTGGCCCGCAACGCCGAGGTCATCGATCACGAGATGACCTGGCCCGGCGAGCCCCTGGCAGCCCAGGCCAAGGCCGAGATCAAGCGGCAGCTCGCCGAGAAGCTCATCATCGTCCGCGGCTAACCCCGCGGGCCTCCCCTCTTAGACCCCTTCGCAGGAGCATCGGTCATGACCGGCAACGCGCACACGAGAGACCCCTTCAGCCCGGTCGCGATGACGAACGCGATCAACGACATGGATTTCGTGTCGTCCGGAATGTCGCGCCTGTTCCAGTGGGGCGAGGAGTACATCCCGACTACCGGCGTCTCCATGGACATGGTCCAGGGGTCGGTCCAGATCCTGCCGGTGACCCCGCGCAATGGCGAGCCCACGCCCGTCAAGCGCGAGGCCAGGCAGAACATCGCCGTCGAGATTCCTGGCTACAGCCAGATCGACGGGATCAAGAACACCGACATCCTCGGCAAGCGCGAGACTGGCTCCGAGAGCCTGGTCACCCTGGAGCAGGAGCGCAATCGCCGGCTCCGTTACATGGGCCAGAACATCATCCAAACCCGTGACAAGGCCAGGGTGAAGACGCTCGACGGCATCGTCGACGACGGCTTCGGCAACACCTACCTCGACCTGTTCCAGCTGTTCGGTCAGCAGCAGATCGAGATCGAGATGGACGTCTCGGCTGCCGGCTTCAACTTCAACGAGGAAGTCGTCGGGCTGATGGAGATCGCCGAGGACGAGCTCGGCGCCATCGAGCCGGACCGCTACACGTTCCTCACGGGCCGCAACGCCAACGCCAACCTGCGTCGCCTCGACCAGGTCGCCGAGGCCGCCACCAACCCGGCGAACCTGATCGTGCAGCGCCAGGACAACCGCAAGGGCGTCCGCATCAACGAGATGGTCGACCTGGTCGGCTATGGCCGCGCGAAGGATCAGAACGGCGATCTCTTCATGGAGACCGACGTCGGCTACTTCGTCCCGACGGGGCAGGACTTCTTCACGACCTTCTACGGTCCGTCGGACATCCGCGAGTTCATGGGTCAGCCCCGTGAGTTTTACGCGAAGATCAAGGACATGGACTTCGACAAGGGCGAGAAGATCCTGGTCGAGAGCTTCATGCTCAACATCGCCAAGCGTCCCCGCGCGATCCTCAAGATCCGCTTCGTCGGTCTCACCGACCACGCGCCGGTCCTGGTCTGATCTGACCCCGGGCGGGATCAAAAGGTCCCGCCCCTTTCCATTCCAGGCACCCGCCTATGGCCTCCCGCCTCGCCGCCATGTACGCCCGGACCGCCGCGGCTTCCTCCCTCGCGGAGGAGGCCTGGCTGGAAACCCGCGCGCACGGCTCGATTCGCACGCGCGGTCACTTCATCCGCGCCGAAGTCGAGCGCCGGCGAATCGACGACGACGTGCGCATTCTGGACGCCGAGCCCTGGGCGGTGATCCCGCTGCGGGACGCGCCGGACCTCGACCGCGAGGGCGGCGACGTCATTTGGATCGACGATCGGCTCTGGACGGTCGAGAAGGCCCTGGAGAACGGGGCCGGGCAACTCAAGCTCATGTTGCAGGAGCCGCAATTCTCGAAGGCGGCCGTCGGCGGCATCCCTCTGCGCGTCGCCTTCGCGGGCCATAAGGAATCCCTGGAGGAAGCCGCCGTCGCCATCGTGCCGACGGGCGTCGCGCTGGCACCCGGGCAGACGATCGAGGTCGAGAACGGCGGTGATTGGACGGTCGCCACGGTCGCGGCCTGGAAACCCGGGTATCGCCGGGTCGCCCTGACTGCGGCGTAGACTACAACGGGCCACGCGGCCTGCGGCACGCTCTTTGACATGAGCGCTCTGCCCACGATCAAGTCCGCATTCCATTCCCGCATGGCCCCCGTCGCGGGCCTGAAGGGCGTGTTCGGCGCGGGCAAGATGCTGTCCGCGAGGCAGCTTCCGGGCTCGGTGCTCGACCTTGGCGTCGTGAATTTCGACGACCTGGGCATCCAGTCGGAGCCCGGCGCCCCGCGCATCCTCGCGTGCAAGCTGCAAGTCGACATCATCATCGTCGACGACGCGAAGGCCGAGGATTTCGCCGAGGTCACGTACGGCCTCCGCAACGCGATCATCGCCGCCTTGGTCGGCGTCCTGGACGACGTCCCGGGCATCGAAAGCTGCCGGCTCCTGTCGGCGACCCCCCACGAATTCGTCTCCGAGGCAGGCCGCCAGGGTGGCTACCACCTGGCCTACATCGTCGATTTCACCGTGTCCGAGGACGACCCCGGCACTCTGCTTCCCCGTTACTGAAGGATTCTCGTCATGGCAGGCGCGATTTTTAAGACCCTCCCCGCCGGGGACTTCAACATCCCGAGCGGCCAGGCCGCGATCCAGCTGGAGGGCGAGTCCTTCCTGCGTCCCATCGGCGACTGCACCATCTCGGTGTCGAAGTCGAAGGAGGAGACCGAGATCCGGACGAACGAAAGCCCGGATCGCGAGGTCGTCGCCAACGACGTGACCAGCACCACCCAGACCATCTCGATCGTCATGCGCCAGTTCGCGTCGGTCGGCATGGCGCTGGCCTGGGGCGCGCCGCCCAAGGATTTCGTCCAGGACGCCATCGTGGCACCGCTGACGATGGACTTCGCGGACGCCGTCCTGAACGCCTGGTTCCAGCTTGAGGACGAGGACGGCCTGGACGTGACCAACACCACGGTCACCGCCGTCACGATCGGCACCGAGCCGGCCGTTCTCAATACCCACTACAGGCACGACGCGGCCGCCGGCCTGGTGCAGGTGATCGCGATCCCGGAGGACGCCGTCGTCGTGGGAGGTAAGTTCGCGGTGTCGGTGACCTTCACCGCCGTCGCCGTCGCTGCCGGGTCCGGTCGCCAGATCGCCGAGACGTTCACCGAGAACGTGCTGCGCGGCAAGCTGGTCGTGCGGCAGAACAACCGTCGCGGTCGCCCGCGCAAGTTCGTCTTCGCCAAGATCTCGGTCGGCGGCGACGGCGAGGTCGCCATCATCGGCGATTCGAACGAGCCCGTCTCCGTCACGGTGACCGGCAAGATCGAGCGCGACGAGAACATGCCCGTCGGGCGTGAGCGCGGCTGGATCATCGATCTGTGAGCGCCGCCGTGAGCAATCGCAAGCTGACCAACGCCGAGCTGGACGATCTCCTCGCGATCGTCCGCACGCCCGGCCCCGAGAGGCTGATGATCCGTGGGACGCCGGTACCCTTCGTGCCGCCGACCCCCGGCCAGTACCTCAAGTATGTTGTCGCCAGGTTCCAGGCGCCCCGCGCCTTCTACGTCATGACGGCGCAGATGGAAGCCGCTCGCAAGGCGATCGAGGCCGCCGAGGAAGACGGTCGCGAGCCGTCGGTCGAGGACCTCATGATCGTCGACACCGAGTCGTACATGGTCGCCAACGCGACCGACCAGGCCGACGCCGACGCCGCCGTCCTTGCCATCGCCCTGGAGCGCCCGGGCGACGAGAAGACCGAGGCCAGCCTCCTCGCCCTCGACGACGAGGAGTTCGAGGCGAACCTGCGGAAGGTCGAGAAGTCCATGTGGGGCGAGGACCCCGCGCGTTTTTTCGGCGTCGTGGCCCGCAAGCTGGCGGGCCGGACCCTGCAAACGCTGACGGCGGCGAGGAAGGCCCCGACAGCGACGACGGGGAAGTCCTCGAAGCCGTCGACGACTTCAAGGACCCGTTCGCCTTCGAAGGCGAAGACAAAGCCAAGGTCCTCGAAGAGCGCGACCCGCGGCTGAACTTCTGGGTGATGGTCGTGGATCAGATCCTCGACCTGGAGCTCGCGGGGATGGGCAGTGAGGCGTGGGACCTGTCCTACGCCCAGGTCCAGGCCTTCCACGCGAAGCTTATGTCGGAGCGGGCCGAGCAGGATCTCCGGCGTCACGGGGCCGCCCTCGCGGCGAACCCGAAATCGAAAGAGGCGGGAGAGTTCGCCCGGCAGTGGCTGGCCCTCCGAACGAGATAAGAAAGGAGGCCCGCGATGAACCGTAGAGAAGTCGCCGACCTCCGCACCAGGTTCTCGATTGAGGGCCTCGACGCCGTCAAGGCGGCCTTCCGCGAGACCTCCAGCGCCCTGAATTCCGTCCGCGAATCCACTCGCCAGTACCAGCGGGTCTCCGCCGGCGCGGTGAAGGATTCGCAAACCCAGCTGGTCGCCGCCAAGGAGGCCGCCCAGGCCGCCCGCGAGCAGATCGACGCCGTCCGGAAGGCCAACGCCGAGCGCCAGCGCGGATCGAACCTGGCCGGCCAAGGCATCGTCGCGCAGGCCAAGGCCGAGCTCGACGCCTCGATCGCCGCGCAGAAGCAGGCCGCCGCGGAGCTCAAGAAAATCCGCCGGCCCGGGCAGGGATTCCGCACCGACGCCGATTTCGATGCGTTCGAGGCCCGGAAGAAGGCGGCCCAGGACGCGCTCGTGCTCGCGCGCAAGGTCGCCCAGGCGAACGCCGATTCCTATCGCGGCGAGGTCAAGGCCGCGAAGGCGGCAGCCGACGAGATCCGCAAGGAGGGCGACGCCGCCCTGAAGGCCGCCATCGCCAACGCGGAAAAGAAGGCGCGTGCCGAGGAGGCCGCGGCGGCCCGCATCAGCAAGGCCATCGTCGAGGCCCGGAAGGCCGAGGTCGAGGCGACCAAGGCGGCCGCCGCCGCCGTCGAGGGCACCGCCGCGCAGAAGCTCAAGATCCGGCAGGCCGAGCAGAAGGTCGAACTGGAAGCCGCGAAGGGCCGCGAGACGATCGCGCGCGAGCAGGGCGCCGCCGCAGCGAAGGCCGCCAAGGCCAAGGAGATCGCCGACCGCAAGGCCGCGCAGCTTCCGGCGAAGCTCGCCAAGGACGAGGCGCGCGCCACCGAAAAGGCCGCGAAGGACGGCCTCGCCGCACAGAAGAAGGCCATCGCGGACCGCGAGCGCGCCGAGAAGGAATCGGCTGCGCGCCTGAAGCGCCTCCGGGAGATCCTGCCGACGGGCGGCGCGTTCTTCGGCCTGGCCGGAGCGGGCCTCGGGATCGCCGGCAGGGGCGCCATCGCCGGAGCCGGGGCCGCTGCGCGCGGGGGTCTTGCCGGCGCGACGGGTCTCGTCGGCACGTCGGCGCGCGCCAGCCGTGCACTGACCGGCATCGGGGTCGCCGCCGTCCGCACGACCGCGCAGATCACCGCGTCCCTTGGCACCACCGCTTTGGGCACCCTCACCGCCTTGGCCAGCCAGGCGCAGCGCGTCGCGAGCTCCGTCGCCCGCATCGGCGTCCGCGCCGGCGCGGCAGGCGTCGCCTTGGGAGCCGGCACCTTTGGCCTTGCGAAAAAGGCGACCGGCAAGGCAAGCGACGAGACCCTGGAGACCGTGAACTTCTCGCGCGCGACCGGCCTCACGCCGGAGGACTTCAGCGTCCTATCCGACGCGGCCTCGAAATTCGGCATCGATGTCGGCGACTTGAGGGGCTCGCTCATCCAGTTCCAGGGCCAGGTGAAGGCCGCCGTCAACGACCCGAATGGCGACCTGGGCAAGTATTTCCGCGAGATGGGCGTCGAGGTCACGGACGCCAACGGCAAGGCCAAGCAAACCGGCGCGCTGTTGCTCGACGTGATCGAGAAGTCCAAGCGTCTCGACCAGACCAGCCGCATCGATTTCTTGAGCAAGGCGTTCGGCGAGGACGACAGCGGCAAGCTCTTGCCCTTGTTCGACCAGATCGGCGCGTACGGCGAGTTGCTGTCGAAGACTCGCGCGCGCCAGGAAGAGCTCGGCAGCTTCATCACGCCGAGAGACTACCAGATCGCCCTCCAGTACCGGAATGCCGTGAAGGATTTGGGCTCGGCATGGAAGGGCGTCTCACTGGAGATCGCGAACGCCGTCGGGCCCGACGTCAGCAACCTGCTGACTGCGCTCGCGAACGACATCGGTCGCAACCGCGTGCTGATCGCGACGTATTTCCAGCAGGCATTTTTCCGGTTCTACAGCGTCACCCGGGACATCGTCCGTGCGCTCTTCTTCGGCGCGGAATACGGCGCCGCGACCGCGGAGAACCCCTGGGTCGCCAGCATGCTGCGCGGCTACATGAGCCTGCGCGACGGCGTCATGGCTGCCGTTCGCTTCGTCAAGGAGGCCCAGGCGACGATCGCCGGCGACGACGCCAAGGTCGTCGAGTTCCCGTGGCTCATCGGCATCCGCGAAGGCATCACGGGCGCGATCACGTACGTCAAGCGGTTCGCCTTCGAGCTAAAGGCCGCCCTCTACGGCGAGGAATACAACCTCGGCAGCGCCGAATTCCCGTGGATCTTCGCCATCAAGGCCGGAATCCAGGCCGTCGTCGCGGACGTGAAGCTGCAGTGGAACGACCTCCTGGCCGCGCTGACGACCGGCGGGGCGACGACCGCGCTCGGCGTCTTCGTCCAGGGCTTGAAGGCCGATTTCGACGCCGCGAAGGCCGTCGTACTCGATTTCACCACCACGATCGGCAAGATTTGGGACGACTTCTCCAAGATTTTCGCCAATTTCGGCGACAGGAATGCCCTCAAGAGCGAGGTGTTCAACTACGCGTTCCTGAAGTCGGCGGGCGATGGATTCTACTTCCTCGCCAATGCCGCGAAAGAGGGCTGGGAATGGTTTTCCAAGCTCTACAACGTCGTCTTTGACCTGTTCCGCGACTACTTGGGCCTGAATTTCGAATCTGTCGTCTTCTTTGGCGCGATCCTGACGTTTTCCGGCGTGGCCCGCGTGCTGACGTTCCTCTTGAGCGGCCTCGGCGTCCTGTTGAAGGGCCTCTTGTCGCCGATCAAGCTCGTCGTCGGAGCCCTCGGGATCGGCGCCGGCGCGGCTGCGACGGCCGGCCTGGCCGGCGCGGTCACCGGAATCGGCACTGCGGCCACCACCGCCGGCGCCGCAGCGGCTGCCGCAACCACGAAATGGGGCGGCCTGGCCGGCGTTTTCGCTCGGATCGCCGGTCTCCTCGGCGGTCCCCTTGGGTTGCTGCTGGGCATCGGCGGCGTCGCGTACGGCGCCTATTCGCTCTTCAAGGGCACCGACAACCCGACCGGCCAGCTGGCGGCCCTCGGCGAGGCCCTCGGAAAGATCAAGAGCGACCTGGGCGAGGCCGAGAAGGCGTTCAAGCTCGACGACGTGACCGCGCAGTACGCCTTCAATCGGCAGTACGTCGCCGACCAGGCCAAGCTCGCCAGCGCGACCGGCCTGCCCATGGGCGGCCTCAACGACCCGCGCCGGTTTTCCTACGACCAGCCCGAGGTCGAGGCCGTCTACGGCGGGACGTACAAGTATAACGGCGGCTACTACGACAGCCAGGAAGCCGCCATGGCGGCCCGCCAGGCCGCCATCGATGAGCGCCAGGCGATGGTGACGAAGTTCTACGCGGACAAGAACGCGGCGAACGTCGGGCCCCAGATGCCGAACCCGACCATCGGCGCCGGCACCGTCCCGACCGTGATCCCGATGTATTTCGGCGGCGAGAAGGTCATCGAGGTCAACGCCGCGCTCACGCCCGCCGAGATCCAGCGCATCCGCATGCAGCGGCAGAGGGGCTATTGATGAGCACCCCTTGGCACACCGCCCTGCGTATCGGCGGCCTGGTGATCCCATGCGGGGCGCACCTCGGCGTCAACCAGAACCACGAGCTTCTCCTGGAGGCGGAGTCGTACGTCACCTGGAATTCCATTCCGGAGATGCGCGGCCCTCTGGGCGAGCGCGACACCGACATCGAGCGCATCGAGATCTCCGTCGACCATCGCTGGGGACCCCACCTGCGCAAGTTGAAGCTCGGCGACGTCGTCCCGCTCTACTCGACCGAGAAGGAAGCCTTCACGATCGAGGCCGGGCAGACCTCGACGGTCCTTCCATTCCTCCCCGTGCCGCTCCTGCGTCCGGATTCCCGCAAGCCGCACGGCTTCCAGGTCCTGGCCTTCGCCGGCACGACGAACGACCGCATCCCCATCGCCGTCGCGGGTCGCACCGTCTCGATCGCGGCGGCCCTGCCGTACACCGTCGCCGGCCAATTCATGCCGATCCGGCCCATGCGCGTCGAGCGGAAGGCCGGAAAGAAGGTCGTCGAGATCGAGGGTCGGCAGTCCTGGGGCATCACCCTGGTCGACACGACCGAGCCGGATGGCTGGGCACCATGAGCAAGCTCTATCGCCACCTCGTGTGGCTCGACCACGCCATGGACGCTATCACCGACGCGGACCTCACCATCCGCGACGAGGTCGAGGCCGTCACGATTCTCCGGCAGGTCAACGCGGACCCGTACGTCGAGGTCGAACTGACGAACCCCGGCTGGGCCGCCTACGCCCCCGGCGCCAGGCGTGCGGCTGCCGTCGTGGAATCCGACGACGGGACCATGGCGACCGCCACGGTGCTTGCGCGCGGATGGCTGCGCTCGCTTCCGGACACCCTGGGGAAGAACGGCGTCACGATCACCCTGGAATGCTACGGCACGGTCGAGGAAATCCGGCTGGCCAAGAACGAGGCCGCCCGGGCCTTCAACGCCGCCAACCTCCCGCCGGAGAACGAGTATAACCAAGGCGGCGCGCTGGAGGGCGACGAGACCGCGCTTTACGTGCCCGATCAGGATTGGCTGATGGGCCGCCTTGAGACCGAACGCGACCAGGTCGAGGTCGGGCGCACGCTCGACTGGCACTGCGACCCCGTCACGCACGCCTGGTCGCTGCACGACTACACCGTGCCCATGGGCGCGACCCGCAGCATCGGCGAGCGCTACGATCCGAAGACGCTGTCCCGGTCCCCGACGAAGGGCTGCCCGCGCCGCGTCAAGATGAAGCTCGTCTGCAATTTCAGCACGAATCTGACCGGGATCTGCAACATCGCGCCCGCCATTTTCATGCCCGTGACGAGCATGACGGGGTACAACTATTTCCTCCAGCAGCGGCCCGGTCTCTCGCAGGGCTGGCAGCTCGACGTGCCTGTCGTCCAGGTCGTCAACAGCGTCACCAGGCCCTTCGGCCCGCTGGCCTACGACATGAGCCGTCGGCTCGTCTTCGAGACCTTCAACGCCGGGACCAACACCTGGGACCGGACCTACAGCGGCATCGGCTGGGGCCGCCACCGCTATACCGTCGAGTTCTTCCGCTACCAGTATTTCTTCATGTCGTGGGTGGCGCGCTGGACGTACGCGCAGAACCGGCGCGAGGTCGTGCACCTCACGCTCGACGTGCCGACGCAAGAGGTCACGGGTCTCGTCGACGAGCTTGAGCTCTCGGATCGCTCGCTCTCGCAGATCTATACGACGCCGCTCTTCCTCACCGAGGACCAGGACGAGGACGCCGAGGCCGAGGAGCCGCCGGCGCCCTACGACGCCGAGCGCATCTACGACACCGGCGACAAGATGCTGTTGCAGGGCCGCGAATACGTCTCGACGGTCGACGGACTGCAGGGCGTCTCGTGGTCGGTCTCGATCGTGTCGCCGACGTCCGCGAGCGTAGTCGTCGACCCGCGCTGGCAGCCGACGAATCGCCGCCCGGCGTTCCCGTCGCCCGTCCATTCCGTCTTCGACACCCGGCGCGGCAAGGCCTCGATCGCGGCGGCATTCCGGCTGATGCGCAAGGAGGTTTTCAAGCTCCTGTACGAGGACATCACCGTCACCGTGGATCGCGCGCACTTCCCCGCATGGGCGCTCGGCGACACGTGCGAGATGCTCCTCCCGGGCCGATTCGACGAGCCGATGAAGCCCGCTAGCGGTCGCGTCACCTCGATCACGGAGCGCCTGTCCGCGCGCGGCGACACCGTCCAGATCAGCCTCCAGATCGGCAAGGGCCAGGGCGGCGACGCGGTCGCGCGCGAGGCGAGCATCAATGAATTCGGGGCGACCGATTATTTCAACGGGGACTACACCGACACCGACGAGACCGATTTCTACACCGCCGGCGACGACATCGAATGGACGTTGGACGCCGATCCCCTCGTCATGCCGATCGACACGTCCAAGCTGGGGCAGTCAAGCTATTCGGTCCTCCAGATCAGCGTCCAGGGCAGCGCGGCCGCGCACCAGGATCGCGTGGACGCACTCGCCGCGGCGGGCAGGCGGATTACCGCACTGTCGAGCGCTGACCTGCCGCCGACGTCCGTCAACGTGACGATGCGGTCCCTGAATAGAGACGGCACGATCATCCGCAAGATGCGCGCCGCCGGCGTGATGACCAGGACACCACGGGGGATGACGCTATGAGCGGCAGCGAACTCACCAAGCTCCTCGACGACCGCGACGCCGACGGCGAGAAGGGCCCGCAGAACGCAGGCGTCGCCTTCGCCGACCCGATCACTGCGGTCACGAACACGCAGCAAGCCGGCAGCGTGACGTCGCCGCAGATTTTCCGGACCTACTGGAGCGATCCCGTGCCGCCGCTGGCGCTCGACAACACGCGGACCAAGACGGAGCAGGCGAGGAGCGTCACGGGATACATGGAGATCCTCGCGACCACTTTTTACGACGGGCACGAAATCTATGACACGCCGCTCGGCAGCGGCCTGAAGACGAGGATTTACTGACATGGTAGCCCCACTCACCCGTTGGTCGCCCGGCGACCCACGCCTCACCGGCGTCCAGATCGACGCCAATTTCGGCGAGCTGGAGGAGCGCATCCAGTCACTCGTCGACGCCGACGGCAACAGCCTCATCGCGTCGATCGCGACGAACTCCGGCGGCCAGGTCGTCATCACGCTGACGGACGGCCGGTTCTGGGCCGTGGATGCCGCCGCGCCCATGTGGCGCCCCCCGGTCGCCCGGGTCGCCGGCACGGCCTACGCGGTCCGGGATACCTACATCCAGGACGGCTCGACGTACCTCGTGCTGACCGCGCACGTCGCGGCCACCTTGGTCGCCACCGACGTCGCCGCTGGCCGGGCTGTCATGATCGCGCGCGCGGGCACCGACCGCGAGGTCTCCCGGGGACTCTACAACGGGGCATCGGCCTACCCCGCTTTCAGCGCCGTCTATACCCTGTCGGGCTCGACCGCGACGTTCTACAAAACCTTCCTGGACGTGGCGATCGGCGGGCCCGCGCCGGGGACCTTCCCCTGGTACGTCATCGGCTACGAGACCATTCCCGCATCGATCGTCAACGACCTCACCGAGGGGAAGACGCAGGCCGTAATCAATGCCGAGCTCCGCGCGGAGATCCAGGACCTCAAGGACCGCCTGCTCGCGGCCTCCATTCCATGACATTTCTCGCTGCAAGCCGTTGAGTTTGTAGCGGGAATGCCGAATCGTTCACTAGTATACGATTCCATGAAAACACCCGACGACCGCATCGAAACCATGAAGGCCCGCCTCCACGGCGAGATCCTGCGCGTGATCACCGTGCACAAGCTCACCTACGACGAGCTGTTCCGGATCACGGGCTACTATTTCGACCGGTCGCACATGTACCGGCTCCGGGAATTCACGAACAACTGGTCGCCCAAGAAGTACATCCACATCGCGAGATCGCTCGGGATCGACGTCCCGGACATCATTCCCGTTCCCGGCGCCCCCGCTCCAAAACTGGACGCCGTGCTGGCGACGAGGCGAGCCAAGGCCGCCGCCGCAGAGGCCGCCTAGATTCCGATTTGGATCCGGAGGTCGCGCGGTAGCTGCCGGCGATGCGTCTTGAGCAGTCCCAGCCCGTGCGCGGCCTCGCGTTCCGTTAGAGTCCGCTTTCCGGCGAGCACGTGCCCGAGCACGGTCGTCGAGCGGCTCCAGCCGATCCCGTTGGATTCCGACGCCAGGTCCGCGTCGTCAGCGGAGAGGTAACGGCACCCCTCCAGGACCGCATCGCGCAGCGCCCCGTCGGCGCACCGCTGCATGGCGTCCGCATGGGCCTCTGCCCGTAGCGTCGTCTCCGCGCGCGCTCGGGTCGCCTTGGCCGCGTCGACGATCTTGCGCGCCCGCCGCCACGTGTCACCGTCCATGTCTTCCAGGGCAGCGAGCTCGACGGCCTCGCCGGCGATCTTGCCGGTCAGCAGCCAGGGCGCCTCCACGAGAAGCGTCCGCAGGTCCGCGAGCGTCCCGGCGATCCGCTCGACGCGCAGCCTCTCGATCTCGACCAATACGGCGTCGGCGCGCTCGCGGTGCAGCCGCATCGCCGTCTCGCGTGTCAACTCGTCCTGGGCGACCTTGGCGCGCGCGGCGGCGTCGGCTTCCTCGGCGACGGCGCGGTAGGCGGCGTCGTCGCGGGTCGGCTCGACCCAGCATTCCACCCTGTTACCGAAGTCGCGCCCGATCCCGATGCGCGCCAGATCGTTCATCCGCAGCCGCAGCGCGGCTTCCATCACGGGCGTCGACTCCGCTTTCAACAGCAGCCGACGGCCGTACTGACCTTTGAGGGTCCAGGTCTCGATGTCGAACAACACGGTCGTCGCCTCCAGATACGCTCAAGAGCATACTTAGCACGGAAGACCGATTCGCGCCAAAAGGCACAGATTTGGGAACCTAAGACCCCTTAGCTTCCAAAATAGGCCCTCGCTCTAAACTTCCCGAAAATAAAGTTGGAGGGTCAAACGCTATAGCTGCATCGCGTTTGAGGCTTTCGTCCCGGCGTCAACTCTCAACTGACCTTGCAACGCGCCCACGGCGAGCGAATCATTTCGGTGTCCGCGCCGTTGCGGATTCATCGAAAGACACCCGCCATGGCCACCATCGCCAAGAAGTCCGGCCTCGCCGCCGTCAAGAAGTCCACCGCAACCGCCGCCCGCCGCCTGGGGGGTGTTCCCGAGAAGCCGGAGCGCAACGCCGCCGTCGTCGCAGACGTCCGCTCCGGCATGAAGCAGGCCGCCGTGGCCGCGAAGCACGGCATCAGCCGCCCGCGCGTCAGCAAGATCCTGCGCAATGCGCTGAAGGCAGCCGCCACCGCGCCCGCCCCGACAGAGAAGGTCGAGCGCAACGCCGCGATTGCCGCCGAGGCCCTCGCCGGCGACCGGCTTATCGACGTCGCCGCCAAGCACGGCGTCAGCCCCGAGCGCGTGCGTCAGATCGTGAAGCGGGTCGCCCCGAACTACGCGGCGCGGCCGCGTGGCGAGACGCTCCGGCAGGCGATCGTCGCGGATGCGGCGACGATGACGACGAAGCAGATCGCCGCGAAGCACGGTGTCACGATCGATTACGTGCAGACCGTGCGCCGCCTCGCGGGCGTCGCCGTTCCCAAGCCCGTTAAGAAGCCCGTCGAGCCGCGCGTCAGCGCCAAGGATCTGCGCGCCGAGCGTGACCGCAAGATCCTCTTCGAGGTTGCCGCCGGCGCAATGCACAAAGAGGTCGCGGCTCGGCACGGCATCGACGATAGCCGCGTGGCGCAGATCGTTCGCCGCGACGCACCGCACCTGTCGAGGATTTCGAAGATCGAGATCCGCGACGAGGCGATCGTCGCCGACGCCAAGGCGGGGCTCACCCGCGCCCAGATGGCCGAGCGCCACGGCATCACGAAGGATCGTATCACCGACATCATCTCGCGCGCCGGCGTCAAGGCTCGCGTCCCGACCCGCACCAAGAAGCCCGGCACGCTCGTTGCGCAGGCGATCAAGCTCGCACCGACGCACACGCCATCCCAGATCGCCGAGATCCTCGGTTCCACGAGAGCCGTCATCACGGCCGCTCTCCACCGCGTCGGCGTCAAGGCGATCGACGGTCGGACGCTTTACGCCGCCGAGCGCCGCCGCAAGCTCACCCAAACGCCGCCCTCCGTCCCGGAGATCGCCGCGACCGCCGTGGCGACCGAGCTTGCGCGGCCCTTCGTTCCGCTGCCCGAGCCGCTGGCCGTCGCCCGCGTAGTCAACAACTTCGGGCGTGACGAGGCCGTCGAACGTTGGGGGTACGTGTCGCCGGCGACCCTGGAATCCCTTCTCGCCGAGGGCCGCAAGATCATCGCCGACGAGATGGCCCGGCTGAAGGCCGACGACGACCTGCTGCCCAAGCCCTCCTCCGTCGAGGTCTTTGTGAAGCCGTCGGCGGCCTACGTCGCCGAAACCGTGGCGCACCACGGCATGGAAGCCGCCCGCACGCGCTGGCCGTTCCTGCCGACCGACGAGCTGTTCGAGCTCAATCGCGAAGGCAGCCGCCTCATCTCGCCGCCCGCCGACGAGCCGCTCCAGCCGCTGGGTGTCCGCGTGTGGCGCGCGATCAAGCGCCTGTTCGGGAGGTCGTGATGGCCGCTCGGCAGATCACCGCCATCGAAGTCCGCGACCGCCTCAACCGGGCGATCGCGGCCTACGGACCCGGCACCCAGGCGGCATGGGCGGCGGCCAACGGGCTCTCGAAGCAGTACGTCAACGACGTCGTCAAGGGTCGCCGCGCCGGCGGGGAGAAAATCCTTGCCGCCCTGGGGCTGAAGAAGCCGGTCCCGGCCATCGCGGAGGTCGCGTGATGGGCCGGGCTCGCGGATCGGAGAACAACACGGATTTGGCTTACGAGAAGCCGAATCCGATCAAGGTCTACGAGATCAGCCGCGATTACGGGGCCGAAGCGGCAGCCGCGCGCTGGTTCTGGCTCACCCCGAAAGCCGTCCAAAAGATCGCGCAGCAGGGTCACGAGATGACTCGGGGCGTGACTGGCGAACGCAAGGCCGGGCCTCGGCGCAAGACGAACCCCGAGCAGGAAGACGCCATCATCGCCGCGGCTACCGCCGCCGGAAAAGTCCACGGCATCGGCGTCCCGTTCGGCGTGAGCGATTCCCTGGTCCGCACCCTCTTTCGCGAACGCGGGCTGGAATATCCGAAGACCGACTACGCCGTCCGCGCCGCCCGGGGGAAAGCCACCCGCCGCGAGCGCAACGCTGCGTTTCCCGCGCAAACCCGCACCCTCATTCCCTACATCGGCCAAGAAGGATCGAACGTCGTGAGCATGCCCATCAGCATCCGGGGCCACGCGCTCCCGTCCGTCGCCGCCGCCAAGCCCGCCACCGTGACCTCCGACCCCAGCAAGGGCACGTGGGGCATGGAGCGCAAGGTCCCCGCCGACGGCGTCATCCGCGCCGACCATGCCGCCGGCATGACGCCGTCGGAGATGTGCCGCCAGTACGGCGTCAAGGGGATGGACTACCACCTCAAGCGGCTCGGGCTGTCCAAGTCCCGACCCGTGGTGACGCAGCCCGCTCCCGTGGTCGCCCCCGCTCACGTCGAGGCCACCCCGGCCCCGGCCCCGGTCGCCCCGACCGTCGCGCAGCGCCCCGCCCCCGCTCCCCTGCCCGAGGTCGAGGACCTGGACCTGATGATCCTGGCCGCCCGGATCGTCTCCGCCGCCGGCTGCGACGCCCCGACGGCCATCTCGATCGTGCGGTCCTGGAGGTCGTAATGCCCTGGGTCAAGCACGAGACCTATTCGATCGACGACGACGTGAACGTCATCCCGGACCCGGTCTTCGCTTACCAGCTTGCCGAGTCCCACGGCTACGACGCCTGCGTCGAACGCTGGAGCTGGATGAAGGAGGCCCGGATCGGTCGCCTGATTCAAAAGGGCCGCCGCATCGTCCAGGGCAGGGCCGCCCGCGCCGCCACAGGCGCCGCGCTGTCCGACATGCAGACGCTGGACGCCAAGATCGTCCGGGTCACCGAGGAAATCGGGAACGTCGAGACGGCCATCGCGGAGCTCGGCGTCAGCCGCGAGCGGATCATGGCGGCGTTCGATCGCCTGGACCGCAAGCCGCCGAGCGCGAGGAAGCGTCCTTCCGAGGCCGCGCTGCGGGACGCCTTCGCCCGCGGTTTGTCAGCCGAGGCGACCGGTCGCGAGCTTGGATGCGGGGCGCCTACGGTCCGGATCGCGTGGGATCGCCTTGGGCTGGACCTCAAAGCCCGGAAACGGGCGATCCGGATCCAAAAGGCGGCCGCCGAGATGGCTATCAGCGTGGACGCCGCCGCCGGCATCCGGCTGCCCGAGGTCACCGTGAACGACGTCATCGCGGACATGGCCGAGGGCCTGGGGCTGGCGGCCATCGCCCGAAAACGCGGAGTCCCTGTGCATCGGATCACCCGCATCTGCCGAATTCACCGCATCCCAGGAGCACACTCCCATGCGTGACAGCAACAACACCTGGTACGCCGACGTTAACCCGCAACGCCTCATCCAGCAGGTCGAATCGATGGGGTCCGTCGAGGAAGTGCAGGCGACTTATTACCCGTACAGCCAGAGCGTCGATTCGCTCACGAAAATCCTGGCCGACGCGCGCGCTAAGGCTGCCAAGCCCTCCGCGAAGGCCGAGAGAGACGACGCGGACCACATCGTCGAGACGACGCAGCGGGTGTCCTCCGTTTGGCTCGCGTCGAGGGAACTAGGGATCGCCGAGGCGACGATCCGGAAAGTTTTTAAGAGGCGGGGGCTGGCGATCCCGCGGCTCGACAAGGGCAAGATTCGCGCCGCTTGCGCCGTCGGCTGGTCGAAGCGGCGGGCTGAAAATCGGAGCCCAACGCAGCGCCAGCAGGCCGCGTGATCGCGATGGCCAGGAAATCTCATCCGGCGCAGATCGCCTTCGACTTCACTATCCCCGAGGTCGCCAGCGATCCGGTCCAGGCTTGCCGAGACGCTGGCATATTCAACGCGCTCGGCAACTACGATCCGCTGCACGGGACGGTCCAGGACCTTTCCGTTCCTTATACGCCGCGGTCGTTCTCTTTCCCGGTCAGACTCTATCGAGACGAGCGCAGCGCGCAGTGGATGCTCGATCTGTCGACCCCGGCCATGGAATCGATCCCACTCGTGCGCAGGATCGCCAAGGTCACGGGGATCGAGCCGCAGTGGCGGTCTGGGCCGGCTCGATATGGCCAGTGGCATCACGCCGTGGATCTGGCGACCGACAAGGGGATCGCCCGGCTGTTGTCGACCCAGGAGCACACGATACCGAAATACACGCTACGCGCGATCGGATTCGGTCTCCACACCGGAGAGCTTTCGACGAAAGAGGCGCGGCGCGCGCTCGGGATTATGGGCATCCCCGAGCCGTTCGATCGCAGCGCAAAGATGCTCGCCGGCGATGGCCTGCGCGTGTGCCGCACCGTACTGGTCCCGGTGATCGATGGGGATGATCCCGGAGTCGGCGCGTGGGGCAACATCCATGCGATCGAGGACGGCTGGATCACGAAGCCTCGTCCAGGCAAGCACGGTCGCATGACGGAGGAAGGCTGGCGCAGGCGGGGAGAGACCCCGCCCGCGCCGTTCAAGAGGGCCGCCTAGGCCGCGACGTCGCTCACTTGCACGACCTGGCAACCCAGGTCGCCGAAGTCGTGAGCCATCGTCTCGCACCACGCTTCGCTGTCGAAATTCAGGCACGCCAGCATCATCTTTTGACGGCCGGGGTTACCCCGCGTCGCGCACAAGCGCAGGGCCCCCTTGGCGATCATCGGCCGCAGTTTCCCCGATTCGTCGAGATGCATCAGCACGACGACGTCGCTTTCGTCGAACATCTTGCGCATGCACTGCTCATAGGTCGCGCGTGCATCTGCATGAGGGACGGAATCCAGGGCGGCGCGCAGGCGGTCGAGATTCGCCCGCGCGTCCGCCTCGACCGGGATGTCCTTCGCGAGCTCCTTGAACACCCGGACGGCCAGGTCGTAGATCGCGTCGGTGATCGCGGCGTTGTGGATGAGGGGCCGCATCACAGGACACCTGCCGAGGCGACCTGATCACCCATCTTACCGCGGAGCAGGAACGCCTGCTCCTTGTCGGCGACGATCATCGACGTGGTCCGCCAGGACTGACCGGTAACCGGATCGACCCCGCTGGTCCCCACCGTCCGGTCCTTCGCGACGAGGTACCCGAGTTCACAGGGTTCGTCGGAGTCGCGGAACATCAGGATGACCCGATCGTGCGCGGCGAAAAGATCCCGGTACCATTGGACCTTGTCGCCTCCACCCGCCTCGCACTTTAGCAACCGCTCAAGGTTCGCGTTTGCTTCCGGAGCGAGGTCGCGCAGCGCCTTCGGGACGGGCACGCGATTCGGCGACTTCGAGATCGAGACCCGGAGGCCCGGCTTCTCGCTTTGACGAAGCCTTTCGCGATCGTAGTGCGAGTCCCTCGAAAACATCGCGCGCATGCGCTTGGCATCCGCGGCCGAGGGGCAGTGCCAGGCCGTCAACCGGAGATCGAGCTCCTGGCCCTGGTTGACGCGGGCCATCTTGCCGGCGCCATGGATCACCTCCGATGTGAAGGCACCGGCGTGATCGGGATGCGGATAAATGGCGAAGACGATATCGTGAGCGTGGAACGTGTCGCGCAAGTGCGCGTCCACACCACGTGGATCAGCGAGCGCCGACCCGGCGAGTGCGTTCGCCTTCTGATAGATTGAGGGATCGAAATCCAACGAGACCTTGCGGGTCTCGAAGGCACGGGCAGTCGCAGCGGTAATATCGATGAGGTTCATCTGAGGCGTAACTCCGAGAAGAAATGGACACACGTGTGACCTGGAAGCCTTCCAGGCCCCAGCTTCAGCCGGCTATTCGCCTGCCGTCAGCCGGGTTCGTGCAGTCCATCGACGTCGCCGTGCAGCTTGCGAATACCCTGCAATCGGTCGTCGTCACGCGGCTGGTCTCAGCGCAGTGCAGCCCGAAAATATGGGCGGCATCGAACGCGTCGAAGCGTCGATCCCCCATATTCGCGTTGATAGCTGGACTCGTGAGACTCATGAAAACGCGTGCCCTCGAAACTCTGATTTGAGCAACATCCCATAGAGGTTTTGACGATTACCTAATTGAAATCGCGCAATTCTATTGAATCTTCGTTTTGCATCGTATGGAAATCACTATTGACTGCAGCACTACGGTGCGCGACTCTCCAAGGCATGGATTCAAAACACGTTTTCGACCTGGGTCGGATTGACCTGTCCGAGGGGCAGCAGGATCTCGCAGCAGTCGCCGGCGAGGACTCCCCCCTCACGCTGGAGACCGCAATCTGGTCGCCCGAGGTCGCAGGACCGCTCGGTTTCCCCGCTTTCAGCGTCGCGGACCTGCGCGGCGCGATCCGGCGCGGTGACCTGCGGCCCGAGCGGCACGGTCATCGAATCCTCGTCACGCGCCGTCAGCTAGTAGAGTGGAGAGACCGTTGCCGCGTCCAATCAAGCCGCCCCGCCTCGACGTCGACGAGAAGCGCGGGAAATACATCATCCGCGACACCGACCCGGCGACCGGCAAGCCCGTCAAGCGCCGACTCGACGTCCGCGCTGGCGATGATCGAGCGGCTCAAGCGGCCCTTGGTGCGTACCTCTTAGAGCGGGAGCGCATCCAGCGCGAACTCGATTTCGCCGCGCCACCGGATGACGATCCGACCACGAGCGATCCCCGGCTCGTCAGCATCGAGCGCTGCCTTGTCTTCTATGGTCAGCGGCAGATCGGGACGCCGAACCAAAACCTGGCGGGCTACCATATGGCGCATCTGATGCGACATTGGGGCGGCAAGAACCTGGCGCAGGTCCGGGGCGTGACGTGCCGGGCCTACGTCGATAAGCGCACGGCCGAGGTATTCGTGCCCAAGGGTGCGAAGGCCGGGAAGCCCGTGTCGCCGGCGACAGCCAGGAGGGAGCTTGAGACCCTCTCGGCGGCGATCGGGGCGTGGCACAAGGAATTCACTCTCACGGCGCGACCGCAGGTGACGCTCCCGGCGAAGGCCGATGCGAGCCCCGACTGGCTGACCGATTCGGAATACGCAGCGATCCTACGCATCGCCCAGGGCGAACGAATCGTCAGCGTCGACGGCGTCCGCACCTGGGAACGCAGCGGCGAGCCGTTGCCCCACCTGGAGCGCTTTCTGGAGATCGGATTCGCGACGGGAACCCGCAGCGCGGCGATCCTTGGCCTGGGATGGGAGCGCGATCCGGAGGGCATCCGTGGATGGATCGATTTCGGGGCGATGACGATTCACCGCTCCGGAGCGAAGGCGGTGAAGACGCGCAAGCGCCAGCCAGCATGCCGCATCCCCGACCGCCTCCTGCCTCGCCTGGTCGAATGGCGCGAGGCCGATCGCAAGCTCGCCGCCGAGCTCGCCAAGGAAGGCGTCACCCTCCCCAACCGAATCGTCCGCTACCAGGGCCAGCCGATCGCACGGATCGGGCAGGCCTTCGAAGCGGCGGCCAAGCTTGCCGACCTGGGGAAGCGCGATATCGACGGGTCCGACCGCTTGGCCGAGGGTGGGCCAGGGACGCCGACGCCGCACATACTGCGGCACTCGCGGGCGACGTTGCTCCTGCGGGCGGGCGTGGCGCCTGCCGAGGTCGCGGAGTTCCTCGGCATGTCGATGAAAATGCTTCTGGAGACTTACGGCCACCATCACGTCGAGTACCAGAAAGCGGCGGCGGCGGCGGCTTGAGGTGGTCCCGAAATGGTCCCGTAACCCTACGGTTTGGTCTCGAATCGCCATGCACGGCCATGCACGGGACGTCACCGCAAGCGATTGATCCTGCAGGGATTCGGGCCGTTCCGCAGGGACGCGAAACCGCTTTAGGAATACGTTGACATCGTAGGGGTCACAGGTTCGATCCCTGTCGCGCCCACCATATTCGAAGCCCTGCAAATCGTCGGATTTGCAGGGCTTTTTCTTTTGTCCATCGCAGCTGTCGCCAGCCGGGTCAGGCGGCACCGGCCGCCGGCACGCCGGCGATGGCGCGTGCGGCGCGCGCGATCACCAGATCCTCGCGGGTCGGCACGATCATCACGGTGGTGCGGGCGAATTCCGAGGAGATCACCGTCGCACTCTCGGCATTGCGGCCATGGTCGATCTCGATTCCCATCCAGCCCAGCCGCTCGCAGACGCGCCGCCTGACGACGCGCGAATTCTCGCCGATGCCGCCACAGAAGACGAGCGCGTCGATGCCGCCCATCACGGCGGCCATGGCGCCGAGCTCGCGCTGGATGCGGAAGACGAAATAGTCGATCGCGCGGTGGGATTCAGGCGTGTCGGCCTCCTCCAGCGTGCGCATGTCGTTGGAGAGCCCGCCCGAAAGGCCCAGCAGTCCGGATTCATTGTAGAGGATCTGCCGGATCTGCGCCGTGTTCAGCTTTTCCTGGTCCAGCATGTAGAGCATCACGCCGGGATCGAGCTGGCCGCAGCGCGTGCCCATCGGCAGCCCGTCCAGCGCCGAGAAGCCCATCGAGGAGGCGACCGAGCGCCCCCGATAGATCGCGCACATCGAGGCGCCGTTGCCCAGATGCGCGACGACGACGCGGCCGGCCATCAGATGCGGCGCGATCTCCGTCATCTCGCCGGTGATGTATTCGTAGCTCAGCCCGTGGAAGCCATAGCGGCGCACGCCCTGCTCGTAATAGCGATGCGGCAGGGCGAAGGTGTCGTTGACGAAGGGCTGGCCGCGATGGAACGCGGTGTCGAAACAGGCGACCTGTGCCACGCCGGGAAAGGCCTCCATAGCGGCGCGGATTCCGGCGATGTTGTGCGGCTGGTGCAGCGGAGCGAAGGAGGACAGCGTCGAAAGCGTCTCCAGCACCGCCTCGTCCACAACGACCGGGGCCGTATAGTGGATGCCGCCATGGACGACGCGGTGGCCGACGGCGGCGATCTTGAGATCAGGCAGTTCGCGCTTGAGCGTCGCGATCACGGTCGCCAGCGCGGCATCATGGCTGGTCAGCGCGCCCTCGGCGGGCTCGATCGGCTGGCCCGCACCGTCCTTGATCTTCAGCGTGCCCTCGGGGCCGATCCGGTCGACCAGCCCGGTCATCAGCGCGGTTTCGCCCTGCGCGGGAAAGACCGCGAATTTCAGCGAGGAGGAGCCGGCGTTCAGCGCCAGGAAGCCGGCATCGCGCCAGACGTCGGGCCTGTCGGTTTCAGCCGCGATGATCTCGACCGTCATGGCGTCTGCCGTCATGGCGTCTCTCCCTTGCAGGCATGGTGGAGCGCCGCCACGGCGCAGGAGGCCAGGCGCGACATGGCGCTGTCGGAGCGCGAGTTCAGGATCACCGGAACGCGCGCACCCAGCATGAGGCCGGCGCCCTCGGCATGGCTGACGAAGGAGAGCTGCTTGGCCAGCATGTTGCCGGCGTCGATGCCCGGCACGACCAGGATGTTGGCCCGTCCGGCGACCCCGCCCCTCAGGCCCTTGCTGCGCGCGGCGCCGCGGTCGATCGCATTGTCCATGGCGAGCGGCCCGTCGACCTGCCCGCCGGTGATCTGGCCGCGCTCGGCCATCTTCGACAACAGCGCGCCGTCGATCGAGGACTGGATCGCCGGATTGACGGTCTCGACTGCCGAGAGAATGCCGGCGCGCGGCTCCATGCCGAGCGAACGAGCGAGATCGATGGCGTTCTGGACGATGTCCACCTTGGTGGCGAGGTCGGGCGCGATGTTGATCGCGGCGTCGGTCACCATCACCGGCTCGGGATGGCCGGGCACGTCCATGACGAAGACATGGGTGAAGCGCCGCCCGACCCTGAGGCCGGTGACCTTGTCCAGCATCGGCTTCAACAGATCGTCGGTGTGGAGATGGCCCTTCATCACCGCCCCGGCGCGCCCCTCATGCACCAGCTGGCAGGCCATCGCCGCCGCTGCGACGTCGCCGGCGATGTCGATGATCTCGAACCCCGACAGATCGGCCTCCAGCGCCAGCGCAGCCGCGCGGATCTTATCCGCGCGCCCGATCAGGATCGGCGTGATGATGGTTTCCTTCGCCGCCAGCAGCGCCCCGCCGAGCGAGTTCTCGTCATGCGGGCACACCACCGCGACCGGCAGCGCCGGCAGCGGGCGTGCCCGCTCCAGCAGCGCCTCGAAATGCCGGTGGCGCTGGACGACGAGGCCCGGCACCTCGACGCCGTCGCGGTCGAACTTCACCTGCGGCGCGATCACGATCGCCTCGCCGCTGACGATCACCGCGCCATCCAGCGGGCGCACGACCTGCGTCTCCATGCGCACCACGCCGTCGGCCAGCTTTTCCAGCACCCTGACCCGGCATAGCAGCTCGTCGCCGGCATGGGCGCGTTCGTGGAAATCGAGCACCTGGCGGCGATACAGCGTGCCGGCGCCCGGCAGGAGCATGCCCAGAACAGCCGAAATCTGCGAGGCGACGAACATGCCTGGAACCATGTTCTCGGCGAACCCGTCGCCATCGACATCGGTCTGCGGCAGATGCATCGGGTTGTAGTTGCCCGAGGCCGCCGCGAAGACATAGAGGTCGTCGGGGGTGATGACGCGGCGCAGTTCCGCCGTTTCGCCGGGCTGCAGCTCGGCGAAGGTCCGGTTGATCAGATGCATCTCAAGCGTCCTGTCTGGTCGCGGTCTGGCCATGACGATGGCGCCGGGCGACCGCCTCAGCCTTAGCGGTTTCCCGAGCGGTGGTCACGGCGTCGAACCGGTCGCGGGCGCAGGCCATGAGTCGGGGCTCCCTCACGCGATGATCGAGAAGCCGCCATCGATGGCGTGGATGCCACCGGTGAGGTTGCGAGCCTCCGCGGAGGCGAGGAACGCCGCCATGGCCCCGACATCCTCGATCGTGGCGAGGTGGCGCGTGGGCGCACGGCTGGCGGCCGCGTCGAGCAACTCGTCGAAATGGTCGATGCCCGAGGCAGCGCGCGTCGCCAGCGGCCCCGGCGAGAGCGCGTGAACGCGGATTCCCTGTTCGCCGAGTTCGGCCGCCGCATAGCGCACGGCGCTTTCCAGCGCGGCCTTGACCGGGCCCATCATGTTGTAGTGCCGCACGACCTGCGACGAGCCGAAGAACGACACCGACAGGCAGGTGCCGCCGGCGGGCATCAGCGGCTCGGCGAGCCGCATCATCTGCAGGAAGGAATGGACCGAGATCGTCATCGCCTGGGCGAAGCCCTCCGAAGAGCAATCGACCACGCGGCCCTGCAGATCGGCCTTGGGTGCGAACGCGATCGAGTGCAGCAGCGTGTCGAGGCGGCCCCAGCGCTGGCCGATCTCCTCGAACAGCGCCGCCATCGCGCCCGGCTGGGTGACGTCGAGCGGCGCCATGATCTGCGCATCGAGCGCTTCGGCGAGCGGCCGAACAAAGGGCTCGGCTTTCGCGTTGAGCCAGGTGACCGCGAGGTCGGCGCCCTGCCGACGGAATGCCTTGGCGCAACCCCAGGCGATGGAGTGCTCATTGGCGATGCCGACGACCAGGATCTTCTGACCGTGAAGTGAAAACATCTCTGCCCCCAGTGCAGTGCAGCATAACCGGGGTTGGCGTCGAAGCCATGACGGTTTGCGGACCACGTTTCGAATGGCGCTTCGTCATCAGACAACGCCGGCATGCGGCGACTTGTTGCGGTCGGCCGGCAAACGGCCGATCGTTCGTCGCAGCGTCATGAAAACCGTAGATATCCCGAGATTCAGACCGACGGAGCCGAGATGGACTATTTCAGGCGCTTCACCTTCCTGTTCGCGACGCCGAACTTCGATGCCGAGGACCTCGAGGGCATCCGCTTCCACCAGATCGTCGACGAGATCGAGCGGTCCGGCTTCGAGGTCGTCAAGGCGCGCAAGCTCGAGGACGCCGAGATCGCGGTGCAGACCGACGCGGCGATCGGCTGCATGGTCGTCGACTGGGGCAAGAAGGGGCTGGAGGGCAAGACCGCCGCGCTGATCAACCTGATGCGCCGGCGCGGGCTCGAATTCCCGATCATCCTGCTGATCCGCCGCAAGCGCTTCGAGGATGTTCCGGTCGAGGTGCTCGACTTCATCGACGGCTACATCTTCCTCTCGGAGGAGACACCGCCCTTCATCGCCAAAAGCCTGATCAGCCGGCTCAAGCAATATGCCGAGACGCTGAAGACGCCGTTCTTCGGCGCGCTCGTCGATTATGCCGAGGAGGGCAACCATCTCTGGACCTGCCCCGGCCATAATGGCGGCGTCTTCTACAGCCGCAGCCCGATCGGCCGGGTCTTCATGGAGCATCTCGGCGAGGCGGTCTTCCGCGACGACCTCGACAATTCCGTGCTCGACCTCGGCGATCTCCTGACTCATGAGGGCCCCGCCCTCAAGGCCCAGAAGGAAGCCGCCCAGATCTTCGGGGCGGAGAAGACCTATTTCGTCCTCAACGGCACCTCGACCTCCAACAAGGTCGCGCTGGCCGCGCTGGTCACCGATGGCGACCTCGTCCTGTTCGACCGCAACAACCACAAGGCCGCCCATCACGGCGCGCTGCTGATCTCCGGCGGCACCCCGGTCTACATCCCCACCGTGCGCAACGCCTGGGGGCTGATCGGCCCGATGCGCTGGGACGCCTTCGACGAGGATGCCCTGCGCGAGCGCATCCGCACCAACCCGCTGGTCAAGGACCCCGAGGCCTGGAAGAAGCCGCGCCCCTTCCGCGTCGCGGTCGTCGAGCAATGCACCTATGACGGGACGATCCACAGCGCCCAGATGATCCTCGAGAAGATCGGGCATCTCTGCGACTACATCCTGTTCGACGAGGCCTGGGCTGGCTTCATGAAGTTCCACCCGCTCTATGCCGGGCGCTTTGCCATGGGGCTGAAGGATCTCGGCCCGGATTCGCCGGGCATCATCGCCACGCAATCGACCCACAAGCAGCTGGCGAGCTTCAGCCAGGCCTCGCAGATCCACATGAAGGACCGGCACATCAAGGGCCAGAAGCGGCGCGTCGAGCACCGCCGCTTCAACGAGAGCTTCATGCAATACGCCTCGACCTCGCCCTTCTACCCGCTCTTCGCCTCGCTCGATGTCGGCGCGCAGATGATGAAGGGGCGGTCCGGCGAGGTGCTCTGGGACGACACGATCCGGCTCGGCATCGAGCTCAGAAAGAAAATCCGGGCGGTCCGCCGCGAGTTCGAGGAGAAGGAGGCCAGGCCCGAGCGGCGCTGGTTCTTCGAGCCCTTCGTGCCCGACCGGGTCTCGATTCCCGATGCGGCGCGCCCGGGCGGCGTGCATGACGTCGCCTGGGAAATGGTCGCGACCGACCAACTCGCCAGCGACCCGGCCTTCTGGCAGCTTTCGCCCGGCGCCGGCTGGCACGGCTTTGCCGGCATGGAAGCCGGCTTCGCCATGACCGACCCCAACAAGCTCACCCTGCTCACCCCCGGCTTCGACCGGACGACCGGCGCCTATGAGGACCATGGCATCCCCGCGCCGGTCGTCGCCCAGTTCCTGCGCGAGAACCGCATCGTCGCCGAGAAGAACGACCTCAACTCGCTGCTCTTCCTGCTGACGCCGGGCGTCGAGGCCAGCAAGGCCGGGACGCTGATCAGCGGGCTCGTCGCCTTCAAGAAGCTGCATGATGACAACGCCCTGCTCGAGGACGTCATTCCCGAGTTCTACCGGCGCCGGCCGGCCCGCTATGACGGCGTGCGCCTGCGCGATCTCTGCGGGCAGATGCACCGCTTCTTCCGCGACTGGGATGTCAGCGGCCTGCAGACGCGTCAGTTCCTTCAGGAACACCTGCCCGAAATGGCAATGTCGCCCCATGAAGCCGCCCGTTGCCTGACCCGCAACGACGTCGACTATCTGCCGATCGACACCATCGCCGGCCGCATCGCGACGACGCCCTTCGTGGTCTATCCCCCCGGCATCGCGTCTATCGTCCCGGGCGAGCGCCTGGGCGAGCGCGCCCAGCCGATGATCGACTATCTCAGGATGTTCGAGGCGAGCTTCAACACCTTCCCCGGCTTCGATGTCGAGATCCAGGGCGTCTATCGCGAGACCGATCATGCGGGCGCGGTCAGGCTCTACACCTATGTCGTCAGCGAAGCGGCCGGCGGCTAGGCAGGCCAGGATGGACGCCCACAACCCCATCGTGATCCGGGCGTCGCGCGAGGCCGATGTCGAGCCCATGCTGGCGATCTACCGCCGCCATATCCGCCGGGGCGTCGAGGACGGCGTCGCCGACACCGGCACGCCGCAACCCGACGACCTGAAGGAGCGGCGCAAGAACCTGCTCAGCAGCAAGAACCCCAAGAACAGGAAGCTGCCGCATCTGGTGGCGACGCTGCAGGGCGAGGTCGTCGGCTACGCCTATGTCGTGCTGTTCCGGAAGCGGCCGGCCTACCGCTTCACCGTCAAGCACTCGGTCTATGTCCACCACGACCATCTCGGTCGCGGCATCGGGCGGCTGCTGATGCAGGCGCTGATCGATGCCAGCGCAGCGGCCGGCTACCGGCAGATGATCGGCTATATCGACGCCGAGAACGCGGCTTCGCTGTCGCTGCACGAGCGCTTCGGCTTCGCGAGGGTCGGCCTGCTGCCCGGCGTTGCCTATCGCTATGGCAAATGGTCCGACAGCGTCATGGTGCAGCGCTCGCTGGGCGCCGGCGCGACCCTGCCGCCGGCCGCGGAAGGCGGCACCGCGGCGCGCTGAGGCGAGCCCGGGAGCCGCCGTTCCGAACCCGGCTGGCCGTTGACCCCCGGGGCGTCATGCCTCCTGCGCAAGACGCCTTCGCCACTCTGCGTTTGCCGCCCTGTCCGCTTTGGCCCGATACTCGCTTGGCCCGAAGGAGGCTGCGCCGCCGCGCCGCCCGCAGACGAGAGCCGAAGACGAGCGCCATGGACCAGCCGACACCCGCCCATATCGACATGGACCGCTTCTGGGCGACGATCGAGCGCTCGGGCGAGATCGGACCCGGCCGGCCCGGCGGCCTGTCGCGGCTGGCGGCGTCCGATGCCGACAAGGAGGTCCGCGACCAGTTCGTCGCCTGGTGCCGGGAGGCCGGGCTAAGCGTCCGCATCGACGGCATCGGCAACATCTTCGCCAGGCGCGCCGGCAGCGACGACAGCCTGCCGCCGGTGGTGATGGGCAGCCATCTCGACACCCAGTTCAATGGCGGCCGCTTCGACGGCATCCTCGGCGTGCTCGGCGGGCTGGAGGTCTGCCGCGCGCTCGACACGATCGGCCATCGCACCCGCCGGCCGATCGAGGTGGTCAACTGGACCAATGAGGAAGGCGCCCGCTTCTCGCCGCCCATGGTCGGCTCGGGCGCCTTCACCGGAACCTACACGCTCGACTGGGCCCGCGGCCGCATCGACGAGGACGGCAGGACGATGGGCGAGGAACTCGCCCGCATCGGCTATCTCGGTGAGGTCCAGGACAGGCCCCATGCCTTCGACGCCTATTACGAGCTGCATATCGAGCAGGGGCCGATCCTCGACCGCGAGGGCATGCAGGTCGGCATTGTCACCGGCGGCTTCCCCTCGACCGGCATGCTGATCGAGTTCAAGGGCGAGACCGCCCATACCGGCCCCTGGCCGATGGAGAGGCGCAGGAACGCGCTGATCGCCGGCGCGCGCTTCCTCGTCGCGGTCGACGATCTCGGCTGGGTCCATGCCGGCACGGGCGGCAAGGCGACCGCCGCCCGCCTCGTCGCCTGGCCCAACAAGCCGGGCATCCTCTCCGACTGGGCGCAGGCCGTGGGCGATGTCCGCCATCCCGATCCGACGACCTCGGCGGTGATGGCCGAGGCGATGCGGCGGGCCGCCTTCGAGGCCGCGGCGAAGGCCGATTGCAGCGTCGAGATCCTCGATGTCTGGCAATGGGGCGGGCGGATCTTCGCGCAGGACCTGATCGAGCAGGTCCGGGGTATCGCGACCGTGCGCGGCTACCGGCACAAGGACATCCTCAGTCAGGCCGGGCACGATGCCTATTTTGTCGCCCGCCATGCCCCGACGACGATGATTTTTACCCCCTGCAAGGGCGGCATCACCCACAACAACGGCGAGCTCTGCACGCGCGAGGACCTCGAGCCTGGCCTCGATGTGCTGCTGCAGGCGGTGCTCGCCCGGGCCGACCGGCCGGACTGACTGCAACGCCGGCAAAAGATCGGCGGCGCCGCTACGGGAGACCGGGCGCGCGGCGCATCGCTGCTGACAATTTACCCGTCATCCCCCGATGACGGCGCGCTTTGCTTGCGCTAGATTGTGCGCTCCCGGTCACTCATCCTCGAAGCTCCATGTACGATCGTCGCCCGCCTTCCGCCGCCCAGCCTTTCGTCACGCACGAGAATATCGAAGCCAAGGTCAAATGGTTCGACCCCGAGAAGGGGTTCGGTTTCGCATCGCCCGCCGATGGTTCGGGCGATGTGTTCTTGCATATCTCGGCGATCGGCCCGCTCGACCAGCAGTCCCTGCTGCCGGGCGCGACCATCGTCTGCGATCTCGGCGAAGGCCGCCGCGGCCTGCAGGTCGTGGCCGTGCACGAGATCGACGCCTCGACCGCGACGCAGTCGGCGCCCCGCGCACCCCGCGCCCCACGTGACGATTTCGGCGGTGGCGGTTACGGCGGTGGTGGCGGCTACGCCGATCGCGGTGACCGCGGCGGCTATGGTGACCGTGGCGGTGATCGCGGTGGCTATGGTGGCGGTGGTGGTGGTTATGCCGATCGCGGCGATCGCGGCGGCTTCGGCAACCGCGACAGCGCCCCGATGGACGGCCCCTTCGACGGCGCCGTGAAGTTCTTCAATACGGAGCGCGGCTTCGGCTTCATCGCGCCCGACCAGGGCGGCGCGGACGTGTTCCTGCACGTCTCCTCGCTCAGCCGCAGCGGCCTGCAGCCGCCGATGGACGGGCAGCGCGTGCGCTTCTCGATCCGCGCCGGCAAGAAGGGCCCGGAAGCGGCGAACGTCAGCTACATCTGACACCGTCGCCCCGACAGACGATCAGGCCCGCCGGCTCGCGCCGGCGGGTTTTTTCATGGCAGCGGCAGGATGGCCGGTCGGACCGTGATCTGTCCTGGCCTGTTCCCGCGGGAACAGCGCACCGATGGGCCTGGCTCTAGGGTCAATTCATCGGCGAACGGATCGCCGCCCAGCCAGAGGATGAGCGTCATGACCAAGAGCTTCACCAAGACCGTCGC